>NZ_CEEDEW010000003.1:4800000-6605000 GCF_979254035.1 Duganella sp. AC237 | reverse complement strand
CGATAGCTACAAGCGGCAAAGCCGCGCGCACTTCGACGGCGTGGCGGGCAGCTGCCGGCAAAACAATATCGTCCATTTCAAGGCGTGCATCGAGCAGGAATTGGTCGCGGTGTTGCGTAGCTGGCTGCGGCTGGCGGGAGCGCGCGCGAAATGAAGATTGGAACCTTGATGGATAGCCGATGCTGAGTTCTTATCCGTTCTGGTGGTTCGCGCTGCCGGTATTGCTGTTGCCGATATGGTGGCATCGCCAGAAGCGGCAGCGTTTAAAGGCCGAACCACTGGCGACCGCGCGCTTTCTGCCTGTCGCCGCGCCGGAGCAGCTACGGGTCTGGCAATGGCGCGACCGCATCCTGCTGCTGGTGCGTTGCCTGTTGTTGCTGGCGCTGATCGCCTGGCTGGCCGCCACCATCATTCCATGGCGTGGCAACACGGTGCTGCTCGACGCTGGCGCGGACAAGGCATGGGCGGAGCGCGAGATTGGCACTGCCGGCTTCTCGGATGCGCCGCGCATCGATCTGCCGCCGGATGCGTTGCAGTTGCTGCGCCAGCATGAACGCGACTGGCGTCCCGATGCCAGGCTGCTGATCGTCGCCCGCGCCGGACAAATCCCTATGCCGGCGCGCCTGCCCCGGTTTAACCATCAGGTGGAAGTGCGAACGATGCCGGTTACGGGCCAGGAGGCCACGCCGGCGGTTGTGCGTCATCCTGTGGTGCTGTCCACCACCTCCGTGAGCGATGCCGTCTGGCGTTCGCTGTTCGGCGCGTTCGATAAAGCTGGCAATGGAAGCAACCGTTACGTGATGGCCAACGCACCCGATGTGAACACCGGGCTTGTTGTGTGGGACGTGCCGGGCGAGGCGCCGCCCGGCAACTGGCGCGCGCCGCATTGGTGGATAGCCACCAATGCGGCTCAGGGGCGCGCTTTTCCCGAGTTGAAAAACGCCAGCGCGATCACCGTCAATGGCGTGACGTTGAAGTATGTGGACAGTCCACGCGGTCGGCTTTGGACCTCGAATGCCTTCCCACCGCGTGACGCCGACACCGCCCGCGCGCTCTACGAAGCATGGCAGTCCCTGCGCGCAGCGCCGGCGCCGGCATACCCAATGCCGTCGCAGGCCTTCACGAAGGGCCTCGCCCCAGCGCCACGCCGTATCGACGCCAAAGCTGCGGCATGGTTGGCCTACGTTTTGTTCGCATTGTTTATCTTGGAACGGATACTTGCCCATGCACGGCGAAACTGACATCCTGCGTCGCCGCTTGTGGGGCGCGGTCCTGCGTCGGAGACTGCCGTATTGGCTGGCCGCGCTGGTGCCTCTGGCGCTTGCCGCCACCCTGCTGCCCGCCGCCCGGGCGGTCGTATTGGCGGCCATCGCCATATGGGTGATCTGGCTCGCCGCGGACATCTACCGCTTGCGCCGGCGGATCGCCGATCAATGGCCGTCGTGGCTGGACGCCGCCATCCCGGCGCTGGAAGATAGCAGCACGTTGCTGTCCGCCGAAGCGAAGACCCCGATAGCGGGTTTGCAGCAGCAACGGCTGCAGTCCCGTCTCGCCCAGGTGCTGAAGGACGACGACTATCGCCGTATTGCGCGTAACCGCGTGCGATATAGCCTGGTACCGCTGGTGGCAAGCCTGATCGCCGCTGGTGCGGCCTGGGGCCTCCAGGCGAAGCCACCTGCGCCCATCGCAGCGCAGAAAGCCGCACCCGCCAGCAGGCCGATTATCGACGGCGAGGTATATTTGCGTGTCACGCCGCCGGCCTACACCGGCGTTGCCGGATTCGAGACCGCCGCGCGCGACATCCAGATTCCGCAATACTCGGAAGTGCGCTGGTGCGTGCGCAAGCCGGTTGGCGCGCAGCCGGTGGTTGAATTGGGCGACGGGCAGGCGCTGTCCATCGGCGCGGATTGCGCGTTCAAGCGCGTCGAGGACTCGCTGTTCTGGCGTACACGCGGTGCTGCCGGCACGCGTTACAACATCCGCGTCATCCCCGACCAGTCGCCGCAAGTGACCATCATCGAACCGACGGAGCTGATCCACCTGCTGGCCAAGGATGTGAAAGCCGTCCAGCTTTCCGTTCTGGCGAAGGACGACTACGCGATCTCGCGTGCCAGCCTGCATATGACGCTGGCGCGCGGCAGCGGTGAGAATGTCCGCTTCACCGATCGCGAAGTGCCGCTGCCGAAATCGGCCGATCCCAAGTCGCGCAGCTGGAAGAAGCAATGGACATTGGCGGAACTTGGCATGGAGCCGGGCGACGAGTTGTACTTCTTCGTACGCGCCACGGATAACGCGCCCGAGAATCCCCAAACCACGCAATCGCCGACCTACACGCTGCGCCTGCCCGGCCCCGATGCCGAAAGCCTGGATTCAACTTCGCTGCCGTCCCTGGCCAAGCCGGAGAACCTGCGCAGCCAGCGGCAGATCATCATCGATACCGAACAGTTGGTCGCCGATCTGCAAGCTAATGCGAAGCTGCCAGCAGCCACGCTGCGCTCGCGCAGCGAAGCGATCGCCGCCGACCAGGCCGCGCTGCGGCTGCGCTACGGTCAGTTCTTGGGCGAGGAGTCGAGTTTGTTCGGCGACGAGCATGGACATGGCGGCGCCGGCGGCAAGGAGGGTGAGCATGAAGAGGATGAACACAGGGCTGGCGGCCATGCCGACGAGGAGCATCACGGAGGCGCTGAAAAAATGGGCAGCGAGGTAGCGGCCATGCATCAATTCGGCCACGTCCATGATCAGGAGGACAACGCCACCATCTTCGACCCGCAGACCAAGGCGGTGTTGAAACGAGCGCTGTCGGCGATGTGGGATGCCGAAAAATCGCTGCGCGCGATCGCGCCCAAGCCGGCGCTTGCGCCCGAGTACAAGGCATTGGAGGCGATCAAGGAGTTGCAGGCGGCTGAGCGGGTCTATCTGCATCGCACGGCATTTGTTCCGCCAGCGTTGAAGGAAGAGAAGCGCATGAGCGGGGATATCGTCGGCGCGATGAGCTACAAGCGCGCGCAGGGCGCCGCCAGCGACAGCGTCCCGGCCGAGGTGCGGGAACTGGTGCAGTCGTTGGCGGCCGATGGCGCGTTGCCTGCACTGTGGAGCAAGTCCGCGCGCGACACCATTACCGCGCGCATTCCCGATCAAGAGCAAAAACTGAGTGCGCAGCGCGCGGTGCAGGACGTGATGGACGGCTGCGTGCCGTGCCGCGCCGAACTGCGCGCCTGGCTGCGTGGCACATTGACCGATGCTCCGGTGCTGTTGCAGGCCAGATCGTCGGTCGATAGCCCGTTCGCGCGGGCGTGGAATGGCAAGGAGGAGGCGCGATGAGCGGCACAGTGGTCTCCATCATGAATATCGCCACGGTCGATGCTGAGACGTTGGTTTTCCCGGCGCTGACCCTGGCCGCCGGTTTTGCAAGCGCCATCCTGTTCGGAGGCAAGCGGCAGTGGATCAACGCGTTGCTGGTCACGGTCGCCGCGGCGGCGTTGGCGATCTCGCTGGCCGACATCCGGCTGCCGTCCAAGGGTGGAGAGGCATTGGCCGTCGTCACCGACGCCAGCGGCCGAATCGACGAAGCCACATTGAGCGCGATGCCCGGCGCCACCGCCATCGCCCTGGTCGGGGATGGGCTGCGCCAGGCGCAATGGCAGGATCTGCCCGCGCGGCCGCTGCAATGGAAGCCGGCGCAGGCGGATCTGCTGTCGCTCGACTTCCCGCGCACGATGCCGCTCGGGCGCATTTTCACATTGACGGTGCGGCGCCCGCAGGCGCCGGCCGGCTGGCGCCTGCAGCTGCTGGCAGAGAACAAGCAGGTGCTGGCCGATTCCGGCGCCGTAGCGGCAAACAGTGCGCCGGCCGCGCAGCTGTCGGTTCAATGGTTGCCGCCGGTGGCCGAGGCGATGGTGCTGCGTGCGCGCCTGTTGGACGCCAAAAGTAAAACGATAGCGGAGGGGCCGGTGCCGCTGCAGGTGAGCGAAGCGCTGCCGTTGCAGGTACAGGGCCGGTTCGATGCCGCCTCGTTCGATGCGCGCGCATTGAACCGGCTGTTGTCCGACAGTGGTGCGATCGTCGATTGGAGCGTCACATTGGGCAAGGCCATTGCCCGCAGCGAGACGGCGCGTGAACCGATCACCGCGCCCAACGCGATGTTCGTCGATGCCGCCTATGTGGAGAAGCTGGCGCCATCCGCACGCGCGGCACTGCTGGCGGCGACGGGGCAGGGCGTGCCGCTGGTGGTACTGGGCGCAAATGCGTCCGACGCCGGATTCTGGCAGCGCGAGCTGGGTCTGCGCCTTCGGCCGCAATCGCCGACGACGGAGAAGGAGGACCAGCGTCAGTTTAGTGCAGGGGGTGTTTCCTTGGTCATGCCGCCGGCGACGCTGAATCCCGATGATCGCGGTGACGGGCCATGGTCGGTGCTGGCCAGGGACAGCCGCAAGCAGCCGTGGCTCTGGCAGCGCGATGTACGCCAGGGTCGGGTGATCTGGGTGGGCGTCTCGGAGTGGCACCGGTACGCGATCAGCGCGCCGCAAGCGTTGGCATTGTGGTGGCAGGACGCTATTGACCGGATGGTGTTGGCCGGTGTGCGCAAAACCGAATGGCGGTTGGCAGACCCGATGCCGGTCGCGGGTTTGCGCAGCGAGGTATGTGCGCAAGGCGCCGATGCCGGGGCGTTGCTGCGTGTCGAGGGTGGGCCAGCGTTGGCCTTGCGGGCGCGCGGCGACAAGGCGGACGGACGTTGTGCGGCCTGGTGGCCGCAACGCGCGGGTTGGGCACGCTTTAGCGCCGCCGGCATGCCGACGGCGGGGATGACTTATGTTTATGGCGATGGCGATTGGCCGCAGTGGCAGCGTTCCTTGCGGCGTGAGGCGACTGCGCAGTATGCGGCGAGGGCGCCGGCAGGCATCACGGCAACGACGGAACGACCGTTGTCGACGACACCGTTCGCGCTGCTGTTTGGCTTATGCATGTTGATGCTGTGGTTCCGTGACCCCAAGGCCGCCACGGAACCACATAGGGCGGATTAGCGCGAATCCGCCCCAAGTCTCGCCTTTAGAACTTGTAATTCACCCCGAACAAAACAGTGCGCCCGTACTTGGCATACTCCAGCTGACGGTCCTTGCTGTTGGCGTAGGTCTCATACGCTTCGTTGGTCAGGTTGTTGACCTGCAGGAGCACCCCCAGTCCCTTGTACGCGCCGTCGTTGAAGGTGTAGCCGATCTGGAAATCGACCGGGCTGTCGCCGACCACATAACGCAACTGGCGATCGCCCGCGAAGTTGCCGATCTCGCCCACATAGTCCGAACGCCGGCGCGTGCTCACACGCGTCGAGAACCCGGCCTTTTCGTAATACAGCGTGACGTTGGTGACGTGACGCGACATGCCGGGCAGTTCGATCTTGCCGATCGAGGCGTTGACTTCCTTGATGTCGATGCCGCTCTTGGTGTACGAGGTACTGGCCAATACACCGAAGCCGTCCAGCACCGGCGTGACCAACTCCAGCGGCACCGACACCGACAACTCCGCCCCCTTGAGCGTGCCGCCGCTGCCGTTGTACGAAGTGGTGAACTGACCGGAATTGGTGATGGCGATGGTGCCGGCCGTGTACTGCGAGAAGTCGCGCGTCTCCGAGAACTTGTAGATGTAGGTGTCGAGCTTTTTGTAGTATCCGGCCAGCGCGACGTAACCCTTCTTGGCGAAGTACTTTTCCCACGACAGGTCGAAAGCCTTGGCGCGCCACGGATCGAGCCTGGCGTTGCCGCCGCTGCCGCTCGGCAGGCGCGTGCCGGTATCGACGGTGAAGTTAAAGCCGGCGTTGAGTTCATCCACGCGCGGCCGGGCGATCTGCTTGGCCAGCGAGACGCGCACGGTTTGATCCGACGGCAGGCCGAAAGCGAGGTTCATGCTTGGCAGGACGTCGTTGTAGCTCTTGCCGTCGGTGTAGGGATGGGCCACGCCGGCGGCATCCGCGTACAGGGAGTCCGACGATTGATCGGTATGCAGCAGCTGCGCGCCGATGTTGCCGCGCACGGCGACGCCACCCCATTCGCTTTCGATGTTGGCGCGCGCATAGCCCGTGGTGATTTTCTCCTGGACGTCCCACGCGCGGCTGATGGTGCCGGCGTTGTTGGCCAGGCTGTAGTTGATCGGATTGAAGTACTTGGCGATCACCCCCGGCACATTCCACGAAGGGACCACGCCCGCGCCGGCAAAGCCCAAGTCCACCGGGGAGTAGAGCAAGTCGCTGGAGATGGTTGGGTTCCCGGTGGCGAACAAGTCACCCGATGGCTGGCGCTTGGTCTTGGTGCGGTCGCTGTAGTTGATGCCGACGTCGAAACCGCGCAGGTACGCATCCAGGCTATCCGGCGCCGGCAGCGTGGCCGCCAGCTTGAAGCTTTTCAGCGTGTCCTTCAAATGCGGCGAATAGGTGCTGCCGTAACCGTAGATCGAGTTACCGGTAAAAAGCTTGGTCGGATCGCTGTAATTGAGCGTGCCTGCGATGGTGGCAAAGCGGCCGGTGTTCCAGCCGACCGTCATCAAGGGATCGTTGAAAGCGCCCCCCGTCGCGCTTTGCAGCTGCAGATTGTTTTCGAGGTAGATCTCATCGCGCTTGGCTTGCGAGTAGTTGGCGTCCGCCAGCAGCGACCAGCTGCCGAAGTTGAATTTATTGGCCCAGCCGGCGGTGCGGATCTGGTCCTTGCGGTGGTTGTACTGGCCGCGCACCAGCGGGTAGGCGCCGGTGGCGGTGCCGCCCAGCAGCGTGCCGTTGACGATATTGGTGCTGGCGTAGTTGAAGCCGACCGGGTTGTTGCTGCCGTTGTAGCCGCCCAGATTGACTTCGAACTGGTTGTTGGTGTCCACCTGCTTGAATTCGGAGGCGAACAAGTCGATGGTGCTGGACCACTGCTTCGATGGCCGGTATTCCAGCACGCCGATCACACCTGTGCGTTTCAGGGTGCCGCTCTTGGCCAGCGCCTTGACGCCGGCAGTGACGAAAGTGCCGGCCGGGACGCCCGACACGGGCGCCTGTTCGAACGGCTCGTAAGTGCCGGTCTGGTTTTCCAGGATGGGCGTCTCCAGGCTGGCCACCCCGATCGCCACGCCGACGGTGCGGTTCGCAAACTGGTCGATGTAGCTGGCGCTGAGGCGATGGCCGGTGTCCTTGGTGTCGGCGATCTTGCCCATCGAGTTTTTCTCGCCGCGCACGTTGACCGAAAAGGTACGGCCCGGGAAGGCCAATGGGCGCACGGTCTGCATGTCGATGGTGCCCGACAGGCCCTGGCCGACCAGTCCAGCGTCCGGCGTTTTGTAGACGGTGACGCCACTCAGAAGCTCGGAAGGATATTGGTCGAATTCGACGCTGCGATTGTCGCCGGTGCTGACCTGCTCGCGGCCGTTGAGCAAGGTGGTGGCAAAGTCCGGCGACAGGCCGCGAATGCTGATCACTTGCGCGCGGCCGCCGACACGCTGCGCGGCCAGGCCCGGAAGGCGTGCGATCGATTCGGCGATGCTGACGTCGGGCAGCTTGCCGATATCCTCGGCGGAGATGGATTCGACGATCGAAGTCGACTCTTTTTTGACCGAGATGGCATCCTCGATGCCGCGCCGGATGCCCGATACGACGACTTTCGACATCGGCGCGTCGCCGCCTTGCGCGGAGGCCGCGCTGTCGGGCTGTGCGTGCAGCGGTGTGGAAAAGGCGGCGATCAGCAGCGCGCAGGCGGCGGCGACGGGCGTGAGGGGAAGCGCGGCGCTAACGCCGCGTGGGGTGCTTGGACTGGCTTGCATTGTCTTGTCTCCAGATGTTTTACATGGGGTCGGATGCTCGGCGTTCTCATGACGCCTGAGCCCGATCTTGTATTAAAACTAGAAACCAAGTCAAATTAAGTTTGATCTTGTGACATCAAATAGCTGAACCTAAGACAAGTCGCAGCCCTTGAAAACGCTTTCAGTTGCGTATTTGCTACAAATTGGTATTGCTTAGTGTAGTCGGACTACATTCCCATGCGCGGACGTAGCCTGGGGCCTCAATGGTGCAAGCCGTGTCCCGCTGCGGCGCCATCGGCGTCCGTTCCCACGGCAGCACGCCCGCCCAAACCGGCCATTGCATGTCCTCCTCATCGTCGTTCGGCCCGCCGCTGCGCACCTTACAGGCCGCCTCCTCCAGCGATATGCGCATGATCGTCGTGGCGGCGTACTCCTTGTCGTTGCCCGGCCGGACCTGTGCCTGACGTCCCGGCGCCAGCTTTTCCATGAAGGCTTCCAGCGAGCGATGGCGCTCGGCTTCGTCGGTGACCACCTCGAAGCGGCCGTAGATCATCGCCGAACGGTAGTTCATCGAATGGTTGAAGGCCGATCGCGCCAGCACCAGGCCGTCCAGATGCGTGATCGTCACGCAGGTCTCGCTTTCCACCAGGCGCTTGAGCATGCGGCTGCCATTGGAGCCGTGGATGTACAAATGCCCGTCCTCGCGCCAGCAGGCGGTGGGAATGCAGTGCGAGCCTTTGGCGTCGCTAAAGGCGATGTGGCACAGGTAGGCGTCGTCGACAATGGCGTGCAGGGTGGCTGCGTCGTACTGTGCCTTCTCGGCGCTACGGCGCACGCGGGTGCGGTCGCTCGGCGCGGTGGCGGCGGCTTGCTGCGCGGGGTTGGCTGCTGCGGTCATGATCTCCATCCAAAATGAGTGAAATATCAATATAATGGTTTGCTGGCCCTGAAAACAGGTCCAGAAATATTAGATTTGATGGAGCCACGAATGGATCAAAAATGGATATGTCCCTGCTGATCACCGGCTACGCGGCGCAGCACAGCCACCGGGGCTGGCCGCGCCAGCGCATGCTGCACGAGTGCCTGCGCGCGGCGATCCGCAACGGCACACTGGCCGCCGGCACGCGCCTTGCCGCGTCACGCGCGCTGGCCGAGGAACTCGGACTGGCACGCAACACGGTGCTGTACGCGTACGAGCAATTGGCCAGTGAAGGCTTCGTCACCACCGACCGGCGCGGCACCGTGGTGGCGGCGATCGCGGCGGACCGCAAGCCGTCGCCGTCGCCGCAAGCGTTGGCGCAAGCGGGGTTGTCGCAACGCGCGCGCGGACTGCGGCATTTGCCTGGACCGCCCGAGAGGATGGGCGCCTTCGTTCCCGGCGTGCCGGCGCTCGACCATTTTCCGTTGACCTTGTGGCGCCGCATGCTGGAACGCGCATGGCGCTCGCTGACGGTGCCGCAGCTGAACTACGGCGACCCGGCCGGCGAACCGCTGCTGCGCGAGGCCATCGCCGACCATCTGCGCGCGTCGCGCGGGGTGGTCTGCGATGCCGGCCAGGTGTTCATTACCGATGGCACGCAGAGTAGCCTGGAGCTGTGCATGCGCGCGCTGGCCGACGCGGGCGACACGATCTGGATCGAGAGCCCGGGCTATGGCGGCGCGCTGGCGGCGTCGCGCGGTGCCGGCTTGAATGTGGCGGGGATCGAGGTGGACGACGACGGCATCGCGCCGACGCCGGAGGACTGGTTGCTGCGGCCTCCGCGCCTGATCTATACGACGCCGTCGCACCAGTACCCGGTGGGCAGCGTTCTCAGTTTGCGCCGCCGTCTGGCGCTGATCGAGGCGGCGCGCGGCGCCGGTGCGCTGATCATCGAGGACGACTACGATAGCGAGTTCCGGCACGACGGCGCGCCGCTGTCGGCCATGCAGGGCCTGGCGCCGGATGCGCCGGTGGTGTATCTGGGGACGTTCAGCAAGACCATGTTCCCGTCGCTGAGGATCGCCTTTGTGGTGGTGCCGCCGGCGCTGGAGGCGGCGTTCGCGCTGATGCGGGCGCAGTCGCATGCGAGTGGACGGGTGGCGGAGCAGTTGGCGTTGGCGGAGTTTCTACGCAGCGGGCAGTTCGCGTTGCATGTGCGGCGCATGCGCAGGCTGTATCGTCAGCGGCGCGACGCGCTGGTGGCGTCGCTGGAGCGGCATATGGGGGCCGTGGCGACGGTGCACGGCGGATCGGCAGGCATGCATCTGGCGCTGCGTTTCAGGGACGAATCGATGGACGATGTGGCGGTCGTCGCGCAGGCGCTGGAGCACGGGATCGTGGTCAACGCGCTAGGCAGGCACGATATGTCCGATGTGCCGGGGGCTTCGGGATGGCGGGGTTTGATGCTCGGCTACGCGCAGGTGCCGGCCGAGCAGATGGATGATTTGGTGAAGCGGTTGGCGGCGATCGTGCACCTTGCGGCGTTTGCCGCCAACCGTTCACGCTAACAGATTAAAACGCGGTATCCATGCGGATGTACATCGAGCGGCCGTTCACGCCGATCGGGCAGGTTTCCCAGCAGCGGGTGAAGCCCAGTTTCGGGAAGTCGCCGCCGTTGGTCCATTCCGACGGCAGTTCGTTGAACATGTTGTTCACGCCGACGCTGAGGAAGGTGCGCTTGGTGAAGCCATAGCGCACCGATGCGTCGACCAGCCATTTCGCGTCCCACGTGTGCAGGGGGCTGAAGCTTTGCGCCTGCACTTCGCCATAGTAGTTGGCGCGGGTGTTGACGTTCCACGCGCCGGCCGTGTAGTCGGCCGCCACCACGTGGTGCTTGCGCGGCTGGCCGCGTTCGATCAGGGTCACCTGCGCCTGGTCGAACAGCTGTTCGCCGGTCAGCACCGTCGATGTCGAATGGCGCTTGCTCACCTCCGTCTTGTTGAACCCCAGTTGGCCCGACAGCACCAGCGACGACGCCGCGAAGCGGGTGGTGTGCTCGGCGACGATGTCCAGGCCACGGGTGCGGGTGTCGACCGCGTTGGTGAAGAACTGCGCCTGGCCCACGCCCAGCGGACGCAGGATGTTGGTGATCGGGCCGCCGCCGGCCTCCGGCGCGATTTCGCTGGAGAAGACGATGCGGTCCTTGATCTTGATCTGGTACGCGTCGACCGTCAGCGACATGTTCTTGGCCGGGCGCAGCACCATGCCGACGCTGCCGCTGGTCGAGGTTTCCTCTTTCAGCGGGGCGATGCCGAAGGCCTGCGTGACCGAGCTGCCTTCGCGCGCGGTCAGCGTTTCGGTCAGCACGCCGTTATTCAGGTTGGTCGACACGGAGCTGTAGAAGCGCTGCTGCACGCTGGGCGCGCGGAAGCCGCTCGAAACGCTGCCGCGGAAGCCGACCGTCTTGGACGGGTCGTAGCGGGCGCTGAGCTTACCGGTGGTGGTGTTGCCGAAGTCCGAGTACTTTTCAAAGCGCACGGCGCCGGCCAGGGTCAGGTTTTCCAGCGGCTTGTGCTCGGCGTCGAGGAACAGCGCGATGTTGTGGCGGCCCGAATCGACGGCGGTGGCCGGCGTGTAGCCGGGGAAGCCCTGGATGCCCGCCGCCGCCGTCGCGCCGCTCGGCGTGGTGATGCCGATGGCCGGATTGTTGGTGCGGCCGTACTGGTAGGAGACCGGATCGCCGGCGACGATCTGGTAGTTGTCGCGGCGGTATTCGAAGCCGGTGGCGAGGAACACGCTGGCGCCGCCGATTGTGACCGGGCCCTTGATGTCGGCGTTGATCGTGGTCTGGTCGAATTTCAAGGTGCCGGTGTCGGCCTCGCGCGGCGATTCGGCGTAGATGCCGCCGCCCGGTTTCGGCTCGTACCAGTAGCTGGTGTTCAGGCTGTCGGATTCGTGGAACGCCAGTTCGCTGGCGCCGTGGTTGATGCTGATGTCGGCCTTCCAGTCGTTGGGCAGGTCGCGGCGATAACCGAAGGCGAACGAGGCGTCCTTGATGTCGGTGTGAATCGCCGGCAGGAAGCCGTTCGGATAGACAGCTTGCACGGTGCGGTCGTCGCCGGCCGAGCGGAAGAAGCCGAACGAGTCGCTCTTGCGCTTGGACAGGCCGCCGAAGGCATAGAACTCGCTGCCCTTGTCGATCGGGATGGCGCCGTTCCACCAGAAGTAGGTGTCGCGGGTGTTACTGTCGCCCAGGTGCTGGGTCACGCGCGGCGGGTTCGCGCGCAGCGAGTCGGGGCCGGCGCGGTTGGTTTCGCCGCGCTTGCGCGCCTCGACGGTCAGGTTCAGGAAGCCGCCGTCCTGGCCCAGCGCGAAGCCGGTGTTTGCGCTGCCGGAGTACAGGTCGCCGTCGCCTTCGGAGGTGGTGCCGACGGTGCCGCTCAGCGAGGTCTCGTTGGTCTGCGTCTTGAGCACGATGTTGATCACGCCGGCAATGGCGTCCGAGCCGTATTGGGCGGCGGCGCCGTCGCGCAGCACCTCGATGCGCTGGATCGCCGCCAGCGGAATGGCGTTGATGTCGGTGCCGGCCGAGCCGCGTCCGACGGTTTGCTGGACGTTGACCAGCGCCTGCTGGTGGCGCCGCTTGCCGTTAATGAGCACCAGCACCTGGTCGGGGCCGAGCGAGCGCAGGGTGGCCGGACGGATGCTGTCGGTGCCGTCGCTCACAAAAGTGCTCGAGAAGTTGAACGACGGGTCCAGCGTTTGCAGCAGTTTGCCCAGTTCCAGCGGACCGGCCGTCTGGATGTCCTTCAGGCCGATCAGCCCGACCGGCGACGAGGTGTCGAGCGCCGTCTTGGCGACCGTGCGCGAACCGAGGACGACGACTTGCTGCTCCTTGGCCAGCTGCTCGTCGGCGGCGGCCTGGGTTTGCGCCAGGCCCGGACCGGCCACCAGCAGCAGGATGGCGCTGGCGAGCAGCGTGCGCTTGAACCGGGGTGCTACTGTCAGTGCTCTTGTCATGTATTTCTCTCTTTTTTTTGTGGGGACGCCGCTGGTAGCGGTCGTTGAGAAAATACTATCTTGAGCTGTCGCAGAGCCGCAACGCGGCATGCACCAACTTGTTGCAGAATGTGTACGATTGCTAATATTGCTCGCGTTGTCAAGGGATGTGGCGTAATCTGGCCGACGGCCCGTAACTTACGTGCCGCAAAACGGTGCGAAACTGTGGCGCGCCTGCATCGGTATAAGGCGCTTGCATATCGATAGGCGAAAAATGCGCTAAGCCGGTGCGTCGTTCAACACCGCTTTTATCGGCCCGTTATTGCTGGTCCAGCATCCATCCTTTGAGACCGTTGACCCACGATTTAGCCGGCAGGTTCAGCGTTTTTTTGATGGCGCCGGCGCGCTCGTACAGCACCGCGAAATCGATCACCGGCGACTCCTTGAACGCTATCACCACGATGTTGGCGTCATGGACCTCTGGCAGCCAGACCACGGCGTCGAACACCTGCTCCATCGTCTGCAAATTCTTGTCGTAGTTGGAAAAGTCGCCGAAGACGTTGGTGGTCATGATGCCGCCGTCGCGCAGGCAGTCATGGCAGGCCTGGTAGAACTCGGGCGAGTCGAGCACCGGGCCGCGCGCCTCCTCGTCGTACAGGTCCACCTGCAGCATGTCGACCGTGCCATGGTTGGCCGGGTCGAGCACGAAATCCATCGCGTTCATTTCGATCACGTTCAGGCGCTCGTCGTTCGACGGCAGGCCGAATTGCGCGTTGCAGATGGCGATGACGTTGGGATTGAGTTCGACGGCCGTCACGCGCGCCTGCGGCAGGCGGCGGTGGCAGAATTTCGTCAGCGCCGCGCTGCCCAGTCCCAGTTGGACGATGTGGCGCGGGTTGTCGTTGAACAGTAGCCACATCATCATCATTTGTACGTATTCGAGCTCGATGTTGTCCGGCTTGGACAGGCGCATCGCGCCCTGCACCCACGAAGTGCCCAGGTGCAGGCTGCGCACGCCTTCGAATTCGGTGATGGTGGCCGGCGGATGGCCGGGCTGGTCGAAGCGGATCGCGCCGGGGGCGGATTTTGGGGCGGACTTGGAAGACATCCCGCCAGTTTAACAGCTCGACCTGCCGAGAGGCTAACAGGCCAGCGGCAGGATGATGGTCACCGCCAGCCCGCCGCCGTCGCGGTTGGCCAGCGTGATGCGCCCGCCGTGGGCTTCGGCGATCTCGCGCGCCAGCGCCAGGCCAAGGCCGGTGCCGCTACGCTTGGTGGAGTAGAACGGCACCAGCGCGTTGGTTAACACGGTGTCGCTCATGCCGGGCCCCCGGTCTAGCACATCGATGCGCACCGCCTCGTGCAGGCGCCGCACCTCCAGGCTGACCTGGCCGGAAGGCGAGCCCGATTCGTGGGCGTTCTTCAAAAGATTGAGCAGCGCCTGCTCCAGTTGCGCCGCGTCGAAGGCGCAGGCTTCGGCCAGCGGCTCGCCGGCCAGCGTGAACTCCATCTGCTGCGACAGCCGCGCCAGGAAGTCCGGCCAATGCTGCGGCTCGAGCCGGGGCGCCGGCAGTTTGGCGAAGCGCGCGTAGCCGAGGATGAAGCTCTCCAGGTGGCGGGTGCGCTCCTCGATGGTTTCCAGGATTTGCGGCAGGCGCTCGGTCTGGCCGCGCCGCACCAGCTCCGCGCCCGAATGGGCCAGCGAGGTCAAAGGCGCAAGCGAATTGTTTAATTCGTGGCTGATCACGCGGATGACCTTTTTCCATGTCTGCACTTCCTGCCGGCGCAGCTCCATCGTCAGTTGGCGCAGCAGCAGCAGTTCGTGGCGCCGTCCATTCAGGTTGAAGCTGCGGCGCGCCAGGTGATACACCTCTTCGCCGTCGATATCGTCCACCTTGCCGCCGTCCTTGGTGGTGAACAGGCCGTCGCCGCCGCGCGCCATAGCCTCCACCAGCGCCGGCGAGGCCTTCGCCAGCACGTCGCCGAGGCGGTGGCCTTCGAGCTTGCGGCCTTCGTTGAGCAGCTGGCGCGCGGCGATGTTGGCATACACCACCGGGCCGGATTCGCTCACCAACAGCATCGCCACCGGCGTGTTCTGCACCATGGTGTCGAGCAGCAGTTCGCGCTGGACCAGGTCGAGCCGCTGTTGGCGCAGCACGTCGCCAAGCGCGTTGTGGGCGGCCACCAGGTCGCTCAGTTCATCGTTCTGTGGCCAGTGCAGGCTGAAGGAAAAGTCGCCGTCGCGGTAGCTTGCGACGGTGCCGGTCAGCGCGCGGAACAGCGAGAGCATGGATTCGAGCTGCGAGCGGATGGTGATGATGGAGATCGGCAGCACGCATAGCAGGCACACCGCCAGCACCACGCCTGGATTGTCGGGGAAGAAGCGGGTCAGGGCCAGCGCGATCAGGATGCCGACGGTGAGCAGGGTGCCGATCAGCGCCGTCCAGCGCGTGAGCAAAGAAAGGCGCAGGCCTTTGTGGGGCATGTCCTTCGAAGGGGGCGTGGGCGCCATCAGGAGCGGGCGATGCCCAGCCGTTCCATGCGGCGGTACAGCGCCTGGCGCGACAGGCCCAGTTCCGCCGCGGCCTGCGCCACCACGCCGCCGGCGCGGCTCAGGGCCAGGCCGATGGCGTCGCGGTCCGGCTCGCGCACGCCTTCCTCCATCGCCGTCGCGGCGGCCGCCGGCAGACCGAGGTCGCCGACCTTGATGGTCTCGCCCTGGGCCAGCAGGCCGGCGCGCGCCATGACGTTTTTCAGTTCGCGCACATTGCCCGGCCATGGGTGGGCCAGCAGCGCCGCCTGCGCGGAGGGATGCAATTGCAGGTTCTGGTGCGCGCCGAGGAAATGGCGCGCCAGCGGCAGGATGTCGGCCGGACGTCCGGACAGCGGCGGCAGGCGTAGCTCGATCACGTTGAGGCGGTAGAACAGGTCCTCGCGGAAGCTGCCGGCCTTGATCATCGCCTGCAGGTCGGCGTTGGTGGCGCTGACCACGCGCACCTTGACCTGTCGTTCGCGGTTGGAGCCGAGGCGCTCGAAGCGGCCCGTCTCCAGCACCCGCAGCAGCTTCATTTGGCCGGCCAGCGGCAGGTTGCCGATTTCGTCGAGGAACAGGGTGCCGCCGTCGGCCGCCTCGAACTTGCCCTCGCGCGCCTTGGAGGCGCCTGTATAGGCGCCCGCCTCGGCGCCGAACAACTCGGCCTCGATCAATTCGGCCGGCAGCGCGCCGCAATTAAGCACCACGAACGGGCCGTCGCGTACCGAGGAATTGGCCTGGATGATGTTGGCGATGCATTCCTTGCCGGTGCCGTTCGGGCCGGAGATCAGCACCGGCACGTCGGCGCGCGCGACCTGGCAGGCCAGGTGCACCACGCGCTCGGTGGCCGGGTCCTGCCACACCATGCCGCACAAGTCGTAGCCGCGTTCGAGCTCGCGCCGCTGGCGCAGCTCCGTTTGCAGCCGCTGGTGCAGCGCGCGCTTGGTCACACCGAGTTCGATCAGGTTGTTGACGGTGGCGATCAGGCGGTTGTCGTCCCACGGCTTGGCCAGGTAGTCGGCGGCGCCGGCCTTGACCAGGTCGACCGCCGCGTCCAGGTGGGTCCAGGCGGTCAGCAGGATCACCGGCAGGTCGGGGTGGCGCTCGCGGATGGCGCGGAACAGCGCCGTGCCCTCCTCGCCGGAGGTGGTGTCGGCGCTGAAGTTCATGTCCTGGATCACCAGGTCGACCGGCTGGCGCGCCAGCAGCGCCAGGCCGGCTTCGGGCGAGGCGGCGCGCACCGCGTCGATGTCGTGCAGCGAGAACAGCACTTCGAGGGCGATGGCGACGGCGGCGTTGTCGTCAATGATTAGTACGGTAGGCATGGCGTTAGCATAACATTGTCGCGCCGTGCCGGGTGCCGCGATCTCCATCTTCCGGCCGCCGTCACGCGCTGCGGGTCGCCGTCGCCGGCGAGATGGTGGCGGCGCGCCATGCCGGCCCGTACACCGCCGCCACCCCCAGCGCCAGGAACACGCCGGCGCCGGCCAGCAGGTAGCCGGCCGGCAGGCGCGCCATTTCCAGTTTGCTGACCAATAGCTGGTTCAGGCCCAGGGCCAGCAGCACGCCGGCGGCCACGCCGGCGCTGGTGATCATGACGTTCTCCGTGACGAAGTAGCGCAGGATGTCGATCCGGCGGGCGCCGAGCGCGCGGCGCACGCCGATCTGCTTGCGCCGTTGCGTCACCCACAGGCTGGCCATGCCGACGATGCCGCTGGCGGTGATCAACAGCAGCAGCACGCTGACCGTCACGAGCATCCACGCCATGGCCTGATCGGCGCGGTAGCGCGCAGTGCGGATTTCGTTCATGCTGCGGGTCTTGATGATTACCGGCGTCGGCGAGGCCGCCGTCAGCGCCGCCGAGGTCTCTTTGATGACGCGATCCAGTTGGCCCGGCTCGGCGCGCACGGTGTAGCCGTTGACGTCGTCACCGGTCAGGCGTACCGGCACCAGCGTCGAGAACTCGCCTTCCTCCTTGAGCTCCGCGCCCGGGGTTTGCAGTTTCTCGACCACGCCGATCACGCGCACTTCTTTGGCGTCGTTGCCTGTGCCGAAGAAGAAGGGCTTGCCGACGAAGCTGCTCTGGCCGGGCCACAGCTTCTCGCCCAGCGCCCGCGTGATGATGGCGAGCTTGGAGAAATCACTGCTGGTGTTCTGGTCGATTTCCGGCACCTCGCTGGGGACGAAATCGCGGCCTTCGACCAACTGCAGGCCCCACGTCTTGATCAGCGAATCGGCGCCGAAATAGGTGGTCGTGGTAGCGGTGCTCTTGAGCTGCTTGCGGTCGGTCGCCAGGCCGCTATAGTTGCCGGAGCGCGACAGTGGGATCTGGCTGGTCGAGGCCACCGACATCACGCCCGGCACCGCGCGCATGGTGGCCGTTTCGGCGCGTTGCACCGCCAGCTGGTCCTCGTGGCCGCCGTATTTGAGGTGGCGGATCTGCAGGGTGATGACGTCCTGTTCGTTGGCGATGCCGCTGGCGCGCGCGGACACGGCCTGGCGCACCTGCACGATGTGCAGCGCGTTGGCCAGGATCGCAAGGCTCAGGGCGACCTGCACGGCCACCAGTATCGGGCCGGTCTTGTTGCGCAACAGCGCGGAGAGGATGGGGCGGATTTCCATGGCGTGTCTCTTCTTGGTTCGCTTATTGGGATTTGAGTTGCAGCGCCGGCGTGACCTGGCAGGCGCGCCAGGTCGGCAGCAGCCCGGCCAGCACCGCCGACAGCACGGCCAGCGCGAAGGTGGTCAGCAGCATGACCCAGTCCATGTGCGCCACCACCGTCAACGCCTTCGACTGCATGGCGATCAGCGCCAGCGCACCGAAGGCCAGCAGCAGTCCGAGGGCGCCGCCGGCCAGGCCGACCACCGTGGTCTCGATCAGGAACTGGTGAAAGATCTCGCGGCGCGAGGCGCCCAGCGCGCGGCGGATGCCCACTTCGGCGGCGCGCACCGAGAACTTCGCCAGCAGCAGGCCGATGGTATTGACCAGGCACAGGACCAGGAAGCCGAACGCCAGCCACGCCGACAGCTTGCTATCGTTGGCCACCACTTTCAGGTAGTCGAGCCATTCGCGCACGTCATAGAGCTTGTTGGGGGCGTTGCGCTTCAGGCGTCCCAGCTTACGCTGCTCGATGGCGTAGCTGTCGAGGAAGCTTTGCAGCTCGGCGCGATCGGCGCCACTGCGCGTCTCGAACCAGAACTGGATCCAGGTGCATTCGGAGTCCAGGAAGGCTTGGAAGCCGGGGCCGTAGTCCCCGCTGCAACTGGTGCTGCCGTTGCGCTGCATCTCGTGGCGGACCGCGCTGCTGAAGGGGATGTACAGCTCGTCCTCCTCGCTGAAGGCGCCGTCCCTGCTGCCGATCACGCGGTGGAAGCGCGGCACCACGTTCCAGGTATCGAGCACGCCGACGATCTGGTACTGGAAGCCGTTCAGGGTCATGCGCTGGCCGACCGGGTCGGTGTCGCCATACAGTTTTTCGGACAGCTTGCGGCTCAACACCACCACATCGGCGCCGGCCTTGTCGTCGGCCGGGCTCCAACCCTGGCCGTGCAGGAATGGCGCCTCGAACATGTTGAAGAAATCGCCGCTGGGGGCGATGCCGCTGGCGTTGAACACGCCGATGTCCTTGCGCGCCGGCTCGATGGCGGCGGCGATGCCGTAGATCGCCGTGCGGCGCTCGCCGGCCTTGCTGTTGAGCAGGTTGAGCGCGTCGCGGTAGCTCATTTGCTTGTCGTTGGGGCCGTCGGCGGGCGACCAGCCTTCCAGCTGGCCGTTGTCGATCAGCGGCACGAACAGGCGGTCGCTCTTGCTGGGGATAGGATCGCCCGACATCACGTGCAGGATGGTCAGGGTGGCGATGCTGGCGGCCACGCCGATGGCCAGCGTCAGCACCATCAGCGCGGTCAGCGCCGGATTGCGGCGCAGGCTGCGCAGGCCGAGCATGAAGTAGTATTGGAACATGCTGGTCCCCTTAGGCGACATGCGATTTGCCGTCGGCGCTGGCCTTGGCATTGGAGTTGGCATCAAACAAAGACGGCGCCTTGCGCACCAGGTCCGACACCTGGCCGTCGATGATGTGGACATTGCGCTGCGAGCGCACCGCCAGCTCCGGATCGTGGGTCACCATCAGGATGGTGGTCCCTTGCGCGTTGATCTCCTCGAGCAGTTCCATCACGCCGCGCGCCATCTGCGTATCGAGGTTGCCGGTCGGTTCATCGGCCAGCAGCAGCTTGGGCGAGCCGGCCAGCGCGCGCGCGATCGCCACGCGCTGTTGCTGGCCGCCGGACAGTTCGGCCGGATAGTGCTTCATGCGCGAGGCCAGGCCGACCTTGGCCAGCGCGTCCTCGATGCGTTCCTTGCGCTCGGCGGCGTTGAAGCCCCGATAGCGCAGCGGCACGTCGACGTTGTCGAACAACGACAGGTCCGGTATCAGGTTGAAGCCCTGGAAGATGAAGCCCAGTTTCTCGTTGCGCAGGCGCGAGCGGGCGTTGTCGTCCATGCCCTTGACGTTGATGCCGTCGAGGATGTACTCGCCGTCGGTGAATTCCTCCAGCAGGCCGGCGATGTTGAGGAAGCTGGTTTTGCCGGAACCGGACGGACCGGTGACGGTGACGAATTCACCCTGCTTGACGTTGATCTCGAAGCCGCGCAGCGCGTGGGTTTCGATCATGTGGGTGCGATAGACTTTGCTCAGGTTTTGCATGCGCAGCATGGGATGATCCTTCGAGTGGGGTTAGTTGTTGATCGAGACGCGCGCGGCGTTCTCGAACGTTTCGCTGCCGGCGATGACTATCTTGTCGCCTTGTTTCAGGCCATCGAGGATCTCCACTGCGGAGACGCTGGTGGCGCCCATCTTGATCGGGGTGCGGATGGCGATGCCGTCGCGGACCACATAGGCGAAGCGGCCGCCCTCGGATTCGACGAAGGGTCCGCGCTGCACCATCAGCGTGTTGGGTTTTTCGTCGATCAGCAGGCGCGCGGTGATGCGCTGGTTCTGGCGCAGGCCGGCCGGCTGGGCGCCGTTGAAGCGCACCCGCGCCAGCACCTGGTTCTTGACCACCTCCGGCGACAGCGCCGACAGCTTGCCGCTGGCCGTGCCGGTGCCGACGTTGATCTCCGCGCTCATGCCCAGGCCGATGTCGGCGACGTAGGTCTCGGGCACCTCCAGCTCGACCTCCAGCTTGGACAAATCGACCAGGGTCATGAGGGGGGTGTTGAGCGGCACCACGCTGCGGTTGGCCACCGACAGCGTGCCGATGAAACCGTCGACCGGCGCGCGCACCGTCAATTCGTCGACGCGGCGCTGCGCGTTCGACAGCACCATGCGCTGCTGCTCGAGCTGTTTGACTTTCGACGTCAATTCCAGCGCTACGTTGTCGCTTTCCAGTTCGGCCGCCTGGCCGGCGTGGCGGGCGCGGATCTGGGCCGAGTTCAACGCGTCCTTGGCCTTCTGGTAGTCGATCTTGGCGACGATGCCGTCGTTGGCCACCGCGTCGTAGCGCTCCAGCGTGCGCTGGGCGGACAAGCGGTCGATTTCGGCGGTGTCGGCGTCGCGCCGGGCCAGCAGCTTTTGTTTGCGGGCCAGGATTTTCTGGCGCTCGACGTCGGCCTCGATCTGCGCGTAGGCCGATTGTTCGCGTTTGAGCGCGTCCGACAGGTCGGGCGATTCGAGCACCGCCAGCACGTCGCCTTTTTTGACGGTGTCGCCGGCGGCCGCTTTCAAGGTGACGGTGGCGGCGGACGTCGAGTACAAGGTGGGGCTGATGGCGGCGACGATGCGGCCGTTGACGGCGGCGTCGCGGATCAGGGTGCCGCGCGTGACTTCGGCGATGCGCAGGCGAGAGATGTTGACCGAGTGGTCGCTGCCGCCCCAGGTGTGGAACAGGTAGTAGCCCGCCGCCAGCACGGCGAGCGAGGCGGCGGCGATGACGAGGCGGCGCTTGGCCGTTTGGCCCTTGGGGGCGGCGATGACGGCGTCTTGGCTGGAGGTGTCGCGGATCATGGTGGTCGTCGAGAAAAAGATATGGAGCTCTTTGCAGGATTCGTGCCACTTCGTAAGTGCTTGAATTTGCTGGGGAATGGCTGGCCTGTCCGCTGTCCGGGTGTCCGGTTTTTGTCCGCGCGGTTGTCCATTGCCGCGTCCGCGTCACTTGATAACTTGCTAATTGGCACGATATGTGCCGCTGTCACCACTTGAATTCTTTTCCCATGACGTTGATCGACAGGCTTACCCGGTTTCTACTTCCTGCCATGCCGGCGGACGATATCGCCGACTTTCCCTATGTCGCCAGCGATGTGGCGCTTTACCAGCGCGCGCTGGACGGAGACGGCGGCGCGATCGACGCGCAGACCTGGGACGATATGCTGCTGCCCCAATACAGCGCGCAACTGGCGCGCGGCACCAGCATCCTCGGCCAGCAGGAGCTGCACCGCCGTCTGCACGCGCCGGACGATGGCGGCGC
This sequence comes from Duganella sp. AC237, assembly GCF_979254035.1. Classification (NCBI taxonomy): domain Bacteria; kingdom Pseudomonadati; phylum Pseudomonadota; class Betaproteobacteria; order Burkholderiales; family Oxalobacteraceae; genus Duganella; species Duganella sp. AC237. The sequence goes on along the minus strand of NZ_CEEDEW010000003.1, from coordinate 6,583,326 downwards.
GCAGGTCGCGGCGTCCGCCGACCGGGTGCGGACGCTGGCGGCGGACGGCGCACAGCGGGCGTGCCTGCTGACGGCTTGCGAGGGCCTGCGCCGCGCCGACCGTGAAGTCAGCGAGACCTTGTTCGGCGCGGCGCCGGCGCCAACGCCGCGCTGGGCGCCGTATCTGCCATGGCTGCGGGTGGCGTTTCTGCTGTCGGCGGTGTTGGCGCTGGCCAGCGGCTTTCTGCCGTTGTGGGGCGTGAGCCTGGGACTGTGGTTGTCGCTGTCGCTGGTGCAGATACGTTTCAGCGAGGCGGCGTCGGAATGGGGACGCATCCTCAAGACGCTGCAGCAGATGCTGCGCGCGCACACACTGCTGTCCAAAGTCGATGGCGAGTTGACGGCGGACCTGCGCGACGACGCCGCCCGCGCCGGCAAGGTCAATCGCGGTATCGGCCGTTCGCCGATGGCCCACATCCCCGGCGTGAGCGATTACGCCGACTGGCTCTGGCTGATGAACATCCGCCACTACTTCAAGAGCCGCGACGTGGTGCGCGCCAACCTCGATTTGCTGCGCGCGAGCTTCCAGCGGGTCGCGGCGCTGGAGGCCGACCTGGCGCTGGCGCGGCATTTGGCGCAGACGCCACGCTATTGCTGGGCCGAGCGCGGGGCCGGCGTGGCGCTGGAGCACGCCGTGCATCCACTGCTGCCCGAGCCGGCGCCGCTGTCGTTTGCGCTGGAACGGCAGGGCGCCTTCATCTCCGGCCAAAACGGCATCGGCAAGAGCACCTTGCTGCGCACCGTCGGCTTGAATCTGATCGTGGCCCGCGCCTTCGGCTTCGCCTACGCCGACGCCGCCGTCACACCGTCGCTGCCGGTCTACTCCAGCATGCAGAACGAGGACGCCCTCGACGGCGGCGAGAGCCTGTACATCGCCGAGTTGCGCCGCGCGCGAGAGCTGCTGGCGCTGGCCGATCGGGCGCCGGCGATCTTCATCATCGACGAGATTTTCAGGGGCACGAACCATCTGGAATCGATATCGGCCGCCGCCGCCGTGCTGCATACCTTGTCGGCGTCGGGCCGGGTGATCGTCTCGTCGCACAACCTGGTGCTGGCGCCGTTGCTGGGCGAGGCGTTGGCGCCGTGGTGTGTCGGCCGCCTGGACGGGCAACTGCGGCTAACGCCGGGAGTGTTGAAAGAAACCAACGGTATTGCCCTGCTGGCCGCGCGCGGCTTTGACGCGGCGATCTCGGCCAAGGCCAACCGGGTCCACGATTGGCTCAGCGATTACATGTCGCATCCGGCCGACTGCGAGGCGGTGCTGGGCGGGTAAAACGCTTTTTTCATCGCTTGAATGTCAATTTCTTGGTATATTCGGGATTCACACTATTGCCAATAGGCAATGGTAATTCGTTGAATGCGGGGAAATGATGAACAATGTGACTGTGCGGGCGAGTTTGATGGGTGTGCTGCTGCTGTTTGCGGGCATGCTGGTGGTCGGAGCCGGACTGGGGATTTACGCGTTGCGGCAGTCGAATCAATCGATCGCGACCGTACATGAGATCGCCGCGCAGGTCATCGTCATCAACGACGCCTACAAGGACACTACCCGCACCCGCTCGGCGCTGACGCGCGGCTACACCACCGTCAAGGACGGCGGCAGCAAGGAAGACCGCGACTCGGCGCTGGCCAGCGCCAAGAAATCCTACCAGCGCACGCTGGACTTCATCGACAAGTATGAAAAGGCGCCCGCCTATCCGGGCCAGGACGGGCAATTGAAGGCCGGCCTGATCGAGGCCGGCCGCGCCCAGTCGCGCGTGCTCGAGCGCGCCGCCGCCGCGCTGGCGCAGGATGACACCGGCGCCTACACCACCATCAACACCAAGGAATTGACGCCGACCGGCGCCGCCTTCTCGGCCCAGCTGGAAAAGTACCAGAAGCTCAGCGACGAGCAAATCAACGAGCTGATGGACGCCGGCGCGCACGAATATAAACTGGTCATGTGGCTGGTCGCGCTCGGCCTGGCTGCCGCGCTGGCGCTGGTGGTCGGCGTGCACCTGTTGCTCAAGTCCATCGTGCTGCGGCCGCTCGAGCGCGCCGTGGCGCTGCTCGACCAGGTCGCGCACGGCGATCTGACCGCCCACATCAACGAATCCGGCGACAACGAGATCCAGCGCCTGCTGGCGGCGATCCGCCGCATGCAGCAGGATCTGCTGTCGACCGTGTCGCGGGTGCGGCGCGGCGCCGAGCTGATCGACACCGGCTCGCAGGAGCTGGCCGCCGGCAATATGGAATTGTCGTCGCGCACCGAGACCCAGGCCAGCTCGCTGGAGGAGACCGCCGCGTCGATCGAGGAACTGACCAGCACCGTCAAGCAGAACTCGGAAAACGCCCAGCACGCGCGCGCCCTGGTGGAGGACGCCTCCAGCACGGCCGCGCAGGGCGGCGAGGTGATGCACCAGGTGGTGACGACCATGAACGACATCAACGAATCGTCGCGCAAGATCGTCGATATCACCGGCGTGATCGACGGCATCGCCTTCCAGACCAACATCCTGGCGCTGAACGCGGCCGTCGAGGCGGCCCGCGCAGGCGAACAGGGACGCGGCTTCGCCGTGGTGGCCAGCGAGGTGCGCAACCTGGCGCAGCGTTCGGCCGCCGCCGCCAAGGAAATCAAGCTGCTGATCGACAAGTCGGTGTCGAACATCGAGCTGGGCACCGAGCTGGTCGAGCGCGCCGGCACGACGATGAACACCTTGGTCGGCAACGTCCACCAGGTGACGCAGATCGTCGGCGAAATCGCCATCGCCAGCCGCGAGCAGAGCGAAGGCATCGACCAGGTCAACCAGGCGATCGCGCAGATGGACCAGGTCACGCAGCAAAACGCCGCGCTGGTGGAGGAGGCGGCGGCGGCCACGCAGTCGCTGCAGGACCAGGCCGGCGAGCTGGCGCGGACGGTCAGCATCTTCAAGATCGACGCCGGTGGCGCATCGCATGGCGCCGTGGGCGCGGCCGGGCGGCGGCTGGCGCTGGCCTGACCCGGGTTTGTCGCGGCGCCTGACGATGTTAACTTGACATCGGCTGCGAGGAATTCTATTATTTCTGTAACGACAGAAATGAAAGAATTCCATGATCCTCGCGCCGACCATCCAGAAATACGTCCTGCACTGGGGCGAGATGGGCACGCGCTGGGGCGTCAACCGCACGGTGGCGCAAATCCACGCGCTGCTGTTCCTGTCCAACCAGCCGCTGCCGGCCGAGGAGATCGCCGAGACGCTGACCGTGGCGCGCTCGAACGTCAGCAACAGCCTCAAGGAGCTGCAAAGCTGGGGGCTGGTGCGCATCACCCACATCGCCGGTGACCGGCGCGACCACTTCGTCGCGCTGCAAGACGTGTGGGAAATTTTCCGCGTCATCGTTGAGGAGCGTAAAAAGCGCGAGATCGATCCGACCCTGACGGTGCTGCGCGAATGCGCGCTCGAGGCCGAGCACGACCCGGCGCTGGAACCGGCCACCAAGGTCAAGATGGATCAGGTGCTGGAGTTCCTCGAAATGCTCACCGCCACCTACGGCGACTACAAACACCTGCCACCGGCCACCATGCAGCGTTTCCTGAAAATGGGCGGCAAGGTCGCGCGCCTGTTGGGCGGCGACGAGCGCTGACACTCCCACCACCAAAACCACAAGGCCATCCCATGACCACCCGCCCCACAGAAGACAGCATCGACCGGGCCGCGCGCTTCGGCGACGTTCCGCGCAATTTCCTAGTGACCGGCGCGACCGGCTTCATCGGGCAGCGGCTGGTGAAGGCATTGCTGGCCGACGGCCACCGCGTCACCGTCCTCAGCCGCGCCCCCCGGCGGGCCGCCGCGCTGTTCGACGGACGCGTGGACAGCGTCGCAGCCATGGACGAGCTGCCGCCGTCGCGCGTGGTTGACGTGGTCATCAACCTGGCCGGGGCGCGCATCCTCGGCTGGCGCTGGACGGCGGCGCGGCAAGCGGCCTTGCGCGCCAGCCGCGTCGGCCTCACGCGCAAGCTGGTCGACTGGATCGCCACCGCCGGGCACAAGCCGGCCATGTTGTTGTCGGCGTCGGCGATCGGCTACTACGGCATCCAGAAGCGGGGCGACGACACGGTGCTGACCGAGAAGGATGGGCCGCAGCCGATGTTCATGTCCGATCTGTGCCGCGAGTGGGAGCAGGCCGCGCAGGGAGCGGAGGCGCACGGCGTGCGCGTGGCCCGCATGCGTTTCGGGCTGGTGCTGGGGACGCAGGGCGCGCTGCCGATGATGCTGCTGCCGATCAAGCTGGGGCTGGGCGGTCCGCTGGGCGGCGGCACGCAGTGGCTATCCTGGATCCACGTCGACGACCTGATCGGCGGCATCGCCCACCTGTGCCGTCGCGGCGAAGGCGGCGCCTACAACTTCACCGCGCCGGAAGTGGTGAGCCAGGCGCAATTCAGCCGCATGGCGGCGTCCGTGCTGAAGCGTCCGTACGGAGTGCCGACGCCGGGCTGGCCGATGCGGCTGGCGCTGGGCGAGCAGGCCGACCTGCTGCTCGAAGGCCAGCGCGTCTTCCCCGAGCGGCTGACGGAAGAGGGCTTCGTGTTCCGCCACCCAAGCCTGGACGGCGCGCTGCGTAGCCTCAACTAACGTCGGGGTCATAACGTCGGGGTCAAGTCTGTCATTCGGACACGGGCTTGACCGTATCGATGATAAAGGCTGACCTCGTGTCCGAATGTCAGACTTGACCCCGATCGACTTTCTCATTTTTCCTGCTTGAGCGGCTTGCCCTTGTCCATCACTTCGCGGCAGTCGCCTTTGAAGGTGGCGTGGTCGTAGTCGCTCCAGCCATAGCTGTCGACGTAGCGTTTGTGCGACTTGAAGCGCTTGTTGATGAAGCTCCACTCCAACCGCTCATCCTCATATTGGATGTCGCCCAGGTCGAGCAGTGTGTGGAAGATGTTTTCCGTCGCCAGCCTGGCCTTGCGGTGGCGCAGCAGTTGCCTGACCTTGTCGGGATAGCGTTCCCTGTATTCGTCCGAATACCACACCAGCGCCGGGACGTGGAATTCGTGCTGCGTGTTGTGGCCGTGGAAGGCGAGGTTGCAGCTGCCGTCATATAAAGTCTGGCCGTGGTCGGCGACGTACATCATCGACGTCAGCTGCGCCGTGTCCTTGAGCTGGCCGATCACCTGTGCCAGGAACCAGTCCGTGTAGAGGATCGAGTTGTCGTAGCTGTTGTTCATCTCCGGCTTGATTTTGATGTCGGTGTGCGCCGGCTTGTCGACGCCTAACAGCGACGGCTGCCATTTGTCGAAATCCTTGGGGTAGCGCTGGCTGTAGTTCCAGTGGCTGCCCAGGGTGTGCAGCACGATCAGCTTTTTCGGCGCCGGGTCGGCGATCGCGTGCCGCAGCGGTTCGAGCAGGATCTGGTCGAGGTTGGACCGGCTTTTGTAGCCGCCCAGGTTCATGAACTGGATCACGTCCGCTTCCTTGGCGAACACCGATACCGGCGTGTCGAACTCGCCGAACGAGATCTGGTTCGACAGCCACCAGGTTTTGAAGCCGGCTTCCTTGTAGGCGGTCAGGAAGGATTTCTCCGAGAAGCCTTCCTTGAGGCTTTGCATCGCCGGCTTGCGCGAGATAATGACCGGGATCGATAGCCGCGTCGCCGACACCGCCGTGATGACGTCGCTCAGCGCCACCAAATTCGGTTCCTGGCGCAGCAGCGGCGTGGTGTCGCGCGCGTAGCCGTTGACGCCCCAGCGGTCGTAGCGCGACGATTCGCCCAGCACCATGATGACGATTTCCGGCCGCTCGTTGGCCTGCGGCTGGTGCGCCTGGAAGCGGAAGGCGCTGCTGCGCTCGCCAAGGCGCGCCAGGTAGAGTCGCTCCTTATAAAAGTCCAGCCCGCGCGCCGGCAGCCCCAGCGGCCACGACGAGGCGAAGTCGTTCAAGCTCAGCGGCGAGAGTCCGTTGGCCGCCAGCCCGCCCAGCACCACTAATATAAAGAGCGCGATCCAGCGGCTGCGGCCGCGCCAGGCCAGCGCCGGACTGCGGCCGGCGGCCAGCTGGATCGCCAGCCACCAGCCCAGCACGCCGAGCAGGACCAGCCCCATCAGCCAGATCTTGTTGCCGAGGAATTCCATCGCTTCTTTGGGGCTGCTCTCGGCGATGATGCCCAGGTGATGGGTGGAGATGCCCTGGCCGTAGTACATGAACAGATACATTTCCGTCGGCAGCGCCAGCAGCGCCGGCAGCAGCAGCCAGTGGAACCAGGCGGGACGCTGGAACACGGCCCACACCGCCACCCAGGCCAGCAGTTCGGCGGCAAGGATGCGGCCGAGGTCCGGCACTTGTCGGCCCAGCAACAACGGTACGCACGGCACCAGCGACAACAACAGGTAGCTGGCGAGCACGAACAGCGGAGCGGGGCGAAGCAGCGGGGTCGGGGACGGTACGGAGAAGAGGCGGCGCATTCCAGGGGCAAGATGTGTTAATGTTTGCCATTATCAGCCGTTTTCTTGCTTCCAGGCCAGTTTTTAGGGGCCTGTCATGTCGCATGTTGCCGCGAAAAAGTTTGACTGGTCATCCGATCACGTCTATACTCGCGAGTTCTCTATTTAGTCTGCGCATCGTATACGCTGTTTCAGGCCGCTCCCCGCGAGTGGCTATTCGCGCCTCCGCTGCACATTAGATCGGGACTAGGTTTTAGTCCCCGGACATGTTGTCCGGGTGTTCAACGTTGTTATTTAGTTGGGTTTAGAACGATGCCAACCATCAATCAACTGATTCGCAATCCACGTGTCGCTCTGACCGTGAAAAGCAAATCGCCGGCGCTGGAAAACAGCCCGCAAAAGCGTGGTGTTTGCACCCGTGTGTACACCACCACTCCTAAGAAGCCTAACTCGGCTTTGCGTAAAGTCGCCAAAGTGCGTCTGACCAACGGTTTCGAAGTCATTTCGTATATCGGCGGTGAAGGCCACAACTTGCAAGAGCACAGCGTTGTCCTGCTGCGCGGCGGCCGCGTAAAAGATTTGCCGGGTGTGCGTTACCACATGGTTCGCGGTGCACTGGATACCCAGGGCGTCAAAGACCGTAAGCAAGCCCGCTCGAAATACGGTACCAAGCGCGCTAAGGCTGGTAAGAAGTAATCTGCATTAAAAATACAAAAGTTTTCGCTCGGTGGCAGCTAGCTTAGTGAATGTAATCGACCGCAACTGGTCGAGTAAGTGGATGGCTATGATGGCCCTCCGCGAGAGTGCGAATCCCATATCTGCGCACCTCAACTGAAGATTGAAAGGAATTGATATGCCACGTCGTCGTGAAGTACCCAAGCGCGAAATTCTGCCGGATCCAAAATTCGGCAACACGGATGTCGCCAAATTCGTGAACGTTCTGATGCTGTCCGGTAAAAAATCGGTCGCAGAAAACATCATCTACGGTGCCTTCGAGCACATCGCTTCGAAATCCGGCAAAGATCCGCTGGAAGTGTTCGCTACCGCGATCAACAACGCCAAGCCACTGGTTGAAGTCAAATCCCGTCGCGTCGGTGGTGCAAACTACCAGGTGCCGGTCGAAGTACGCCCAGTGCGCCGTATGGCCCTGTCGATGCGTTGGTTGCGCGAAGCCGCGAACAAGCGCAGCGAAAAATCCATGCCACAACGCCTCGGCGGTGAGCTGATGGAAGCGGCCGAAGGCCGTGGCGGTGCGATGAAGCGTCGCGATGAAGTGCACCGCATGGCTGAAGCGAACAAGGCGTTCTCGCACTTCCGCTTCTAATAAAATCGGCCAGATTTTTCTGGCTGTTATCTGTTGTTCGAGGCCGGGCTCATTTTTTATCCAAAAAATGGTGCTCGGTTTTGTCCATTCAAAGATTTAGGAATAACTATGGCCCGCAAGACCCCCATCGAGCGCTACCGCAATATCGGTATCTCCGCTCACATCGATGCAGGTAAGACCACCACCACCGAACGCGTCCTGTTCTACACGGGCGTGAACCACAAGATCGGTGAAGTTCACGATGGCGCCGCCACCATGGACTGGATGGAGCAGGAGCAAGAGCGCGGCATCACCATTACGTCCGCTGCGACCACCTGCTTCTGGAAAGGGATGGCTAACAACTTCCCTGAGCACCACATCAACATCATCGACACGCCGGGCCACGTCGACTTCACCATTGAAGTCGAACGCTCGATGCGCGTGCTCGACGGCGCTTGCATGGTTTACTGCGCAGTGGGCGGTGTTCAGCCACAGTCGGAAACCGTATGGCGTCAGGCCAACAAGTACAAAGTGCCACGTCTGGCCTTCGTCAACAAGATGGACCGTACCGGCGCCAACTTCTTCAAGGTCTACGAGCAGATGCGCGCTCGCCTGAAGGCAAACCCGGTCCTGATCCAGATCCCGATCGGCGCCGAAGAAAACTTCAAAGGCGTTATCGACCTGGTCAAGATGAAAGCCATCCTGTGGGACGAAGCGTCCCAGGGCATGAAGTTCGACTACGTCGAGATCCCGGAAGAGCTGGCTGCATCGGCCGCCGAGTGGCGCGAGAAGATGGTTGAAGTCGCCGCCGAAGCGACCGAAGAACTGATGAACAAGTACCTGGAAGAGGGTGACCTGTCCGAAGCCGAGATCAAGAAAGCGCTGCGCGATCGCACCATCGCTTCGGAAATCGTGCCGATGATGTGCGGTACCGCTTTCAAGAACAAGGGCGTGCAAGCCATGCTGGACGCGGTCATCGAGTACCTGCCGTCGCCACTGGACATCGAAGACGTCGGCGGTACCGACGAGGACGAACAGCCGACCACCCGCAAGCCGTCCGACGAAGAGAAGTTCTCGGCGCTGGCGTTCAAGATCATGACCGACCCGTTCGTCGGCCAGCTGGCCTTCTTCCGCGTGTACTCGGGCGCCGTCAATTCGGGCGACACCGTGTACAACTCGGTCAAGGGTCGTAAAGAGCGTCTGGGCCGTATTCTGCAGATGCACGCGAACCAGCGCGAAGAGATCAAAGAAGTGCGCGCCGGCGACATCGCCGCCGCCGTTGGCCTGAAAGACGTGACCACGGGCGAAACCCTGTGCGATCCGACCTCGATCATCGTGCTGGAGCGCATGGTCTTCCCTGAGCCGGTGATTCAGCAGGCCGTGGAACCAAAGACCAAGGCCGACCAGGAAAAAATGGGTCTGGCACTGAACCGCCTGGCACAGGAAGATCCGTCGTTCCGCGTCAAGACCGACGAAGAGTCGGGCCAGACCATCATCGGTGGTATGGGCGAGCTGCACCTGGAAATTATCGTCGACCGCATGAAGCGCGAATTCGGCGTGGAAGCGACCGTCGGCAAGCCACAGGTTGCGTACCGCGAAACGATCCGCAAAACCTGCGAAGAATCCGAAGGCAAGTTCGTCAAGCAGTCGGGTGGTCGTGGTCAATACGGTCACGTGGTTTTGAAGATCGAACCGCAAGAACCAGGTAAAGGTTTCGAATTCGTTGACGCCATCAAAGGCGGCACGGTTCCACGCGAATACATCCCTGCGGTTGAAAAGGGTGTGCGCGGTACCCTGAACACCGGTGTTCTGGCCGGCTACCCAGTGGTCGACGTCAAGGTCACGCTGTTCTTCGGTTCGTACCACGATGTGGACTCGAACGAAAACGCGTTCCAGATGGCCGCTTCGATGGCGTTCAAGGAAGGCTGCCGCAAAGCGTCGCCGGTTATTCTGGAGCCGATGATGGCTGTGGAAGTGGAAACGCCGGAAGACTACGCCGGTACCGTGATGGGCGACCTGTCGTCCCGCCGCGGTATGGTGCAGGGCATGGACGAGATCCCAGGCGGCGGTGGCAAGATCATCAAAGCTGAAGTGCCGCTGTCCGAAATGTTCGGTTACTCGACCACGCTGCGTTCCGCAACGCAAGGTCGTGCTACCTACACGATGGAATTCAAGCACTACTCGGAAGCGCCTAAGCACGTTATCGACGCGATCGTCACTGCTAAAGCTAAGTAATTTTTGTATTTTTGCGCCGCCGGGAGATCCTCGGCGGCGCATATTTAAAACATTGTTCTAAGGAAGAATAAAATGGCAAAAGGTAAATTCGAACGGACCAAGCCGCACGTCAACGTCGGCACCATCGGCCACGTCGACCACGGCAAGACCACCCTGACCGCTGCAATCGCTACCGTTCTGTCGAAGAAATTCGGCGGCGAAGCGAAAGCATACGACCAGATCGATGCGGCTCCGGAAGAAAAAGCACGCGGCATCACCATCAACACCGCGCACGTCGAGTACGAAACCGCTGCCCGTCACTACGCACACGTTGACTGCCCAGGCCACGCCGACTACATCAAAAACATGATCACCGGCGCGGCACAGATGGACGGCGCGATCCTGGTGTGCTCCGCAGCTGACGGCCCGATGCCACAGACCCGCGAGCACATCCTGCTGGCCCGCCAGGTTGGCGTTCCATACATCATCGTGTTCCTGAACAAGTGCGACCTGGTCGACGACGCTGAGCTGCTGGAACTGGTCGAAATGGAAGTTCGCGAGTTGTTGTCGAAGTACGAATTCCCAGGCGACGACGTGCCGATCATCAAAGGTTCGGCCCGTATGGCGCTGGAAGGCAAAGAAGGCGAAATGGGCGTTGACGCGATCATGCGTCTGGCCGACGCACTGGACAGCTACATCCCTACGCCAGAGCGCGCAGTCGATGGCGCCTTCCTGATGCCAGTGGAAGACGTGTTCTCGATCTCGGGTCGCGGTACCGTTGTGACCGGTCGTATCGAGCGCGGCATCATCAAGGTCGGCGAAGAGATCGAAATCGTTGGTATCACCGACACCGTCAAGACCACTTGCACCGGCGTGGAAATGTTCCGCAAGCTGCTGGACCAGGGTCAAGCCGGCGACAACGTCGGTCTGCTGCTGCGCGGCACCAAGCGTGAAGACGTACAGCGTGGTCAGGTTCTGGCCAAGCCGGGTTCGATCAAGCCGCACAACCACTTCACCGGCGAGATCTATGTCCTGTCGAAAGATGAAGGCGGCCGTCACACCCCGTTCTTCAACAACTATCGTCCACAGTTCTACTTCCGTACGACTGACGTGACCGGTTCGATCGAACTGCCAGCGGACAAAGAAATGGTTATGCCAGGCGACAACGTGTCGATCACCGTCAAGCTGATCAACCCGATCGCGATGGAAGAAGGCCTGCGTTTCGCTATCCGTGAAGGCGGTCGTACCGTCGGCGCGGGTGTGGTTGCTAAGATCATCGCCTAATTAATTTTGCGTGATTGAAACAGGGTCGGCATGGTGTGATACCATGTCGACCCTTACGCGTTACAACTCGTTCTTTTAAATATTGCTGGCGCTACATAGTTGCCAGTTCGCTCTTTTCAAGGAAAAATCATGTCCGCACCAAACCAGAAAATCCGTATCCGCCTGAAGGCTTTCGACTACAAGCTGATCGACCAGTCCGCACTGGAAATCGTTGACACCGCCAAGCGCACCGGCGCCGTGGTCAAGGGCCCAGTCCCACTGCCAACCCGCATCCAGCGTTTCGACGTTCTGCGTTCGCCACACGTCAACAAGACTTCGCGCGACCAGTTCGAAATCCGCACCCACCAGCGCCTGATGGACATCGTCGACCCAACCGACAAGACCGTTGACGCGCTGATGAAGCTGGACCTGCCAGCTGGCGTCGATGTCGAAATCAAACTGCAATAATCATTGCTGAGCCGGTGGGCGGGGTCGTTCCCGTCCACGGTGTTGAAGAGCCGGGCCTGTTCGCCAACGCGAGCACGCCCGGCTTTTTTGCGTCAGGCCGGCGGCAATTGGCGGCTGGCGCCCTGGCCGCCGAACGGGCGCATCAGATGGTGCCGCGCCATGGCCGCGCCGCCGATGGCGATGGCGTTGGCGCCGAAGTGGGGCGTGCGGATGGTCGGCGCCGGCAGTTGGGTGGCCTCGGCGTAGTCGCGCAGCACGGCGCGCCCCGGCGCTAAAAAGCGTTCGCCCAGGCGCAGCGCGGCGCCGCCGACGACGATGCACATCGGGTCGAACGCCACCCACAGGTTGTTGAGCAGCACGCCCAGGTGGCGCCCGGCCGCCTCGACCGCCCGGCACGCGGCCGGCTCGCCGGCGCCGGCCTGGGCGAACAGGCGCTCGAGCCGCTCCGGCCCGGACGCCGCGCCCGTGCCGGCCTCGCCGGCGTTGCCGGTTTCTCCGGCCGCGCCCGGCGCGCCGTCGACCTGGTCCATCAGCGCGCGCATGCCGATCAGGGCGTCGGCGCAGCCGCGCCGCCCGCACGAGCAGCGCGGGCCGCCCTGCTGCAGGATGGTGTGGCCGACCTCGCCCGCGAAACCGTACAGGCCCGTCAGCAGGCGGCCGTTGACGACGATGCCGGCGCCGACGCCGTAGCCGATGCTCAGGTAGATCAGCGGATCGGCGCCGACCTGGCCGGCAAATTCGAGCTCGGCCAGCGCGGCAACGTTGGCCTCGTTCTGGATGAACAGCGGCAGCCCGGCCAGCGCGCCGGCGGCCACGCGTGCGCGCAATCCCCCGAGCACGTCGACGTCGCGCCAGCCCAGGTGGGGCGCGTAGCGCAACACGCCGGTGGCGTCGTCGACCACGCCGGGCACGCCGATGCCCAGGCCGAGCGGGGCCCGTCCGCCGAGGGCGCCGCCGGGCGCCGTCATCGCCATCAGCGCGTCGGCGATCAGGCCGACGCAGGCGGACGGGTCGGCCGGGTCGGGGTAGGGCAGGGCGCGCTCGGCCAGCACCGTGCCGAGCAGGTCGGTGGCGACCACGCGGGCGCCGCCGATGCCCAGGTCGACGCCCAGCAGCGCCAGGCGGCCGGTGTCGAGCCGCAGCGGCGTGGCGCGCCGGCCCAGCGCGCCGGTGGCGACCAGCGCGCTTTCGCTGAGCCAGCCCTCGTCGAGCAACTCGCGCACCAGCAGGCTGACGGTGGACTTGGTCAGGCCGACCGCCTCGGCCAGCGCGGCGCGCGACAGGCCGGGCGCGCCGCACAGGCGGCGCACCAGGGCCATGCGGTTGATTTGTTTGAGCAACTGCTGGTCGCCGGCGACGATCATGGGCACGTTTCAAAGTGGGGGCTGCGGGGGATCATACGCCGGCCGGCGGGGGCGTGCGCGGCTTTCGCCCCGTTTTGGGGAGGAAACAAGCGCCGGGTTGGGGCTTCTTTACAACACTGCACGAATTTGGCGCGGTAATTCGTTCGATCAATTGACTAATGGTTTTTTTGCACTTATTCTGGCAAGGCCTTATTGATTTGTTATTCGACTGAAAGCAGATCGACAGTAATTGCGGTTGTTTGTAGTGTTGCCACTTCCGACGTTGCCTCGACCCTGCTCGATACGTCGGAGCGATAAATATAATTAAGGAGATGTAAGTGCATAAAAATTTGAAAACGTTTTCAGAGTCGCCGCTGAGCCAGCGCCGGTTGATCTGCCTGGCAGTGGCCGGCGCGTGCGCCACGTTCGTGCCCGCGTTCGCCCAGACCGCCGGCGTGCCCGGTGACGGCGCCGACGGCCCGAAAGTGGTCGTCACCGGCATTCGCGCCAGCATGCAGTCGACCATGAACATGAAGCGCAACGCCGACGGCATCGTCGACGGCATCGTCGCCGACGACATCGGTAAATTCCCCGACACCAACCTGGCCGAATCGCTGCAGCGCATCTCCGGCGTGTCGATCGACCGCAGCAACGGCGAGGGCCAGAAGGTCACCGTGCGCGGCCTCGGTCCCGACTTCAACCTGGTGCTGCTCAACGGCCGCCAGATGCCGACCACCGACCTGAGCGACCTGTCGGGCCGTTCGTTCGACTTCTCCAACCTGGCCTCGGAAGCGATCTCGCAGCTGCAGGTGTATAAAACCGGCCGCGCCGACAGCCCGTCCGGCGGCATCGGCGCCACCATCAACGTGATGACCGCGCGTCCGCTGGACAATCCCGGCATGCGTGCCAGCATCGGCGCCAAGGCCGTCAAGGACGACTCCAATAAAGAACTGCCCGGCATGCTCAAGGGCGACAGCGTCACCCCTGAAGTGTCTGGCATCTACAGCAACACCAGCGAAGACGGCCGTTTCGGCATCGCCGTGAGCGCCAGCCACCAGCGCCGCGACTCCGGCTACAACCGCGCCGGCCTGGCCAATGGCTACCAAGGTCCGTACCTCGGTTCTGCCACCCTGCCGGAAGGCGCAACCCTGCCGCAGCCGGGCCAGCCCGGCTCGGAGAAGATCACCAACCGTCCCGGCCAGAACGATTTGTATCTGATCCCGCAGAACTTCGGCTACGGCGTCAACGCCATCTCGCGTCAGCGCACCAACGGCCAGCTGGTGCTGCAATTCCGTCCGGTCAAGGAACTGACCACGACCCTGGACCTGACGTACTCGGAACAGAAGATCCAGACCAAGCGCAACGAGCTGAGCGTGTGGTTCGGCCAGACCCCGACCTCGACCAGCACCTGGCCGGGCGGCAAGGTGCAGACCCCGCTGACCTATATGGAAACGTATACGACGCCGCAGGATATCTCGGTGGTGGGCGGCGACTACGCGACCAAGACCAAGAACAAGTCGATCGGCTTCAACACCGTATGGAAGGCCACCAACGACCTGCGCCTGGAGTTCGACGTCCACCATTCGAACGCCGAATCCGGCGCCGACAGCCCATGGGGCAGCGAGAACAACCTGTCGAACGCCAGCTACAGCCGCGGCAATACGATGGTCGACTTCACCAAAGAGTTGCCGGTGGTGAGCATGCCGGCGGCCAACCTGGCCGCCGCGCCGATCCAGGCCACCGGTTCGTGGTTCCACAACAGCTGGCAGAAGGCCACCATCAACCAGGCCCAGACCAAGGGTAACCTGAAGCTGTTCGAGGCGTCCGAGCTGAACTTCGGCGTCGGCTACACCGACTCGACCAACCGGTCGACCTATTCGAACGTGCAGAACAACAGCTGGGGCGGCGCCTCCAAGGCGTCCGATTATCCGGGCAGCCTGTTCCAGGCCAATTCGCTCGGCTCGTTCTTCAAGGAATTCGGCGGCCACAACGCGCCAGAGCTGTTCGGTTCGCTCTACACCTTCGACTTCGGCAAGGTGCGCGCCGCCACGGCCGCGGCCACCGGCCTGTCGACCTACCTGCCGAATTTCGACAGCGCCGACACCGACCGCAAGCTGACGGAAAAAACCACCTCCGGTTATGTATCGTTCGGCACGGACTGGGATGCCGCCATCCCGTTCCATACGTCGGTCGGCGTGCGCATGGAGCGCACCAAGGTCACCTCGGTGGCGCAAGTACTGGTGGGCACCGGCGTGGTATGGGAATCGCAGAATGAATTGCCGCTCAAGTTCGCCGGCGCGTCGTACAGCACCCAGGACGCCAGCTACAACAACGTGTTGCCGGCCCTGAACTTCGACGCCGATCTGCGTCCCGACATGAAACTGCGCGCAAGCGTCGGCACCACCATCGGCCGGCCGCGCTACGACCAGATGCAGGGCGGCTTGACGCTCGGCACCATCGGCAACGTGTTTACCGGCGGCACCGCCTCGGTCGGCAACCCGGCCCTCAAACCGGTCAAGTCGAAGAACCTGGACTTGTCGTGGGAATGGTATTACGACCAGCAGAGCGTGCTGTCGGTCGCCGGCTTCCACAAGAAGATGGACAACTACGCCGGCCAGACGGCAACCTCGACGCCGCTCTACAACCTGCACACGCCGGTCGGCGGCGCGTATTACACCGCGGCGCGCAACGCCGGTTGCTCTGCGGCCGACACCAACTGCCTGCGCAACTACATCCTGACCAACTTCCGCGGCCAGCCTGGCGTGGAATACCTCGGCGTCAAGTCGGACGGCAACCTCGACGGCAAGATCACCGGCCAGCCGGGCGATCCGCTGATGCCTTTCCTGCTGACTTCGTATGCCAACCAGAAGTCGGCCACCGTCAAGGGCGCCGAGATCAACGTGCAGCACATGTTCGGCCGCACCGGCTTCGGCGTCCAGGCCAACTACACGTACGTGACGTCGCCGACCAAGTACGACGACGCCAATGTCCAGGATCAGTTCGCGATCCTGGGGCTGAGCAACTCGGCCAATCTGGTGGGTATCTATGAAGACCAGAAATGGTCGGTGCGCGTGGCCTACAACTGGCGCGACAGCTTCCTGGCCGCGACCGTCGATGCGGGCGGCGGCCGCCCGGCGCCGGTCTATACCGACAAGTACGGTCAGACCGACATCAGTGTTGGGTACAATGTCACCGACAAGCTGAGCCTGCAGGCCGAGGTCATCAACCTGACCAACGCCACCCAGCGCCAGTACGGCCGCACCGAGCGTTCGACGCTGAACGTGACGCAAGCCGGTCCGCGTTACATGCTGGGCGCGCGCTACAAGTTCTGATCTTGAACGGTAGCGTGTAGCCGGGCCACGGGCCGTCGCGATGCGACGGCCTTTTTCATTGGGGAAGTCGATGCAACAGATAGTGGAAGTGGGCGGCGCGGGGCCGCTGTCCGACGAAGTATTGGCCTCGCCGGTGCCGCTGGTGCTGCGCGGGCTGGTCGCCGACTGGCCGCTGGTGCGCGCCGCGCGCGCCGGGACGGGGCAGGCCGACGCCTACCTGCGCCGCTTTTACCGCGACGCCACCGTGCTGGCCAGCCACAGCCCGCCGGGCACGGGTGGCCGCATCTTTTATAACGACGACCTGAGCGGCTTTAATTTCACGTCGCAGATGGTGCGCTTCGACCAGGTGCTCGACGCACTCATCGCGCACCTGGACGCGGCCGATCCGCCGACCTTGTACGTCGGCTCGACCACGGTCGACACCTGCCTGCCGGGCCTGCGTGCCGAAAACGATGTCGACCTCGGCGCACGCGATCCGCTGGCCAGCCTCTGGATCGGCAACCGCACCCGCATTCCGGCCCACTACGACGTGCCGGACAACCTGGCGTGCGTGGCGGCCGGACGCCGCCGCTTCACCTTGTTCCCGCCCGAGCAGCTGAAGAACCTGTATGTCGGGCCGCTCGACTTCACGCCGGCCGGGCAATCGGTCAGCCTGGTCGATTTCGCGCGGCCGGACTTCGAGCGCTTTCCGCTGTTCGCCGAGGCGCTGCGGCACGCGCAATCGGCCGAGCTGGAGGCGGGCGACGCGCTGTTCATCCCCAGCATGTGGTGGCACCACGTCGAGGGACTCGAATCGTTCAACATCCTGATCAACTACTGGTGGCGCCAGTCGCCGGACTGGATGGACACGCCGGCCAGCACCTTGTCGCTGGCCTTGATGACCTTGCGCGACCTGCCGCCGGCCCAGCGCGCGGCGTGGAAGGAGATCTTCCGCCACTACGTGTTCGACAGCGACGGCGGCGAGGCGGCGCACATTCCGCCGGCCGCGCGCCACTCGCTGGCGCCGCTCGACGACGACGCCGCGCGCATGTTGCGGGCGCAGATCCTCAGGCGGTTGAATCGGTAGAGGCGGTGGCCGAGGTCTATAATGGACTTTTGAGCGGGAGGCGACATGAAATACCGAGTTGCGCTTCATAAATCCGAAGAGGGCTATAGCGTCTCTGTTCCGGGGCTGCCAGGTTGTTGTTCGCAAGGGGCAACCGAGGAAGAGGCGCTTGAAAATATCAAATCGGCGATCGCCGAGTATCTTGAAGTCGTGGAGGAGAATCTCCACGGTACCATCACGCGCGAAGTGGACGTGGTGCGGTAGCCATGGTCCGCGTTCCCGGCGTCAATCACTTGGATGTGGTCAAGGCGCTGCAGAAGGCCGGCTTTCACGTCGCCCGGCAGAGCAAGCATATTATCGCCCAACCGGATACCCCATGCTCGCCGCGCTAGACCTGCATTTGCTCAACAATTCGCCTCGTCACACACTGCGCGGCGCTCCGCGGTTTCTCATTGAGTTCCTTTATTTCGGCATCAAGGAGGCGAGGGCGTGCCTGTTTGTCGCACTGTTTTTCGCGGCCGTGTTCCTGGTGCCGCGCGCCGGCATCCTCGGCTTGCCGCGCTACGACGTGCTGTTGGTGGCGGCCTT
This sequence comes from Duganella sp. AC237, assembly GCF_979254035.1. Classification (NCBI taxonomy): domain Bacteria; kingdom Pseudomonadati; phylum Pseudomonadota; class Betaproteobacteria; order Burkholderiales; family Oxalobacteraceae; genus Duganella; species Duganella sp. AC237. Next base: position 6,565,331 of record NZ_CEEDEW010000003.1, on the reverse strand, counting down.
GGCGATCCAGGTGTGGATGGTATGGGTCGGGCTCGAAACCTGGGACGAGCTCAAGGCCGTCTGCCTGTTCCACTTGGTCGGCTTCGCGCTGGAGGTGTTCAAGGTGTCGGGCAGCATCCAGTCGTGGAGTTATCCGGACTTCGCCTACACCAAGGTGCTCGGCGTGCCGCTGTTCTCCGGTTTTATGTACGCCGCCGTCGGCAGCTATATCATCCAGGCGTGGCGCTTGTTCGACTTGCGGATTCGTCATCACCCGCCGTACTGGATGGCGGTGTTTGTCGCGCTCCTTATATATGTCAACTTCTTCACCCACCACTACATCGGCGACTACCGCTGGTATTTGGCCGCGTGCGCGCTGGGCCTGTATGCGCGCACCACGGTGGTGTTCCGCCCGCTCGACCGCGATCGCCAGATGCCTTTGTTGCTGAGTTTTGTGCTGATCGGCTTCTTCATCTGGCTGGCCGAGAACATCAGCACCTTCTGGGGCGTGTGGCGCTATCCCAACCAATTGGGCGCGTGGTCGGCGGTCCATGTCAGCAAGTGGAGCTCGTGGTCGCTGTTGGTGGTGATGACCTTCACCATCGTCGCCCATTTGAAGCACATCAAGGCCCGCATCCATGTTCCCGAGGGGTGATCGTGCGCGAGCGATGCGGGCATATAATGGCTTCTTTAGGAGGCCCGCTCTAACGGGTCGCGCGGGCTTGCCCAGTAGGCTGAGCCAATGGTAAAGAATTAGCGAAAGAGCCGCTATGAACGCGAATACTTTGGATTTCGAGGAAATGCGCGCGTTGGTGCACTCGGATGAGGATTGCGACGTGTCGGTCGTCGGGGCCAATGACAATTGGCGTATTTTTATTCATACCCATGCGAATGTGCGCGCGCTTAGCCGCACATCCGAAGGCTTAGCAGCGGCATTTGCGACCCTTACTGACGTTGAATTGGAATTACGGGAACTTGGTGTCGTGCATTTTGAAGTGGCGTGTAACGGCTCCGACAGCCCGATGGATGCGCCCTTCACGGAAGTGGACCCGGAATACAACGCTTGGTTCAGGGCCCAGGTACAAGAAGCGCTGGACGACCCGAGTCCACCGATTCCGCATGAAGAAGCAATGCGTCAGATACGCGCGGCATTGAAATTAAGCTGAGGCCACAGTGCCGGCCGTCGTGTGGAGGGCGAGGGCGCTTGGCGATCTTGAGGCGATCGCCCGTAAAATCTCCGCCGGTAGCATTCGCGGTGCCGAAAAACTGCTGCGCACTATCGCTGCGCAAGCAGCGCTCCTTGCCTCTCACCCGCATATGGGACGGACGGGGAGGGAGGCTGGAACCCGTGAACTTATCGTTCATCGCCATTATTCGATGGTATACAAGGTAGTAGGCGACCGCGTGTATGTTTTGCGGATATTACACACTTCCAGGCAATGGCCGAAGCCAGGCACCTAGTAGACGCTCCCCGCCGCAACCCGCATGTCGCCTCGCTTTCCCCCGTCCAGCCACACCGGCCGATAATTCCGCGTAAACCCGACATGCCTCGTACTGAGTTGTTGCGTCAAGGGCCTAGAGCCAAGGGTCAGGATGTGCGGCCCGCCCGCCGGACGGCGCTGCCCGTTAGCAGCAAGCCGGCCAGCAGCATGGCGTAGGTGGTCGGCTCCGGCACCACGGCAGCCGTCACCGTGATGTCCGTGTAGGCGAGGAAGTTGACGCTCACTGTCATGGCGGTGGCGCCGGGGTTGGCGAAGGCCAGGGTGAAGAATTCGCTGCTGCTGGCGGCGCTGGTGTCCTCGCCCCAGATCAGCGCGCTCTCGCGCGACAGATAGCTGAAGGTGTGCATTTCGCTGTCGGTGATGTCGACCGATGCCCAGCTGAAGACGCCATTCCCTTCGCCGGCGTCCAGCGAGCGCGTGGCATCAGTGAGCACATCGCCGGACACGGTCAGCAATGTATGCGGGGCCAGGGTCAGCCATATCCACTGCTGGCTGTCGGCACTGACCATGTTGTCCAGCCCGAGGGCGGTGCCGGTGGTGACGTGGGCGGCGACATTGCCCATGGCGCCGGTGGTGGTGGCGCCGGCCGTGGCCGAGCTGTGCGCCATCTGCGCGTTGCCGGCGGTGTAAGGCGGCGGAGTCACAGTGGTTGGATAGAAGCCGCCGCCGGTATTGCTGGTATCGGTGTAGACCATGAGCCGGCTTTCGAATGAATCGATGATATAGCCGGCGTTAGCGTCGTCCTGCGGCGTGAGGTCGATGACGCCGAGCGTGACGTTGCCGATGCTGGTGGTACCACTCGCGCTGGCCAGCGCGGGGCCGGCGGCCAGGCTGGCGCAGGCGGCCAATACGGGCAATATCGTGCGCAACAGTTTATTCATGACGTCTCCTTGGTGCCGTCGGGCGCCTTTTTATCGATTGGAAAGAGTGGGGCGGGAGCCAGCGATGGCTGGTGGGAGTTCATGCTACCGACGCCTGAAGCGAGTCGATTGATCCCGCTCAGCAGTCGGTTCGACGACGCGCCGTCGCGCTTTAGCGTGGGCCTGCGCCGGCTCTCGGTCCTGCATCCCTGTCTGTGCTAGATTAGTCGAATGCCGATTGTCTGAGAGGAGGGCATATGAAAGCGCAGACCATACAACCTGCCGCGCTGGCCGAACTGGCCCAGGCAGGCGGCAATTTCAGCGTCTCGGTACGGGCGCAAGCCGGCGGCTGGACCGTGTATGTCCACGATGAGCGCAAAGATTATTCGTTGGTGGATGCCGAGAGCAACCGGGTAGCGATCTTTGCGGCGCTCGACGACGTCGAGCGGCGGCTGCAATCATTGGGCATCTGCCAGTTCCAGGTCGACGGCCGCCTTGAAGGCTACTCGGACGATCCTTCCTACGACGCCTGGCTGCTGGCGCAAATCCAGGAGGCGCTCGACGATTCGTCGCCATCGATACCGCACGAAGAGGCCATTCGGCAGATCAGAGCTGCGATAAAGGCGGGATAATGTCCCCGCCCCGCCGGATTGATTGGCGAAAGCAAGCCGTCGATGACATGGCCGCAACCCGCATCCCGCCTCGCTTTCCCCCGTCCCGCCACACCGGCCCGATAATTCCGCGTAAACCCGACATACCCCGTACTTAGTTGTTGCGTCAAGCCCCTTTTCACGCTACACTAGCCGGCTTCGGTATGGATTCGACCTTTTATTGGTCCGTACTAATTTTGTAGTTCAACATATCCCCGCCCAATCGTAGGTGGGAATTGGAGAAAAAATGAGCCTTGGCCTCCTCGGTCGCAAGGTTGGTATGATGCGCATCTTCACGGATGAAGGGGACTCGATCCCTGTCACCGTGCTGGACGTATCGAACAACCGTGTTGCGCAAATCAAAACTCCTGAAACTGATGGTTACTCCGCAGTTCAGGTCGCATTCGGTCAACGTCGCGCTTCCCGCGTAACGAAGGCTGTTGCTGGTCACCACGCTAAAGCTGGTGTTGAAGCCGGTACTCTGTTGAAAGAGTTCCGCGTCGACGCCACCAAGGCAGCAGAATTGAAAGCCGGCGATGTCGTTGCCGCTTCGCTGTTCGAAGTCGGTCAAAAGATCGACGTTCAAGGTGTCACGATCGGTAAGGGCTATGCCGGTACCATCAAGCGTCACCACTTTGCTTCGGGCCGTGCCACCCACGGTAACTCGCGTTCGCACAACGTTCCAGGCTCCATCGGTATGGCGCAGGATCCAGGCCGCGTGTTCCCAGGTAAGCGCATGACCGGTCACCTCGGTGACGTCACCCGCACCGTGCAGAACCTCGAAATCGCCCGTATCGACGCCGACCGTCAGCTGCTGCTGGTCAAAGGCGCGATTCCTGGCGCGAAAAATGGCCAGGTCGTCGTATCGCCTGCTGTTAAAGTTAAAGCAAAGAAGGGAGCTTAAACGATGGAACTCAAGCTCTTGAACGCTCAAGGTCAAGCCGCCTCTAACGTAGCTGCCGCCGACACCATCTTCGGCCGCGACTACAACGAAGCCCTGATCCACCAGATCGTCGTTGCTTACCAAGCCAATGCGCGCAGCGGCAACCGTAAACAAAAAGACCGTGAAGAAGTCCACCACACGACCAAGAAGCCATGGCGCCAAAAAGGCACCGGCCGCGCTCGTGCTGGTATGTCGTCGTCGCCACTGTGGCGCGGCGGTGGTCGCATCTTCCCGAACTCGCCCGACGAGAACTTCACCCACAAAGTGAACAAGAAGATGTACCGCGCAGGTATCTGCTCGATTCTGTCCCAGCTGGCCCGCGAAGAGCGCCTGGTTGTGGTCGAAGATTTCGCGATCGAAGCGCCAAAAACCAAGCTGCTGTCGCAAAAGCTGACCGGCATGGGCTTTGACTCGGTACTGATCATCACCGACGTCGCCAACGAAAACCTGGAACTGGCTTCGCGCAATCTGCCGAACGTTCTGGTTGTCGAGCCACGTCACGCAGATCCAATGTCGCTGGTGTTCTACAAGAAGATTGTAGTGACCAAGGCCGCATTGGCCAAGATTGAGGAGATGCTGGCATGAGCGCATTGAAATTTAGCGAAGAGCGCCTGATGAAGGTGCTGGTAGCTCCGGTCATTTCCGAGAAGGCCACCATGGTCGCGGAAAAGAACGAGCAGATCGTGTTCCGTGTTACCACCGACGCGACCAAGCCAGAAATCAAGGCCGCCGTTGAACTGCTGTTCAAAGTCGAAGTGGAATCGGTGCAGACCGTCAACCGCGAAGGTAAGCAGAAGCGTTCCGGCGCCCACACCGGCCGCCGCAACCATACCAAGCGTGCTTTCGTGTGCCTGAAGCCTGGCCAGGAAATCAATTTCTCCGAGGAGGCTAAATAATGGCACTCGTTAAGATGAAGCCAACCTCGCCAGGCCGTCGCGGCATGGTGAAGGTTGTGAACCCGGACCTGTACAAAGGTCGTCCGTTCGCAGCCCTGGTTGAGAAAAAATCGAAGACCGCCGGCCGTAACAACAACGGCCACATCACCACCCGTCACATCGGTGGTGGTCACAAGCAACACTATCGCCTGATCGACTTCAAGCGTCAGAAGGATGGCATTCCTGCGAAAGTGGAACGGATCGAATACGATCCAAACCGCACCGCGAATATCGCCCTGCTGTGCTACGCCGACGGCGAGCGTCACTACATCATCGCCACCAAGGGCATGAGCGTGGGCGACACCGTCATGAACGGCTCGGAAGCGCCGATCAAGTCGGGCAACTGCCTGCCGATCCGCAACATCCCGGTCGGTACCGTCATGCACTGCGTCGAAATGCTGCCAGGTAAGGGTGCCCAGATGGCCCGTACCGCCGGCGCCGGCGTCGTGTTGATGGCCCGCGAAGGCACCTACGCCCAGGTCCGCCTGCGCTCGGGTGAAGTCCGTCGCGTGCACATCGAGTGCCGTGCCACCGTGGGTGAAGTCGGCAATGCCGAACACAGCCTGCGCAAGATTGGTAAAGCTGGTGCGATGCGCTGGCGCGGTGTTCGTCCTACCGTTCGCGGTGTGGTCATGAACCCGGTCGATCACCCGCACGGTGGTGGTGAAGGTAAAACCGCAGCTGGTCGTCATCCAGTGTCGCCTTGGGGCCAACAGACGAAGGGTAAGAAGACCCGCAGCAACAAGCGCACTTCTTCCATGATCGTCTCGCGCCGCGGCAAGAAATAAGGGGTAGCACATGACTCGTTCATTGAAAAAAGGGCCGTTCTGTGACGCCCACCTGGTGAAAAAAGTCGAAGCGGCGCAAGCGGCCAAAGACAAAAAGCCAATCAAAACCTGGTCCCGTCGTTCGACCATCATGCCTGACTTCATCGGCCTGACGATCGCCGTCCACAATGGCAAGCTGCACGTGCCGGTGTACGTCTCCGAGAACATGGTTGGTCACAAGCTCGGTGAATTCGCGCTGACCCGCACGTTCAAGGGCCATGCCGCTGACAAGAAGGCGAAGAAATAATGGAAACCAAAGCAATCCTCAAGGGTGTGCGCTTGTCGGATCAGAAAGGTCGCCTCGTGGCCGACCAGATCCGCGGCAAGAAAGTTGACGCAGCACTCAACATTCTGCAATTCAGCCCGAAAAAGGGCGCGACCATCATCAAGAAAGTGCTGGAGTCGGCGATCGCCAACGCCGAGCACAACGATGGCGCCGACATCGACGAATTGTTCGTCAAAGTCATCTACGTCGAAAAGGGTCCGATCCTCAAGCGCTTCACCGCACGCGCTAAGGGCCGGGGTGATCGCATCTCGAAGCAATCGTGTCACATTTACGTGACCGTCGGCAACTAAGGAGCTATAGCATGGGTCAAAAAATCCACCCAACCGGCTTCCGCCTGTCGGTTACCCGTAACTGGGCCTCGCGTTGGTATGCTGGCAACAGCAACTTCGCTTCGATGCTGAACGAAGACTTGAAGGCGCGCGCCTACCTGAAGACCAAGCTGAAGAACGCTTCGGTCGGCCGCATCGTCATCGAGCGTCCAGCCAAGAACGCGCGTTTCACGATCTACAGCTCGCGTCCGGGCGTGGTCATTGGTAAAAAAGGCGAAGACATCGAAGTACTGAAGTCGGCGCTGACCAAGATCATGGGCGTTCCTGTCCACGTGAACATCGAAGAAATCCGCAAGCCGGAAATCGACTCGCAGCTGATCGCCGATTCGATCGCCCAGCAGCTGGAAAAGCGCATCATGTTCCGCCGCGCGATGAAGCGCGCCATGCAAAACGCCATGCGTCTGGGTGCCCTGGGCATCAAGATCATGTCGTCGGGTCGTCTGAACGGTATCGAAATCGCTCGTAAAGAGTGGTACCGCGAAGGTCGTGTGCCACTGCACACCCTGCGCGCCGACATCGACTACGGCACCAGCGAAGCTTCGACCACCTACGGCATCATCGGTGTCAAGGTCTGGGTATACAAGGGTGACCGCGCGCCGAACGGCGACGCACCAGTCATCGATACCCCGCCGGACGAGAAGAAGCCACGTGGCCCACGTCGTGACGACGGCAAACCAGCTGGCCGTCCGCGCCCAGCCGGCGCCGGCGCCGGTGCTAAACCAGCCGCTCCAGGCGCAGCCCGCGTTCGTAGCGCCGCTGCCGCCAAGCCGGCCGAGAAAGCAGGAGAATAATCATGCTGCAACCAGCACGCAGGAAGTATCGTAAAGAGCAGAAAGGCCGTAACACCGGCATTTCGCATGGCACCGGCACTTCGGTGTCGTTCGGTGAATTCGGTCTGAAAGCCGTTGCCCGTGGTCGTATCACGGCACGCCAGATCGAAGCCGCTCGTCGCGCCATGACCCGTCACATCAAACGTGGCGGCCGTATCTGGATCCGCATCTTCCCGGACAAACCGATTTCGAACAAGCCAGCCGAAGTTCGTATGGGTAACGGTAAGGGCAATCCAGAGTACTACGTCGCTGAAATCCGTCCGGGCAAAGTCCTGTACGAAATGGACGGCGTCGACGAAACCTTGGCGCGCGAAGCATTCCGCCTGGCCGCTGCCAAACTGCCACTGGCGACGACCTTCGTGGTCCGCCAAGTCGGCCAATAACAGGAGTGAAATATGAAAGCATCTGAACTCCGCGGCAAAGACCAGGTAGCTCTGCAAAAAGAGCTGACTGACCTGTTGAAGGCCCAGTTCGGCCTGCGCATGCAAATCGCGACGCAGCAGCTGAGCAATACTTCGCAGCTCAAGAAGGTACGTCGCGACATCGCACGTGTAAAAACGGTAATGAACACCAAGGAAGCCAAATGACCGAAACAGTGAACAAGCCGCTCAAGCGCACGCTGGTCGGTAAAGTGGTGTCCGACAAAATGGACAAAACCGTTACCGTTCTGATCGAACGTCACGTCAAGCATCCTTTGTACGGCAAGATCATCATGCGCTCGAACAAGTATCACGCGCATGACGAGACCAACCAGGTGAAAACCGGTGACACGGTGGAAATCGTGGAAGGTCGTCCGATCTCCAAAACGAAGGCATGGACCGTGACGCGCGTGGTGCAAGCCGCGCAAATCGTTTAATTAAGTGCGCCCCGCTTTGCCGGCAACGGCGGGCGGGGTGTTTTTAATTAGTTCTTGCAAGCCCGCGAGTTGTGTTATATACTTGCGGGCTTCGTTCATGTAACGCCGCAAAGTGTCTGGCCACAGACGCAGAACCGTGCGGTCGGTCGCAGTACGAAGGTCAAGCACCCAAACATCACGCCCTGCATGGGCGCGCTGGCGGGACCAAGACTGACCGCAGGTCCGCATTGTGTGGATTCTTCGGCTTAAGTTGGGAAAGAGAATACTATGATTCAAACTGAAAGCCGGCTCGAAGTGGCCGACAATACCGGTGCAAAAGAAGTTATGTGCATCAAGGTATTGGGCGGTTCCAAGCGCCGTTATGCTGGCATTGGCGATGTGATCAAAGTGACTGTCAAAGTCGCCGCGCCACGTGGCCGTGTCAAAAAAGGTGAAATTTATAACGCCGTGGTTGTGCGCACCGCTAAAGGTGTTCGCCGCCAAGACGGTTCCCTGGTGAAGTTCGACGGCAATGCCGCCGTTCTGTTGAACGCCAAGCTGGAACCGATCGGTACCCGTATTTTTGGACCAGTGACGCGCGAGCTGCGCACTGAAAAGTTCATGAAGATCGTGTCCCTGGCACCGGAAGTCCTGTAAGGAGTCGTAATGGATAAGATTCGTAAAAACGACGAAGTCATCGTTCTGACCGGGAAAGACAAGGGCAAACGTGGCGTCGTTTCGCGTCGTGTAGATGCGGAGCATGTCGTGGTTGAAGGCGTCAACGTCGCTAAAAAAGCGACCAAGCCTAACCCAATGACTGGCGTACAAGGTGGTATCGTCGACAAGACTATGCCGATTCACGTGTCCAACGTTGCATTGTTCAATGCAGCTAGTGGCAAGGCAGACCGTGTCGGTTTCAAAGAAGTGGATGGCAAAAAAGTCCGCATCTTCAAATCGTCCGGCGAAGTAGTGAAGGCTTAAGAAATCATGGCACGTCTCCAAGAATTCTACAAAGATAAAGTCGTCGCCGACCTGACCGCGAAATTCGGTTACAAGTCGGTGATGGAAGTTCCACGCCTGACCAAGATCACCCTGAACATGGGTGTTGGTGAGGCAATCGCGGACAAGAAAGTCCTCGAACACGCCGTCGGCGACCTGACCAAGATCGCTGGCCAAAAGCCAGTGACGACCAAGTCGCGCAAAGCTATCGCGGGTTTCAAAATCCGTGAAGGCTACCCGATCGGTACCATGGTCACCCTGCGTGGCGCTCGCATGTACGAGTTCCTCGATCGCTTCATCACCGTGGCCCTGCCGCGCGTGCGCGATTTCCGTGGTGTCAATGGTCGTTCGTTCGATGGCCGCGGCAACTATAACATCGGTGTCAAAGAGCAGATCATCTTCCCTGAGATCGAGTACGACAAGATCGATGCGCTGCGTGGTATGAACATTTCGATTACCACCACCGCCAAGACCGACGACGAAGCCAAAGCTTTGCTCGCCGCCTTTAAATTCCCGTTCAGGAACTAAGAAGATCATGGCAAAACTCGCACTGATTAACCGTGAGCAAAAGCGTGTGGACCTGGCGAACAAATTCGCCGCCAAGCGCGCTTCGCTGAAGGCCATCATTGATGACCAGTCGAAGTCGGAAGAAGAACGTTACGAAGCGCGCCTGAAGCTGCAAGCGCTGCCACGTAACTCGGCTCCGACCCGCCAGCGTAACCGCTGCGCCGTCACCGGTCGTCCTCGCGGCACTTTCCGTAAATTCGGTCTGGGCCGTATCAAGCTCCGTGAATTCGCCATGCGTGGTGAGATTCCGGGTATGACTAAAGCAAGCTGGTAATAGGAGAATATGCAATGAGTATGAGCGATCCTATCGCCGATATGCTGACCCGCATTCGTAACGCCCAGGGCGTGCAAAAAACGACCGTGGCCATGCCATCGTCGAAAGTCAAAATTGCGATTGCCAACGTCCTCAAGGACGAGGGTTACATTGAAGATTTCGCCGTAGCCGAAGCTGGTGGCAAAGCGGAACTGAAAATCGGTTTGAAGTATTATGTTGGCCGTCCCGTCATCGAGCGCCTTGAGCGCGTGTCCCGTCCGGGCCTGCGCGTCTACAAGGGCAAGGACGAGATCCCTACTGTGATGAATGGCTTGGGTGTGGCGATCGTGTCGACTCCGCAAGGCGTCATGACGGACCGCAAAGCACGCGCTACCGGTGTCGGCGGCGAAGTTATTTGCTACGTCGCATAAGGAGTTAGACATGTCTCGTGTAGCTAAAATGCCAATCGCTGTGCCAGCTGGCGCTGATGTCGCCATCTCCGCACAGGCGATCACTGTCAAGGGCCCGCTGGGCGTCTTGACCCAGGTCCTCAACGGCCAGGTCAAAGTGGAAAACAAAGAAGGAACCCTCAATTTCGTCCCGGCCGATGACAGCCGCGAAGCCAATGCCATGTCCGGCACGCTGCGCGCCCTGGTCAACAACATGGTCACCGGCGTCACCAAGGGTTTCGAGAAAAAGCTGAACCTGGTCGGTGTGGGTTACAAGGCGCAAGCGCAGGGCGACAAGCTGAATCTGTCGCTGGGCTTCTCGCACCCTGTCGTGCACTCGATGCCAGCCGGCGTCACCTGCGCTACCGCAACGCCGACGGAGATCATCATCAAAGGGATCGACCGTCAGCAAGTGGGCCAAGTGGCTGCTGAAGTTCGCGCTTACCGCTCCCCAGAGCCTTACAAGGGCAAGGGTGTTCGCTATGCGGACGAAGTGGTTAAGATCAAAGAAACCAAGAAGAAGTAACTAGGGGCTGACGATGGACAAGAAAGAATCACGTCTGCGCCGCGGACGCCAAACCCGGATCAAGATCGCGCAACAGAAAGTGAACCGCCTGTCGGTACACCGCACTAACCTGCATATCTACGCGAACCTGATCTCGCCGGATGCCAAAGTACTGGTATCGGCCTCCACGGCAGAAGTCGAAGTGCGCAACGAACTGGCTGGCAAATCGGGCAAGGGCGGCAACGCTGCCGCTGCCGCGATCGTCGGCAAGCGCGTCGCAGAGAAAGCACTGAAAGCAGGGATTACCGAAGTCGCGTTCGACCGCTCCGGTTTCCGTTACCACGGCCGTGTGAAGGCGCTGGCAGAAGCCGCGCGCGAAGCCGGTCTGAAGTTCTAAGGAACGATCATGGCAAAAATGCAAGCAAAAATGGCAAGCGACAAGCCGGATGACGGCATGCGCGAAAAAATGATCGCGATCAACCGCGTGACCAAAGTGGTCAAGGGTGGTCGTATCATGGGTTTCGCCGCGCTGACCGTGGTTGGTGACGGCGATGGCCGCATCGGCATGGGCAAGGGCAAGTCGAAAGAGGTACCGGTCGGTGTGCAGAAGGCAATGGAAGAAGCCCGTCGCAACCTGATCAAGGTCAACCTGAAAAACGGCACCCTGCAGCACACCGTTACCGGCCGTCACGGCGCATCGAAAGTGATGATGTCGCCTGCGAAACCAGGTACCGGCGTCATCGCCGGCGGCGCAATGCGCGCGATCTTCGAAGTAATGGGCGTGACCGACGTCGTGGCGAAATCCACCGGCTCGAGCAACCCTTACAACCTGGTCCGTGCAACGCTGGATGGTCTGGCAAAAATGAGTACTCCTGCTGAAATTGCTGCGAAACGCGGCAAGTCGGTAGAAGAAATCCTGGGCTAAGGTGAACGTTATGACAACCAAAACCGTCAAAGTACAATTGGTCAAGGGCTTGATCGGCACGCGTGAAGACCACCGTGCCACCGTCCGCGGTCTGGGCCTGCGTCGTGTCAACTCGGTCTCCGAGCTGCAAGACACCCCATCCGTGCGCGGCATGATCAACAAAGTATCGTACCTCGTTAAAGTAGTTGCGTAAGCCCTCGGGCTTACACACGGAGAAATCATGGAACTGAATACCATTCAACCAGCCGATGGCGCCAAGCACTACAAGCGTCGCGTCGGCCGCGGTATCGGCTCCGGTCTGGGTAAAACCTCGGGCCGTGGTCACAAGGGTCAAAAATCGCGTTCGGGCGGCTTCCACAAAGTCGGTTTCGAAGGCGGTCAGATGCCTCTGCAACGCCGTCTGCCTAAGCGCGGTTTCAAGTCGCTCAACGCCACCTTCAAAGCTGAAGTGCGCCTGTCCGACCTGAACAACCTGCCGGTCGGCGACGTCGACATCCTGGTGCTCAAGCAAGCCGGCGTGCTGGCTGTGCTGGCCCGCGACGTGCGCGTCATTCTGTCCGGCGAGATCACCAAAGCGGTGAACCTCAAAGGCCTGAAAGTGACCGCTGGCGCGAAAGCGGCCATCGAAGCAGCCGGCGGCTCGGTAGCCTGAGTTGACCGCTAACAGCTTGATCGGAGCGAAAATTGGCGACTAATCCACAATTGGCTAAAAGTGCTGCTGCCGGGTTCCCTTGGAACCGGCTCTGGTTCTTGCTTGGTGCATTGGTGGTTTATCGTATCGGCGCTCACATCCCGGTTCCCGGGATCGATCCGGTACAATTGGCCGCGCTGTTCAAGTCGCAAGAGGGCGGCATCCTGGGCATGTTGAACATGTTCAGTGGTGGCGCTCTGGCGCGCTTCACAGTCTTTGCGCTGGGTATCACGCCTTACATTTCGGCCTCGATCATCATGCAGCTGGTGTCGATCGTGTCGCCGCAGATGGAAGCGCTGAAGAAGGAAGGCGAATCGGGCCGTCGCAAGATCACCCAGTACACCCGGTATTTCACGGTCGTGCTGGCGCTGTTCCAGGCGTTGTCGATCGCCGTGGCGCTGGAGTCGCAGCCCGGCCTGGTGCTCGATCCCGGCTACGCGTTCCGCTTCGTGACCGTGGTCACTTTGCTGACCGGCACCATGTTCGTCATGTGGCTCGGCGAGCAGATCACCGAACGCGGTCTGGGCAACGGCATCTCGATCATCATCTTCGCGGGTATCGCGGCAGGTCTGCCGAGCGCGCTGGGCGGTTTGGGTGCCTCGGTGAGCAACGGTTCGATCGGCGCGTTCTCGGCGATCATCATCATGATCCTGGTGGTGGCGGTGACGTTCTTCGTGGTGTTTGTCGAACGTGGCCAGCGCAAGATTCTGGTGAACTACGCCAAGCGCCAGGTGGGTAACAAGATTTACGGTGGACAAACGTCGCACCTGCCATTGAAGTTGAACATGGCCGGCGTGATCCCACCGATTTTCGCTTCGTCGATTATCTTGTTCCCGGCAACGATCGTGGGCTGGTTCACGCAGGGCGCCGATACGGCCAACCCTGTCGTCCGGTTCCTGAAAGATTTGGCAGCATCGATGGGGCCAGGCGAGCCCATCCACGCACTGTTGTATGCCATTGCGATCGTGTTTTTCTGTTTCTTCTATACGGCGCTGGTCTTCAACAGCAAGGAAACAGCGGATAACTTGAAGAAGAGCGGGGCCTTTGTGCCAGGGATCCGTCCCGGTGAGCAGACTGCCCGTTACATCGACAAGATCCTGACACGTTTGACACTGGCTGGCGCCATCTACATCACTTTGGTGTGTTTGTTGCCGGAATTCATGCAAGCCGAGTGGAAGGTACCGTTTTATTTTGGTGGTACTTCTCTGTTGATTATTGTGGTTGTGACCATGGATTTCATGGCCCAGGTACAAAACTACGTGATGTCGCAGCAATATGAATCGCTGCTGCGCAAAGCAAATTTCAAAGGCGGAATTCCGACGCGATAAGCGCGGTAAACATACCGAATGGCAAAAGACGACGTCATACAGATGCAGGGCGAGATTCTTGAGAATCTCCCCAATGCAACATTTCGAGTAAAGCTGGAAAACGGACACGTGGTGCTCGGGCATATTTCGGGTAAAATGCGGATGAACTATATCCGCATTCTTCCTGGCGACAAGGTGACGGTCGAACTGACACCTTACGATCTGAGCCGAGCACGCATTGTGTTCCGGACCAAGTAACTAACCAAAGAGAGAGCAAAATGAAAGTTAACGCCTCAGTCAAGCGGATCTGCCGCAACTGCAAGATCATCAAGCGCAAGGGCGTCGTTCGCGTAATCTGCGTCGAACCGCGTCACAAGCAGCGTCAAGGTTAATAACCGTTATTTATCGAGGAATAACGAATGGCACGTATTGCAGGGGTTAATATCCCAAATCATCAGCACACCGTTATCGGCCTGACGGCCATCTACGGTGTAGGCCGCCCACGCGCAAAGTTCATCTGCGCCGCGACGGGTATTGCGACCGATAAAAAGGTCAAGGATCTGGACGACAGCGAGCTGGAAAAGCTGCGCGATGAAGTAGCTAAATTCATCGTCGAAGGCGACCTGCGCCGCGAACTGTCCATGAACATCAAGCGTTTGATGGATCTGGGTTGCTACCGCGGCATGCGTCACCGTAAGGGCCTGCCGGTCCGCGGTCAGCGCACCCGCACCAATGCACGTACCCGCAAGGGCCCGCGCAAAGCCGCTCAATCGCTCAAGAAATAATCTAGGGAAATCACATGGCTAAGCAACAAAGCAGCGCAGCAGCAGCGCGCGTACGCAAGAAGGTCAAGAAGAACGTCGCCGAAGGTATCGCGCACGTTCACGCTTCCTTCAACAACACCATCATCACCATCACCGACCGTCAGGGCAACGCTCTGTCGTGGGCGACCTCCGGTGGTGCTGGCTTCAAGGGTTCGCGTAAATCGACCCCGTTCGCAGCGCAGGTTGCGGCTGAAGCGGCTGGTAAAGTCGCTGTTGAATGCGGCGTGAAGAACCTGGAAGTGCGTATCAAGGGCCCAGGTCCTGGTCGCGAATCCGCAGTGCGCGCACTGAACAACCTGGGCATCAAGATCACCGAGATCCAGGACGTTACCCCAGTGCCACACAACGGCTGCCGTCCTCCAAAACGTCGTCGTATCTAATCGCGCGGTCGGCGGCGAAGTTCGCTTCGCCTCCTTCCGGCTATTAGAAATCGCTGGAGCAGAAAGCCGGAAACGGTTATACTGCCCGGCTGTTGTCGCCTGTCGAACACATTCGGCGGGTTATTCGTATTTAAGCCACCGTCTGGCCCACCCTGAGGATCAGACTAGCGCCTAACCATGTTTCGACGTGGCTGGGGCGTTATTATTTATAAAAAGGAAGCATCGTGGCACGTTATATCGGACCTAAAGCAAAACTCTCCCGCCGTGAAGGTACTGACCTGTTCCTGAAGAGCGCCCGTCGCTCGCTCGACAGCAAGTGCAAACTGGACGTCAAACCAGGCCAGCACGGCGTCAAGTCGGGTGCCCGCACCTCGGACTACGGTAACCAACTGCGCGAAAAGCAAAAAGTCAAGCGTATGTACGGCGTTCTGGAACGTCAGTTCCGTCGCTACTTCGCTGAAGCGGACCGTCGCAAGGGTAACACCGGCGAAACCCTGCTGAAGCTGCTGGAAACCCGCCTGGACAACGTTGCATACCGCATGGGCTTCGGCTCGACCCGCGCTGAAGCGCGTCAGCTGGTATCGCACAAGGCGTTCACCGTGAACGGCCAAGTGGTCAACATCGCTTCGTACTCGGTCAAGATCGGCGACGTCGTTGCCGTGCGCGAAAAGTCGAAGAAGCAAGTGCGTATCGTTGAAGCGCTGTCGCTGGCTGAACAAGTCGGCATGCCAAGCTGGGTGTCGGTCGATGCCAAGAAAATGGAAGGCACCTTCAAGTCCCTGCCAGAGCGTAACGAGATCGCCAACGACGTCAACGAATCGCTGATCGTCGAACTGTACTCGCGTTAATCGTAGTTCGTAGCAAAAATCCCGCCCACTCGATTGCGAGTGGGCGTTTTCACTAATGCCATCAGCCTTATCGGCCTAACGCGCCGAGGGTATTGAAAAGGACATTTCATGCAAAACAGTTTGTTGAAGCCACGTATTATCGATGTAGAGGCGCTGGGCGCCGGCCACGCTAAAGTAGTGATGGAGCCGTTCGAACGCGGCTATGGCCATACATTGGGTAATGCGCTGCGTCGCGTACTGCTGTCGTCGATGGTCGGCTACGCGCCAACCGAAGTGACGATCGCCGGCGTCGTGCACGAGTACTCGTCGCTCGACGGCGTGCAGGAAGACGTTGTCGACCTGCTGCTGAACCTCAAGGGCGTGGTCTTCAAAGTCCACAACCGTGACTCCGTCACCCTGACCCTGAAAAAGGAAGGCGAAGGCGCCATCCTGGCTTCGGACATCGATCTGCCACACGACGTGGAACTGATCAATCCGGACCACGTGATCGCCCACCTGACCGCCGGCGGCAAACTGGACATGCAGATCAAAGTCGAAAAAGGCCGTGGCTATGTGCCGGGCAACGTTCGCCGCCTGTCCGAAGACACCAACAAAACCATCGGCCGCATCATTCTGGATGCATCGTTCTCGCCTGTGCGCCGCGTTTCCTACTTCGTCGAGTCCGCTCGCGTGGAACAGCGTACCGACCTGGACAAGCTGATCATCAACATCGAAACCAACGGCGTCATCTCGCCGGAAGAAGCGATCCGTCAATCGGCGCGCGTCCTGGTGGACCAGTTGAACGTGTTCGCCGCCCTGGAAGGCACCGAAGCCGCCGCCGAAGCGCCATCGCGCGCACCGCTGGTCGATCCGATCCTGCTGCGTCCAGTGGACGACCTGGAACTGACCGTGCGTTCGGCCAACTGCCTGAAAGCGGAAAACATCTACTACATCGGCGACCTGATCCAGCGTTCGGAAAACGAACTGCTCAAGACGCCAAACCTGGGCCGCAAGTCCCTGAACGAAATCAAGGAAGTTCTGGCTTCCCGTGGCCTGACCCTGGGCATGAAGCTGGAAAACTGGCCGCCTGCTGGGCTGGAAAAATAACAAGGCAACAAATTGGTGACAGTGCTGGACATTGCGCAGCAATGTTCTGCCCTGTCGCCAACTGATAAGCAGTTGCAGTACCCGCCCGCTACATGTCGTAGCGGGCGTTATCCCTAGAACCGGTCCGCGCCCACCGTCACACGTGAGCGATCGAAGAACTCGGATTTAAACACCTGAAAGGAAGTACCATGCGTCACCGTCACGGCCTCCGTAAACTGAATCGTACCTCGTCCCACCGTCTGGCAATGCTGCGCAACATGACCGTTTCCCTGCTGCGTCATGAAGCCATCAAAACCACGCTGCCAAAAGCGAAAGAACTGCGTCGCGTGATCGAGCCGATCCTGACCCTGGGCAAGACCGACACCCTGGCAAACAAGCGTCTGGCATTCTCCCGTCTGCGCGATCGTGAAATGGTTCTGAAGCTGTTCGCAGAACTGGGCCCACGCTACGCAAACCGCAACGGCGGCTACCTGCGCATCCTGAAAATGGGTTTCCGTGTTGGCGACAACGCTCCAATGGCTTACGTTGAGCTGATGGACCGTCCAGAAGTCACCGACATCGACGCCGCTCCAACCGCTGAAGAGTAATCTTCGCTGTTGTGGTAGTTGTCTAGAAAAAGCCAGGCTCAGCCTGGCTTTTTTGTTGGCCGATCGATTTATCGATGCT
Source organism: Duganella sp. AC237 (assembly GCF_979254035.1). Lineage (NCBI taxonomy): Bacteria > Pseudomonadati > Pseudomonadota > Betaproteobacteria > Burkholderiales > Oxalobacteraceae > Duganella > Duganella sp. AC237. The sequence goes on along the minus strand of NZ_CEEDEW010000003.1, from coordinate 6,547,855 downwards.
TATTTGAGGCGCTTGTCGCCCGCCGCCTTGAACTCCGACCCCGCGTTCCACGTCGGCGTCACGCCCTGTGCGATATCCAGGCCCACCTGGAACAGCAGCTGGATGTCCTGCACGCCGCCGCTGAAATCCCAATCGCTGCGCACATCGTCGGTCACCTGGTGGTAATCCTTGGTGAAGTAGTAATCGACCTTCTCGCGCGCATAGTTCTCCGGCTTGTTCAGATAGCGGCTGCGAGCCTTGGTGTACAGCACCGGCACGCCGGCGCGGGCGAACTCCAGCTGGTCGGCCCGGTAGAAGCTGCCCAGCTCCGGACGCGAATCGCCGTCCATCACCCGGCCCTGCGTCTTGGCGTACCTGGCCAGCAAGCCGTCGATGCTCGAATGCCCGGACGTCACGTTCTCGATCTGTGCCGTCTTGCCCCAGGCGTTGATGCCGTCAATGTTGATGTTGGCGACCGTCTTTTTCAGCGGATACAGCGGATGGGCCGCGTAGTATCTCGCGCCCAGCAGGCCGCGCTCCTCGGCGGTGGTCGCCAGGAACAGGATCGAGCGCTTCGGCGCCTGCGCCGGCGGCAGCGTCTTATAAGCCTTGGCGATCTCCATCAGCGCGGCCACGCCGGAGGCGTTGTCGAGCGCGCCGTGATAGATCTGTTTGGTCCGCTCGCCCGGCAGGCGCTCGTCGATGCCCAGGTGGTCCCAGTGGGCGCTGTAAATGACCAATTCATCCTTCAGCTTGGGATCGCTGCCCGGGATCATCGCCACCAAGTTGTTCGAGTTGACGGTGCGCGCCGTGTTGTCGATCTTGAAGCTGGCCGTGCCTTTCAGGCTGACCGGACGGAAACCCTTGGTCAGCGCCTGCTTCTTGAGCGTGTCGAAATCGTAGCCTGCCGCCGTCATCATCGCCTTGGCCTTGTCCAGCTGGATCCAGCCCGGCACCGCCGGCGCGTCCGGATCGGGACCGTCGCGCAGCAGGCTGAAATTCTCGCTGTTGCCGCCGCTGCGCACCACGTCCCACGGGTACGCCGCCGGCTTGGTCTCGTGGATGATGATCGCCGCCGCGGCGCCCAGTTTGGCGGCGATCTCGTACTTGTAGGTCCAGCGGCCGTAATAGGTCATCGCCTTGCCCTTGAACATGGCCGGGTCGAGCTCGGCCGGATTCTTCGGATCGGGCACGGCCGGATCGTTGATCAGCATCAGGATGGTCTTGCCGCGCACGTCGACACCCTTGTAATCATCCCAGCCGTACTCCGGCGCCTGCACGCCGTAGCCGACGAACACGATCTCGGACTTGTCGACGGCCACTTTGGCCGGCTGGCTGGTCGAGTGCGCGACATAGTCTTCCGGGAAATTGAGCGCCACGGTCTTGCCGCCGATCGTGTAGGTGAACGACGGCGCCGGCGTCATGCCGCGCATCGGCACCGGCTGCACCCAGCTGCCGTTCGGATTGCCGGGTTTCAGGCCCAGCTTTTTGAATTCCTGCTCCAGATACGCCACCGTCTTCGCTTCGCCGGCCGAGCCCGGGGCGCGGCCCTCGAATTCGTCGGAAGCCAAAGTCTTGATATGGGTCAGCAAATCGTCGGCGGACACGGCGGCCAGCGCCTCGGCCGGCGCTTGCGCCAGGGTCGGGACGGCGGCCAGCGCCAAAGCGGAAAACAGCAACGGGCGTAACGTAGACATCGGAGTGGGCTCCAGGTGGGCAAAAATTAAGTTTCGCACAAAACGGCGACGCCGGTAAATTCGCCGCGATAACCGCTGGTCACCGGGCCCGGGCGCGGGCGGGAAACCACGGCTCGGTGTACTATCGCACTTGCTCCAACGACCATCCCCGCTGATAGAAGGTTTTCATGTCCCGTTTCGCCCGTCTTTTTGCCACGCTGTTGTCCCTGATCGCCGTGCTGTTGACCGGTCCCGCCCGCGCCCAGGACTTCCTCGATCCCGCGCTGGCGTTCAAGTTCTCCGCGCGCATGGTCGACGGCCACACAATCGCGGTCAACTTCCAGATCGCCGACGGTTACTACATGTACCGCGAACCGTTCAAGTTCAGCGCCGTCGGCGCCAAGCTCGGCACGCCCTTGATCCCGGCCGGCAAAGTCCACTACGACGCTACGTTTGAAAAGGACGTCGAAACCTACCGCCAGAACGTCATCATCACGATACCGGTCGACGTCGACGGCCCGTTCACCTTGCTGGTCAGCGGGCAGGGTTGCTCCGAAAAGGGCCTGTGCTACTCGCCGCAAGACTACAAGGCGCAGCTGACCGGCAGCGGCTCGGTGCCGTTGCCGGCCGCGCCGGGCGCGCCGGGCGCGAAGGGCGCGGCCACGGCCGCCGCCGCGAAGCCGGTCGCCGCAGCGGCAGCAACGACAACGGCCGTCACTTCGGCCACGGCCATCGGCGAAGGCAAACCGGCCCCCGTCAGCCCCGGCGTCAATATCTACACCATCCCCAAGCCGACCGCCGAGGACATCGTGCCGCCGGCGCCGCCAGCCGCCGCCGTCGCGGTCGCGCCGGTCGGCGAATCGGGCCGGCTGGAAGCCGCGCTCAAGACCGGCAGCCTGCTGGTGATCCTGCCGCTGTTCGCCTTGCTCGGCCTGGGCCTGTCGTTCACGCCGTGCGTGCTGCCGATGGTGCCAATCCTGTCGTCGATCATCGTCGGCGAGGGCGACCGCAGCAACCGAAGTCGGGGTCTGCTGCTGTCGGTCACCTACGCGCTGGGCATGGCCATTGTCTACACCGCGCTCGGCGTGGCAGCCGGCCTGGCGGGCGAGGGCTTGTCCGCCGCGCTGCAAAATCCGTGGGTGCTGGGCACCTTCGCCGTGCTGATGGCGATCCTGTCGCTGTCGATGTTCGGCTACTACGACCTGCAAGTGCCGGCCGCGCTGCAGTCCAAATTGAGCGGCGTCTCCAACCGCCAATCGTCCGGCAAGCTGGCCGGCGTTTTCGTCATGGGCGCGATCTCGGCGCTTATCGTTGGCCCGTGCGTGGCCGCGCCGCTGGCCGCCGCGCTGGTCTACATCAGCCAGACGCGCGACGTCGTCATCGGCGGCAGCGCGCTGTTCGCCATGGCGGTCGGCATGAGCGTGCCGCTGATCCTGGTCGGCGTCTCGGCCGGCGCCTTGCTGCCCAAGGCCGGCAAGTGGATGGATTCGGTCAAGCGCTTCTTTGGCGTGCTGATGCTGGCGATGGCGTGGTGGCTGGTGTCGCCGGTGCTGCCGGCGGCCGTGCAGATGATGGGCTGGGCCGCGCTGCTGGTCGGCTACGGCATGTACCTGCTGCTCAATTCCGGCGCCTGGGTCGGCAAGACGGTGGGCGTGGTGGTCGCCGTGCTGGGGCTGACGCAACTGGTTGGCGTGGTCAGCGGCGGACGCGATCCGCTGGCGCCGCTGGCGCACTTGACCGGCAACCAGCACACGCCGCTGGCGTTCCAGCGCATCAAGACCGTGGCGCAGCTCGATGCGGTGCTGGCGCAGACTGGCGGCAAGACCGCCATGCTCGATTTCTATGCGGATTGGTGCGTGTCGTGCAAGGAGATGGAGAAGCTCACCTTCGTCGACGCCAAGGTGCGCGACAAGCTGGCCAACACCGTGCTGCTGCAGGTGGACGTGACGGCCAACGACGCCGACGACAAGGCCATGCTGAAGCGGTTCGGCTTATTCGGACCGCCGGGGATCATCTTATTTGACGGCAAAGGGCAGGAGATACCTGGCGCGCGCGTGATCGGCTATCAGAACGCCGGTCAGTTCCACAATTCCTTGTCGCGCGCGTTCCCCTAAACCCGGGGTCAAGTCTGTCATTCGGACACGGCCTGAACACTACACGGCCTTTACGGCTGAGATTGTGTCCGAATGTCAGACTTGACCCCCGCAGGTTTTGACATCAACCGTGATGACGCCAGCCGCCGCGCTGGCCGTGGCCGCCGTGCTTGCCGCCCATGGCGCGCTCGTCGAACACCTTCTTCTGCTCCGGCGTCAACTGGCCGTAGAACGCCGTCAGCGCCGTCAGGTGCGTTTCCATCTTCGCTTCGCGCTGCTTGGTCATTTCGATCATCTTGCTCAAACGCTCAGGCGCCGTCAGCTTGGCGAACTCGCCGCGCTGCGGACGCGCGCCGTCCGGCATCGATGGCTTGATCGCCGCCTGATAGCTGGTCCAGGCCGATTCCTGCTGCGCCGTCAGCTTCAGCTGGTCGTGCAGCCTGGCTTGGCGCTTGGCGTACATCTCCGACATCTTGGCGCGGCGCTGCTCCATGTTGGCGGTCTGGTCCCGGCCGGCGGCCGGCGCTGCGTCTTGCGCGTGCGCGGCGGCCATGCCCAGCACCGTAAAACCGATCAGTATGCTTTTGCGAAGTACGTTCATGGTCATTTCCTTTATCGATGAGTAGTTCAGTGATTCACGGTATCGCGGTAGTTTGTTGCCGCGCTTGAACCCATATTCGCAGCCGAAGATTGCCATGACGTTTCCCGTGTCATAGTGTTTGTATCCAGATGTTTCGCGTTGTCACCCCGTTGTCACAACCTTGCGGTCATATACAAGACGATACAATTGGTGATTGGTCAGGCGCGTCCGAACTAAGGATAATTAAGGCATGGAACCCACATCTACTATTCTGATCGTCGACGACGACCGCGACATCCGTACCCTGCTGGCCGACTACCTGGAATCGAACAGCTACCGGGCGCTGTGCGCCGCCGACGGCGTGGCCATGTGGAAGATGCTCGACGAAGCCAAACCCGACCTGGTCGTGCTCGACCTCAACCTGCCCGGCGACGATGGCCTGACCCTGTGCCGCAAGCTGCGCGCGCAGTCGACCCTGCCGGTGATCATGCTGACCGCGCGCGGCGAGCCGCTCGACCGTATCCTCGGCCTCGAAATGGGCGCCGACGACTACCTGCCCAAACCGTTCGAGCCGCGCGAGCTGCTGGCCCGCATCCGCAGCGTCCTGCGCCGCAGTAACGCCATGCCCAGCGGCAGCGGCACCGACAAGGCGCAGCAGATGCGCTTTTCCAACTGGACCCTGGACCTGACCGCGCGCCACCTGCTCAACCCGGACGGCATCGTCATCATGCTGTCGGGCGCCGAGTTCCGCCTGCTCAAGGTGTTCCTCGAACATCCAAACCGCGTGCTCAACCGCGACCAGCTGCTGAACCTGACCCAGGGCCGCGACGCCGATCCGTTCGACCGCTCGATCGACATCCAGATCAGCCGCCTGCGGCAGAAGCTGGGCGAGGACGCGCGCGTGCCGCAGATCATCAAGACCGTGCGCAACGGCGGCTACGTGCTGGCCGGCCAGGTCACCGTGGAGCCGCACCCTTGAAAGCGTTCTTCGGCTCGATGACCGGCCGGGTCTTTACCGTCCTGCTGCTCGGCATCATCGCCTCGGCGGCGCTGACCCAGTGGCTGGCCGTCGGCGAGCGCACCCGCGCGTTCGAACGCTACCGCGACTTCCATGCAATGGAGCGCGCCGAACAGCTGATCTCGACCGCCGAGGCGCTCACCGAACCGTCGCGCGCGACCTATCTGCGCATGGCCACGCGCGGCACCATCCTGCTGCAGCGCCCCGACCAACCGCTGGCCGACACCACCGGCCCGACCGAATTTTCCACCCGCTTGCAGCAGCGCCTCGGCCAGGGCATCCAGCTGATGCCGCTGCGCGAGCGCCCGGCCGCCTGCTACCAGCCGCGCCAGAGCTACATCTTCGCGCCGTCGCAATGGGGCGGTGCTTGCGAGGCCATGCGCGTGCGCCTGCGCGACGGCGAACTGCTCAAGCTGTCGATCCTGCCGCCGCCCGAGAAGCCGGCCACCGAGTACAGCGAGATGCTGGCGCTGCTGCCGTTCCTGTTCAGCGTCGCGGTGCTGGCCTACCTGGTCACACGCATGACGATGCGTCCGCTCAAGCTGCTGGCGCAGGCGGCCAAGGACCTGGGCAACGACATTAACCATCCTCCGGTCGTGCTCAGCGGCGCTGCCGAGATCCGCCAGGCCAGCGCCGCCTTCAACGCCATGCAGGCGCGCATCCGCCAGCACATCATGCAGCGCACGCAGATGCTGGCGGCCATCACACACGACCTGCAAACCCCGCTCACGCGCCTGCGCCTGCGGCTGGAAAAGGTCGACAACGCCGACCTGCAGCAGCGCCTGATCGACGACCTGTCGGCCATGCAGCAGATGGTCAAGGAAGGCCTGGACCTGGCGCGCAGCATGGACACCACGGAAACCATGCAGGCGCTGGACCTCGACTCGCTGCTCGACAGCGTCTGCAGCGACGCCACCGACAGCGGCCAGCCGGTCGAGCTGAACGGCAAGGCCGGCATGGCGCTGATGGGCCGGCCGCTGGCGATCCGCCGCTGCCTGGTCAATTTGATCGACAACGCCGTCAAGTACGGCCACCACGCCAACGTCACCGTCGAGCGCCTGGCGGGCGCGGCGCGCATCCGCATCCGCGACGGCGGCCCCGGCATTCCGGACGACCAGATGGCGCGCGTGTTCGAGCCGTTCTACCGCATCGAGACGTCGCGCTCGCGCGAGTCCGGCGGCACCGGCCTGGGCCTGACGATCGCCCGCAACATCGCCGAGCAGCACGGCGCCAACGTGGTGCTGGCCAACCATGCTGACGGCGGGCTGGAGGTCACCCTGGTCGTGCCCGAGTTCTACGCCGTGCGCTGATCGGCGCGGCGCGCTCACCCGGCTTCGTGCGTTACGCAAAACCGTCACGCAAAAACGCCACAGCGCGCCACAAAGTAGCGACGAAGCGCGAGTTTTGGTCAAAAATCATGCGACAATGCCTCCCCCTGATGCACGGCGGCAATAATCCTGGCACTACATTCATCGGTAAAACCCTGGCTTAAAAAATGAAAAAATCTTCGTTAGCATATGTGGTGGGCGCCATCGCGATCCTTGGCGGCGGCGTCTGGTACGCGACGCACGGCGGCGCCGGCCCGGCCCAGGCCGGCGCCCAGTCGAAGAACGGCAACGGCCCGCAGGGGCCGACCACGGTCAGCGTCGTCGCGCCGGCGCGCCAGGACGTCGCCGTCGTGCTGCAAGCGAACGGCACGGTGACGCCGGTCAGCACCGTCGACCTGCATCCGCAAACGACCAGCACAATCTCCAAGGTGCATATCAAGGAAGGGCAGTTCGTCACCTCCGGCGAGCTGATGTTCTCGCTCGACGACCGCAGCCAGCGCGCCAATGTGCAAAAGGCGCAGGCCCAGGTCGCGCGCGACCGCGCCACCCTGGCCGACGCCGAGCGCCAGTACCAGCGCGCGATGGATCTGCTGGAACAGAAATTCGTCGCCCAAGGCGCCGTCGACACGCTCAAGAGCCAGGTCGAATCGGCCCGCGCGCTGCTCGAGGCCGACATCGCAGCCGCCCGCGCGGTCGGCGTCGACGCCAGCTACACCTCGATCCGCGCGCCGATGACGGGCCGGGTCGGCGCCATCAACGTCTATCCGGGCAGCCTGGTGCAGCTTGAGACGTCGCTCACCACCGTCACCCAGCTCGATCCGATCAACGTCGCCTTCACCCTGCCGGAGTCGGCGCTCGGTGCGCTGCTGGAGGCCAAGCAGCGCGGCACGGTGCCGGTCAAGGTCACCCTGGGCGGCTCGGACAAGGCAATCAACGGCGCCCTGAGCTTCATCGACAACACCGTCGATCCGGTCGCCGGCGTCATTCGCGTCAAGGCGCAGTTCGACAACAAGGGCAGCAGCCTGTGGCCGGGCCAGTACGTCAACGCCCAGCTGGTCTCCCACGTGATAAAAGACGCGACGGTGATCCCGCAAAACGCTATCATCAGCAATACCCGCGGCACCTTCGTCTACGCGGTCGATAGCGACCAATCGGCCAAGGTGGTCAACATCAAGCGGCTGCACTCCTTTGGCGACCAGGCCGCCGTGTCCGGATTGAGCGGCACCGAGAAAATCATCGTCGACGGCAAGCAAAACCTGCGGCCGGGCGGCAAGGTGCGGATCGCCGGCGCCGACAAGCCGGCCGAGCCGGGGACCGACAACGCGAAACAGAAGGGCTAAGCGATGAACCTTTCAGAGCTGTGCATACGGCGCCCCGTGATGGTGGTGCTACTGTCGCTGACCTTGGTGCTGGCGGGCGTGCTGTCGTACTTCTACATTCCGGTCGCGGCGCTGCCCAGCTATAACACGCCGGTCATCAACGTCTCGGCCGACCTGCCGGGCGCCTCGCCCGACACCATGGCCTCGTCGGTCGCGCTGCCGCTGGAAAAGCAGTTCTCGACCATCGCCGGCCTGTCGCTGATCACCTCCACCAACATCCTGGGCAATTCCTCGCTGACGCTGGAGTTCGACCCGAGCGTCAACGTCAACGAGGCGGCGGTGGACGTCCAGGCCGCGCTGCTGCGCGCCCAGCGCCAGTTGCCGGTCGAGATGACCGACCTGCCGTCCTACCGCAAGGTCAACCCGGCCGACGCCCCGGTGCTGTTCATGACGATGACGTCGCCGTCGATGACCCTGGCCGAGCTGAACGACTACGCCGAGAACCTGATCGCGCCGAGCCTGTCGACCCTGCCGGGCGTGGCGCAGGTCACCGTCAACGGCCAGAAGCGCTTCGCGGTGCGGGTGCGCGCCAAGTCGGACCTGATGAACGCGCGCGACCTCACCCTGGATGAGTTGCAGCAGGCGATCCGCTCGGCCAACGCCAACACGCCGCTGGGTATCCTGGACGGCCCCAGCCAGACCCTGACCATCCAGGGCAACGCCCAGCTGATGAAGGCGGCCGAATTCGCCGAGCTGATCGTCGCCACCCGCAACGGCGAGCCGGTGCGCCTGAAGGACGTCGCCACCGTCGAGGACAGCTTCCAGTCGGTCAAGACCGCCGGCAGCTACAACGGCGAGCGCTCGATCGTGCTGCTGGTGCAGCGCCAGCCCGACGCCAACACCGTGCAGGTGGTCGACGGCGTGCGCGCGCTGCTGCCGCGCTTCAAGAACCAGGTGCCGGAGTCGATCAGCATCAACCTCGTCAACGACCGTTCGGTGTCGATCCGCGAGGCCATCCACGACGTCAACCTGACCCTGCTGCTGACCATCTTCCTGGTGGTGATGGTGATCTTCCTGTTCCTGCGCCGCGCCGCCGCGACGTTTATTCCAGCGATCACGATGCCGATTTCGCTGCTGGGCGCGCTGGCCTTGTTGTATGCCTTCGGTTATAGCCTCGACAACGTTTCACTATTGGGCATCACCCTGGCCGTCGGCCTGGTGGTCGACGACGCCATCGTGGTGCTGGAAAACATCGTGCGCCACATCGAGATGGGCAAGAAACCGTTGCAGGCGTCGCTGATCGGCGCCAAGGAGATGGGCTTCACCATCATCTCGATCTCGGTCTCCCTGGTGGCCGTGTTCATCCCGATCTTCTTCATGCCTGGTGTGATCGGTTTGATGTTCCACGAATTCGCCGTCGTCGTCGCGCTGTCGGTGCTGGTGTCGGCGGCGGTGTCGCTGATGCTGGTGCCGATGCTGGCCAGCCGCCTGCTGCCGGCCGACACCATCGATCCGGAGCACGACAAGGGCAACTTCCTGGGCCGCTGGTTCGAGGCCGGTTTCACCAAACTGCGCAACGGCTACGCCAGCACCCTGGACGTGGCGCTGCGCCACCGGCCGGTCGTGCTGCTGGCCGCGCTGGGCACCTTCGTGCTGACGGCGGTGCTGTACATGACGATACCCAAGGGTTTCTTCCCCGAGGAGGACCTGGGCCAGATCCGCGTCAACACCGAGGCTTCCGAGGACATCTCGTCGGCTGCGCTGATGGCCTTGCAGGACCGCGTGGTGGCGGTGATCCGCGCCGACCCCAACGTGCAGGACGTGGTCTCGTTTGTCAGCGGCGGCAACAGCGGGCGCATGTTCCTGGTGCTCAAGCCGCGCGGCGAACGGCAGAAGATGCCGCAGGTGCTGGACAGCCTGCGCAAGGCCACCAAGGCCGTGCCCGGCATCGCCGTGTATCTGAGCCCGGTGCAGAACCTGCAGCTGGGCGGACGCCCGTCCAAGAGCCGCTACCAGTACACCCTGCAATCGGTCAGCCCTGGCGCGCTCAACGACTGGGCGCAGAAATACCTGGACCAGATGCGCAACGACCCAGACTTCCGCGACGTCACCAGCGATTCGCAGAACAAGGGCTTGCAGGCCTCGCTCAAGATCGACCGCGACAAGGCCAACAACCTCGGCGTGGCCATCGGCGACATCCGCACCGCGCTGTATCTGGCCTTCGGCGAGCGGCAGGTGTCGACCATCTATTCGCCGGCCGCCAGCTACTACGTGATCCTGGAGGCGGCCGACGCCGACCGCCAGTTCGACAACGCGCTGACCCGGATCTCGGTGCGCAACAAGACCGGCCAGCTGGTCAAGCTGTCGAGCATCGCCAGCGTCGAGCGCACCATCGGCCCGACCGCCGTCAACCACCAGGGCCAGCTGCAGGCGATCACGATCTCGTTCAACCTGGCGCCGGATGTGCCGCTGGGCACGGCCACCGCCAAGATCGACCGCATGGGCGTGGACATGAACCTGCCGCCGTCGATCATCACCAACTATGGCGGCGACGCGGCGGTGTTCCAGAGCTCGCAGGGCAGCCAGCTGATCCTGATCCTGGCTGCCGTGGGCGTGATTTACGTGCTGCTGGGCGTGCTGTATGAAAGTTATATCCACCCGCTGACCATCCTGGCCGGCCTGCCATCGGCGGCCGTGGGCGCCTTGCTGACTTTGCGCCTGTTCAACCTCGATCTGACGATGATTGCCATCATCGGCATCCTGATGCTGATCGGTATCGTCAAGAAGAACGCCATCATGATGATCGACTTCGCGCTGCACGTGCAGCGCAACGAGGGTCGCACGCCGGCCGAGGCGATCCGCGAAGCCTGCATCCTGCGCTTCCGGCCGATCATGATGACCACCCTGGCGGCGCTGATGGGTGCGCTGCCGATCGCGCTGGGCCTGGGCGCCGGCGCCGAACTGCGCCAGCCGCTGGGCCTGGCCGTGGTGGGCGGCTTGATCTTCTCGCAAGTGATCACCCTGTACATCACGCCCGTCATCTATCTGTTCCTCGATAAATACAGCGGAACCGGTCCGATGAGCGACGCCGAGCTGGCCGGGGACGTGGTTGATTACACTCCGGAAAGTGTGCACGCCGTACCACTGAAGGCCGTGAACATAGTCAAGCATTGACGGGTGACAAGTTAATTTAAGGGTCGCTTATTTATCATAGGCAAGTTGGCTATGACAAAAAGAGGCGACCGGAATGAAACGCTACAGTGTCACGATAGTAGGAATGGGTCCTCGCGGGCTCAGCGTACTTGAACGCATCGCGGCGATCGCCGGCAGCCGCCAGCTGCTGCTCGACATCATTTTGATCGAGCCCGGCGAATGCGGCCCCGGCGTGCACACCACGCGCCAGCCGCAGCATCTGTTGATCAACACGGTGGCCAGCCAGGTCACCATGTTCCCGGCGCTGGGCGCGGTGCATCACGCGCCGCTGTGCGCCACGCCGACGCTGACGGCGTGGGCGCGGCAGAGCGGTTACCGCCGCTTCGGCGACAGCTATCACAGGATCGCCGGCGCCGGCGCCGACATCGCCGAGTCCGACTACCTGCCGCGCAGCATGCTGGGCGAATACCTGGCCTGGACCTACCAGCAGATCGCGGCCGCCTTGCCGGCCTGCCTCACGCTCACCCACCACCGCTTGCGCGCCAACGACCTGTGGCAGCAGCAGGACGGGCGCACCGCCATCGAGCTGGAAAGCGGTTTCATCGTCCACAGCGATTTCGTCTTCCTCACCACCGGCCACGGCCGCAATCGGCCCAGCGATCTGGATGCCGCGCTGGCCAAGTTCGCGCAGGACCACGCGCGCTACAACAGCCGCCTGTCGTTCGTGCGCCACATCTATCCGCTCGACAAGCTCGATCGCCTCGGCCCCGAGGCGCGCGTGGCGATCCAGGGGCTGGGCCTGAGCGCGCACGATGTGATCGCCGAGCTCACGGTGGGACGCGGCGGCGCCTTCGTCCGACAGCCGAACGGCGAGGGGAACGGCCAGGGGCGGCCGGGTTTGCTGCGTTATCAGCGCTCCGGGCGCGAGCCGAAACTGACCTTGTGCTCGCGCAACTGCCTGCCCTACGCCGCGCGCGGCATCAACCAGAAGGGGCTCGACGGCCGCCACCACCCGCATTTCTTCACACCGGACGCGGTCGAGGCCTTGCGGCGCATGGCGCTGGCCACGCGCGGCAGCCGCCAGCTCGATTTCGACCGGGAACTGCTGCCGCTGCTCAAGCGCGAAATGGCCTGGGTCTACCGCAACACCCTGGCGCGCACCGCCGCGCTGCCGGCCAACAACGCCCGCGGCGGCGCGTCCGGGCACGGGGCCCCACAGCCTGCCTTGCCCGGCTCGCCAACGGCCGCCCTGTTGCCGGACCCGCTGACCTTCGTGCCGGACGCCGACGACGAGGCGATGATCGATGCGCTGCTGTTTCCGCTGCGCGAGCGCCAGTTCGCCAACCTCGACGAGTTCCGCGGCTTTTTCACCGACTGGCTGCAAACCGATCTGCGCGAGGCGCGGCTGGGCAATATCGACAGTCCGACCAAGGCCGCCACCGACGTGTTGCGCGATGTCCGCGCCACCTTGCAGGCCGCCATCGAGCACGGCGGGCTGACGCCGGCCTCGCACCGCAAGTTCCTCAACGTCTACAACCCGGCCATCAACCGCGCCGCCTTCGGCCCGCCGCTGCGCCGCAACGAGGAGCTGCTGGCGCTGCTCGACGCCGGCGTCATCGACATCGTCTCCGGCCCCAACAGCGTGGTCGAGACCGACGAGGACGATTCCACCTACGTGCTGAGCACCAAGTTCGCCGAGGGCACCGAGCGGCGGCCGGTCGATGTGCTGGTCGTGGCCCGGCTGGACGCCTTTTTTCCCGAGACGGACGAGTCATTACTGATCCGTAATGTGTTAAAACGCGGCCTGGTGCGGCCGTACTACAACGGCGTGTTCCACCCGGGCGGCATCGAAATCGACGAGGCCAGCCAGCCGCTCAACCTCCAGGGCGAACCGGCGCGCAATATCTGGGCGCTCGGCTATCCGGTCGAGGGTTGTCATTACTACACGCACGCCTTGCCGCGCCCGATGCTGCGCTCGCGCCAGGTGCTGGACGCCGACCGTTGCGTGACAGCCATGTTCGCGCAGATGGCCGATTATCCCCGCCGCCAGCCCGCGCGCCGCCCTCTGGCGGCCGTGTCCGCTACGGTGAACGACGGCACCCATGTCATTTTATAAAGGCCTGGATACATACGGTAACACCCGTCAAGACGTGAAAATTGTAAAGTGGAACCTTGGGATACGCGCACCGATTTGCACGGCGCGGTATGATGGTCCTGAACAGATGTTTCCAAACCATCGGGACTCTGGCACTATGGCCGCATTTTCACGCACAAGGTTTGGTATCTTGCACCACGACTCCCATATACTTTCCGCAACCGGATATTGCGAAACCTGCGGGCAACCCCTGCCGCAGGCCGGGGAGCCGCTCGCCACATGGGACCGCAAGCCCAAGACCAACCGCATCGGTATCGGTATCTCGATCGCCTTGCACTTGCTGGCCGTGTTGTATTACTTCATCGCGCCGGCGCCGGAAAAGACCAAGACCTCGGCGCCGCCCAAGGGGGGCCAGATGGTCTATATCCAGCCGCTGCCGATCACGCCGACCAAGCCGACGCCCAAACCGACGCCCAAGCCCACGCCCGAAGTGGCCAAGGCCAGCAAACCGCCGCCGCCGCGCAAGCAGACTGTTACCCGCGAGACGCCGGCCGCCGTCAAGCCCAAGCTGGAAACCTATGTGCCGCCGGTGCAGGCGACGATGACGCCGCCGCCCGAGGCGGACATGTCGGAAATGATCGCCAAGCGCCGCGCCGCGCGCGAAGCCAACAATCCGCAGCCGGCGCCGCCGGCGCCGGAGGAGAGCGCCAACGACCGCGCGCTGCGCATCGCCAAGGCCAATATCGCCGGCGCCCAGGGCCGCTCCAGCGGCGTGGACAAGGACGACACGGGCGGCGTGTTCTCGGTCGACAAGCGCTCCAACAGCGCCGACGTGAAGTTCCGTGGCTGGAACACCAACTTCAAGCGCAACTGGCTGCAGCAGATCCACGTCGAGCAGGGTGGCGAGCGCGACATCGAAACGGCCGTGGTCAAGGAAATGATCAAGATCATCCGCAAGGAAAAGCCGGGCGATTTCGAATGGGAATCGCGCCGCCTGGGCAAAACCGTCCACATGAGCGCGCGCAAGGAAGACGAGAAGGAATTGACCGCGTTCCTGTTGAAAGAGATGTTCCCCGAATACCGGCCGTAGGGTGGGGGCGGAAACCACCGTCCATCCCCCGAAACCCGCAGTCCATCGCAAAATCCTGCTAAGTATGCAACTTTACCTTATAGTAAGGTTGCCACGGACCTCGTCCGTCCCTTATCCGGAGAATGCGTTCAATGCTATCGATCAAACAGCTGAGCAAGACCTACGCCAACGGCGTCAAAGCGATCAACAACGTCAGCCTCGACATCCCCAACGGCATGTTCGGCCTGCTCGGGCCCAATGGCGCCGGCAAGTCCTCGCTGATGCGCACCATCGCCACCTTGCAAGATCCCGATAGCGGCAGCATCGATTTCAACGGCCTCGACGTGCTGGCCCAGCCCGAGGCGCTGCGCCGCCAGCTCGGCTACCTGCCGCAGGACTTCGGCGTCTACCCGAAGGTCAGCGCCGAAACCTTGCTCAACCACTTCGCCGTCCTCAAGGGGCTGACCGCGCGCGGCGAGCGCAAGGAGGCGGTCGAAGCGCTGCTGCAGCAAACCAACCTGTGGGAAGCGCGCAAGCGCAACCTCGGCACCTACTCGGGCGGCATGCGGCAGCGCTTCGGCATCGCCCAGGCGCTGCTCGGCTCGCCCCGTCTGGTGATCGTCGACGAGCCGACCGCCGGCCTCGACCCGGACGAGCGCAACCGCTTCCTCAACCTGCTGGCCAAGATCGGCGAGCAGGTGGTGGTGATCCTGTCGACCCACATCGTTGCCGACGTCACCGACCTGTGCCCGCGCATGGCCATCATCGTCAAGGGCGAGGTCCTCAGCCAGGGCGAGCCGCTGGCCGCCATCGACACCATCAAGAGCAAGGTCTGGCGCCGCAGCGTCAGCGCCGAGGCGCTGCCGGAATACCAGCAGCGCTTCAACGTGCTGCACACGCGCTTGGTCGGCGGCAAGCCGCAGATCAACGTCTACGCCGACAGCCAGCCGGACGACGGCTTCATCGCCGTCGAGCCGGACCTGGAGGACGTCTACTTCCTGCACGTGCGCAACGCCGCGCGCGCCGCCGCGCCGGCCGCCGCTGTGGCCGCCCCTGCGGCCGCAGCGTAAGGAGCCGCCATGTTGCTTGAATTCTTCAAATTCGACCTGCGTTACCAGCTGCGCCAGCCGCTGCTGTGGGTCAGCGGCCTGATTCTCGCCCTGATGGCGTTCGGCGCCACCACCAGCGACGCCATCCAGGTCGGCGGCGCCATCGGCAACGTCCACCGCAACGCGCCGACGGTCGTGGCGCAGATCATGGGCACGTTCACGGTGATCTCGATGTTCATCGTGACGATTTTCATCGCCGGCACCGTGCTGCGCGACAGCGAGGTCGGCATTTCCGACATGCTGTTCGCCACGCCGATGCGCAAGTACCAGTACCTGCTCGGCCGCTTCAGCGCCGGCCTGGTGGCCTGCCTGGCGATCTTCGTGCTGATCGCCATCGGCATGCTGCTCGGCCCGTTGATGCCGTGGGTGGACGAGGCCCGCGTCGGCCCGCTGCCGGGCGCGGCCTACCTGTGGAGCTTCGCCTTCTTCGTCATTCCCAACCTGCTGTTCGTCGGCGCGTTGCTGATGCTGCTGGCGGCCACCACCCGCTCGATGATGCTGGTCTATGTCGGCGTGCTGGGCTTCTTCGTGCTGTGGGCCGTCGCCGGCGCCTTTACGCGCGACATCAACAACGAATGGATCGCCGTGCTGGTCGACCCGTTCGGCGTGCGCGCCTTCGGCCGCGCCACCCGTTATTTCTCGGCGGCCGAGGCCAATGCCGGCCTGCCGCCGTTCACCGGCTACCTGCTGGCCAACCGCCTGCTGTGGCTGGGCGTCGCGGTGGTCTTCTTTGTCGCCACCTTGATCCTGTTCAAGCCGCAACGGGTCGGCACCGGGCGCCGCCTGTTCGGCAAGGCCAAGCCGGCCGCCCTGGCCCCGCCGGCGCCGCCGGCGGTGGCGTTGCCGCGCATTGCGCCGCGCTTCCGCGCCTCCACCGGCTGGATCCAGTGCTGGCACATCCTCGCCTTCGACGCGAAAGCGGTGTTCAAGAGCGTGCCCTTCCTGGTGATGCTGCTGTTCGGCGTGCTTAACTTCATCGGCGCCGCCACCCAGGCCGACAGCATGTTGGGCACGAACGTCTACCCGGTCACGCACCTGATGTTGCAGACCCTGAGCGGCACCTTCAACTTCATGCTGATCATCGTGTTGACCTTCTACGCCGGCGAACTGATCTTCAAGGAACGCCAGGCCAGGATCGCCGACGTCGGCGACGCCATGCCGGTGCCGGACTGGGCGCCGCTGCTGGCCAAATGCGTCGCGCTGGTCGGCGTCATCTTCGGTTTCCTGCTCACCGGCGCGGTGGCGGCGGCCGGCTTCCAGCTGTTCAAGGGCGGCGCGCCGATCGAGGCCGGCCTGTACGTCAAGGGCATTCTGCTGGAATCGGCCTTCTTCGTGCTGATGGGGCTGTTCGCGCTGGCGCTGCAAGTGCTCACCAATAACAAGTTCATCGGCTACCTGCTGGTGATCCTGCTGATGGTGTCGCAGATCGTGCTGGGCGTGATGCACTTCGACCACAACCTGTACAACTTCGCCTCGCTGCCGGGCTTGCGCTATTCGGACATGAACGGCTACGGCCACTTCCTCAAAGGCTGGGCCTGGTACGCCTTGTACTGGAGCCTGTTCACGGTGTCGGCGCTGATCCTGGCGCAGGCGTTCTGGGTGCGCGGCCTGGCGCGGCCGTGGCGCGCCCGCGCGCGCCAGGCCGGCGCGCGGTTGAAGGGCGGCGCCGGCCTGGCGCTGGCGCTCGGCGTGGCCGGCTTCATCGGCACCGGCGCCTGGATCTTCTACAACACGAATGTGCTCAACAAGTATGTGCCGTCGGACCTCGCCATGGACCGCCAGGCGGATTACGAGAAGAACTACCGCAAATACAAGGACTTGCCGCAGCTGCGCATCACCGACGTGCGCGCCGATGTCGACATCTATCCGGCCGAGCGCCGGGTGGCGATCCGTGGCCGCTATCTGCTGGAAAACAAAACCGGCCTGCCGCTGACCGAGCTGCGCTTGCAGGTCAATCCGGATGTCGAGACCCGCTACGCCAACCTGCCGCCGCACCAGGTGGTGCTGGACGACAAGATCGCCGGCTTCAAGGTCATCAAGCTGGCGCAGCCGATCGCGCCTGGCGCGCGCCTCGACCTCGGCTTCACGGTCGACGTGCGCCACCAGGGCTTCACCAACCGCGGCGCGGCCGACAGCGTCAACCTGAACGGCACCTTCTTCAACAACTCCGAGTACTTCCCGCACTTCGGCTACCGCGACGACGTCGAGCTGAAGGACCGCAACGAGCGCCGCAAGCGCGGCCTGGGCGAACCGCAGCGCATGGCCAAGCTGGAGGACGAAAAGGCGCGCGCCAACACTGCGTTCGGCGGCGAGGCCGACTGGATCAATTTCGAGACCACGGTCTCGACCAGCGGCGACCAGATCGCCATCGCGCCGGGCTATTTGCAAAAGACCTGGGAGCAGGGCGGACGGCGCTACTTCCACTACAAGATGGACCGGCCGATGGCCAACTTCTTCGCCTACCTGTCGGCGCGCTGGAGCGTCAAGAAGGGCGAGTGGCGCGGTCTGCCGATCGAGGTCTACTACGACAGCAAGCACGCCTACAACATCGACCGCATGATCACGTCGACGCAGAAGTCGCTCGACTATTTCGACGCCAACTTCACGCCGTACCAGCACAAGCAGGTGCGCATCCTGGAGTTCCCGAACTACCAGGGCTTCGCGCAATCGTTCGCCAACACGATCCCGTATTCGGAAGCGCTCGGTTTCATCGCCGACCTGCGCGACAAGGACGACATCGACTACGTCTACTACGTCACCGCGCACGAGGTGGCGCACCAGTGGTGGGGGCACCAGGTGATCGGCGCCAACGTCCAGGGTTCGACCATGCTGATCGAATCGCTGGCGCAATATTCGGCGCTGATGGTGATGGAAAAGGAATACGGCCGCGACAAGCTGCGCCGTTTCCTGCGCTTCGAGCTCGACAGCTACCTGCGCGACCGTGGGGGCGAGCTGATCGAAGAGCAGCCCTTGTTCCGCGTCGAGAACCAGCAATACATCCACTACCGCAAGGGCAGCCTGGTGTTCTACCGCCTGCGCGACGAGATCGGCGAGGCGGCGCTCAACCGCGCGCTCAAGCGCTTCCTGCAGGACAAGGGATACCAGCAGGCGCCGTACACCACCAGCCGCGAGTTGCTGGCCTACATACGCGCCGAAGCGCCGCAGGACAAGCAGGCGCTGATCACCGACCTGTTCGAGAAGATCGTCTTCTACGACAACCGCGTGACGGACGCCAAGGCCAGGAAGCGCGCCGACGGCAAGTGGGACGTGACGATGACGCTGCACGTGGCCAAGATGGAAGCGGACGGCAAAGGCAAGGAAACGCCGCGCGCCTACGACGAGCCGGTCGAGATTGCCGTGTTCGCGCGCGCGCCCGGCGCCAAGGAAAGCGAGGAACGCGTATTGTTCACCGACAAGCGCCTATTGGTCGGCAGCGAGCCGGTGGTCACGGTCACGGTCAAGGAGCAACCGTTCGACGTCGGCGTCGACCCGTACAACAAGATGATCGACCGCGTCTCGCGCGACAACCGCAAAGAGGTTGTTATTGAGTAACTCCAGGGTCAGGTCCACCATTTCTACACGTGCTCATGCATCAATGGCGGACCTGACCCCGGATTGCCGGCTTTAAGCGGCCAGGGCGGGGCGGCACGGGTGGCACGGGTGGTAGAGGGCGTCGTTGGCGCTGGCGCCGGCGCGCAGCCGCGGCAATGGCGAGGCGATCACCGACACCGGCTGCTCGTCACCGAGCAGTGTCACCATCGCCGGCACGTCGCGGCCGTTGATCGCCGCCTGGAAGCGGCGTATCAACTCGCGGCACAGCTTGTCGCTGGCGGGCGCTTCCGTGCGCTCCTCCCGTAAGCGCCGCCTTGCGCGCGCCAGGTATTGGCGCGCGTTCACCGTCGTCGTGCCGAGTGCCGCCGCGATGTCCGCGTGTTCGCATTCCAATACTTCATGCAGCACCAGCGCCAGGCGTTCGGATGGCGACAGGCGCGACAGCAACCGGGCCAGCGCCTCGCCCAGCTCGGCGCGCCGCAGCAAGCCATCCTCAGGCGTCGCCGACGGCACCCCGGGCGCCAGCTCCATCGCGTGGCGCGCCGCCGCCATGTCCCGCGCGCGTTTGCGCAGGCGGTCGATCGACTGATGTTGCACGACGGTGGTCAGCCATGCGGCCGGCGTCGCCAGCGCCGCCTGTTCGACGCTTTGCCACTTGAGAAAACAATCCTGCACGACGTCCTCGGCTTCCGCTTCGCTACCGACGATGCGGCGGCTGATCGCTTGCAGGCGCGGGCGCAGCGTTTCGAATATCGCGCCGTCGGTATCGGTGGTCGGTGGCATGGGAAATCTCCTGTGATGGGGCCGGTGCCACATGACGTCCGGCGCGCTTCGGATGTGACACGCCAACTATATATTTTTTTGCCGTCACACGGCGCGGGGGCGCGGGCGTCAAGCGGGCAGTAATCAACCTGGTGATTACTTCAAACGCGAAAGGACGATCATGACTGCGAATTTCCCCCTTGGACTGGGCCTGGTGCCCACCGTCGTCGAACAAACGGGACGCGGCGAGCGCGCCTTCGACATCTACTCGCGCCTGCTAAAGGAGCGCTTGATCTTCCTGGTCGGCGAGGTGACCGAGCAATCGGCCAACCTGATCGTTGCGCAGTTGCTGTTCCTGGAGTCGGAGGATCCCAACAAGGATATTTCGCTGTACATCAATTCGCCCGGCGGCTCGGTGTACGCCGGCCTGGCCGTCTACGACACCATGCAGTTCATCAAGCCGGACGTGTCCACCTTGTGCACCGGCTTTGCCGCCAGCATGGGCTCCTTCCTGCTGGCGGCGGGCGCGCCCGGCAAGCGCTACGCATTGCCCAACGCCCGCATCATGATCCACCAGCCGCATGGCGGATCGCAGGGCGTGGCATCCGACATCGAGATCCAGGCGCGCGAGGTGCTGTACCTGCGCCACCGCCTCAACGCCATCTATGCCGAACGCACCGGACAGACGCTGGAGCGGATCGAGAAGGATTCGGACCGCGACCACTTCATGTCGGCCGCGCAGGGTGCGGAATACGGCCTGATCGACAAGGTGCTGGCGACGCGCGACGCCGATTGAAGCGGTGGTGCAGGGCAAATTTCCGGCTAGACGGCCGGGCCCGTGTAGAAATGGTGGACCTGACCCCGGAGCTTACAAAATATGACAAGTTAAGGAATTGACAAAATATCGCGGTCCCGGGATACTTCCCGGCATGATCGAGCTTAGCAATATTCGCAAGACCTACCGCCAGGGCGGTAACGAGATCCACGCGCTGGACGGCATCGACTTGCGGGTGGCGCCCGGCGAGTTCGTCGCCATCATGGGGCCGTCCGGTTCCGGCAAGTCGACCTTGCTCAACGTGCTCGGCGCGCTCGACCGCCCGGACGCCGGCCGCTATCGCCTGGCGCAGGACGAGATCAGCGCCCTCGACGACGACGCCGCCTCCGACGTGCGCAACCGCCGCATCGGCTTCGTGTTCCAGTCCTTCCATTTGCTGCCGCGCTTGACCGTGCTTGAAAACGTGCTGCTGCCGCAGCGCTATGCCCGCCACGCCGACACCGGCGCCGCCGAGCGCGCCGTGGCGCTGCTCGAACGCATCGGCCTGGGCCAGCGCATCGGCCACTTGCCCGGCCAGCTGTCCGGCGGCCAGTTGCAGCGCGCCGCCATCGCCCGCGCCCTGTTGAACCAGCCGGCCCTGCTGCTGGCCGACGAGCCGACCGGCAACCTCGATTCGCGCAGCGCGGCCGACGTGCTCGAGCTGCTGCGCGAACTGCACGCCGGCGGCCAGACGCTGGTGCTGGTCACCCACGATCCGGCCATCGCCGCCGGCGCGCAGCGTACCATCCATTTGCGCGACGGCCGCATCGCCGAAGGCGGGGCGTGAGGCGCGCCACCCTGGCGCTGTCGGCCGTCGCGTTGCTGGCGCTGGTCGTAGCGGCCGCGCTCGGTCTCGATGCCGGCCCGGCCGGGGCCGGGCCTGCGGTCGCTTCAGCGCCCGCCACGGGCAAGGCCGACACCGTCATCAAGGCCGACGCCGCCGCCACCAACGCTCTGCGGCGCCGCCCCGTTCTGCTCACCGGCGAAGTGGAGGCGCTGGACTCGCAAACCATCACCGTGCCGCCGTCGCACTCGGCGCCACTGACCCTGCGCAATTTCGTTGCCGAGGGCACCCACGTCAAAGCCGGCGACGTGGTGCTGCGCATCGAGACCGGCGGCGCCGCCAACATCGACCGGCTCGAAACCGAGCTGGAGCAGGCACGCGCGCGCGCCGAAAAGGAAACCGCCACCCTGGAAGTGGCCGCCGTCGAGGCCGAGAAGGCGCTGGTCACCGCGCAGGCCGCGCTGGCCAAGGCCAAGGTCGAGGCGGCGCTGCCGAAGACGCAGATTTCGGTGCTGGACTACGACCGCCACCAGGCCGCGTTCGGAAACGCCACACGCGACCTGGCGATCAAGCGCGACGCCGACGCCAGCGCGCGCGAGGCGGTCGGCCGGCGCCGCGAAGACGGCCAGCTGGAAGTCAAGAAGCTGCAGATCAACCTGGCGTTCCAGATCGCCCAGCTGGCGCAATCGGAAGTGCGCGCCGCGCGCGACGGCGTGGTCGTGCACGGCTATAGCCCGTGGATGGGACAGCGCTTCGAAGAGGGGTCGTCGGCCTGGCCGGGCAACGCCGCCGGCGTGGTGCTGGGCAACGGCGAGATGGCCGTCACCGCCTGGGCGCTGGAGGCCGACCGGCCCTACCTGTCCGAGGGACAATCGGTGAGCCTGCGCTTCGATGCCTTGCCGGCCACTGCGACCGCCGCCGTCACCGGCAAGATCAAGTCCATCACCAGCGCGCCGGAAGCGCGCGCGAGCTGGGGCTTGGGGCGCTACTTCCGCATCAAGATCGCGCTGCCGGCCGGACACGGGCTGCCACTGGTGGCGGGCATGAGCGCCTTGATCGAACCGCTCGCGGCCAAAGCGCCACCGCCGGCGCCGGCGCCGGGGGACGAGGCGCTCACGGTCGAGGGCGAAATCGCCTCGCGTGGCGCGCTGCCGGTAACGCCGCCGAACATTCCCAACGTGTGGGAGTATAAGCTGGCGCAGATCGCGCCCGAAGGTTCCATGGTCGAGGCCGGGCAGCAGATCGCGCAGTTCGAATCGAACGACGTCACCACCCGGCTGAGCACGCAACAGGGCGCGCTCAATGAAAAGCTGCGCGCGCTCGATAAGCTCAAGCTCGACCAGACCGAGGCCGACCGCGCGGGCGAGCTGGCCGTGGCCGAGGCCCAAAGCAATGCCGACAAGGCAGACCGCAAGGCCACCATGCCGAAGGAACTGATACGGCGCGTCGACTACGACAAGCTGGTGATCGAGCGGGTCGAGAAAAACCAGCTGGCCAAGCTGGCGCTGGTCCAGCATCAGGCGCAAATGCGCGCCCGCCACGCCGAGCGCGCCGGCCTGCAGGCCGAGATCGCGCAGCAGCAGACCCAGATCGCAGCGATGGTCAAAGGCCAGGCGGGCCTGAAGGTGGTGGCGCCGCGCAGGGGGCTGGTGGTCTACCGTGTCGGCTTCGACGGCCAGAAATTCAGCGCCGGCAGCCAGGTGTGGGTGGGGCTGACGGTGGCCACGCTGGCCGACCCCGAACAGTTGTACATCGCCGCCAACGTGCCCGAGGCGCTGTCGTCGCGGGTCCGCGTGGGACAGGCGGCGCGCGTGACGGTACCGGGCAGCAACCAGACCTTGAACGCGCATGTGGTCGGGCTGGGCCGCGCCTTCCACGGCAAGTCGACCGCCCAGCCGAGCATCGTGCGCGATGTCGAGTTGCAGTTCGACGGCGGCACCAGCGGACTTAAACCGGGCGCGGCGGTGCAGGCGGTGCTGGTCGCCGACGCGGCCCGTCCAGCGGAGAACAAACGATGAGGCGCGACGCACGCACGCCGCAGGCAATCACCCTGGCGGTGGCCTTCTCGATGAGCGTCTTCCTGGCCGCCTGCGGTGGCGACACGACGTCATCCGGCGCCGCCGCCGAGACGCTGGCACCACGTCCATGGCTGGAGACATTGGCCGTCGATGGCGAGATCAAGGCCGCCGCCAGCACGCCGCTCAACGTACCCGGCAACAACTGGAGCCGGCGCGTGCTCATCGACATGGTGGCCGACGGCAGCAGCGTGGAAAAAGGCCAGGTTGTGGCGCGCTTCGACTCGCCGCAATCGCGCATGGAATTGTCGCAGGCCGAGCTGGAACTGCTGCGCAAGACCCTGGCCGAACAAACCAGCGCGAGCGCCGCCAGCGTGGAGCGCGACAAGCTGGCCGGCGACCGCGCCAAGGTCGAGGACGATCTGGGCCTGAGCCGGCGCTACGCCAGTGTCGACCTGAGCATCTTTCCCCGCAACGACATTCTGGACGCGCTGGCCGATGTCGGCTTCCTGACCACCAAGCGCACCTATCTCGAATGGAAGGGCGGGCAGGCGCAGGCGCGCACGGCCGCGCAGGACGCGGTGCTGCACTCGCAGCGCGACAGCGTGGTGCGGACCGCCGCGCAACAGCGCGACAGCCTGGCCGCGCTGGAACTGGTGGCGCCGCACGACGGCGTGTTCCTGCTGACGGCCAAGTGGGACGGCACGAAGGCGGAGATCGGCTCGACCCAGGTGGCGAACCAGGAGTTCGGCTCGCTGCCCGACCTGAACCAGCTGGTGGCCCATTTCAGCGTGGCCGAGGGGCAGGTCTTCGGCCTGAAGACCGGGCTGCCGGTGCGGGTGCGCCTGGCCGGTACCGGCACCGAGCTCACGCTCAAGGTGACGCGCGTCGGCAGCAACGCCAGCACCACCTCGCAGGAGTCGCCGGTCAAGTACAGCGACTTCGACGCGGCGATCGACACCGCCACCGCGCGCAAGCTCGGCCTCAAGCCGGGCCAGGCCTTGCGCGGCACGGTGGAATTGGTCGCCCAGCCGGCGGCGCTGACGGTGCCCAACATCGCACTGGTGCAGGAAGGCGCCGGCTACGTCGTCTATACCGAAGAGGACGGCAAGCAGGTCCGGCGCAAGGTCGAACTGGGACAACGCGGCCCGGTGCGCAGCGAACTGAAAAGCGGTGTCGCAGCCGGCGCGCGCATCGTGCTGCTGCCGCCGGCGCCGACGGAGAAATCATGAACCTGGCATTGATACGTGAAGCGGTCACCGAGCTGCAGCGCCGCAAGCTGCGTACCGGGCTGACTTTGCTGGGCATGGTGTTCGGCGTGGCCGCCATCGTCGCCATGCTGGCCGTGGGCGAGGGCAGCAAGCGCGAGGCGCTGCGCCTGGTGGCCGAGCTGGGGCTGGACAACGTGCTCATCGAAAGTAAAGCCATCGATCCGGAGCAGCTCAAGGATACCCGCACCCGCTCGCTGGGACTGTCGGCCGCCGACGGCGCGGCGGCCTTGTCGGTCGTGCCGGGTGCGGTGTCGGTGTCGATGAAAAAGGAAATCAAGGTCGACCAGCTGGTGCTGGGCCAGCGCGTGGTGCCGGCGCGCGCCTACGCCGTCTCGCCGGCCTACGCCGAGCATGGCGGCCTGCGCCTGGCCACCGGCCGTTGGCTGACGCCGGCCGACGGCGCCACGTTGGCGCCGGTGTGCGTGCTCGGCGCCCGTCTGGCGCGCACCTTGTTCGGCAATGAATCGGCGCTGGGCCGCCACCTCAAGCTCAACCACGTGTGGCTGGAGGTGGTGGGCGTGCTGGAGGACCGCGCGCAAAGCAAGTCCGACTTCGAAGGCGTCAAGCTGGGGCTCGACGACGAGCGCCTGTTCGTGGCCTGGGAGACGGGCAGGGCGCGCTTCAACTTCAAGCGCATCGAGGACGAGGTCGACGGCATCAGCGTGCGGCTCGACGGCAAGGTCGCGCCGGACCAGGCCGCGCGTGTGTTGCAGGCGCTGATCGTTCGCCGACACGGCGGCGCCGACGACACCAACCTGATCGTGCCGATGGGCTTGTATCGCCAGAATCA
Organism: Duganella sp. AC237; assembly: GCF_979254035.1. Classification (NCBI taxonomy): domain Bacteria; kingdom Pseudomonadati; phylum Pseudomonadota; class Betaproteobacteria; order Burkholderiales; family Oxalobacteraceae; genus Duganella; species Duganella sp. AC237. The sequence continues at coordinate 6,522,448 of NZ_CEEDEW010000003.1, read as the reverse complement.
GCAAACGCAGCGGATCTTCGCCATCGTCATGAGTTCGATCGCGGCGGTATCGTTGCTGGTCGGCGGCATCGGCATCATGAACATCATGCTGGCCAACGTGCTGGAGCGCCGCCGCGAGGTGGGCCTGAAGCGGGCGCTGGGTGCGCGCCGGCGCGACGTGGTCGAGCAGTTCCTGGCCGAGGCCCTGGTGATCGCCGTCAGCGGCGCATTGCTGGGCGTGGTGCTGGGCGCGGTGGCGGCCTACAGCATCGCCGCCCTGGCTGGCTGGTCGGTGGCATGGTCGCCGTTCAGCCTGATCGCGGCCGTGCTGCTGTGCGTGGCGGTGGGACTGGCGTTCGGCGTGTTCCCCGCGCGCCAGGCGGCAGCGCTGGACCCGATCGCCGCGCTGCGCAGCGATGGATAAAGCACCGGGGTCAGGTCCGACATTCGGACATTTTTAAAGCACCGGGGTCAGGTCCGACATTCGGACATTTTTGAACTTTACTTCCGTCCGAAAGTTCCAAATTTTCGTCTTTTGTCCGAATGTCGGACCTGACCCCCGGCTGTTATGTTTGTCCGAATGTCGGACCTGACCCCCGGCTGTTATGACCCCCGGCTGTTGTGCAGCCTGCGTGTTACAACGTCATCCGCGCTGGCGGCGCCGCGCGGCAACGCTGAGCGACAGCGCCGAGACCAGGAAATAGAACGCGCCGAAACCCGCGTAGCCGGCGACGGTGGCGATCGATGGCTCCGCCGGCAGTTGCGCCTGCGAGATAAAGAACGCGCCGGCAAGCGCCGATTGCGCGCCGCTCAGTATCATCGCCCATTGCGCGCCGTGGGTTTTCCAACGCCGCAGCGCGGTGCCGAGCTGGAGCAATCCTGACCCGATGGCCCAAGCGCCGAACACAACCAATACCCGGTGCATGTCGGGCAGGCTGACCGCGATCGCCAAAGCGACGGCAAGGCTGACGAGGACGTTGATCATCTGGGTGCGGTTGCGTGCCAGCCCGCCGCTGCGCTTGCTGTCGATGAAGTTGGCCAAGGCGTCCCAGGCCGGGTAGCCGATCAGCAGCAGCGCGCTGGCGGCGGCCGAACTTTTGCCGATCGTTATCGCCGCGATCAGCCATAGCGCCGAAAAAACCGCGCGGACATAGTAATAGCGTTGAAGCCAGTTTTCCTGCTCGACTGCGGTGGTGATTTGTTGGGACATATATTTTCCAGTTAAATGCTACCTACTAGTTGGTAGGTTTGGTGGTTAAAAAAAACTGATCCCGAAGCGCAAGCCGGCTGGGGATCGAATGGCGCTACGGTCGTGATAAATACCTGTCCAACTGGGCGCTGGCGATGGTGCCGAACATCACGCCGTTGCCATACGCGCGCGCCGACAGCATCGCGCCGTGCACCGTGGCCATGAAGATCTCCGCCTCGACCTGCGGTGTGTAGGCCGAGTGAAGCGTCCCTTGCCGCATTCCCTGGTCGAGCACCGAGGCCAGCCAATCCGACAGGAACCGGAAGTAGGCACGCACTTCGATCGCCACCTCTTCCGGCAAGATTGGCAACTCCCCGGCCAGCAGGGCGCAGACGCAAAACGGTGCGCTCAGATCCTCGATGCATTTCGACCAGTGCTGGATGTATGCGCGCAGCTGCTCCACCGGATCGGCAATGGCTTGCTGCAAATGGCCCAATCCTTCCTCGGTGGCGCTGCGGTGTTGCACCACCAGCGCCTTGACCAGATCCACTTTGTTGGGAAAATGATGGTGGATGCTGGCCTTGCGGATACCGACCACTTCGGCGATATCGGCGTAGCTGAAGCCGTTATAGCCGCCCGCGACGATCAAGCCCCGTGCGCAGGCGACGATCTGTTCAGCCGTGTTGGATAATTTACTCATGTGACGGATACTACCTTCCAGTAGGTAGGCTGGTCAAGAACTATTTGACGGCGGAGCGGACCGATGCCGATGCGCCTTGGCGGTAGCCGTCGGTTAAGGTGTTGAGGAAGGCCACCAGGTCGGCGATGTCGCGCTCGCTCAGCGCCGATGGGCCGCCGGGGCGTCCCCCAAACGGCGCATCCATGTTGACGTTGGCTTCCAGCCCGGCCGGCTGGTCGTCGAACTTGCGGTCCCGGTACCACTTCATCGGTGTCGTGTCGCGCGTGGCGTAGAAGCGCACCACGTCCTCCAGCCGGCTGAAGCTGCCGTTGTGGAAGTAGGCCTTGCGCAGCGCGACGTTGCGCAGCGACGGCGTCTTGAAGCGTCCGCAATATTCCTTGTGGTCCTTGAGATCGGTGCGGTCCGGGCCGCACAGGCCGAGGTCATAGTAGCGCGGATCGGCGTTGACCAGCAGCTTGCGGTTGCGCGGCACGCCGATGTTGATCAGGCCGTAGTCGGTGAATTGCGGGAACACGCCGCCCGGCGAGATGCGGCTGATGTGGCAGGACGCGCAGTTGCCCTTCGTTTCATCGTTGAACACTTGTAGCCCGCGCCGCTCCGGCGCCGACAGCGTGGCTTGCTTGCGCAGGAACGCGTCGTACTTGCTGGTGTAAGGGTAGAAATCGGCCGGACTTTCCTGGAACACTTCCAGCGCCATCAGCGCGCCCCGCAAGGCCGCGTTGGGCCGCGAGAAGATGTCGGCGCCGTACACCGCCTTGAACTTCGCCGCCAGCGGACTAGCCTGCAAGCGCGCCAGCACTGCCGCCTCGTCCTTGTTGCCCATCTCGCGCGCCGATAGGAGCGGCCCCAGCGCCTGCTCGTGCGCCGACCGCGCGCGGCCGTCCCAGTCGTGGCCGCCGGTGGGGCCGGCGTCGGTGCTGTCGTCGCCGTCGTCGTCGTGGTAATGCTCGCTGAAGGCGGGCGCGTTCTGGATGTAACGCAGCGAAGGCGTCGCGCGCGCGCCCTCGGTCTTGCCGTCGGCGCCGCCCAGCTGCGCCGCCAGTGTGTTGTTGGGGCTGTAGGCGTTGTCGGGACTGTGGCAGCTGGCGCAGGCCAGCTTGCCCGACGCCGACAGGCTGGCGTCGTTGAACATGGCGCGTCCGAGTTCGGTCAACTCCGGCACCGTCGGCCGCCTTCCGGCCGGCGGCGCATAGGCGGCGCGCGCGGTATCGGCGGCTGCCACGGCAGCCATGGCAGGAGCGGCGGCGGGAGTGGCGGGTGCGGTTGGTGTCCCGCGTTGGCAGGCGCCCAGCAGTGCGGCCAGCAAAATTGCATAAATAATTTTCATGCGCACAGCCTACCAATATGACATGACGACTACATGACTGTTAGAAAACGATACAAAACGATACGTTTCCGGCCCTTCCATTTCATCGTCCTGACATATTCGCCGCCTAGCATGAGCCGCTTTCATCCCACCCACAAGGCAAGAACATGACATCCAAATTGAAAACGGTCCTGCGCCCGCTGCCGTTGCTGCTGTTGGCGGCCGGTGCCGGCGCCGGCCTGATCGCCTGCGGCAGTTCCTCCGACGGCGACGTGCCGACCCTGTCCGGCCAGGTGGTTGGCAGCTATTACGAAAACGCCTCGGTCTGCCTGGAAAGCACCAGCGCCAAACTGACCTGCGACAGCAATTCCGGCAGCGTGCGCACCGGCGCCGATGGCAGCTTCAAGGTGACCGGCACCAGCAGCGGCCCGTTGCTCGTCACCGTCGGCACCGACGCCATCCGCCACGACGCGCCGGGCGACGCCGGCACCAAGGTCACGCAGAAGCTGGTGTTTCGCGCGCCGAACGGCCACACCGGCATCATCGATGCCATCAGCACCGAGCTGAGCGCCATCATGGACGCCAACGGCGGCGACTTCGCCAAGGCCAGTGCCCAGCTGGCTGCGCGCATCGGCGTGGCCGAAAACAATCTGCTGGCCGACGTCAACAAGGTCTCCGGCGACGACCAAGCCAAGCTGAAGGCCGAAAACGACAACTTCACCGCCGTCATCGCCGCCGCCGGCACCCAGAGCGCCAGCGCCGACGTGGCCAGCGCCATCAGCGCCGGCGCCGCGCTGGGCAATATCAAGAATATCGTCGTCATCTACGCGGAGAACCGCGGCTTCGACAATCTGTACGGCCTGTTCCCGGGCGCGAACGGCGTACCCGGTGTCAACCCGACTTCGACCGGCGGCTACGTGGCGCAGAAGGATGTCGACAACAGCACCTTGCCGGTGCTGCCGCCGACCTGGGGCGGCATGACCGCCGCCGGCCAGAGCCTTGTGATCACGCAGGCGCAGTCGGCCAACTTGCCGAACAAGCCGTTCCAGATCGACGACGTCAACAGCCCGATTGCGATACCGCAGTCGGTCATCACGCGCGACCTGGTGCACCGCTACTACAACAACCAGATGCAGATCAACGGCGGCGCCAACGACAAGTTCGCCCTGTATTCGGACGCCGGCGGCCTGACCATGGGCTACTACGACGGCAGCAAGATGAAGATGTGGGACATCGCCAAGCAGTATGCGCTGGCCGACAACCTGTTCATCGGCGCCTTCGGCGGCTCGTTCCTGACGCACCAGTACCTGATCTGCGCTTGCGCGCCGCAATACCCGAACGCCGACAAGTCGGTGGCGGCCGCGTCGATCTCGAAGATCGATGTCGATGCCAAGGGCAACTTCGTGCGCCTGACGCCGTCGGCCACCTCGCCCAGCAGCGTGCTGAACGGCGCGCAGACCTACGCCAACGACAGCACCTTGACCCCGGCCGACGCCAGCGGCATGTTCTACGCGGTCAACACCATGCAGCCGCCGTTCCAGCCGAGCAGCAACGCCCCGGCCGGCGCCGACGGCAGCCACCTGCACGCCGATCCGGCCAAGGCCAACACCTTGCCGCCGCAGACGCAGAAAAACATTGGCGACATGCTGACCAGTAAAAACATCGACTGGGCCTGGTACGCCGGCGCCTGGAACAGCACCACCGCCAACGCCACCTCGGCCACGCGCGGCTCGTTCGCCAATCCGCCCAACTTCCAGTTCCACCACCAGCCGTTCAACTACTACGCCGAGATGGACCCGGTGACCAACCCGGCCTACCGCGCGGCGCACCTGAAGGATTACGATACCCAGTTCGTGGCCGACGTCGCCGCCGGCACCTTGCCGCCGGTGGCCTTCTACAAGCCGCAGGGCAACCTGAATCAGCACGCCGGCTACGCGTCGGTGGCTGACGGCGACGCCCACATCGCCGATGTCATTGCCAAGCTCAAGCAAAGTCCGCAGTGGAAGAACATGCTGGTCATCGTCACGTACGACGAGAATGGCGGCTTCTACGACCACGCCGCGCCGCCGAAGGGCGACCGCTGGGGTCCGGGCACGCGCGTGCCGGCGATCATCGTGTCGCCGTTCGTGAAGAAGGGGTCGGTCGACCATACGCAGTACGACTCGGCGTCGATCCTGCGCGCCATCACCCACCGCTTCAACCTGCCGGTGCTCAACGGCTTGACGGTGCGCGACAAGGCGCTGGCCGACAACGGCGCCAAGCCGATGGGCGACTTCAGCGCGGCGCTGGCCTTGACGCCGCAGGAGTAAGCGGCGGGGAACTCTGCGCGTGAAAACAAAAATGGCCGGGTTCGCACCCGGCCATTTTTTTCGCCAACGTAGATCAGTTCACTTGCCTGCCTTGAGCAGGCGCGCCACGTCCAGGGCGAAATAGGTCAGCACGGCGTCGGCGCCGGCGCGCTTGAACGCCAGCATCGATTCCATCATCACCTTGTCGTGGTCGAGCCAGCCGTTTTGCGCGGCCGCCTTGATCATCGCGTATTCGCCGCTGACCTGATAGGCGAAGGTCGGCACCTTGAATTCATCTTTCACGCGGCGCACGATGTCCAGGTACGGCATGCCCGGCTTGACCATCACCATGTCGGCGCCCTCGGCCAGGTCCAGTCCCACTTCGCGCAGGGCCTCGTCGGAATTGGCCGGGTCCATCTGATAGGTGTTCTTGTCGCCCTTGCCCAGATTGGCGGCCGAGCCGACCGCGTCGCGGAACGGGCCGTAGAAGGCCGACGCGTACTTGGCCGAGTACGCCATGATGCGCGTGTGGATGTGGCCCTTTTCCTCCAGCGCGGCACGGATCGCGCCGATGCGCCCGTCCATCATGTCCGACGGCGCCACCACGTCGACGCCGGCGTCCGCGTGGCACAGCGCCTGGCGGATCAGCATGTCGGTGGTGATGTCGTTGATGACGTAGCCGTTGTCGTCGATCAGGCCGTCCTGGCCGTGGCTGGTGTACGGGTCGAGCGCGATGTCGGTCAGGATGCCCAGGTCCGGGAACGCCTGCTTGAGCGCCCGCACGGCGCGCGGCACCAGGCCTTCCGGATTGGCCGCTTCGACACCGTCCGGCGTCTTTTTCGAGACGTCGATCACCGGGAACAACGCCATCACAGGCACGCCCAGGCTCACGCATTCCTCGGCCACCTTCAGCAGCAGGTCGACCGAGACCCGCTCCACGCCCGGCATCGACAGCACCGGCTCGCGCTGGTGCGTGCCTTCGAGGATGAACACCGGATAGATCAGGTCCGACGCCGTGACCGCGTTCTCGCGCATCAGTGCGCGGGAGAACGGGTCGCGGCGCATGCGGCGCATGCGGATGCCGGGGAATTGGGCGGGGGCGTGGGGCGTGTGCATCGTGAAAACTTTCTAAAGCAGGATTATTTTTTGTCGTCCGGTTCGACGTCGTCTTCCATCTCGATCAGCTCGACCTGGGCCGCCGCTTCCTCGTCGGTGACGCCGGCCAGTTCCAGAATCTTGTCGTTGGCTTCGTCGATGCCGATACGCTTGAGCGCGGAGAACAGTTGCACCGTGAAAGGGAAGCCTTCGCCGTCCTCGTCGACATAGCTGTCGAGCTTGGCTTTGGCCTGGCGCAGCACGTTGACCGATTCGTTGCGGTTCAACTTGTCAACCTTGGTCAGAATGCAATGGATCGGCTTGCCGGTCGGGGCAAACCATTCGAGCATCTGGATGTCCAGGTCGGTGAACGGGCGGCGCGAGTCCATGATCAGGATTAGCGCGGCCAGCTGTTCGCGGCGCTGCACGTAGTCGCCCAGCAGGCGCTGCCAGTGCAGCTTGGCCGAGCCGGACACTTCCGCGTAGCCGTAGCCGGGCAAGTCGACCAGCAGGCATTCGATCTCCGCGACGATGGTCGGGTCCTTGCGGTGCTGCGCGACGTGCGCGCCGCCGATCGAAAAGTAGTTAATGTGCTGGGTGCGGCCAGGGGTCTTGGAGGCGAACGCAAGACCTTTCTGGTTGCACAGGATGTTGATGGCGGTCGATTTGCCGGCGTTGGAGCGACCTGCAAAGGCGATCTCAGGCACCGTGGTATCGGGCAGATCACGCAATTGGTTGACGGTCGTAAAGAAGCGGGCTTGCCAGAGTTTGGACATGGGATGGGGAAAAATGCAACAAAAGGGAGCAAATATGCTGGAAAGCTATTGTACAATGAGTGGTTACGAAGTGTTGCCATGCATATTTCGTGCTAGCGTGGGCGACAGTTTCAAAAAAATCTTTTTAGACTCGTCTCAGGGTGCTTGAATGAATCGTGTGTTTTCACCATTTGTAAAATCCTTGCTCATCGCTCTGCTGGCAGTCTCTGCCTCCGCCTCCGCCGAAGAGAAAAAGCCCGCGCCCGCCGCCCCCGTACCGAAAGTCGACGCGGCCAAAGGCGGCGCCCTGTACACCGACGGCGACAACGCGCGCGGCCTGCCGGCGTGCGTTTCCTGCCACGGCGCCAACGGCAACTCGACCATCGCCATCAATCCGAAACTGTCGGCCCAGCACGAGGGCTATATTTATAAGCAGCTGGTGAACTTTACGACGCCGGAGCGGAATCAACCGGTGATGACGACCTACGCCAAGATGCTGACGGACGAGGAAAAGCACAACGTCGCGGCCTGGCTGAGCACCCAGGCCGCCAAGCCGGGTGCGGCCAAGAACAAGGACACGATCGAACTGGGCAAGAAGATCTACCGTGGCGGCATCGCCGACAAGAACGTGCCGGCCTGTGCCAGCTGTCACGGCGCCAGCGGCGGCGGCATCCCGGTGCAATATCCGCGCATCGCCGGCCAGCACCAGGATTACACCGTCGCCCAGCTTGGCTTGTTCAAGACCGGCGGCCGCAAGAACAGCGCGCAGATGAGCACGATCGCGCAGCGCATGTCCGACGAGGAAATGAAAGCCGTCGCCGATTACGTCGCCGGCTTGAAGTAAGCGCGTGACCGCCGGCCCCGCGAGGGGAAGGCGCCGCGAACAGACCAAGGGCAGCAGCGCAAGCGGGCTGCCTTTTTTGTTGGTATCGGGTGATACACTTGTTAGCTGCATCTTTTATTGAAACGTCCCACGCATGAGTAGCCCCAGCACCACCGGTATCGAACTGAAGACACGCCGCCCCATCGTCGGCGAGATCGTTGAACTGATTTCCTCCATGCGCTTCGCCATCGCGTTGCTGGCGATGATCGCCATCGCCGCCGTCATCGGCACCGTGATGAAGCAGAACGAGGCGACCTCGAACTACATCAACCAGTTCGGACAGTTCTGGTATGAGGTGTTCGACAAGGCCGGCCTGTATTCCGTGTACTCGGCGTGGTGGTTCCTGCTGCTGATGGGGATGCTGGTGACGTCGACCTCGCTGTGCATCGCGCGCAATTCGCCGAAGATGATCAAGGACATGCGCAGCTGGCGCGAGAACGTGCGCGAGCAGTCGCTGCTGAACTTCCACCATAAGATGCAGTGGCGCGCGCCGCTGGCCCGCGCGGCGCTGGCGCAGCAGACCGCCGCCCGCCTGGCCGACGCCGGCTACAAGGTCAAGCTGGTCGAGAAGGACAACGGCACCTTGCTGGCGGCCAAGCAGGGCGCGGCCAACAAGTTCGGCTACATCTTCGCGCACTCGGCCATCGTCATCATCTGCGTCGGCGCGCTGTTCGATTCGGACATGCCGATCCGCTTCCAGGAATGGTTCCTCGGCAAGACGCCGTTCGCCGGCAGCGGTTTGATCTCGGCGGTGCCCCAGCAGCACCGTTTGAGCACGGCCAATCCCACCTTCCGCGGCAACACCCTGATCCCCGAGGGCGCCTCGAGCGACAGCGCGCTGCTGCAGCGCGCCGACGGCGTGCTGATCCAGGAACTGCCGGTGACGATCAAGCTGAAAAAATTCACCATCGATTTCTACAGCACCGGCATGCCCAAGCTGTTCGCCAGCGAGGTCGAGGTCAAGGACCACGCCAGCGGCGAGGTGGTCAAGGCCGTCATCGAAGTCAACAAGCCCTTGCTGTACAAAGGCCTGGCGATCTACCAGTCCAGCTTTGAGGATGGCGGCAGCAAGCTCAAACTGACGGGCTTCCCGATGACCGGCGGCGACACCACGCCGTTCGCCATCGCCGGCGAGGTCGGCGGCAACACGCCGCTGGGCAAGGAGTACTCGGTCGAGTGGTCGGGCTTCCGTCCATTCAACGTTGAGAACCTGGCCAGCCAGGACGCGCGCGCCGTCAAGCAGGGCAAGAGCTTGCAGGAGCAGTTCGCGCAGGGCCTCGACAAGCACACCGGCTCGGCCGGGCGCAACGCCAACAACAAGGATTTGAAGAACGTCGGCCCGAGCGTGCAATACAAGCTGCGCGACAAGACCGGCCAGGCGCGCGAATTCCAGAACTACATGCAGCCTGTCACGGTCGACGGCGCCACGGTGTTCCTGGCCGGCGTGCGCTCGAATCCGTCGGACCCTTTCAGCTTCCTGCGCATTCCGTCGGACGACGCCCATACCGTCAACGAGTGGATGCGCCTGCGCGCGGCGCTGACCGATCCGGCACTGCGCGACGCCGCCGCCAAACGCTACGCCGAGCGCGCCGCGCCAAAGGGGCCGAACGCGGAAACGCTGCGCGAGCAGATCGAGGCGTCGGCACAGAAGAGCCTGGCCTTGTTCGCCGGCGACAGCAAGGCCGCCGGTTTCCTGTCCATTTCGCAGTTCCTGGAAAAGGTGCCGGAAGCCGGCCGCGAGAAGACCGCCGAGGTGTTCATGAAGATCCTCAACGGCAGCCTGTGGGAGTTGTGGCAGGCCGCGCGCGCCAAGTCCGGCCTGCCGGAGGTGAGCGCCGACGAGAACCACGGCCGCTGGCTGCTGCTGGCCACCAATGCGCTGTCGGACGCCTTCTTCTACGGCGCGCCGGTGTATTTGCAGCTCGACGAGTTCGTCGAGGTCAAGGCGTCGGTGTTCCAGGTGACGCGCTCGCCGGGCAAGAACGTGGTCTACCTTGGCTGCGCGCTGCTGGTGCTGGGCGTGTTTTCGATGTTCTACATCCGCGAGCGCCGGCTGTGGGTGTGGATCAAGGACGGGGAAGACGGCGCGGAGGCCCTGATGGCCATGAGCACGCAGCGCAAGACGCTCGATTTCGAACGCGAATATGAAACTTTGAAAGAAAAGCTGCCACAATCGGCGTAGCGGCAAAATTGCGGCACAGGAGAACACGATGGAACTTACCAAAACTCAGCAAACCTATATTCAGGCGCCAGGCTATTTCAAGCGATTGACGACCATCGACTGGATTTTCGCGGCGGCGCTGCTGGCCGGCTCGCTGTTCGGGCTGAACCGCTACGGCCACTTCATGGACATCTACGAGAAGGCGATCCTGCTGCTGGCCGCGCCCACTTTCGCCGCGCTCGGCTGGCACTGGAAGCCGGTGCGCTGGCTGATGCCGCTGGTGGCGCTGCTGTCGCTGTGGGCGATCTCGATGTACGGCGGCCAGCTCGACATGGGAAGCACCAAGTTCTGGCTGCGCTACATGCTGTCGAGCCAGTCGGCGATCCTGTGGATGAGCGTGATGTTCTGCCTGTCCACCTTGTTCTACTGGATCGGCTTTGCCGGCCGCTCCGATTCCATCTCCAGCCTGGGCTCGAAGCTGAGTTGGGCCGCCGTCGTGCTCGGCTGGACCGGCATGATGGTGCGCTGGTACGAGTCCTACCTGATCGGCGCCGACGTCGGCCACATCCCGGTGTCGAACCTGTATGAAGTGTTCATCCTGTTCTCGCTGATCACGGCGATGTTCTACCTGTATTTCGAGCAGCGCTACGCCACCCGCCAGATGGGACCGTTCGTGCTGCTGATCATCAGCGCCGCCATCGGCTTCCTGTTCTGGTACACCACCTCGCGCGACGCCGCCGAGATCCAGCCGCTGCTGCCCGCGCTGCAAAGCTGGTGGATGAAAATCCACGTCCCGGCCAACTTCATCGGCTACGGCAACTTCGCGCTGGCGGCGATGGTCGCGTCGGCATACCTGCTGAAGACCTCCGGCTACCTGAAGGACCGCCTGCCGTCGGAGGAGGTGCTCGACGACGTCATGTACAAGGCCATCTCGGCCGGCTTCGCCTTCTTCACGATCGCCACCATCCTCGGCGCGCTGTGGGCGGCCGAGGCATGGGGCGGCTACTGGTCGTGGGATCCGAAGGAGACCTGGGCCCTGATCGTCTGGCTCAACTACGCGGCCTGGCTGCACATGCGCCTGATGACGGGCCTGCGCGGCCGGCCGGCGGCGTGGTGGGCGCTGGTGGGCCTGCTGGTGACCACGTTCGCCTTCCTGGGCGTCAATATGTTCCTCTCCGGGCTGCACTCGTACGGAAAGCTGTAGCATTCGGTCAGGATTGCATGCCTGGCAATAAAATGTAATCGCAATGTAATCAGCGTGTTGCTTCGATTGGTGTAATGTTCAGGTTATTGGTAACCCATTGCACCTTTCTGGAGTCAACATGCTGATCAAGCGTAGCCCCAACGGCATCGACCTGCCGTTTTCGTCGGAAATCACGCCGCGCGAACTGTACGAGTCGCGCCGCAGCTTCATGAAGCAGATCGCCCTCGGCGCGGTCGGCAGCGCCGCGCTGCTGGAAATGGCCAACCGCGAAGCGTTCGCGCAGGGCGCCAATCCCAAGCTGGCCGCCAAGCTCAATCCGGCCTACTCGGCGCTCGACAAGCAGACGCCGTACAAGGATGCCACCACCTACAACAACTTCTACGAGTTCGGCACCGACAAGAGCGACCCGGCGCAAAACGCCGGCACCTTGAAGACCCGCCCGTGGACCGTCACCATCGAAGGCGAAGTCAAGAAGCCGATGACGCTCGATATCGATGCGCTGATGAAGCTGGCGCCTTTGGAAGAGCGCGTGTACCGCCTGCGCTGCGTGGAAGGCTGGTCTATGGTGATCCCTTGGATCGGCTACTCGTTTTCCGAAATCATCAAAAAGGTCGAGCCGACCGGCAACGCCAAGTACGTCGAGTTCATCACCCTGGCCGACAAAAAGCAGATGCCCGGCGTCGGCAGCCGCGTGCTCGACTGGCCGTACACGGAAGGCCTGCGCATCGACGAGGCCAACCACCCGCTGGCGCTGCTGACCCTGGGCATGTACGGCGAGAACCTGACCAACCAGAACGGCGCTCCGGTGCGCATGGTGCTGCCGTGGAAGTACGGCTTCAAATCCGGCAAGTCGATCGTCAAGATCCGCTTCGTCAAGGACCAGCCGCGCACGTCGTGGAATATCTCGGCGCCGCGCGAATATGGTTTCTACTCCAACGTCAATCCGGAAGTCGACCACCCGCGCTGGTCGCAGGCGTCCGAGCGCCGCATCGGCGAGGACGGCTTCCTGGCCCGCAAGCGCAAGACCTTGATGTTCAACGGCTATAACGATGTCGCGCCACTGTATGCCGGCATGGATCTGAAGAAGTTTTTCTAAACATGGCTTTTAATCCTACCGCGCGGCAGGCAAGCCTGATCAAGGCCGCCGTCTTCGTGCTGGCGCTGGTGCCTTTGTTGCGCATGGTGTACCTGACGGTGACCGGGCAGCTGGTCGAGCCGCTCGAGTTCATCACGCGCGGCACCGGTGACTGGACCTTGTACTTCCTGTGCTTCACCCTGGCGGTGACGCCGCTGCGTCGGCTGACCAAGTGGAACTGGCTGATCAAGCTGCGGCGCATGCTGGGGCTGTACATGTTCTTCTATGGCTTGTTGCACTTCTTGACCTTCCTGTGGTTCGATCACTTCTTCGACTTCGCGGAGATGTGGAAGGACGTGCTCAAGCGGCCATTCATCACGGTCGGCTTCATCGCCTTCATGCTGCTGATCCCGTTGGCGGTGACCAGCACCAACGCCATGGTCAAGCGGCTGGGCGGAAAGCGCTGGCAATGGCTGCATCGCTTGATCTACGTGATCGCGCCGCTGGCGATCCTGCACTTCTGGTGGATGAAGGCGGGCAAGCACAACTTCACCGAGCCGATTATCTACGGCACGATCCTCGGCGTACTGCTGTTGATGCGCGTGTACTGGGCGCGCGCCAAGGCCAAGGCCAAGCTGGCGTAAACCAATGCCAACCAGCGGGGGCTTACCTCTAGGATCACGTAGGGCGGATTAGCGAAGCGTAATCCGCCAAGCCGCAGAGCCGCCGCCGGTTTTACGCCAACGCCCGATACTTGAAATCACGCAGCAGCACACTGCCGCTGCCCGCGCTGTATATCCCCACCTTCAAGCTCAGGAATCCGCCGAACACATTGTGGTGGATGCCGGACACTTCCATGCGCATGCCGTGCAGCACCCACGTCTTGCCGTTGTCGTGCGAGTAGCGGAACGTGACGACATGATCGTCGTTGGTCATGCGTACCCGCACCGACGATGTCGCTCGGTTGGCGCGCATCCAAGATTGCTCTTCCGCATGCTGGAACGTCTTGATCAGCTCCGGCGTGAAGCCCAGCCCGACGAACGCCTTGTGGTTGTAGAACAGCAGCAGTCCGCCCTCGGCTTGGCCATTGAGCTCCAGGGTCAGCTCCACCTCGTAGCTGCGGTCGCCAACGCCGCAGGTGAGCGGCCGGCTGTCCACCGGCGACGCGCCACGGCCGGCGATCCGCAATCCCTGCGCCGTGTACGTCGCCCGCTGCGCCTCGTCCGGCGCCGGATCGTGGAAGGTCCACTGCACGCCGAAGCGGTTGCGTTTGAAATCGTCGGACAAGGCCTGGCCCGCCGGTCCCGCCTTGCCGCCCTTCGGTTTGGCCAGCGGCTTGGACAGGTCGCCGCCCAGCGCGCGGAACCAGCCGTCGTCGGTCCACTCCATCGGCTCGAGCAGGGTCTGGCGGCCCAAGGTGCGGTAGCCGTTTTCGTAGCCGTGGTACACCATCCACCAGTCGCCGGCCGGGCCCTCGACCAGGGTCGCGTGGCCGCGCGACCACCATGGCTCGGCCGTGCCGAGGCTGCGCACCAGCGGGTTGTGGGGGCAATGCTCCCACGGCCCGTGTATCGAGCGCGAGCGCGCGGCGATCACCATGTGGCCGGTCACCGGTCCGGACGTGCCGCCGACGGCGGTCACCAGGTAGAACCATTTGCCGCGTTTAAGCAGCTTGGGGCCTTCCGGCGCAAAATTCTCCACCACCCAATCGTCCGGGTAACGCCACGGCTGGTACGCCTGTTCCAGCTTGCCGTCGGTCGCCAGGCCGTCGTCGGTCAGGCGGATTTTGCGGATGCCGTTGACGAACAGGTAGCGCTTGCCGTCCTCGCCGACGATGTGGCCGGGGTCGATGCAGCCGCTGATCTTGAGATCGACCGGCTCGCTCCACGGACCTTCGATGCGGTCGGCCCAGATGGCATAGATCGACCAGGCGCTGCCATCGGGCGCGGCCGGGATGTAGATGAAATATTTGCCGTTGTGCTTGCACAGGTCGACGGCCCAGATCGTCCCCAGCGGTTTGGACAGGGAGGGACCGACCGGCCGCCAGTTCACCAGGTCGGTCGAATGCCAGATCACCAGTCCCGGATACGAATAGAACGACGAGTAGGTGAGATAGTAATCCTTGCCGTCCTTGAGGATGGTCGGGTCGGGATGGTCGCCCGAGATGATCGGATTGAGATAAGTACCATCACCCTGGTCGGCCTGGCGTTGGCCTTCGATGCCCCGGCGCCACTGGTGGGGCGGGGCGTTGGCGGGGCCGGCGGCGCACTCGGCCGCCGATGCGATACCCGGCGCGATGCCGAGGCCGGCGCCGGCCAACAAGGTTTTGAACGCGTCTCTGCGCGATTGATTGGTCACGTGGTGTCTCCAGTGAAAATAAACAGGCGGGCGAGGGCCTTACGGCCGCGCCCGTGTAGAAAAAGTGGACCTGACCCCGGAGTTGGGGTTATTTGCCGGCGGTCAGCTTGAGCAGGTAGACGTCGTTTTCGCGCAGCGGCAGCGAGAGGCTGGCGCGGCCGTCGGCGCCCACCCGCACCGTGCGGCGCTCGGATGGCTTGCCGGTCGCCTGCGACTTCAGCGTGTCGACTTGCGGCCGGGTCAGCTGCTTCGGCGAACCCATGCCGATGAAGGCGGTATAGGCGTCGTTGTGCTTATAGCCGACCTGGGCGATGCTGACGTTGTAGACGCCTTGCTTCAAGCCTTGCAGTTTGACGTCGACCTTGCCCTTGGCTTTAGGCGGCAGGTCCTTGACGAAGTATTGTTGGTTGTTGGTGCCTTCCGGCAGCGTGTGCGTGTAGTCCCACAGCAGCACCTGCACCTCGCCCTTGGCGTTGACCGTCGCCAGCGATTGGGCGTCGTTGTTCTTCAGCTCGGTGTCGGACAGTTGGTTGAGGAACTGGTAGGCGAAATAGGCCGGCTTTTTGATGCCTTGCGTGTTCATCAGGCCGAAACCGCCGTGGAAGGCTTCGAAGCGCGGACCCGGTTCTTCGAAGATGTCGGTGAAGACCCAGTACGACATCGATTGCGCGGCGTTGCCGACCTGCTTGAGCTTTTGCAGGATGTAGGCGGCCTGGTGGTAGCTGTCGTGCGTGGGGTCGGCCGGCGTGTACGACGAGCTCCATTCGGTGTAGTGCAGTTCCAGCTTCGGCATCGCGGAGGCGCCGATTTCCTTGCGGTTGCGCAGCACGTCGCCGCTGATTGCCGCTTCGTCCTTGATCAGCACGGTGCCCTTGGTGCCGTATTCGTCCAGGAAGCCCTCGCCGACGCCGTAGGTGTGCGTGCTGACGAAGTCCAGCGGGACGTTGTTTTCCTTGCAGTATGCGATCATTTCCGGTATCCAGGCCGCGCCGGCCGTGGCTGGACCGCCGACCTTGTAGCTTGGATCGACGCTCTTGACCCCGCGCGCGGCGTGCGCGTACAGCTTGAAATACTCGGCTTGCGTGCCGGCCCAGAAGCCGTCCAGGTTGGGCTCGTTCCAGACTTCGAAGTACCAGCTCGCCACTTCGGCGCGGCCGTAGCGCTCGGTCCAGTGTTTGGTCAGCGCTTGTATCAGTTTTTCCCAGCGCTCGTAGCTGCGCGGCGGGGTGACGTTGCCCTTCCACCAGAAGATGGTTTTGTCGCCGCTGGCCATGGGCGACGGCATGAAGCCGAGCTCGACAAACGGTTTGACATCGATGCTGATCAGATAATCGAACAGCGCGTCGATATATTGGAAGTTATATTCGTCGTTGCCCTTGGCGTCGGTTTTATAGACCCCCATGTCGTCGCTCAGCAAACCATGCATCCGGATATATTTAAAGCCGGCGTCACGTTTTATTTCGGCCAGTTGTTGCTGCCAGTCCGCCCGCAGCCCCTCGTTGGCGCGGCCGGCGCCGATCGCGAAATTAAATGTCTTATTTAGTTTTCCCTGGAGCTGTTTAACATTCAGATCGACGACGCGATCTTGGGCGTTTCCGTGAAGTGGCAATGCCAGGGCTGCGCTGAGCAGCATCGCTGCGAGTGGATTCATTCGTTTCGGCTTTCGAAAGGTGGACGAATGCCGCGCAGTCGGCAACGCGGCAGGACCACCGAGCGTAGCGCTGGTGAGCGCGTAGCGCTAGCGCTGTTAGGGGGATTTGCTATGACAATGCAGATTTTGCTACGAATTTCAGAGTTGGTGTTAGCGCTATCCGCGCCAGCTGGCTAGCTCCCGGGCGGGCGCTCGCACACCGTGCGGAAGGCTTTCGGCGTGCAGCCGTATTCCTCTTTGAACAGCTTGTTGAAATACGAGACGTTGCTATAACCGACCGAATAGGCGATTTCGGCCACTGTCGCCGTTTCTTTTTCCGCCAGCAGGCGGGCCGCTTCGGTGAGCCGCAGTTTATTTAAATAACCGCTGAAGGTGTGGCCGAATTCGGATTTTAAAATGTCGTTGATTTTATTGCGGTTGACACCGGTTTCGGTGACGATCTTTTCCAGATCGAGGTCGGCATTCGCATAGCCGTTGGCGATAAACCGCAATATCGTCGCCTTTTCCTTATCCCGGTGCGGTTCGATCGACAATTGCTGATACGCCACCAGGGGCAAATCCTTGCGCAGCTTTTCCTTGACGTCGGCGATCAGCGCGCGGGTGTGGCGGCGGAACGTCCACAGGCCGAAGCCCACCCACGAGACGCCCAGCAGGGCCGCCAGCGCCATCAGGTAGCGGTAGTCGCGGCCGGTGAGCACCAGGCTGTCGATCTCGACCCGGGACTCGATATTTTTCGGGCTTTGGAAAGTGCTGCCAATGGAGATCTTCGGCACCTGGTCGAGCTTATAGGCCTGATGCGACAGGTCCAGCTTGAACATGTCGAACCACCATTGCGGTGTTTCAAGGCGCGTCAGGTCCAGCTCGACCGAGGAGCCGGTTTGGCCGCAGGAGAAAAACGCCGACGGCGCCCGGTACGTCAGCCAGTCGCCGCGCCGGGAGACTTTTTTCTCCAGCGTGGAGGCGGTGAGGCTTAAAGTATTTGCCGGCGTACACTTCGCCACCAGGGTCACCGACGTGTAGCGCGACAAATCCACATGGGCCGGCGTGCCGTCGCGGTCGGTGAAGAACAGGCCGACGGCGGCGAAGGGATAGGGGCTGGCCGGCGAGAGCTTGAAGTTGAAACCCAAGCGCTGGCTGTCGCCGTCGATACGGGCCAGCGTTTGCGGCAGGTCGGAGTCGGGCTTGACGCGCCAGGGCAGGGCACTGTCGCGCAACGGCAGCAACGGGGCGCTCAGATAGCTCAGGCTGATGCAGACGTAGCCGGCCAGCGCGCTCGCCGCCAGCAGCGCAAGGAAACCGTACAGCGTCTTTTTATAGAATTCCTGCATCGATGGCCGGGCGCGGATTAATCAGCGGATTGAGAGATCAGGAAGCCGCCGGCCTCGCGGCGGGCGGCTTCCGTTGGAGCACTCGGCTTACTTGATCAGCGACTCGAGCGCGAACAGGTCGGCAGCCTGTTCGCGCCGGCGCACCTCGTGGCAGACGGTGCCGTCGACGATGATCTCGGCGGCGCGGCCGCGGGTGTTGTAGTTCGACGCCATCGTCATGCCGTAGGCGCCGGCCGTGTGCATCACCAGCAGGTCGCCGGCGGCCACCGCCAGTTGGCGGTCGCGCGCCAGCCAGTCGCCGGACTCGCAGATCGGGCCGACCACGTCGTATGTCAGTGCCTCGGCGTTGCCGATCGCCACCGGCTGCATGTCCATCCAGGCCTGGTACAGCGCAGGACGGGCCATGTCGTTCATGGCCGCGTCGACCACGCAGAAGTTCTTCTCTTCGCCGTGCTTGAGGAATTCCACGCGGGTCAGCAGCACGCCGGTGTCGCCGACGATGGAGCGGCCCGGCTCGAAGATCACCTTGATGGCCTGGCCGGCGTGGCGCGCGGCGCGCCAGGCGTCGATCTTGGCGAACAGGCGGCCCAGGTAGTCGCCCACCGGCACCGGCGCGGCCTCGCCCGCTTCGCGGTAGTCGATGCCGATGCCGCCGCCGATGTCGACGTGGTGCAGCACGATGCCCTCGTCGCCCAGTTGATCGATCAGCTCGATCAAGCGGTCGAGCGCCTCCAGCAGCGGCGCGTCGTCCAGCAGCTGCGAGCCGATGTGGCAGTCGATGCCGGCCACTTCCAGGTGCGGCAAGGTGGCGGCGGTGCGGTAGGTGGCCAGCGCGTCGTCGAAGGCGACGCCGAACTTGCTCGCCTTCAGGCCGGTGGCGATGTACGGATGGGTCTTGGCGTCGACGTTCGGGTTCACGCGCAGCGAGATGCGCGCGGTCTTGCCCATGGCGCCGGCCACTTCGTTGAGGCGGTGCAGCTCGGGGATCGATTCAACGTTGAAGCACAGGATGTCGTGCGACAGCGCCAGGCGCATCTCGTCGGCGCTCTTGCCCACGCCGGAGAAGATCACCTTGCGCGGGTCGCCGCCGGCGGCCAGCACGCGCAGCAGTTCGCCGCCGGAGACGATGTCGAAGCCGGCGCCCTGGCGCGCCAGCAAGTCCAGGATGGCCAGGTTGGAATTGGCTTTCATGGCGTAGCAGACCAGCGCGTCGCGGCCGGCGCAGGCGTCGGCGTACGAGGCGAAGTTGGCCAGCAGCGCCGCCTTCGAGTACACATAGGTCGGCGTGCCGAATTGTTCGGCGATGGCGCTCAGCGCCACGCCTTCGGCGTGCAGCACGCCGTCTTGATACGTAAATTGCGACATAGTAATTATTGTTGGGGTACTGGGAGAGTGGACGGAACCGGCGACGGCGTCACGGGAACCGGCGTGGCCGGCGCGCCGGGCACAGTGTCGGTGGGTGCGGTGGCCGGGGTGCCGGCGGGCGTTACTTTGGCTTCGCCGCTCTTGGCGGGCTTGGCGGTCGGTTTGGGCAGGTACAGCGGGCCGGTTTGGCCGCAGCCGCCCAATAATACGGTCAGACCCAGGGTGGTGGCGCCGATAAACAAACGGAAAGTGGACTTCACGATAAAATCATGGATTGACTATAGATATTGGAGTGTAGCATGGGCGAATCGGAATTCCTGGCGCAGGCCGAAGCCACCCTCGACGCGATCGAGGCGGCCTTGGACCAATTGAACGACGACGACATGGTCGACGTCGAATGCAGCCGCAGTGGCAATGTGCTGGAAATCGAGTTCATCGACAACGGTTCCAAGGTCATCGTCAACAGCCAGGCGGCGATGCAGGAATTGTGGGTGGCGGCCCGCTCGGGCGGCTTCCACTACCGCCAGAAGGACGGCCTGTGGCTCAATACCCGCGACGGCTCGGAGCTGTTCGCGGCGTTGTCGGAAATCGTCAGCGCCCAGGGCGGCGCCCCGGTGGTGGTGGCGCCAAAAGCCTGACAGCCAGGAACCCGTAGGGCGGATTAGGCGGAACGCCGTAATCCGCCATGAGCCGCCAGCGACGCATGCATGTTTAGAACAACTCGTTCTTGACGGCGTCCTTGGCTTTCTCTTCCGCCGGCGTGCCCTGGGCGGCGCCGTCGATGTTGTGCACGCCGGTCCCCGGCGGATTCTCCGCGTAGTAGTACTCGTCGCCCACCAGCATCACCCCTTCAGGCACCGCCCGTTCCTCGATCGGGATGTTCTTCAACGCCTTTTGCATGAAATTGATCCAGATCGGCAGCGCCAGGCCGCCGCCGGTCTCGCGGTTGCCCAGGTTCTTCGGCTGGTCGTAGCCGATCCAGGCGATGCCCACCAGCTTGGGCTGGTAGCCGGCGAACCAGGCGTCGATCGAATCGTTGGTGGTGCCGGTCTTGCCGGAGATGTCGGGCCGCTTGAGCGACAGCGCCTTGGTTGCCGTGCCGAAGCGCACCACGTCCTTGAGCATGCTGTCCATCAGGAAGGCGTTGCGCTCGTCGATGACGCGGTTCTTCTCGTCGCCGGCCTTGTCGGGATTGGCCTGCGACAGGATCTTGCCGTCGGCGTCGGTCACCTTGGAGATCAGGTAGGGGCTGACCTTGTAGCCGCCGTTGGCGAACACCGAGTAGGCGCCGGCCATCTGCAGCGGCGTGACGTTGCCCGCGCCCAGCGCCAGGGTCAGGTATGGCGGGTTCTTGTCGGCGTCGAAGCCGAAGCGGGTGGTGTATTCCTGGCCATACTTGGCGCCGATCTTGTGCAGGATGCGGATCGAGATCATGTTCTTGGACTTGGTCAGGCCGCGCCGCATCGTCATCGGGCCCTCGTACTTGCCGTCGTAGTTCTTCGGCTCCCACGCCTGGCCGCCGGTCTGGCCGGCGTCGAACGAGATCGGCGCGTCGTTGATGATGGTCGACGGCGACAGGCCGCGCTCGAGCGAGGCCGAATAGATGAACGGCTTGAACGACGAGCCCGGCTGGCGCCAGGCCTGGGTGACGTGGTTGAACTTGTTGCGGTTGTAGTCGAAGCCGCCCACCATGGCCTTGATGGCGCCATCCTCGGTGCTGGCCGCAACAAAGGCCGACTCGATCTGCGGCATCTGCGTCACTTCCCAATCCTTACCCTCCTGCATGACGCGGATCACCGCGCCACGGCGGATGCGCTTGTTCGGCGGCGCCTTTTCGGACAGCCACGAGCGGCCCATCTCCAGGCCGGCGCCGGCGATCTTGATCTCCTCGCCCGAGGCGGTGACGGCGACGATCTGCTGCGGCGTTGCCTTGAGCACCATGGCGGCGACGATGTCGTCGCTGTCCGGGTGGTCGGCCAGCTCGGTCTCGATGACGTCGTCGGCCTCTTCCTTGCTGGCCGGGATGTCGACATACGCCTCCGGGCCGCGGTAGGCGTGGCGGCGCTCGTAGTCCATGACGCCCTTGCGCAGCGCCAGGTAGGCGGCGTCCTGGTCGGCCTTGGTGATGGTGGTGAACACGTTCAGGCCGCGCGTGTAGGTGTCTTCCTTGAACTGTTCATAGACCAGCTGGCGTGCCATTTCGGCAACGTACTCCGCGTGCACGCCGAACTCGCTGCTGTCGGTCTTGACCTTGAGCGGCTCGGCCTTGGCGGTCTCGAACTGCGTATCCGTGATATAGCCCAACACGTGCATGCGCTGCAGGATGTACTGTTGGCGGGTTTTTGCGCGCTTGGGGTTGACCACGGGGTTGTAGGCAGAAGGCGCCTTCGGCAGGCCGGCCAGCATGGCGGCCTCGGCAACGGTGATGTCGCGCAGGTTCTTGCCGAAGTAGATTTGTGCGGCCGACGAGAAGCCGTAGGCGCGCTGGCCCAGGTAGATCTGGTTCATGTAGACCTCGAGGATCTGGTCCTTGGTGAGGTTCTTTTCGATCTTCCACGCCAGCAGCACCTCGTAGGCCTTGCGCTTGAGCGTCTGTTCGCTCGACAGGAAGAAGTTGCGGGCCACCTGCTGGGTGATGGTCGATGCGCCCTGTTTGGCGCCGCCGGTGGCGTTGTGCACGGCCGCGCGCAGGATGCCGGTGTAGTCGATGCCGCCGTGCTGGTAGAAGCGGTCGTCCTCGATCGCCAGCACGGCCTTTTTCATCACGTCCGGGATGTCCTTGATGCGCACCAGGTTGCGGCGCTCCTCGCCGAACTCGCCGATCAGGACATTGTCGGCCGAGAAGATGCGCAGCGGCATTTTGGGGCGGTAGTCGGTCAGCGTGTCCAATTCCGGCAGGTTGGGGTAGGCCATCGCCAGGCCGAACACGACCAGCAGCACGGCGCCCACGCCCAGGCCGAGCACCGACAGGCCGGCCATCAACAGCCAGCGCGACGGCGATTTGCCCGGTTTTTTGCCCGTGTTTTTACCCGCGCCCTTCGCGGACTTGTCGGAGGAGGGTGGCGGTGCCGAATTGGAGGAAGCCATGCAGTGCGTTCTTTCTGTGTTGAGTGCGAAGCATTATAAGCGAGCGCCAACCCCTGCGGCGCGCTGTGCTGTTGTGCCTCGAATCAGAAATACTTTCCAGTAACCAACAAAACAACGGAGTTGTTTTTGCTGCCACGGGGTCAAGAATAAGTGTGGCGAAACCCTCACACTGCCACAATCGTGCACAGCAGAAATATCTTTACACTTATATAGGCTCGATTTAATGTGGGGGCAGGCCTGAGCTGGACTTGGGCGGATTCCGCCTCGGCAGGGGCTTTTTAGCACCGCCTCCCATCCAGGCGCCGGAGACACTCGCATGATCGACTTCAAGATGCTGTTCGGGCAGGGCAGTCCGCCGCTGATGGGCCTGGACATCAGCACCTCGAGCGTGCGCGTGGTGGAGCTGGCCCAGGGTGCCAAGGGCGAGGTCCGGCTCGAACGCTACGCCGCCGAGCCGCTGCCGCGCGGCGCCGTCGTCGACGGCAACATCGAGAACATGGACCAGGTGGTCGAGGTGGTGCGGCGCGTCTGGAAGAAAAGCGGCAGCCGCGCCAAGCTGGCCGCGCTGGGCATGCCGCCGGCGTCGGTCATCACCAAGAAAATCATCCTGCCGGCCGGCCTGTCGGAGGACCAGCTCGAGGTGCAGGTGGAATCCGAGGCCAGCCAGTACATCCCGTTCGCGCTCGACGAGGTCAGCCTCGATTTCGACGTCATCGGCGCGGCCGCCAACTCGCCCGAGGACATCGAGGTCATGCTGGCCGCCTCGCGCCGCGAAAAGGTCGAGGACCGGGTCGCCATCGCCGAGGCGTCCGGCCTGAAGGCGACCGTGATGGACATCGAATCGTACGCCGCCCGCGCCGCGCTCGACCGCATCACCGCGCAGCTGCCCGAGGCCGGCGCCGGCCAGGTGGTGGCGCTGTTCCAGATCGGCGCCCAGGTCACCCATATCTCCGTCATGCTCGACGGCGCCACCGTCTACGAGCGCGAGCAGCCCTTCGGCGGCAATTCGCTGACCCAGGACATCGTGCGCGCCTACGGCATGGCCTTCGACGAGGCCGAGGCGCGCAAGAAGAGCGGCGACCTGCCCGACAACTACGTGCCCGAGCTGCTCACGCCCTTCCT
This sequence comes from Duganella sp. AC237, assembly GCF_979254035.1. NCBI lineage: Bacteria > Pseudomonadati > Pseudomonadota > Betaproteobacteria > Burkholderiales > Oxalobacteraceae > Duganella > Duganella sp. AC237. The sequence goes on along the minus strand of NZ_CEEDEW010000003.1, from coordinate 6,498,902 downwards.
CGAGAGCGCGGCGATGGAAGTCACGCGGGCGATCCAGTTCTTCTACACGTCCACCCCCTACACCCGGGTCGACCAGTTGTTCCTGGCCGGCGGCTGCGCCGTCATCCCGGGCCTGCTCGAACTGGTCGCCGGCCGCACCCGCATCGCCAGCGCCGTGGTCTCGCCGTTCAAGGGCATGCAGCTGGGGGCGTCGGTGCGCGAGGCGCAGCTGCGCGCCGACGCCCCGGCCTACCTGGTCGCCTGCGGCCTGGCGCTGCGGAGGTTCGGCTGATGATACGCATCAACCTGCTGCCCCACCGCGAGGAAAAGCGCAAGCAGAAGAAGTCCGCCTTCTTCGCGCTGCTGGCGCTGGGCGGCGTCATCGGCGTCGGCGTGGTGCTGCTGGTGGGCGCCTACAACGCCCGCGCGCTGTCGATCCAGGGCGAGCGCAACCAGGTGCTGAAGACCGCCATTAGCGGACTCGACAAGAAGATCGCCGAGATCGCCACGCTGAAGCAGGAGATCGAGGCGCTCAAGGCGCGCCAGCAGGCGGTCGAGGATTTGCAGGGCGACCGCAACCAGCCGGTCTACCTGCTCGACGAGCTGGTCAGGCAGACCCCGGCCGGCGTCTATCTGAAGAGTTTCAAGCAGGAGGGGCAGAAGGTGTCGGTGCTCGGCTACGCGCAGTCGCAGGAGCGCGTGTCCGAACTGCTGCGCAACCTGGCCGGGGTGTCGCCGTGGCTGGAGCGTCCCGATTTGATCGAAGTCAAGTCAACCGCCCTCGGCCAGGGCAAGACCAGCAAGAAGGTGGTGGAATTCAACCTGATGGTTCATATCAAGCGGCCGCGCGACAAGGATGGCGCTGCCGCCGCTACGGCCGCCATGTCCGCGTCCAGTCCACCGCCCGGCTTGCCGCCGGCCCAGCCCTGAGGAGCGATGGCGATGGCGACAGCGAACCTCGACCTGAACCGGCTGGGCGCCCGCCTGGCCGGCCAGTTCCGCAACCTCAACGACCGCCATCCGGGCCAGTGGCCGCTGGCGCCGCGCCTGCTGTGCGCGGTCGGCGTGGCGGCGGCGGTGATGGTGGCCGGCTACTTCGGTTACTGGAGTTCGCAGTTCGACGAGCAGGAGGCGGGCGCCCAAACCGAGCTCAAGTTGCGCGACGAATACCGCCTCAAGACCGGCCTAGCGATCAACCTCGAGGCGCTGCGGGCGCAAAAGGTGCAGGTCGACCAGTATGTCGAGCGGCTGCAAAAGCAGCTGCCCAGCAAGGCCGAGATGGCCGCCTTGCTGACCGACATCAACCAGGCCGGCGCCGGACGCGGCCTGCAGTTCGAGCTGTTCAAGCCGGCCCAGGTGGTGGTCAAGGATTACTACGCGGAGTTGCCGATCGATATCAAGGTCACCGGCAGCTACCATGACATCGGCGCCTTCGCCGGCGACATGGCCAACCTGTCGCGCATCGTCACGCTCAACAACATGGCGCTGGGCACGGGCAAGGACGGCGTGCTGACCCTGGAGGCGGTCGCCAAGACCTTCCGCTACCTCGATCCGGAAGAGGTGCAGGCGCAGCGCAAGGCGGCGGCCGACAAGAAGAAGGCGGCGAAAAAGTCATGAGTCCACTGAAATCGCTCCCGTTGTGGCTGTTGGCGGCGGCGCTGCCGCTGTTGTCGGCCTGTGGCGACGACGACGCCCAGCAGGTGCGCGACTGGATGCGCGAAGTCGACGCCCAGGCCAAGGTGAAAGTGCCGCCGCTGGTCGAGCCGAAGACCTTCATCCCGTTTGCTTACAACCAGAAGGACGCGGTCGATCCGTTCAATCCGAACAAGCTGTTGGCCGAGCTGGCCAAGCTGGACGCGCGCGCCGGCGGCGGCGGCCTGCGCCCGGACGTCGAGCGGCGCAAGGAGTTGTTGGAGAGCTATCCGCTCGACACCGTCAAGATGGTCGGCACCATCGAGAAGGGCGGCGTGATCCATGCCGTGCTGCAGATCGACCGTTCGGTGCACCAGGTCGTCAAGGGCCAGCATATCGGACAGAACTACGGCCGGATCACCGGCATCACCGAGGACGCGGTCAGCATCAGGGAAATCGTCCAGGATGCGACCGGCGATTGGGTCGAACGCATGTCGAAGCTGGAACTGCAGGAAAGCAAGGAGAATATCAAATGACCGCTCGAACCACGGCCCGCCACGCGCCGGCCGCCTGCCGGGCACCGCTATGGGCCCTGCTGCTCACCCTGGCCATGGCGCCGCAGCCGCAAGGCGCCGCCGCCCAGCCCGCAGCCCCCGCAACCACCACCAGCGCCTCCGCCTCCGCCAACGCCATCGAGTCGATCAGCGCCAACCAGCAGGGCGCCAATGTAATTGTCAAGATCGCGCTCAAAACCCCGCCCGACAAACTCCCCATCGGCTTCGCCATCACCAATCCCCCCCGCCTCGCGCTCGATCTTGGCGCCACCGTCAACGACACCGGCATGACCACGCAGGAATTCAACGTGGGCGACCTGCGCAGCGTCAACGTGGTGCAGGCGGGCGGGCGCTCGCGCCTGGTGTTCAACCTCAAACGCAGCCTGAACTACGCCACCGCGATCGACGGCAAGGCCATCATCCTGACCATCGACGGTTCCGGCGGCGTGGCCACGGCGGTCGACGCGCGCGGCCTGCCGGTCGCGGCGGCCGCCCCCGCCGGCCCGGCGGCGCCACCGGCCCGCCAGATGCTGCGCGACCTCGATTTCCGCCGCGGCGCCAACGGCGAGGGCCGCGTGGTGGTCGACCTGCCCAACAACCAGGTGGCGGTCGATGTGCGCCAGACGCCGACCGGCGTGGTGGTGGACTTCCTCAAGACGGGGTTGCCGGAGACCTTGCGCCGCCGGCTCGACGTCGGCGACTTCGGCACGCCGGTGTCGCTGGTCACCAGCGTGCCGCAAGGCGACAACACGCGCCTGACGGTCGAGGCGCGCGGGCTGTGGGAGCAGACCGTGTACCAGAGCGACACCCAGCTGGTGATCGACATCAAGCCGATCAAGGAAGATCCGAACAAGCTGACCCAGGGCTCGCAGGGCTACCGTGGAGAAAAGCTCTCGTTCAACTTCCAGAACGTCGAGGTGCGCGCCGCGCTGCAGGCGATCGCCGACATCTCCGGCCTGAACATCATCACCAGCGACAGCGTCAGCGGCAACCTGACGTTGCGCCTGAAGGAGGTGCCGTGGGACCAGGCGCTTGACGTGGTGCTGCAGGCCAAGGGCCTGGACATGCGCAAGAACGGCAACGTGCTGTGGATCGCGCCCAAGGAGGAGTTGCTGACCAAGGAAAAGCTGGAACTGGAGCAGCGCGCCCAGATCGCCGACCTCGAGCCGCTCAAGTCGGAGATCTTCCAGCTCAACTACCAGAAGGCCGAGGCCTTCAAGACCGTCTTCGGGCTCGAGGGCGGCGACGCCAAGAACCGCATCCTGTCCAAGCGCGGCAGCGCCATCATCGAGCCGCGCACCAACCAGCTGTTCGTCACCGACATCGCCGCCAAGCTCGAGGACGTGCGCCGACTCATCGCCAAGACCGACATCGCCACCAAGCAGGTGCTGATCGAGGCGCGCATCGTCGAGGCCAGCGACACCTTCACGCGCAACCTCGGCGCCAAGCTTGGCTTTGCCGACCTGCGCACCATCCGCGGCGGCGACGCCGGCTACCAGATCGGCAACGGCAACACCCGCATCGGCATTGGCGGCAACCTGACCGGCGTGGGCGAAACCACCGGCCAGGTCCGGCTCACCGACAGCACCTACAACAACACCCAGTTCGTCAACCTGCCGGCGGCCAATATCAACGGCGTCCCGGCCGGCAGCCTGGCGGTCAGCCTGTTCTCGTCGGCGGCGAACCGCTTCCTCAACCTGGAACTGTCGGCGCTGGAGGCCGACGGCACCGGCAAGATCATCTCCAGCCCGCGCGTGATCACCGCCGACAAGGCCATCGCGCTGATCGAGCAGGGCATCGAGCTGCCGTACCAAGTCGCCACCAGCAGCGGTGCGACGTCGATCCAGTTCCGCAAGGCCAACCTGCGGCTGGAGGTGACGCCGCAGATCACGCCGGACGGCAACGTCGTCATCGACGTCGACGTCAACAAGGACAGCGTGGGCCAGGAGACGCGCGCCGGCTTCGCCATCGACACCAAGCACGTCAAGACGCAGGTGATGGTCGAGAACGGCGGTACGGTGGTGCTGGGCGGCATCTACCAGCAAACCGAGCGCAACACCACCAGCAAGGTGCCGCTGCTGGGCGACGTGCCGGTGCTCGGCTATTTGTTCCGCACCAATTCGCGCACCAACGACAAAACCGAGTTGCTGGTGTTTATCACGCCGAAGATCGTCGCAGAGCGCCTGTCGACGCGCTGACGGCGCGTTTGAGGTACGTAGTTACCGATCCACTTTATTTCAGGTAAATGATAGGAAACACGGTCATGAAAAAATTCACGGGATGGCTGGCGATGGTGGTGTGTGCCGGGGTGCTGTCGGCCTGCGGCGGCGGCGGTGGTTCGCCGGGGACCAACAGCAACGGCGTGGCGCCGTCGAAGGCGGCCAGCGTGGTGCTGACGGCCAGCGCGGCGACCATCGCCTCGTCCGGCCTGGACGGCACCGAGGTGACGTTGACGGCCATCGTCAAGGACGGCGGCGGCAACGCGCTGGCCGGCGAAACGGTCAGTTTTTCCACCAGCTCGGGCACCGTCACCAGCACCAACCGGATCACCAACGCCGCCGGCGAGGTGGTTGAAAAGCTCAGCGTCAAGGGCGACAGCTCGCTGCGCAAGATCACCGTGACGGCCAGCGCCGGCGGCAGGAGCTCGAGTCCGGTCACGATCGATGTCGTCAACGCCGTGCCGACCTTGTCGCTGACCACCGACGCCGCCACCCTGGCCTCGGTTGGCACCGCCGGCAACGAGGTGACGGTGGTGGCGCTGGTGCGCGATTCCAACAACACCGTCATGCCGGGCGTGGCGGTCGACCTGCGCGCCGATTCGGGCAGCCTGACCCGCACCACCCGCACCACCAACGCCCAGGGCATCGTCACCGAGAAGCTCGGCACCGGCGGCGACGCCACCTCGCGCGCGATCAAGGTGACCGCCTCGGTGGCCGGCGCCGTGCCGGTCACCACCATCGTCAACGTGGCCGGCAACGGCTTGACCATCAACGCCGCGCGCACCATCAACGTCGGCGCCAGCGCCGACATCACGGTCAAACTGGTCGATTCGGCCGGCAATGCGCTGGTCGGCAAGCCGGTGCTGTTCGGCTCGAACGCCAACACCCTGGTGGTCAAGGGCGGCGGCGCGGCCGTCACCAACGCCGCTGGCCAGCTCATCCTCAGCTACACGGCCAGCGGCGGCAGCGCCGACGTGGTCACCGTGCGGGCGATGGGGGAGGCGGCCTCGGCCGGCATCACCATCAACTCGTCGGCATTCGCGATCCGCTCGCTCAACGCCGGCGGCGCCGTCCAGGCCAGCGCCGCCATTGGCGGCTGCCAGCTGGTCTCCGTCACCGGCGGGCCGAGCGGCGAGGTCACCATCAGCAGCTCGCGCGGCACGGTCTACCGCGACGCCGCTTGCGCCGCGCCGCTGGCCGGCACCTTGCCGCTGAGCGGCGGCGCGGCGGTCGCCTACCTCAACGCCACCGGCCCCGGGGTCGCCACGTTGACGGCCAGTGCGGCCGGCCTGACCACCCAGACCGAACTGGAATTCGTCGCGCCGCTGACCGGGGCGGCCACCATCTCGCTGCAGGCCGACCCGGCCGTAATCGGCGCCAACACGGCCGGCAGCACCACCCAGCAGGCCACCTTGCGCGCCGTGGTGCGGGACGGTCCGGCGCAAAACAACCCGGTCAAGAACGCCACGGTGGCGTTCTCCATCCTCACCGATCCGAGCGGCGGCACCCTGACCCAGCCTTCGGAAGTGCTCACCGCCGCCGACGGTTCGGCCACCGTCAGCTATGTGGCCGGCACCACCGCCACCGCCACCAACGGCGTGCGCATCCAGGCCAGGGTGATCGGCGGCTCCGGCGCCACGGCGGCGGTCAACCTGACCGTGGCGCAAAAATCGCTGTTCATCAGCGCCGGCACCGGCAACACCATCGGCATACCGAACAGCGCCACCTACCAGGCCGACTACGCCGTCATCGTCACCGACGCGGCCGGCAACGCCGTGCCGGGCGTCAAGCTGACCGCCTCGGTGCTGCCGTTGCGGTATTACAAGGGCGTGCTGACCTTCAAGGCGCCCCAGGGGCCGTGGGAACGGGTGCAGACCGCCGTCTGCGCCAACGAGGACGTCAACGCCAACGGCATCCTCGACCCGGGCGAAGACTTGAACGGCAACGGCACCTTGCAGCCGGGCATCCCGGTGACAGTCACCACCAACGTCGTCACCGACGCCAGCGGCCGCGCCATCGTATCGCTGGTCTACCCGCGCAACTTCGTCCAGTGGCTTGACGTCAACCTGACGATTCGCGGCGCGGCGTCATCCGGCAGCGAGTCCTCGTACACCTCTCTGGTACACTTGATGGGCTTGAGCTCTGATTACAGTGATCAAACCATCACGCCACCAGGCGTGGTCAGCCCTTACGGGGTGGCGACATCGTGCAGCAACCCGCAGTGATCGGCCGTCATCGGCTGCGATCCGCCGGCGGGGCCGCTGGTGCCGCCGCCCGCATTTAGTTGGATCGTGCATGCAAAATGTGTTTTTAGTCGGCTTGATGGGGGCGGGAAAGACCACCATCGGCCGCATTTTGGCCCGCAAACTGGGCCTGCGGTTCATGGATTCGGACCACGAGATCGAGGCGCGCACCGGCGCCTCCATCCCGTGGATCTTCGAAATCGAAGGTGAACCGAGCTTTCGCCGGCGCGAGGCGGACGTCATCCGCGAGTTGACCGGCCAACAGGACCTGGTGCTGGCCACCGGCGGCGGCGCCGTGCTCGATCCGGACAGCCGCGCCCACCTCAAGGCGCGCGGCACCGTCATCTACCTGCGCACGACCGTGCACAGCATCCTGCAGCGCACCGCCCATGACAAGAACCGGCCGCTGCTGCAGACGGCCGACCCGCGCAAAAAGCTCGAGGAATTGATGGCCGTGCGCGATCCGCTGTACATGGAGATCGCCGACGTGGTCATCGATACCGGCCGACCTAACGTACAATCGATGGTCCAATCCATTTTGACCCAGCTGGAGAGGCTGGCCTGCGAGGCCGCGCCCAACTGCGTCACCCAAGCGGAACCATCGATGAACGAAGAATCCACCATCCTGTTGAATGTCGATCTGGGCGAGCGCAGCTACCCGATCTCCATCGGCCCGGCGCTGCTCGCCGACGGCGCGCTGCTGGCGCGCCATGTCCACGGCGGCAAGGTCGCCATCGTCACCAACACCACCGTCGCGCCGCTGTACCTGGAGCGCGTCGAGGCCGGCCTGCGTAGTGCTGGCAAGCAAGTCATGACCGTCGTGCTGCCGGACGGTGAAGAATACAAGACCTGGGCCAGCCTGATGCAGATCTTCGACGCGCTGCTGGCCAACAAGGCCGACCGCAAGACCACCCTGATCGCCCTCGGCGGCGGCGTCATCGGCGACCTGACCGGCTATGCGGCGGCCAGCTACATGCGCGGGATCGACTTCATCCAGGTGCCGACCACCTTGCTGTCGCAGGTCGATTCGTCGGTGGGCGGCAAGACCGGCATCAACCACCCGCTGGGCAAGAACATGATCGGCGCGTTCTACCAGCCGCGCGCGGTGATCGCCGACACTTCGACCCTGGAAACCCTGCCTGCGCGCGAGCTGTCGGCCGGCCTGGCCGAGGTGATCAAGCACGGCGCCATCATCGACGCCGCCTTCTTCGACTGGATCGAGGCCAACATCGGCAAGCTGATGGCGCGCGACAAGGGCGCGCTGGCGTATGCCATCGCCCGCTCGTGCGAGATCAAGGCCGACGTCGTGCGCCAGGACGAGCGCGAGGGCGGCCTGCGCGCCATCCTCAACTTCGGCCACACCTTCGGCCACGCGATCGAGAACGGCCTGGGCTACGGCCAATGGCTGCACGGCGAGGCGGTCGGCTGCGGCATGGTGATGGCGGCCGATCTGTCGCAGCGCATGGGGCTGGTCGACGAGGCCACCGTGGCGCGCGTGCGCGCGTTGGTGGTGGCGGCCGGCCTTCCGGTCAAGGCGCCGGACCTGGGCGCCGAGCGCTGGCTGGAGTTGATGGAAGTCGACAAGAAGAACGAGGGCGGCGCCATCAAGTTCATCCTGCTCAAGCCGCTGGGCGCGCCAAGCATCACCAATGCGCCGCGCGAGCTCCTGATGGCCACCCTGGCCGCCAGCGTTTAAGCGGAGGCGCCGAATGCTGCCCGAAGAGTACCTGGCACCCTACGCCGCCCATTCGGCCGGCGGCGCCGGTCGCCGCCATCCGGAGACGGCGCATTCGTCGCGCAGCCAGTTCCAGCGCGACCGCGACCGCATCATCCATTCGTCGGCGTTCCGCCGGCTCGAATACAAAACCCAGGTGTTCCTCAACCACGAGGGCGACCTGTTCCGCACCCGGCTGACGCACAGCCTGGAGGTGGCGCAGGTGGGCCGCTCGCTGGCGCGCAACCTGCGACTGAACGAGGATCTGGTGGAGGCGATCTCGCTGGCGCACGACCTCGGCCACACGCCGTTCGGCCACGTCGGCCAGGACGTGCTCAACGAATGCATGAAGGAACACGGCGGCTTCGAGCACAACCTGCAAAGCCTGCGCGTGGTCGACGAGCTCGAGGAGCATTACGGCGCCTACGACGGCCTGAACCTGATGTTCGAGACGCGCGAGGGCATCCTCAAGCACTGCTCGCTGACCAACGCCCGCCTGCTGGGACCGGTGGCGGTGCGCTTCATCGACCGCACCCAGCCGTCGCTGGAGGCGCAACTGACCAATCTGGCCGACGAGATCGCCTACAACAGCCACGATATCGACGACGGCCTGCGCTCCGGCTTGATCACCATCGAGCAGCTGGAGCAGGTCGATTTTTTCGCGCGCCTGTGGCGCGACGTGCAGCAGACCTTCCCGGGGCTGTCGGGTCGGCGCGCGATCTATGAAACCTTGCGGCGCCTGATCACGGCGCTGGCCGACGACCTGATCGTCACCTCCGGCGCCTTGTTGGCGGACGCCGCGCCGAAGAGCATCGACGACGTGCGCGCGGCGCCGCCGCTGATCCGCTTCTCCGATCCGATGCGCAAGGACGCGACCGAGCTCAAGCGCTTCCTGCGCGAGAACCTGTATCGCCACTACAAGGTCAACCGCATGCGCGTGAAGGCCAGCCGCATCGTGCGCGAACTGTACGAATCGTTCATGGCCGAGCCCGTCTTGCTGCCGCCGGATTACCAGGACAAATCGGGCGACGTCGGCAAGCAGGCGCGCAAGATCGCCGACTACATCGCCGGCATGACCGACCGCTACGCCATCCGCGAACACCGCCGTTTGTTCTCGCTCGACGAGCTTTGAGTCCAATCAATCGAACACTCTTGATCATCAACGTAGTTAGGATGATCATGGGTGATGGACGAGCAAATCACCCCAATCGATAAGCGCCTTACTTCGGTGGAGAAAGCCGCTGCGACACTGAGTGCGGAGGTTTCTTTTGCGCGCGATCACTACGCGACTAAGGAGGATGCTGTGCGCCTCGAGGGGCGCGTCGCCGTTATTCAGTCCAACTACGCGACCAAAGAGAATGTGGCCGAACTGCGCACGGAATTAGGTGCGGCGGAGCTGAGACTGACTATCAAAATAGCCGATTTGGAAAGTAAAGTTCTCGCCATGGGGAATCGGCATCTGCGCTGGACTGTTGGGGCCATCGTCGCCGTCGCAGGCGTTGTGCTTGCCATCGTTCGAACATTCCCGTGAGGTGGATATGAGCGATCAAATCTATGATCCGGAAAGAAGTTTTAGTTCTGTAGAGGCCTACATCGCAGCCCGCAGGCAGGCTACATTCGCTACGAAAGTGGAACTGATACAAATGGAGACACGCATTGCCATTGCATCGGCTGAGGCAAAAAGAGAGCTGAAATTGGAGCTCTCGGAGCTGGAATTGAAGCTGTTGCTAAAGGAGCGTGATCGCTTGCGGTGGTGGTTAGTCGTAACATGTTTCGCCGCACCTGCGGTCGCATGGGCATTTCTCAATCTTCTTTCCTAAAACATCCGCGCCTGCGCATCGCGCGCGTCGCCCATCAACTCCAGCAGCAGCTTCTTGATCGGCGCCGGCAGCGCCGCGTCGGCCAGCCTGGCGGCGTCGTACCAGACGTGGCCGGCCTCGGCCGCCATCGGCACGCGCCGCGCCAACGTCACGCGGTACGGCGCGATGTGCAGCTTGTAGTGCGTGAACACATGTGTGACCGTCGACAGCCGCTCGTGCGATTCCATCTCGCCGAATTTGCCGACCGCCAGTATCAGCGCGTCGTCGTCGGCCGCCGGGATGTCGTCGTCCTCGGCCAGCACATGGCCGTCGAGCTCCGGCAGCGACAGCAACCCGCCCCAGATGCCGGTCGGCGGCCGCTGCTCCAGCAGCACCTGGCCGTTGTCGATAATCGCCAGCATCACCGAGTGCTTTTCGGGCGAGGTTTTCTTCGGCTTGCGCACCGGCAGATCCTTGGTGCGGTTGGTGGCGAAGGCCACGCAGCGCGGCTGCATCGGGCAGCGCTCGCACGACGGACTGCTGCGCGTGCACAGGGTCGCGCCCATGTCCATCAAGCCCTGCGTGTACGACTCGATGCCTTGCTCCGGCAGCAGCGCCTCGGCGCGGCGCCACATCATCTCCTCGGTGCGGCGCTCGCCCGGATAGGCGTCGATGCCGAACACGCGCGCGAATACCCGCTTGACGTTGCCGTCCATGATGGCCGCGCGCGTGCCGCTGGAAAACGCCGAAATCGCCGCCGCCGTCGAGCGGCCGATGCCCGGCAGCTCGGCCAGCAGCGCCGGGTCCGAGGGGAACACACCGTCGTACTCGGCCACCACGCGCTGCGCGCATTTGTGCAGGTTGCGCGCGCGGGTGTAATAGCCCAGGCCGCTCCACTGCGCCATGACATCCTCGACCGGCGCCGCCGCCAAGTCGCGCAAGGTTGGAAAACGCTCCAGGAAGCGCGCGTAGTAACCCAGCACCGCCGACACCTGCGTCTGCTGCAGCATGATTTCGGACAGCCAGATCAGATACGCGTCGGTGGTGTTTTGCCACGGCAGCGCGTGGCGCCCGTGCTGTTTCTGCCAGCCGATCAGGTCCGAGGAAAAACTCGGATCGGCGAAATTCTCAACAACTTCAACCTTCATTTGAATCCTAAATTAATTCTTGAATAATCACGCGGCGGCGTCGAGCGCCTCGAATTCCGCGTTGATGGCGGTGCCGATGGCGGCCGCCAGTTCCGTCAGCCGCAGCTTTTGCGCCTCCAGCTGCTGCTGGCTGCTTTCGAACGCTTCGATCTTTTGCTCCAGGCTGTCGGTGGCGTCGTGGATGCGCTGGATCGACGCCAACCGGTGCTTGAGCTGGTCCTTGTGCTGGCGGATCTGCGCCTCCAAGGGCGCCATGATCACCTTCAGCCACGCCTCGGCGTCGTTGTTGGCCGACTTGAAGCAGCCGCGCACGCGCGAGGCGATGGTGTCGAAAAACTTCTCCATCAGCACCACGCGGCTGGTCGTGATCAAGGTCGCGGTGCCGAACTGCTTGTAGTAGATCGCCTCGATCGACGCGATCTCGTCGCGGTACGCTTGCAGCGAAAACGGCATCGGCAGCGCCAGCGTCAAGCCGTGCTCGCTGGCGAAGCGGCGGTACATTACGCCCATCATCTCGCTGATCTCGACGGTCTTGCGCTCTGACGCGTCGAGGTTGGCGCGGATGCGCTCGAAGTAGTTGCGCACCGCCTCGCGCACGCCGGTGAAAAAGCGGCTGCGCTGCATCTGCTCGCGCACCAGGTCGATATCGTCGCGGACGATGTCCATGCCGATGCTGGTGTAGAGCTCGGTCGACAGCCGCGTGAACACGGCGCGCGTGGCCTGCAGCTTGAACAGGCTGGTGTCGAATTCCTTTTTCTCGACGTCGATGCGGCGCATCATGTGCGCGATCACCGTCTGGTTCTTGCCGCGCAAGCTTTTCAGTTCGTGCAGCTGCTCGACGATGCCGCGCGAGCGGGCGTTGACCAGGGCCATTTGCGCCACGCTCAGCGCCTGCAATTCCTCGCGCAGTTGCTTGCGCACGATGTCCTTCTTGGCCGGGATTAGCTCGTCGAACAGCGCCGCCTCGAGCGCCTGCAGGCGGCTGCGGGCGAGCAGGGACTTGTCCTGCGTGATCTTGCCCACCAATGCCTTTTGCGCCGACACCGGGAACACCTGGCGCGGTTCGAGCGCCAGAACGTGCGCCACGTTGGCTTGCTGGCGTTCGATCTCGACGTCGACCTCGGCCTGGCTGCGCAGCTCGTCCCACATGCTGTCGATCTTGTTGAGGACGACGAGGCGGCCGGCGCCGGCGCCGATGTGGTTGCGCCAGACCTCGATGTCGCTTTTGGTCACGCCGGTGTCGGCGGCCAGGATGAACAGCACCGCGTGCGCGTTCGGGATCAGGTTCAAGGTCAGTTCCGGCTCGGTGCCGATGGCGTTCAGCCCGGGCGTATCGAGGATCACCAGCCCCTGCTTGAGCAGCGGGTGCGGAAAGTTGATGATGGCGTGGCGCCACAGCGAGATCTCGACCTTGCCATCCTCGCTCAGGGTGACCTGCATGTCGGGATCGTCCTCGTCGTACAGGCCGTAGCGCTTGGCTTCCTCGACCGGGACATAACGGGTCATGCTGACCTGCTTGAAGACTTCGTGCATATCGGCGCCGACCTCCAGGTTCAGCGGCAGCACGGTCCAGGCCGAAGGTTGATCGCGGTAATCGCCGGTCGACAGGTTGTCGGCCCGCGTTTCGATCGGCAGCAGGCGGATCGACGGCGCGAAGCTGGGGTCGTACATCAACTCGGTCGGGCACATGGTGGTGCGGCCGGCGGCCGATGGCAGGATGCGCTGGCCGTAGTCGGCGAAGAAGATGGCGTTGATCAGCTCGGACTTGCCGCGCGAGAATTCGGCAACGAAGGCCACCGACAATTTATCGTCGGCCAGCCGCGCCAGGGTGCGGGCGATGCGCTGGTCGGTGGCGGCGTCGGTCAGCGACGCGGACGCGACCCAGGACTGGTAGTTTTTCAGCGCCGTCACCACGCCTTGCCGCCAGGCGCTGTACTGCTCGAAATCCCTGGCCATCATGCTTTCCGCCCTTGTTTTATAGTTCACTTCTGGCAATTGACACAGTAAAAAGTGGAGCGCTGCCCTTGCTTGATCTGCCGCACCGGCGCCGCGCAGACCTTGCAAGGCACGCCAGCACGATCATAGACGAAATACGTCTGCTGGAAATAACCGGACTGGCCGTTGACGCTAATAAAATCGCGTAAGGTGCTGCCGCCCTGGATGATGGCTTCGGCCAGGATCTCGCGGATCGCCTGCGCCAGTTTCTCGTAGCGCGCCAAGCTGATGCGCTTGGCCGGCGTCTTGGGATTGATGCCCGCGCGGAATAAACTTTCCGAGGCGTAAATATTGCCGACGCCTACGACGATATCGCCGGCCAGCAGCACCTGCTTGACGGGCGCGCTGCGCTGGCGGGTCTGATCGTACAACAATTTGCCGGTGAAGCCGGTTTCCAGCGGCTCCACGCCCAGTGCGCGCAGCAGCACGTGGTGTTCCAGCAGGCCGTCGGCGTCGTCGTGCCACAGCACGGCGCCGAAGCGGCGCGGGTCCTTCATGCGCAGCACCTGTTTGCCTTGCGGCCCCTCGACCACCAGATCGAAATGGTCGTGCTTTTCCGGCTCGATGCCCGTGTCCATCACGCGCAGGTGGCCCGACATGCCGAGGTGGATGATCAGGGTGCCGTGCTCGAAGTGGACCAGCAGGTATTTTCCGCGCCGCCCGGTGCGCACTACCAGCCGCCCGGCCAGCAATTGTTGCAGCTGGGCGGGAAACGGCCAGCGCAGGCCCTCGCGGCGCAGCACCACGTCGTGCACGGTGCGGCCTTCGATATGGGGCGCGACGCCGCGCCGGGTCACTTCAACTTCTGGTAATTCTGGCATGTGGATGGCAAATGAGGGCTAATCGTTGAATATCGGGGCGCTGGAAGCGGCCGCAACCTGGCCGGGGCAAAATATTTGGTTACACTAGTCAAAACACGCAAGCCATGCGTTGCGCGTAAAATCAGCTGACCATTGCCGACCAGGATCTTCCCTTGAAAAACGCTTTCGCCATTGTAACCCTCTCTGCCTTGCTGTCGGCGTGCGCCATGGCGCCGCAAAAACAGGCCGAGTCCACCGCCGCACCGGAGCCTGCCGCCCCCGACAGCGCCGCCGCCGCGGTGGAGGCGCCAGCGCCCGTGCCGGAAATGCTGCCCAATAATGCCCTGACCGGCGACATGCTGTTCCGCATCACCAAGGCCGAGCTCGAATTCAAGCAGGGACAATGGCAGGGCGCGTACATCACGATGCTGTCGCTGGCCCAGCAAACCCGCGATCCGCGCCTGGCCCGCCGCGCCGCCGAGATGGCGCTGGCCGCCAAGCAAGGCCAGGAGGCGCTCGCCGCGATCCGCCTGTGGCGCGAACTGGCGCCCGAGTCGGACGAGGCGACCCAGTATTTCCTCGGGTTTGCCGTCGTCAACGACGATCTGAGCGAGGCGGAGGCCATTTTCGCCCAGCGCCTGAAGGCGGCCCCGGCGGCCCAGCGCGGCATGGCGATGTTGCAAATGCAGCAATTCATGCTGCGTGCCAAGGACAAGGCCGCCGCGTTCGCGCTGCAGGAGCGCGTGCTGGCGCCCTACGGCGACATGCTCGAAAGCCACCTGATCCTGGCGCAGGGCGCGTTTGCCGTCAACGACACCGGGCGCGCCCGCGCCGAGGCGCAAAAAGCTCAGTCCATCAAGCCGGACTCCGAGCTGGCGGTGCTGACAATGGCGCAAGTCTCCGGCGACATCGACGCCGCCGGCAAGGTGCTCACCGATTTCCTGGAGAAATATCCGAAGGCGCGCGAGGTGCGTGCCGCCTACGCACGCATCCTGGTCGACGCCAAGCAACTCGAGCCGGCCCGCGAGCAATTCCTGGCCTTGCTGAAGGACCAGCCCGACAATATCGCCACCCTGTACGCCCTGGGCGTGATGGCGATGCAGACCAACGATTTGCCCGAAGCGGAGAAGTATTTCACGCGGTTCATCAGCGTCCTGGACGACCATCCCGACGACGAGCGCGACCCGGGCAAGGTGCTGATGATCCTGTCGCAGATCGCCGAACAGCGCGGCGACGTCGACGGCGCCATCAAATGGCTGGAGAAAATCGAAGGCGACGATCCCAAGCTGTACCTGGCCGCGCGCATGAAAATGGCGACCCTGACGGCGCGCAAGGGCGATGTCGACGGCGCGCGCAAGCAGTTGGCCACCCTGACGGCAGCCGACCCCGCCGACCAGGCGCAGATCTTCCAGACCGACGCCCAGTTGCTGCGCGACGCCGGCGATACCCGCGCCGCCTACACCGTGCTGGAGAACGCCATCAAACGCTATCCGGACAATCCGGACCTGCTGTACGACTTCGCGCTGGTGGCCGAAAAACTGGGCAACGTGGAGCTGATGGAAAAAGCGCTGCGGCAGGTGATGATCGCCGCGCCCGACAACCAGCACGCCTACAACGCGCTGGGCTACTCGCTGGCCGAGCGCAACGAGCGCCTGCCGGAAGCCTACGCGCTGGTCGACCAGGCGATGAAGATGGCGCCGGGCGATCCGTTCATCATGGACAGCATGGGTTGGGTACAATTCCGCATGGGTAACCTGGACGAGGCGGAATCGCTGCTGCGCCGCGCCTACGCGCTGCGCGCCGATCCGGAAATCGCCGTGCATCTGGGCGAGGTGCTGTTTGTCAAAGGCGACGTCACCGGCGCCCAAAAGCTGTGGCAGGAAGCCAAGAGCAAAGACCCCAAGAACGACGCGCTCAAGAACACGCTGGCGCGCCTGAACCAAAACCTGTAACCACCTGAATAATCACCACCGATGACGATTTCCATTTACCGCCGCGCGGCAGGCAAGCTGGCATTGGCCGGCGCGCTAGGCGTGCTAAGTGTGCTGGCCGGCTGCGCCACCACCTCCGCGCCACGCTCGACCACCGCCGTCGCGCCGTACCGCGACACCCTCGACCTGGCCGGACGCATCGCCATCAATTACAGCAGGGACGGCAAGCAGGAATCGCTGAGCGGCAAATTCACGTGGCGGCAGACGGCAGCCAACACCGACGTCAACTTGATCTCGCCAACCGGACAGACGGTCGCCGTCATCAACGTCACGCCGACCTCGGCCACGTTGAAACGCAGCGGCGAGCCGACCCGCACCGCCTCCGATCTCGACAGCCTGACCCGCCAGACGCTCGGCTGGACCTTGCCGGTCTCCGGCCTGCGCGACTGGCTGCAGGGCTATGCGGTCGCCGCCGACGGCAGCCGCTTCAGCGCCTCGCCGGCCAGCGACACCGTGGTTACCCGCGACGGCTGGAAGCTCGACTACGTGTCGTGGCAGGATGAGTCGGCGACGGTGCCGCAACCGAAACGCATCGACGTCACGCGCATCGCGCTGGGCCAGCAGGTCGACGACATGTCGATCCGCATCGTCATCGATCCTGCCGCACAATAATTGATACTCCGATGACCAGTCTGAAGAATTG
This sequence comes from Duganella sp. AC237, assembly GCF_979254035.1. NCBI lineage: Bacteria > Pseudomonadati > Pseudomonadota > Betaproteobacteria > Burkholderiales > Oxalobacteraceae > Duganella > Duganella sp. AC237. The sequence goes on along the minus strand of NZ_CEEDEW010000003.1, from coordinate 6,482,185 downwards.
CCCGGCTCCGGCCAAACTGAACCTTTTCCTGCACGTCAACGGCCGCCGCGCCGACGGCTATCACCTGCTGCAAACCGTGTTCCAGCTGGTCGACCACGGCGATACCCTGCATTTCACGCTGCGCGACGACGACGCGCTGCGCCGCGTGACGCAGATCGAAGGCGTGCCGGAGGAGGGTGACCTGATCATCCGCGCCGCCAGGCTGCTGCAGGCCGAAGTGCTGCGCCGTACCGGCGCTCTGCCGCGCGGCGCCGATATCGCCATCGACAAGATCCTGCCCATGGGCGGCGGCCTGGGCGGCGGCTCGTCGGACGCGGCCACCACCTTGATGGTATTGAACCATTTGTGGCAGGCCGGTCTAAGCAAGGAGGAGTTGATGGTGCTGGGCCTGCCGCTGGGTGCGGACATCCCGTTCTTTATCTTTGGCGAAACCGCGTTCGCCGAAGGCGTGGGCGAGGCGCTGCAGCCGGTGAAAGCGCCCGATTGTTGGTATGTCGTCATCGAACCAGGCGTCGCGGTGCCGACCGCAGCAATTTTTTGCTCGGAACATTTGACAAGGAACACACCGCCCGTCATAATAACGGACTTTTCCAGCTACCACGAAAATCAAAGTGATTTGAAGGGGTACGGAAAGAACGATTTACAGCAAGTGGCAACGAGTTTGTTTCCGCCGGTAGCAGAGGCGATAGAATGGCTCAGCGCTCACGGTGATGCCAGGATGACTGGTTCCGGTGCTTGTGTATTTTGTGCAGTGGCAACCCAGGCAGAAGCCGACGCGGTACTTCAACAAGTGCCCGCCAAGTGGAAAGCATGGAAAGCCCAAGCGCTCACACAGCATCCACTCACTAAAATGTTGTAGACGGGTAAAAAAAGATTTGGCTTAGCGTGAAATTGGCGATAAAATACTCGCCGTTGTAGCGACAAGCAGTAAGTTGCGTAGGGGAATCGCCAAGCTGGTTAAGGCACTGGATTTTGATTCCAGCATACCAAGGTTCGAATCCTTGTTCCCCTGCCATTCGTTTTCCTTGCGACACCGTCGAGGCACTAGTCTCCGGCCAAGGCAAGCATCAATGTCCGCGCCCGGCGCGGATCATTCTGAGTACAGCGCCACGCGGCTTCCGCTGGCGACATCAAAAATTTCATCGACTATCTCTGGGACTCCCATGGCTTACGAAAACCTGATGGTTTTTACCGGCAACGCTAATCCTGCGTTGGCAGAAGGAGTCGCAAAAAATCTCGGCATTCCACTCGGCAAGGCAAACGTTTCGAAATTCTCGGACGGCGAAGTGATGGTCGAGATTAACGAGAACGTTCGCGGTAAAGACGTTTTCGTTCTGCAATCGACTTGCGCACCAACCAACGACAGCCTGATGGAGTTGATCCTGATGGTCGACGCGTTGAAACGTGCTTCGGCAGGCCGCATCACCGCCGCCATCCCTTACTTCGGTTACGCCCGTCAAGACCGCCGCCCGCGTTCGGCGCGCGTCGCGATCTCGGCCAAAGTCGTGGCCAACATGCTGGAAAGCGCCGGCGTCGAGCGCGTCCTGATCATGGACCTGCACGCGGACCAGATCCAGGGCTTCTTCGATATCCCGGTCGACAATATTTATGCTTCGCCAATCCTGCTGAGCGATCTGCAGAAAAAGAACTACCAGGACCTGCTGGTGGTGTCGCCGGACGTCGGCGGTGTGGTGCGTGCGCGCGCCCTGGCAAAACGCCTGGGCTGCGACCTGGCCATCATCGACAAGCGCCGTCCGAAAGCCAACGTTTCCGAAGTGATGAACATCATCGGTGAAGTCGAAGGCCGTAACTGCGTCATCATGGATGACATGGTCGATACAGCCGGTACGCTGGTCAAGGCGGCCGAAGTGCTGAAAGAGCGCGGCGCCACCAAAGTGGTCGCGTATTGCACCCACGCTGTGTTGTCGGGTCCTGCGATCGAGCGCATCGCCAATTCGTCGCTGGACGAGCTGGTCGTGACCGACACGATTCCGCTGTCCGACGCGGCCCGTGCCTGCGGCAAGATCCGTCAGCTGACCTGCGCACCGTTGCTGGCCGAGACGTTCAAACGCATCATCAAGGGCGATTCCGTGATCTCCCTGTTTATCGATTAATTAGATAAACAAAATAGTCAGATTTTCCGGCGGCGCGCCTGGTTTTCAGCCAGGTGCGCCGTTGTACTTCCCGGTTTCATGAGCGCAGTCAGCTCATTTTCGAAGCACCCTGGTCGCGGGGGCTTCATAACACGAGGCGCGAGCCTTGTTATTTTTGGAGTTACACATGAAAGTTGTTGCATTCAAACGCGAATTGCAAGGTTCCGGAGCGAGCCGCCGCCTGCGCAATTCGGGCCAAACCCCAGGCATCATCTACGGCGGTACCGAAGCGCCAGTGACCATCTCGCTGGATCACAACGCGCTGTACCACGCGCTGAAAAAAGAAGCCTTCCACTCGTCGATCCTGGATCTGGAAATCGACGGCAAGACCCAGCAAGTGCTGCTGCGCGACTTCCAAGTCCACGCGTTCAAGCAACTGGTTCTGCACGCTGACTTCCAGCGCGTCGACGCAGGCAAGAAAGTGCACATGAAAGTCGCGCTGCACTTCGCCAACGCCGAGATCTCGCCAGCGGTCAAGCTGCACGGCGCGACCATCAGCCACGTCGCCAACGAAATCGAAGTGTCGTGCCTGCCAAAAGACCTGCCAGAGTTCATCACCGTCGACCTGACCAACATCGACGTCGGCACCTCGCTGCACATCGACGAACTGACCCTGCCAGCAGGTGTTACCGCTGTTGCCGCCGGCACCAACCTGACCATCGCCACCGCTTCGGTGCCGCCAGGTCACGTGTCGGCCGAAGCTGATGCCGCTGAAGCCGCTCCAGCAGCCGATGCCAAGCCAGCCGCTAAAGCCAAGAAGTAATATTGAACGCCGCAGCGATGCGGCGGCAATGAAGAACCCCCGCTAGCCCAAGGCCGTCGGGGGTTTTTTTTCGTTTGACCGATAATATCGTTTATTTAATTGAGCATCCCATGCCCATACGTCTCATCGTCGGCCTCGGCAATCCCGGCGCCGAATACGAACAAACCCGCCACAACGCCGGCTTCTGGCTGGTCGACAACCTCGCCAACGACGTCGGCGCGCGCCTGCAGCGCGAGACCAAGTACAACGCGCTGATGGCCAAGGCCTCCGTGGCCGGCCATGAGGTGTATCTGCTGGAACCGCAGACGTATATGAACCGCTCCGGGCAATCGGTCGGCGGCCTGTGCCGCTTCTTCAAGATCAATCCGGACGAAGTGCTGGTGGTGCACGACGAGCTCGACCTGATGCCCGGCATCGCGCGCCTGAAGAAGGGCGGTTCGTCGGGCGGCCACAACGGTCTCAAGGACATCACCGCCGCGCTCGGCACGCAGGATTACTGGCGCCTGCGCCTGGGCATCGGCCATCCGCGCACGCTCAGCCTGCAGCAGCAGGTGGCCGACTTCGTGCTGCACCGGCCGCGCCGCGAAGACCAGGACCTGATCGAGCGGGCAATCGAAAAATCGCTGCAGGTCATGCCGTCCATCGTCGAAGGCAAGTTCGAGGCCGCGACGATGAAACTGCATACCGTCTAAAGCGGGCGCGTCGATGGTATGCTGAGGGAACTATTTCCCTCAGCCCTCAAGATCAAGGACACCATCAATGAAGCGCTTGCCGATCGCCGCACTCGTAACATCTTTATTGTTGGCCGCTGCTCAAACGCAGGCGCAAGCCCAGGACACCGGCGCCGTCGCCAAACAGATCGACGGCATGTATCCCAAGCTGGACGTCATCTACAAGGATTTGCACGCGCATCCCGAAGTGGCCTTCCAGGAAGTGCGCACGGCCGCCAAGCTGGCCGCCGAGATGCGCGCCATCGGTTTCGACGTCACCGAGAAGGTCGGCAAGACCGGCATCGTCGCGATCTATAAAAATGGCGCCGGCCCGACGGTGCTGGTGCGCACCGAGATGGACGGCTTGCCGATGGAGGAAAAGTCCGGCTTCCCTTATTCCAGCAAGGCCCACGCCACGCTCGACGGCAAGGATACGATGGTGGCCCACAGCTGCGGCCACGACGTCCACATGACGGCCTGGCTGGGCGCCGCGCGCACGCTGGTGGCGATGAAGTCGCAGTGGAAGGGCACGTTGATGTTCATCGGCCAGCCGGCCGAGGAAATCGTCGCCGGCGCCAAGGCCATGCTCGACGACGGCCTGTTCAAGCGCTTCCCGAAACCGGACTACGCCTTCGCGTTGCACTCGTGGCCGCTTGCCTATGGCACCATCGGCTACAACAGCGGACCGGTGTCGTCGAACTCGGACGCGATCGAGATCACCTTCAAGGGACGCGGCGGCCACGGCTCGGCGCCGGACAAGGCGCTCGATCCGATCACCATCGCCGCCCGCTTCGTGGTCGACGTGCAAACCGTCATCAGCCGCGAAAAAGATCCGAAGGAGTTCGGCGTGGTCACGATCGGCGCCATCAACGGCGGCAGCGTCGGCAACATCATCCCCGACTCGGTCAAGGTGCGCGGCACCATCCGCACCTACAACCCGGCCGTGCGTGCCAAGATCCTGGCCGGCGTGCGCCGCGTCGCCAACGCCTCGGCGGCGATGGCGGACGCCCCGGCGCCCGACGTCGAGTTGATCACCGGCGGCGCGGCCATCGTCAACAACGACGCGCTGGTCACGCGCACCGAGGGCGTGCTCAAGCAAGCCTTCGGCGATGCCAACGTCGCGCGCATGCCGGCCATGACGGCCAGCGAGGACTTCTCGGTCTACGCCAACGAAGGCATCCCGTCGATGTTCTTCTTCACCGGCGTCTACGATCCGAAGGCGGTGGCCGAGGCCGACAAGCCGGGCGGCAAGCCGATCGCCTTCAACCACTCGCCGTACTACGCGCCGGTGCCGGAGCCGTCGATCAAGACGGCGGCGCAGGCGATGACGCTGGCGGTGCTGAACGTGATGTCCAAATAAGTCCGGGCCGCCTGTTTATTTGCTGGCGGCGATCCATTTGTCGACACGCGCCTCCAGGATCGGCAGCGGCAAGGTGCCGTCGCCGATCACCACCTGGTGGAATTTCTGGTAGCTGAACTTGTCGCCCAGCGCCGCCTGCGCCCGCGCGCGCAGTTCCAGGATTTTCAGCGAGCCGATCTTGTAGCTCAGCGCCTGCGCCGGCCACACCATGTAGCGCTCGATCTGGTTCTTGGCGCGCGCCTCGCTCCAGCCCAGCGTCTCGGCCAGATAGGCGATCGCCTGTTCGCGGGTCCAGCCCTTGGCGTGCATGCCGGTGTCGACCACCAGGCGCGCGGCGCGCAGCATCTCGGCGTTCAAGTGGCCGTAGTAGGCGACCGGATCGTCATACAGGCCCAGCTCGCGGCCCAGGGTCTCCGAATACAAGGCCCAGCCTTCGGTGTAGGCCGCGCTGTTGGGGTTTTCGGTGCTGAACTTGCGGAAGTCCGGCAGGTCCAACTCTTTCAACAGCGCGCCGTGCAGGTGGTGGTCAGGCACGCCCTCATGCAGGAACAGGCTGACCATGTCGACCCGGCTGTACTGCTTCGGATCGTTGACCACCGGCCAGAACACGCCCGGATGCGAGCCGTCCGCCGCTGGCGGGGTGTAGTGGTCGGAGGCGGTCGCGCGCGTCAACTCCGGTTCCAGATGCAATTCCATCTTCCCTTTCGGGATCAGGCTGAAGTAGGTCGGCAGCTTGGCCTGCACCGTCGCGTAGAGCGTGCGGTAGGCGTCCAGCACCTGCTCGTCGGTGGTGAAGATCTTGAACTTCTGTTGCGCCGCCATCCATTGCGGCAACTGCTTTTCGGGGCCGTCGTAGCCCAGCTTGGGGCCCAGCGCCGTCAACTGCTGCTGGATGCGCGCCACTTCCTTCAGTCCCAGCGCGTGCACCGCGTCCGGCGTCAGCGGCAGGTTGGTGCTGTCCTTGATGCGGGCGGCGTACCACGCGGCGCCGTTCGGCAGGGCGTTCCAGCCGGTGCTGGCGCGGCTGGCCGGCAGGTATTCATTCTGCAGGAAATCCACCAGGCGGGTCAGCGCCGGGGCGATCCTGGTATCGACCGTGTTCAGGTAGGCCGTCGTCAGCCTTTGCTTGTCGGCGGCCGAGAACTGCGCCGGCATGCGCGTGATGGGCGAATAGTAGACGCTCGTCTCCGGCGTGGCCGCGCGCAGGTTCTGGAACTGCGGCAGCATCGCCACCGTAATCGCCTTCGGCTGCACGACGCCGGCGCGAATGCCTTGCTTCATGTTGGCGATGGCCTGGTCTATCCAGACCGGCAACTGTTTCAGCCGGCTCAGGTAGGCCTGGTACTGCGCGACCGTGCCCAGCGGCTGCGAGCCGGTGCCGTCGGCATAATTGGCCAAGGTGCTGGGGACGTTGTCGAACTGGTTGAGCGGCAGCAGATGTTCCGGGAAGGACTCCAGCTGCATCGCGTTATTGAGTTCGTAGGACAGCAGGTCGTAGGTCAGCTGGTCCGGTTCGCCGAGCTGGTCGCGCCGCACGGCCATCAACTGCTTTTGCATCTGGCGGTACTGCGTGAACTGGGCGGCGCGCACGGCGGGAGAAATGGCCAGGCCGATTTGATCGTTGTAGCGGCTGTCGCCGTTGGCGGTGGCAAACAGCAGCGGATCGAATTTGCAGCGCGCGGTGTGGAACGCCGCCGCCAGCTTGGCCAGCTGTTTCTGCGCCTGGCTGGCTTGCTCAGTGGATGTTTGCGCGGCCTGGGCCGGCAACATGCCGACGCCGGCGCAAAGGAGGGTGGCGATCAGCGCGGAAGTCCGCAGCGAGGCGCGGCAACGGGTGTGGGGCATAGACATTTCCTGGTAAGCAGATAAGCCGCCATCGGGCGGCTTATCTTGACGTGGACAATCGTTCGCCAGGAAGTCTAGCACTAAACAATTCGCCGGGACATCGCCCGCATGCCCGGACGTTTAGTTTGCACGCAGGCCGCCGTCGACCACGCGCACGTCGTCGCCCTGGTGCCACGATGGTTGCTCAGTCTGGTGGAACTTGCGTACCGAACCGTCGTTCATGCGCACCACGATGTCGTAGCTCTTGTTGGCTTTGACGCGCCCTTCAATCTGGTTGCCGGCGACTGCACCGCCGATGGCGCCGGCCACGGTGGCCAGTTTGCGCCCGTTGCCGCCGCCAACCTGATTACCCAGCAGGCCGCCCACCAGCGCGCCGCCCACCGCGCCCACGCCGCTGCCCTCGGCACGGGTTTCGATTTCGTTGACGGCTTCGATCACGCCGCAGTTGTTGCATACCGCCGGCGCGCTCTTGACCGGGGTGTGTTTGACGACCGGCTTGTCGCGCACGACTTCGCGCACTGGCTCGCGTTCCCGGACCGGCTCGCGGACTTGTTCACGCACCGGTTCGCGCACCTGCTCGCGACCTGGCGCGGCCGGCGCGGTTTGCGTCACCAGCGGCTGGCCGTTGGGCGCCAGCGACGGATCCTGGTTCTGGGAGTTCGAGGAAGGCAGCCAGCCCATGATGGCGGCGACGCCGACGCCACTCACCAGCACAACGGCGGCCGCAGCGGCCATGATCATCGGGTGCAGCTTGGAATTGGATGTGTTATTCATTTTTCTACCTTTTATGTGTTGAGTGGCTTGTTTGACTACAAGCAACTAACGCGCTGGCCCCGAATCCGACTGACGCAGATTTCGTATCAAATGTAAGCAATTGTTCCTGGAATGCATGAAGCGGCCGGCTTTGGGCCTGTTTTTTTGATGACTGGGGGCGGGGGAGGTACAATTGATCCTTGAACGCTTTAAATAGCAGGAATATTCAGAAAACGCCCGCGTCGGCCGTTTTTCACCAGCCGCTCGCCGGCAACATTTGATTATTAAAGGTTTTCCATGAGTCTCCAATGCGGCATCGTCGGCCTGCCCAACGTCGGCAAGTCCACCCTCTTCAACGCCCTGACCAAAGCCGGCATCCCGGCTGAAAACTATCCGTTCTGCACCATCGAGCCGAACGTCGGCGTGGTCGAAGTGCCGGATCCGCGCATGGCCGCGCTGGCCGAAATCGTCAAACCGGAACGCATGGTCAACGCCATCGTCGAATTCGTCGACATCGCCGGCTTGGTGGCCGGCGCGTCGCAGGGCGAAGGCCTGGGCAACCAGTTCCTGTCGCACATCCGCGAAACCGACGCCATCGTCAACGTCGTGCGCTGCTTCGAGGACGACAACGTGATCCACGTGTCCGGCAAGGTCAGCCCGCTGGACGACATCGAAGTCATCCAGACCGAGCTGGCGCTGGCCGACCTGGGCACCGTGGAAAAAGCTATCCACCGCGAAAACAAGAAAGCCCGCTCCGGCGACAAGGACGCGGCCAAGCTGCTGGCCATCATGGAGCGCATCGTGCCGCACCTGAACGAAGCCAAGCCGGTGCGCGCCATGGGCCTGGACGCCGACGAGATGGCCCTGATCAAGCCGCTGTGCCTGATCACCGCCAAGCCGGCCATGTACGTCGCCAACGTCTCCGACACCGGCTTCACCAACAATCCGCTGCTCGACCAGCTGACCGCCTACGCCGCCACCCAGAACGCGCCGATCGTCGCCATCTGCGCCTCGATCGAAGCCGAGATCGCCGACCTGGACGATGCCGACAAGACCGAGTTCCTCAACGACATGGGCATGGAAGAGCCGGGCCTGGACCGCCTGATCCGCGCCGCCTACAACCTGCTGGGCCTGCAGACCTACTTCACGGCCGGCGTCAAGGAAGTGCGCGCCTGGACCATCCACATCGGCGACACCGCGCCGCAGGCGGCCGGCGTCATCCACACCGACTTCGAACGCGGCTTCATCCGCGCGCAAACCATCGCCTACGACGACTACATCCAGTACAAGGGCGAGGGCGGCGCCAAGGAGGCGGGCAAGATGCGCGCCGAGGGCAAGGAATACGTGGTCAAGGATGGCGACGTGCTGAACTTCCTGTTCAACGTTTAAACGGCAGCGATGCCCTCCGAAAACCGCGAAATTCGCGGTTTTTTTTCGAGTGCGCTTGCTGCTGACCTGATTCTCCTGAAACAGCTTGCGGGACGATGGGAAGCTCGCCAGAATGATGTGGACTCAATCAGGAGATACACATGAAAACGGCCACTTTTGCATCGTTGCGCTTGGATGCTGAATTGCGGCAAGCCGCAGAAGAAAGCTTGGAAAAAGGAGAAACGCTATCGAGTTTTGTCGAGCAGTCGGTACGAGACAGCGTTAGCCGACGTCAGCGGCAGAAAGAGTTTCTCGCGCGCGGGCTGGCGTCTCGCGATGAGTCGTCCCTGACTGGCGTATATATTGATTCGAATGCGGTCCTTGACCGGTTAGAATCGATGCTTGACAAAGCAAAGGCTGGGAAGTGACTTTCACAGTTCGCTTTACGCCGCAGGCGGAGAGCGATTTGGTTCGCTTGTATGAGTATATTCTCGAGCGTGATCAGACCGACTGGTCACTGGGTGAGCGGGCCTTGCAAGCTATTAGAAATGCCATTCAAAGCCTTGAGCGTTCGCCTTTTAGTTACCGCAAAGCCACGGTTGATAACCCCTTCCTGCGCGAGCTTGTCATCCCATTCGGCTCCGCCGGATACGTCGCATTGTTCGAAATAGACAACGCGCAGACGGTCACAGTGCTCGCGGTGCGGCACCAGCGCGAAGACGACTTCTTTTGATCGCCACTGCGGCCCACACGGCTATTCGCCGTGCGCAAGCAGTTGTTGGGTATAATCGTCGGATTGCCTGCGTCCGCTTTTCACGCCCGCCTCATTCCTTCACTAGAAAAAAATTACTCTTCATGGCTTCTTCCAACGATAACGTCAGCATGGCGCTGTTCTGCGATTTTGAAAACGTGGCGCTCGGTGTGCGCGACGCCAATTACGACAAGTTCGACATCAAGCCGGTGCTGGAGCGTCTGCTGCTCAAGGGCAGCATCGTGGTCAAGAAGGCGTATTGCGACTGGGACCGCTACAAGGCGTTCAAGGCGCCGATGCACGAGGCCAACTTCGAGCTGATCGAGATCCCGCACGTGCGCCAGTCCGGCAAGAACTCGGCCGACATCCGCATGGTCGTCGACGCGCTCGACTTGTGCTACACCAAGTCGCATGTCGACACCTTTGTCATCATCTCGGGCGATTCCGATTTTTCGCCGCTGGTGTCGAAGCTGCGCGAGAACGCCAAGAAGGTGATCGGCGTCGGCGTCAAGCAGTCGACCTCCGACTTGCTGGTGGCCAACTGCGACGAATTCATTTTCTACGATGACCTGGTGCGCGAGAGCCGCCGCGCCAAGCGCGATGCAGGCGAGGCCAGCAAGCCGGCCGTCAAGCGTTCGCCGGAAGAGGAGCGCGGCCGCCGCGAAGAGATGGACAAGCGCCGCAACCAGGCCGTGGAAATCGCCGTCAACACCTTCGAGGCGCTGGTGCTCGAACGCGGCGACAGCGGCAAGATCTGGGCATCCGTGCTGAAGGAGGCGATCAAGCGCCGCAAGCCGGACTTCAGCGAATCCTATTATGGTTTCCGCACCTTCGGCAACCTGATCGAGGAATGCAAGGCGCGCGGCCTGCTCGAATTCGGCCGCGATGAAAAATCCGGCGCCTATGTGTACCGCAGCAGCGGCTCGTCCAACGGCGCGCTGCAGGGCGCCGGCGAGACGCAGGCGTCCGACAATGTCGGCGCCGAGGCGCAGGAAGGCGGCAAGCAGGAGTCGCGCCGCAGCCGTGGCCGTGGCCGCACCGCCGCCGAACGCTTCGCCGAACGCCAGGCCGAGCGCCTGGCGCAACAGGCGCACGCGCACCCGGACGCCGACGATCGCAACACCGACGACGCCGACGCGGACGACAGTGCCCCGGTGGTGGAGGCCTATGCCGCGTGGCAGAGCGCGCCGGAAGCAGCCTCCGACCAGTCCGACCAGTCCGACAACGCGCCGGAAGCGCAGCCTTCGGCCCAGCCGGAATCTGACCGCAATCGCGGCCGTGGACGCGGCAACCGCGGCGGCCGCAAGCAGAACGAGCGCCATGGCGGCCAAGGCGCTGTCGCCGCCGCCGAGGCGCCGGTCGTGACCGAAATGACGGAGATGGCGGTCGATCAGCCGGTCCAGCCGCCGGTTGCCGAAGCCGACGCTGATGCGGTCCAGGACGCGCCAGCCGAAGCGATCGCGCCGGCGAAAAAGAAAAGCGGCGCCAAGCCGCCCGCCCGCAAGGTCAAGGCCGCGGCCAAACCGCAAGCGGAAGAGGGCAAGCCGGCCAAGGGCGCCAAAGGCGGCAAGGGTCGCAATGCCGCAACGGCGGGCGCCGCCGAGCCGGCCGCGATCTCCGTGGAGCCGGTCGCGCCGGTGGTGGTCGAGGCCGAAGCGACGCAAGCCGCGCCGGCCAAGCCCGCCAAGCCAAGGGCGCCGCGCAAGCCACGCGCCCCGAAGGCCGCCGCCGAGTCCGGGGAGTAATCGGCGAGTAATCGGCAAGGCCCGGCAAGGGGCGGCTATGGATCGTATAATGACAATGTTATGATCTTATTAACCGGTGCGGCGGACGCCGCCCATTAAGGTAGTCGCCTCATCATGCCCATCCTTTCCGCCCTCACGCTGTATCCGATCAAATCCTGCGCCGGCGTGGCGTTGCAGGACGCCACGCTGACCACGGCGGGGCTGATGACCGAGAAGATCTACGACCGCGAATGGATGGTCGTCGACGAGGACTCCGTGGTCATGACGCAGCGCGAGCACCCGCGCATGGCGCTCATCACTCCCACGCTGAAAGCCAACACGCTCGAGTTGCGCGCGCCCGGCATGCTGCGCCTGGAGATTCCGCTCGGCCTGCCCGACCCCGATTCGGCGCCGACCCTGTCTACGCAAATCTGGGACCACACCATCCTGGCCTACGACTGCGACGACCTGACCGCCGAATGGTTCACCAAGGCCATCGGCGTGCCGTGCCGCCTGGCGCGCTTCCACGCCAACGCCACCCGCGCCGTCAGCGAGACTTGGACCAAGGGGGTGCCGGCCACCACCTTGTTTTCGGACGGCTATCCGATCCTGGTGGTGGGCGAGTCGTCTTTGGACGACCTCAACGACAAGCTGCGTGCCGCCGGCCGCGCGGCGATCCCGATGAACCGTTTCCGGCCCAACCTCGTCATCGGCGGCATCGAGGCCTTCGAGGAGGACTACGCCGAGTCGTTCCAGATGGGCGACGCGCTGCTCAAACCGGTCAAACCGTGCCCGCGCTGCCCGATGCCGTCGATCGACCAGGCCACCGGCGTGTTCGGCCCCAACCCGCTCGACCTGATGCAAGGCTACCGCGCCAAGCCCGAACTCGACGGCGCCGTCTGCTTCGGCATGAACAGCATCCTGATCACCGGCGAAGGCCAACGCGTGCGCGTTGGTCAGGAAATCGTCGTTACACTGGCGTTTTAATGCACTTGGGCCGTCCAGGGCATTCCCAAGCGGCGCAACTTGGCGTAATGTTGCAATGACATGAAACCGGGTGAACAGTAAGGGCAATTATGACGCAAACCGCCACTGGCAAAGTAACGACGCCGACCGACCACGCAACGCGCGCGAACGATCTGGCGGCCGAAAACCAGGCTCTGCGGGCACGCATGGCGTATCTGCTGGAACAGGCCGAACGCAACCACTCGATCATGACGCGCCACCAGGCGTTCGACCTGAACATCGTGGGCGCCCCCAATTTCCCCGAGCTGGTCGGCACCATCTTCCGCGTGTTGCCAGTGATCTCCGAGCTTGACAGCGTGACCCTGACCCTGGTCGACGAGGGTGCCGACATCCGCGAGGTCATGCTCAAGCTCGATGTGGTGTTCGCCGATTTTCCCGACCTGATCTTCGTCGAGGAGCTCGACGGCCTCGGTTTCGACCTGGGCCAGCGCGGCCCGGGCGCGGCGCCACCCAAGCCGCTGTTGGGCATGTACGACGCGCAGCGCCACGCGCTGCCGTTCCCCAACGCGCCGGCCGGGCTGCAAAGCGTGGCGCTGGTGCCGCTGCTGCGCAACAAACGGGTCATCGGCAGCCTCAACCTTGGCAGCCGCGATCCGACCCGCTTCACGCCCAGCCTGGGCACCGACTTCATCGAGCATATGGCGTCGATCATCGCCATCTGCCTGGAAAACGTCATCAGTAACGAGATGCTCAAGTACATCGGCCTGACCGACTCGCTGACCGGCGTCTACAACCGCCGCTACATCGACCGCCGGCTGCTCGAGGAGATCGCCCGCGCGCGGCGCCAGTCGTATCCGATCTCGTTCATGTACATCGACATCGACCATTTCAAGCGCGTCAACGACACCGTCGGCCACGGCGGCGGCGACGAGGTGCTGCGCGAGGTGGCCACCCGCATCAAGAACGAGCTGCGCGCCTCGGACGCGCTGGCCCGCTTCGGCGGCGAGGAGTTCGTCGTGCTGCTGATCGACGCCAATCTGGAAAGCGCCGCCTTCGTCGCCGAGCGCATCCGCTCGAGCGTGGCCGGCACGATGATCGCGCTGTCGCCGTCGCTGCAACTGTCGGTGACGGTGTCGATCGGCGTGGCCTGCCTCAACCCCGGCGACACCGAGGGCGACCCGGTGGCCGTGGCGCGCGACTGGGTGGCCCGGGCCGACAGCCTGCTTTACGCTGCCAAGGACGCCGGCCGCAACCGCGTGGTCAGCGTGGCCCCGGCGGCGGCTGGATAAGCCAGTGGGAGGCGATTTTTGTCACCCGATCCACTGCTATACTTCCGAAGGAATCGATGATTCACATTCACACCCACCTGAGGAGTGCGCGATGCTGGCAATTCGCCTACCGCAAGATATCGAGGCCCGGCTCGACGATCTGGCCAAGCGTACCGGGCGCAGTAAGTCCTTTTACGCCCGTGAAGCGATCTTGGAGTATCTCGGCGATTTAGAGGATCGGTATCTGGCCGAGCAGGTCTCCCAGCGCATCCGTACCGGAGAAGAGCAGACCGCTACGCTCACCGAGGTCGAGGCGCGGCTTGGTCTGGCGGATTGACATTTCGGCCACCGCCGAGAAACAGCTCGGAAAACTTGATCGCCCGGTCGCGCAACGCATCCTTAACTTCTTGCGCGAGCGGGTGGCCGTTCTGGACGATCCACGTGCCATCGGCGAAGCGCTCCGGGGAGGGGCATTGGGGGAGTTCTGGAAATACCGGGTCGGCGACTGGCGCGTCATATGCGAAATACAGGACAAGCAGATCGTGATCACTGTCCTGAGCCTTGGCAACCGGCGCGAGGTCTATCGATAAGATCAAGCACGCCAACGGGATCGTAAGCGCGGCAGTGCCTAGGGCGGCGCTAGCGCAGCAACCGGCTCTCCGCCCGCGCGACGGCGTCGGCCACGCCGCGCACCACCACCACATCGCCCGCCTCCAGCACCGTGTCCGGCCCCGCGTCGAGCTGGGCCTTGCCGCGCCGGATGGTGGTCACCTCGGCGCCCGAGCCGGCGACGTCGAGCTCGCCGAGCGCGCGGCCGACTGCGGTGGCGCCGCCGTCCAGCGTGACCGAGTGTAGCCGCTCCAGGTCGGCGTCCTCGCCGGCGTCGCTGACGCCGCGGAAGTAGCCGCGCAGCGACGCGTAGCGTTCCTCGCGCGCGGCCTGCACCCGGTGCACCACGCGCCGCAGCGGCACACCCAGCATCACCAGCGCGTGCGAGGCCAGCATCAGGCTGCCCTCCATCAATTCCGGCACCACCTCGGCCGCGCCGGCCGCCTTGAGCCGGTCGAGGTCGGTGTCGTCGTGCGCGCGCACGATCACCGGCAACGTCGGCGCCAGCTCGTGCACCAGGTGCAGCACCTTGAGCGCCGACGGCGTGCTGGCGTAGGTGATCACCACCGCGCTGGCGCGGTAGATGCCGGCCGCGATCAGGCTCTCGCGCCGCGCGGCGTCGCCGTACGACACTTGCCGTCCGGCCGCCTGCGCCTCCTGCACCCGCTCGGGGTCGAGGTCGAGCGCGTGGTATTCGATGTTTTCCTCGCTCAGCAGGGTTGCCAGGCTCTGGCCGCTGCGCCCGAAGCCGGCCACGATCACGTGCTTGCTGGTGGACATGGTGCGGCTGGCGATCTTGGTCAGCGCCAGGGATTGCATCATCCATTCGTTGCTCGACACCTTCATGACGATCTGGTCCGATTTGGCGATGATCAACGGCGCCACCAGCATCGACAGCACCATCGACGCCAGCACCACCTGGATGATGAACGGGTCCATCAGCTTGCTGCCGCCGGCCAGGTTGAGCAGCACGAAGCCGAACTCGCCGGCCTGCGCCAGCGCCAGGCCGGTGCGCATCGAGACGCCGTCCGACGAGCCGAACAGCTTGGCCAGGCCGGCGATCAGCGCGAACTTGAGCAGCACCGGGCCGCCCAGCAACACCAGCACCAGCCACCAGTTCTCCAGCACCAGGCGCACGTTCAACAGCATGCCGATCGTGATGAAGAACAGCCCCAGCAGCACGTCGCGGAAGGGCTTGATGTCCTCCTCCACCTGGTGCCGGTATTCGGTCTCGGAAATGAGCATGCCGGCCACGAAGGCGCCCAGCGCGAGCGACAGCCCGGCGCGCTCGGTGATCCAGGCCGCGCCCAAGGTGATCAAGAGCAGGTTGAGCATGAACAGCTCCTGCGAGCGGCGCTTGACGACGATGGTGAACCAGCCGCGCATGAGCCGGTGGCCGACGAACAACAGCAGCGCCAGCACGATGACCGCCTTGACGCCGGCCCAGGCCAGGGTCTCGACCAGCGCGTCGGGGCGCTGGCCCAGCGACGGGATCAGGATCAGCAGCGGCACCACGGCCAGATCCTGGAACAGCAGGATACCGATGATCTTGCGGCCGTGTTCGCTTTCAAGCTCAAGCCGCTCGGTCAGCATCTTGACCACGATGGCGGTCGAGGACATCGCCAGCGCGCCACCGAGCGCGAACGAGGCTTGCCAGCTGATTTGTAGGGAGGGGGGCAATTGGGTGGCGATAGTCCAGCCGAACAGCATGGTGGCGCCGATGGTGCACACCACCTGCGCCATGCCGAGCCCGAAGACGATGCCGCGCATGGCCATCAGCTTGGGCAGCGAGAACTCGAGGCCGATGGAGAACATCAGGAACACCACGCCGAACTCGGCCAGTCCGTGGGTCGCCTCGCTTTGCTCCGCCCAGCCCAGCGCGTGGGGGCCGATCAGGATGCCGACGGCCAGGTAGCCGAGCATCGGCGGCAGGTGCATCATGCGGAAAGCGACCACGCCCAATACGGCGCTGCCGAGCAGTATCAGGGTCAATTCCAGGGGTGAAAACGTCATTTCAACATAGCCGGTAAAATAATATTTAGTTGTTTGTCGCCAAGGCCCGGCGTTATGTTTTGACTGGCAAGTTTTTTGCTTTCTCAATTCGGCTATACTTGGGTATGAGTGTAACCCATGAAAAAACAATGCTGAAAGCTTTTGACGCAAAAACGGCCGGGCACGCGTTGCGGTTGGCAAGTGAAACGTTGCAAAACGAGGCCGACGCCATCGCCGCGCTCAACGCCCGCCTGGGCGACGACGACAGCGTCGTGCGGGCCATCGAGCTGTTGCTGAACTGCAAGGGCAGGGTGGTGGTGTCGGGCATCGGCAAGTCCGGCCACATCGCCCGCAAGATCGCCGCGACCCTGGCCTCGACCGGCACGCCGGCGCTGTTCGTGCATCCTGCCGAGGCGGCCCACGGCGACCTCGGCATGGTCACCGCCGACGACGCCTTCATCGCCATTTCGTATTCCGGCGAGAGCGCCGAACTGATGACCATCCTGCCGGTGGTGAAACGCATGGGCAGCAAGGTCATCGCGATGACCGGCAAGCCCGGCTCGAGCCTGGCCGGCATCGCCGACGTGCACCTGAACGTGGCCGTGGCCAAGGAAGCCTGCCCGATGAATCTGGCGCCGACGACGTCGACCACGGTCACCCTGGCGCTGGGCGACGCCCTGGCCGTCGCGCTGCTGGACCTGCGCGGCTTCCGCGAAGAAGATTTCGCGCGCTCCCATCCGGGCGGCGCGCTGGGCCGGCGCCTGTTGACGCACGTGCGCGACGTCATGCGCAGCGGCGACGACGTGCCGAAGGTCGGCGCCGACGTCAAACTGACCGACGCGCTGCTGGAGATCACGCAAAAAGGCATGGGCATGACCGCCATCGTCGACGCCGACGGCAAGCCGGTCGGTGTGTTCACCGACGGCGACCTGCGCCGCATGATCGAGAAGGTCCAGGACTTCACCAAGGTGGTGATCCGCGACGTGATGCACCCGAATCCGCGCAGCATCTCGCCGGAAAAACTGGCGGTCGACGCCGTGGCCGTGATGGAGCAGTACCGCATCAACCAGATGCTGGTGACCGACGCCGACGGCAAGCTGGTCGGCGCGCTGCACATCCACGACCTGACCCGAGCAAAGGTGATTTGATGACCGAGCTGACTTATGTGGAACGCGCCGCGCGCGTCAAACTGATGATTTTCGACGTCGACGGCGTGCTCACCGACGGCAGCCTGCACTACGGCGCCGAGGGCGAAGCGTTGAAGACCTTTAACGTATATGACGGCCTGGGCATCAAGTTGCTGCAGGAGTCCGGCGTGCAGACCGCCATCATCAGCGCGCGCATCTCCCCGCAGGTGGCCAGGCGCGCCGCCGACCTGGGCATCGGCTTTGTGCACCAGGGCGGCCACGACAAGCTGACGCCGTTCAACGCGCTGCTGGAAAAGACCGGCCTGACGGCCGAACAGGTCGGCTTCATCGGCGACGACATCGTCGACCTGCCGATCCTGACGCGGGTCGGCTTCGCGGTGGCGGTGCCGGGCGGACGCAAGGAAGTGCTCGAGCGCGCCCACCACGTGACGGTGGCGCAGGGCGGCCGCGGCGCGGTGCGCGAAGTGTGCGAACTGCTGCTGCACGCGCAGGGCACGTACGAGCGCGTGCTGGCGCAGTTCATGGTGTGACGGAGTGTAATCATGCGTAAAAGAACAGCACATCGCTGGCAGCTCACGCTGACGATGATCATCGGCGTGTTTGTCGCCGTCGGCAGCTTTTGGCTGGTGCAGGTTGTCAACCAGTCCGGCCAGGAGCAGCAGGCGGACCAGTTCCTCAACGAACCGGACTACATCATCGACCGCTTCAGCCTGGTGCGCATGACGAAGGAGGGCAAGCCGGCCTACATCATCTCCGGCGACAAGCTGACGCACCGCCCGATCGACGACTCGTCCGACATCGACAAGCCGTTCCTCAACAGCCTGTCGGGCCAGCAGCCGCCGATGACGATTCACGCCGAGACCGCGCGGGTCGACCAGAACAACACACGTGTCACGCTCAACGGCAACGTCGACGTGGTGCGGCCGGCTTCGCCCAAGGCCGAGGCGATGCGCCTGCAAACCAGCACCTTGACCGTGTTCCCGGACGAGGAACGGATGGAAACCAAGGCGCCGGTGCAGATGAAGCTGGGCAGCACGACCTCCAGCGGCACCGGCATGAAAACCAATAACGCCACGCGCCAGCTGCAACTGGGCGGACGCGGAACGATCACGATGCCGCCCAAGGCGCCGCGCTAAATCAATACAAGATACGACAAGAGACAGATATGAAGGACACCATGATGAAAAAACTGATACTGTCGGCCGCGCTGCTGCTGGCCGCGATGGGCGCGGCCCACGCTGAAAAAGCCGACTCCAACAAGCCGACCGAGATCTCCTTCGACAACCTCGACGCCGACGACGTCAAGCAGATCAAAACCTTCACCGGCAACGTCGTGCTGACCCGCGGCACTTTGCTGATGAAGTCGCCCAAGGCGGTCGTCACCGAGGATCCCGAGGGCTACCAGCTGGTGGTGCTGACCGGCGCGCCGGGCGTGCAGGCGACGTTCCGCCAGAAGCTCGACGGCGCCGGCGACCAGTGGGTCGATGGCCGCGCCGACCGCATCGAATACGACGGCAAGACCGAGCTGGTCAAGCTGTTCTCGAAGGCGCAGATCAAGAAACTGGAAGGCAGCAAGACCGCCAGCCAGGTCGATGGCGAATTCATCTCCTATGACAGCCGGCGCGAATTCTTCGCCGTGAAAAATACCGCCAGCGGCGAGAGCAAGCCCGGCGCCGGCCGCAGCACGATGGTGATCCAGCCGTCGGCCAAGCAGACTCCCCAGCCCGCTTCGGCCACCAATCCAGCGGCGGGGAAATAAGCATGGAGCCAACATGCGGTAGCACCCTGATCGTACGCGGCCTGCAGAAGACCTACGGCAAGCGCCAGGTCGTGCATGACGTGTCCTTGCAGGTCGAATGCGGCGAAGTGGTCGGCCTGCTCGGCCCCAACGGCGCCGGCAAGACCACTTCCTTTTACATGATCGTCGGCCTGGTGCCGTCGGACGCCGGCACCATCGATATCAGCGGCGTCGACATCTCCTCGCTGCCGATCCACCGCCGCGCCTCGCTCGGCCTGTCGTACCTGCCACAGGAGGCTTCGGTGTTCCGCAAGCTGACCGTGGAAGAGAATATCCGCGCCGTCCTCGAAATCCAGAAAGTGGACGGCAAGCCTTTATCCAAGGCTGCCATCGATGAACGGCTCAATACCCTGCTGGCCGATCTGCAAATCGAAAAGCTGCGCGAAAACCAGGCGCTGTCGCTGTCCGGCGGCGAGCGCCGCCGCGTGGAGATCGCCCGCGCGCTGGCCACCAACCCGCGCTTCGTGCTGCTGGACGAACCTTTCGCCGGGGTCGACCCGATTGCCGTCATTGAGATCCAGCGCATCGTGCGCTTCCTCAAGGAACGCAATATCGGCGTCCTCATTACCGATCACAATGTGCGCGAGACGCTGGGCATCTGCGACCGCGCATATATCATCAACCAGGGCTCGGTTCTGGCTTCAGGCCGGCCGGACGATATCATCGCCGACGAGTCGGTCCGCCGCGTGTACCTGGGTGAACACTTCAGAATGTAATCGCGCCCCATGAAACAGTCATTGCAACTGCGCACGTCGCAGCACCTCGCGCTGACACCCCAGCTGCAGCAGTCGATCCGGCTGCTGCAGCTGTCCACGCTGGAGCTGCACCAGGAGCTCGAGCAACTGCTCACCGACAATCCCCTGCTCGAGCGCCTGGACGACCCGCTCGACCGTTCGCTGCGGCTGCTGTCCGACGGCGCCATCAGCCAGCAGGCGCCGGCCGGCGAAGCGCCCGCCGAAGGCCCGCCGAACCAGCAGGATGCGCCCGCGCCGGCCGACGCCGACACCTACGACGGCCCGGCCGCCGATACCGAAAGTACCAGCAGCGAGGCCGATGTCGACTGGAGCGACGCCGGCCGCAGCAAGGCCCCCGACGACGAGGACGCGCGTCCGCAACTGGAAGCGAACCACTGCACCCTGCGCGAGCACCTGATGGAACAGATGCGCGTGACGGTGCTGGAGATGCGCGACCGCGCGCTGGTCGAGCTGATCATCGACGCGCTCGACGAGAACGGCTACCTGGAGGAGCCGCTGGAGGAAATCCACGCGCGCCTGCCGGAGGAACTGGAAGTCGACATCGACGAGCTGCGCACCGCGTTGTCGATGCTGCAAAGCTTCGACCCGATGGGCGTGGGCGCGCGCAACGCCTCCGAATGCCTGGCGCTGCAGATCAAGCGCCTGCCGGGCATCGCCCTGGTGACGCGGCGCATGGCGCTGACCATCGTCGAGAACCATTTGACGTGGTTCGCCCAGCGCGACTTCAACAAGCTGAAAAAGGCGCTGGTGTGCGACGACGAGGATTTGCGCGAGGCGCAGGCCGTCATCCGCCTGTGCAATCCGCATCCGGGCTCGGCGTTCGCGTCCGACGTGTCCGACTACGTGGTGCCGGACGTGATCGTCAAGAAGGCGCGCAACGGCTGGCAGGTGAGCCTGAACAACGACGTCATGCCGCGCCTGCGGGTCAACGCGATGTACGCCAACCTGCTCAAGCAGGGAAAGGGCGAGGGCCAGATGGGCGCGCAGCTGCAGGAGGCCAAGTGGCTGATCAAGAATATGCGCCAGCGCTTCGACACCATTCTGCGCGTGGCCCAGGCGATAGTAGAAAGACAAAAGAACTTTTTCTCGCACGGCGCCGTTGCCATGCGCCCCCTTGTGCTTCGCGAAATTGCTGATACACTGGGTTTACACGAGAGCACTATTTCTCGGGTGACGACTCAAAAGTACATGCTGACGCCGCACGGCATGTTTGAGTTGAAATATTTCTTTGGTAGCCACGTCGCCACCGAAGCGGGCGGTGAAGCAAGTTCGACGGCGATACGGGCACTCATTGTGCAATTGACAGGAGCTGAAGACCCTAAAAATCCATTATCCGACAGTAAGATTGCGGACATGCTGGGGGAACAAGGCATGGTGATTGCGCGACGCACTGTTGCCAAATATCGCGAAGCGTTGAAAATCCCTCCCGTCAGTCTCCGCAAGTCTTTGTAGTTACTTGGTCACTGTGCGCCCGGCCGCAATGGGCGCGGCACTGACCGTAAGCGACATCTATCTTTAGGAGCGTGTATGAATCTGACCATCAGTGGACATCATCTCGAAGTGACCGCGGCCATCCGCGAATACGTACAGAACAAACTGGAACGTGTCACTCGTCACTTCGATCAAGTTATTGATATTGCTGTCATTCTGACTGTAGATAACCTTAAAGAGAAATCCAAGCGCCAAAAGGCGGAAATCAATCTGCGCATGTCGGGTAAAACCGTGTACGTGGAAAGCCTGTCCCAAGACCTGTACGCCGCGATCGACACCCTGGTCGACAAGCTTGACCGGCAGGTCATGAAATACAAATCCAAAGTTCAGCAGCACGGCCACGATGCGATCAAGCATCTCCCGGATAGCTACGAACCCGCTGCCGCCGCCCTATAACAACGGCCTCCGGCACCATCCAACAAAGGGCGCAAGGGCGCCCTTTTTTGTGTCCGCGTTTTTCGGTCCCGCGTTTTACTTCCTCTCGATTCGATGAAAATCATTTATCCCGTTTCGACGGTAGAATAGATTTTTTTTCACGGGTTGCGACATCATGAGCGAATTGGTCCACACCGCTATCGTCAACGGCACCGGCTTCATCACCTTGGACCGGCCCAAGGCGTTGAACTCGCTGTCCCTGCCGATGCTGCGCGATATCACGGCGGCGTTGCTGGCGTGGCGCGACGATTCCGACGTCGCCGCCGTGGTCATCCGCTCCAGCAGTGAAAAGGCCTTCTGCGCTGGCGGCGACATCCGCTTCTTCCACGACGCCGGCCGCGCCACGCCGCAAACCGGCAGCGCGCTGATCGAGGATTTCTTCACCGAGGAGTATTCGCTCAACCACCTGGTGCACAGCTATCCGAAACCGTACATCGCGCTGATGGACGGCGTGGTCATGGGCGGGGGCATGGGCATCGCGCAGGCCGGGCCGGACAGCCGGGTGCGCATCGTCACCGAGCGCACCCGGATGGCGATGCCGGAGGTGAACATCGGCCTGTTCCCGGATGTGGGCGGCAGCTATTTCCTGTCGCGCGCGCCGGGCGGGCTGGGGCGTTACCTCGGCGTCACCGGCGTCACGATAGGGGCGGCCGATGCGCTGTACGCGGGCCTGGCGGATCACTATGTGCCTGCGGATGAACTGGAGGTGCTGGACGCGATTCTGGAGTCCACGCCGGGCGCCGAGCTGGTTGAGGCGATCGCGGCCTTTGCGGAGTCGTTCAAGGACGCGGCCGGGGTATCCAGGCTGGAGGCGAACCGCGCCGACATCGACCGCCACTTCGGCGCCGGCCCGGTGCCGGCCATCGTCAAGTCGCTGGAGGCGGACACCACGCCATTCGCGCTCGAAACGGTGCGCGCGATGGCCGGGCGGTCGCCGTTGATGATGCGCGCGACGCATGAGTTGATCCGACGTGGCGCGGCGCTGGACATGACCGGCTGTCTGCGCATGGAGCGCGCGCTGGTGCGGCGCGTGTTCGACCGCGGCGAAGTCATCGAAGGCGTGCGCGCGCTGGTCATCGACAAGGACAACGCGCCGAAATGGAATCCGCCGTCGTTGGAAGAGGTGACCGAGGAAATGGTGCGGCAGCTATTCGAGCCGGTGTGGCCGGAACACGCACACCCGCTGCGGCATCTGTGAGCTGGAGGCTACTGCTCGCGGTGCCGCAACACCACCCGTTCATTCGGGTGGAAATACGCCGCCAGTTTCTCCGCCATATACACCGACCGGTGCTGCCCGCCGGTGCATCCCAGCGCCACCGTCAGATAACTGCGGTTATCGGTCTTGAAGAACGGCAGCCACTTCTCGACGAAGCCGCGGATATCGTTCATCATTTCCACCGCGCTCGGTTGCGCGTCGAGAAAATCGATCACCGGCGCGTCGCGGCCCGTCAGCGGGCGCAGCGTCAAATCATAGTAGGGATTCGGCAGCGCGCGCACATCGAACACGAAGTCCGCATCCATCGGCACCCCCAGCTTGAAGGCGAACGACTCGAAGAACAAGGTCAGCGGCGCCCCCTCGCTGGCGACCAGGTCCTTGACCCAGGCGCGCAGCTTGTTGGCGCTCAGCTCCGACGTATCGACCACATGGCCCAGCTGCTCGATGGCCGACAGCCGCTCGCGCTCTTCCATGATGCATTCGATCAAGGTGCGGCGCGCGGCAGGATTCTGGCCCGGACGCAACTCGTGCGACAGCGGATGGCTGCGGCGCGTCTCCGAAAAGCGCGCCACCAGCGAGTGCGTGTTGGCGGTCAGGAACATGACCTTGACGTCGTGCCCCTCTTCGCGCAGGCGCTTGACGTCGGCCGGCAACGAGGCCAGCGATTCGGCGCTGCGGGCGTCGACGGCAACCGCCAACGCCTGCAAGCCTTCCTCGGCCAACGTCGAGACCAGGTTCGACAGCAAGGCCGGCGGCAGGTTGTCGACGCAATAGTGGCCGGTGTCTTCCAGCACGTTCAAGGCCACCGATTTGCCGGAGCCGGAGATGCCTGTGATGAGGACGATACGCATGATGGTTTTAATCTCCGCTCATGGCTTGTCGCTGACGCTCCATGAACTCTTGTAAGGTGTCGATACCGCGCAATTGCAGAATGGTGTTGCGTACGGCGGCCTCCAGCAGCACCGCGATGTTGCGGCCGGCCGCGACGGGAATGACGACCTTGCGGATCGGCAGTCCCAGCACGTCCTCGGTCGGGAACTGGAATGGCAGCCGCTCCACTTCCTCCTCCGCCGCGCCACGGCGCACCAGATGCACGATCAGCTTCAGGCGCATCTTGCGGCGCACCGCGGTCTCGCCGAAGATCGCCTTGATGTCCAGCAGGCCCAGCCCGCGCACTTCCAGCAGATTCTGCAGCAGGGCCGGGCAGCGCCCCTCGATCATGTTCGGCGCAATGCGCGAAAACTCCACCGCGTCGTCGGCCACCAGGCCGTGCGAGCGCGAAATCAGTTCAAGGCCCAGCTCGCTCTTGCCCAGGCCAGAGTCGCCGGTGATCAGCACGCCCACGCCCAGCACGTCCATGAAGACGCCGTGCATGATGATGCGTTGCGCCAGTTTCTTGGAAAGATACACGCGCAGGAAGTCGATCACCTGTGCGGCAGGTAACGGAGTGGAGAACAACGGGATGTTTTTTTCGTCGCAGATGGCGAGGATGTCGGGCGGCGTTTCCAGGCCCTGGGCGATGATCAGCGCCGGCGGGCCGCCAGCAATCAGCTCGCCGATGACGTGGGCGCGCGTGAGCGCCTTCAAGCGCTGGTAGTAATTGATTTCCTGGTGCCCGAAGACCTGGATGCGGCCCGGGTGGATGGTGTTCAGGTGGCCGACCTGGTCGGCGGCGGAGGCGACGTCGCCGGAGATCAGGCGCTCGCCGCCGGGAAAGCCGGCGAACCAGCCGAGCTGCAAACTCTCGCGATTGTCGTCGTAAAGCCTTTGTATCGTCAGCGGCGTTTGCAGCATGGGGCGTCTTTATCTCAAGGTTGAACTAAGGTGGGCCTGCCCCGTAGTTTAACCTATTGTCCCGCTCCCCATGCTTGCAAGCTATTTCCCGCTGACCTGTCAGCCGGCGGCCTGCAGGCTAGGCATCCAGTTGATGATGCGCGAGTGCACCGATTTCGGGTCCGGGTCGGTCGAGAGCGCGGTGCGGAAGGCGTCGTCGGAGAACATCTCGGCGATTTCCGACAGGATTTCCAGGTGCTGCTGGGTGACGTGGTCCGGGATCAGCAGGAAGAACAGCAGGTTGACCGGCTTGCCGTCGGGTGACTCGAACGGAATCGGCTCGGCCAGGCGGACGAACGCCGCCAGCGGCGATTTCAGGCTCTTCATGCCTTTGATGCGGCCGTGCGGCACGGCCACGCCATGACCCAACCCGGTGGAACCGAGGCGCTCGCGCGCGAACAGGTTGTCCGAGACGGTGGAGCGGGCGATCCCGCAATTGTTTTCGAAGATCAGGCCAGCTTGCTCGAATGCGCGCTTCTTGCTGGAGACCTCCAGGTCAAGCAGGACATTTTCGAGTGAGAGTATTTTGCTCAGGTTATTCATAAGACGATAAGAATGTTACGACGCACAAGGCGTGCCGCCGCCGAATTATAGGCTTGTTTGTGCGCCATGTAACATGAATTCGCGCGCGCCGGCGTTGCTTAATGATCAGGCAGCCAACGCGCCGGGCCGCCAACGGTCCTACTGAAAATGCACCGCAGAAAGCATTTGCTATTTATGCGTAAAAAACCGCGAAAGCGCCGGTTTTTCGCCGCAAAGCGGCCCGCTTTTCCGATTTTTCGCGTTTTTCCAGCGAGGCGCCCATTTCTTACGAAAGTCGCATCGTTGATCACATCATACGCCTGATTTTTGCTATTGACGCGCGCCGCGCAGGTTCGGTGGTTTCTGTGCCGTGCTGAAATTGCTGCGCCACGGATTGATGTCGAGGCCGCCGCGCCGGGTGTAGCGCGCGTACACCGCCAGTTGCTGCGGCGCGCACTGGCGCAGGATGTCGACGAAGATGCGTTCGACGCATTGCTCGTGGAATTCGTTGTGCTCGCGGAAACCGATCAGGTATTTCAATAAACTTTCCTGGTCGATTTGCGGGCCGGCGTAATGGATTTGCACGCTGGCCCAGTCAGGCTGGCCGGTGACCAGGCAGTTCGACTTGAGCAGGTGCGACACCAGCTTTTCCTCGACCGGCTCTTCGTCGTGCGCGGCCTTGAGGATCTCCGGCGACGGGCTGTAGTTATCGACCTCGATGTCGAGGCGGTCCAGCAGCAGGCCGTCGAGTTCGCCCATCGAAATCATGCCGAATTCCTCCGGCTGGGTGATGGTGATGTGGACGTTGGCGCCGGCCGCCTCGGTCAGGTCCTGTTGCAGCAGCGATTTGAGCGCCACCACGTTTTCCAGGCGCGTCTGGTTGAACGAGTTGAGGTAGAGCTTGAACGATTTCGACTCGATGATGTTGGGCGAATCGGCCGGGAAGGTCACGCGGGCGATCGCCACCTGCGGCTTGCCGCGCTGGTTGAGCCAGGAGATCTCATAGGCGTTCCAGATATCGACCCCGAAGAAGGGCAAGGTGCCGGCCAGGCCCAGCTCGTCGCGCTTGCCCTGGCGCGGGATGGGGAACAGCAGCTCCGGCGCGTAATCGGTGCGGTAGGCGGAAGTTTTTCCCAGCGGGGACAGGTCGACGGAGTTGGTCATGGCGGGCTTTGAATCGGTAAAGGTGAAATGGTAGCGTACTTTGACCGGGCGGGCTTCCCCAACGCGCGCCGCTCGGAGTATCGAACGAATTTCTCGAACCACCACAGGGCCACCAGGGTCGCCAGCAAGAGCATGACATTACTCGCCCAGGCGTATTGGCTTTCGTACAGCACCATGCCCTTGATATGCCCTAAATTGCGGCTGTGATAGCCAGTTGCAAACACGGTGGCGAAATCCCATCCGAAGTGGAATGCCGTGGAAAACCATAGGGATTTTGTCTTCACTACTGCCCAGCCTGAAAATAGTCCGAACACGAAGGCGGAGAAGTGAAAAACATAATTCTGGGAGGGGTGTGACGCCGCAAAAAGCACGGCCTGAAGTGCCAGCACGACAACCAACGGGAATTTGCGGAAATATTTCGTCAGCAGGCCGAGGATGACGCCTCTGAAGATGAACTCCTCTCCAACGGCCGCCATCAGCGCGACCGCCGCAACGGCTGAGAGATGGTATAGCGACAGCTCGGGCTTGAAGGCCTCGCCGTTCCTTAGCTGAAATACGATAAAGGTGGATAGCACGGCCAGCAGCAGCGAGGAGCCTAACCCAAACCATGCAAACCGAAGATCCCGCTTCCCGAACAGGAAATACGAGGACAGGATGGCAATCGCCGAACCCATGCCCAAAATGATTGTATTGATCGACAGCGGTAATTCTGCCGCGCGCAGGCATGGGATCAGTAGAACAAACAACAGAATGGGCGAGATGTTGCGGGCGATCTTTTTCATAGGTGCCGCGCTATTGCGGAAGCGGAGTTAATCGGTGATGCGGAGCGTTGCGGTGGCTTTAGCGCCGTCAACCCGCAGGGCGTGATGGGGTCGTACCCGACGGGTACGACCCTAAGCGACGGAGCGTGGTCCGTCACACAAGGCGGGGTGGGTTCAACCCAGGAACAGCTTGTACACCGGATTGGCGCTCTCGTCCCAGTAACGGTAGCCGAGCGTGGTCAGGAACTGCGCGAACGCGGCCATCTCCTCGGACGGCACCTGCAAGCCGATCAGGATGCGGCCGACGTCGCCGCCCTGGCTGCGGTAATGGCACAGCGAGATGTTCCAGTTCGGCGCCATGCTGTCGAGGAAGCGCATCAGCGCGCCCGGGCGCTCCGGGAACTCGAAGCGGTACAGCAGCTCGTCCTTGGCCAGCCCGCTCTTGCCGCCGACCAGGTGGCGGATGTGGGCCTTGGCCAGCTCGTCGTGGGTCAGGTCCAGGGTCTTGAAATCGTGCTCCTCGAACTTGCGCGCCAGAGCGCCCGACTCGCCACGGTCGGCGATCTGCACGCCGACAAACACATGCGCCTCGTCCTTGTCGCTGATGCGGTAGTTGAACTCGGTCACATTGCGCGGGCCCACCAGCGAGCAGAAGCGCTTGAAGCTGCCGCGTTGCTCGGGCAGGGTGACGGCAAACACGGCCTCGCGCGCCTCGCCCAATTCGGCGCGCTCGGCAACAAAGCGCAGGCGGTCGAAATTCATGTTGGCGCCGCAGGCGATGGTGATCAAGGTCTCGTTCTTGATCGGGTCCTTGGTCATGGCCGCGCGCTCGATGTAGGCCTTGGCACCGGCGATGGCCAGCGCGCCGGCCGGCTCCAGGATGCTGCGGGTATCGGTGAACACGTCCTTGATGGCAGCGCTGATGGCGTCGGTGTCGACGATGATGATGTCGTCGACCAGCTCGCGCGCGATGCGGAAGGTTTCTTCGCCGACCAGGCGCACGGCGGTGCCGTCGGAGAACAGGCCGACGTCGGCCAGGGTGACGCGCTCGCCGGCCTTGATGCTGCGTGCCATGGCATCCGAATCGATGGTCTGCACGCCGATGATTTTGATGTCCGGGCGGATCGCCTTGACGTACGAGGCCACGCCGGCGATCAGGCCGCCGCCGCCGATGGCGACGAAGATGGCGTGGATCGGGCCGGAGTGCTGGCGCAGGATCTCCATGCCGATGGTGCCCTGGCCGGCGATGACGTCCGGATCGTCGAACGGATGGACGAAGGTCAGCTTCTGTTCCTGCTCCAGGGTCAGCGCGTGGTTGTAAGCATCGGTATAGGACTCGCCGTGCAGCACCACTTCCACGTCCGAACCGCCGCGCGCCTTGACGGCGTCGATCTTCACTTGCGGGGTGGTGGTTGGCATGACGATCAGCGCGCGGCAGCCCAGCTTGGCCGCCGACAGCGCCACGCCCTGGGCGTGGTTGCCTGCCGAGGCGCAAATGACGCCGCGCTTGCGCTGGGCGTCGCTCAGGTGGGCCATCTTGTTGTAGGCGCCGCGAATCTTGAAGCTGAACACGCTCTGCATGTCCTCGCGCTTGAAATAAATTCGGTTCTCGTAGCGCTGCGACAAGGTCGGCGCGAGTTCCAGCGGGGTTTCATCAGCGACGTCGTAGACGCGCGCGGTCAGGATTTTCTTCAGATAGTCGATAGTCATAGTCTGCAAACAGTGATTCCAGAGGGCCAGAACCCCGGGGTCAAGTCTGTCATTCGGACACGAGCTGTGTCGTAACTGCGGCTACGGCACAGCTCGTGTCCGAATGACAGACTTGACCCCGCGGGGTTCCGCAGTTGTTCGATGCTAACTATCCGGCGGGTGACCGGGTCGGGCAGGGGCGCGGGTACTGTGCCTGTGGGCAAGGACCGGGCTGTTCAATCGTGCGGTGTGCTGATCATTATAATGGACACCTCTCGTCCCGCTAAAGAAACCGATGATCGAATCTGCAATCGCCTGGCTGCTCAACGTGCTCGCGGCGCCGGAAGTGGGCCTGACATCGGTCTTCGTCATCAGTTTCGTTTCCGCCACTCTGGTGCCGCTGGGCTCGGAACCGGCGGTGTTTGCGGTGATCAAGGCCAATCCGGAGCTGTTCTGGAGCGCCATCGGCGTCGCCACCGTCGGCAATACCCTCGGCGGCGCCGTCGATTACTGGATCGGCTACCAGGCCAAGACCACCTTCGCCAAGGAGCGCAAGAGCCGCTGGTTCCATTGGCTGGAGCGCTACGGCGCCAAGACCATGCTGCTGGCCTGGCTGCCGGGCATCGGCGATCCGCTGTGCACGCTTGGCGGCTGGCTCAAGCTGCCTTTCTGGCCCAGCTTGGCATATATGGCGGTCGGAAAACTGTTGCGCTACCTGACCATGACCACCCTGCTGTTGTATGTGCCGGACGGCGTCTGGCACCGGATCGGGCAAATGCTGGGCTAATCTGGTGCAATTGATCGTATTGCCGGAAGCGCAGGATTCGGAATTTCGTTCAGTTTTGGACGGAAAAGTTGAATTTTAACGCCGGTAAACGGGCTCATCCGCAAATTAATAGCGCAGGATGGCCGGCGCGAGAGTCCCCGCCGTCTAAGGCTGTTCCGACATGGTGCGTCGCAATACGCTAGAATGGCCCTCCCGGGTTCCAGTTTACAAGTCCAATCGCATAATGAATGCCCCTGCTCAAATCCAAGCTCTGCTGGCGGAAACGCCCCACGGACCGGAGGCCCAGCGTCTCCGCGAAATTCCTTACAACTACACGTCGTTTTCCGATCGCGAGATCGTCATCCGGCTGCTGGGCGAGGAATCGTGGAGCTTGCTCGATGCCTTGCGCGGCGCGCGCCAGACCGGCCGCTCGGCCCGCATGCTGTACGAGGTGCTCGGCGATATCTGGGCCGTCCGCCGCAATCCGTACCTGCAGGACGACATGCTGGACAATCCGAAGCGGCGCCAGGAGCTGATCAACGCGCTGCACCACCGCTTGGCCGAGGTCGACAAGCGCCGCCTGACCGTCGACGACGACGGCAGCGAATCGGAAGCGTCCAAGCAGCGCAGCGTCAATGTCATCAAGCTGCTGCGCGCGGCCGGCAAGGCCGTGGCCGACTTCGGCGAGGAATTCAAGCAGGTCTACGACCTGCGCAAGCGCACCAACAAGGTGCTGGGCCGCTACACCGACAAGCACAACATCTGCTTCGACGGCATGAAGCGCATCTCGCACGTGACCGACGCCACCGACTGGCGCGTCGAGTATCCGTTCGTCGTGCTCACGCCCGACAGCGAAGAGGAAATGGCCGGCCTGGTCAAGGGCTGTATCGAGCTGGGCCTGACCATCATCCCGCGCGGCGGCGGCACCGGCTACACCGGCGGCGCCATTCCGCTGACGCCGATGTCGGCCGTCATCAACACCGAGAAGCTGCTCAACATGGGCCCGGTCGAGATGAAGGTGCTGCCCGGCCTGGACAAGGAATACGCCACCATCTACACCGGCGCCGGCGTGATCACCAACAAGGTGTCCGAGGCGGCCGAGAAGGCCGGCTTCGTGTTCGCGGTCGACCCGACCTCGGCACACGCCTCCTGCATCGGCGGCAACATCGCCATGAACGCCGGCGGCAAGAAGGCCGTGCTGTGGGGCACCGCGCTCGACAACCTGGCCTCGTGGCGCATGGTCGACCCGAACGGCGACTGGCTCGAAGTGACGCGCCTGGACCACAATCTGTCGAAGATCCACGACACGCCGTTGGCCCGCTTCAAGCTGGAATGGACCCATCCAAGCGCGCGCGGCGAAGCCAAGGGCGCGCCGTTCAAGACCGAAATCCTGGAGATCGCCGGCCGCACCTTCCGCAAGGAAGGCCTGGGCAAGGACGTGACCGACAAGTTCCTGTCCGGCCTGCCGGGCATCCAGAAGGAGGGCACGGACGGCCTCATCACGTCCGGCCGCTGGATTTTGCACAAGATGCCGAAGTTCGCCCGCACCGTCTGCCTGGAGTTCTTCGGCCAGGCACGCGACGCCATCCCGTCCATCGTTGAAATAAAGGATTACCTCGACGGCCTGCCGGCCAAGGGCGAGCAGTTCGCCACCCTGCGCCTGGCCGGCCTGGAGCATCTGGACGAGCGCTACCTGCGCGCGGTCGGCTATGCCACCAAGTCGAAGCGCGGCGTGCTGCCGAAGATGGCGCTGTTCGGCGACATCGTCGGCGACGACGAGAACGCCGTGGCCATGGCCGCGTCGGAAGTGGTGCGCATCGCCAATACCCGCGTGGGCGAGGGCTTTGTCGCCGTCAGCCCCGAGGCGCGCAAGAAGTTCTGGCTCGACCGCGCCCGCACGGCCGCCATCGCCAAGCACACCAACGCCTTCAAGATCAACGAAGACGTCGTGATCCCGTTGAACCGCATGGGCGAGTACACCGACGGCATCGAGCGCATCAACATCGAGCTGTCGATCAAGAACAAGCTGCAGCTGGTCGATGAGCTGCGCGACTTCTTCGCCGCCGGCAATCTGCCGATCGGCAAGAGCGACGACGCCGACGACGGCGTGGGCGACGCGGAAATGCTGGGCGATCGCGTGCAGCAGGCCGAGGCCTTGCTGGCGCAAGTGCGCGACCGCTGGACCTTCCTGCTGGCCGAGCTCGACAAGCCGTTGAGCACTGTCACCGGCGAGCTGGCCGCGCTGGGCCTGGAGCGCCTGCTGGCCGTGTTCGACGAGCGCCTGAAAACACAGCCGGACGCGACCCTGTTCGACATCGTCCAGGACCGCACTATCCGCGTGACGTGGAAGCAGGAAATCCGCGCCCAGCTGCGCCAGATCTTCAGCGGCGCGGCCTACAAGCTGATTCTCGACGAGGCCACCGCGATCCACAAGCGCGTGCTGCGCGGGCGCGTGTTCGTGGCGCTGCACATGCACGCCGGCGACGGCAACGTCCACACCAACTTGCCGGTCAACTCCGACCACTACGAGATGCTGCAACTGGCGCATTCGGCCGTCGCGCGCATCATGGTGCTGGCCCGTTCGCTCAACGGCGTCATTTCGGGCGAGCACGGCATCGGCATCACCAAGCTGGAGTTCCTGACCGAGGAAGAAATCGGCCCGTTCCGCGACTACAAGCTGCGCGTCGATCCGGAAGGGCGCTTCAACAAAGGTAAGCTGCTGAACCTGCCTGGCATGGAGGCGGACCTGTCCAATGCCTATACGCCGTCGTTCGGCTTGATGGGCCACGAATCGCTGATCATGCAGCAAAGCGATATCGGCGAGATCGCCAACAGCATCAAGGACTGCCTGCGCTGCGGCAAGTGCAAACCCGTGTGCTCGACCCACGTGCCGCGCGCCAACCTGCTGTACTCGCCGCGCGACAAGATCCTGGCGACGTCGTCGCTGATCGAGGCCTTCCTGTACGAAGAGCAAACCCGCCGCGGCATCTCGATCAAGCACTGGGAAGAGTTCGAGGACGTGGCCGACCACTGCACCGTCTGCCATAAATGCGTAACGCCATGCCCGGTCAACATCGACTTCGGCGACGTCTCGATGAACATGCGCAATCTGCTGCGCAAGATGGACAAAAAATCGTTCAATCCGGGCAAATCGGCGGCGATGTTCTTCCTCAACGCCACCGATCCGGCCACCATCAACGCCACCCGCGCGGCGATGGTCGGGATCGGCTACAAGGCGCAGCGCCTGGGGAACGACTTGCTGAAGAAATTCGCCAGGAAGCAGACCAAGGCGCCGCCGCCGACCACCGGCAAGCCGCCGGTGCGCGAGCAGGTGATTCACTTCATCAATAAGAAAATGCCGGGCGGCCTGCCGAAGAAGACCGCGCGCGCACTGCTCGACATCGAGGACGACAAAGTCATCCCGATCATCCGCAATCCGAAGAAGACCACGGCCGATACCGAGGCGGTGTTCTACTTCCCGGGTTGCGGCTCGGAGCGGCTGTTCTCGCAGGTGGGCCTGGCGACCCAGGCGATGCTGTGGGAAGTGGGCGTGCAAACCGTGCTGCCGCCGGGTTACCTGTGCTGCGGTTATCCGCAGCGCGGCTCGGGCGAGTACGACAAGGCCGAGAAGATGATGACCGATAACCGCGTGCTGTTCCATCGCATGGCCAACACGCTCAATTATCTGGACATCAAGACGGTGCTGGTGTCGTGCGGCACCTGCTACGACCAGCTGGCGACCTACGAGTTCGACAAGATTTTCCCGGGCTGCCGCATCATGGACATCCACGAGTATTTGCTTGAGAAGCAGGTGCGCCTGGAAGGCGTGACCGGCACGCGCTATATGTATCACGAGCCGTGCCACACGCCGATGAAGTTGCAGGAGGCGACCAAGACCGTCAACGGCCTGATCGCCACCCACGACAACGTCAAGATCGAGAAGAACGACCGTTGCTGCGGCGACTCGGGCACGTTGATGATCGCGCGTCCGGACATCTCGACGCAGGTGCGCTTCCGCAAGGAAGAGGAAGTCATCAAAGGCGCCGACAAGCTGCGCGCGGACGGCTTCGAGGGTGAGGTCAAGATCCTGACCAGCTGCCCGGCCTGCCTGGGCGGCGTGTCGCGCTACGGCGAGGACGCCGGCACCACGGCCGACTACATCGTCGTCGAGATCGCCAAGCACCTGCTGGGCGAGAACTGGATGGCCGATTACGTCAAGCGCGCCAACGACGGTGGTATCGAACGGGTGCTGGTGTGACGGCGGCCTGTGATCTCTGCCGGCTATTGGCGGCGCCCGCCGAGGGCGTCGTCATCTGGAGCGACGATCAGCTGTCGGTGATCGCCGTCGAGGATGGCGAGTATCCGGGCTTCACGCGCGTGGTGTGGAACGCCCACGTCAAGGAAATGACGGATCTGGATGCGGCCGGGCGCGGCCATGTGATGGAGGTCGTGTTCGCGGTGGAGTCGGCGCAGCGCGCCGTGATGGCGCCGGAGAAGATCAACCTCGCCAGCTTCGGCAACATGACGCCGCACGTGCACTGGCATGTGATCCCGCGCTATCTGGACGATGCGCATTTTCCCAACGCGAGCTTTGCCACGGCCGTGCGGTCCGGCGCGCCGGAAGTGCTGGCCGCGCGCCGCGCGCTGGTGCCGGCGCTGCACGCCGCGATTGTCGAACGTTTAAACGCCTGATTGAAAGTCCACCTATGAGCACCAAGAATCCAACCGCCATCACCGTCCACAACAAGTCCAAGGTGCTCGACATCGCCTTCGACGACGGCGCCTCGTTCACGATTCCGTTCGAGCTGATGCGCGTGTATTCGCCGTCGGCCGAGGTCATGGGCCACGGCCCCGGCCAGGAAGTGCTGCAAGTCGGCAAGCGCGAAGTGGGCATCGCGGCGATGGACCCGGTCGGCAACTACGCGGTGCAGCCGACCTTTACCGACGGACACAATACAGGATTGTTCACGTGGGATTACCTGTACAAGCTCGGTAACGAGAAGGACAAGCTGTGGCAGGATTATATGGACCGCCTGCATGCTTCCGGACTTGAGGGCGACAGCGGCCGCGATCCCGCCAACACCCCGGCGCCGGCGCCGCACGTGCATGGTCCATCCTGCGGCCACAAACACTAGCGTCACGGCGAGATACGTAGGGCGGATTAGCGAAGCGTAATCCGCCATGCATGCTCCGCCGGCGGCTCAAAGATGGCGGATTACGGCGTTCCGCCTAATCCGCCCTACGTGTCTCCGTTAGACTTTACCTGCCGCCGGTCGGTTGCCACGGCCAGACGCTTCCTGCCACATTGATCGGCTTCGGTATCAATTTCTGCTGATAGAACACGTCCGCCACGCGCTGCTGATTGGCGGCGATGGCGGCGCTGACCGGCACCGCGCCATAAAGCGTGCGGCGCTGCCAGGTCGCCACGATATCCGCTGGCAGTCCCATTTGCGGCGCCAGCATCGCGCTCACTTCCTTCGTGTGCCCGTTGGCCCACTGGCCGGTCAGCGCCACCTGTTCCAATAGCGCCGACAACATCTTCGGCGACTGTGTCGCGAACTTGCGCGACGCCAGATAGAATCCGTTCGCCTGCGGCAGGCCCGTATAGTCGCTCAGCACCCGCACCTGATAAGACTTCTGCGCCGACGCGAAGTACGGGTCCCACACCACCCACGCATCGATGCCGCCGCTGACAAACGCCGCCCGCGCATCCGATGGCGACAGGTACACCGGCTTGATGTCGCTGAGCTTCAAGCCCGCCTTCTGCAACGCCGACGCCAGCAGGAAGTGCGACCCCGATCCCTTCTGGAACGCCACCTTCTTGCCCTTCAAATCCGCCACCGTGCGCGCCGTCGATTCTTTTGGCACGAAGATCGCCTCGCTGTTGACCGGCGCCGGCTCGGCCGCGACGTACAGCAGGTCGATGCCGGCCGCCTGCCCGAACACCGGCGGCGGCGCCCCCGTGCTGCCGAAATCGATGCTGCCGGCGTTGAGCGCCTCCAGCATCTGCGGACCGGCCGGGAATTCGATCCACTTGATCTGCTGGCCGGCGAAGGCCTTCTCCAGCGTGCCCTGATTCTTCAAGATGCCCAGCAAGCCGCTGCTTTTCTGGAAGCCGATGGTGATGGCCTGCGCGCTGTGCGCCAGCAGGGGAAGGGCCAGCAGCAAGCCGGCGGCGATGTTCTTCATGGTTTTCCTTTATGCGCTTTCGCGCTCGATAAGTTCGCAGGCCAGCAGGTTGAGGCGCGTGTCCTGGCCGGACGCCGGCAGCACGCCCAATTGTTCGAGGATGCGCAGCGCGGCGATCTCGCCGATCTCGCGTCCCGGCGGCCGTATGGTGGTCAAGCTGGGAAGCAGCAGCGGCGAGAACGGATAGTCGCCGAAGCCGACGATGGCGCACTGTTTGGGTATCTCCAGCCCGGCGCGCTGGCCCGCCAGCAAGGCGCCCGCCGCCAGATTGTCGTTGGCGAAGATGATCGCTTCAGCATTCCGGCCGCTGCGCTTTGCAGGCTTGAGCGCCAGCGCCTCAATGGCCTGTTTCCCGGCGTCGAACGGCGCCTCGGCCGTCGGTACGTAGATGTTCGGTTGCAGCCCATGCTCGTGCATCACGGCCGCGTAGCCGTCGCTGCGGTCCACGGCACTGAGGTCGCCCGCCAGGCTGTTTTGCACGAAGGCGATGCGGCGGTAGCCTGTGGCGTACAGATAGCGCGCCGCCTGCTCCCCAACCGCGTGATTGGAGTAGCCGACTTGGATCGGCTTGCGGCGCGGTTCGTAGTCCCATGTTTCGACCACCGGGATCCCTGCCTCCGATAGCAGCTTTTCCGTTGCGCGGTTGTGGAACCGCCCTGTCACCACCAGCGCCGCCGGCTTCCAGCCGAGGAAGGCGCGCACCGCGTTCTCCTCCTGCTTGGCCGAGAAGTAACTTGACGCCAGCAGCAGTTGATAACCGTGTCGGCTTAACGTGTCGCTGAAACTCTGGATCGTGCTGGCGAAGATCGGGCCGGAGATATTCGGGATCACCATGCCGATGATGCGGCTGTGCGACGACGCCAGACTGCCCGCCATCAGGTTCGGCACATAGCCCAACTGCTTGACGGCGGCGGCGATGCGCGCGCTGCGCGTGGCCGCTACCCGCCCCGGCTCCGTGAAGTAGCGCGACACCGTGATCGAGCCGACTTCCGCCAGCCGTGCCACGTCGTGGATGGTCGCGCGGCCGGAGCCACGGCGCTTGCGTGTGATTTCCGGATCGCTCATTTGCTTGGTTCGCGCATATTTAAAAAAGACATATCGATGAGTTTTTTAATTCTTTGACTTCAAATCGGCCCGCACCGACACTAAAAAAAGGGTATCGGTACCATTCAAAGTCTAGCAAACGTCAGGCGGGGAACTAAGTTGGTTCTTCGATGATGAAAGTGGATTTTCCGCATATGGCGCAAAGGGCGCTTTCAAATCAAGGGATCGGCAATGAAGAACAACAGTAAAAATATCGGTGCGCTGACGTTGGGCGCTTTGCTTGTCAGCTCGGCGTGGGCGGGCGGGTTGGATGCGGCTGATGCCTTGGACGCGGCCAGCGCACCCATTCTGGATCGCGCCGACAGCGCCGCCGTTCCCAGCGTGACGGTCAGCGCGACGCGCCGCAACGCCTCGCTGCAATCGGTTCCGGTGGCTGTGTCGGTGTTGAACGGTGACGACCTGGCACAGGCCAACCGCACCAGCATCGACACGATCGTCCAGGAAGTGCCGAGCGTAACGTTCCGCCAGCAGGGCGGCAACAAGGATTCGACGATCTTTGTGCGCGGTATCGGTACCATCTCGACTTCCCCCGGCGTGGAACCGACTGTGTCGACGGTGATCGACGGCGTGGTGTATGCGCGCCCGGGCCAAGCGACGCTGGATTTGCTGGACATCGAGCATATTGAAATCCTGCGCGGTCCGCAGGGAACCTTGTTCGGCAAAAACGCGTCGTCCGGCGTGCTGAATGTGATCGGCCGCAAACCATCGGAACAAACCAGCGGCTTTGTCGACGCTTCCTGGTACGAGGGCAACGAGAAGCGCGTGCGCGCCGGCCTGTCCGGCACGATCCAGCCAGGCGTGGTCAGCGCCGCCGTCACCGCGCTGTATGCGGACTACGACGGCAACGTCGATAACGTGCATGCCGGCGGCGGCAAGGTGAATGGCTACGACCGCAAGGGCGTGCGCGCCCGCGTCGACATCACGCCGAACAAGGATCTGGATGTGAGTCTGATCGCCGACTATCTGCGTTCGAACGCGTCACCTTCCTTCACCGCCTACAAATCCACCAGCGCGCCGTTCTCGCAGGCGATCGCGCCGGTGGTCGCGTCCACCGAAAACCGCAGTATCAACACCGATATCCCAAGCGATATCCGCGATACCAACAAAGGCTTGTCGGCGCAGGTCGACTGGCACAACGGCGGCTACACACTGACCTCGATCACCGCCGTGCGTGACTGGGACAATCAGCAGTACACCAGCACCTCGGCCGTCGGCAACGCGGCGGAGGTGGCGCGCATCTCGGCCGCTTATCCTGCGACGCGCGATATCGGCACCGTCGATTTCCGCCAGGTGTCTCAGGAGCTGCGGCTGGCATCGCCGAAGGATCAGTTTCTCGAATACGTCGTCGGCGCGTTCTACTTGGATGGCAAGGACCGCGAAATGTACCAGCGCATCGTCGCCATCACCACTGCGTCGAACGCCGGCCGCGCCGACTATGGCGTCAAGAACGACAGTTACTCGCTGTTCGGCGAGAGCACGCTCAATCTGACGCCCGAGTGGCGCGCCATCGCCGGCGCGCGCTGGACCAAGGACGAACTCTCCTACGACCATGTCCGCAGTTCGACATCGACGGCGGCTTTCCCCGGCGTTCAGCCCGGCGTGAGCAACATCGGTTCGACCAGCGATGACGGCTACTCCGGGCGTTTGGGCCTGCAGTACCAGCTGTCGCGCGACGTGAACGCCTACGCGACCTACTCGCGCGGCTACAAGGGGCCGGCCTATAACGTCTTCTTCAACATGCTTGGCCGCGACACTTTGGCGCTGAAGCCTGAAACGTCCGATTCGTTCGAACTGGGACTGAAGGCGAGCGCCTTTGATCGCCGCCTGACCGCCAATGTGGCAGTCTTCAACACCAAGTACTCCAACTATCAAGCCAACTTCTTCGATACCGTCGCCGGCACCGTGATCACGCGCCTCATCAACGCGGGCGACGTCTCGACCAAGGGCGTCGAGCTGGATATCAATGCGCGGCCAACCCGCCAGCTAACGTTGACCGCCTCGCTGGCCTACACCGATGCGCGTATAGACAGCTTCAACTGCCCGCCGGCCGCCACGGCGTCGTGCAACCTGAATGGCCAGCCGTTGCCGTTTTCGCCGAAGTGGAAGTCCTTCAACCGCGCCAACTACGCGCTGCCGCTGCAAAACGGCTTGATCGTCGACTTCTCGGCAGACTATACGTATCAGGCCAAGACGCAGTTCGACCTGTTCCAGTCGCCGGATGCGATCCAGGGCGCGTATGGCGTCATCAACGCCGGCATCGCGTTGTCGTCGACGCCGGGCGGCTGGCGCGTCGCGCTGGTGGGTAAAAACCTGGCCAACAAATCCTACGCCACCAATCTGGTCACTTCGACCGGCTACGTCACGCGCGCCGTGCCAAGGGACGACGAGCGTTACTTCGGCATCACCGCGCGCAAGGAGTTCTGATGACGCGTCAATTGAGCATCGCCGCCTTCATGATGCGGCACGGGCACCACGTGGCCGCGTGGCGCCATCCGCAAACGGACCTGGAGTCGAATCCGTTCAAGGTATTCCGGCAGCAGGTGCAAAGCGCGGAGCGGGCCTGCCTTGACGCGGTGTTCTTCGCCGACAGCCTGGCGCTGACCGGCGGCGTACCGGCGCTGGAGCCGTTGACCTTATTGTCGGCGCTGGCCGCATCGACCGAAAAGATCGGTTTGATCGGCACCGCCACCACCACCTACAACGAGCCTTACACGGTGGCGCGCCAGTTCGCGTCGCTCGATCAGATATCGGAAGGCAGGGCGGGGTGGAACCTGGTCACGTCCGACAACGCGGCGGAGGCGGCCAATTTTGGCCGCGACCAGCACGTGGCGCACGCGGCGCGTTATGAGCGCGCGCGAGAATTTCATCAGGTTGTCACGGGATTGTGGGATAGTTGGGAAGATGGGGCGCTTATTAACGACAAGGATGGCGGCCGGCTGATCGATCCCGCCAAGCTGCGCAAGCTGGATCATCGCGGCCCGCATTTCGCTGTCGCCGGACCGCTGAACGTGTCGCGCAGCCCGCAGGGGCGGCCGGTGGTGGTGCAGGCCGGCGGTTCCGAGGCGGGGCGCGATCTGGCCGCCGCCACGGCGGAGGTGGTGTTCACGGCGCAGCCCTCGCTGGCGAAGGCGCAGGATTTTTACCGCGACATGAAGCGCCGCGTGGCGGGGCACGGCCGCAGGCCGGAGTCGTTGAAGGTGATGCCCGGCTTGTTCGCCGTGGTGGGGCGTTCGCAGGGCGAGGCGGACGACAAGTTCGGTCAGTTGCAGCGTTTGATCGAGCCCAAGGCCGGTCTGGCGCTGCTGGGACGCATGATCGGCAACTTCGATTTGTCGGGCTATCCGCTGGACGGGCCGCTGCCGGATCTGCCGCAGACGCAGGACGGGCAGCGCAGCCGCCAGCAGTTGCTGACCGATCTGGCGCAGGGCGAGAATTTGACGATACGCCAGCTGTACGATCGCATCGCCGGCGGGCGCGGACACTTCACCGTCGTCGGCACGGCGCAGGCGGTGGCCGATCAGATGCAGGCGTGGTTCGAGCAGGAGGCAGCGGACGGTTTCAATTTCATGGCGCCGGCGCTGCCGGGAGGGTTGGACGATTTTCTGTCGCTGGTGGTGCCGGAATTGCAGCTGCGCGGTTTGTTCCGCACCGAGTACCGTGGCACGACGTTGCGGGAGCATTTGGGGCTCGATGCCTCAAATAATTCGGGTAACACGTAGGGCGGATTAAGCGAAACGCCGTAATCCGCCAATGCGTCCGCCGTCGAAACGCACGCATTGGCGGATTACGCTTCGCTAATCCGCCCTACGTGTCTCCGTGGTTAAGCTATGTTTAGAATAGGATGTGAGATGAAGGTAGCTAGCAGGATTGTGATCGCGGCGTTGGCCGTGTCGGCGTGGATCGCGCCATTGCACGCACAAGAATACTTCGGCGACTTCCGTCCCGACGCGCCTGAACTGGCCGCGCGCGGCTCCTTGCCGGTCGGCGTGCGCACGCTGGTCGCCGGGCACGCGGACCAATCGGATGTGCTGCGGTACAGCGAAGCGAATCAAAACCCCCGCTACACCCGCAAGCTCACGCTGGAAGTCTGGTATCCCGCCACCCTGGCGCCCGGACAAAAGGAACATACGGTTTATAACGATGTGTTGGGCTCCGGCCCGAACGATCCCGCCCGGCCCAACACGCCATTCCAGTTCAACGGCCGCGCGGCGCGCGACGTGGCGCCGGTCGCCGGACGCTATCCGCTGGTGATCGTCTCGCACGGCTATCCCGGTTCGCGCCTGCAAATGAGCTACCTGACCGAGAACCTGGCGTCGAAGGGCTACGTCGTGGTGGCGATCGACCATCCCGAATCCACCCGCGCCGACAAGGCCGGTTTCGCCAGCACCCTGCTGAACCGCCGCCTGGACGACCTGTTTGTGCTCGACAGCGTGGCGGCTTGGGCCAAGCCGGGCAGCGGCAACTTCCTCGCCGGCGTGGTCGATGCCGGCAACACCGCGCTGATCGGCTATTCGATGGGCGCGTATGGCGCGCTGAACACGGTGGGCGCGGGCGTGAGTGCCGCCGCCGCCGCGTTTGTCCCCGGCGGCAAGCTGGCCGTGAACCAACACGGCAACGCGGACTACGCATCGCACCGCGACGCCCGCATCAAGGCGGTGGTGGCGTTCGCGCCCTGGGGCGGCGCGCACAAGGTATGGGATGCCGAAGGGCTGGCCGGCGTGCGCACGCCAACCTTGTTCATCACAGGCGACCAGGACGACGTGGCCGGCTACAAGGATGGCGTGGTGCGCATCTTCGAGGGCGCCGTCAATGCGGACCGCTACCTGCTAACCTACCAGGGCGCTCGCCACAACTCGGCGCCAAACCCGCCGTCGCCGGCGATGTGGTCCAGTTTCGACGATTTCCAGTCCTATGCCGAGCCGGTGTGGGACAGCCGCCGCATCAACAACATCAATCAGCATTTCGTCACGGCCTTCTTGGGCATCCACCTCAAGGCGCAGCCGTTGCAGCCTTATCTAGAGCTACCGCCGCTGGCCGCCGACGGCACCATCAAGCCCGATCCTGGCCTGTGGAAGGGCTTCCGCAAGCGCGCCGCGTTAGGGCTCGAGCGGCGCCATCTGCCCCCACAATCGGCCCGATAGGCGTCCAAGGGCGCGCGGAAGGGAAAAAACCCCGTGCGCTTGTATAATGCAGGCAAACTAACAGGCCTGCCACCATGACAAATACCACTCATTTCGGTTACAAAACCGTCGCGGAAGACGACAAAGTCCGCGAAGTTGCCAAGGTTTTCCACTCCGTCGCCGCCAAGTACGACATCATGAACGACGTCATGTCGGGTGGCCTGCACCGTCTGTGGAAGACGTTCACCATCGCCAACGCGGCCGTGCGCCCCGGTTTCAAGTGCCTCGACATCGCCGGCGGCACGGGCGACCTGGCCAAGGTGTTCGCCAAGCAGGCCGGCCCGACCGGCGAAGTCTGGCTGACCGACATCAACGAGTCGATGTTGCGCGTCGGCCGCGACCGCCTCTTGAATCGCGGCCTGTTGACCCCCACCTTATTGTGTGACGCGGAGAAATTGCCCTTCCCGGACAACTATTTCGACCGCGTCAGCGTCGCTTTCGGGCTGCGCAATATGACCCACAAGGATCAGGCGCTGGCGGAAATGCGCCGCGTATTGAAGCCCGGCGGCAAGTTGCTGGTGCTGGAGTTCTCGAAAGTAGCAACGCCGTTGCAGAAGCCTTACGATATTTATTCCTTCAAGGTGCTGCCTTGGATGGGCCAGAAGATTGCCGGCGACGCTGAAAGCTATCGCTATCTGGCCGAGTCGATCCGCATGCACCCGGACCAGGACACGCTCAAGACCATGATGGAAGAGGCGGGTCTGGAACGGGTAACGTATTACAACTTGACGGCAGGTGTGGCCGCTTTACACACCGGTATCAAACTGTAAATACTGTAGGAATGACCATGAACATGAAAAAACTGATGATCAGCGCGGTTGTCGCGCTGTCCGCCTTCACGATGCTGGCCGAGGCGACCGCGCGTCCCGCCGGCGGCAACCGTTCGATCGGCCGCCAGTCGCAAAACGTCAACCGCATGCCGCCGGCCGCCGCGCCGACCCCGGCACCGCGCCAGGCCGCTCCTGCGCCGGCACCAAACGCACAAAACGCACCGAACGCCATGCCGGCCAAGCGCCCAAGCATGTGGAAAGGTATCCTCGGCGGCGCGCTGCTGGGGCTGGGCCTGGGCGCCTTGTTCTCGCACTTGGGTATCGGCGGCGCGATGGCCGGCATCCTGAGCACGATGCTGATGCTGGCGTTGCTGGCCGGCGCCGCGTACTTCATCTTCCGCATGTTCCGCCGCAAGTCGCAGCCGACCGTGGCCCCGGCAGGTGGCAATTTCGGCGGCAACTTCAACGGCAACAGCAATGCGTATAACAACGCGAACGCCTATACCGCGCCGGCGAGCGGCGGCACGCCGGAAATCGGTTCGCGCCTGCCGGAACAGCAATACCAGCCGGTGCAAGCCGCGCCGGTGCCGCACACCCCGTGGGGCGTGCCGGGCGATTTCGACGCCGTGTCGTTCCTGCGCGTTGCCAAGAGTAACTTCATCCGCCTGCAAGCGGCCTGGGACAAGGGCGACACCGCCGATATCCGCGAGTTCACGACGCCTGAAGTGTTTGCTGAAATGAAAATGCAAATCAACGAGCGCGGCGCGCAAAAGGATTACACCGACGTCGTCAGCATCGACGCCGAGCTGCTGGGCATCGAGACCAGCGAAACCGAATACCTGGCCAGCGTCAAGTTCACCGGCATGATCAAGCCGGCGCCGGACGCGCTGGCCGAGCCGTTCAACGAGGTGTGGAACCTGACCAAGCCGGTCTCCGGCGCCTCGGGCTGGTTGCTTGCTGGTATTCAACAGTTGGCCTAATCACCGGGAAATCCCGGCGAACTGGTAAGATCAAGACCGCCCGCTTTCCGGGCGGTTTTGTTTTTCTGGCGTAAAGAACTTGTTGAGCGACGACCTACCGATGACCCCACTGAATTTCAGCCACTTATCCGCCCTGTTATCGGCCGCAGCGCCTGCCAGCGCGGCCGTCAACCATTTGCTGGCGCAGGAGCCGTGGGCGCGCGAGCAGTTGCGCCGTCACGCCGGCAAAGTGGCCTGCATCGATGCCGGCACCGTCGCGCTGCGCCTGCGCGTGACGGCCGACGGTATGTTCGAGGCCGCACCGGCGGACGAACCGGCCCGGGTTACCATCAGGGTCAAGTTGTCGGACTTGCCGCTGATCGCGCAAAACCGCGAGCGCGCGTTTTCCTACGTGCGCATCGAGGGCGACGCCGATTTCGCCAACGCCATCTCCAGCCTGAGCACGTCGCTGCGCTGGGAAGTGGAGTCCGACCTGGAAAAAGTGGTCGGCCCGGTGGCGGCTGTGCGCATGGTCTCGGGCGCCAAGGCCGCGTTCGAGGCAGTCAAGACGGGCCACCAGAAGCTGGCCGAAAACGTCGCCGAGTTCC
The DNA here is from genome assembly GCF_979254035.1 of Duganella sp. AC237. Lineage (NCBI taxonomy): Bacteria > Pseudomonadati > Pseudomonadota > Betaproteobacteria > Burkholderiales > Oxalobacteraceae > Duganella > Duganella sp. AC237. Next base: position 6,437,535 of record NZ_CEEDEW010000003.1, on the reverse strand, counting down.
TGCTCGATGAAAAACAGGTGCTGATACGCCCACAGGCGGTCGAGGAATTCTCGGCCGACGTGGTGCGCCTGCGCGATGACGTGGAACGGGCCGCCAAGCGCCTGGCCAAACTGGAACAGAAACTGGGAACCCAATGATTTTGAAATTTTTACGCCTGCTGAAAATCCTGCGGGTCGCCATTCGTTACGGTCTCGACGAAATCGCCATCTCCGGCCTCAAAGTGCCGCGCACCGCCAAACTCATCGATACCATCATCTTCTGGCGCGATATCTCCGCGCCGCGCGGCGTGCGCCTGCGCATGGCGCTGGAGGACCTGGGGCCGATCTTCGTCAAGTTCGGCCAGGTGCTGTCGACCCGCAGCGACCTGATACCGGCCGATCTGGTGATCGAGCTGTCGCGCCTGCAGGACCGGGTGCCGCCGTTCGACTCCGACCTGGCCATCGCGCAGATCCGCAAATCGCTGGGCGCCCATCCGGACCAGCTGTTCGCCTCGTTCGAGCGCACCCCGGTGGCGTCGGCGTCGATCGCGCAGGTGCACTTTGCCACCTTGAAGGACGGCAAGCAGGTCGCGGTCAAGGTGCTGCGTCCGGGCATGAAGAAATCCATCGACGAGGACGTCGCGCTGATGCACATCGCCGCCGAGTGGGTCGGCCGCGTGTGGGCCGACAGCAAGCGGCTGAAGCCGAAGGAAGTCGTCGCCGAGTTCGACAAATACCTGCACGACGAGCTGGACCTGATGCGCGAGGCGGCCAACGCCAGCCAGCTGCGGCGCAATTTCGCCGACTCCAAGCTGCTGATGGTGCCGGAAATGTACTGGGACTATTGTTCCAACAGCGTGATCGTCATGGAGCGCATGCACGGCTTGCCGGTGTCGCAGATCGACAAGCTGGAAGGGGCCGGCGTGGACCTGAAAAAACTCTCCAGCGACGGCGTCGAGATTTTCTTCACGCAAGTGTTCCGCGACGGCTTTTTCCACGCCGATATGCATCCGGGGAACATCCTGGTGTCGATCGAGCCTGAAACCCTGGGCCGCTACATCGCGCTCGACTTCGGCATCGTCGGCACGCTCAACGACTACGACAAGGATTACCTGTCGCAGAATTTCCTGGCCTTCTTCCGCCGCGACTACAAGCGCGTGGCCGAAGCCCACATCGAATCGGGCTGGGCGCCGAAGGAAACCCGCGTCGACGAACTCGAATCGGCCGTGCGCGCCTGCTGCGAACCGATCTTCGACCGCCCGCTGAAGGATATTTCCTTCGGCCAGATCCTGCTGCGGCTGTTCCAGACCTCGCGCCGCTTCAATGTCGAAGTGCAACCGCAACTGGTGCTGCTGCAAAAGACGCTGCTCAACATCGAAGGCCTGGGTCGCCAGCTCGACCCCGACCTCGACCTGTGGAAGACCGCCAAGCCATATCTGGAAAACTGGATGGCCGAGCAGGTCGGCTGGCAGGGCTTGTTGCAGCGTTTGAAGGCCGAGGCGCCGCGCTACACGCAGATATTGCCGCAGTTGCCGCGCCTGGTGCACCGGGCGCTGGAGCAGCAGGGCGAGAGGCCGGCCGACAACGGCGAGCTGATCAAAGTGCTGATCCACGAACAGCAGCGCACCAACCGCCTGCTCAGCCTGGTGATTTATGTTGGCGGCGCGTTCGGGCTGGGCGTTGCCGGCTTCCAGCTTTATCTGCGCTGGCACCATCTGCTCTGACCATGGCCGAGTTCCAGCAGCGCGATCCGATGTCGCCGGCGTTCTGGGATGAACGCTTCGCGCGCAACTTCACGCCATGGGATCGCGGCGGGGTGCCGCTGGCGCTGCGCGACTTTGTCGCCGCCAACGCGCCAATGGCTACCTTGATACCCGGCTGCGGCTCGGCCTACGAGCTGGCGTTTCTGGCGGGGGCGGGGTGGGACGCGACGGCGATCGATTTTTCGCCGCAGGCGGTGCGGGCAGGTAAGCTTGCTGTTGGCGAGCATGCGAATCGCGTGGTCGAAGCGGATTTCTTTGCGTGGCAGCCGGCAAAGCCGTTGCAGCTGATATATGAGCGCGCCTTCCTGTGCGCCATGCCGCGCGCGATGTGGCCCAGGGTGGCGACGCGCTGGGCCGAGTTGTTGCCCGCCGGAGCGCTGCTGGCCGGCTACTTCTTCTTCGATGACGCGCTCAAGGGGCCGCCTTTCGGCATCGCCCGCGAGCAACTGGATGCATTGCTGCGGCAAGATTTCGACTGCATCGCCGACGACCCGGTCAGCGATTCCATCCCGGTATTCGAAGGCAAGGAGCGCTGGATGATCTGGCGCCGACGGACTTGACCGCAGGAAACAGGCTAGGGCGGTGTAAAAAGCTTTATAATTCAGGGTTTTGATGATTTTTGCGGAGTAATAGATGCCGATCTACGCTTACCGCTGCGAGGCATGTGGTTTTGCCAAGGATGTCTTGCAGAAGATTTCCGACCCGCAGCTGACTGTTTGCCTGTCGTGCGGCAAGGAGTCGTTTAAGAAACAATTGACCGCAGCTGGTTTCCAGCTGAAGGGTACCGGCTGGTACGCGACCGATTTCCGTGGCGGCACGCCGCCGGCGACGGGCGTGTCCACCGGTCCGGTGGACGGTGCGGCCAAGGCCGACGCCCCCAAGGCGGACGCGCCTGCGAGCGCGCCCGCCAAGCCGGCGAGCGGCACGGGAACGGCCTGAACGACGGCAGCGGTCCGGCCGCTGCCGCCCGTCATTCCACCCACATGAGCACCCATATAAGAGTCTTCGATGCGTAAATATTTCATTACCGGCCTGCTGATCCTGGTGCCGCTGGCGATTACCGCCTGGGTGCTGAGCCTGGTCATCAACACGATGGACCAGTCGCTGCTGTTCGTGCCGGAGCGCTGGCAGCCGCATACGCTGATCGGCTTCGACATCCCCGGCCTGGGCACGCTGCTGACGATCGTGATCGTGTTCCTGACCGGCCTGCTGACCAACAACCTGGTCGGCAACTACGTGGTGCGCATGTGGGAAAAGCTGCTCAAGCGCATTCCGCTGGTGAACTCGCTCTATTCGAGCGTCAAGCAAGTGTCGGACACCTTGTTCTCGTCGTCGGGCAACGCCTTCCGCAAGGCGGTGCTGATCCCGTATCCGCACCAGAACTCGTACACCATCGCCTTCCTCACCGGTACGCCCGGCGGCGACGTCAAGAACCATCTGGTGGGCGACTATGTCAGCGTCTACGTGCCGACCACGCCGAATCCGACGTCGGGCTTTTTCCTGATGCTGGCGCGCAAGGATGTGGTCGAACTCGACATGTCGGTCGACGCCGCCCTGAAGTACATCGTCTCGATGGGTGTGGTGGCGCCGGAAAGCGTGCCCCAAGCCATCCAAGTCGTCAGCAAATAACGCAGCATCAGCAACACACCGAATTCACGAGCAATCTAACCTGAACCGAGAAATAACATGTCCTCAATGCGTACTCACTACTGCGGCCTCACCACTGAAGCGCTGCTTGGCCAAACCGTCAGCCTGTGCGGCTGGGTACATCGTCGCCGCGACCACGGCGGCGTGATCTTCATCGACCTGCGCGACCGCGAAGGCCTGGTGCAGATCGTTTGCAATCCGGAACAGGCCGAAGTCTTCAAGGCCGCCGAACACGTCCGCAACGAGTTCTGCCTGCGCGTGACCGGCGTGGTCAAGGACCGCCTGGCCGGCACCGTCAACGCCAACCTGAAGTCGGGCAAGATCGAAGTCGTCTGCTCGCAGCTGGAAGTGCTGAACCCTTCCGTTGCCGTGCCGTTCCAGCTGGACGACGACAACCTGTCCGAAACCACCCGCCTGACCCACCGCGTGCTGGACCTGCGCCGTCCGCAGATGCAAAACAACCTGCGCCTGCGCTACAAGGTGACGATGGAAGTGCGCAAGTATCTGGATAACCTGGGCTTCATCGATATCGAAACGCCGATGCTGACCAAGTCGACCCCGGAAGGCGCGCGCGACTACCTGGTGCCGTCGCGTGTGAACGCCGGCAGCTTCTTCGCGCTGCCGCAGTCGCCGCAGCTGTTCAAGCAGTTGCTGATGGTCGCCAACTTCGACCGTTACTACCAGATCACCAAGTGCTTCCGCGATGAAGACTTGCGCGCCGACCGCCAGCCTGAATTCACCCAGATCGACTGCGAAACCTCGTTCCTGACCGAACAGGAAATCCGCGACCTGTTCGAGGAAATGATCCGCATCGTCTTCAAGAATACGATGGACGTCGACCTGCCGAACCCGTTCCCGGTGATGGACTTCTCCGAGGCCATGGGCAAATACGGTTCGGACAAGCCGGACATGCGCGTCAAGCTGTCGTTCACCGACCTGACCGACGTGATGAAGGACGTCGACTTCAAGGTCTTCTCGGGCGCCGCCAACATGCCCAACGGCCGTGTGGTCGGCCTGCGCGTGCCGAAGGGCGCCGACATGCCGCGTTCGGAAATCGATGCCTACACGCAGTTCGTGGCCATCTACGGCGCGCGCGGCCTGGCGTACATCAAGGTCAACGAAAAGGCCAAGGGCCGCGACGGCCTGCAATCGCCGATCGTCAAGAACCTGCACGACGCAGCCCTGGCCCAAGTGATCGAAATGACCGGCGCCGAAGACGGCGACCTGATCTTCTTCGGCGCCGACAAGGCCAAGGTCGTCAACGACGCCATCGGCGCGCTGCGCGTGAAGATCGGCCACAGCGAGTTCGGCAAGAACGCCGGCCTGTTCGACGACGTCTGGTCGCCGCTGTGGGTGGTCGACTTCCCGATGTTCGAACACGACGAAGAGAACGACCGCTGGACCGCGACCCACCATCCGTTCACCGCGCCGAAGGACGGCCACGAGGACATGCTGGAAACCAATCCGGGCGCCTGCATCGCCAAGGCCTACGACATGGTCTTGAACGGCTGGGAACTGGGTGGCGGTTCGATCCGTATCCACCGCGAGGAAGTGCAGTCGAAAGTGTTCCGCGCGTTGAAGATCGACGCCGACGAAGCGCGCCTGAAGTTCGGCTTCCTGCTCGACGCGCTGCAATACGGCGCGCCGCCGCATGGTGGCCTGGCCTTCGGCCTGGACCGTATTGTGACCCTGATGACCAAGTCCGATTCGATCCGCGACGTGATCGCCTTCCCGAAAACCCAGCGCGCGCAGGATCTGCTGACCCAGGCGCCGTCGGAAGTGGACGAGAAGCAGTTGAAGGAACTGCACATCCGTTTGCGTGCCGTCGAGCCGAAAGTCGCCAGTTAATTAGTCTGGCATAATGAAAAGGCGCCAACGTTCGCACGTGGCGCCTTTTCTTTTGCCTGAAGCTTATGCCATACAAGATACCCGAATCCGTGCTGGTGGTGATCCACACCGCCGACCTGCAAGTGCTGCTGATCGAACGCGCCGACAAGCCAGGTTACTGGCAATCGGTGACCGGTTCGCTCGACGCCGTCGACGAGCCGCTGCTGGAGACGGCCGCGCGCGAATTGTTCGAGGAAACCGGCATCGTCGCCGACGGCGAGCGCATCGTGCTGCGCGACTGGCACTTGTCCAACATCTACACCATCTACCCGGTCTGGCGCCATCGCTACGCGCCGGGAGTGACGGAAAACACCGAGCATGTGTTCAGCGTGGAAGTGCCGCGCGATATCGCCATCACGCTCAGTCCGCGAGAGCATCTCCATCACGCGTGGATGCCGCACCTGGAAGCGGCCGATAAATGTTTTTCTTTCTCCAACGCCGAGGCGATCTTGCAATTGCCGCAACAAGTTGTTGCGGGATGAGGTGAATATCGTGCCTTAAGATTGCCATTGAGCAATATATTCACTACACTCTGGGGACAGGGCGATGGCCCGTCACACCGGAGTCATTCATGAGCACGCCAACCACATCCAGCCGCGTCAGTTTCGTCGTCGACACCGGCGTTCTCACCGTCGACGCCTTGCTGGCCGGCGTTAAATGGGGCGGCATGGCGGGCACCGCCGCCACCGTCAGCTACAGCTTTCCATGGACCACCGCGACCAACGCCACTTTTAGCGGTTTCGCCGGTGGCGCCTATTCCCAGCAGAACGAGCCTGCCGGCGCCCAGCATTCCGGCCTGGATGCGATAGAGCAAGCCGCTGCGCGGGCAGCTTTCGGCGCCTGGACCAGCGTGGCCAACATCACCGCCACCCCCCTTGCCGAAAGCAGCACCTCCGTCGGCGACATCCGTTTCGCCTGGACCTCGGCGGCGGAGCCGGCCAGCGACGGCACGACCGCCTGGGGCTGGGCGTACTATCCCGATGTGCTCAACCCGAGCGGCGGCGACATCTGGCTCAACACCGGATCAAGCGGCGCCACCGACGCCGACTGGTCGGTGGGCAGCTACAACTACATGTCGTTGATTCACGAGCTCGGTCACGCGCTGGGCCTCAAGCATCCGTTCGAGGATGACAAGGTGCTCGACGCCGCCCACGCCACCCAGCAGTATTCGGTCATGGCATATGCCGGCGCGGCCAACGGCTTGTTCGTCGATGTCACCGAAACGCCGACGACCTGGTCGTGGCAAGCCTACAATGTCGTGCCCGATACGCCTATGCTGTATGACATCGCCGCGATGCAATATCTATACGGTGCCAACACGACCTACCGGACCGGCAACGACACCTATACCTTCGATACCGCGACACCGTTTCTGCGGACGATCTGGGACGCCGGCGGCAACGACACCATTTCCATCGCCAACTTCAGCGCCGGCAGCGTGATCGACTTGCAGCAGGGGCATTATTCGTCGATCCACATCCCGTCCGACAGCGGCGCCGGCATCAACTGGACGCGCCCGCCGCCGGCGGCCACCTACGACGGCACGGACAACCTGGCGATCGCCTTCGGCGCGGTGATCGAGAACGCCATCGGCGGCAGCGGCGACGATACGTTGATCGGCAACAGCGCCGCCAACCGGCTGCAGGGCAATGGCGGCAGCAACATCATCGATGGCGGCGCCGGTATCGACACGGCCGTCTATGGCGGCAACTTCAGCGCCTACAGCATCGCCGCCAGCGGCAACGGCTCTTACACGGTGACGTCGCGCGCCAATCCAGGCCAGAGCGACACGCTCACCGGCATCGAACGGCTGGCGCTGGCCGACGGCACCATTTCGCTGGGCATCGCCAACCTGGCCGACGATGCGCTGCAAGCCCGCTATGTCGCCATGGCGCAAAAATTCTATGTGGCCTACTTTGGCCGTCCGGCCGACGCTGGCGGCCTGGCCGGCATGGTGGGGCAGTTCGGCGCCGCCAACGTGCCGACCACGAGCGCCCAGTTCGTCGATGCGTACCGGACCAACACCACCGTCAAGGCGCTGGTCGACAGTTTCGGCAACAGCGCCGAGTCGCTCGCGCTGTACCACGGCAGCACCGCCGATTTCGTCACGGCGATCTACGCCCACCTGTTTGGCCGCGCGCCCGACCCTGGCGGCCTGCAGTTTTGGACGGCCGCGCTGGATGCGCCCAACGGCTTGGCGCGCGGGCTGGCCGCGCTCAATATCATGGCCGGCGCCGAAGCCAACACCAGCGTCCAAGGACTGATCGACGCCGCGCTGATCGCCAACCGCGTCACCGTCGCCGCCAACTTCACCGCCAGCCTCGACCAGCCGCGCGAGGTGGCCGGCTATGCCGGTGCCGCCGCCGCGGCCATGGCGCGCGCGATGCTCGACGGCGTGGACCAAAACACCAGCGTGATCGCCTACCAGAGCACGGTGCTCAACACCACCGACATGCTGGCCAACGGCGCGAACGCCGGCGCGCCGGCGGTGGTGCTGGTCGGCGTGGACAGCTACAGCCACGACCTGGCCTTCGCCTGACGCCGCCCGCGCGCGGCGCTGAAGGCGCTTCGCGGGATTGTGCCGCATCAAATAGCGGCGGGCTGTGCCGCGCATACTTTGGAATTCGGAGCACCTTCCGGGGGATGTTGTGGCGACGCTGTTGCGGCTCAGAGGTTACCGTTTCTATTTTCACAGCCAGGTCACGGGCGAACCGCCGCACCTGCATGTGGACAAGGACCGCAAGTCCGCCAAGTTCTGGATCGAGAGCACGACGGTGGTGCGCAACGTGGGCTTCAGCCCGCTTGAAGTGCGCGAGATCACCCGCATCATCGTCGAGTACCGGCTGGATTTTCTGAGGATCTGGAATGACTACTACGCCTGACGAGCGTATCAAAACCGTGGTGTTCGAGGAACAGTCGCTGGTGGTGGGCCTGATGGACGGGCGCCGCATCAGCACGCCGTTGGCATGGTATCCACGTTTGGCGGGCGCCACCTCCGAGCAGTTGGGCGAATGGGAAATCGTCGGCGCCGGCGACGCGCTGCACTGGGCGCAGTTCGATGAAGATCTCAGCGTCAGCGCAATGTTGCGTGGCTTCTCCTCAGCAGCTCCGCCATCTCCAGAAGCGGATACCTATTGAGGTTTTGTGTCGGCTCAAGTGCAGGTCGGCGATCCCGTTCTAGCATCATGGACCGCTGTTCACCTGCCGCTTGCCATGCCCGCCATCTTGCGCTACAAAGGCTATAAGTTCTTCTTTTTCTTTTCCCGCCAAGACCTTGCGTGAGCTCGTGCGTTTCGTGGCTGAACATCGAGATTATTTCATCGATATCTGGAAGGAGTATTTTGATGATTGAAGCGCGTGCAAAAAAACTGTCTTTTGATCAGGAGAATATGTGGGTGCACCTTATCGACGGCCGTACGTTGGGCATCCCGCTCAACTTTTTCCCGCGGCTCTCTCAAGCCAGTCCGGTACAACGCGAAGATTATGAGTTGAGCGGCGGTGGCCAAGGGTTGCACTGGGAAGCACTCGACGAAGATATCAACGTTGAACATTTGTTGAGGGGGTACGGCGACACCACAATTAGCCGCCCCACATCCAATACCAAGTTTGGTTGACCGCCTCTCGTGGCGGAGCGAACCCCAATCGCTGTGTGCGTAGGCGAACACACGCGCAGGCGCACTCGGGGTTAGAATGTTCCGTATGAAAATCCGAGTTGCCACCTACAATATTCACAAGGGAGTGTCCTCCATCCGCGCCGAGCCGCGTGTGTTGGCGCTAAAACAGGCGATTGGCCTGTTCAATGCCGATGTGGTTTTTTTGCAAGAGGTACAAGGCAAGCATGACCTCAAGGCCGCCAAGTACGGCGCCGAACAACTGGGCCAGAAGCATTGGCCCGCTGCGGCGCAGCATGAATATTTTGCGGGCGAGTCGCGCCATTTGCACGCCGCGTACGGCATGAACGCGGTCTACGACCACGGCCACCACGGCAACGCGCTGCTGAGCGCCTTCCCCATCGCCAACATGGCCAACCACGACGTCTCCGACCACGCCTACGAACAGCGCGGCATCCTGCATTGCGTGCTCAACACCGAGCACGGGCTGGTGCATTGCTACGTGGTGCACCTGGGCCTGTTCGAGGCGGGCCGCCGCCGGCAGACGCAGGCGCTGATTTCGGCCGTGCGCGAGTCGGCGCCGGACGGCGAGCCGGTCATTATCGCAGGTGATTTCAACGACTGGCGCAATACCCTCAGCGGCGAGCTGCGCAACGCGCTGGGCGTGGTCGAGGCCTTTGACGAGCTGGGCACGAACGCGCAGGTCGACGGCATCCTGCGCACCTTGCGCCGCAAGGCCAGCCTGAAGGCCACCATCAACCCGGCGCGCACCTTCCCGTCGGCGCTGCCATTCTTCCGGCTCGACCGCATTTACGTGCGCGGCTTCAAGGTGGAGTCAGCCGAGGTCATGCATGGCAGCCTGTGGGCCAAGCTGTCCGACCACGCGCCCATCGTGGCGTCATTGTCGCTGGGGTAGGGCACGCCATGGGCTCCGTCAAACTGCTTGCCGATAACGAAGTCACGCTGCTGTACACCGGCACCGAGTTTTTCCCGGCGCTGATCGGCGCGATCGACGCGGCCCAGTACGAAGTCTATTTCGAGACCTACATCTTCGCCGACGACGAGACCGGCCAAAAAGTCCTGGCCGCGTTGTCCGCCGCCGCCCGGCGCGGTGTCGACGTACGCATGATCACCGACTGGTGGGGCACCGGACGCCGCAAAATCAACTGCATGCACGAGAAGCTCGAGGCCGCCGGCGTGCACCACCGCATCTTCAATCCGTGGTTTACGCGCGGCATCACGCGCACGCACCGCAAGATCTGCGTGGTCGACCGCGAGATCGCGCTGGTCGGCGGCATCAACATCAACGACGACATGTTCTGCGACTACAACCACGCGATCAGCCTGTCGGCGCCGCGCTGGGACTTCGCGGTGCAGGTGCGCGGCCCGCTGGTGGCGTCGATCCATCTGGAGGCGCAGACGCAGTGGCAACGCCTGGGCAAGATGGGCTTGATGAAGCGCATCAGCCTGTACCGCGACGCCCGCAAGGTCAACAAGATTGCCGCCGCCAACATGGTGCACGCCGGCTTCGTGGTGCGCGACAACCTGCGCAACCGCCGGACGATACAGCGCGCCTATCTGCAGGCGCTGGGCCGCGCGCGCAAAAGCGTGATGCTGGCCAACCCGTATTTCGCGCCGGGCCGTAAATTCCGCCACGCGCTGGCCGCCGCCGCCGAGCGCGGGGTCGAGGTGGTGTTGCTGATCGGCGTGGGCGAGATCTGGCTGCAGGACGCGGTGGCGCACTCGTTCTACCCGAAGCTGCTTGCGGCCGGCGTCAAAGTGGTGGAATATCACAAAACCCAGTTGCACGCCAAGGTGGCCGTCATCGACGACGACTGGGCGACCGTGGGTTCGAGCAATGTCGACGGCTTGAGCCTGTTTTTGAATCAGGAAGCGAACGTGATCATCAAGGATGCGGCCTTCGCGCAAAACCTGCGCCAGCACATCGAGGCGGCCGTCGCCGACGGCGTGGTCATCAGCTATGCCGACTTCGAGCACGTCGGGCGCTTCCGCCGCATCGGTTACGAAATCGCGTTCGTGTTTTACCGGACCGTGATGCGGTTGTTCTCCGTGGGGAAATACGCTTGAGCGATAGTGTCAGACTGGATAAATGGCTGTGGGCGGCGCGCTTTTTCAAGACGCGCTCGCTGGCCACGGACGCGGTGGACGCGGGCAAGGTCAAGGTCAACGGCGACAAGGTCAAGCCGGCGCGTACCGTGCGCATCGGCGACAAGCTGGACATTGACAACGGCTCGGACCGTTGGGAGATCGACGTGATGAACCTGTCCGACGTGCGGCAGGCAGCGCCGATCGCCCGCAATTTGTACGAAGAAACCGACGAGAGCGTCGAGCGGCGCGCCAACGTGGCCGAGAACCGCAAGATGTTCCGCGAGCCAACCGCCGATTTCAAAGGCCGTCCAACCAAGCGCGACCGCCGTCAAATGGGCAAGCTTTCATAACAGGCGTCAGCCGCCTGTGAGCGGCTTCCTGCAGTTCGTTCCCGCATCCTCTATTGCTGCGTCGCAGCAATAGACCCCCACCTCTAAATGAACTGTTTGACTTTTACCCACGAGTGGATAATAGTACGAGCGTTCGCAATTTTTTCACACGGAGTAAACGAAGTGGAGCAAAATGTTCTTTTCTCCATGTAACTACACCTTGGGATGCAAGTTATTAATACCTCAACTAAATTTATGCGCAAGGGCGAGCTGACTCGCGCGGCGATCCTGGATGTGGCGCTGGACCTGGCCAGCCGGGACGGCCTCGAAGGCCTCACCATTGGATTGCTCGCGGATAAGATGAACATGAGCAAATCCGGCGTGTTTGCGCACTTCGGATCGCGTGAAGATTTGCAGTTGGAAGTGCTGAAGCTGTATCACCACCGTTTTGAGCAGGAAGTGTTTTTCCCCAGCGTGAAGGAGCCGCGCGGTTTGCAGCGTCTCCGCTCGATGTTCGCGCGCTGGGTCAAACGTGTCAGTGTGGAAGTGGCATCGGGCTGCATTTACATCAGCGGCGCGGTCGAGTACGACGACCGTCCGGGTCCGATTCGCGAGGAGTTGATGGCGATGGTCGGCGCCTGGCAGGGCGCGTTGCTGCGCTGCGTGAAGCAAGCCATCGAGTGCGGCGACCTGCAAGCGGACACCGATCCGCAGCAACTGGTCTACGAGATGTACGGCCTGATCCTGGCCCTGCACCACGATGCGCGTTTCCTGCGCATTCCGGGCAGCCTGGAGCGCGCCGGCGTCGGCTTCGAACGCTTGATCGTTTCCTACCATAATGCAGAGGTCCCCCAGGCAGTTCCTCAATAACAAACAACGCATTTAAACTAATTTTAGTAGTCATCAGGAGAATAAACATGGGTCAATACGTCGCGCCAATCCGGGATATGCAATTCGTGCTGCACGAGCTGCTCAATGTGCAAGAAGAACTGAAGGCACTGCCGGACTACGCCGAAATCGATGCCGACATCATCAACCAGGTGCTGGAAGAAGGTGGCAAGTTCACGTCGGAAGTGCTGTTCCCGCTGAACCATTCGGGCGACCGCGAAGGCTGCAAGCACGACGCCGCGACCCACTCCGTGACGACGCCGAAAGGCTTCAAGGAAGCGTACAAGCAATACGTCGACGGCGGCTGGGCCGCGCTGGCGTGCGATCCTGAATACGGCGGCCAGGGCCTGCCGGTGCTGCTGAACAACTCGTTCTACGAAATGCTGAACTCGGCCAACCAGGCCTGGACCATGTACCCGGGCCTGTCGCACGGCGCCTACGAGTGCCTGAAGGAACACGGCACCGACGACCAAAAGAAAACCTACCTGCCGAAGCTGGTGTCGGGCGAGTGGACCGGCACCATGTGCCTGACCGAGCCGCACTGCGGCACCGACCTGGGTCTGCTGCGCTCGAAGGCGCTGCCGCAGGCCGACGGTTCCTGGACCATCACCGGCAACAAGATCTTCATCTCGGCCGGCGAGCACGACATGGCTGAAAACATCCTGCACCTGGTGCTGGCCCGCGTGCCGGACGCGCCGGAAGGCTCGAAAGGCATCTCGCTGTTCCTGGTGCCGAAGTTCCTGCCAAAGGAAGACGGCTCGGTTGGCGAACGCAACCCGATCACCTGCGGCGCCATCGAAGAAAAAATGGGCATCCACGGCAACTCGACCTGCCAGATGAACCTGGACGGCGCCAAGGGCTGGATCATCGGCCAGCCGAACAAGGGCCTCAACGCCATGTTCGTGTTCATGAACGCGGCCCGCCTGGGCGTCGGCATGCAGTCGTTGGGCCTGACCGAAGTGGCTTACCAGAACGCGCTGATCTACGCCAAGGACCGCACGCAAATGCGCTCGCTGTCGGGCGTGAAGAATCCGGAACTGCCGGCCGACCGCATCATCGTGCACCCGGACGTGCGCCGCATGCTGCTGACCGGCAAGGCCTACGCCGAGGGCGCGCGCGCCTTCACCTCCTACGTTGCGCTGCAGATCGACCGCGAACTGCACCACCCGGACGAAGACGTGCGCAAGGAAGCGGCCGACGAAGTCGCGCTGCTGACGCCGATCGTCAAGGCTTTCATCACCGACAACGCCTGGATCGCCACCTCGGAAGCGATGCAAGTGTTCGGCGGCCACGGCTACATCGCCGAATGGGGCATGGAGCAGTACGTGCGCGACGCCCGCATCAACCTGATCTACGAAGGCACCAACACCATCCAGTCGCTCGACCTGCTGGGTCGTAAGATTCTGGGCGACAACGGCGCCAAGCTGCGCAAGTTCGGCGAGAAGATCAAGGCGTTTGTCGAAGACAACGGCACCGACGAGGCGATGAGCGAATTCATCACCCCGCTGGGCGACCTGGGCGACAAAGTCACCAAGCTGACCATGGAAATCGGCATGAAAGCCTTCCAGAATCCGGACGAAGTCGGCGCCGCCTGCGTACCGTACCTGCGCGTTGTCGGCCATATGGTATACAGCTATTTCTTCGCTCAGATGGCGAAGATCGCGCTGGCCAAAGAGGACAGCGGCGACAATTTCTACAAAGCCAAGCTGGCGACCGCGCGCTTCTACTTCGCCCGCCTGCAGCCTGAAACCGCAACCTTGATCCGCCAGGCACGTTCGGGTTCCGCCAACCTGATGGCACTCGACGCCGACCTGTTCTAAGAGACTAGAGGAAACGACATGACCAATTTCATCGTTAAAAAAGTAGCCGTGCTGGGCGCCGGCGTGATGGGCGCGCAAATCGCCGCCCACTGCGTCAACGCCAAAGTACCCGTCGTCCTGTTCGACCTGCCGGCCAAGGAAGGCCCGAAGAACGGCATCGTTCTGAAAGCCATCGAGAACCTGAAGAAACTGTCGCCTGCGCCGCTGGGCAACAAGGACCACGCCGCGCTGATCGAAGTGGCCAACTACGAGGACGACCTGGCCAAGCTGGCCGAGTGCGACCTGATCATCGAAGCCATCGCCGAGCGCATGGACTGGAAGCACGACCTGTACAAGAAGGTCGCGCCGCATATCGGCGCCAATGCCATTTTCGCCTCGAACACCTCGGGCCTGTCGATCACCAAGTTGTCCGAAGGCTTCGACGCCGATCTGAAATCGCGCTATTGCGGCGTGCACTTCTTCAACCCGCCGCGCTACATGCATCTGGTCGAGATCATCCCGACCGCAGCGACCAAGCCGGAAATCGCCGACCAGCTCGAAGGCTTCCTGACCACCACGCTGGGCAAGGGTGTTGTGCGCGCGAAAGACTCGCCTAACTTCATCGCCAACCGCGTTGGCGTGTTCGGCATCCTGGCGATCGTGCACGAAGCCGAGAAGTTCGGCCTGTCCGTGGACGTGGTCGACGACCTGACCGGCGCCAAGCTGGGCCGCGCCAAGTCGGGCACCTTCCGCACCGCCGACGTCGTCGGTCTGGACACGATGGGCCATGTGATCAAAACCATGCAGGACAACCTGCCGAACGACCCGTTCGCCGCCGTCTACAAGACGCCGGAAGTGCTGGCCAAGCTGGTCGAGAAGGGGGCGCTGGGCCAGAAGTCCGGCGCCGGTTTCTATAAAAAGGTCGGCAAGGATATCCAGCGCCTCGACTTCGCAACTGGTGAATACGTCGCCGGCGGCGGCAAGGCCGCCGACATCATCGTCCGCATCCTGAAGGAAAAAGATCCGGTCAAGAAAATGAAAGCGCTGCGCGAATCGACCAACCCACAGGGCCAGTTCCTGTGGGCGATCTTCCGCGACGCCTTCCACTACATCGCCGTGCACCTCGACACCGTCGCCGACAACGCGCGCGACATCGACTTCGCCATGCGCTGGGGCTTCGGCTGGACCACCGGTCCGTTCGAGACGTGGCAGGCGGCAGGCTGGACGCAAGTCGCCCAGTGGGTCAAGGAAGACATCGACGCCGGCAACGCGCTGTGCAACGCACCGCTGCCGGCTTGGGTGTTCGAAGGCCCGGTCGCTGAAAAAGGCGGCGTGCATACGCCGGAAGGTTCGTACTCGGCCGTGTCGAAATCGTTCGTGCCGCGCTCGACTTTGTCGGTCTACGACCGCCAGGTGTTCCGCGCGCCGGTGTTCGGCAGCGGCGAGATTGACGGCAAGAAAGCCGGCACTACCGTGCATGAAGACGACGACGTGCGCCTGTGGCACACCGGCGACGACGTACTGATCATCTCGCTCAAGACCAAGATGCACGTGATCAGCCCTGGCGTCATCGCCGGCTATCGCAAGGCGTTGGCCGAAGCGGAGAAGAACTTCAAGGGCCTGGTCATCTGGAATTCGGACGCGGCCGAAGGCGGCGCCTTCTCGGCCGGGGCCGACCTGCAATCCGCACTGCCTGCATTCATGCAGGGCGGCGCCAAGGCGGTCGACCCGATCATCAGCGAACTGCAAAACACCTTCATGGCGATGAAATACTCGAACGTGCCGGTGGTGGCCGCTGTGGCCGGGCTGGCGCTGGGCGGCGGTTGCGAAATGGCGCTGCACGCGTCCAAGCGCGTGGCCTCGATCGAGTCGTACATCGGCCTGGTCGAAGTGGGCGTCGGCCTGATCCCGGCCGGCGGCGGCCTGAAGGAAGCGGCATTGCGCGCCTTCAAGGAAGCCAAGGGCAACGACATCCTGCAATTCCTGAAAACCGGCTTCACCAACGCGGCCACGGCCAACGTGTCGAAGTCGGCGCTCGAAGCGCAGGCGATGGGCTACCTGAAGGAAGACGACGTCATCGTCTTCAACCCGTACGAGCTGCTGCACGTGGCCAAGGTTGAAGCGCGCGCCATGTTCGACAAGGGTTATCGTCCGCCGCTGAAGACGCAGATCCAGGTCACCGGCCGTTACGGCTGGGGCACCATCAAGGCGCAACTGGTCAATATGCGCGATGGCGGCTTCATCTCCGCGCACGACTTCAAGCTGGGCGACATGATCGCCGAGATCGTCTCGGGCGGCGACATCGACCAGGGTTCGTTTGTCAGCGAGCAGTGGATCCTGGACATGGAGCGGAAAGCCTTCCTGGAACTGCTGAACCATCCGAAGACGCAAGAGCGGATCATGGGCATGATGCAAACCGGTAAGCCGGTCCGCAACTAAGCCGCCGACCGATACTGAACAGGAAGAACATAATGAGCAAACAAATTCAAGACGCATACATCGTCTCCGCCACCCGCACCCCGATCGGCAAGGCGCCGCGCGGCATGTTCAACAAGACCCGCCCGGACGACCTGCTGGTGCGCGTGCTGCAGTCGGCGCTGGCGCAGGCGCCCGGCCTGGACCCGGCGCTGATCACCGACGCCATCATCGGCTGCTCGTTCCCGGAAGCGGAGCAGGGCTTCAACATCGCCCGCCAAGCCGTGTTGCTAGCCGGCCTGCCGAAGACCGTCGGCGGCGTCACCATCAACCGTTATTGCGCCTCGGGCATCACGGCGCTGGCCATGGCCGCCGACCGCATCCGCGTCGGTGAAGCCGATGCCATGATCGCCGGCGGCGTCGAATCTATGTCGATGGTGCCGATGATGGGTCACCACCCATCGATGAACCTGAACATGTTCACCGACGAAAACGTCGGCATGGCTTACGGCATGGGGCTGACCGCCGAGAAAGTGGCGACGCAGTGGAAAGTGTCGCGCGAAGCGCAGGACGCGTTCGCCGTCGAATCGCACCGCCGCGCCATCGCCGCGCAGCAGGCCGGTTTCTTCAAGGACGAGACCACGCCGGTCGAAATCATCACCCGTACGCCGGACCTGAGCACCGGCGAGATCAAGGTCAAGACCCGCACCGTCGACACCGACGAAGGCGCGCGCGCCGACTCGACGATGGAATCGCTGGCCAAGCTGAAGCCCGTGTTTGCCGCCAAGGGTTCGGTCACGGCCGCCAACAGCTCGCAGATGTCCGACGGCGCCGGCGCGTTGCTGGTCGTGTCGGAGAAATTCCTGCGCGAGCACAACCTGACGCCGCTGGCCAAGTTCTCGTCGTTCGCCGTCAAGGGCGTGCCGCCGGAAATCATGGGCATCGGTCCGAAGTTCGCGATTCCGGACGCCTGCAAGGCCGCCGGCATCACCCAGGACCAGCTGGACTGGATCGAGCTGAACGAAGCGTTCGCCGCACAGGCGCTGGCCGTCATCGGCGACCTGGGCCTCGATCCGGCGAAAGTGAACCCGATGGGCGGCGCGATCGCCCTGGGCCACCCGCTGGGCGCGACCGGCGCCATCCGCGCCGCGACCGTGGTGCACGCGCTGCGCCGTAACAACCTGAAGTACGGCATGGTGACGATGTGCGTCGGCGCCGGCATGGGCGCGGCCGGTATCATCGAACGCGTATAAATCTGACCGGGTAATTAAAAAGAGGGCGCTGTCGGGCAACCACGGCGCCCTTGTCATATGGAGATAGCATGGATATTTTGAGCAGCAAGGAAAACGGCGTCCTGACCCTGGAATTCAACCGCCCGGAACGCAAGAACGCGATCACCGCCGCGATGTATCAGACCATGGCCGACGCCATCAACGCAGCGGAGCAGGACACCGCCGTGCGCGCCATCTTGATCGTCGGCAAATCGGAGATCTTCACCGCCGGCAACGATCTGGAAGACTTCATGAAGACGTCGCCGTCGACCGGCTCCCTCGAAGACCGTTCGGTATACAAGTTCATGATGGCCTTGACCGGCACGACCAAGCCGGTGGTCGCCGCCGTGGCCGGCGCCGCCGTCGGCATCGGCACCACATTGCTGATGCACTGCGACCTGGTCTACGCCGCAGACAGCGCCAAGTTCTCGATGCCGTTCTCGCAGCTGGGGCTGTGCCCGGAGTTTGCCTCCAGCGTGTTGCTGACGCAAATCGCCGGCTACCCGCGCGCCGCCGAAAAGTTGATGCTGGGCGAAGCGTTCCTCGCGCAGGAAGCGCTGGAAATGGGCCTGGTCTCGCGCGTGCTGCCGGCCGCCGAACTGCTGGCGTTCGCGCAAGGGCAGGCTGCCAAGCTGGTGGCTTTGCCGGCCAGCTCGATCCGCGCCACCAAGCAGCTGATGAAAGCCAGCCGCAACGCGCTGGTCAGCGAAACCATCACCGCCGAGAACAAGCTGTTCAGCGCGATGCTGACGGCGCCGGAGGCCAAGGAGGCGTTCACCGCATTCTTCCAGAAGCGCAAGCCGGATTTCAGCCAGTTCGTTTGATTTCCTTCGGAGGCATACTCGTTACATGAAGTGTCATAAAGCAAGAATATGTACATAAGTAATATTGTGTCACCGAAGTGATCGGCGTTGTTCGACAGATATTTATATGTACTACTTTGAGGATGAACTGCGTTAGTGCGATACGTTCTGGTGCCGGTAAGTCCCTCTTCCATGCGTTATCAAGTCTTGCAGAGGTTGTTTAGTCGGCAGCCCGTGAGCGAAGGCCCGCCTCGGCGGGCTTTGTTCATTGTGTTCCCGTGCTAAAACCCCCGTCCAAAAATAAATATTAAACAATGTGATAATTGGTGAGTTTCTAGCTAAACATATTTGAGATACTTACTCTACAGTCCCCTGGCCGCCCAGTGCAGATGGAATCTCGCGAGCGATTATATTTAAATATTATGAGCCTTGGTAGGCGACCATAAATTCCCTGCGCTATTTTAGTCAGGTCACGTGTGCAATCGAGGAATCCAATGAGCCAGAATCGCGTTGTAATTAGCTTGCACGGCATACGAACTCGTGGCGTCTGGCAAAAAGATTTGGTTCCAGAATTGGCGAAAGGTGGATTTATTCCTTATGTTCTGGACTACGGCTATTTCAATTTTCTCAAACTGATGTGGCCGTCAAGTTTAGATAAACAAGTCAATTGGCTGACCAGCCAGTATGATCGGATACGTGCTGAAACGGGATGCAAGCGCCCTAGCGTGATTGCACATAGCTTTGGTACTTTACAAGTGGCCAGAATGTTGCAAAAGCATCGCCACGTTGTCTTTGACAAGATTATTTTTGCTGCCAGCATCGTGCCATGTGATTTTCCATGGCCCCAGATGTTATCTGAATCTCGCGCGAAATGGGTGGTGAATGACTATGGTGGGAAAGATATATGGCCAAGGTTTGCGGGTTGGGCAGTTCCCAATGCTGGTAGCTCCGGATCAGTGGGATTCACAAGTAAGCATCGTGCGCTCCGGCAGGTAGAGCATCCGCATCATGGTCATTCAGACTATTTTTCGCTAGGAAACTTTCGATATAACTGGATTCCTACACTTTTGCTTCACAAGAGGAAAATCGTTGACGATTTGCATGGCCTGATTGGGATGTTATCGAAAGACTTGGGTGTTGATCGGGAGCAATTGCGCTGTTTTGTTTTTGCCGAAGATCCGGACACCGAATGTTTGAAAGTTTTGCCGGGGTTGCAGGTTGGTGAGATTAATGAGGCCGAAACCCGAATGGCCATCTCTATGGACGCGATCGGCATTGAGGCAGCGCCAACGATTGCATTTAAGCAAATGCGCGAGGTGCGGCAGAATCGACAAGATCTTATTGAGCTCGGCGACAGTTTAGGAAGCGGGTCTCCGTTCAATCGCAATGTTGCGTGGTCGATCTCTGTGCCTCTCCCATATGGTAAGGATGTCAGTCGTGCAATAGGCGTATTGGTTGTTGACGCTCTTATTAATATTCCGCAAGTCGCTAATGCGCCCCCTGTCGTGGAGTCGACAACTGAGAAGAAGGTTGAGAAAGAGGCTCCAGGTGCTCAACCCGAGAATATGGAGCCATCAGTCTTAGAAAATGTCGTAGCGCACAGCGATGAATCTGGTGGAGTTGAGACAAAGTCGACTGGAATTGTTGGGCAGTCGCCGCCGTCTGACTATGAGGATTTGGCGAGTTTTTCGCTTGCTAACGAGCTTCTGGAGATGGATAATGTATCGGAAGTTGTTCTACGTCTTGGCATTTCACTCTGTAGAGCCCGTAATGAGACACGCGAGAGCCAAATATGAAATTGACCAGTAAGTTCGTTCAGCTATCAGCCATCGATCCAGAGGCGGCGAGGCGATTGGCGCCTGGAGTGACGATGCTTGTAAGCCGCCGTACCCTTGCCGAGATTCTTAAAGAGAAGCAACAGGAGCTCGAGGATAAGCAGGGAGGGGATAGGCCTTTGGTTTGGAGTCCCGCATCGGCGTGATATCTCTACGTATTGGCGTCGATTCAATACTTTTGCTTGCATCAATTAATGATATAAACGATTTATATCAATAAGAACTTTCATAATCTCTCGTTCTTTCGGTGAGGCCATTGGCCCTTTTTTCCGCCTTGTACTTCTGCGCCTTCCCCGTCCGTTCCGTTGACGATTTCATCGTCCTGTCATATTAAAAACCTAAGCTTGTTCCCTTTTAAATGATCGGAGCAAGCATGACTTCATCGATTTCGCGTCGCAGTTTCCTGGCCCAGGGTGGGGTATTGGTGGGCAGTTCGGCCTTGGGCGGCCCGCTGTTGCTCGGGGGCTGCGGCGGCGGCGCCACCCCTATCGCCATCGGTGTCAGCGAGAACGAACGGCCCAAGATGCCGTCGGGAATACAGTTCGGCGACATTACCGACAACCGCGCGATCATCTGGAGCCGGAGCGACCGCAACGCGCAGATGATCGTCGA
This sequence comes from Duganella sp. AC237, assembly GCF_979254035.1. Lineage (NCBI taxonomy): Bacteria > Pseudomonadati > Pseudomonadota > Betaproteobacteria > Burkholderiales > Oxalobacteraceae > Duganella > Duganella sp. AC237. Next base: position 6,416,588 of record NZ_CEEDEW010000003.1, on the reverse strand, counting down.
ATACGATACCAGTGACCGTTTCACCAACGCTAGCCGCATCGTCGGCCCCACTGCCAGCGACGCCACCGATTTCACAACCCGTGTCGACCTGGGCGGCTTGCCCGCCGGCCAAACGGTATTCGTGCGTGTGCGCTATGTGGATCCCAACAATTCGAAAATCGAAAGCGAAACCATCTCGGGCCAATTCCGGACCACTCCTGCTGCCGATGGCGCCCGGGCCGTGCGTTTTCACTGGAGCGGCGACCAGTGCGGCCAAGGCTGGGGCATTAACACCGAGTTTGGCGGCATGAAGATCTATGAAGCGATGCGTTTGCGCGACCCGGATTTCTTCATCCACAACGGCGACACGATTTATGCCGACGGCCCGATCCTGGCCCAGGTAACGGCGGAAAACGGCAAGGTCTGGCGCAATCTGGTCACGGAAGAAGTCAGCAAGGTCGCCGAAACGCTGAAGGAATATCGCGGCCGTCATGCCTACAATATGATGGATGCAAACTTCCGCAAGTTCGCCGCCCAGGTGCCGCAGGTCTGGCAATGGGACGATCACGAAGTGACGAACAACTACAGCGCTTCCAAGGATTTATCGGCCGATGCGCGCTACACCGAAAAAAGCATCGCGACCCTCACCACCCGTGGCAGACGCGCCTTCCTGGAATATGCGCCCATGCGCTATTACAAGCAAAGCGAACCGCAGCGCATTTATCGCACCATCTCTCACGGTCCGCTGCTGGACGTGTTCGTCGTCGACATGCGCAGCTACCGTGGTCCGAACAGCACCAACCTGCAAACCGCTGAAGACGCCAGTTCGGCATTCCTGGGTCGTGAGCAGGTGGAATGGCTGATCGCCGGCCTGAAAGCCTCGACCGCAACCTGGAAAGTCATCTCCGCCGACATGCCCATCGGCTTGAACGTCGGCGACGGCAAGAACGCCCAGGGTGAAGCGTTGTGGGAAGCACTCGCCAACGGCAACGACGGGCTTCCCCTCGGCCGCGAACTCGAAATGGCTCGCCTGCTCAGTAGCATCAAGGCAGTGCCAAACGTGGTCTGGATCACCACCGACGTTCACTACTGCGCCGCCCACTATTACGATCCCGCCCAGGCCAAGTTCACGAATTTTTCCCCATTCTGGGAATTCGTCGCCGGCCCGATGAATGCCGGTACCTTCGGCCCAGGCGTGCTCGACAAGACCTTCGGCCCCACGGCGGTATTCTCGAAAAGCCCGTTGATCCAGAATTCCTCGCCGTTTGCCGGCTACCAGTTCTTTGGAGAAGTCAATATCGACCCGAAGACCAAGGCGATGAAGGTCGAGCTGTTCAACCTCGACGGCGTCTCGCAGTTTGCACAGACGCTGCCGGCGGCGGGTGTTTAAACCATAGACCGGTAGTGCGCAGGCCAGCAGCGGGCGTCAGACTACGGTGTGGTCTGGCGCCCGTCAGCATTTTTATCTCTTTTTATCCCTGCTTCGATAACGTTATCCCCAGCGGGATAATCGTCAATAAAACCACCGGGGGTCAGTGCCGACATTCGGACAAATTAAGATAATTGGGAACTTTTCTATGGTTAAAAGTTCCACAATGTCCGAATGTCGGCACTGACCCCCGCATGGGGTGCCGGGATTTCAAGCGTTTTCAGCTACTATGACTAACCTTACGCAAGTAAACTCCTTGCCGACATCTTCCGGACCGATCCGCTGACACCCTGCGCTGCGGGTACGGATCCTGCTTTATCATCAAGACAAGAGATATCTCCGGCGCCTCGGCAGTGTTGCTGCCCTCGTCCCGTGCAATACTTACCGAAAGGCACTACCGAATGGCCATCCGCGTCGCCCTGCACCATAAAACCAGCTACAAATTCGACCGTTTGGTCACGCTTTCACCGCACGAAGTGCGCCTGCGCCCGGCGCCACACGCGCGCACGCCTATCCTGTCGTATTCGCTGAGCATCACCCCGGCGCAGCACTTCCTCAACTGGCAGCAAGATCCGTACGGCAACTACATCGGCCGCGCCGTTTTCCCGGAAGCGACCAAGGAGCTCGATTTCACCGTCGACCTGATTGCCGACATGACGGTCATCAACCCGTTCGACTTCTTCCTCGAGGATTACGCCCAGCACTTCCCGTTCGCCTATCCGGAAGCGCTCAAGCTCGAACTGGGCTCGTATCTGCACTTTGAGGAAGATCCAGAGGTCGTCGAGTGGATCGCCATGGCGCGCCGCGAGATCCTCAAAGAAGACTTGATGACGAATGACTTCCTGGTCGCCATCAACCAGCGCCTGCAGGGCGACATCGGCTATCTGGTGCGGATGGAACCGGGCGTGCAAACCCCCGCCGAAACGCTGGAGAAGCGTTCCGGCTCGTGCCGCGACAGCGGCTGGCTGCTGGTGCAAATCCTGCGCGGCATGGGACTGGCGGCGCGTTTCGTGTCGGGCTACCTGATTCAATTGAAGGCCGACCAGCAGGCGCTCGACGGCCCAAGCGGCACCGACGTCGACTTTACCGACCTGCACGCGTGGGCCGAGGTCTACATCCCCGGCGCCGGCTGGATCGGCCTCGATCCGACCTCCGGCATGCTGGCCGGCGAGGGCCACATCCCGCTGGCCTGCACCGCCATTCCCTCGTCGGCCGCGCCGGTGAGCGGCTTCACCGACGTCGCCGAGGTCGAATTCCACCACGTGATGACCGTGACGCGCATCCATGAAGACCCGCGCGTGACCAAACCCTACGCCGACGCCGATTGGCACAAGATCGACGCCCTCGGCCAGCAGGTCGACTACGACCTGCAAGCGATGGACGTACGCCTGACCCAGGGCGGCGAGCCGACTTTCGTGTCGATCGACGACATGGACGGCGCAGAGTGGAACACATTGGCGCACGGCGACAAGAAACGCGAACTGGCCGGCGAGTTGATGCTGCGATTGAAGAACCACTTCGCCCCCGGTGGCATGCTGCACTACGGCCAGGGCAAATGGTATCCGGGCGAACCGCTGCCGCGCTGGGCGCTCAACATCTTCTGGCGCACCGACGGCCAGCCGATCTGGCGCAACAAGGCGCTGTTCTCTGACGAGAAGAAGGCTGACGGCTACGGCGCAGAACACGCCAAGCGTTTCACCGAGGCGCTGGTCAGCACCCTCGGCCTGCCGTCCAACAGCCCGATCCCGGCCTACGAGGACGTGCTGGTGCAAGCCCGCCGCGAGGAGAACCTGCCGGTCAACCTCGATCCGCTCAAGGCAGACTTGAAGTCTTCGGAGGAACGCCGCCGCCTGGCGCGCCTGCTGGAAAACGGCTTGGGCGCGGTGGCCGGCTACGTGCTGCCCCTCAAACCGGAAGAACTGACCGACGACGCCAAGGCGCGCCTGTCGATCGCCTTGCCGACCACCTGGCGCACGTCGGCCTGGCCGCTCAAGCGCGAACACCTGTACCTGATCGAGGGCGAATCGCCGCTCGGCCTGCGCCTGCCGCTCAACGCGTTGCCATGGGTGCAGCCGGAGGACGAGGAGCCGGAATTCGACCGCGATCCATTCGAGCCGCGCGGCCCGCTGGCGCTGGCGGCGAAAGGCGACGGCGTGCCTTCCCACGCGGAAGTCGACCTGGCCGCCCGCAAATCGGCCGCCAAAAAAGTCGATCCGGCCCCGGCGCCGCGCGAGGTTATCCACACCGCGCTGTGCGTCGAAGTGCGCGGCGGCCGCCTGCATGTGTTCATGCCGCCGCTCAAACGCATCGAGGACTACCTGGCGCTGGTGACCGCGATCGAAACCACCGCCGCCCACCTGAACATGAAGCTGTGGCTCGAGGGCTACCAGCCGCCGCGCGACCCGCGTGTCAAGCTCCTGAGCGTGACCCCGGACCCCGGCGTCATCGAAGTCAACGTGCAGCCGGCGGCCAGCTGGAAAGAGCTGGTGCACAACATGACCACCTTGTATGAAGAGGCGCGCAAGACCCGCCTGGGCACCGAAAAGTTCATGAACGACGGCCGCCACACCGGCACCGGCGGCGGCAACCACGCCACCTTGGGTGGCGCCACGGTCGCCGACAGCCCGATGCTGCGCCGTCCGGACCTGCTCAAAAGCCTGATCACCTACTGGCAAAACCATCCGGCGTTGTCGTATCTGTTCTCCGGCACCTTCATCGGCCCGACCAGCCAGGCCCCGCGCGTGGACGAGGCGCGCGACGACAACCTGTACGAACTGGCGATCGCCTTCCAGCAGATGGACAAGGTGCTGCCGACCCTCCACGAGGGTGACAAACCCTGGATGGTCGACCGCCTGCTGCGCAATTTGCTGGTCGATTTGACCGGCAACACGCACCGCTCCGAGTTCTCGATCGATAAGCTGTATTCCCCGACGGGCCGACCGGCCGTCTCGGTCTGGTAGAATTCCGTGCCTTCGAGATGCCGCCGCACGAGCGTATGAGTCTTTTGCAGATGCTCCTGCTGCGGGCCCTGGTCGCGCGTTTCTGGCGCCAGCCCTACCAGGCCAAGTTGGTCCACTGGGGCACGGCGCTGCACGACCGCTGGATGCTGCCGCACTTCGTGGCGCAGGATATCCGCGACGTCGCGCGCGATTTGCGCGCCGCCGGCTACCAGTTCGAGGAGCACTGGTTCGATCCGTTCATCGAATTCCGCTTCCCGCGCTTCGGCACCGTGGTGTACGAGGGCGTGGAGATGGAGCTGCGTCAGGCGATCGAGCCGTGGAATGTCCTGGGCGAGGAAATGACCGGCGGCGGCACCGCGCGCTATGTCGATTCGTCGGTCGAGCGCATGCAGTTGCTGGTGCGCGGCCTGACCGACGGGCGTCACGTGGTCGCCTGCAACGGCCGCATGCTGCCGCTGCATCCGACCGGCGTGCCGGGCGAATATGTGGCCGGCGTGCGCTTCCGCGCGTGGAGCCCGTGGTCGGCGCTGCACCCGAGCATCAAGGTGCAGGCGCCGCTGGTGTTCGACCTGGTCGACACGTGGAGCGGGCGCGCCATCGGCGGCTGCACTTACCACGTGGTGCACCCGGGTGGACGCAGCGAGGACAGTTCGCCGATCAACGCCAATGCCGCCGAGGCGCGCCGCTTCGCCCGTTTCTGGGCGCACGGGCATACGCCGGGGCAGATGTATGTGTACAAGGAAGCACTGAATCCGAGCCTGCCGATGACGCTCGATTTGCGCTGGCAGCCCGATTGAGCGCACTATAGAGAAAAATTAGAAGAAAAACCGATCGACCGCGATGCCTAAGCAACTGCTATCCAAATATCTGGCCGCACCGGATAGTTTCGACGAAATGCTGGACGCCTCGAAAGAGCCGCGTCCGCATTGGCGCGCCATGTTGGACGGCCTGCGCGCCGAAGCGCCCGATTTGATGCGCCAACGCCTCGAAACGGTGCAGCGCGAGGTGCGCCAGAACGGGGTCACCTACACCGTCTACGGCGACACCGCCGGCACGCACCGGCCGTGGGACCTGAACCTGCTGCCGCTGATCCTGCCGCGCCAGGAATGGGAGGGCATCGAGGCGGCCGTGATCCAGCGCGCCACCCTGCTGAACCGCGTGCTGGGCGACGTCTACGGCCCGCAAAACATGCTCAAAGAGGGCTTGCTGCCGCCGGCGCTGATCCACGGCCACGCCGGCTTCCTGCGCGCCGCCCACGGCATGCGCCACCCCGACGACATCGCCCTGCATTTCTACGCGGTCGATCTGGCGCGCGCGCCCAACGGCCGCTGGTGGGCCACCGCCGACCGCACGCAATCGCCTTCCGGCGCCGGCTACGCGCTGGAGAACCGCGCCATCATCGGCCGCAGCTTCCCGGCGCTGCTGCGCGACATGAAGGTGCGCCCGCTCGAAGGCTTCTTCGGCACCATGCGCGATAGCCTGGCGGTTTGGGGCCGCCGCTGCGCCGCCAACGGCGACGCCCATCCGCTGCGCGCCGGCGAGGCGCCGCTGATTGTGCTGCTCACGCCCGGTCCCTACAACGAAACCTACTACGAACAAGCCTACCTGTCGCGCTACCTCGGCCTGCCGCTGGTGGAGGCGGGCGACCTGACAGTACGCGGCGGCATCGTGTTCATGAAGACCTTGTCCGGGCTGCGGCGGGTGCACGTGATCATGCGCCGCGTCGACGACGACTTTTGCGACCCGCTGGAGCTGCGCTCCGACTCCGCGCTGGGCGTGGCCGGCCTGACCGAGGCGGCGCGCCGGGGGAATGTACTGGTCACCAACAGCCTGGGATCGAACCTGCTGGAATCGGGCGCCTTGCTCGGCTTCCTGCCGGCGCTCAGCGAACGCCTGCTCGGCCAGCCGCTGCGCATGCCGTCGGTGGCCACCTGGTGGTGCGGCGAGCCGGCCGCGCTGGAGGAGGCGATCGAAAAACTGGACCAGCTGGTGATCATGCCGGCCTTCCCGCAGCTGCGCCAGGCGCCGGTTTACGGGCGCGATCTGAAAGACGCCGCGCGCGCCACGCTGATCGCGCAGATGCGCGCCAACCCGAACAACTACGTCGCCCACGAATTGGTCCGGCTGTCGCAGGGGCCGGTGTACCAGCCGGAGACCGGGCGCCTGAGCGCGCACTCGATCGGCCTGCGCGTGTTCGCCTGCGCCACGCCGGACGGCTACGTCGTCATGCCGGGCGGGCTGACGCGCGTCGCCACCGGGCCGGATGCGCGCGTCATCACCATGCAGCACGGCGGCGGCAGCAAGGACACGTGGGTGCAGGCCAGTTCGCAGGCGCGCCACCAGCAACCCGTCCCGCGCAGCATGACCGCGCAAGACCTGGTGCGCGACGACACCCAGCTGTCGAGCCGCATGGCGGAGAACCTGTTCTGGTTGGGCCGTAACACCGAGCGCTGCGACGACATCGCACGCCTGCTGCGGGTGGCGCTCAACATCGTCTTCAACGTGCGCGCCGGCTATCCGGGCGCCGAATGGCCGACCGTCGAATCGCTGTGCGCGTGGTTCCAGCTGACCCCCATGCCCGAACCGGAGCCGGCGCAGCGACAGAGCCAGCAAAGTCAAAGCCCGGATCAGCAAACCCAGAGCCAGGACCAGCAGACCCAGACCCAAAGCCAGGACCAGAGCCAAAGCCAAAGCCAGAGTCAGGGCCAAAATCAAAGCCAAAGCCAAAGCCAAAGCCAAAGCCAAAGCCAAAGCCAAAGTCAAAGTCAAAGTCAGAGCCAAAGCCAAAGTCAGAGCCAGGGCGAGGCGCCAGAAGCCGGGCACGAGCCCGAGCCGCCGGCGCCTGCGCGCATCGCGCACGACGCGCAGATCGAAGCGGCACTGCTGCTGGCGGTGGTCTCGCCGGAGGTGCCGGGGCTGGCGCGCCAGCAGCAGCAGCTCTATAACACCGCCAGCCAGTTGCGCGAGCGGCTGTCGGTCGACAACTGGCGCGCGCTGAACCGGCTGGTCGAACGCGCCGGCGGCGCCGCGCTGCCGTCGCAATCGGAAGCGATGACGATCCTTGACGACGCCGCCGCCTCGCTGATGACGTTGACCGGGTTCGGCTTGGATGGCATGACGCGCGACATGGGCTGGCGTTTCCTGTCGCTGGGGCGGCGCCTGGAGCGCCTTCAATTCCAGAGCATGGTGCTGCGGGCGGCGCTGGGTATGGACCCGGAGGGCAATCTGGATTGGGTACTGGAGCTGTCCGACAGCATCGTCACCTACCGCGCGCGCTACCGCGCCCAGCCCGAGTGGCTGCCGGTGCTCGACCTGCTGATCCTCGACGACAGCAATCCGCGTTCGATCAGCCATCAGCTGCATGGCGTGCTCGAAGGCTTGCGCAAGATCGCCAAGGTGTACGGTCCTTGCGGCGAGCACAATCTCGCCCCGTTGCAGAACGAGCTGCTGTCGCTGTCGCCGGAGGCGGACCTGTACGGCGCCAATCCACGGCTGATCGACCTGCTGGCGCGCGTGCAAAACGCCAGCGAGGTGATGGCCGAGCAAATCGGATTGCAGTTCTTCAGCTACACGGGCAGTCTGCAGAACAAGTTCGAAACGCCGTGCGCGCGGGGGTATGCGCGATGACGCAAACGCAAACCCAGCAAACCGCCAGCCCGCTGCCGAACACCGCCAGCGACACGCCGTCGCCCAGCCAATCCGCGCCGACCGCGTGCGCGCGCTATCTGGTGGTGCACCAGACCCGCTACAGCTATCAAAGCGCGGTGTCGCTGTCGCAGCAATACCTGCACATGACGCCACGCTCGTTCGACTACCAGCGCACCGAATCGCACCGGATCGTGACCGACCCGCCGGCCGAGGACATCACCGACGGCGCCGATTATTTCGGCAACCTGACGCGCCATTTCAGCGTCACCGCCCCGCACAGCGCGCTGCTGGTGCACGTCGAATCGACGTTGGCGCTGTCCCCGCGCCGCACCTTGGAGCAGATCGCCGACAGCGCGCCGTGGGAGCTGGTGCGCGACCTGATGCTGACCGACCGCAGCGACGCCACGCTGGAGGCGTGCCAATACCTGTACGCGTCGCCGCATGTGAGCCTGAGCGCGGAGCTGGCCGACTACGCGCGCGCCAGTTTCAGTGCCGGGCGCCCGCTGCTCGACGCCGCGCTGGACCTGACGCAACGGATCTTCGACGACTTCGACTTCGACAGCACCGCCACCGACATCTCGACGCCGCTCGAGCAGGTGCTGAGTGGACGGCGCGGCGTCTGCCAGGACTTCGCGCAACTGATGATCGGCGGCCTGCGCGGGCTGGGCCTGCCGGCGCGCTACATGAGCGGCTATTTGCTGACGCATCCGCCGGAAGGGCAGCCGCGCATGATCGGCGCCGACGCCTCGCACGCCTGGGTGTCGGTGTACGACCCGGCGCTGGGCTGGATCGACTTCGACCCCACCAACCGCTGCCTGGTGCAGCACGAGCACATCGTCACCGGCTGGGGGCGCGACTTCAGCGACGTCACGCCGATGCGCGGCATCGTGCTCGGCGGCGGCGAGCAGGGCTTGCAGGTCAACGTCACGGTCACCCCGCTGGAATTGTTGTAGCCCCGCATTGAAGCCGCACTGTTGTCAATCCACGCACTTCCAGCCCTATGCGCGCTGGCTAACTGAACAACATGGCCCATGTGGCTATGATGCTTGCAAGCGTGCCTTCCGGCGACCGCACCCACCCATCTTCCAGGCAAAATGAAAACCTTTCACTGCGACAAGTGTGCCCAACAAGTCTTCTTCGAAAACACGCTGTGCTTCAATTGCGACAGCATGCTCGGCTACCAGCCGGAGCAACGCGTCGTCAGCAGCTTCGAGCCGGCGGAGGAGGGCACGTGGCGCAGCTTGAACAAGAACGACGCCGGCCGCCTCTACAAGCAATGCAGCAACTACGTTAACCATCAAGTCTGCAATTGGATGCTCGATGCCAACGATCCGAACGAGTTATGCGCTTCGTGCCAGTTGACGGTCGTCATCCCCACACTCAGCTCGGAAAAGAACCACCTGTTCTGGCAGCGCCTCGAATCGGCCAAGCGGCGCTTGCTGTATTCCCTGTACTCGCTACACCTGACCCCGGTCTCGAAGGAGGAGGACGAGGAAACCGGCCTGGCCTTCCAGTTCCTGGAGGACGGCCCGGGCGACGACGAGAAGGTGATGACCGGTCACGACAACGGCCTGATCACGCTCAATATCGCCGAGGCCGACCCAGCCCAGCGCGAGCGCACCCGCGAGCAGATGCACGAACACTACCGAACCCTGCTGGGCCATTTCCGCCACGAGAGCGGACACTATTACTTTGACCGTCTGATCGCCGACAGCGAGTGGATCGACGGCTACCGCGAACTGTTCGGCGACGAGCGCCAGGATTACAGCGAGAGCCTGAAGAAACACTACGAGAACGGCGCCCCGGCCGACTGGGAACAGCACTTCATCAGCACCTACGCCAGCTCGCACCCGTGGGAGGACTGGGCCGAAACGTGGGCGCACTACCTGCACATGATCGATACGCTGGAGACGGCGCATGCGTGCGGACTGTCGCTCAAGCCGCGCAAGAAGGAGGAGCCGGAGATGGTGATCACCGCGCCGCCGCTGAAGATCGATTCCTTCGACGAAATCATCGCGGACTGGTTCGCGCTGACCTATGTGCTCAACAGCTTGAACCGCAGCGTCGGCACGCCCGACTCGTATCCGTTCAAGCTGCCGACGCCGGTCCAGGAAAAGCTGCACTTCATTCACAAGGTGGTGTTGGAGCAGGTTGGGAAGAAGAAAGCGAAGCCGGCGCCGAAGACCGCCGTCGCGAGCGATAAAAAAGCGCCGGCGGTGGCAACCGCATGACGCGCGGCACGCCGCCGGCTCACGGTTTGCCCGGTGGCGGCTGCATCTCGCGCCAGTAGTCGCGCTCTATCCTGGATAAATCCACGTCCCTTGCGGCCTGGTCGAACGCCCGCTGGTGTATCAAGCCCTGCGTCGTGTGCTGGAAGCACACGTGCACGCTGCGCGTGGAGAACAGATGGTCGGCCGTCTCGATCCGGTCGCGCTCGCCTTGCGTGTAGCGCTCGGCGGCCAGCAGATAGCGCAGTATGCGCTTCTCAATAACGATGGCGGAGAAGCGGCGCGCCAGCAGCTTGCGCACGTTGATCTCATCGCTGATGGCTGGTTCTGCCGTTAGCACGCCCGCCCGCGCGAGGCTGTCGAATTGCTCGCCGTACGAGTAGCCGCCCACGGTGCCGATGCGCACCGTTTCCAAATCCTTCAGCGCGCCAGCCGCCACCGGCTTGTCCTTCAGGTAGGCCAGCACCGTCTGCCGGCTACCGATGGCGCTGGAAAAATGGCATACCTTCTCCCGTTCAGGATTGCGGATCAGCGCCACCGCGCCGGCGTAGTCGCGGTCGTGCAGGCCGACTTCCATCGCGCGCTTCCATGGGAAATAGTCGATCTGAATCTCGTAGCCCATGCGCCTGACCACCGCGCCGATCAACGCGCCCGTCAGCCCGTTCTCGGGCAGCGTGCGGCTGAAAAACGGCGGCCATTCCTCGGTGGCGAAGCGCATGACGGGCGGCTCGGCGCCGAGCGCCGGCATGCTCAGCAATAAACCTGCGCAGAATTTCAACAGCCGTAACAGCTTCAAGCAGCCCCCAATCCCGCCGCGACAGCGGTGAACGTGTCGACTATGCTCCCACAGTTCTTGTGCAGCCGCAAAGCTTGTTGCCGGAGGGTGATTTCCACTGGGAGGCGCCACATGCGTTATGCAAGTGAGGTGAGCTCAGCGGTGGACTTGGCCCAGCAATGCGTCGACCAATTGCCGGCTGTCGTACGGGCTGTCCGGCAGCGGAAGATCGGGCCGCACGAGCGCAGGCTCGGCCGCGCCGGAAGGCCGCTGGAAGATCAGGCGCGGCACGCTGAATCCCAGGCCGCTGGCGGGCAGCACGAAGTTCTGCGTGCCGCCGCTTTGCCGCGTGCGCGCCGAACCGGGCGCGCCGGCCACCTTGGCGAAGCCGAAGTCCTGCACCACGTTGCTGAACAGGATGGCCGACGAGTAGGTGTTGCGTCCCACCAGCACGTAGGTGGCGCCGCCGAAACGCAGCGGCTCGTCCGCTTGCGGCGGCAGCCATTTTTCTATCGTGCCGTCGACCACGTCGCCCAGCTTTTCGGTGGCGCTCTCGCGGCCCTTGATTACCTTCTTCTTGTACGTCGACGCCCAGCGATACGGCTTGTCGGCGATGTAGCGCAGGATGCCGTCCATCCACATGTCGTCGTTGCCGCCGCCGTTGGCGCGCACGTCGATCAGCAGCGTCTTGACCTTGGCGTCGCGCAGCTGGGTGAAGGCGCGCTCGGCGAAGTCGGTGAACTGTTTTTTGTCCGGCCAGTAAAAGGTGTTGACCGTCATGAGCGCGGCGCTATCGGGCAGCAGCTCTAAGCGGAACTGCCGGTCGAATTGCGATCGTCCGTCCAGGTAGGCGGGCAGCCTGCGGCCGGCCTCGGCGCGCAGATGCCGGCCATCGGCGGTCAGCACATCGAACCGGGCCGCGTCGCCGTACATCTTCCAATACAGGAAGGGCCAGCGGGTCGACAGCAGGTCGGCGCGGAAGGCGGGCGTGTCGCCGTGGCAGCGTTCCAGCAGCTCGGCGACCACGCGCCGCGCGGGCACGCCGTTGATCTGTTCGATGCGCGCGCCGGCCAGCGGGGAGGCCGCGCCGCCCAGTTCGGCGCGGACGGTCAGGCCTCCTTGCGCGTCCACCACCACTTCATATGGGAAGAAGCCGCCGCCGCCCGCGATGAACGCCTCGCTCTGGCCGCCGGCATCGGGCTGCGTCACGACCATGTGGGCGTCCGCGAAGACGGGGTTGAGCGTGGCCAGCAGCCGCCAGGCCTGGTCGCGTGTCATCGGTTTGTCCAGTTGCGCGTCGATGCGCCGGTAGGTCTGCCGCAATTGTTCGGCGTCGACCGAGAATCCGGGATCGGGATGGGTGCTGGCGATGGCGTCCTGGATGAAGCGCAGGTCGGCGCGCAACTGTTCAGGCGTGAAGACGGGCGCCGTTTGCGCCTGGGCGCAATGCGCGGCCAGCAAGGTGGCGGTAGCGATCAGGGCGAGCAAGGCCGGCCGGGCAAAGCGGAGGGTGGGCGTCATCGGTTTCCATCGGTGAAAATCATGGTGTGACTGTAGCGCCTGCCGGTGGCGTTGACCAGCGGCGGGCGACGAACTGCGGGTTTGACGGAATGGAATGCCTTATTGCCGGTGTGGCACGGTTGTGGGTGTGGCACGCAACAGACATTGCAGAGCAATGACGGCATCATCGTCCAGTCAGCCAACTAGCCCGCAGGATACAAAATGGATTTCCCCACCCGCCATCTGAACCAACCGCTCCCCTATGACCCGTCCTACGAAATCGAGGAGGAGGACGAGGCCAAGACCATCGCCGGCCTGCAGGATGCCATGCGCAACGTTGCCGAGACCGTCCACAAGGACAGCGGCCACGCGCCGCGCGGTGTGCATGCCAAGAGCCACGGTTTGCTGCGTGGCCAATTGCGGGTGCTGGACCGGATTCCGCCGGACTACTCGCAGGGTCTGTTCGCCACCGCCGGCGAGTATCCGGTGGTGATGCGCCTGTCGACCACGCCCGGCGATCTGCTGGACGACAAGGTGTCGACGCCGCGCGGCATGGCGATCAAGATCATCGGCGTACCCGGCGAACGGCTGGCGGACAGCGAGGGCGACACCACGCAGGACTTCGTCATGGTCAACGGTCCGGTATTCCTGTCGCCGACCGCCAAGCAATTCCTGAACAGCGCCAAGCTGCTGGCTGCGACCACCGACAAGGTGCCGGCGTTGAAGAAGGCCTTTTCGGCGGCGCTGCAAGGCGCGGAGAAGGCGATCGAGGCGGTCGGCGGCGAGAGCGCCGCGCTGAAGGGGCTCGGCGGCCACCCGGAAACCCATATCCTCGGCGAGACATTTTTCACGCAGGTGCCGGTGCTGTTCGGGCGCTACATGGCCAAGCTGTCGCTGGTGCCGGTGTCGCCGGAACTGGTCGCGCTGAAGGACCAGCCGGTCGATCTGGATGGCAAGCCCAACGGCCTGCGCGGCGCGGTGGTCGATTTCATGACCGAACACGCGGCCGAGTGGGAGTTGCGGGTGCAGCTGTGCAACGATCTGGCGACGATGCCGATCGAGGACGCGACGGTCGAGTGGACCAGCCCTTGGGTGGCGGTGGCGCGCATCAGCGCCGGGCCGCAGGCGGGGTGGACGCACGGGCTGTCGGTGCTGGTGGACGACGGCATGCAGTTCAGTCCGTGGCACTGCATCGCCGCCCACCGTCCGTTGGGTTCCATCATGCGCGTGCGGCGCGCCGTGTACGCGGCGTCGGCGCGCTTGCGCGCCGAGCGCAACGGCACGCCGATCGCCGAGCCGGTCAACCTCGACCATTGGCGCGAGCACTGACAGGATCAATACTTGTAATTCAACCCCACCACGAAGGTCCGCCCCGAGTGCACGTACAGCAAGGTGTCGTTGCGCTGGCTGTCACGCCCGTAACGCAGCGGCGTGTCGTTCAGGTTCTGCCCCTCCAGACTAATGCGCAGCTGCGGGGTGATGTTGTACGACATGCTGAAGTCGATGTTGGTCGAGCCATCGACCACGGTGAAGTCGTGTCCCTGCACATCGCCCAGCACGTTGAGCAGATACGACGAACGGTGCGCCGCCGACACCCGCGCGCTGAACGTCTTGTCCTCATAGAACAAGGTCAGGTTGTGCGCCTTCGGTGACAGGCCGGTGAAGTTGGCGCGCCGCGTCAGCAGCTCATTGGCGGCCGTGTTCGGGTTGTCCACCCGCGTGATGTACGTGATCTTCGAATCGACGTGCGTGTAGTTGGCCAGCAGGCCGAAATTGGCCCAGATCCCCGGCAGGAAGCTGAACGGCGCCTGCAGGTTGAACTCGTACCCGGTCAGCGGGCCGCCCGGCGTGTTGACCTGGCGGTTGACCACCACCGTGGTGTTGGGCAAGGTGGCGCAGGCCGGCGTGCCGCCGGTGATGCTGCAACCGCCGCCCAGCAGGATCGATTCCGGCAAGCCCAGCGACGAGAACACCGCGCGCTCCGACACGCCCTGGATAAAGGTGCCGATATCCTTGTGGAAGGCGCCCACCGACACCATCGCGTTCTTGGCGTAGTACCACTCGGCCTGCACGTCGTAGGTCTTGGCGCGGATCGGCGCCAGATTGGGGTTGCCGATCGTGACCGTCTGCACCTGCGTGCTGAGCGTGGTCGACGGCGCCAGGTCGGTGTATTCCGGACGCGCCAAGGTCTTGCCGGCCGAGAAGCGCAGCATGACGTCGTGCGGCAGGGTGGCCGAGACGTTGAGCGCCGGCAGGGTGTCGCGGTAGCTGTTCTTGAATCGCGCCGGTTCCAGCACGCCATTGGCGTTGAGCAGCGCGAAGCTGTCGACATTGGTGCGGGCGTGGCGCACGCCGACATTGCCGCGCAGCGGAATCGAGAACAGGTCGTATTTGAAGTCGGCCGCCAGGAATAGCGCCTTGATCGACTCGTCGACGCCACGGTTGGCTTGATTCAAATAGTTGTAGCTCGAACCCGGCACCTCGGTGCAATGGCACTCGATGTTGTAGACCTTGAGGAACTTGTCGAGGTCGACGGCCGCCCACGCGTTCGGCACGCCGCCGCCGCCCAGACCCTTGCCGAAGCCGCCGATCTGGCGCGTGATGTCGCCCATGCCGACGCCGGCCGGCAAGGTCAGGCCGTTGCCGCCGGAGCCGATCTCGACGTTGGTCCAGGTGTTGTCGCGCTTGGAGAAGCCGGTGCGCAAGGTCAGGTTGTCGTTAAGCTCGTAGCTGGCGTTGACCTGGTTGGTCTTGAGCGTGTTGCGGGTGTGCAGATAGCGGCCGACGAACTGGCCGTGGAAGGTGCCGTCCGCCTCCTGCGGCGCGAAGCTGAAGTTGTTCGGGTTGGTGACGTCGATGCCGAAGTTCATCGTCGGCACGTTGCGGTTGTTGCGGAAGTCGAAGGAGTAGCCGTTGGCGTTGGGCGAGTCGAACTGCACCGTCGTGCGCTGCGGCTCGTCCAGGTCCGAGCGCGACTGGCCGGTCAGGAAATCGATCTTCAGCCGGTCGGTGACATCGTGGCGGCCCGACAACACGTGCTGCCGGAACAAGGTCGAGTAGACGTCGAGCAGCCCTTCGCTGCGGATGTCGACCGCGTTGAACTTGCCGTAGTCCCAGCTGCCGGCGTCGTTGAAATGGCTCTCCAGGATCGACGTCTGCGGCTTGCCGTTCGATTGCCCCAGGCTGCGGCCGAACGAGATGGCCGAGATGTAGTTGTCGTAGCGCTTGTTGTTGAACTTGCCGCCGAGCAGATCGAGATTGAGCTCGGTGCTGCTGCTGGGGCGCCATTGCAGCGAGCCGGTCACGCCGGAGCGCTCGTACTGGGTCATCGAGCGGCGGTAGCGCGGGATGCGCGGCGCGAACGCGCCCGAGCCGGGCAGCGGATTGGCGACGGTGCCGCCGTAGTTGTCGGTGCGCGACATGACGTCGTTGTACGCGGCCAGGTTGGACGTGCGCGGCACGCCGAAGCCGCAGTTGGCCGCGTTGATGCCCTTGACGGCGTTGTTGGCGGGATTTTGCGGCGCGTAGCCGGCCGGGGCGCAAAAGCCGCTGTCGTTGCTGGCGCTGAGCAGCTCGACCGCCTCGTAGCCTTCCTCCTGCACCGTGCGTTTCGAATAGGCGGCCGAGATCAGCGCGCCGAACTGGCCGTAAGGCGTTTTCCAGCGGTCCGACAGCAGCGCCGTCACGCGCGGGCTGTATTTTTCCGACAGCGAGTTGTGCATCTCCTGCGCGCCCAGGCTGAAGGTGCGGCCCTTGAAGTCGAACGGGCGCGCCGTGCGCAGGTCGACGGTGGCGCCGAGCGAGCCTTCCTCGACGCTGGCCTCGGAGGTCTTGCGCACCTCCAGGCTGTTGAACAGTTCGGAAGCGAACACGGAAAAGTCAAAGCCGCGTCCACGGTTGGTGCTGCCGTTGATGTCGGAGGCGCCGGTGGCCGTCACGCCCTCGATGCCGTTGATGCGCACGCGCGTGAAGCCGGCGTTGAGGCCGCGCACGGTGATCTGCTTGCCCTCGCCGCCGTCGCCGCGCGTGAGCGACACGCCCGGCACCCGCTGCAGCGATTCGGCCAAGTTGGCGTCGGGGAACTTGGCGATGTCCTCGGCCTTGATGACGTCGATGATGCCGTCGCTGGCGCGCTTGGTGTTCAGCGCACTGTTGAGGCTGGCGCGGAAGCCGGTCACGACCACCACAGAGTCGGCGGATTGCGCGCCCGCGGGCGTCGTTGCCGGCGCCGGTTCGGCGGGGGAGGTTTGCGCGTGCGCGGATGAGGCCACGGTGGCCATCGCGGCCATCGCGGCCAGCACGCCGCCGACGGCGAGCACGGACGGTTTGAGCGGACTTGGGTTCCGGTTCTTCATGCGTATCCTTTTGTATTTTTTGATGCTGTGTGGATGTCTCTCCCTGCTTGGGAAAATCGATCATATGCGACTTCAACGCGCGAAAAATCGGCGTCGCGGAAACGATCAGTGAGTTGATTTATTGGGGGAGGTTGCGGGCGTTGGCGTTGCTTGCTAACTACAATTCGCGTTGCCGGGAAAGGTTCGATCCCGCGCGCGCCTATTGTGCGCCGCCGTACAGTGCTCTTGCTACACTTTGGCTTTCGGCACATAAAGTCATCATGGCGGCCCACTCCGTTACTACGCTGTCCTTCCCCGCCGCCGTCGGCGCACGGTCGACCCGCTTCATCGGCGGCGGCACGCCCATGCGCGACATGGTGCGCGATTTCCCGTGGCAGGACACGGCGCTGGGCGCCATCGACGACTGGTCCGCCGCGCTGCGCACCAGCGTCGGCATCGTCATGCATTCGGTGCACCCGATGTTCCTGTGGTGGGGCGACGGGCTGACGCAGGTCTACAACGACGCCTACGTGCCGTGCTTCGGCGAGGGCAAGCATCCGGCCGCGCTCGGGCACGGCGGGCGCGAATGCTGGGCCGAGATCTGGCCCATCATCGGCCCGCAGATCGACGCGGTGCGCAACGGCGGCGAGCCGCGCTGGTACGCCGACAACCTGGTGCCGATCTGGCGCAACGGCCGCATCGAGGATGTCTACTGGAGCTACACCTACACGCCGGTGTTCGGCGAGGACGACGGCATCGCCGGCGTGCTGGTGGTGTGCACCGAGACCACCGCCAGGGTGCTGGCCGAACGCCGCCGCCACGCGCTCGACCTGCTGGCGCGCCGGCTGCTGGCCTGCCGCAGCGAGGCCGACGTGCGCGCCGGCATCGCGCTGAGCGCCGGCGACGCGCCGGACGACCTGCTGTCGGTGGACCTGTTGCGCGGGCCGGGCGCCGCTGCCGCCAACGGCGCCGACCTGGCCGTCGGCGATCCGGCCGTCATCGTCATCCGTGGCGCCGAATTGCATCTGTGCGACGAGCTGGCGCTGGCGTTCCGCGTGTCGCAGCGCTTGCCGATGGACGTGTCGTTCCGCCAGTTCCTGGAACAGTACACCGCCACCGTGTGCGCCACGTTGAGCCGTCTCGACAGCGACCGCGCGCTGGCGCAGGCGATGGCCGAAAGCGAGCGCCTCAACGCCGACCTGAACACGTCGTCGCGCACCAAGGACGAATTCCTGGCCATGCTGGGCCATGAGCTGCGCAATCCGCTGGCGCCCATCGTCACCGCGCTCAAGCTGATGAGGCTGCGCGGCGGCGAGCACAGCGAGACCATCCACGAGCAGGAGGTGATCCAGCGCCAGGTCGACCATCTGGTGCGGCTGGTGGACGACTTGCTCGACGTCTCGCGCATCGCCAGCGGCAAGGTCGAGCTGCGCAAGGAGACGGTGCCGCTGGCGGACGTGCTCGACAAGGCGATCGACATGGCCGGTCCGCTGCTCGAGCAAAAGCAGCACCGGCTGCTGGTCGACGTGGCGCCGGTGCGCTGGCACGGCGACCCGGCGCGGCTGGCGCAGGTGGTATCCAACCTGCTGAGCAACGCGGCGCGCTACACGCCGGCCGGCGGCCACGTGACCCTGGCCACCCGGGTCCGGGAGCGCGCGCTGACGATCCAGGTCACCGACGACGGCTCGGGCATCTCGCCCAACCTGCTGCCGCATATCTTCGATCTGTTCGTGCAGGGCAACCGCCTGGTCGACCGCGCCAAGGGCGGCCTGGGCATCGGGCTGGCGCTGGTGCGCAACCTGGTGCAGATGCACGGCGGCGACGTAGCCGCCTACAGCGCCGGCGAAGGGCGCGGCAGCACCTTCACGCTGACCTTGCCCGACTCGGTGGTGGAGGAGGCCGACTCCGGCCACGCCCCGTCGAGCGACAGCGCGCCGGCGCAGGGCGGCGGCACCCATGTGCTGGTGGTCGACGACAACCAGGACGCCGCCGATTCGCTGGCCGAGCTGCTCGGCGCGCTCGGCTACAACGCCACCGTTGCCTACGATCCGGCCCATGCCATCGCCGAGGCGGACAGGGCGATGCCGCAGGTGGCCATCCTCGACATCGGCCTGCCCGGCATGGATGGCTTCAAGCTGGCCGCCCATCTGCGCCGCCTGCCGCGCGGCGACGGCCTGAAACTGATCGCGTTGTCCGGCTACGGCCAGGAGAACGACAAGCACCGCAGCCGCGAGGCGGGCTTCGCCGCCCACCTGGTCAAGCCGATCAATATTGCCGACCTGCAGACAACGTTATCATAAAGAGTTGTATTTTTCTTAAATAAGCCGCTAGAATAGCTCCCGGGAAACTTTATCAGGCCGGGAGCCGTATGGAATTGGTTTATAAGAACGAAAAAGCGCTGTTCGGCATCATGCTGGCCGTCTCGCTTGCCGTCTGGACCGGCCTGCTGGCGGCGACCATGGGCGTGGCGCTGGCATATTTACTGATTTACCTGCTGCTGTTCTTCATGACCTACTGTTTCGCGCAATCGGCGCTGGTGTCCTGGCTCAAGGGCACGGGCGTGCGCATCACCCCCGAGCAATTCCCCGACCTGCGCGAGCGCATCGACGCCTGCTGCCGGCGCCTCGGATTGGACAACGCGCCGGAGGCGTACCTGCTGCAAATGGGCGGCAGCTTCAGCGCCTTCGCCACGCGCTTTCTCGGCAAAAACTTCATCGTGCTGTATTCGGACATCGTCGATGCGCTGGAGGAGCGCCCGGACGCGATCAACTTCTACATCGGCCACGAAATCGGCCACCTCAAGCGCCACCACCTGCGCTGGTCGGCGTTGCTGGCGCCGGCGTCCTGCGTGCCGCTGCTGGGCGCGGCCTACGCCCGCGCGCGCGAATACACGTGCGACCGCCACGGGTTCCATGCCTGCGACGACCTCGACAGCGCACAAGCAGGGCTGGCGGCGCTGGCGGCCGGCGGCAAGCGCTGGCGCCAGCTCAGCACGGCCGGTTACGCCGCGCAGGCGCAGCAGTCGTCAGGCTTCTGGATGTCGTTCCACGAACTGGTCGGCGACTATCCGTGGCTGGTCAAGCGCATGGCGGTGATGCGCGGGCTGGCCGGCGGCAACGAGGTCGAGCAGCCCGGCCGCCACGGCTGGGCCTATTTGATGGCGCTGTTCGTGCCGCGGCTCGGTGTCGGCGGCGCCGGTTCGCTGCTGGCGGTGCTGGCGCTGGGCGGCGTGCTGGCGGCGGTGGCGCTGCCCGCCTACCAGGACTACGCCACGCGCGCGCGCATGGCGCAGGTGGTTGGCGTCGGCCAGGACGCGACGGCGGCGGTGGAGCGCTACTTCTACGCCCACGGCAGCGGCCCGGCCACCCTGGAGCAGGCCGGCTACGCGATGGCCGACCCCAACCACGTGGTGCAGAGCATCACGGTCGATGCCGCCAATGGCGCGGTGCACGTGTTCCCGGCCGACTTGAATTATCGCGGCAAGGCTATTGCGTTCACGCCGAGCCTGGATGAGAATAAGCGCGTGGCCTGGCGCTGCGGCAGCGACGCCATCCCGGCCCGGCTGCTGCCGGCCGACTGCCGCGAGTAGCCGGCCGGCCCGCGCCGGCCCCGCCGACCCTCGGCGCCATCCCTCGAAGGACGCCGTTTTGATCACACCGCTGGAAGTCGCCGCCAATGCCGTCATGGCGCTCTCCATCGTACTTGCCGGCCGCAACAATGTGCATTCGTGGTGGCTGGGCGTGATCGGCTGTTCGATGTTCGCGGCGTTGTTCTATACCTCCAGGCTGTACGCCGACGTCGCCCTGCAGGCATTTTTCATCGTCACCTGCCTGATCGGCTGGCGCCAGTGGGTGGCCGGCGGCGGCGGCGCCGCGCTGCCGATTTCCAGGGCGCGTCCCTTGCTGGTGGGCTCGATGGCGGTGGCCGGCCTGGCCGCCACCGCCGCCTATGGCCTGATGCTGCAAGCGTGGACCGACGCCTACGCGCCGTTCATCGACTCGGCCGTCCTGATGTTCAGCATCATCGCGCAACTGCTGCTGATGGGGCGGCGGTTGCAGACCTGGCCGTTCTGGCTGTTGGTCAACACCGTCTCCGTTCCGCTGTACGCCAGCCGTGGCCTGTACCTGACCGCCGCGCTGTACGCAGCCTACTGGCTCAACGCGCTGGCGTCTTGGTTTTTCTGGCGCCGGCAGATGCGCGGCCAAGAGGCAACGGCGCAACTAAACGCGTAGAAAACACCGACAAAAATCGACATTGTTCTAAGCACGCTCTATCATTCATTTCCAAGTGGAAAAAATATGGAGCACAAAATGCAATGGTTCTATGATCTCAAGATAGGCAAGAAGTTAATTCTGGCGTTCGCCGTGGTGATCGCGCTGACCTGCTTCCTGGGCCTGTTCTCGATCAACCAGCTGGTCAAGGTCAACCAGGCTTCCACCGATATCGCCACCAACTGGATGCCGGCGGTGCGCTACCTGGGCCAGATGCAAACGTCGATGTCGCGCTACCGCATCTCCGAATCGACCCACATCCTGCTGTCCGAGGAGGCCGACATGGCGGCCACCGAGAAATCGATGGCGACCCGCCTCGAGACGCTGGGCAAGCAGCAGGCCTCGTACGCGGCGCTGGTGTCGGAGCCGGAGGAAAAACGCATCTATGCCGAGTTGCAGAAAACCTTGGAGGCCTACCAGGCCGAAAGCAAGAAGCTGACGGCGCTGTCGCGCGCCGGCCAGAAGGACGAGGCGCGGGTGCTGTTCCGCGGCGCCTCCAACAAGGTGTTCCGCCAGGTCAACGAGCAGCTTGACGCGCTGGTCAAGATCAACGACGACGGCAGCATGGCGGCCGACAACTCGGCTGCGGAGACGTTCTCGCTGGCCCGCAAGCTGATCCTGGGCACGCTGGGCGCGCTGATCGTCATCAGCCTGCTGCTGGCGACGACCGTGTCCCGCGCCGTCGCCGCGCCGCTGCAGGAGGCGGTGGTGATCGCCCGCCGCGTGGCCGAGGGCGACCTGACCGGCCACATCGTCAGCAGCAGCAAGGACGAGACGGGGCAATTGATGCTCTCGCTCAAGGCCATGAACGACAGCCTGCTGCGGGTGGTGGGCGAGGTGCGCGGCGGCACCGACACCATCGCCACCGCGTCGGCGCAGATCGCCAGCGGCAACCTCGACCTGTCGAGCCGCACCGAGGAACAGGCGAGCTCGCTGGAAGAGACCGCCTCGGCGATGGAGGAGCTGACCTCGACCGTCAAGCAGAACGCCGACAACGCCCGCCAGGCCAACCAGCTGGCGCAATCGGCGTCCGGCACGGCCACCGACGGCGGCCAGGTGGTGGGCGAGGTGATCGCGACCATGGAGGCCATCAGCGCGGCCTCGCGCAAGATCGTCGACATCATTTCCGTCATTGACGGCATCGCCTTCCAGACCAACATTTTGGCGCTCAACGCCGCCGTCGAGGCGGCGCGCGCCGGCGAGCAGGGGCGCGGCTTCGCGGTGGTCGCCAGCGAGGTGCGCAACCTGGCCCAGCGCAGCGCGGCGGCGGCCAAGGAGATCAAGCAGCTGATCGACGATTCGGTGACCCAGGTCGACAGCGGCACGGCGCTGGTGCAGCGCGCCGGCACGACGATGAGCGAGGTGGTGTCGAGCGTGCGCCGCGTCAGCGACGTGGTGGCCGAGATCTCGGCCGCCAGCCACGAGCAGAGCACCGGCATCGAGGAGGTCAACCGCGCCATCACGCAGATGGACGAGGTGACCCAGCAGAACGCCGCGCTGGTGGAGGAGGCCGCCGCCGCCGCCGGGTCCCTGCAGGAGCAGGCCGCCAACCTGGCGGCGGTGGTCAGCGTGTTCCGGCTGCGCTAAGCCCGCCGCACACGCCCCGCACAACGCCGCGCCCCGTCAGGAGTGCGGCGTTTTTCTTTGGTGGTTGGAGGTGCGGAAGGCGCTCGGCGTGATACCGGTGCGCTCGCGGAAGGCGGTGGCGAAATTGCCCGCATTGTTAAATCCGATCAGCAGCGCGATGTCCTGTACATCCATGTCGGTATCGCGCAACAATTCCTCGCCGCGCCGGATGCGCGCCTCGCGGATGAAGGCGAACACCGTCATGCCGGTTTGCTCGCGGAAGATTTGCGACAATTTTTCACGGTAGGTGCCGACGCTGCGCGCGATCTCCGCCAGCCCCGGCAGGGTGGCGAGGTTGTCGTCGATCAGGCGCTTGACGGCGGCCACGATGACCGCGTCCGGATCGCTGTCGGCGGCGCTTCCAGCGTCGCCGGAGCCTGCTTCGGCATCGTTGGAGGCTTGCTGGCCACGGTCGCTGACCCGGCGCGCCAGGTTCAGGTGCACCTGGATGCGGGCCGCCAGCTCGCCCGGCGAAAACGGCTTGGAGACATAGTCCACGCCGCCGATCGACAGGCCCATGATGCGCTCCTCGTCGGCGTCGGCGCCGCTCAGGAAGATCACCGGAATGTCCTGCGTCACAGGGTTGGCTTTGAGCAACCTGCACGCCGTGTAGCCGTCCATATTGGGCATGCGCACGTCGAGCAGGATCAGGTCGGGCAGATTGGCCAGCGCCAGCTGGTAGCCCTGCAGCCCGTTGAAGGCCACCGACACCTTGTAGGGCAGCTCGCTAAGGAGATCGACCAGCACGCGCTGCTCGAACGCGGAGTCATCCACGATGAGGATTTTGCGCTGCGTACTGTCACTGGTCGGCATGGTTCACCTTGCTTGGTTGATAAATTCTTCACGCCCTGTTGCGTATTATGCCTATCTTTTAAAAATTTTTAATAGTTTTCTACGCTCCCAAAACCGTAGTCACTTGTAGCAAAAGCACGGTTTTTTTTTATCATCAATAATTGGTTCAAGTGTTGAGTGATGGCAATTGTCCTGAACAACGCCCCTCCGCACCGTCGCTCAATTGTTAATTATGGGGGTAGAAATGAAAAACAGGCGCACATCCCGGTTGGCGGGCGTGGTGGCGGTGATGGCGGCGGCGCTGGCCGCCACCACGCCGGTGGCCGACGCGGCCGTCTATGTCAACGGCAGCAAAACCAGCAACTTCGACGTGACGATGAAAATCATCGCCGACTGCACCATCGCCTCCAACGCGCTCGACTTCGGCCAGTCGCAGGGCGTGCTGGCGACGTCGGTGTCGGTCAACACCACGCTCAGCGTCACCTGCACCAACACCACGCTGTACAACGTCGGCCTGAACGCCGGCACCGGCACCGGTTCGACCACCGCCGCGCGCGTGATGAGCGGCACCGGCGCCAACACCAGCACCGTCGCCTTCAACCTGTACCAGGCG
Source organism: Duganella sp. AC237 (assembly GCF_979254035.1). NCBI lineage: Bacteria > Pseudomonadati > Pseudomonadota > Betaproteobacteria > Burkholderiales > Oxalobacteraceae > Duganella > Duganella sp. AC237. The sequence goes on along the minus strand of NZ_CEEDEW010000003.1, from coordinate 6,392,433 downwards.
GCCGGCGCCACCAACTGGGGCAACTCGCAGGGCACCGACACCCGTTCGGGCACCGGCACCGGCAGCGCGCAGGTGCTCACCGTATATGGCGTGGTGCCGGCCCAGGCGACGCCGCAGCCCGATACCTATAAATCGACGATTACCGCTACCGTGTATTTCTAAACGATGAAACTACCGGCGCGACTGTTGTGCTGGATGGTGTACGGCGTCCTCGCGATGCTGGGAGTACAGGCGGGCGCTGCGAATCTGCAGATTTCCCCCGTGATGATTGTTTTGCGTGCCGGCCAGGGTGCCACCGGCATCACCATGCAAAACCTGGGCGAGAGCCCGGTGTATGGGCAGGTCAGGGTGTATCAGTGGGAGCAGAAGGACGGCGACGACCTCCTGACGCCGACCCAGGAAGTGGTAGCGAGTCCCCCAATTCTACAGATCGGGCCCAAGAGCAGCCAGATCATTCGCCTCGTGCGACGTAGCCAGCAACTCCCAAGCAGCGAGTTGTGCTACCGGATTTTGATTGACGAGATTCCGCCCGAAGGCGGCGGCCCGGCGGCAGGCGTGGATATCCGCCTGCGCTATTCGGTGCCGATGTTTGTGTTGCCGGCCGACGAGCGCGCCGCGCCGTCGCTGGCGTGGAGCGTGTTCAAGAAGGACGGCAATTGGATGTTGCGAGTGAAAAACAGCGGCAACCAGCGCGCGCAGATCGGCGCGCTGGAGCTGCGCAACGCCGCCGGCGGCCAGTTCGTCATCGCGCCGGGCCTGTTCGGCTATGTGCTGGCAGGGCGCGAGCGCGAGTGGCGCCTGCCGACGCCGGCCGACGCGGACCTGCGCGGCACGCTGGCCGTCAAGGCCAACATCAACGCCCGGCCCGTCAGCGATAGCGCTACCGGACGGCTGGACTAAGCGGGCATGTGGGGGCGGCTGATCTGCCTGTCTCTGATGGCCCTGAACCTGGCGACGGCCGCGCTGGCGCAAGCACCGCCGCCGCCGCCGGTGGAAGAGGAACTTTTTTTGGAGGTGGAATTGAACGGCGAACCGACCGGACTGATACTGCGCTTTACCCGTGGCACCACCACGGGCTTGCGCAGCAGCGTGCAGAACCTGCGCGACCTGGAGCTCGACCCCCGCCTGTTCGGGGTCGAGGGCCGGGATCAGTTCGACCTCGACGACATCAAGGGCCTGCGCTACAGCTACGACCCGGCGCGCCAGTCGATCGCGCTGCGCGTCGACGACACGCTGCGCGCGCCGGTGGCGCTGTCCGGGCGCACCGTGCGCGTGGCCGGCCCGGCCGCCGTCACGCCGGGGCTGGTGCTCAACTATGACGCCTTCGGCCGGCTCGACCGCGAGCGCGGCGTCTCGGTCGCCAACGAACTGCGCTACTTCAACGACAGCGGCGTCTTCACCAGCACCGGCGTCTACAACGCCGGCGCCACCGGCACCGGTCCGCGCTTCATCCGCCTCGACAGCGCCTGGGTGCGCTCCGATCCGGTGACCCTGGAAACCTGGCAGGTGGGCGACCTGATCTCGTCGTCGCTGCCGTGGAGCCGTTCGCTGCGCATGGGCGGCGTGCAATGGCGCAAGAGCTTCGACCTGCGGCCCGACCTGCTGACCTTCCCGGTTGCCAGTTTGGCCGGCTCGGCCGTGGTGCCGAGCGCCGTCAGCCTGTACGTCAACGGCGTGCGCCAGGTCGAGACGGCCGTGCCGTCGGGTCCGTTCGTGATCAACCAGGTGGCCGGCATCAACGGCGCCGGCCAGGCCACGCTGGTCACGCGCGACACCGCCGGGCGCGCGGTCACCACCACCGTACCTTTATATGTCGACACGCGCCTGCTGGCGGCCGGCCTGACCGATTATTCGGTCGAGCTGGGCGTGCTGCGGCGCGACTACAGCGCCCGCTCGTTCGGCTACGCGCGCGCGCCGGCCGTCAGCGGCTCGCTGCGCCACGGCGTGAGCGACAGCCTGACCGTCGAGGGCCACGGCGAGCTGGGGCGCGATGTCGTCAACGGCGGCGCCGGCGCCATGCTGCGCCTCGGCCAGGCCGGCGTGGTGCGCGCCTCGCTGGCCGCCAGCGGCGGGCGGCGCAACGACAGCGGCAGCGGACGCGGCCTCCAGGCCGGCCTGGGCTACCAATATTTGAGCGGGCGCTTCAGCATCGACGCCGAGACCCTGCGCGCCAGCGCCGGCTACAGCGACCTCGCCACCGCCGACAGCGGCGCCGGCGCGCGCGCCAACGACCGCATCAACCTGAATCTGGCGCTGTTCCCCGGCCACAGCGTCGGCGTCAGCCTGGTGAGCCTGCGCGCGCCGTCGCTGCCGCCGGCGCGCATCGTCGCGCTGTCGTATTCGGCCACCCTGGGCGCCGGCTTCTTCCTGAGCGTGAGCGCCTTCCGCGACCTGCGCGACGCCGCCGCGCGCGGCCTGTTCTTCAGCCTGAGCGCCTCGTTCGGCGACCGCATCGCCGCCAACGCCAGCGCCGGTCGCCAGAACGGCGTGCGCAGCCGCATCGTCACGGTGGGCCGCTCGGCCGACTACGCCGGCGGCTTCGGCTGGGGCCTGCAGTCGCTCGAGAGCAACGGCGCGCCGCTGCGCCAGGGCCAGCTGACGTATCTGGGCGGCTACGGCCAGGTCGGCGCGCTGGTGCAGCAAAACGGCGACAACCGCAGCGCCTCGCTCAGCGCGGCCGGTTCGCTGGTGGTGATGGACGGCGGCGTGCACGCGGCGCGCCAGGTCGGCGCCGGCTTTGCGCTGGTGTCGACCGACGGCGTCGGCGGCGTGCCGGTGCTGCAGGAGAACCGGGTGATCGGCCGCACCGGCGCCGGCGGCTATTTGCTGGTGCCCAACCTCAATCCCTACCTGATCAACCAGGTCGGCATCGACACCGGCGCGCTGCCGCTCGACGCCCGCATTCCGGTCTCCCGCCGCGAGGTGGTGCCGGCGCGCCAGTCCGGCGTGCTGGCGCGCTTCCCGGTCGAGACCTACGCGGCGGCCAGCGTGATCGTGCACGGCGCCGACGGCAAGCCGGTCGCCGCCGGCGCGCAGGTGCTGCATGTCGAGAGCGGCGCGTCCACCCTGGTCGGCTTCGACGGCGTCGCCTTCATCGACAACCTGGCGCCGCTGAACCATTTGCGGCTGACCGTCGACGGCGTGCCGTGCATCGTCGAGTTCGCGTACGAGGCGGTCAAGGGCCGGGCCATGCCGACCCTGGGCCCCTTCACTTGCCGGGGTGTGCAGTGACGGCGCGGCGGCTGGCGCCCTGGGTAGGCCTGCCGCTGGCGCTGCTGTGCGCCCACGCGCGCGCCGACAACTGCACCATCGCGTCGCAAAACATCGTCTTCCCCAGCGTCAGCTCCATCTCCAGTGCCCCCGTCTACGCCTCGGCCACGTTCAAGGTCACCTGCACCTGGACCGACTTCCTGGGCAACCTGCTGACGCCGAACGTGACCGTGTGCCTGTACCTGGGCGCCGGCAGCAACTCGTCGTCGACGGTGACGAGCACGCGCCAGGTCGGCAACGGCGCCATGCGCGCCAACTACAACATTTATACCGACGCGACCTACGCCCCGGCCAGGATCTGGGGCGGCTGGGTCGGCACCGACACGCCGACCCCGATCACCTTCACCCTGACCAAGAGCGGCGGGCTGGGCACGCTCGAGCAGAACGTCACGCTGTACGGCAGGCTGGCGGCCGACGCCACGCTGGCCGGCCTGGCGGTGGGGCCGAACGACCTGACGTTCACCTCGGATTTCGGCGCAGGCAACGGCCTGATGCAATACATTTTCTTCCTGCTGCCGGCCACCGGATGCGCGCTGGGGCCGACCCTGCCGATCGTGTTCCAGGTGCGGGCCGCCGTGATCAACGATTGCAACATCAACGTCGGCAACCTGGCGTTCCCGAACAGCTCGCTACTTAACAGCAATGTACGCACGACGTCGACGATGTCGGTCCAGTGCAGCAAGAGCACGCCCTACCGGGTGGCGCTGTCGGCCGGCACCTATGGCGCCGCCACGACGGCGCGCAGGATGCGCAACGTCTCGACCACGGAATTGTTGAGTTATCAGATATCGAACACGCTCGACGGCGCCAGCTGGGGCGACGGCAGCGGCGGCACCACGATCGTTTCAGGCACGGGTAACGGCGGCACCCAGACCCAGACGGTGTACGGACTGGTGCCACCGCAGAGCACGCCGTCGCCGGGTGACTACAAGGACACCGTGACGGCCACGGTGGTGTTTTAACGGGGAAGGAGCCGGCGCGCGCGGGTGGCGGCCGGTGGCATTAGAAGTAGACGACCCAGCTCTGCGCGCCCGATTCGGTGCGGATGGGCGCGGCGGAGCGGTCGGTGGTGGCGGAATTGGCGGCGGCAGGCTGGTCGCCGCGCGTGAGCAGGTAAGGGGTTTTCAGTGCGCAGGCGACCACTGGTGCCGGGGTGGTGCTGGCGCTGGCGGTGCGGCCGGTGGCGCGCGGTTCGCTGGCGGTCTGCACGGTGCAAGCCTCCTTGACCACGAAGCTCACCTGCATGGCGCTGGTGGCGGCCTTGTTGCCCGCGACGGCAGACAGCGGCGAGCAGAAGAGGACGGCGGCAAGCGCGAAGGTAAGTGGGGCGGCAAAGATTTTCATGACGATCGATTCGAAAGGCAGTGGTAAGTAAGTTGCATCCATAGAACGAATTTTACCGTGAATCAACATTCTATCCAATGTTCACATTTCACGCTGAAATTCACTTTCGCAAAACGGTGGAATTTGGAGAGTTTTCAAGGTCGTTTTTTAGCCTATGTTGGTCACTGAAAAAAGGCTGAAAAATATTGTTTTTCACAGGGAAAGTACTTAACCGCAGGGCAAAAAAGGGAGGCGAAATTGACACTAGAAAAATCACACATAGTCACAGGGGTTTGCTCGCATAAAAGTCACACATTGTTACAGCCAGCATGCAAGTAAGTCGCATCGCTCGCTGCATTCTCAATCAATTTTCCTGATCACCTGAACCAAGGAGTTACACATGAAACATACCGATTTCGGCCGCATGCCTTGCCCTATCGCCCGCAGCCTGGGTAAAGTTGGCGAATGGTGGAGCATTTTGATCCTGCGCGACGCTTTCTACGGCCTGTCGCGTTTCGACGAATTTGAAAAAAGCCTGAAGATCGCTCCGAACATGCTGACCCGCCGCCTGGCCGGGCTGGTCGAGGGCGGCCTGATGGAGCGGCGCCAGTACAGCGCCCGTCCACCGCGCTATGAATATCTGCTGACCAAGGCCGGCCGCGACTTCAAGCCTGTGCTGCTGGCCTTCATCGCCTGGGGCAACGACCATCTGGCACCGGAAGGCGCCAGCCTGCTGGTGGTGAGCCGCGAAACCGGTAAACCGGCCGATCAGGTGCTGGTCGACGCCAACAGCGGCCTGGCCATCAACGACGAAGACTACATGTTCGCACCGGGGCCCGCCGCCAGCGACACCATGCGGACCCGTTTGATCGAGATCAGCAAGCACGCTTCCTGAGCGTTGTCGTAGCCACACAAGAAGGCGCCGCTTGCGGCGCTTTTTTTCGTTGCGGCCATGCTCCCGCCTCTGGTTCTTGCATAGCCGTAAGGTGCGTCCGCCATTGTCCAGGCTTTGTAAAATTAATTCCTCGTCATTCTTTTGGGAGCACCCATCATGAACAACAAGATCAGGATCGCCGTCGCCGCGTGTGTGGGCTTGCTGGCCGCCGGTGCCGCCACCGCGCAAAATCTGAGCAAAAGCGACCAGCGACTCCTCACCAGCCTGGCCCAGGCCAACGTCAACGAGGTCGCCGCCGGCAACATCGCGCTGCAAAAAGCCACGTCGCCGGAGGTCAAGTCCTTCGCCCAGAAGATGGTCGACGACCACACCAAGGGCTTGCAGGAGGTGCAGCAGGTGGCGCAGGCCAAGAACGTGACCCTGCCCGCCGAACCCGACGCCAAGCACAAGAAGATGGCTGACCGGCTCAACGCGCTCAGCGGCGAGGAGTTCGACAAGAGCTACATCGCCAACGCGGGAGTCAACGACCACAAGGCCGCCCACAAGCTGGTCACCGACGCCCAGCAAAAGGCCAAAGACCCGGACATCAAGGCGCTGGCGGCCAAGTTGCAACCGACCATAGACCAGCACATGAAGACCGTGCCGCAGATGGCGGCGGGCAAAAGCGACGCGCCTAAAACACAGTAAATAAATTGCTGCGAGGAACTGAATTCGCTTTGCATTCAGGCACTTGGCGCGGGGCGGCGAGGGCTCCTGAAAACTGTGGAATAATGCGGTAACAGCGTTTAAATGCGTTCGGGCAACTACGCCCGGCACACAGTCAAAGGACGTCATTTGGTGGACATGTTCGCCCTCGATGAGGAGCTGGCGCGGTGGGAGGCGGTGTTGCCGGAGGTTTCCGGCACGGCGCGTTTGCCGCTGCTCGTGGCGCTCGCCTGGCATTTGCGCCAGCGCGCGCCCGCGCGTGCGCGCGCCCTGTCTGCCGACATCGCCGACATCGCTGCCCTGACGGGTGCGCTGCCAGCGGCCGACGCGCTGGTGGTGCGCGGCCGCCTGCTGCTGATCGCCGCAGAATCGGAATGGCTCAATGGCCAGCTCGACACCGCTCAGTACCAAGCGGAACAGGCGCTGTCGCTGTTCGAGCAGGGTGCCGCCATCCGTCCCGACGCACACGCCGCGTGCGCCCGCGCCGACGCCTGCTGGGTGCTGGCCTGGGTGTCCAACGACCGTGGCGACAGCGCCGCCGGCGATCGCTGGCTGGCGCTGGCCGGCGCGGCCGCCCGCGCCGGCGGCGACCCGGTGCGGGTGGACGTGATCGACGCCGCCGCCGGCATTTGCGCCGCCTTTGGCGACTGGCAGGCCGCGCAGCGGCACTGGGACGGCCGCTTCGATGCCGATCCAAGCGGCCTGGCCCCGATCGCCGCCGGCTGGGTCAGCGACTACTTCGGCACCTGCGCCTTCCAGCGCAGCGAGTACGGCCGCGCCATCGGCCACCTGATGCTCAGCTTCGAGATGGCGCTGGTGAGCGGCCAGGTGCGCCGCGCCATCATCATCGCCACCAACATCGGCAACGGCTTCACCAGCCTCAACGCGCACGAGGCGGCGCTGGAATGGATGCAGCGCGGCCTCGACCTGGCGCGTCCGGCCGGCTGGCCGCTGTCGATCGGCATGTGCCTGATGCAGACCGCCGAAACCTTGCGCCAGCTGGGCCAGCGCGAGGCCGCGCAAACCCTGTTGCGCGAGGCGCTGGCCGTGCTGGCGCCGTTGTCCGGGTCGCGCGCCTACGCGGTGGCGCTGGAATACCAGGGCGACCTGGCGCTCGACCTGGGCAACCACGCGGCCGCGCTCGACAGCTTCACGCGGCTGGCCGCGCGCGGCGACGCGCTGGCGCAGAACGATTTCCAGAGCAGCGCGCGGCGCGGCCAGGCGCACGCGCTGTCGCACCTGGGCCGGCCGGACGAGGCGCTGGCCGCCGTGTGCGGCGCGCTGGCGCTGGCGCGCGAGCATGGCGACGCGCTGGGCCAGATCGCCGCCCTCAATGTGCTGGCCGATATCCACGCGCACCACGCGCTGCCCGAGCCGGACCTGATGATGGCGCCCAACCCGGTGCTGCACTACCTGCTGCTGGCGCTGGAGATCGCCGCCACCATCGACGGCTACACGGTGCCCGGCGCGCTGCTCGACGCCACCGCGCGCGAGTACGCCGCCATCGGCGACCACGCGCGCGCCTACGCGATCGCGCTGCAGGCCTCCGCCGCGCGCGACCAGACCCAAAGCCAGCAGGCCACCAACCGCGCCATCGCCATGCAGGTGCAGTACCAGACCGAGCGCGCGCAGACCGAGGCCGAGCACCACCGCCAGCTGGCGGCGGCCGAGGCGCAGCGCGCCGAGGTGCTGCAGCAAACCAGCGCCACCCTGGCGCACCTGAGCGCGATCGGCCAGGAGATCACCGCGCACCTGGACGCGGCGGCGGTGTTCCGCGCCCTCGACCGCCACGTGCACGGCCTGCTCGACGCCACCCATTTCTCGATTTTCCTGCTCGAGTCGAACGGCGTGTGGCTGTCGTGCGCCTTCGGCGTCGAGGCCGGCAATCCGCTGCCGGAGGTGCGCTATTCGCTGGCGGACCCGCGCGCCAACACCTCGCGCTGCGTGCGCGAGCGGCGCGAGATCCTGATCGAGCTGGGGGCGGCGGATGTGACGCCGAACCTGATCCCCGGCACCTTGCCGACCCTGACGTTGCTGTTCGCGCCGCTACGCGTGGGCGAGCGGGTGCTGGGGGCGATGACGGTGCAGTCGCTGCACGCCAACGCCTACGGCGAGCGCGAACGGCTGATCTTCCGCACCTTGTGCGCGTACGGCGCCATCGCGCTCGACAACGCCAGCGCCTACCGGCAGGTGGCGGCGACTTTGAAGACGCTGAGCGCGACCCAGGAGCAACTGCTGGAAAAGAACCTGGAGCTCGAACGCGCCTACCAGGCGCTCGAGGAGGTCAGCCTGACCGACCAGCTGACCGGCCTGCGCAACCGCCGCTTCTTCCTGCGCAACGTCGACGCCGATGTGGCGATGAGTTTGCGCGGCTACGACGGCGGCCAGCATCGCGGCCACCAGTTGACCGAGTCCGAGCTGCGGGCAGCCAACGATCTGGTGTTTTTCATGGTCGACATCGACCACTTCAAGGAGGTCAACGACCGCTATGGCCACGCCGCCGGCGACGCCATCCTGGTGCAGATGACCGAGCGCCTGCGCGAAGTGTTCCGCGAATCGGACTATGTGATCCGCTGGGGCGGCGAGGAGTTCCTGGTGCTGGCGCGCGCCACCCACCGCGACGACGCGCGCGTGGTGGCCGAGCGCATGCGCCGCGTCGTCGCCGAGCGCGAGTTCGTGCTGCCGGACGGCGTGCGGCTGTCGAAGACCTGCTCGATCGGCTTTGCCTGTTTCCCCTTCCTGCCGGCGCAACCGCGCCTGCTGTCATGGTCGCAGGTGGTGGAGCTGGCCGACCAGGGCCTGTACATCGCCAAGCGCTCCGGCCGCAACGCCTGGGCGGCGTTGTACGGCACCGAGCGCGCCCGCGCCGACGGCCTGTTCCCGCGCCTGATGCATCAAGTCGACGAGGCGCTGTCGGAAGGCGAGGTGCGGCTGGTCAGCAATCTGGAAGGACCGCTGTCGCTGGGCGGCGAGCGCCGCCGCATCGGCTTGTCGAGCGACCTGGAAACCTGATCCGGTTCGATCAGGCGGCCGGCGGCTCGACCACCACCTCGACATTGAGCGAATTGGCGATGTAGCATTTATCGTGCGCCTCGTGGTGGATGGCGTGCAGTTCGTCTTCGCCGGGCGGCGCGGTGCCGGCGAACACGATGGCCGGGCGCAGCGCGATGCGCGTCATCGCCATTTTGCCCTGCTCGTTCTTGCCGAGCGTGCCGATGGCGTGGTCGTTGTAGCTGTCGACCGTATGCCCCCGTTTGGCGGCGATCGAGAGGAAGAACAGCATATGGCAGCTCGACGCGGCGGCCACCAGCGCCTCCTCGGGATCGACGGCGGCGGCGTCCGACATCGGCAGCGGCACCGACAGCGGCGACGACGACGCCGGCACGACCGCGCCGCCGTCGAAGCGCCAGGTGTGCGCGCGGCTGTAGCGCTGCCCGAGGAAATCCTGCCCGTCGCGTTTCCATTCCAGTGTTGCCTCGAACTGCATGCGATGCTCCTATTTGGCGGCTTTGGGGCATTCAGTATCCCACATCGCCGGCAGCGAGTCGGGCATGGCCGGTTTCATGTCGGTGATGACCAGCGAATTTTTTCCGGATAACTCAGCGTCGATTTCGATCGGCACCCGGCAGCCATTCCAATACACCGTCTGGTTCTTTTCCAGTCGCGAGAATGCCCCCGTTGATTTGATGAGCATTTGTCCCGGTTCGAGGCGCTCACCGATGGAGAGCGTCCAGCCATCGTGATGGGGATCGCTGAAGAAGGCGACCTTGTCCCGCAGCGGATTGATGATGAGCGTTTTGACATTGACGGCGGTGTTGCCGGTGTTAAGCACCGAGACGTAAGTGGTTGATTTTATTTTATTATCTTCCAGTATGTACCACGACGACTGCAGGCGGATGGTTTGATAGCAGCAGCCGGACAGCAGCGCGGCCAGCGCCACGAACGGGCCGGCCCTCATGGCCGCGCTCCATCGCCGCCGCGCACATGGGCGCGGGTATTGGTCTTGTGGATCTCGTCGGTCTGCGCCTTCAGCGTTTGATCGAGTACGACGAGCTGAGCGGAGATGGCGCCGATGGCGGCGCTGTAGTCTTTCTCCGCTGGCAGCTTCGCCGATATTGTCAGCAGCGTCCCCTTGATGTCGCTCAGCGTCTGCGCACTTTTGGTATTGTCTAAAGTATTGATCAGGGTGATCTGCTTGTTGAGCAACTGGCCGATATCGTTGCTGATCTGGTTATTGACGGTTGAATTATCGATGATCGATTGCTGAAGTTTTTTCAGTTGCGCGGTCAGTTCCATGATCAGCGTGGCGACGGCCGGATCGGCCTCCCGCGCTTGTAATATTTTCCTGAGCTCGTCGAGTGTTTCTTTGCTGAAGGCGACCTCGCCGCCCTTCGCGAGCGCCACTTCGCCGCCTTTTTGGAGCGCGAGCGTGCCGACGACGCCGGCGCCGAGCGCGCCCGTCGCCGCGATGGTGGTCCACAACAGGCCCGCCTGGCCGGCCGCGCGCACCGCGTCGGCCGCCGCCGCCATCGGTGGCGCACCCGCACCTGCGTTGTCGGCCGCCCGCTCGGCGGCGGCCAGCTTTTCCTCGCTGGCGTCCACCGCGCCGGCGGGGAAGCGCTTCCAGTACTCCCCCTGCGGGAAGTCGGCCATCACGCTGTGGTAGCCGAGCGCGCGGTAGCTTTCGAACTGGACCTCGTCGAAGAACTGGTCGGCCGTCGAATGGTGCGGGAACGGGTTCATCTGCGCCTTGTCGGCCTTGGCGGCGTAGCGGGTGATGTCGAGCGGCTCGTTGCCCGACAATAGCGGCTTGATATAAATGATGCTGCCGTCGGGGCACGATCCGTCCACGGTGGAGTAACGGATCACGCCGTGCGCCGAATGTTTATGCCTGTTTTGCGCGCCGCGCGTCCAGGCCGGCGTCGGCAGGCCGTCGGGGAAGACGATGGAGACGCCGAAGTCGGTGCGGATCTTGCGGATCGCGTTTTCCAGGTCTTCGAATTCGTATTTCGGATCGCAGCTGGCGTCGACCACGACGATGCGCCGGCAGCGGCGGCGCACCATTTCGTATAGGCCCAGGTTCTCGAAGTGGCCGCCATCGCTCAGGTAGACGAAGTCGCTCTTGGCGGTCGTCGCGCCCAGCGACTCGGTCAGGATGGACATGGAGCCGAGCGGGGGCTCTGAACGCTGCAGCGCCTTGACGTCCTTCAGTGCGGGATTGGGCAGCCACCATCCCAACCGGACGTTAAAGAAGGTCATCACGAAGGCGATCAGCGTCGAGGTGTGGTATCCCATGCTCGATGACGCGGCCGCGCCGGAGATCGTCATGGCGCGCGCCAGCGAAATGCCTTTTTCGGACGAATAAAAATCCGAACGCTGATACTCGGTGCCCTTCGAGCCGGTGAAGTGCGGCGTGACGGTGAACGAGGCCGCCTTGCGTTGCTGCCAAGCGAGATCCTCATTGCTGGGCTTGACCAGGTTGAGCGCGATATTGATCACATGATAGAGCCGTGGCCTCGGTGGCGGACGTGGCGGCGGCGTCTTTAGCGGGTCCAGCTCCTTCATCTGCAAATTGTCGTTCGGATCGAATCCCGTGAACGGATCTGGTTCGCGCTTGTCACGCGCGGCACCCAGATAGGCGCGCACCAGCCGGTTGCCGTACATGCTGTGCAGGGAAAAGGTGTTGGTGCCGAAGTAGCGCGAGGCGATCAGGCCGATGATGACCGAGCCGGCAAATATGAAGAACTGGCCTCCCAAGCCGGCTTGCGTGGTCTGGATGGCGTAGTAGGTGTCCAGATTGGCGCACAGGCGCGTGTTTGCAAAGATGGCGCCCAGCGTGAGGTGTTGCAGGTCGCCGATCATGGCCAGCACGAAGCTGGTGACGATCAACAGCGCGGTGATGAAGATCGCCGCGGCCAATTGCAGTACGTGCTCACCGGCGATGGCGAACGCGCTCTTGACTTTGCGCGTCAGCCGTTGGCCGCTTTTGCTCCAGTAGCCGTATAACCCCGTCACCACGCCCATGCCGCCGGCCGACGCGCCCAATAATTTGGTCCATGGGCTTTGCAGCAGCAGATAGGGGCCGAAGATCACCACCGCGTTGGAGAAAATCCAGGCCAGGCAGGCCCAGAATATCCAGGCGCTGGCGCGCGCCCACCATTCGCGGTCATCTTCATCCGAGAAGCGCTGCGCGAGGCCGACGTAGATGGTGATGGTCAGCCAGCCGGCCGCCAGCAGCGCGGGCACGCAAAATACGGAATACAGGCCCGCCGCCAGCATGTCGTTGGGCGCGTAGTGCTCCATGAGTGCCAACTGTGAGAATTTTTTTATCACGTGGAACATCAGCGCGCCGGCGATGGCGCCCACGCCGAATGCGGCCAGCATCTTCTTGCCGGACTTTGCGTCAGGGGTATTCGATTGCGGGCGCAAGGCAAGCAATTGGGCCGTCGTCGTGACCACGGCGCCAACGCAGACCGCGATCCAGAGCATGTTGGTGGTGAAAAAGTCTGGCGTGACAACGCGAGGAATGGCCCAGCTTTGCACGATCGCCGCGCAGCACATCGGTCCGAAGCATCGCTTCATGAATGTGTTTTCTTTGCCTGCTTGCGGGGCGTAGCTTGGCAGACTCGTCAGCGCCACTCCGAGTCCCCACAGGAGCAATCCCATCATCACGCCCAGAAAGCACACGCCGGCCGTGTACGAGGAGAACCATGGTCCGGCGCGGAAAGTCATCGCAAGATTCAGTCGCGGCAGCATGACCAGCGCCGCCAGCAGCGGCAGCAGCATCAACCAGTGCAAGGTCAGGTTGCGGATGAAGGTGGCGATCAGCGTGATCAGATCGATCGAGAAACCGTGGACCGGACTCATATAGTTGCTATAGGCGCGCAACTGCCGGACTTGATCGGGCTCGGGCTTCTCGTGCTCGGGCGCGGCGCCCGTGCGCGCGGGCGCCAGCTTGTTCAGCACCCCGTCGACGTTGCCATTTTCCCGCGCGATCCAGCTCGACAGCCAACTGGCGATGTAGCCGCCGCCGGAGACCGACGACATGTAGTGGAATTTGTCGAGCCACTTGCGTTCGGCCAGCGCCTGCAGCACGCCGAGGCAGAAGGTGGCGCTGCGCACGCCGCCGCCGGACAGGCAGATGGCGGTGCGCTCGTCGCCGTCGGGCAACGCATGTACCGCGGCCCGGAACTGAAGCTCGCGACGCGCGTTTTCCTTGTCGGCATCGGCAGGCTCGATGGGCTCGAGGGACTCCAGGCGCACGCCGTGGAGCAGCAGTAATTCATATTCCAACACACTGGACACTGGCACCGGCACACCCTTCGCAGGTTGGCGGCTGGTGTTAAAAAAGTCAAACGCAGGCTCTGTGGGGAACGGCATGGCGGTTCACTCCCGGTTTTGGACGACTTATAATATTGTGATTTTTATAGTTATCAAGAATAGATATAAAAATGACAAAAAGCAAGCGCTCCCTCCGCCACTGTGGTAATCGCCGCACATGCCCGATACCGGGCGGTATACCTTATACTGACGCGCCACCATTCTTCCCGCTCCCATGACCAAGACCCGCTGCGGCTGGGCTAACCCGGCCAATCCCCTGTATCTGCACTACCACGACACCGAATGGGGCGTGCCTTGCCACGACGAGACGCGCCTGTTCGAGATGCTCAATCTGGAGGGCGCGCAGGCGGGGCTGAGTTGGGAAACCATCCTCAATAAACGCGAGACCTACCGTGCCGCCTTCGACCAGTGGGACGCGGACAAGATCGCCGCCTACGACGCCGGCAAGGTGGCCGCGCTGCTGGCCGATCCCGGCATCGTGCGCAACAAGTTGAAGGTGGCGGCGGCGATCACCAACGCGCAGGCCTACCTGCGCCTGCGCGCCGGCGGCGGCAGCCTCGATCAACTGCTGTGGGCCTATGTCGGCGGTAAGCCGATAGTGTCGGGCGACGGCCCGCGCGCCAGCAAGACGGAACTGTCGGACCGCATCTCGAAGGATCTGGCCAAGCTGGGATTCAAGTTCGTCGGCTCGACGATCATTTACGCCTACATGCAGGGCATCGGCATGGTCGACGATCATGATCCGGCGTGCTTCTGCCGGAAGCGGCGCAAGTGACGACGGCTGGCGCGTCACGGCGCGTGGTGCTCGACACGGACTTCGCCGATGGCGCGCGGTTTCTGGCCGCATGGGCGCAGTCCTCTGCGCCGGGGGCCTCGCCGCTGCACTACCTGGCCGTCGCGCCGGCGCTGCCGGACGCCGAACGCATCGCCGATGCGCGGCTGCGTGCCAACTGGCCGCTGAACGTGCCGGGCTTGCACCGCATCGTGCTCGATGACGGCCGCGTGACACTCGATCTGCTGGTCGGCGCGCTCGACGCCGTGCTGCCGCAGATCGAGGCGCGGGTCGACGACTTCCAGGTTTCGTCCTGCGCGCCCGATTTTGCCTCCGCCTTTGCGCGCGGCCTGGCGAAGCTGGCCGCGCCGCGCGCGACGCTGCACGCGCATGCGCCGGACGAGCCGCTGGTGTGGGCGCTGACGGCGGCCGGTTTCGCCTGCCACGCCGTCGCCGGCTCGCGCGACGTCGGCGCGGTCTACCAAAGCCGCAAGCCGCAGCCGCCCGCGCCGCCGCAGCCGGAGCGGCGCGCGATCGTCGTCGGCGCCGGCCTGGCCGGTTCCTCCGCCTGCCATCGCCTGTGCGCCAACGGTTGGGAAGTGACGCTGATCGAACGGCACCCGCAGCCGGCGCAGGAAGCTTCCGGCAACCTGGCCGGCATCTTCATGCCGCTGCTGTCTAAGGACGACAATATTCCGACCCGCTTGAGCCGCGCCGGCTACCTGTTCGCGCTGCGCGAATGGCGGCGCCTGGGCGGTGTCGGCAAAGCGTTCGACGGCGCCGATTGCGGCGTGCTGCAACTGGCGCGCGACGCCGCGCATGCGAAGGTGCAGCAAGACGTGCTGGCGGCGTGGAATTATCCGCCGGCGTATGCGCGCTGGCTGGCGGCCGATGGCGCCGGCCGTTTGCTCGGTGGCGGCACGCCGCACGGCGGCTGGCTGTTCGAGCAGGGCGGCTGGGCGCGGCCGGCGTCGCTGTGCGAGGCCATGCTCGACGCTTGCGGCGCGCGTTTGCGCCGCGCGTTCCACACGCAGGCGCTCGAGTTGCGGCGTATCGACGGCGAGTGGCACGTGATCGGCGCCGACGGCGCGACGGTCGCGCGGGCGCCGACGGTCATCCTGGCCAATGGCACCGGCGCCGTCGACATCGCGCAGGCGTCGCTGCTGCCGCTGTCGGCGCTGCGCGGCCAGGTCACGCACCTGGCGCTCGACGAACCCGGCTCGGCGGGCGCTCCCCGGCTGCCGCTGGTGGTCTGCCGCGAGGCGTATGTGACGCCGGCCGCCAACGGCATCGTCTGCGCCGGCGCGACCTACGACAACGACGACGATCCGCACCTGCGCGCGGGCAGCCAGTTGGAGAACCTTACCCGGCTGGCGGAGATCGTCCCGGGCGATGACGTCGCGGCACTGGCGGCGAGCGCGCCGCTGGCGGGCAGGGTGGGCTTCCGCTGCGCCGCGCCGGACCGCCTGCCGCTGTGCGGCGCCTTGCCCGACCATGGCGCCGCCGGACGCCTGGAACGCCTGCGCGACGTGCCGCGCCACCCCGGGCTGTATGGGCTGCTGGGCTACGCATCGCGGGGCCTGATCTGGGCGCCGCTGATGGCCGAGTTGCTGGTCAGTCAACTGGAGAACACGCCGCCACCGCTGGAGGCGAGCCTGGTGGCGGCGCTCGATCCGGGACGCTTCCTGCTCAAGGAGCGCCGCCGCAGCCAGTGATCAGCCAGTGATCAGTCCGTGATCGCGCCGCCACACCGGCGTTGCGTTGACGCAAATATCCTGCGCACACAAGCCATCCCGGCGTTGGCTTGGCTATATCCCGCAGGATATAATCACCCTTTGAACCGGGCGCGAGCACCGCACAACAATGGACGAAGACCAAGCGCAGCACTACGAGGGATCGCCAGAGCTGCTGATGTTCCTGGCGTCGACGGTGCACGACATGAAGAATTCGATCAGTGTCCTGAGCGGCACGCTGGAGAACCTGATCGCCGGCCCCGCCTCCACCGCCGCGCCGCCGCCTGCTCCGGCCGCCGGGCAGCCCCACTACGAGCAGCTGGGCCAGATGCTGTATCAGACCCGCCGCCTCAACGACAACCTGATCCAGTTGCTAGCGTTGTACAAGGAGGTGGGCAAGCCCGGCTACCCCTTCGATCCGGCCGCCCACCGGATCAGCGAGTTGGTCGACCAAGTCAAGGGCCAGGCGCGCATCCTGCTGCAATCGCGCGGCGTCACGCTCGATGTCGATTTTCCGGCGGACGCCATCTGGACCTTCGACGAGGACCTGATCATCGGTGTGCTGGTCCACGCCATCAACAACGCCATCCGCTACACGCGCGACCGCATCCGCCTGGCCGTCAAGGTCGACGGCGACTACCTGGAACTGCGCGTGGAGGACAACGGCGGCGGCTTCCCGCCTGCCATCCTGGAGGCCGGCGCAGACGCCATGAAGACCGGCGGCGGCAAGGTCAACTTCCTTAGCAACAGCAGCGGCCTCGGTCTGTACTTTTCCAGCGAAGTGGCGAAGATGCACAAGCATCGCCAGCGCCACGGCGGCATCGCTTTGGAGAATGGCGGCAGCGGCGGCGCCCTGGGCGGCGGCTGCTTCATCCTGCGGCTTCCATGAGCGCGGAAAACCAGGCCAGCGGCGACATCGATTGGGCCGAGAAGCGCTACCTGCTGGTCGACGATTTCGTCGGCATCCGCCAGCTGCTGCGCGAGTCGCTGCGCAACCTCGGCGCCAAGCACATCGACCAGGCGGCCAGCGGCGGCGAGGCCATCGTGCTGCTGTCGAAGACGCGCTACGACGTCGTCATGTGCGACTACAACCTTGGCGACGGCAAGAACGGCCAGCAGGTGCTGGAGGAGGCGCGCCTGCGCAACCTGATGCTGCCCAGCAGCGTGTGGCTGATGGTCTCGGCCGAGAAAAGCGTGGAGTCGGTGATGGGCGCGGCCGAGCACCAGCCGGACGCCTACATCATCAAACCGATCACCGAGGGCGTGCTGTTGACACGCCTGAACCGCGTGTGGAACAAGAAGCAGATCTTCCGCGAGATCGACCAGGCCTTCGCCGACAAGGACTACCTGCGCGCGGCGCGCCTGTGCGAGGAGCAGATCGCGCTCTATCCGCTGCACGAGATCGACCTGCAGCGGATGAAGGCGACCTTGCTGCTCAAAAGCGGCGTGCCGGAACAGGCGCGCGCCGTGTACGAGAAGGTGCTCGAGGAGCGCGACTACAACTGGGCGCGCTGCGGCCTGGGGAAGATCCGCATGAGCGCCGGCGAGGTCGAGGCGGCGCAGCAGATGTTCCAGGCGGTGATCGCCGACAACCGCTTTTACATCGACGCGTTCGACCAGCTGGCGCTGTCGTTCCAGCAGCAGGGCAAGCACGAGGAAGCCTTTGGCGTGCTGGAAAAAGCCGCCAAGCTGTCGCCCAATTCGGTGCCGCGCCAGCGCGCGTTCGGGCAGACGGCGCTCAAGCTGGGAAATATCCCGGTGGCCGAAAAAGCCTTCCGCAAATGCATAGAGATGGGCGAGTACTCGGTGGCCAAGACGGTTGACGCGTATTTCGGCCTGGCGCGCGTGTGCGGCCAGAAGAACGACACCAAGGAGGCGATACGCTTGCTGAACGCGGCGGTCCATCAATTCGGCGGCGACCAGGTTACCCTGCGCGCCAAGATCACCGAGGGGCTGGTCTACCACGAGAGCGGCGATTACCGGCGCGCGCGCAAATCCGGCGACGAACTGGAGGCGATGCTGGCCGACGAGACCAAGCAGCGTCCCGACAGCACCACCTGCCTCGATATGGCGACGTTGCTGTTCGCGGTCGGCGTCAAGGACGCGCCGGTGACCTTGCTGTGCTACGTGGCGCGCAACAACCATGACAACGCGGCGCTGCTCGAGGATGTGCAGAAGATTTTCGACAAGGCGCGCATGGGCGACGAGGGCACCGAGTTGATCAAGGCCTCGCGCCAGGAGGCGGCCGACATGATGAACAAGGGCGTGCTGCTGTGGAAGACCGGCAAGTTGATCGAGGCGGTCGAATGGATGCGCGTGGCGCGCAAGGCGCTGCCGCACAATATGCGCATCCTGTTTAATTCAGCGCAGATCCTGATCTCGCAGCTGCACCAAACTGGCTATGTGCGCGAGCTGGCGGAGGAGGCGATCGGCGTGTTGATGCATGTCGACGCGATCGCGCCGGGCCAGCTGCGTTTTGCGCAGTTGATGGAGCAGCTGGCGATGCTGGCGCCGGTGTCCGGCGTGGTGGCGGCGGCGGCGGCGAGCGAGTACGAGGCCGCCAACGGCGCGGTTCCCGACTGATTTGGTGGTGACGGATGGACGCAACAGCCAACTTGTTTCCGGGCCACCAAATGATTACACTGAATCGCGGCGCAGCCCTGTCTGCGCCTTGAAATAAAGGGCAAAACCATATGCGTGATATCGCAAAAGAAGTGTATACGAAGATGAAAGTAGGCAGCGTGGCCTGGATACGGCCGGTCGCCGCCAAGGGAGATACCCTCGACAGTTTTCAGTCCGCCCACGACAGCGCCAAGCTGCTGGAGGAAGAAGGCCTGATCGATATCGAAAAAGTGCAGCGCCAGGAAGACGGCATGATCGACGCCATCCGCATCCAGCGCCTGGCCTGAGGCCGGGCGCCGGCCGCAGTGGCGCCGGGTACTGGCCCGTTACTCGCTAAAGCTTGTCGGAGCCGGGCTTGCCGGTTTTCGCCGGCGCGGTTTTGGCCGGGGCCTTTTTCGCCGCCGGCTTGACGGCCGGCTTGTCCGCCGATTTATCGGCCGATTGATCAGCTGCCGGCGCGGCGCTGGCCGCCTTCGCGGTGACCGGACCGGTGCCGGCGTCCGCACCGGCGGCCTTGCCGCCGGCCGTGGCGGCGGTGGCGAATTTCACCGCCGTGTCGGTGGCGCGCGCGGCGGCATCGGCCATCATCGATTCGGACGCCATCGCCGTCGACACGGCCTGCTTGAATTGATCCTGCAGCAGATTCCACCACACGGCCGGATTGGGCATCTGGGCGGCGGTGGCGGCGTCGGGGGCCGGCTTGGGCGGCGGCCCGGCGTCCGGCGCCTTGGGCGCGGCTTGCTGCGCCGGAGCCGGTGCCGGTGCCGGCGCGGCCGATGGCGCCGGAGGCCATGACGGCTTGCTGGCGGGCGCCTTGTCGGCTTCGCGGGCGTGGTGGAAGAAGGCCGACGCGTACGGATTGGCGTCGAAAATCGACTTGTCGTTGGCGCCCGTGTTGACGGCGGCGGCCAGGCTGGCGCCGACGGATTTGAGCGTGGCGATGGTCCCGCGCTGCACTTCGAGCGCCTGGATGCTACCGCGCAGCATACTCATATTGAGGTTCAGCCAAGCCTCGACGGCCTTCAGGTCGTTGATCTTCTTATCCAGTTCCTCGACCGACAAGGTCGGCGCCGTCAATCCGGGCACGCTCATGCTGCCCCACAGGTTTTTGACAAAGTCTAAAGTATCCGTCATCACTCCGGCGCCCGGGATGTGCGGCATTTGCGTATTGGCCATAACTGTCTCCTGTGGATTTTAGCTTTCAGCGTAGCAGATATCCGGGCCGCATTCAAAAAGATTTTGACAACATTTCCATCGCCGCGCGGCGGCGGACCGATGGCTTTGCCCGAACACGTTAAACTAGCGGCATGACGATTGTTTCCTACCTCTTTCAACGCCGACGCCTGCTGGTCGTATGCGCGGCCACCCTGGCGCTGCATTTGGCGGCGATCGACTGGGCGGGCAATCACCTCGGTTCCTCCGCGCCGCGCACTTCGCCCCATCCGCCGTCGGTGATGACGGCGCAATTGCGACTGACCTTGCCCAAGCGCGTCGAGAGCGCGCCGCTGGTGGACGTCAAGCCGCTGGCGCCGCAGGAAGTGCCGCGTCCCCGCGTCAAGCGCCCGCCGCCGCCCCGCGAGCTGCCGCCACCGACGGAACCGGCGCCGGCGACCGACGCGCTGGCCGCCATCGCCGCCATGCCGGTGCCGGCCGGCGACGCTACGTCGGCGGACGGCGTCGGTGAGGGCGCGCCGGCCGGCGGCAAGGATGGCCAGGCCAGGGCCGGGGCGGCGAAGGCGCAAACGGGCACGCCGCCGGCGCCCGCCGAGTCGCCGACGCCGGCGCCGGCCGTGCCGGCCGAGGTGCCGCCGCAGGGCACGCGGCGATACAAAGTGCATCTGCCGCCGTCGGCCAGGTTCGACATGGCGGTGGCGCGGGTGGACGCCGACGGCACCAAATGGACGGGCTCCGCGTCGATGACATGGCATACTGACGGCAGCCGCTACGACGCCTCGGTCGAAGCCGGCGTCAGCCTGTTGGTGACGCGCGTCAACCTGCTGGTACTGCGCAGCGAAGGCGTCATCGACGACTACGGCATCGCACCGGTCAGGGTCACCGAAAAGCGCACGCGCCGGGCGGAGACCGCGACCCACTTCAACCGCGAGCAGGGCACGATCACGTTCTCGGCTTCCGAGCGCAGCTATCCGTTGCTGACGGGCGCGCAGGACAAGGCGACAGTGCCGTTCCAATTGGGCGGCATCGGCCGCGCCGACGTCAACCAGCTGGGCGGCGATATCGATCTGCAGGTCGGCGACGAGAAGGAGGCGACGATCTTCCGCTTCCAGCTGGTCGGCGAGGAGGAACTGAACACGAAGATGGGCAAGCTGGTCACCTGGCACCTGACGCGCCCGCCCAAGCCGGGCACCTATTCGTCGCGGCTCGACATATGGCTGGCGCCGGGGATGAACTGGTACCCGGTCCAGATGCGCAACACCGAGGCGAGCGGCGCGCTGACCACGCAGACCGTCTCCAATATTACGATGACAGAATCCGGAAAATAACATGCAAAAAAAACCTACCATCCGCTTGCTGGGCGCCGCCGCGCTGCTGGCGTTGTTTGCCGGCGCAGGCGCCATGACGGGCGCCCACGCTGCCGGCGACGCCGCCGGCCCCCACCCGAGCGCCAAGCGGGCGCACAGCGAGCCGCCGTCGGCGGACCTCAACTACAACATCACGGCCAAGCAGCACGGGCTGACGATCAACGGCACGGCCGCCGTGCAATGGCGCGCCGGCGACGGCAAGTACGCGCTGTCGGTCGAAAGCCGCGCCGCCATCTTCGGCAAGATCCTCGAAACGCGCAGCGAAGGGCTGATCGACGACTACGGCCTGGCGCCGGTGGCGTTCTATGAAAAGCGCTTCCGCAAGGAGGCCAATACCACCAGCTTCAAGCGCGACACCAAGACCATCAGCTTCAGCGTCGGCGACGAGACCTACCCGATCAAGGGCGGCGAGCAGGATCGCGCCAGCATCCAGTGGCAGATCGCCTCGCAGGCGCGGGCCATGCCGGACAAGTTCAAGCCGGGCAGCGAATGGGCCTACTTCGTCGCCGGGCGCCGCAACGCCGAGCAATGGAGCTTCAAGGTCGCCAACGTCGAGCCGGTGCAGACCGGCAACGGCGAGGTCAGCGCCGTGCACCTGGTGCGCCAGCCGCTCGACGACGACAAGGGCTCGCAGGTCGACCTGTGGCTGGCGCCGTCGCTGGACTGGTACCCGGTGCGGGTAGTGTTCAAGGACGCCGACGGCGACTTCGTCGACCAGACGCTGGATAAGGTTGCCAAGAAATAAACTCCGGGGTCAGGTCCACCATTTCTACACGGGCTAAACCGTTTAGAAAGGAGGCCCCGACCCCGCCCGCCTGCTATACTGACGCCCCCGCGATGATGATGCTTTGTTGCACGATTTGCAATCGCGTTGCGACCAGAATGGCAGAGAATGATTGAACCTATAACAAGTGAGTCCGCGTCCGATCCGGCGCTGGACCAGCAAGACACGCAAAACAGCCTCCAGGCGCACTTCAAGCCGAACATCTCGGCCGACGAAATCGAGCAGGTCTACCACCTGAAGCGCGCGCAGCCGCTGCTGCAGGTGTTCACGGCGCTGTTCCACGGCGGTTTCGACGGCGTGCTGGTACGCCTGCTGGTGCTGCGCGAGCTGGCCTCCGACACCGCGTCGGCCAGCTTTAGCCGCGCCGACATCAACACCCGCCTGGCCTATCTGCTCCCCGAGAGCCTGGAGACGGTGCTGATGCGCCTGCGCACCAACCTGCTGCTGGCGTGGGACGCGCAGCATGCCGTCTACCGCGTCACGCCGATGGCGCGCAACGTGCTGTCGGCCATCGACGCGCTGCTGGCCATGGGCAAGGAAGAAGACCCGGCCGACATGGGCTATCTGTTGTCGCAGGTGGCCGGCGCCCAGGTGATGGGCGGCGTCACCGTCGACCAGTTGCAGCATTTGCTGGGACGACTGGTCGAACTGACCGAGGAGTTCTCCGACGCCATCGCTTCCGGTTCCGAATTCCGCCTGCGCGCCTCGCAGGCCAAATGGCACATGGCCTGCGACTGGGTCGAGAAGGGCTCCGAGATCCTGCGCGCCATCCTGGCCGACGAAAATGCCGACAGCGCCACCCACCGCGCGGCGCAGGCCATCGGCCGCGCGCAATCGGCGCTGCTTAATATGCAGGGCATGTTCTCGCGCGCCCTGAACCAGATCGAGCGCCAGCGCGTGCACCTGGGCCAGTCCGGCCTGTCGACCACCGACATCAAGCGCTGGCTGCTGCTGCACGAGGACCTGGCGTCGCTGGCCGAAGGCGCCATCGACCAGCCGGTGGTGCCGCTGTTTATCACCCCGGCCGAGATGATCGACGTCGCCGAGACCGAGCTGCTGGCCGACCGCGCCGTCAGCGCCGTCTCCGGCGGCCTGCCGTCCGGCGAGGACGCGCCGACCACCATCAGCGACGGCCCGGCGATGCAACAGGAGCTCGACGAATGGCTGTCACGCCTGTCCGACTTTGCGACCTTGGCCAAATTCCCGGCCCCGGGCGCCGCCGGCGAACCGCCGCCGTCGATCCCGGTGCAGGATTCGCTGCTGCCGGCGACCTTCGCCGTGGCGTCCTACCGCGCCTCGCTGTTGCCGCTGCTGGGCGACGCCGACGAAGCGCGCCTACAGGGCGCCACCGGCGACCTGGCGCGCCTGCCGGTCACCTTCAACCCCTGCGACGAAATGGTGCAGCTGCCCGATTTGCACGTGGCGGCGATGTCCCTGGCCTCCCTCTCACTTTCTTTGAAACCGGAAGGCGACAAGTCCGATGAATGACGATTCCCAAATCCTGATCGCGCGCCTGCTGACGCATCAACACCTGCGCCGCGACGACAAACTGGTCAAGCGCGTGCTGTCGGACGAATTGTTCCGCGCCGAAGTGGACGCGCGCCTGCTGGCCACCGGCCTCAAACTGCTCGACAACGTGTACGCCGACCACGTGACCCTGGCACTGCACCGCGCCATCGAACCGAAGATCTTCGGCGCGCGCGACGTCTGGCAAAACAATAACTTCGGCCTGTCGCGCGACGGCGTGGCCCTGCTGGTCGTGCTGTGGGCGCAGATCATCCTGCCCAAGCGCGAGCGCCAGGAGACCCACCAGCACGCGGACGATGAACAGAACGACATGTTCGGCATCGAGAAGCCGCTGCCGCGCGCCGAGGACACCTCGATCGGCATCGCCTACAAGGCGCTGCTGGCCGACTTCGGCGACAAGTTGGGCAAGAAAACCCGCCTCGATATGAACCTCGGCATCCTGGCCAAGTTGGGCTTCATCGAGCGTCGCGGCGATGTCATCGTCGAAGGCCCGCTGCTGGACCTGATGATGGACACCGACCAGCTGAAGGAGCGCATCATCAACGGCGCGCTGGCCGACGTCTTCAAACGCTCGCCGGCGCAGGTCATTCCGGTGCCGCGCCGCACGCCGCCGATCGCCGTCGACGACGAACCGGCTGCGGAGCAGGCGGCCGAAGAAGTTGAAGACGACGTCCCGGCGTTCGACATCCCCGTCGAAAGCCTGCCAGACGCGTCGCCAGCCGACGCGCCAGCCGACGACACCGACCTGCCCACCAAGGACTAAACCATGTTTCACATCAAATCGTTAGAACTGGTCCACTGGGATTACTGGCAGCGCATCAAGAACATCCCGCTGGACGCCAAGATCATCACCATCGCCGGCCAGAACGGCTCCGGCAAGACCACC
Organism: Duganella sp. AC237; assembly: GCF_979254035.1. NCBI lineage: Bacteria > Pseudomonadati > Pseudomonadota > Betaproteobacteria > Burkholderiales > Oxalobacteraceae > Duganella > Duganella sp. AC237. The sequence continues at coordinate 6,368,035 of NZ_CEEDEW010000003.1, read as the reverse complement.
TTGCTCGACGCGCTGCGTACCTTGTTCGGCCTCGATTGCTCGATGGGCCGCACCTACAAGCACTACGCTCGCCACAGCGGCCAGCAGACCGCCTGGCTGCGCGCCGTGGTCGACAACAAGAACGTCGGCAAGCAGCTGTCGAACCGTCCGTTCCGCAGCTCCGGTTTTTTCAGCGACGACGAAGTCACGCTGTTCTGCCAGATCCAGAAGAACGGCGGCGACTGGAAGCGCCAGTACCTTATGCGTCCCGGTAACGTGCAGATCGAAGACATCGGCGAAGCCGGCAACGACTGGCTCGGCGTCGAGAACTACCGCAAGCGCCTCGCCAACGCCGGCCTGTCGCCGGCGATGGCCAAAGTGCTGGCGCTCGAGCAGGGCGAGACCGACAAGCTGTGCGAATACGCGCCGCGTCAGTTGCTCGACCTGGTGTTCCAGGTCTTCGGCGACAAGGAAGTGCTGGACGCGTACGACGAGGCCAAGCGCCACCAGCGCGACACCGAAGTCGAACTGAAACGCTTTGAAACCGAACTGGAAGCTTCCAAGACCAACCTGGAAGGCCTGCGCCTGCGCGTGGCCAATTACCACCAGTGGGAAGACCTGAACAAGGAACGCCGCAACCTGCAGGAAGAAGTGCTGCCAACGCTGGAATACCACGAGGCGCGTGAAAAGCACGGCAACGTGAGCCGCCAGCTGCGCGAGGCGCGCAAGCCGCTGATGCAGGCCGACCAGCAGATCACCGACAAGCGCAACCAGCTGGCCGCGCAGGCGAAAGCGCTGACCGACGCGCAGCAGCACGAGACGGTGCTCGAGCAGGAATCGACGTCCCTGCAAACGCGCCTGACGCACATCAACGGCAAACTGAAGCCGCTCGACAGCCTGCTGGAACAGAAGGTGCGCCTGCAAAAGCTGGCCGCAGATTCCGGCGCCGACCTGGCCGAAGTGGCGCAGCAGCTGCAGGAAAAGGAAATCGAGCTGGCGCGCCAGCGCAACGCGCGCGACGCCATCGCCGCCAAGATCGCCGGCGAACTGTCGACTATCTCGGCGTTGCAGGGCAAGACCGCGATGCCGGAGCCGGAAGCCCAGCGCACCATGCGCCGCGCGCTGAACGACGCCGGCATCGGCCACGCCATGCTGTCCGACATCGTCGAGGTGACGGATGCGCGCTGGCAGGGCGCGATCGAGGGTGTTCTCGGCGGCTATGCGTCGGTGGTGCTGCTGGATAAATCCAGCGACGCTTCGGCGGCCTACCGCCTGGCGGAAAAAGAACGCTATCGCCACTTCATCGTGCCGGACCTGGTCAACGCGCCGACCGTCAAGGACGACAGCCTGATGTCGGTGGTGAAGTTCTCGGCCAAGGTTCCGGCCTGGCTGGTGGAACAGCTGTCGCGCATTACACGCGTGGACACCGTCGATGCCGGCGCCAAATTGGGCAACCACGAAGAGTGGATCACGCCGGACGCCTACCACCGCGAACGTCGCGGCGGCCGTTCGCTGTTCGTGGAAGTGTCGCGCTACCGCTTCGGTTCCGCCGGCCGCACCCAGCGTATGGAAGCGATCCAGCGCTCGCTGCCGGCGCTGGAGGCGCAGGAGGACGCGCTGACGCTGATCGTCTCGAAGCTGGCGTCTGAAATCAGCGCGCTGAAGACCCGCTTGGCCGGCGTCGACGCCGCCAAGGAACTGGCCGCGCGCCAGGAAGAATTCGACGAGGCGGCGCGCAACGCCGTGCCGTTGAAGGAAGAGCGCACCGAAGTCGGCACCCGCCTGGGCGAGCTGCAAAACCTGATCAAGAACGCCGTGGTCACGCGCACCCGCGCCGACACGACGTGGCAGAACGCGCGCTTCGCCCTGTCGGAAGCGGAAGCCGGCATGCGACTGAATAACAAGCGCCAGATCGAGCAGCGCGCCGATCACGCGCGCGCCTTGCTGGCGTTGCGCAAGTCGTGGCGCCATCTGCCGAAAAGCTGGCGCCGTCCGGAACGCCGCCTGCGCCTCGTCAAGGACCACCAGAACGCGCACCAGGTCAACCTGCGCATCCATAGTCTCGAGGCCAGCCTGGCGCGCAGCGACTGGGAACTGGATGCGACGGTCATCGACCAGTACCAGCGTCTGAACGATCAGCTCAGCGGCCGCCAGTCCGAGACCGAGGAGCGCCGCTATCAGAACAACCGCGCCATCGAGGCCACCGGCAACGCCCGGGGCGCCTACATGGAGCGGCTGCGCTACACCATCAAGACCTACTCCAAGAACATCAAGGAGCTGGGCGAGCTGGCGGGCATAGAGGTGCACTCCGATCCGGTGCGCCTGGAGAACGACGACGTGCAATTGGCGCAGGCCGGCCTGCACGTGCGCTTCAAGTTCGACGGCAAGGGCATCATCGGCATGAACGACGGCGAAGCGTCCGGCGGCCAGCAGGTGATGAAATCGCTGGTGCTGCTGATTGGTTTGCTGAAGTCCGAAGACGGCTCCGGCGGCTTCGTGTTCATCGACGAACCGTTCGCCCACCTGGATATCCGTAACATCCAGCTGGTCGGCGAGTTCCTGAAGAACACCGACGCCCAGTACCTGATGACGACTCCGCTGACGCACAACACGGACGTCTACGATCCTTCCGAACTGACGCTCATCACGAGTAAAAAGAAGAAGGATACCGAGTGGGCGCAGCCGATCTTCGTGCTGCAGCGCCGGACCGACGGCGCCGCCGCCAAGGTGGCTTAAGTGGTCGTGATGCCCAACAGCTGATCGAGCTGGCGGGCGAGGGCGGCGGCGGTCTCGCTGCCGCGCGCCTTTTGCACCGCCTCGATGTAAGCGTGGCGCAGTTCGCGCAGCTCGGCTACGCTGCTGGCCTTTTCGACCTTAAGCTGCAAGGTGAAGCCACGCAGGCCGATGGTGTTCTTGATGGTCTTGTTGTAGAAGTCATAAATCGACTGGAACTGCGCGATCTGCGCGGTCTGTGCCGATTGCAATGGCGGCTCGGCCGGCGCGGGTTCTTCGACCAGCGCCGCGTAGCCAGTGGCCGGCACGATGTAACCATGCTCCAGCAATTCGGCCAGCGCGCTCGCGCCCAGTCCCAGCCCCGCCACATTGCGCAGCAGTTCCTCCTCCGTGCGCCGGCCATCGATCAGGACCAGCAAGGTGCGCAGACGCGGCGCAAGCTGATACTTGCGCGTCGCAATCTCCTCCTTGCCCTTGGCGGTCTTGTCGTAGATGGACGTGTTCATAGTCGTGCGAAGTATTGCTGTGCGGATACTTCAGGATATCACCGTTTGCATCCAGCCCCGCAGCATAACGATAGCACTGTCGTTTAAATGGCGTGAAATTAATCCGGGATTATTTGATATCGAAGATGTCGATCGGGCGTGGCAGCGGTTTCTGGCTTTTGTGCCAGCGCACCAGCAGCAGGCTGTAGGTGGCGTAGTAGCCGGCCAGAAGACCGGACAGCACGGCCGTCACCGGGTTGCCGAGGAAATCGGGGTCCAGCGGCAGGCCGTCGTGCATATGCAGGTACGCTTCGAACAGGCGGTAGATCAGGCGGCTGACGAACAGCATCGTCACCAGCAGGGGGATGCGCCGGTCCGGCGTGTAGAAGAAGCCGTCCGGTTTGTTCTCCAGGCGGGTCAGGCGGAAATTGCGCTGGCCCAGCAGCGCGCCGACGACGGCGCCGGCGACCAGCGCGCCCAAGGCGATCCATTTGCCGATCAGCAGGCCCAACATTACCAGGATGACCAGGGACATCACGCTCGCCATCGCATAGTGGCGCCACAGTTCCGACCTGGTGCGCACGATCATTTTTTTCAGCCGGGAGTAAATACGCCACACCGCCAGTGGCACCAGCAGTAGCAACGTCAGCGTTGTCATTTCCATAGTCTATCCAACCGCGTCATTCGAAGAACTGCGATTGTACGCGAGAGTGGGAAGGGCGGGCAGCGCAGCCCACCGCGAACCGCCCAGGATGCCGCGCTGCAGCATGCGTTACAGATTGTCACGAGAATTCCTGCGCGCATTGACATTCGCGTTTAGCATGAGCACACTGAACCGCAGCAGCCCCACCGATTCTGGACCGAAAGGACATCCATGAACAAACAGATCCCCATGCTGCCCCTGAATTTAGGTTTGATGGCCGCCTCGCCGCAGACGGGCGCGCAGGAAGGCGGCTACCGTTTGCCGCCGGCCGCCCTGCAGGCCATCGTCGACGCGCCGCGCGCTCCGGCGCTCAGCCTCAGTCCCCAACGCGACTTGGCCGCCGTGGTGCAAACGCCGCCGTTGCCGGGCATCGCCGAAGTGGCGCAGCCCGAACTCAAACTGGCCGGCCTGCGCATCAATCCGCGCACCTGCTCCTCGTCGCGCTTCTCGTTCGGCACCGATCTGGCGCTGCTCGATATCGCCACGCAAAAGGAAAGCCGCATCCGCGGCCTGCCGCGCGGCCTGCGCCTGTCGGACCTGGCCTGGTCGCCGGACCAGCGCTACCTGGCCTTTACGCACATGGCCTTCAAGGGTGATCGCGGCGCGGTCGAACTGTGGCTGGTCGATATCGCCGCGCGCAAGGCCGGCCGCCTGTCGGCGCAGCCGCTGTCGGCGGTGCTCACGCGCGGCTTCAACTGGCTGCCCGACAGCAGCGGCTTGCTGGTGCACTGGCGGCCGACCGGCATGGGCAAGGCGCCGCAGTCGACCGGCATTCCGTCCGGCCCGATCCAGCAGGACAGCGAGGCCGATGGCGCCATGCGCCAGCTGCGCACCTATCAGGATTTGCTCAAGAACGAGGACGACGCGCGCCTGTTCGAGCATTACGTCACGGTGCAGATGGTGCTGCTCGACCTGCACGGCAAGGGGCGCATGATCGGCGCGCCCGGCCAGTATTCGCGCACCTCGATCGCGCCCGGCGGCGAGTACCTGCTCACGCAAAGCATCACGCGGCCGTATTCGTACATCGTGCCGGCCAACAGCTTCGGCGAGCGTGTCGACGTGCGCAACCTCGATGGCGAATTGCTGCACACGGTGGCAACCTTGCCGCTGGAGGAAGGCCTGCCGCCGGGGAACGACGCGGTGTCCGACGGCGTGCGCCACGTGTCGTGGCGCGCCGACGCGCCGGCGTCGCTGGTGTGGGCCGAGGCGCAGGACGGCGGCGATCCGGCGCGTTCGGTGGTCGACGGCATCCGCGACCTGGTGTACCTGCATGCGGCGCCGTTTGCCGAACCGCCCAAGGTGCTGGCGCGGCTGACGATGCGCTACGCCGGAATCGCCTGGGGCAGGGAGGATGTCGCGCTGATCAACGAGCGTTGGCACAAGACGCGCGACTACAAGCAGTGGATGATCGCCCCCGGCCATTTGTCGACGCCGCCGGAACTGATCTACGCCGGCTCGTACGAGGACCGCTACAGCAGCCCGGGTTCGCCGGTGATGCGCGCCGACTCCACCGGCTTCCCGCGCCTGCTGATCGGGCCGGGCACCACCATCCTGCTCGATGGCGCCGGCGCCACGCCGGAAGGCGACCGTCCGTTCATCGACCGCCTCAGCCTGACGACCAGGCAGAAAACGCGGCTGTTCCAGAGCGAGGCGCCGTACTTCGAGAACGTGGCGGCGGTGCTCAACGACGACGGCACCTTGTTGATGACAACGCGCGAGTCGCCCACCGAGCGGCCGAATTATTATCTGCGCGACCTCACCAAGCCGGCCGGCAAGCAGTTGCGGGCGCTGACCGACTATCCGCATCCGACGCCGCAGTTAAAGGATGTGCACAAGGAGCAGATCCGCTATCCGCGCAACGACGGCGTCGAATTGACGGCGACGTTGATGCTGCCGCCGGGCTACGAGCAGGAGCGCGACGGCCCGTTGCCGCTGCTGATGTGGGCCTATCCGCAGGAGTTCAAGTCGGCCGGCGCGGCCAGCCAGACCACCGGTTCGCCGTACCGTTTCAACTCGGTCAGCTACTGGGGGCCGGCGGCGTTCCTGGCGATGGGGTATGCGGTGCTGGACAACCCGTCATTCCCGATCGTCGGCAGCGGCGAGGAGGAACCCAACGACACCTATCTGCCGCAGCTGGTGGCGGACGCGCAGGCGGCGGTGGACGAGGTGGTGCGGCGCGGCGTGGCCGACCGCCATCGCATCGCCATCGGCGGGCATTCGTATGGGGCGTTCATGACCGGGAACCTGCTGGCGCATACGCGCCTGTTCCGGGCCGGGATTGCGCGCAGCGGCGCCTACAACCGCACGTTGACGCCGTTCGGCTTCCAGTCGGAGGAACGGCCGTTCTGGCAGGCGCAGGCCGTGTACCAGGCGATGTCGCCGTTTAATAACGCCGACAAGATCAAGGACGCGATGCTGTTGATCCACGGCGAGGAGGACAGCAATTCCGGTACCTTCCCGTTGCAGAGCGAGCGCATGTTCCAGGCGATCAAAGGGCTGGGCGGGACGGCGCGGCTGGTGATGCTGCCGAAGGAATCGCACGCCTACCGGGCGCGCGAATCGATCCTGCACATGCTGTATGAGACCAACGCCTGGCTGGATAAATACGTGCGCCAGGCGAAACCGGTGTAATCGGCGGGCGTCGTAGAATGGACGCCCGCCCTTACCCTGGAGTGAAGATCATGGAATATGTCACCTCCCACCGCGCGCCCGATCCCTTGCCGGACGATGATACGGCGCCGCCATCACCACCCCATGTGCCGCAACCGGTGCCGCAGGACGACCCGGTGCCGGACCACAATCCGAGTTGACGGTTTAAAGTTGATTCGTCAATCGAACGCCCAGGAATACAGCACGTCCAAGGCGTTGTTGGTCCCCGTCTGGAACTGCAAGGTAATGCGCGGATTGAGCTTGTAGCGCAGCTTGACCAGACTGGTGGCCGTTCCCGCGCCTTGCTCGAAACTGAGGTAGGCGCGCGACGAGATGCGCTTGCCGACCGTGACCACGGTGTTCTGCAACCCGGTCGCCGCGCCGGCCGACGACGTGCCGGACGCCTGTCCCACACCCAGTTCGTCCAATCCCAGTTTGCCCGCCAGCTTGCCCGTGCCGCCACCGCCGCTGCCGCCGAACAGCGCGCCGGCGGCGGTGCTGAGCAGCGCCATGTCGTTGCCGGCCGTGTTCTCAATGCCGTGTCCCAGCACCAGCCATGACAGCTTGTCGCTGTCGGGCACCGTCGGCGTCGACACCAGCTTGGCCGCCGGCGCCAGCGCCGTTCCGCGCACTTCCACGCCCGCTTCCACATTGGTCTCGCTGAGCTGCTCGCCCTCCGGGCGGCGGCGCACCGCCAGGATGTTCAGGCCCGGGTTGTCGTAGGCGCCGGTGAAGTTGATCACGCCACGTTCGATCGCCAGTTTCTGGCCGTAGGCCGCATAGGTGCCGTCGACCACGCGGATGCTGCCGTTGACCCGTGGCGGCCGGCGGTCGGCGATGCGGATGCGCACCGCGCCCGCCAGGCGGGCGTCCAGACCTTTGCCTTGCAGCTTGAACGAGTCGCCAAGGTCGGCTTCGACGTCGACGTTGAGCGGCATGCCTTGCGCCGGCTTGGCCGTTGCCGGCGCGCCCTTGCCGATGATGACCACGTCGTTGCTGATGGTCGGTCCGCCTTCGCCGGCCAGCTCGATGTTGGCGCGGTCGGCGCGGAATTTGCCGTCGAGCTGGAAGCGTTTGGCGTCGCGCGTCAGCGAGCTTTGGCCGCTGACGACCAGGATGCGGTCGGGCCGCGACAGGATTTCCAGCTTGTCGGCGGTGAGCTTGAGCGCCATCGTCGCCTCGTTGCCGGCGTAACGTATCCAGCCGTCGGCCAGCGCGCGGCCCTCGGCGCCGTCAAAACTGAGTTTTTGCAGTTGCAGCTGGTCGCCGGCCAGGCGCGCCTGCAGCACGCCGTTGCGCAGCCTGATGCCTTCGTCGGGCAGGTTGACCACCAGTTTGTCGCCGTTGATGTCGCCGTTCAGTTGCGGCGCGCCCAGGGTGCCGCTGCCGGAAATGGCCAGCTTCAGCGTGCCGTCGATCTCCAGTCCCGGCTGGCCGGCCAGCGGCGCGAGCCAGGCCAGCGAACCCATATTGGCGTTGCCCTCGAGGGTGAACGGGCTGTCGTCGGCCAGGCGGCCTTCGCGCAACTGCGCGCTGCCGTCGATGCGGGCCTGGCCCACGCGGGTGCCGTCCACGTCGAGCCGGGTGCGCAGGGTGCCGTTGTTGACGTCGACGCGCGCATCGAGCTTGGTCAGCCCGAGCGCCTGCGACAGGTCGGCACCGATGATGGTCAGGTCGCCCTGTTCGCGGAACACGTGGAACGAGCCGCCCAGCACCGGGGCGCTGGTCTTGGTGCCCGCTTGCAGGTTCAGGCCCCAATCGGCGCCGATGGTCAGGTTGCCGCGCACGTTCTCGCGCCAGGCGTCGGACAGTTGGCCCAGGTAGTTGACCGGCACGGCGTTGGCCTGGCCCTTGCTGCGCCAGGCGCCGCCGTTTTTCTCGACGCTGTCGATGCGGATGGCGCCATCGCGGATCTTGATGGTGGCGTTGGTCAGCGAGATTTTATCCGGACGCGCCAAACCGGCGACGCCGCTGCCGTCCGGCGCCACCAGGCGCAGTTGCGCCGGCGCGACGAGGTTGAGCGCGAAGCGGCCCTTGTTTTGCAGCGAGTCGATGGTGCCGGTCCAGGCGTCGTCGGCCCAGGCGCCCTTGACGCGCAGCGAGGCGTCGAAGCGCGGATTGCTGGCGCTGACGTCGATCGTATGGCCGCTGCGGGTGCCGCTGGTTTGCAGGCGCGCCTTATCGATCTTGATCGATGGCGACTCGTAGAGCGTGATTTCGATGTCGCTCACCAGCGGCACGTCGGCCGTGGCGTCACGATTTGCGGCGCGGCGGGCGCTGGTGGAGCCGGCGGCCGGCGCCGACGCGGCCATCGCCACCGTGTTGCCCAGCGTGGCGCTGCCACGGATGGCGGCGATCTGCTGCTGGCCCGGCAGGCGCAGGGCGCTGCCGTCGAGCGTGAGGGCGATCGCCGGACGGGCGGTGGTGCCGGACAGGGTGCCGCTGGCGCGCAGCGCGCCGCCAAACGGCGGTCCGAGCGCGGCCAGCTGCGGCGCTTCCAGCTTCCACTCGAGTTTATCGAGCGCGCTGCCGAAGCTGCCCTTGGCGAGCAAGCGGTTGGTGGCCAGGCGCAGGTCGATGTCGGCGTCGCGGATCACGTCCTTGCCGGCCGTGAGTTTGGCGTAGCCCGACAACGGCGCGCTGGCCAGGGTCGATGGCTGCAAGGTCAGGTTCAGGCCCGCGCGCCAGTCGGCGGACAGTTGGGCGTCGGCGGTGAAGGTGGCGTTGATGGCGCCACTTTGCGCCGTGCCGAAGGCCGCCGGGTTGAGGCGCTGCACGGTGCCGGTCATTTTCACTTCGGGGATTTTCCTGGCGCCGGCCAGCGCCAGGTTGCCGCTGGCGTGGATCAGGCTATCGGGCGCGGGGCGCTTGGCCGAGGCCAGTCCCAGGCCCTTGGCGTCGGCCTCGAAACTGCTGCGCGGCGCTTCCATGGTCCCGGTGACGACGCCGCTGGCGTTGATGGCGCCCAGCAGATCGCTGCTGACGGCCGACAGCTGGCGCGCGTCGATCTTCCAGCGCAGTTGTTCGCCCGGCGCGCCGAAGCTGCCGGTGATCTCGGCGTTATTTTGCGCCATCGTCACCTTGGCGTTGATGCCGCTGATATGTTTGGCGTCGGCATTCAGTTTGCCGTTGCCGGTGAGCGGCTGGCCAAACAGTTTGCTCGGCTTGATCTGGAAGTCGGCGGCCACCTGCCAGGCCGGCGCGATGGCGCCGCTGGCGTTGACGTCGGCGTTCAGATCGGCGACCGGGAAGCCCGTACCCAGCGCCGAAGGATCGAAATGATCGGCGCGCAGCTTGGCGCTGAAGGCCTGCTTGTCCTTCAGGCTCAATTGGCCGGTGGCGCTGATCGTGCCTTTTTTCGCTTGCAGGCGCGCCTGCTGCAATTGCAGCAGCGCGTCCGCCAAGGTGGCCTGCACGTCCAGTTTCAGCCCGGCCTGCGCCAGGTTGGCGTTCAGGGTTTGCCTGGTCGGCGTGCTGGAAAGCGCGATGTCGCCTGCCACCGTCGTTTTGTTGGCGCTGGTGTGCAGGTGGCTCAGGTCGAGGCGGTCGGTATGCAGCTTGAAGTTGGCGGCGTCGATGCCAGCCTCCGGACCCTTGCGCTGGACGTCGCCGCCGCCGGTGAAGTGGCCGGCCGCGCCCAGGTCGAGCAGCACGTTTTCCAGCAGCGAGGCGGTCAGGGTGCCGCCCAGGCGGCCGCTGAAGATTTGCAGCGGCAGCGCCTCGCGGTCGATCGGGCCGGCCTTGTCCTGGTTCACCAGCGCGAACTGGCCGGACAGCTTCTGGTCCGCAGTGATGGCCGCCGTCACCTTGAGGTTGAACTTCGCCGGCGGCAGGCCGGCTTCAAAGCCGGCCGGATTGACGTCGCGCGCGGTCAGGTCGATGGCGCGCAGGATGATCGGGTCGAACGGCGCAAGCGACAGGGTGGCGTCGCCGCTGGCGGGACCGGCTTCGCCCTGCGCCTTCAGGTTCAGTAGCGCCAGGCTGCCGCCGGCCGTCACATTCAACTGCGCGGGAATCGCCGCTGCGCTCTCCGCAGGAAGCGCAGGTTTGGCGCCGTCGGTGGACACTTGCGGCTTCGCGGCGGGGGCGATGGACTGCGTGAGCGAGGCCTTGCCTTGCAGCGCGAACGGCTTGTTGGCGGCGATGGTCAGGTCGGCCTTGGCGTTGCCGAACGGCGTCTTGGCCGATGCCTCCTGCAAGTGCCAGCTGGCTTTGTCGCCATAGAGCTCGAAGCGCACGTTCTCGATAACGTTGGTGCCGGTTTCGCTGACCAGGGTCAGTTTGTCGAGGCGGGCGTCGGAAAGACTGAGGCGGAACGGCGCGGCCAGCGATTCGGGCATCTTGGCCGGCTCGGATGGTCCCAGGCTTTGCACCGTCAGCGCGGCGACATGCAGCTCGCTGATGGCCAGGCCCTCCGAAAAATACTGCAAAGGCGACCAGTTGATGTCGATGTTCTGCGCGGTGATGACGCTGTCCTTGCCGCGATAGACCAGCTTACCGATATGCATGCGGTGGTACAGCGACCCGCTGACGTCGGTGACGGCAATGCTGCCGCCGCTGGCCTTGGAAACGCGCGCGACCAGCTGCTGCAAGGTCGATTCGCGGCCCAGCAGCCAGAAGGCGCCGGCCAGCAGCGCGACCAGCACCACCAGTGAAATGAGAACGCGGCGCGGCCAGCGGCGCGGGCGGGGACTGGCGGGAGCGACTGCGGAATCGGGACCGCCCGGCTGCTCGGTGTTGTTATTGTCGGCCATCAGAAGGTGAATCCCAGCGAGAAGTGCAAACGATATTTTTGAACCGCGTGTCCGTACGCGACATCGACGTTGATCGGACCCACAGGACTTTTCCAGCGCGCGCCGATGCCGTAGCCGGACTTCGGATGCAGGGCGCTGAAGCTGTCGCCGGCGTTACCGGCGTCGTAGAACACCGCCGCGCCGTACTGCGGCTTGAACCAATACTGATATTCGGCGCTGGCGGTGGCCAGGTAGCGGCCACCGACGGTGGCTTCGCCCTGTTTGACGCCCAGCTCCTGGTAGGCGTAGCCGCGCACCGACTGGTCGCCGCCGGCGCGGAACAGGTACACGGCCGGCACGCCGACCTTGCTGCGCGAGCCGAGCGCGCCGATTTCCGCGCGCAGGATGATGTTGGAGGTGGTGTTCAACGGCAGGTAGTAGATGCCGCGCGTGTAGGCGCGCACGAAGGCTTCGTCGGTCAGGATCGGCAGCAACGCGCCGCCCACCTGGGCGTTGAGCGCGTAGCCCTTGGTCGGCATCAGCAGGTTGTCGACCTTGCGCCAGGTGGTGGCGTACGTCAGCGGCAAGCTTTTGCTGGTCACCGATTCCTGGCCCTGCACGGTCTTGGTCTCGGACAGCAGCTCAAGCGAGATGCTGCGTTCGAGCAGCGGCGTGCCCCACGCGCGCTTGGCGGCGATGCTGGTGACGGCGGTGACTTCGCCCTCGATGTCGCTGCGCTCGTACGAGGCGCCGATGCTGTGGTTGTAGCCATCGGACGTGACGGGGAAGTAAAAGTCGCCGCGCGCGGTCTGGCGCTTGGTTTCCAGGGTCAGCGCGCTTTTCAGGCGCAGCCCGAAGATGGCCAGGTCGTCATAGGTCAGCGACGCGCGGTTGCCGGTGTTGGTGCTGTAACCGACACCGGCGCTGACGTTCTTGCGCTTGTTCTCGGTCACGCGCACCAGCAGCGGCAGCGGCGCCATCGTCGCGGCGTTGTCCGAGCGCGGCATGGGCACGGCGGCGGCGGCGACGGTGGCGGGGTCGGCGCCCGGCGGCGGGGCGGTCGCGGCGGCCGCCTCCAGCTGCTCGTTGAGGATGGCGCTCATGTCGGCGCTTACTTCGACGCTGCTGAAATAGCCGGTGTCCTGCAGGCGCGATTGATACGACTGCAGCGCCGCCTCGCTGTAGTAGTCGCCCGGATCGATCGGGTTCAGATTGCTGATCACCGATTCCGGGTAGCGCTTCAAGCCCTCGATGCGCAGTTCGCCGAAGCGCAGCTCGGGGCCGCTGTCGAGCACGACGCGCAGGTTGGCCTGGCGGCTCTCCGGATCGACGGTGGCCTGGCTTTCGAGCAGCTGGGCGCGCGGATAGCGGGTCTGCACCACCTGGCGCAGCAACGCGCGCTTGGAGGCTTCCCAGTCGTCCTGGCGGAAGACTTCGCCGCGTTTCAGCGGCCAAGTCCCCCTCAGGGCGTCGGGGTCGAACTGGTTGCTGGCGCGTTGGTCCGGGTTGGGCGGGAAACCTTGCAGCACGATCTCGACCTCGCCCACGCGTACCGGCTCGCCGGGGGCGACCGTGACCTGCACCGCCAGCGGCGCCGCATCACGGTCGAGCTTGACGCTGACCTCGGGCGCGTAATAGCCGGCGGTGGCGACCAGCGTACGGATCTGTTCCGGCGTCGTGCGTACCAGCCTGAACAGTTGCTCGCGGGTCATGCGGGCGTTGCCGCGAAAACGCATCAGATCGAGATTCTTCTCCAGCAGCTCTTCCAGCTCCTTGGGCGCGTCGATGTTGACCGTGTATTTGATGCCGGCCGACACCACCGGGGCGGGGGAGGCTGGTTTCGCTTCCGCTTGCGGGGCGGCCGGAACCGCCGCCGGAGCGGTGTCGGTCGCCGGCGTTTGGTCCTGTGTTTGGTCCGAGTTTTGGTCCGTGGTTTGGCCCAAAGCGGGCCCGGCAGTCATCACGGCGCCCGTCGCGAAGGCCAGTAACAGAGTGAATGCTGCGTGGCGGCAAGATACTTTTGGCGCGAGTTGTGCCAAAATTCGTGATCTTGCCGATTTTTTTGCTGGCGATGCCGGTAACATGAGACTCCATCAGGGTGTGCGCTAGGCGCCATGTTACCGGATTGCCCTTAGAGATGGCGTACATATAACATCGTGTCACCCCCTGAAAGAAAATGTCATGTTGCCTACCGATTCCGCTCTGGTCCTTTTTAGCGGTGGACAAGATTCCACCACCTGCCTGGCCTGGGCGTTGAGCCACTATGCGCGCGTCGAAACCATCGGTTTCGACTACGGCCAGCGGCACGCCGTGGAGCTGACCGTCCGTCCCGACGTCATCGCGCGCCTGCGCGCGCAGAACCCCGGGTGGGACGCCAAGCTGGGCGAGGACCACATGATCGACCTGTCGCTGATCTCCAGGATATCGCAAACGGCGATGACCCACGATATCGCCATCGAAACCCAGGCCAACGGCCTGCCGAACACCTTCGTCCCGGGCCGCAACCTACTGTTCATGACGGTGGCCGCCACCGTGGCCTACCGGCGCGGCCTGACGGTGCTGGTCGGCGGCATGTGCGAGACCGATTTCTCCGGCTATCCGGACTGCCGCGACGACACCATGAAGGCGCTGCAGGTGGCGCTCAACCTGGGCATGGACACGCGCATGAAGCTGGAGACGCCGCTGATGTGGCGCGACAAGCGCCAGACCTGGGAGCTGGCGCAGGAGCTGGGCGGCCAGCCGCTGGTCGACCTGATCCGCGACGGCACCCACACCTGCTACCTGGGCGAGCGCGGCGCGCTGCACGACTGGGGCTACGGCTGCGGCACCTGCCCGGCGTGCGAGCTGCGCGCGCGCGGCTACCGGCAGTTCGTTGGCACCGGCGCCTAGGGAGCTTGTCACGCAACCATTATTGAGTGAAAACCATGTGCCGAATTGACACAGCGCTTTGTTGTCAATTTGGCCTGGACCCTGTTAGGATAAGGCCAAGTTCGTTAGCGAATGCAACTTAGCCGGGGATAAATCCTTGATGTCGCACTTACACCAGTTGCAGGTCACGGGTTAACCGGACATGGCCGATATCCAGGCACAGCTGCGCCGGATGGTGCAGGTCCTGCTGTCGCAACGCGTGCTGCCGGCCATGGTGCTGGCAGGTAGCCTCGGGGTTACCGCCGTGCTGTGGCAGGGCGCCAGCGCCGACGCCGAGCAGGAGGCCCAGGCCGACTTCGACGGCCGCGTGCGCGAACTGGTCAACCAGCTCGACCAGCGCATGCAAACCTATGTGCAGGTGCTGTACGGCGTGCAGGGCCTGTTCTACAGTTCGCTTGAAGTCGACCGCGAGGAATTCCGCACCTATCTCTCCGGCCAGGAGCTCAGCCGCCACTTCCCCGGGGTGCAGGCGATCGGCTACATCCGCCTGATCGGCGCCGAACAGCGCGAGGCGCATGAAGCGCTGGTGCGGCGCACCGACTATCCGCACTATCGGCTGGTGCCGCCGGGCGACCGTGCGTGGTACGCGCCCACCATGTACATGGAACCTTTCAATGAAAGCAACCGCAGCGCGATCGGCTTCGACTCCGCGTCCGATCCGGTGCGCCGCGCCGCGCTGGAGCAGGCGCGCGATTCCGGCCAGCCGGCGATGACCGGCCGCATCAGGCTGGTGCAGGACGAGGGCAAGCCGCCGCAGGCCGGCTTCCTGGTCATGCTGCCCTTGTACACTCCCGGCCAGCCGGTGAGTAGCTGGAGCGAGCGCCGCGCCGCCATCAGGGGCTGGGTGTTCGCGCCGTTCCGGGTCGGCGATTTGATGGCGGGGCTGGGCAACGCCCGCACCGCCGCGCTGGACGTGGAGATCTACGACGGCGACCGCGTGACGCCGGAGGCGCGCATGTACGACAGCGCGCCGGCCGCCAGCGCCACCTTGCGCGAGAGCGTGCAGCAGATCTCCATCGCCGGCCATCGCTGGACCTTGCGCATCGCGCCGCTGCCCGGGGCGCCGGCGCGCGCCGACCGCGCGCTGATGATCGCCGGCTTCGGCGTGCCGCTCAGCGCACTGGCCGCCTGGGTGGCATGGATGCTGACGCGGGCGCGGGTGCGCGCGCACCGGGCGCTGGCCCGCAGCCGCATCCTGGCCGGGGAGCTCAAGGACGGCCAGGCGGCGCTGATGGTACTGGCCGACAGCGCCCAGAGCAGCCAGGCGATGTTGCGCAGCATTCTCGATTCGACCATCGACGGCATCCTGGTCGACAACCTGAAAGGCTCGGTGCTCAATTCCAACCGGCGCTTCCGCGAGCTGTGGAACGTGCCCGAGTGCCTCGACTGGCAAAGCGATGGCGCCGTGCTGATGCGCCACATGTGCGAGCAGCTGTACCATCCCGACGGCGGCCTGCGGCTCGACGACGCGCAGCAGATGCTGCTGCCCGGCGTGCAGCGCGGCATGCCGGTCGAGGCCCAGCACGAGGTGCTGCGCCTGAAAGACGGCCGCGTGATCGAGCAGCACACGCGCGGCCTGCGGCTGGGCAGCGAGCCGGCGCGCATCTGGTCGTTCCGCGACATCACCGAGCGCACCCACACCGAGCGGCGCGAACAGACCCGGCGCCACGTGCTCGAACTGCTGGCCACCGGGGCGCCGCTGCACACCATCCTCGAAAGCGTGGTCCAGGGCGTCGAGACCGACAACGAGGACTTGATGTGCTGTGTGATGCTGCTCGACGAGCCGGGCGAGCACCTGCTGGTGACGGCCGCGCCCAGCCTGCCGGCCTTCTTCATCGCCGCCGTGCACGGCATGTCGGTGCACGCGCGCCACAGCGCCTGCGGCGAGGCGGTGCGCACGCGCGCGCGCGTGATCGTCGAGGATATCCGCAACGCGCCGGCGTGGATGGAGCACCGCGACCTGGCGGTGCAGGCGCGGCTCGGGTCGTGCTGGTCCGATCCGATCTTCGGCGCCGGCGGCAACGTGCTGGGCACTTTCGCCGTGTTCCATGCGGAGGCACGCCTGCCCAGCATCGCCAACATCGCGCTGATCGAGCAGGCCGCGCGGCTGGCCGGCATCGCCGTCGAGCAGGCGCAGGCGGCCGAGGCGGTGCGCGCCGGCGAGGCGCGCTTTCGCAGCCTGTACGACCACGCGCCGGTGGCGTTGTGGGAGCAGGACTGGTCGGCCGTGCGCGCGGCGCTGTCCGAGCTGGCGCAGTCCGGCGTCGACGACATGGAGCGCTACCTGGGCGCCAATCCGAGCCAGGTGCGGCGCCTGGCGTCGCTGGTGCGCATCCTCGACGTCAACGCGGCGGCGCTGCGGCAGATCGGCGTCGAACCGCGCCACAAGGACATGTCGGCGATCACCCTGGCGCAGAACTTCGACGCCGACGCCATGCCCGGCTTCGCGCGCGCGGTGACGGCGCTGGTGCGCGGCGAGCGCTTCTTCTCGTGCGAGGGCAGCTTCGAGCGGCTCGACGGCGTCACCCGGCTCAACGAGCTGACCTTGCTGGTGATGCCGGGCCACACGGACACGCTGGACTTTGTTATCGTCTCGACCCTGGACACCACCGAGAAGCGCCGCATGCACGACGAGTTGCGGGTGCTGGCGACCACCGATTTCCTCACCGGACTGCCGAACCGGCGCGAGTTCATGAACCGGCTGGCCGAGGAGCAGGAGCGGCTGCAGCGCGACATCGGCGCCTGCACGGCGGTGCTGCTGCTCGATCTGGACCACTTCAAGCGCATCAACGATGAATACGGCCACGCGGCCGGCGACGCGGTGCTGCGCCAGCTGAGCGAGTTGATGCGGCAGGATCAGCGCAAGATCGACATGCGCGGGCGCATCGGCGGCGAGGAGTTCGCGATCTTGCTGCCGGGGGCCACCTTGGGCAAGGCGGCGGTGTTCGCGGACCGCCTGCGCCAGCGCATCGCCGATACGCCGATGGTGTTGGACGATGGTTCGCGGTTGACGGTGACGGTCAGCATCGGGATCGCGGTCATGGGCGGCAAGCAGCCGGGCGGCGACGCGGCGCTGGTGCGGGCCGACCAGGCGTTGTACACGGCCAAGCGCGGCGGGCGCAACCGGGTGGTGCTGATCGATGTCGAGGCGGATCGGCCGGGAGTTCAGATCCCGGCCGCTTCCGGTTGAAAGGGGTAAAACGGAGCTGCGAAGTCGCTTGGCAGCGGTGATACGTAGGGCGGGTTAGCGCAGCGTAATCCGCCATATATGAGCCGACGACGGAGCCTGGCGGATTACGGCGTGCCGCCTAATCCGCCCTACGTGTCTCCGAGTGCTTCATACGGCGTGTTCCATCGTGGCGCGCAGGCGCTCCTTGCGCGAGCGGCGGCTGAAGTACCAGTACAGGCCGATCGGGATCAGCAGCGGCAGCAACAGGGGCGAGATCGCCGCCGCCAGCAGCACGCCCGCCAGCACCAGCGCGCTGACCAGGACGATGCCGACACCGGCGAACACCAGGCCGACGAACACCGCCGCGCAGGTCATCGCCAGCGCCGCGATCAGCAGGCCGCCGGCGCCCAGCACGATGCCGAGCAAGGCGCCGAACGGACCGCCCATTTCGTCGCCGTCGATGTTGACGGTCATGCCGTCGCCGAACACCGCCTCGCACACCGACACCGCCAGCAGCAGGAAGAAGACGCCGAGTACGATTTTTTTGGTTTTGCTGGTTTGGCTGGTTTTGCTGAGTTTGCTGTCCATGATCGATCCCCTGGTGGTTTGTTGTTCGTTTGCCGTTTTAGGTCGGCATGGTTGAACTGTAGCGGCGCGCACCGCCGCCGGCCACCGGATTGCGACAGACCGGCGGATTTGCGGGATGGAATGACGCCGGGCGGCGACGAGCGGGGTGTGCAAGGGAGGTCAAAACGCTGGTCGATCGGGAAACAAAGGGACAAACAAAACGGGCGATTGTTCCTTGATTTAAAGATATCCCTGCCTATACTGATAACCTGACTTGCGCAGGGAGGGCTTTACCATGGCATGGCTAGCATTAAGCGAGGGTCAATCGCTACCCTCGGTACTCAATCGGACCACGCGCCAACGCAGCGCACGGCAACGCTCCGGCGGAGGCCCGAAGGGTCCGCCATCGGCGCCGCCGACCATACCGCCCATCATCATCACACCGTTCAGCTACAGGACGCCGCAACCGGCCATCGACCCGCGCGTGACGCCGCCGCGCCCGCCGATCGCGCCGCCGCCCCGGCCGTGCATGTCGTGCCTGACCGCGTGCTGAACCGTTTCTGACGTTAATCCGGCGCGGGAGATTGCTCATCCATATCGAGTTGCTATTGTTGTTCGGGTGCTGGCCGCTTATGATTCCACCCCCGACCCCAATTCAACACGAGCCCCAAGCATGAGCAACGACTACCCAGACGATTTCGACGAACAGCCCGGCGACGACGCCCCGATCCAGGAGGCGCGCGTGTGGCAAGGCAATGGCTGGACCGCGCGCGTGATCAAGAACGACGACGATGAAGGCTGGGCCGTGGCGATGATCAAGGACGGCGAGCCGGAGCCGGCGCTGGTCGGCCCCTGGACCATGGGCCGCGACAAGAAAAATCCCAAGCCGCTCGATGTCAACGCCTTCAACACCCTGGTCAAGACCGCCAACGAGGTGATCCGCCGCCACGAGCAGCAATTGCACGCCCAGCTGCACAAGAACGTGTTCGTCAGCACCGACGACGGCCAGGTCAAGGTCGCGCTCGACATCGTGCCGGATGAGGACGACGCCTACGCCACCCTGACCGCGTTCGATCCCTACGGCGAACAGATCGCCCAGGTGCGGGTGCCGCCGACGTTCAAGCTGAGTGTGACAAGCGCCGAGGCGTGGATCGAAAAAGGCTACAAAAAGCCCTGAACGGAACGAAACGACGGCCTGAACGTTGCTTTCTGCGACAAGCGCTGGCCGCGGGCCGCATTGACCTGATAGTATTTCCTATGTGCATCAACCCCACTTAGGAACACGATGGAAAGTCGTCTCACCCGCCTTGAAGCCGTTCAGGCAATATTGCTCGAAATCGGACAGAAATCGAGCACCTGCACCGATATCAGCGAGTTTTTGCAGTCCGTGCATGCGGCGCTGGGCCGCATCATGTACGCGGCCAACTTCTTCGTCGCGCTGAGCGACCACGAGGGCCCGGCCAACCAGGTGCGCTTCGTCTATTTCGTCGACGAGGTCGACGAGCCGCCCGATCCGGGCGAATTGTGCGAGCTGGTGGCCGGCGAGTCGCCTACTGCGGCGGTGATCACCAGCGGCAAGCCGATGGTCATGACGGCGGCCGAACACGTCTCCAAGCGCGAGGATAACGCCGGCTTCGGCATCGGCACCATCGCCGAACACTGGATGGGCTGCCCGCTGCTGGACCAGAACAACCAGGTGCTGGGCGCGATCGTCATCCAAAGCTACGACAAGCAGCACACCTTCAGCCAGGAGGACCAAGCCCTGTTCGCGCTGATCGCCAACCACGTCTCGAGCGCGCTGCGCGGGCTGCAAAGCATGGACCGGCTCGAACGCGCGGTGCAGGAGCGCACCGCGCTGCTGGCGCACGAGGTGGCCGAGCGGCGCCGCGCCGAGACCATCCAGCGCGCGCTGTACGAGCTGGCCAACCTGTCGGCGACGACCACCGGCGGCAATGTGCTCAACACCCGGCTGCACGAAATCATCAGCGAGCTGGTGCCGGCGCAGAACTTCCTGATCGCGATCTACCATCCGGACACCGAGGAAATCAGCATCCCGTATTTCGTCGATGAAAAGGACGACCAGGCGCCGGTCAAGCGCTTCGATTTCGGTATCGGCATGTCGTCGTATATTTTGCGGCGCAAGCAGGCGGCCATGCTCGACAAGGAGGGCTTGAACGCGCTGGTGGCCGCCGGCGAGATCGCCCAGCCGCTGGGCAATGTCGAGATCGCCAGCTGGATGGGCGCGCCGATGCTGCTGGGCGACCAGGCCTATGGCGTGATCATCGTGCAAAGCTACGACCCGGCCGTCATCTACGGCCAGGGCGATCTGGACATTCTGGCCTTCATGGCCAGCCACGTCGCGGTGGCGATCGCGCGCATGCAGGCCGAGCGCGAGATCCGCCGCGCCAAGGATGCGCTGGAAGAGCAGAACGCGGCGCTGGAAGGGGCGCTGACGTCGCTCAAGGACGCGCAGGGCGAGCTGGTACGGCAGGAGAAGCTGGCCTCGCTGGGCCGCCTGGTGGCCGGCGTGGCGCACGAGATCAACACGCCGCTGGGCATTTGCGTGACGGCCACCAGCCATCTGGTGGAGGAACTCAAGCTCACGCGCGAGGACATGGCGGCGGGCGTGCTCGACGAGGACGGCCTGAACCAGTTCTTCGACATCATCGACCAGTCGCTGCGCATCATGACCACCAACACGCAGCGGGCGGCGGCGCTGGTGCGCAGCTTCAAGCAGGTGGCGGTGGACCAGTCGTCCGACGATATCCGCAGCTTCAACCTGCGCAAATACCTCGACGAGGTGCTGCTGTCGCTGCAGCCCAAGCTCAAGGGCAAGCCGATCGTCATCGAGATCGACTGCGAGGAGCGCATCGAAATGGCCAGCTTCCCCGGCGCGGTGTCGCAGATTGTCACCAACATGGTGATGAACTCGCTGGTGCACGGCTACGAGGAAGGGCAGTCGGGCAAGATCAAGATCACCGGCAAGCTCGATGGCGATTTCGTTGTCTTCGAGTACAGCGACGACGGCGTCGGCATGGACACGGGCACCCTGGCGCAATTGTTCGATCCGTTCTTCACCACCAAGCGCGGCTCGGGCGGCAGCGGCCTTGGCGCGCACATCCTGTTCAATCTGGTGACGGGCGCGCTGGGCGGCACCGTCAAGGTGGCCAGCGCGCCGGGCATGGGATTGCACTACAAGCTGCGCTTCCCCAAGATCAAACGCAAATAAGGAGAAGGGAATGATGGGCTTACGTCTGATTCTTCTAGCAGTGATGTTTTTTGTGGTGCAGGGCCAGGTGGTGGCGGCCGAGCCGAAACCGGCCGACCTGGAGGCTGCCGTCCGCCAAGCCGACAATGCTTACTGGGCCGCCTACAATCGTGCCGACCCGGTCGCCATGAACGCGTTCCTGGCCGACGATGTCGAGTTCTACCATGATCGTGGCGGTACGCTGATCGGCAAGAAGGCGCTGGCCGCCGTCAACAGCGAGATGGGCACGGGCGACCATACGCTGCGCCGCGACGCCATCCCTGGCACGGTGAAGTTTTTCCCGATGCGCAAGGACGATGTTATCTACGGCTATCTGTCGACCGGCGAACATCAGTTCACCGTCCTGCCGAAGGATAAACCGGAGTTCCTGGCCGGGCGCGCGCTGTTCACGCACTTGTGGGTCTTGCAGGGCAAGGAGTGGAAAGTGTCGCGCATCTTCAGCTACGAGCACGCGGACGCGAAATAACGTAGCATCAGAAAACGCCCATGCATCTGCGAACGCCGTTGCCCGCTAGTCTCGCTCAGCCTGGTCAGGCGTTTCCAGCCGCGCGATAATCAAGGACGAGAAGCTGCTGACGCCGACTCGGATGCTTTCTTCATCTACTTGAAAATCCGGCGCATGGTTCATTGCAATGAGACCTTTCCCGGCATTTGAACCGCCGAGGAAAAAGTACACACCCGGAATTTTCTGTTGAAAGTAGGCGAAGTCATCATTGAAGAACGGTACCTGTCCAAAAACTGGCCTGACCGCGTCTACTCCGCAGCTACCCTGCAGTGTTCGGATGGCAAAGCGAGTCAGTGAGGCGTTGTTGAGCACGGTCGGATTCTCTTGTACGTACGACACGGAGACCAATTGGCTCTTGTGGCCGCTGGCCTCAATCACGCGCTCGACGCGAGAAATGATGCCCCCCAGCTTAGATGCAGTTGTTTCATATAGATAGAACTCAAGAACAAGCGCTTCGTTTTCTGTGCGGGTATCAAAGGTTGCATCCATGATCAGGTAGTCCTGGAACGACGTACCCGGGGACGTCAATCCGATGACAGGATCGTCAATATTCTGAATTTCCCAAGGCTTTGCGCCAGTCCGGCTCCGAGACAGCTCACGGCTCATATTCTTCGTCAACTGCATTATCTCTGCCTTCGACAATTCGTTTTTTAGCCGGATGCGGACACGCCGTTGATATGCGAACATCTCATTCGCCCGGACTAAAATCTGCCCAACGGGCAATGCCGTCACGTGCACGCCATAGATCTCATCCGGAGCGATGGACGAGAAAGCGCCCCGGTCAATGAGGGCCTTTGCTCCCTTGAAGGTCTCCTCTTCCGGCTGAAACACGAAGACGACCGTTCCGTGCAAGAACTCCCGCTGCCTGGCAAGGATCTCGGCGATTCCCAATGCGATGGCGATGTGGATATCGTGTCCACAGGCATGGTGAACACCGGGATTCTGCGACCTGAAGGGCGCGGGATCCCTGAACTCGCCCGGAAGCGCATCAAGGTCGGCTCGCCATGCAACCGTCTTCCCCGGGTGCCCGCCCCGCAGTATTCCGATAACACTGTGGCCGTACTGGCCAGTCTGAACTTCCAGCCCCATTTCACGCAAGTGCGCGGCTATAGTCGCTGCAGTTCGAGATTCGTTGCCCGCCACTTCAGGGTGCTGGTGGATATCTCGCCTGACCGCGACAAGTTTCTCGAAAAGGCCATCAGTCTGCAGACGAATCGCATCCGGAGCAGTGCGCTGGCCTGGGTTGGATTGGCATCCGCCGAGTAGCAGTCCGAAGACAATTGGGACAAGTATTAAAAATTGCTTCATGTTCTGAGTTTCATGGTGGTGGGGTGAAATTCCATGGAGTGCGCCGGTCAGTTCGTTTTGCTCGACTTCATGCGTGTCAGCGTGGCGTCCACCCATTTCATCAGCTTGTCGTCGTCGGCCATGTTGCCGTCGTAGCGTACCGCCGGCACGAACGGTTCGCGCGTGGCCTGGAAGGCGGTGTAGATCGCCGACGGCACGAAGAGCGCGCCTTGGCCGCTGGGGAGCTCGTATCGGCCGATTTCGCCGTACGGCGAGTAGCCGATCGTCGGTTCGCCCAGCAGCACCGTGTCGGACATGGACGAGATCTGCTGCACGAAGTTCATGCACGAGCTGAAGCAGCCGCGATCGATGATGGCGGCCACGCGCGGGCCGCCCGGGCGCCGGCGCACCTTGGCGGCGAGGGCGGCGGCGTCCTCCTTGCTGGTGTCGTCGACCCGTGCCAGCGGTTCGCCTCTGGTCAGCGACGCCTCCAGCTTCAGGATGGCCTCGTCAAATGCCGCTTTCGAGGCGGCGAATTCCTTCTTGCTGGCAAATTGCCGATATTGGTCGATCGTGGCCTGGTCGGCGATCAGTGATTTGACATAGGAGGCGGTGTTGCCCAGTTGCTCGCCATAGGCCTCGCCGTACAGCGCCTGCAAGGCGCGGTTGCCCCAGCTGGAGTCGCCGCCGCCGTTGCCGCGCAGGTCGAAGATGATCCAGCCGGTGTGCTTGAGCGCGGCCAGTTGTGGATACAGCGCCGTGTAGGCTTCACCGGCAAAGGCGCCGTTGAAGGTCGGCATGCCGACCCATTGCTTGTCGGCCGCCAGCCGGTACAGGCCGACGGGCCGCGCCTTGGCCTTGTAGTGCTTGCGCACCGCGTCGATGCGGGCGTCGCCGATGCCGTCGGCCAGCGGCAACGCGTACTGACGGGTGGAGCCGTCGGCTTGTTCGACCGCGCATTGCTTCGGCGTCCAGCCGAGGCCGGTGTCGAACATGGCGACGCGCGCCAGTTCGCTGAGCGTGGTCGGGTATTCCAGGCTGTGGTTGCTGAACGGGGCGACATTGCTTTTGAGGTAGGTGCCGATCCAGACGTTGTCGCAGCTCTGCACCACGGCGCCGCGCGGCGGCAGTGGCTGCGGCCAGTCCGGTTCCGACCAGACGACGCGGAATTTGCCGTCGATGTGATCGAGCACGACGCCGGTCCAGGCCTTGGTCGTCAGATCGAGCCGGATGCCGGTGTGCGGATCACCGAAGCCGGCGATGAAGCGCACCAGCGCGCGCTTGTAGTCCTGCTCGGTTTTGGCGTCGGCCGCTTCCAGCATGCCGCTGCGCGCGCCGGCCTCGAGCGGCGCGGCGACATCGATCTGGCCGCTGACGCTGCCCGCATGGCTGATGCGTACCTTGTCGATGGCGAATTTCATGTCGGCCCGGGCGATGGCATTCCAGTCGGTGGCGCCGAAGCACGGCGCCGCGAACGCGGCGAACGCCAGTGGGAGGAGGCTGAGCTGGTGCTTCTTATGGACGGTCATGAATAGGTGCATCGAAAAAGTTGAGTTGACAAGATAGTAACCGATGTCCAGCCGGTCGACGCCAAGCAGCCTGGTCTGCATAGGTGTGATTCGCTTTGATGTACGTCAGCCGCGCTGTGTGTGGCGATGACAGACTATCAGTCTTATTCAAGCGATCAAACGAGGAAAGTAACATGCCGCTCATCGTAGACTTCGTGCTGCCGTGCCGTGCGTATTCTTATCAGACAAAGGATGCGTCGCATAGAAGGGCATGGACCGATTACGTTTATGGTCGTGCAAGGCTTGCATGGCCGGCGCGCCCCTTGGTGAACTATCCGCTAAAATTCACCATGGTTTACCTGTCCCATAGTCCACGGCCTGGCGACATTAATAATTTCGTAAAACCCGTGCAAGATGCGTTGTGTGCGTTAATTTATGCCGATGATTCCATGATTCGGGACGTGTCTGCGCATGTGCGCGGCGTGGATGTGAATCATAACAAGGATGGCTTGCCAGCCAAGCTGGCCCAAGCTATTGCAACAGGCGATACGTGCGTCTATGTGGCGATTTCGGATTCGTCCGAACTGGCCGAGGAGATGAGATGAAAACCATTCAGGAACTTCGCGCTTTGCGGCGAATTGCCGAAGCTTACCAGCGTCGCGGCTACACTGTCGTATTCGAACCGCCTGCCGAGTCCCTTCCCTCTTTCTTAGGGAACTATCAACCGGAGATTTTGGCCACCAAGGGTAGCGAAAACATGCTCATCGACGTTAAAACGGAGGGTGTCAGGGACGTTGCCGCCTTCATGCGGCTGTGGGAGGAGTTTGAACGGCATCCCGGTTGGCAGATGTCCTGTGCCACGGTTCCGAATGTAGACCCCGAAGTGAACACTTCGGGTGAGTTCGGTGATCTTGACGTTGACGGATTGCTGCAGCATTTACGCGAGATCGATCTGTTAGCTCGCGAGTCTCAAGCCACTCCGGGTATGCTGACCAGATTGTGGATCGTCTACATCGCGGCGTTGAGGCTGTTCGCCATTCAGGAAGGCTTTGACAGGGATGGCGATACGGATCTTTACCGCCTCGACCGTGCGGCCTCAAACGGGTTGATATCCAATGCGGAATTTGAAGAGGCGCGGGCTTTGTTGGCGCTTCGCAATAGGATTGTTGACGGCAGCGACGCCGCAGTGGCGCCCGAAGATTATTCGCAGTTACGTCGAATGATTCAGCGGGTGATCGATCAGATCGCGCCGGTCGAGGCGTCAGAGACCGTGCAACACGCCGAGGCTTGACGCCGCCGCGTTATCCGGCGATCAGCCGCCAGCCGGACTCGACCACACCTTCATCGTTTGCACCGCCAGCAGCTTGCACTGGCCGCCGACGTTGACGTAGGTGCGCATGAACTGATAGCGGTTGCTGCGCCAGGTCTTGCCGTCGGCATTCCATTGCTCGACCGTGCTCAGGCCGCGCAGCACCACTGTGTCGCCGCCGACATGGGCGTGGACGTCGCTGGTGGTGCGCGACTTGTGCACCACGGCGGGCTTCTTCGAACGCTCCAGCAGCACCGCCTTGCCTTCCGTCTGCGACGCCAGGTTGTGCACCCACACGTAGTCGTCCGCCAGCAACCGGTCGAGGAAGGCGACGTCGCCGACGCGCAGCGCTTCCTCGTACTGCCGATCGCGCTCGATCAGCTCGGCCGTCGGCAGGCAGGGCGCCGCCGCCGCGCTCAGCGACAACGCCCAAGCCAGTGCCAGCGGGCCGCTCTTCATTTCGACGGCACTTTGGTGATTTCCACTTCCCAGTCCACGCCCGATTCGATCTTGTGCCTGGCGGCGTAGTTGCCCTGGCTGATGGCGACGGCCACGTCCAGCAGGCTGTTGAGGTAGACCAGCGGCTTGCCCTTGGCCACGCCGCCGAAGGTGTGCTCGAACGGTGCGATCACTTTGTCGATCTGTTTGCCGTTGTGCAGGATGCGCACCTGCACTTGTTCATGCACGCCGACCTTCAGCTCGTCGAACAGCGATTTCGGGATGTTGGTCCAGACGTTGCCGTATTTGACGTCGAGCACCGGGATGATGCCGCGAATGGTATTGCCGTTGCGGACCGCCTTTTGGTACGCGATCTTGACCACCGATTCGCTCGGCAGCACCGGGCCGACCTGCTCGTAGGTGATGGCGCCCGAGGCCAGGCGCGCGCCGACGAAGGCGTAGACGTCGCGGCCGTGGAAAGTGTACGACTCGGCCGAGCCGGCCAGGCGGTTGACCTTTTCGTCGATCTCGCGCAGTTCGGCCACGCCGTCGCGCTCGGCGATCAGGGTGAACAGGCCGTTGTCGGGGCCAACGAAGTAGCGGCCTTCCTTGGTCTTCAACACCACCGACTTGCGGGCCGTGCCGACGCCGGGGTCGATCACCGAGACGAACACGCTGCCCTTGGGCCAGTAGTTGGCGGTCTGGTACAGGCGGTAGGCGCCGAGCCAGATGTCGTAGTCGGGAATGTTGTGGGTCAGGTCGGAGACCTGCAGCGTTGGGTCGACGCCGTAGGCGACGCCGTGCATCGCCGAGACGGCGCCGTCGGAGGTGCCGAAGTCGGTCATCAGGACCAGGGCGTTCTTGGCGTCCGCCGCATAAACTTGCGCGGTTATCAAAGCGCCGAGGCAGGCGGTGGCGAGCAGTTTGGAGAGCTTCATGTTTTTTCCCGATTAAATTTGAGCTTAGAAAGTGTAGCGCAGGCGGCCATAGAAATAGGCGCCGTTGAGACCGATCGGATTAATAAAATTGTACGGCAGCGCGCCGCCATAGGTGGCGTTGTTGGTCTGGCGCACGCGTTGCGGGTAGCGGTCGAGGATGTTGTCGCCGCCGACGGCCACCGTCAGCTGCTTGGTCAGCTTGTATTGCGCCTCCAGGTCCACGGTCCAGACGGCGCCGAAGCGCTGGGCGTTGACGCCGTCGATGACCTCGGCGTCCTGGTCGTAGGAGAAGTCCTTGAGCGGGCCGAAACGGGTGGCCTTGGCTTGCAGGCTCCACTGCGCCGCCTGCCAGTCGGCGCTCAGCACCAGCTTGTTCTTGGGCGAGGCGTTGCGGATGCGGAACAGGCTCATGTCGGTCAACAAGGTCAAATCCGGATCGATTTGCGACAGCGCGGTGGAACTTTGGCGCGCCTTGTCGATGCGGGTCTTGTTCAGGTTGAGGGCGGCGTTCAGATCGAGCTTGCCGCCGGCGAAGCGCAGGTCGTGGTTGACGACCGCGTCGAAGCCGGTGGTGGTGGTGTCGAGCAGGTTGGCCAGGTAGGCCACCGACTGGATGTCGGTGCGGCCGATGCCGGCCAGATAGGCGGTGGCGGCGTCGCTTTGCAGGTCGCTGGTACGGGTGATGCGGTCGCGGATTTTGATGCGGTAGGCGTCCAGGGTGACGCTGGTGTTGCGCTGCGGACGCCAGGCGGCGCCGATCGACAGGTTGGTGGACTTCTCCGGTTTGAGCGACTCGGCGCCAAAGGCGCGCGCCAGCGGATCGCTGGCCGGCAGCAGCGAGGCCGTTTGCAGCGCGCTGCCGTCCTCGTTGAAGTTCAAGGTCGAGAAGCGGAAGCCGGTCTGCACCAGCGCCGGCGCGCGGAAGCTGTTCGACAGCGAGCCGCGCAGCAGGAAGCCGTCGCTCAGTTTGTAGCGCGCCGACAGCTTGCCGGTGCTGGCGGTGCCGAAGTCGCTGTAGTCCGAGTAGCGGGCGGCCGCGCCCAGCAGCAGGCGGCTGGTGACGTCGCTTTCGATGTCCGCGTAGACCGAGCGGATCGAGCGGCTGCCGTCGAAGGCATCCTGCGGGCGCAGTCCGGGACCGGCCTGGGCGCCGGGCGGCGCGCCTGGCACGGTGCCGGCGGCGTACGAGGCCGGGTCGCCCGGCGAGCTTTGATAGCTCTCGCGCATGTACTCGGCGCCCAGCGCCAGGTTGACCGGCGCGCCAATGCCCAGATCGAGTTCGCGCGTGACGTCGGCGTTGACGGCGTTTTGCTTGAAGTCGAAGGTGGCGAGGTGGAAGCTGGTCGGGCTGGCGGCGCCCAGCGAGGCGTTGACCGAGTTGGACAGGTCGTAGTCGAACTTGTTGCCGCCGTGGCGGGCGCTTAGGTCCCAGTTCCAGGCGCCGCTGGCCAGGCGCAGGCCGGCGACGACACTGGTGTCGGTCATGTCGCCGTTGGTGTTCGGGCGGTAACCGTTGGGGTAGATGGCCGGTACGTTGGACGGGTCGCCGGGGTAGCGGAAGTAGGCGCTGCCGTCGGACTTTCGCTTGTTGACTGTGGCGAAGGAATAGGCGTCCACGCCGGCCCCCAGCGGCACCAGCGCGTTGTAGAACAGGTAGTGGTTTTTTTGCTGCGAGTCGCCGGATTTGAACACCACCTGGCCGTCGAGCGCCAGGTCTTGCGGGGTGGAGTTCCACGAGGTCCAGCCGGCGTCGCTGCGGCCGGCGCGGTTGGTCGGGTTGCGGTCGCGCGTTTCGGCGCCGAAGCGCACGAAGCCGGCGTCGCCGACCGGCACGCCGTAGTCGGCACTGACGATTTTGGTCTGGCCGTCGGTCTTGGTGTCGTTGGTCGGCTTGAAGTCGGTGTGGTTGGCGCCGTAGCTGACCGAGGCCGAGCCGCCGCTGCGCGCTTTCTTCAGCACGATGTTGATGACGCCGGCGACGGCGTCGCTGCCGTATTGGGCGCCGGCGCCGTCGCGCAGGATTTCGATGTGGTCGATGGCGCCCGGCGGAATGGCGTTGACGTCGACCGGCACGGTGCCGGCGAAGCTGCTTTCGGTGTCGAGCACCGCGCTGGCGTGGCGGCGTTTGCCGTTGATCAGTACCAGCACCTGGTCGGGCGCAAGGCCGCGCAGCTGGATGCCGCGCACGGAGTCGGCGGCGCCGCTCGATTCGATGCGTGGAAAGTTGATCGACGGCGACAGGTTTTGCAGGGCGGCGCCGAGGTCGCCGCTGGCGAGGGCGTTTTCCACCTCGCGCTGGCCGAAGCGGTCGATCGGCACGGCGCTGTCGAACACGGTGCGGTTGCGGGCGCGCGAGCCGACCACGGTGACCTGGTCGATGGCGGCGGTGTCGGTGGTGGACGCTTGCTGCGCCCGGGCGGCTGGCAGCGACGACAACAGCAGCGCGCAGGCGATGACGCTGCGGCGCAGGGGTAATCGTGGGAGGGTGTGGCGCGGCATGACGGATTCCTTGCTTGGTCTGGACCAGTATCTTACGAGCAAGGAATTCCGTTTAACAACAACCGATTGCAAATATGCTTATGCGCGTCTAGTCCGGGAAGCGCTCGTTGATGGCGACGGCTTTGTCGATGTTTTGCACCAAGAGGTCGACGTACACCGGGTCCAAGTGCTGGCCGGCCACCTCCCGCAGGTGTTCGACCACTTTTTCGATCGGCCAGGCGTCCTTGTAGCAGCGCTTGTGCATCAGCGCGTCGAAGACGTCGGCGACGGCGACGATGCGCGCGTACAGGTGGATGTCATGGCCCTTCAATCCCTGCGGATAGCCGCTGCCGTCGAATTTTTCGTGGTGCTGGTGGGCGATGACCGCCGCCGCCTTGAGGATCGGCCGCTGCGAGCCGTCCAGGATCGACAGGCCCACCGTCGGGTGTTGCTTCATGATTTCCCATTCGGCGGCATCGAGCTTGCCCGGCTTGAGCAGCACCGCGTCCGGCGTGGCGATCTTGCCGATGTCGTGCATCGGCGCGGCGTGGCGCAGCACGGCCGTCTCGTCCTCCGGCATGCCGGCGGCGGTGGCCAGCAGGTGGCATACCTCGGCCATGCGGCGCACGTGGTTGCCGGCCTCGTTGGAGCGCGATTCGACGACGTCGCCCAGGCGCAGGATCAGCTCGGCCTGGGTGTCGGTGATTTCCTGGGTCAGCAGGATGTTGTCGAAGGCGATGGCGACGCCCGAGCAGAACACTTCCAGCAGCTTGGTGTCGATCTCGGAGATTTCCTCGACGCCCTTGAGGATCAGCAGCGAGGCCTTGCCGCTGTTGTTGGGGAAGTAGCCGATGTAGGTGTCGCCCTCCACGCGCGAGATCTTGTTGCTCTTGGCCGCGTCGAGCTGGGCCAGCACCGCGTCGTTGAGCAGGGTGCCCTCGTCGTCGCCGATCTGGGCCAGCACTTCGTATTCCTGCTCGCCGCCGAAGGCGGTGGCGCCGCGCAGGCGCAGCAGCATGCTGTGCTCGAGGCGCAACAGCGCGACCACTTGCTGCAGCAGGCCGTTGGCGAAGTCCTTGAGGTTGCGTTGCTGGAAAATGTGGGCCGAGGCGGCGATCACGCGCTCGAGGCCTTCGCGGTAGTTGGCCTGCGAGCGGCGGGCTTCCTCGACCTTCATGATGTCGCGGTAGGCGCGCAGCGCGGCGAAGGTGGTGGTGAACAGCTTCGTGCGGTCGAGTTCGGTCTTCTCTTTGTAGTCGTTGATGTCGTAGTTGACGATCACCCGTTCCTCGGGCGCCTGGCCGGGCTGGCCGGTGCGCAGCACGATGCGGGTGAACTGGTTGTCGAGGTCCTGGCGCATCCAGCGCGCCACTTCGAGGCCGCTGTCTTCCTTTTCCATCACCACGTCGAGGAACACCAGCGCGATGTCGCTTTCGCGCGCCAGCACTTCCTTGGCCTCGGCGCCGCTGTAGGCGTGCACGAAGGTCAGCGCCCGGCCGTCGAGGCGGAAGCGGCTCAAGGTGAGCTTGGTGATGTCGTGGATGTCCGGTTCGTCATCGACCAACAGAACTTTCCACGGTGCTAACTTGGGCGAAGCAGATGACAAAAAGGACATAGGGGAACGTTCCGCTAAATGACGTATGGATTAAATTTGATTGTAATCGTGTCCCACGCCATTAACAACAAGCAATAAAATTTCCTGCTGCTTTGCACAACACTCCGGGGCGGGACGGCGTTGTGTTAGTTTTACGTAACACTACGTATGAGCTGAACAATACTTTGATTCGGGCAATATTGCTATCCCGAAGTGAAATATTTTGACGGAACGGCGGCGCTTTGCGGTTGCGCGGGCATTGGTAACAAATCGATTCAGGCCGCGCGGGGACGGCGGAAAAGGGCTATATTATTTACTATGAATGTACCCCGTGAAGGAGTAGCACAATGCGCCTGATGACCAAACCCTTGCTGGCCGCCGCCCTGGCGCTGCTGGCCAGCGGCGCCGCGTGGGCCGACGTGAGCGTGACGTTCGTCAAGCCGGACGAATTTATCGACATGCCGCGCAGCCCGATCGAGCGCGAGCGCCTGCAGAAGGATTTCGCCGAGTATTTTGCTTCGCTCAACAAGCGATTGCCGGCCGGCCAGAACCTCAAGATCGAGGTGCTCGATATCGACCTGGCCGGGCAGCTGTGGCCGCGCCGCAGCGGCGGCGAGGACATCCGCATCATGCGCGGCGGCGCCGATTGGCCGCGGATGCACCTGCGCTACACGCTCGAGGAGAACGGCCAGGTGCTGCGCAGCGGCGACGAGCAACTGTCGAACATGAATTACCAGCAGCGCATGGGCCGCCATTCGGACAGCGACCCGCTGCGCTATGAAAAGCAGATGATCGACGAGTGGTTCGGCAAAACCATCGTGCCGAAGGTGGCCAGCCGCTGATTCGCCGAACCGCTGCCGGACCACGGCAGCCCGTCAGCCCGGCTGGGCGGCCTTGGGGAAGTGCGCCAGGAAGGCCTTCGGCATCGGCGCCACCTGGCCGCTCTGGAAGTTGAAGAACACGAAGCCGTACTTGGCCATGGCGATCAGCTTGCCGTCGGCCGGGCGCGTGACGCGGAAGATCAGGTCGCCGCCGTAGCGGTTGACGTCCATCACCCCCACCTCGAACAGCAGCAGGTCGCGCGCGTGCGCCTCGGCCTTGAACATCGTCGCCAGGTCGGTGACGATGGTGCCCAGGCCGTCGGCGTCGATCTCCGGCGCGCCAAAGTGCGCCAGGAACAGCGCGCGCGCCTCCGACAGCATGGAGACCATCGAATCGTTGCCCAGGTGGTTGGCGGCGTTGATGTCGGTGCTGCGCACCGTCATCCGGGTCTCGAAATAATACTGGTCTTCGGGGAAGTCCAGGGTCAGGCGTGCCATGGCGCCCCTTTACAGTTGTTCGCCGAGGAACACCAGCGTGTGGCCGTGCGCCTGGGCGGCGGCGCGCTGCTGGTAGCTGTCGCGGTGGTTGCAGTTGAAGCCGTGCTCGGCGCCCTCGTAGACGTGGATCTCGACCTGGTCGTTGCTGTCGAAGCGTTCGGCGATGCTTTTGACGGCGTCTGCCGGGATGTGGCTGTCGGCGCCGCCGAAGTGCATCAGCATCGGTCCCTTGATCTGGTCGGCGCGGTCCAGCCCATTCTGGATGCCGCCGCCGTAGTAGCACACGCCGGCGTCGACCAGGCCGTTGGCCAGGGTGTGGTAGGACAGCTTGCCGCCGAAGCAGTAGCCGACCGAGGCGACCTTGTGGGCGCCGACGGCGTCGAGCCCGCGCAGCACCTTGACGGTGGCGGCGATGTCGGCCTGGGCGCGGCCGACGTCGGTGGCGTTCATCAGTTCGACGGCGCGCTTCCAGCCGTCGCCGTCGTAGGCCAGCTCGATGTGGGCGCCCTCGCGCCAGAACAGGTCCGGCGCCAGCACCACGTAGCCGTCGGCGGCGTACTGGTCGGCGACGTTGCGGATGTGCTGGTTGACGCCGAAGATTTCCTGAAGCAACACGATGCCCGGGCCCTTGCCGGAGCGCGGCAGCGACAGGTAGGCTTCAAACTTGCCGTCGGCGGTGTCGACGTCGATCCACTTCGAATTGGTTTCCATGGCGTTCCTTGTAGGGGCAGAAAGCGGCCATCCTACCTTGTTTCGCGCGCCCTTGCAGCGCGCGCGGCCGGAGCGGGCGCGTTAGTACACCTCGCGCCGGTAGACCACCGGGCCGGAACGGTAGATGCCGAAGGTGGCGCGGCCGACGCTGCTGGGCAGGTAGTAGATCAGCGATCCGAGCGAGACCTCGGCCCAGCCGATCTCGGTCGTCACCGGCGTGGGCGGCGCCACGCGGAAGGTGCCCTTGCCGTTCTTGAGCACCAGCGTGGACGGCGCGGGGGCCGCCTTCATCGCCGGGCAGCGGCCGGCCAGGCCCTTGACGCAATTGTCGAATTTGATGAAGTTGGCGATCGCCCCGCTGGTCGCCTGCACCTGCGGGTTGAACACGTAGCCGACCGGCATGTAGTACTGCGCGCTGGCGTCGACCGGCACGCTGCCGTTGGGCGAGCCGTAGGTATTGGCGACCAGCAAACGGCCGCTGACCACCGTCAGCGGCGCCTCGACCGAGACGATCTGGGGCGCCGGGGCGGGCGGCGTGGGGCGTTTGGAGGTGACGCCGTCGCTGTCGACGGCGCGGATATAGGTCGTCACCGGCAGCACGTCCTTGGCGCTGAAGAGGAAGCGGGGCATGTTGTCGACCGGCGCCGCGAACTTGCCGACGCCCTTGTCGAAAGCGAAATTGACGCCGGTGGTTAAGGCCCCGTCGGCCGGGCGTATCCAGTCGAGCTGGCCGCCGGCCGTGGCGACGCTGCCGCCGGCGGCCGTCAGCGCCGACAGCGCCACCGCCTTGGCGTAGGCGCCCGAGTGGTTCAGCGTGAGCGCCGGCGGCGTCGCGCCGTTGTAGGCCAGCACCTTGACGAAGAACGGCTGGCCGGAATGGACGAAGCTGGTCGTGGCCGGGCCGCACGGCCGGGTGGCGTCGCTCAGACCGGCACAGCTCATGCTGCGGCCCTCGGCCGGGATGGCTGGCGGGGCGGCGGAGCCGTCGACCTCCTGGTTGCTCATCAGCACCGTGTCGAAGTGGTCCGGAACGAAGCGGGCCACGGTCAGCGTGCCGGCCGTTTTGAAGGCCTTGTCGGCAAAGCCCATGTAATAGCCGGTGGAGTTGAACAAGGTCACGTCCAGTTTGATCGCGCCGGTGTCGCTGAAGCTCCACAGCCCGGTGGCGTCGTCCAAGCTGGTGTAGACGCCGCCGCTGACGGCCTTGAACTTGCCGGCGGTGATCAAGCCATTCTTGCGGGCGGCGTCCAGGTTGCCGTTGGCATCGATGTTGGCGATGCCGGAGGTGATCGTGATGCCTTCGGCCGAGGTTTCCTTGCCGAAGTTGGTGGTGACCTTCTTGTCGCCGTTGACGGCGCTGATCTTGACGATGAAGCCTTCGCTGGCCCTGGCGAACACGCCGTCGGCCGCCATGGTCGCGGTGTTGGCTTTGGTCAGCACGCTGGCCGCCTCGATCAGGAACTCCTTGGGCGCGGCGATGAAGCTGCTGCTGCCGATGGCGTTGAAGCCGGCGCCGGCGAAGCTGCCGTTGAGATTGATCCTGCCGACCTCGGCGTATTGCAGCGGCACAGTGGCGTAGCCGTCCTTGTCGAAGGCGAACGGCACGGCGACGGCGGCTTTGCGGCAGTCCAGGCTGGCGCTGCCGACCTTGACGTTGACGTCGGCGGCCTTGTCGGCCGCCGGGCTGTCGAACGCGCACGACAGGTCGATGTTGACCGTCTGGTTGGCCACCAGCGGCACGCAGCTCTGGTTTTGCGCGGAGGCCTTCTTCGCCTGGATGGTGACGGTGGCGCCGCCGGCCATCGACACGTGGTTGCTGGCCGAGATGTCCAGTCCGGTGGTGCCAAATTTCATCTGGCACTGCAGCGACGGGTCGCTGGTGCTGGTGTTGACGCAGGTGGCGGCGTTGAGCGCGCCCGTGGCCGACAAGGTGGCGGTGCCGGCCGTGGTCTGCTCGACCGTGGCGCTGGTGGTCTCGCCGCCGCTGAAGCTGAA
Organism: Duganella sp. AC237; assembly: GCF_979254035.1. NCBI lineage: Bacteria > Pseudomonadati > Pseudomonadota > Betaproteobacteria > Burkholderiales > Oxalobacteraceae > Duganella > Duganella sp. AC237. Next base: position 6,332,739 of record NZ_CEEDEW010000003.1, on the reverse strand, counting down.
CGATTTGCCGCCCGGCTGCAGCGTGACGGTGGCCGTGCCGGTGTAGTTGGGGAGCGCGCAGGCGCTGTTGGCGCAGGCGGTGACGGTGACCGGCTGCGGCTGGCAGGTGAGCGCGCTGCCCGGTTGGGTGATGCGGAAATGGTGCACGCCCGACGGCGGCGGCGCGCCGCAGGTGGGCTTGTAGTTGCTGTCGGCCCGGGTGACGCAGCTGCAGCCCGAGGCGCCGGCGCCGGTGCAGGTGATGGTCTTGCTGACGGTGGCGCCGTAGTCGAGGAAGATGGCGTTGACCGAGGCGTTGCCGTTGATGTTGTCGCCCGAGGCGTGGGTAGTGACGTTGCGCGCCGACAGGTCGCCGTTGATGGTGGCGCCCGAGCCGATGTCGATGTCGCCCTTCATCGTGACGTTGCCGTTGACGACGACGTTGGACGCGGCGATCGTCAAGGTGGTGCCGGTGAGGTTGCCGTTGACGGTGTTGCCGCTGCCGATGGTGAGCGAGGTGCCGGCGTTGATGTCGCCCTTGATGGTGACGCCGGAGGCGTTCAGGTCGACCTTGGGCGAGTCGATCTTGCCGGTGACGCTGGCGCCGCTGCCGGCCACCAGCGAGGTGGTGGCGGTGATGTTGCCGACGACAATGGCGTTGGCCGCGCTCAGTTCGACCGTGGGGGCGTCGATGTCGCCGGCCAGGCTGCTGCCCGAGGCCAAGGTGAAGGCCGAGGCGGCGATGTTGCCGCTGATGGTCGAGCCCGAGCCGGTGGTGACGGCGCCGCTGCGCCCGCCGTTGATGCCGGGGATGCCGGTGATGCCGCCCTTGACGGTGGAACTCGAGCCCAGGCTGACGGTGCCGCTGGCGTCGATGCCGCCGTCGATGCGCAGGCTCGAGCCTGCCGTCACCGTCGCCGCCGACAGCGTGCCGGTGATGGTGGTGCTCGAGCCGAGGTTGGCGTCGCCGCTGAGGGTGACATTGCCGTTGATGCGGGTCGACGGCCCGCCGGTGGTGATGGTGGCGGCGACGACGTTGGCGGTCACGGTCTGGTCGTTGGCGCCGAGCACGAAGGCGTCGCCCGCGCGCAACGTGCCGCCGGCCACCTGGGTGTTGGCGGTCTGCAGGCCGCGCAGATCGAGGTCGCCGGTGGCGCGCAGCACGGCGCTGCCGCTCATCTTCAGTACCTGGAAGTAGGTGAAGGCAACGTCGGTGCCGACCACCACCGTGTAGCCGCTGGCGATGGTGATGTCGTTCGCTTGCGACAGGGTGTCGCAGGTGTAGGTGGTGTTGGCGCGCTTGCAACCGGTGACTTGGCCGCCATCAAAGGCGTCGGTGGCGGCGTGTGCGGAATTGGCCCCTAGCAGCAGCGCCAGCATCAGCGAGAAGGACGGTAACAGCGCAAGCGGCTGGCGCGCGAGGGCGGCGCCGGCGCGCCGCAGCGCGGGCGTCGTGAGTAAAACGACAAGCCTGAAGAAATTGAAAGTCATACGCCACCCGAACATGCCTGTCAGCATTATAGGGCGTTTCGGGTGTTGCTCTGTGGCATATATCAGACGCCGGCCGGATTGGCCGGCGTTTGTCGCGCTCCCGTCGGCTAGCGCTTGACCTTGCCGAAGGCGTCGCCGGCCTTCCAGGTCTGCATGGCCGGGGCGTTGGCCACCGCGTAGCCCAGGTTGAGGGTGAACTGCGCCTGCTGCACCATGCCCGACAAATCCCACTCCGGACGGTACTCGTCGGTGACCTGGTGGTAGTCCTTCTTGAAAGCGACCAGCTTGGCGCGCGACGGTTCGAGGTCCTTGACGAAGGTGAAGTGGCCGTCGCCGGAGAACACGGCCGAGCCGACGTTGAACGCCGGCACGCCGGCCTTGGCAAAATTGAAATGGTCGGCGCGGAAGAAGGCGCCCGACAGGTCCGGGATGGCCGGCGCCAGCGTCAGGCCCATCTTTTTGGCAACCGCGCCGGCGGCGCCGTACAGGCTGCTGCGCTCGGCGCCGGCGACGCCGATATCGCTGGTCTTGCCGACGAAGTTCATGCTGTCGAGGTTAAGGTCGGCCGTGGTCTTGTCGAGCGGCCAGGCCGGGTTTTGCACGTAGGCGGCGCTGCCCAGCAGGCCCTGTTCCTCGGCCGCCGGCCACAGGAAGATCTGGGTGCGCTTGGCCGGGTGCTTGACCGCCTCGGCGGCCATGACCAGCAGCGCGGCGGTGCCGGACGCGTTGTCGATGGCGCCGTTGTACGTGTGGTCGGTCTTGTCGTCGCGGCGCACGCCCTCGTCGATGCCCAGGTGGTCCCAGTGGGCCGAATAGATCACCGCCTGTTCCTTCAGCTTGGCGTCGGTGCCCGGTACGATGCCGGCGACGTTGAACTGCTCGATCTGGCGCACGGCGCTGCGCACCTCGGCGTGGACCTTGATGTTGAGGTCGACCGGCGTGAAGTCGCGCCGCTCGGCCTTGGCGCGCAGCGCGTCCAGGTCGAAGCCGGCGGCGGCGAACAGCGCCCGCGCGGTGTCCTCCTGCAGCCAGCCCTCGACCGGGTTGCCCTTGCCGGCCAGGTGGAAGCGCTCGTGGCCAAAGCCGTTGGCCGGCACGCTCCACGGGTAGGAGGCCGATGGCGTGGTGTGGATCAGCAGCGCGCCTGCGGCGCCGCGCCGCACCGCCTCCTCGAACTTGTACAGCCAGCGGCCGTAGTAGGTGTACGCCTTGCCGGCGAAGCGGTTGGGCTCCTCGGCGGTCGGCTGCGGGTCGTTGACCATCATGACCAGGATCTTGCCCTTCATGTCGACGCCCTTGTAGTCGTCCCAGTTTTCCTCCGGCGCGCTGGCGCCGTAGCCGACGAACACCAGCGGCGCGTCGACGGTGACGTCCTGCTTGCCGCTCATGGTGCCGAAGACGATCTCGGTGCCGGTCTTGGGGACGATGGTCTTGCCGCCGGCGTCGAAGCGCACCAGGCTCCCGGGCAGCAGCTTGGTGCCCTCGATCTTGACGGACTGGCGGTAGCCGCCGCCGGCCAGCGGTTTGAGGCCAATGATGGCGGCCTGCGTCTCCAGGTAGCGCACCGTCAGGTCGCCGCCGCGCTGGCCGGTGCCGCGCCCTTCGAACAGGTCGTCGGCCAGGAAGGACAGGTGGGCGCGCAGCGGCGCCTCGGCGACGACGGGTTGTTGGGCGTGTGCCTGAAAGGCGATGCCGGCGGCGAGGGCTAACACTGTGAGACGCATGTGGATTCCTAGGTTGTGGTTATCTTGCTGACGCGGGACATCTTACTGGATTTTCGACCGTTTGTAAGCGAGTGTAAGAGTCGGTAAGAGGTTGTAAGGACAGTCAACTCATCGGTGGCGCCGGCCGTTTTCTGCTCATGCGACACGGGATGGTCCCGCTGCCCAAAACCAGAAAAAGGAAACACATCATGACCAAAATTATCGCTTCCCTGATCGCCGGCCTGTTCGCCACCGCAGCATTCGCCCAGACGCCAGCCGCCGCGCCAGCCGCGCCTGAGACCAAACCAGCCGTCGCCGCCGAAGCGAAGACCACGACCAAGACCGAAGTGAAGAGCGAAGTCAAAACCGACAAGCACGGCGCCCACAAGGTTAAGACGGTCAAGGAAACCAAAGAATCCAAAGTCGCAGCCCCCGCCACCGAGACGGTGACCAAGGTTGAAACGAAAGAAGTAGCAGTGAAGAAGTAAAAAAAGGGTCAGTTTTACTAAAATAATTTAAATAATTTATATCGTTTTAAAAGGATCTATATCATGAAGAAGATTATCGCTACCCTGGCCGTCACCTTGTTCGCCGGCGCTGCTTTCGCCCAGGCTCCTGCAACGCCAGCCACGCCGGCGACGCCTGCTAGCCCGGCAACGGCAACCGCCGCGACGCCGGCCGCACCAGCGGCGCCGCATGAGCACACCGCCGCGAAGAAAACGCATCACAAGAAGGCCAAGGCTGAAAAAGAAGCCAAGCCTGCAGCTGCGGAGCCGGCGACCCCGGCAACCCCGGCAACGCCAGCCAAGTAATCCAGTCGTAAGCTTCACTAGCTGGCGCACGACGTGCCGCCCCGGACCTTCGGCCTGGGCAGCGCAAGAAAAAGAGAGACGGGATACGACCCGCCTCTCTTTTTTTGTTAGTACGCAGTGTCCTCAACACGGTAGCGAAATTTGCGCCGCTCCGGCAAATCCCATCCGGGATCGAAGTCCTCTTTTTTTACCGGAACTGTTCGAGTTGGATTCGCAGCGGGGGCATCTGGCGGCAGAGCGGTAGGAGCGTACTCGGGAATGTTTGGTTTCGCAGTTGACGCCAGGTCTCGATTCATATTCTCTTGCGCCAGTTCTTCGCGTAGTAGTCCCGCCATCTTGTACTGCTTGTCGCCGGGACGGCGTACCGATAAATCGAACCATGCGTTGCGCGCAGTGCGGGCGAAATGCCGCGCGAACTGGTTGGGTGAGACGGACTGGCCGTCGTGAATGATTTTGTCGCCTTCGACGCGGGCGTAGTTATGCTCGCCATAGCTCCACGAACGCAGAATCGTCCCTTCGGGCAGGAAAAGCGTTTTCCATTGATAGCCTCGAATGCCGATCCGATCAGCATTGGGAGGCAGTTCGTTTTTGGAATCGAGCCAGAACTCTAGCGCGATATTGAGCGCCTCCGAGACGTCATGCGAGTCACTGCGCGTGCGCAAATACTCGATCAGTCGGAGCAGGGTGGGGGTAGAGAGCTGCGCGGCCACTGTGGTAAACATTCGTTTTTCTCCTCTCTTTCTTCTCTTCTCCTCTATTTAGATCGCTAATCTTAAAAAGAGTTCAAAGAAGAGAAATAGAGAAGAAAAGAGAAGTCTAAAGAGAGGGTTTACCACAGGGCGCCGTACAGGGTAGCCCACCCCGCCGCGCCACGGCATTTTTAGCGGTTAAGCTCTTCGAGCAAGGCGCGGTGGAACGCGGCCGGATCTTCCATCTGCGGCGCGTGGCCCATGCCTTTGAATTCCACCAGATGGCCGTTCGGGATTTGCTTGACCGCCTGCTTGCCCAACACCTCGTACTTGCCGATTTGGGCCTTGACGGCCGGCGGCGCGATGTCGCTGCCGATGGCGGTGGTGTCGGCGTCGCCGATCATCAGCGACGTCGGCACCTTCAGCAGCGGGAATTCATAGACCACCGGCTGCGTATAGATCATGTCGTAGATCAGCGCCGAGTTCCAGGCCACGATCTTCTTGCCCGGTCCCGCGTTCATCCCGGCCAGCATATCGACCCAGCGCTCGTACTCCGGCTTCCAGCGGCCGACGTAGTAGGTCGACTTCTCGTAGGCGCGCACGCTGTCGGCCGTCATCTTCAATTCGCGCTCGTACCACTGATCGACGCTGCGCGCCGGCACGCCCAGCGCCTTCCAGTCTTCCAACCCGATCGGATTGACCATCACCAGCCGCGACACCGCCTCCGGATACATCAGCGCGTAGCGCGTGGCCAGCATGCCGCCGGTCGAGTGGCCGATGATGGCGGCCTGTTTGACGCCGATGCTCTTTAATAGCGCCTCGGTGTTGGCGGCCAGCTGCTGGAAGGTGTATTGATAGTGTTCCGGCTTGGTCGAGGCGCAGAATCCGATCTGGTCGGGCGCCACCACGCGGTAGCCGGCCGCGCTCAGGGCGGTGATGGTCTGCTCCCAGGTCGCGCCGCAGAAGTTCTTGCCGTGCATGAGGACCGCCGTCTTGCCGTTGGCCTTGGCCATTGGCGCCACGTCCATGTACGCCATTTGCAGCTCTTTGCCTTGCGATGTGAAAGCGTAGTACCGCAGCTTGTGCGGATAGGCGAAGCCTTCGAGCTGCGGCCCATAGGTGGCGGCGAGGGCGGGGGCGCTCGCAACGACGGTGGCGGCCAGGATGGCGGAGCGGATCGGGTGCATGGCATTCTCCAGGGGCGGGGGAGCGGCCAATATAGGGCGCGCACGATAGGACGGCAATCGGGAACGCCGTGACGACCCTTAATTTGCCCTTAAAACGGGCGATTTCACGCAAAAAAGGCTGAAACCGGCGAGACAGAGTAAACTACGCCCAAATTTCTTTCGCAATTAGGCGATTCGAACATACTTGTGAGTGACGCCATGTCTGACACCCCAACCTCCCCCATCACCCTTTTCTCCGATCTGAATCTGAGCGCGCCGCTGATCAAGGCCCTCAAGGACGTCGGCTACGAGTCGCCATCGCCGATCCAGGCGGCCACCATCCCGTCGCTGCTCGATAATCTCGACGTGCTGGGCCAGGCGCAGACCGGCACCGGCAAAACCGCCGCCTTCGCGCTGCCGATCCTGTCGCGCATCGACATCAAGCAGACTTCCCCGCAGGCGCTGGTGCTGGCGCCGACCCGCGAACTGGCGATCCAGGTGGCCGAGGCCTTCCAGACCTACGCCGCGCACATCCCCGGCTTCCACGTGCTGCCGATCTACGGCGGCCAAAGCTACGGCCCACAGCTGTCGGCGCTGCGCCGCGGCGTGCACGTCGTCGTCGGCACCCCGGGCCGCGTCATCGACCACCTGGACAAGGGTTCGCTCGACCTGTCCAAGCTCAAAACGCTGGTGCTCGACGAGGCCGACGAGATGCTGCGCATGGGCTTTATCGACGACGTCGAGCGCATCCTGCAGGAGACCCCGGACAGCCGCCAGACCGCGCTGTTCTCGGCGACGATGCCGTCGGCGATCCGCCGCATCGCCAACACCTACCTGCGCAGCCCCAAGGAAATCACCGTCGCCGCCAAGACCGGCACCGCCGAAAACATCCGCCAGCGCTACTGGCTGGTGTCGGGCATGCACAAGCTCGACGCGCTCACCCGCATCCTGGAGGCGGAGAACTTCGACGGCATGATCATCTTCTCGCGCACCAAGCTCGGGACCGAGGAACTGGCCAGCAAGCTGCAGGCGCGCGGCTTCTCGGCCGCCGCCATCAACGGCGACGTCCAGCAGCAGCAGCGCGAGCGCACCATCCAGCAGCTCAAGGACGGCAAGATCGACATCCTGGTGGCCACCGACGTCGCCGCGCGCGGCCTGGACGTCGAGCGCATCAGCCACGTGGTCAACTACGACGTGCCGCACGATCCTGAAAGCTACACCCACCGCATCGGCCGCACCGGCCGCGCCGGCCGCAGCGGCGAGGCGATCCTGTTCATTACCCCGCGCGAGAAAAACCTGCTCAAATCGATCGAGCGCGCCACCCGCCAGCCGATCGGCATGCTCGAACTGCCGACCATCCAGGCGGTCAACGACGTGCGCATCGCCAAATTCAAGTCGCAGATCAGCGAAACCCTGGCCCAGGGGGAGCTGGAACAGTTCCAGTCGCTGATCGAGGACTTCGAGCGCGAACAGAACATCCCGGCGATCGAAATCGCCGCCGCGCTGGCCAAGATGGCGCGCGGCGACGTGCCGCTGCTGCTCGACAAAAAGCAGCAGACCGCCGCCGCCACCTGGGACGAACGGCCGGGCCGTCAGGTCGGCTTCGAGCGCCATGATCGTGGCGACCGCGGCGACCGTGGTGACCGGTTCGAGCGCGGCGACCGCGCCGAGCGTCCGGACCGCAGCGATAAATTCCCGAAAAAGGAGCGCGTGGTGCGCGCCGCCGATCCCGGCATGCAGACCTTCCGCATCGAGGTGGGCTACCAGCACGGCGTCAAGCCGGGCAACATCGTCGGCGCCATCGCCAACGAGGGCGGCATCGACTCCAAGCACATCGGCCGCATCGAGATCTACGACGACTACAGCGTGCTCGATATGCCCGACAACCTGACCGGCGACGTGCTCGATCACCTGGCCGGCATCAAGGTCGCCGGCCAGCAGCTGCGCATCAGCCGCGATAACGGCGACGGCGCCCCGGCGGCATCGGCCCCGGCGCCATCGGCACCGGCCCGTCCGGCGCCGGCCAGGGCCACCGCCCCGGCCAGGGCGCCCGCCGCCGACCAGCCGGCCGATAAAGCCGCCGACAAGCCGGCCGGCTCGCCGCTGGCGCGCGCCGCCCGCGTCGACGCCGCCGAACTGGACGACGCCGCGCCGAAGAAGAAAAAGGAAAAGCCGGGCAAGGTCACATTGCCGATGAGCGCCTTCCGCATCGAAGTGGGCAGCAACAACGCCGCCACCCCGTCCAACATCGTCGGCGCCATCGCCAACGAGGCGGGACTGGAGGCCAAGCATATCGGCCGCATCGAGATCTTCGATACCTACAGCATGGTCGAGTTGCCTGATGGCATGCCGGACGAGCTGTTCAAGCACCTGGGCAAGGTCTGGGTCGGCGGCGCGCAGCTGAAAATCAGTCATGCCGACCGCATGCCGCCGGAATCGGGCAAGTCGACGCCGCCGAAGAAGAAGCCTGCCGGCAAGAAATACTAAGCATCTTCCGCATCAAGAACGGGGCCGAAAGGCCCCGTTTTCCGTTGTTCATCCCATCGCGTGTTGTTGCACAGACAAGGTGCGCGCATCTGTTGCGTTGCACCAAAACAAAGCTTGACGTGCCGCAAACACCACGTCCCGAAAACCCCGCATGAATCACTCTCATAGGAGAAGCTGCCTTTCGGCAAGGCTGGCCCGCTTATTGCATATGTGATAGCACATCCCTATAAAAGGCGCGCCCGCCGAGGCGCCTCAACCTGGAGACAAGTCGTTTAGATCGGAGCATTGAGATGACATCATTCAGGAAGCTGTGGAACATCTTTGTCGATTCGCTCAAGCCGCAGATGCTGCGCGAGCATAATCAGGCCGGCCCGTACGCCATCATCGTCGACAGCCGGCCATTCACCGTCAAGGGGCGCTAATGCTACTGCGGAACGATCTGCTGCACTATACGCATCCGTCTCCGCGCACCGTCCGCATCTTGTGGATCGCTCCCGAGCAGAGCCACGCCTATGTCTTCGACGTGGCGGCCCGCTCGGCCGATGTAGAACTCGTCCAACTGTCGGTGCTGCACGCCGACATCCGGGCCGGCCGCGCTTCGGTGCTGCCGGCCGACCCCTATCTGATGGTCGTCAGCCAGGACCTGCTGCCGGCCAAACACCTGCAACTGCGGGCGCGCGCCTGGGAGATCATCGAGCCGCTGGTGGCGCTGGAGCCGGGCATCTACGAGGCCCGCCAGCGCGGCCAGCTGATCGCCCGCGCCACCGGCGCCCACGGCGTCTCGCATCCCACCATCTACCGCTACCTGCGCCGCTACTGGCAGCGCGGCCAGACCCCCAACGCGCTGCTGCCCGATTACTGCAACTCGGGCGGCAAGGGCAAGGTGCGCCAGGCCTCGGCCGGCGTCAAGCGCGGACGCCCGCGCAAGAACGGCGCCGACGCCGGGCCGGGCCTGAACGCCGACGAGGAAATCCGCCGCACCTTCCGCGTCGCCATCGCCCGCTACGCCGCCGGCCACGCCAAGTTCTCGCGCCTGGGCGCCTATGAACAGATGCTCGACGAGTTCTTCGTCGAGCGCCGCATCGACGAAGCATCGGGCCGCGTGCTGACCACGCCGGCCGGGCGCAGCGCCGTGCTGCCGACCTTCGGCCAGTTCAACTACTGGCTCGACCACGACGACGACCGTCCGCCCGAGGTGGCGCGCCGGGGCGACGGCGCGGCCGCGCCGTGGGGCCCCGCCACGCCCACCCCGTTCGCCACGGCAGCCTCGCTGGCCTCCCTGGCCGGCCAGCCGGCGGCGTTCGCGCCGCAAGCGTTGCCGCCGGGCCGGCCCGGCGCCGGCTTCTACCTCGACGCCGTCTGCGCCGAGGTGTGCCTGGTCTCGCGCGCCGACCGCCGGCAAGCGGTCGGCCGCCCGCGCATCTATCTGGCCGTCGATTCGTTCAGCCGCCTGGTCACCGGCGTCTACATCGGCCTGGGGCCGGCCAGCTGGCCGCAGGCGATGCTGGCGCTGGCCAACTGCGGCGCCGACAAACAGCGCTACAGCCAGCAGTTCGGCCGCCGCATCGAGGCGGCGCAGTGGCCGTGCCGCCACCTGCCGGAAACCCTGTTCGCCAACGCCGCGCTGACGGCCGGCCGCGATGGCGGCGAGGGCGGCATGGACCCGGCCTTGCTGAATAACTTCAACCTGCGCTGCGTCGCCGTCGACGACGGCCCGGGCGACTGGAAGGCGGTGCTGGAAAAGCGTTTCCGCCTGCTGGCGCCGAACGACGAGGGCGCGCCGTGCCGGCTCGACGGCGTGCTCGATCTGGAGCAGTTCACCCGCATCGTCATCGACTGCATCCTCTATTACAACAACCGCCACCCGCTGTCCCACGCCGGCAACGCCACCCCGCGCCAGCTGTGGGACTGGGGCGTGGCCCACCGGGGCGGCAGCCTCAAAACCTATCCCGAGCACCTGATCCGCTGCAGCCTGATGCCGGTGGCGTCGGCGCAGGTCGGCGCCGACGGCATCCGCCTGTTCGAAAGTACTTACACCTGCGCGCGCGCCATCAACGAGCGCTGGTTCGACCGCGCGCGCCTGCGCGGCCACTGGAGCGTCAAGGTCGCCTACGATCCGTCCAACCTGGACATGATCTACCTGCTCGATCCGGCCGCACCGATGCAGTTCCACGCCTGCCACCTGGACGACGCCTGCGCCGCCCAGCGCCACCTGTCGGCCGAGGAAATCGCCCGCCTGCCGCGCGAGGCGGCCGCCTCCCCCGGGTCGTCCACATCGTCAACATCGTCCGCGCCGTTGGCGCGCAGCGGCGCACCGGCCCTCGCCAGCTTCGCCGGCTGAGACGCAGCCGGTCACCCGCGCCGCCGGCGGCGGCGCGGTCCAGCGTCGTGCATCCTCCCATCCCCGCTTTTTTATGTGCCTCTTGCTGGTGCGCGGCGCCGCCGCGCGCCGTCTACCCGGCCGCCGGTCCCACCCGCGCGCGTCGCGCGCCGCCGCGAATAAAGTCCGTTTTACGCGAATAAAGTTTGTCGCCGGCCGCTTGCCGTCGCGGGTGTCCGGAGCGTACGCGGGGTCCATGTAAAAACATTGTTCGATGAAAGGAGGCCTTGCGCCACAAGGCTTGCCTTCGTTGTGAAGCATGTTTGTTTTGCGTGCAGCGCGTGGCACGCGCCTTGCTAGATTGGAACTATGGGTAAGCAAGTCACCCAAGTTATTTCAGGCAGACTGGTGAGGAAACCGATGGAAAGCAAAACAGTAAAACCGTTTAAACCGTTTAGTTCATTTACCCGTAGGGACTTTCTGTACCGGGCCGCCGCCGTCGGCGGCACCGGCCTGCTGTTAAACACCATGAACGCCTGGGGCATGGGCATCGGCTCGACGTCTTCCGCGCCGCCCGCGCTGAGCGGCAGCGGCAAAGGCAAGAAGGTGGTGATCCTCGGCGCCGGCCTGGCCGGACTGACCGCCGCCTTCGAGCTGGGCAAGCTCGGTTACCAGTGCCAGATCCTCGAGGCGCGCGATTTCGCCGGCGGCCGTTGCCAGACCGCCCGCAAGGGCTTCAGCCTGACCGAATTGGGCGGCGACAAACAGACCTGCGCCTTCGACGAGGGCCAGTACATCAACCACGGCCCGTGGCGCATCCCGCTGCACCACCAGTCGACCCTGCACTACACGCGCCTGTTCGAGGTGCCGCTGGAGGTGATGGTCAACGAGAACGACCACTCCTATGTGTATTCCGAAAACGCCGGCCCCTTCGCCGGCAAGCGCCTGCGCATCAAGGAGATCAAGGCCGACATGCGCGGCCATGTCGACGAGATGCTGGCCAAGTCGATCAAGAACAACCAGCTCGACGCCGAGCTGACCGCCGACGACAAGCGCCTGCTGCTCGACTACCTGGCGCACGAGGGCCAGCTGGCCGGCGCCGACCTGAAATACAAGGGCCGCACCGGACGCGGTTTCGCCGTCTATCCGGGCGCCGGCATGGAGCCCGGACCAGGCAAGCAGTCCGACCCGCTGGGCTTCAAGGAACTGCTGGCCTCCAAACTGGGCAACGTCTACAGCGCGGTGCAGGACTTCCCGATGCAGGCGACCATGTTCCAGCCGGTCGGCGGCATGGACGCGATCCCGAAGGCGTTTGAAAAGCGCGTCGGCAAGACCATCCGCTACCGTGCCGAGGTGCAGACCATCCGCCAGAACGACAAGGGCGTGACCATCGCCTTCAAGGACACCGCCACCGGCAAGGCCTCCAGCGTGACGGCCGACTACTGCCTGTGCACCATCCCGCTGTCGGTGCTGCGCCAGATCGACACCGATTTCTCGGACGCGTTCAAGAAGGCCGTCGCCACGGTGGCCTACGCGCCGGTCGGCAAGATCGGCCTGCAGATGAAGCGCCGCTTCTGGGAGGAGGACGACAACATCTACGGCGGCCACGTGCTCACCGACCTCAAAGGCATCAACACCATCTCGATGCCGTCGTACGGCTGGCAGAAGAAGAAGGGCGTGCTGCTCGGTTACTACCAGTACCAGACGGCCGCCATCGAGGTCAGCGCGCTGACGCCGGCCGAACGCGCCGAATTCGCCGTCGCCGCCGGCCAGAAGATCTTCCCGCAGTACCGCGACGAATACGAGAACGCGTTCTCGGTGGCGTGGCACCGCGTGCAGTACAACCTGGGCGGCTGGGCCGAGTGGACCGAGAAGACCCGCGCGGCCGCCTATCCGACCCTGCTCGAAGGCGAGGGCCGCATCATGCTGGCCGGCGAGCACCTGAGCTACCTGACCGGCTGGCAGGCCGGCGCCATCGAATCGGCCTGGCAGCAGATCGCCAGGATACACGCGAGGGCCAGCGCATGAGGGACACGTTACTGAAGGCCGCGATGGTGATCGTGGCCGCCTTCGCGGCCGCCGCCACGGCGCCGTCGCAGGCGCAGGCGCCGGCTTCCACCACGGCGCCGGACGGCAAGGCGCTGTTCCTGAAAAACTGCGCGGCCTGCCACCAGGCCACCGGCAAGGGCATCCCCGGCGCGTTCCCGGCGCTGGCCGGCAGCAAATTTGTCACCGGCGACCACGCCGAAGTGGCCACGGTGCTGCTCAAGGGCCGCGGCGGCATGCCCGACTTCAGCGAGAACATCAGCGATGCCGATATGGCCGCGATTCTGACCTATGTGCGCGCCAGCTGGGGCAACAAGGCCGACGCGTTGACCGAGGCCGAGGTGCTCAAACTGCGCGACACGCTTGGCGTGGCCCATTTCGGCAGCGCCGAAATGTCGAACAAACACTGATTACCACTCTATACAACCCAAGGAAGACGAGACCATGACCAAAGCACTCACCAAATCCGCCACCGCTCTGTTGATCTCCGCCGCCGTGGCCCTGTTGTCGGCGTCGCCGGCGATGGCCGCCGCCAAGGCGCCGAAGGTGGAGGAGAAGGCGGAGATCGTGCGCCACAAGATTCCGGGGTCGGACTTCCCGATCGCGCTGGCCGTGACGATCCCGTCGACCGCCACCATCCACTTCATCAGCGGCCAGGTGCCGGCGGTGATCGACAAGGCCGCCGCGCCGGACTCGCTGGCCGCCTTCGGCGACACCAAGGCGCAGTCCGAGACGGTGCTCAAGAAGATCAAGGAGATCCTCGAGGGCATGAAGCTGGAGATGTCGGACGTCGTCAAGATGACCGTCTACCTGGTCGGCGATCCGGCCAAGGGCGGCAAGGGCGACACCAAGGGCTTCATGGAAGCCTACACCCAGTACTTCGGCGGCACGCAGCCCAACCTGCCGGCGCGCGCCGTGGTGCAGGTGGCCGGCTTGAGCAACCCTGGCTGGTTGGTCGAAATCGAGGTGGTCGCCGCCAAAAAATAAGCGGTATTGGAATGAGGTTCAGGTTCGGGTTCAGGTCTTACTTTTCTTATTATTATTCAACTGGGGATTTAAAATATGCATAAGGCCACACTCAAGATCGGCGTCGCAGCCGTGTTGTCCACCCTGGCGATCGGCGCCGCTTCTGCAGCCAATGCGGCAGCCAATGCGGCAGCCAATCCGGCCGACGCGGTCGATGCTGCCGTCGAAGCGGCAGCCGCCGCGCCCGACGCCACGTCGGCCGGCTCGGTGATCGTCACCGGCACCCGCTCGAGCGGCATGAAGGCCGAGAACAGCGCCTCGCCGATCCAGGTGCTCGACTCGGCCTCGCTGATGCGCACCGGCCAGCCGGACCTGATCCAGGCGCTGGCGCAGAACCTGCCGTCGTTCACCGCGCAAGCCTTCGGCGGCGACACCGCCAACCTGACCTTGTCGGCCCGCCTGCGCGGCCTGAGCCCGAACAACACGCTGGTGCTGATCAACGGCAAGCGCCGCCACGGCACCGCCAACCTGGCCGTGCTGGGCGGCCCGTACCAGGGCGGCGCCGCGGCCGACCTGAACTTCATTCCGGTGTCGGCCATCGACCATATCGAGGTGCTGCAGGACGGCGCGGCCGCCCAATACGGCTCCGACGCCATCGCCGGCGTGATCAACATCATCCTCAAATCGAACGACCATGGCGGCACCGCCTCGGCCACCGGCGGCGGCTACTGGGACGGCGGCGGCAAGACCGTCGGCGGCTCGGCCAACGTCGGCTTCGAGCCTTTCAAGGACGCCTTCCTGAGCGTGACGGCCGAATCGAAGTACCACGACTTCAGCGACCGTGGCGGCATCGACCCGCGCCTGCTCGACGCCGGCAACCTGGCCGCCGCGCCGGGCATGACGTCGATCCCCGGCTACCCGTACCTGAACAAGATCCAGGGCGACGCCCAGTACCACCTGCAGGTGTTGGCGGCCAACTTCGGCTGGGACGTGACCAAGGACGTGCAGATCTACAGCATCGCCACCTACGGCGAGAAGGTCGCGCGCGCCTACGAGAACTACCGCCTGCCGACCCGTATTCCGAAAATGTACCCGCAGGGCTTCTCGCCGAAGGAAAAGATCAACCAGAAGGACTTCGGCTGGACCGGCGGCGTCAAGGGCAAGCTGGCCGAGTGGAACCTGGACCTGAGCACCACCTACGGGCGTGACAAGTCCGAGATCGGCGTCGAGGACTCGGCCAACGCCTCGCTGTTCGCCGACACCGGCTTCTCGCCGACGACCTTCAAGGCCGGCGCCTTCATCGCCAGCCAGCTCACCACCACGCTCGAGTCGAGCCGCGAATTCGACGTCGGCTGGAGCAAGCCGCTGACCTTCGCCGCCGGCGTCGAACACCGCATCGACAAGTACGAGATCCAGGCCGGCGACGCCGCCTCCCGCTACAAGGAGGGCTCGCAGTCGTATCCGGGCTTCTCGCTGACCGACGCCGGCAGCCACCGCCGCACCAACAAGGCCGCCTACATCGACATCGCCGGCAATCCGATCAAGGATCTGACGGTCGACCTGGCGGGGCGCTACGAGCACTTCTCCGACTTCGGCAGCGCCAGGGTCGGCAAGCTGACCTCGCGCTACGAACTGACGCCGACGGCGGCCGTGCGCGGCACCTTCAGCAACGGCTTCCGCGCGCCGACCCTGGCCGAATCGTACTACTCGGCCACCAACGTCGGCCCGACCAGCGCCTTCGTGCAGCTGGCCCCCAATTCGCCGGGCGCGCGCCTGGTCGGCGTCAACGGCCTCAAACCGGAGGCGTCGACCAACCTCAGTGTCGGCATGGTGCTCAACCCGGCCAGCAATTTGAATATCACGTTCGACGTCTACCAGATCAAGATCCGCGACCGCATCGTCGGTTCCGGCGCCTTGTACGGCTCGGGCGGCGCGGTCAACTCGCCGGCCGTGACGGCGGCCATCATCGCCAACGGCAACGTGCTCGATAGCACGGTCAGCCAGACCGGCATCAACATCTTCTCGAACGCGGTCAACACCCGCAGCCGGGGACTGGAGTTCGTCACGACGCTGAACGAGAACTACGGCGCCTACGGCCGCGTGGACTGGTCGATCGCGGCCAACTACAACAAGGTCGAAGTCACCAAGATCAACCAGGCGCCGACGCAGCTGCTGCCGCAAACCTTGCTCGACAAGACCGCCATCTCGAACCTGGAGACGGCCTCGCCGAAGATGCGCGTGAACCTGGGCGCGCTGTGGAAGATCGGCGACTGGACCATCAACCTGCGCGAAGCGATCTACGGCAAATCGAACGACTACGGCAGCGAGGACGGCTCGGTCTATCACAAGACCGAGATCAAGGCCAAGGCGATCACCGATCTGGAGGTGGGATACAAGGTCAATCCGGCGTGGTCGGTGGCGGTGGGGGCCAACAATCTGTTCAACACCTACCCGAACGGCGTCAATCCGGCGCTGCTGGCCGACCAGCGCGCCGCGCTGGACAACGCGGCGGTGACGGTGCTGCCATCGTTCTCGCCGTTCGGCATCAACGGCGGATACTACTACGTGCGGGCCAACTACAAGTGGTGATCCGCTGACGCGGCAACCCGCACCCCCGCCAGAGGGGTCGTACCCAGTGGGGTACGACCCCGGTGGTACACGCCGTGCGGGTTTAGCTTTCGCCTTGTTGGTGTAGCATGGCGGCTTCACACCACGGAGCGTCGCATGTTGAAAACAATGGGCAGGACCCTGCTGGCCGCCGCCATCGCAGGCCACGTGGGCGGCGCGGCCGCCGCGCCGATGACTCTACAGGACTACCTGGCCCTGGCCGGTCCCGCCCCCAGCCTGCACGTGGCCTACGGCGCCGCGCCTTCCCAGTTCGCCGAACTGTTCGCGCCGGGCGGCGACGGCCCGTTCCCGGTCGCGGTGGTCATCCACGGCGGCTGCTGGACCAAGGAATTCGGCGGCATCACGCAGATGCGCAACATCGCCGGCGACCTGCTGCGCCACGGCGTGGCGGTGTGGAACGTCGAATACCGCCGCTTCGACGAGGAGGGCGGCGGCTATCCCGGCATGTACCTCGACGTCGCCACCGCGATGGACCGCCTGCGCGCGCTGGCGCCGGCCCACCGGCTCGACCTGTCGCGCATCGTGCTGGTCGGGCACTCGGCCGGCGGCCACCTGGCCCAATGGGCCGGCGCGCGCGCGCGCCTGCCGCGCAGCAGCCCCCTTTACGTGGCCGATCCGCTGCCGGTGCCCACCGTGATCAGCCTGGGCGGCCTGGCCGACCTGCGCAACGAGGCGGCCCTGATCAAGACCAGCTGCGAGCGCGACACCGCGCAGCTGGCCGGCACGCCAAGCGCCGAGCGGCCGGACGTCTTCGCCGACACCTCGCCGGCCGAGATGCTGCCCTCCGGCGTGCGCACGGTGCTGATCCACGGTGAATTCGACACCGTGTCGCCGATCCGGGCCGGACACGATTACGCGCGCCGCGCCAACGCCGCCGGCGACGCGGCGGAGGTGGTCCTGCTGCCGGGAGGGAGCCACTACGACGAGGTGGCGGCGACGTCGCCGTCGTGGTCCATCGTCTCGGCCCAAATCCGCAAGGCGCTCGGCATCGGCCAGCCCCCGGCTGCGGCGCCGCGTTAAATCCTTTAGTATTCGGTCGACTTGCGGGCGTCGCCGCGTACCCGGTCGGCCGGGTACTTGGCCGCGTTGAGCGCTATTTTCTCCAGCGCCGCCGCGCGCAGGTCGACGCCGGTCTTGTCGGCCAGCTGGACCAGGTAGAGCAGCACGTCGGCCAGCTCGTGGCGGATGCCGGCGCGTTTGGCGTCATCGAGTTCGTCGTCGGCACCGGTGCGCAGCCACTGGAAATGCTCGGCCAGCTCCGCCACCTCGACCGACAGCGCCATCGCCAGGTTTTTCGGGGTGTGGAACTGTTCCCAATCGCGCTCTTGGGCGAAGGCGCGGGTCAGGTCGCGCAGCGCTAAGAGGGTATCGGCGGCAGGGGAGGTGGGTTTGGTATCCATGGCCGCAATGGTAGCACCATCCGTTTTGCGCTTCATTCCCCGTTTTCGACGGTTTGTCGCATGGCGCGGGCGCGGACCCGGGCCGCTGGCTATAGTGACAACACTATAAAACTTCACGGATAACCGATCATGCGCCGCTCCGCCATCGCCTTCGCCACCATCGCCGCCTTCTCCACCCTGGCCACCCTCGCCGGCTGCGCCGTCATCGTCATCCCGGAGGACGGCAGCATGCAGTACAAATCGTTCGGCGGCAGCGCGGTCGAGGGCAACGGGCAGGGCGCCGTCGAACGGCGCGACGCGGTCGTCGCCGCCAATGTCGACGGCATCGACATCAATGGTCCGCTGCAGGTCGAGGTGCGGGTCGGCGAGGCGGCCTCGCTGCAGGTCGAAGGCGACAGCAACCTGCTGCCGCTGCTGCGCACCGACGCCAGCGGCGGCACCTTGCGCGTCTGGGTCGAGGGCAGCGTGCGCGCTTCCAACCCGCTGCGGGTGGTCTACACCACGCCGCAGCTGCGCCGCATCCAATCGAACGGCTCCGGGCGCCTGTCGGTCACCGGACTGAATGGCGGCACCTTGAACCTGAGCCAGAACGGTTCGCGCGCGGTGCAACTGGCCGGCAATGTCAGCCGGCTGGAGGCGCGTCTGAACGGTTCCGGCAGTGTCGATGCGAACGGCCTGCAAAGCGGCTCGACCCTGGCCAGCCTGAATGGCTCCGGGCGGCTCAACCTGGGCAACCTGCAGGGCGAGACCTTGAATCTGGAATTGCACGGCTCCGGCGGCGTCAACGCCAGCGGCAGCGTGCGCAGCATGATCGTGCGCCTGTACGGCTCCGGCAGCGCCGACCTGGCCGGCCTGGCCAGCCAGAGCGCGGAACTGAGCACGCACGGTTCGGGCAGCATCTCGGCCGCCGTCAGCCAATCGCTGGTGGCCGACGCCAACGGCTCCGGCAGGGTCACGGTGTATGGCAACCCGGCCCAGCGCAGCGTCAGCGGCAAGCGGGTGAGCGTGCTGCAGTGAGAGACACGCCCACGGAATGAAGCATCCATCTGAAACACGTAGGGCGGATTAGCGTAGCGTAATCCGCCAGTGCATGCGCCGTCGACGGCTCACAGATGGCGGATTACGGCGTTCCGCCTAATCCGCCCTACGTGTTTCCACGGTTTCTCCAAGGAGCTCGATCATCTGCGCCAGCGGCATCGGCCGCCCGTACAGGTAACCCTGCAAACACGGGCAATCGTGGCCGATCAGGAAATCGGCCTGCGCCCGCGTCTCCACGCCCTCGGCCACCACGTGCAGCCCCAGATGACCGGCCATCGCCAGGATCGACTGCACCAGCGCCGCGCTGCTGCCGTCGTCCGGCGCGTCGATGATGAAGCTGCGGTCTATCTTGAGCTCATACAGCGGCATTTTTTTCAGGTACGCCAGGCTGGAATAGCCGGTGCCGAAATCGTCGATTGAAAAGCGCAGCCCCAGCGCCGCCAGTTGATGCATGCGTGCGATGGTCTCATCCAGTTTGTCGATCAGCAGGCCCTCCGTCACCTCCAGTATCAGCCGGTCGGCGGGCGCGCCGGTGTCGGCCAGGGTGCGCTGCACCAGCGCGACGAAATCGGGCTGGCGGAACTGGCTGGGACTGACGTTGACCGACAGCGGCATCGACAGGCCGGCGCGCTCGAGCAGCAGCACCGCTTCGCAGGCCTGGCGCAGCGCCCAAGCGCCCAGCGCCAGGATCAGTCCCGACTCCTCGGCCACCGGGATGAAGACGGACGGCGGCACCATCGCGCCGTCGGCCAGCGGCCAGCGCATCAGCAGCTCGCCGCCGATGGCGCGGCCGTCGCGGTCGACCTGCGGCTGCACGTGCATTTGCAATTCGCCCTTGGCCAGCGCGGTGGCCAGGTCGCGCTCCATCGACAGGCGCTGTTCGACCGCCGTCTGCATCGCCATCTCGAAGAAGGCGATGCCGTTGCGGCCCTCGGCCTTGGCGCGGTACATCGCCGTATCAGCCTCGCGCAGCAGGTCGTGCGCGCTTTGTTCCTCCTGCCGCCCCTGGCCTGGCTTGGGGAGCATCGTCACGCCGATGCTGGCGGTTGAAATGTACAGCTGGCCGTCGATCTCGAACTCCTGGCCGATGGTGACGCGGACCTTTTCGGCCACCGCGCGCGCGGCGTGGGTGGCGCTCTCCAGATCGTCGGCCAGGTGCGCCAGCACCACCACGAACTCGTCGCCGCCGATGCGCGCCACGGTGTCGGCCTTGCGCACCAGCTGGCTCAAGCGTCCGGCCGCCTTGCATAGCAGCGCGTCGCCGATCGCGTGGCCGCGCGCGTCGTTGATGGTTTTGAAGCGATCGAGATCGACGAACATCACCGCGCTGAAGGTGGCGCTGCGCGCGGAGCTGGCCAGCAGCGTGTCGATGCGGTCCATCAGCAGGCGGCGGTTGGGCAGGCCGGTGAGCACGTCGAAGAACGCCAGCCGCTCCAGCGAATCGGCGCCGTCGCGCAGCTCGTCGAACGAGCGCGCCAGCTGCTGCAGCAGCACCGCGCACGACAACGTCAGCACCGCCGTGATGAACATGAAATTGATCGAGATGATGGCCGACTTGAGGAAGGCGTGGTCCGGCATGCCCTCGATCTGCAGCTTGGCGTTTTCCTCGAAACCGAGCACCATCACCGCCAGTCCGGCCAGCAGCAGCATCCACAGCGCCGGGCGCAGTCCGAGCAGCAGCGCGGCGAGCACCGGGATGGCCAACAAATAGATCTGGCTGACCGGTCCGATCTTGAGCAGCAGGCCGACACCGACCGCGAAGGCGACGGCCAGGAAGTTGAACACGCGGACGGTGTAGGCGACCTGGCGCAGCAGCAGGATGGCGCCGATCCACGACAGCGCGATGACGTCGACGACGACGATGGACCACATGCCCTCGCTGACGGCCAGCAGCATGCTGGGAACGGCCGTGGCCAGTCCCAGCAGGAAGACGATCAGCAGCAGCTTGGCGAAAATCCGCGCGCGCCAGTGCGCGATGTCGTTCGGCGCAGCCACGTTAGCGGTCTCCCCGGTGCAATGGATCGATTGTTATTGGTCTATGGTGATCCTGATGGTACCCGCAATCGCAACGCGTGTCACCGGGCCGGCGGCCCCGTTTCAGTCCCTGGCGTTGACGCTGCCGATGCCCGACACCGATTTGTTGACCGTTTTCGGCTTGCCGAAATAATCCAGGGAGCCCATGCCCTTGGCCACGGCGTTGAGCAGATCGCTGGCGTAGACGCTGACGCTGCCCACGCCTTCGAAGTTGACGTCGACACGCTCGGCGTGCAGCGCCTTGGTGTCGACCTGGCCGACGCCCTTGGCGTTCAGGCGCAGGTACTTGACTTTGCCGCTGGCCGACAGCAGGCCGGCGCCCAGGTAGCCGATGTCGAGGCGGTCGGTGTTGACGTGGCTGATGACGGTTTCGCCGGCGCCTTCCACCTTCACCCGGCTCAGGGTCGGCACGGTGATGGTGATGCGCGGCGCGCCCTTGCCGCCGTCGTAAGTCTTGTCGGACATGGTGATCTGCAGTTCATTGTCGACCACCGTGGTTTTGAGTTCGGCGATGAACTTGTCGTCGCCGCGCACCACCACCGACTGCGTCTTGCCCGCTTCGACCGTCATCGCGAACGCGCCCTTGGCGTTGACGGCGATGAACGGCGGCAGCACGCGCACCGATTCGGCCGCCAGCGCCGGGGCGCCCACGGCGTACAGGGTGGCGCCCAGGGCGGCGACAAGGGCAGTGGTCAGGACGGCGGAAGCGGTGCGGCGCATGGTGAATCCTTGATGGTTTGTTCAATGGTTACTTATTTTGATAACGTTGATTTTACTGAACTTGGCCGCCGGGGCCGACAACTTTGCGACGAACTGCAAAAAAGTGGCGATGTGTTGCGCTGCGGCTACATTTGGCCGCGCGGCGCCGTCCGGCCCAAGCTCGCTAGCGTCGAGCAAGTCAGGTCCAAAGCGCGTATGATCCCGAACAAACCGTACCGCACCGAGGACCCCATGACATCCACCGCCTTACAAAAAAACGCGCAATCCCGCCCCGGCACCGTTTTCCGCGTCGTCAGCGGAAATTTCATGGAGATGTTCGACTTCTTCCTGTTCGGGTTCTACGCCACCGCCATCGCCAACGCCTTCTTCCCGGCGGGCGACGAGCTGGCGTCGCTGATGATGACCTTCATGACCTTCGGCGCCGGCTTCCTGATGCGGCCACTGGGCGCCATCTTCCTCGGCGCCTATGTCGACCGCGTCGGCCGCCGCAAGGGGTTGATCGTCACCTTGGCGCTGATGGCCATGGGCACCTTGCTGATCGCCTGCGTGCCGGGCTACGCCACCATCGGTTACGCGGCGCCGCTGCTGGTGCTCACCGGTCGCCTGCTGCAAGGCTTCTCGGCCGGCGTGGAACTGGGCGGCGTATCGGTCTACCTGGCCGAAATGGCGACGCCGGGCCGCAAGGGCTTTTATGTCAGCTGGCAGTCGGCCAGCCAGCAGGTCGCCGTGGTGGCCGCCGCCGCGCTGGGCTTCGGCTTGAACAAGTGGCTCACGCCGGCGCAGGTGGGCGAGTGGGGCTGGCGCATTCCGTTCTTCGTCGGCTGCATGATCGTGCCGGTGCTGTTCGTGATCCGCCGCTCGCTGCAGGAAACCGAGGAGTTCAAGGCGCGCAAGCACCGCCCCGAGGTCAAGGAGATTTTCCGCTCGATGCTGAACAACTGGGCGCTGGTCATCTCCGGCATGATGCTGGTGGCGATGACCACCGTGTCGTTCTACCTGATCACCGTTTATACGCCGACCTTTGGCAAGAGCGTGCTGCACCTGACCACCAGCGCGGCGCTGATCGTCACCCTGTGCGTCGGTGTGTCCAACTTCATTTGGCTGCCGGTGATGGGCGCCTTGTCGGACCGCGTCGGCCGCCGTCCGCTGTTGCTGTGCTTTTCGGCGCTGGCGATCCTGACCGCGTATCCGGCGCTGCACTGGCTGGTCAATTCCCCCAGCTTCGCCCACATGCTGGAAGTGGAACTGTGGCTGTCCTTCCTGTACGCCAGCTACAACGGCGCGATGGTGGTGGCTCTGACCGAAGTGATGCCGGTGGAAGTGCGCACGGTCGGTTTCTCGCTGGCCTACAGCCTGGCGACGGCGGTATTCGGCGGCTTCACGCCGGCGATCGCCACGGGCCTGATCGAATACACGGGCGACAAGAGCGCGCCGGGTTGGTGGATGACCTTCGCCGCCGCCTGCGGCCTGTGCGCCACGCTGATCCTGTACCGCCGCCAGCGCCTGCAGGATGCTGAAACCCCGGCCGGAAAGATGGCCGCTTAAGCAGACGAAGAATCGCGCGCGGCCTGCCGCCGTCAGGTGCGCAGGCGCGCGAACAGGCGCTCGATATCGAGTTCCTGTATCAGCAGACTGCCCTGGTTGGCCTTGATCAGGCGTGGCGCCAGCGTCGACTCGCCAGACCCCAGGGGCGATTCGGTCATGTCGCTGGCGTCGAACTGCTGCACCGAATGCAGATCGTCGACCAGCAGGCCGACGGTGCTGTCGCCCAGGTGCACCAGCATCACCTGGCTGTTGTCGGTCACGACACCGGCTTTGCCGGTCGCCAGCAGCGCGAGGTCGAACACCCACACAAAATGTTTTTTACCGCCGGCCAGCGGCACGTCCAGCATGCCGAGGCGAGCCGGGTTGTTGCCGGCCGCCTTATTCACCTTGGCGAAGGGCACGGCCTCCTGTATCCGCGCCGCCTTCAGCGCCATCAGGGTGCGGCCGGCGTAGAAGATGGCGAAATCCGGGCCGGTGTCGCTGCGGCGCTCGATCTGCGCGGACGGCACCGGCATCGCCGATTTATCGCGCTCCGGGCCGAACGATTCGATCAGCACCGATAGCACCGGTTGCTCGATGTCCGCGTTGGCGCCGGCACGGAACTCGCGATATCCCGAGGCGCGCGTGCACGCCGCGATCACATATTGGCCGCCATGCAGCATGATGCGCGCGACGCTGGCGCCGTCGCCTTCGCCGTTATAGGCCGCCGCCAACAGGCCGGCGTCCAGCGCCAGGGTATCGCCGGGCGCGCAAGCCGGGTCGGTGGACGACAGGATGCGGCGTTCCGGCGTGATGAAGAAGGCGTGCATGTTCGGGCGTCCGGCCACGCCGCTGTGTAGCATGTTGAGCAGCTCGGGACGCGAATCGAACACGATGCCGATGCCGCCCACCACCGTGGAGGTTTGTTCCGGATGACGGATCGCGGCGTGATAAATGAAAGTCGGCTCGCCGCCGTACAAGGCCGATGGCATGAACGGCTCGGGATAGTGATCCAGTTCGCCGCGCAGCGCGCAAACGCGGCCCAGCGTGGCGCCATCGATATGGGTGCCGATGCTGGTCGGTTCTTCATCGCTTTCGCCGGTGCTGGCGACGATGCGGCCGGTGCGGTCGTAGACGAACAGGCGCGCGTAGACGGTGTACAGGCTGTTGATGTAGGCGAGGACCTCGCTCATCGCGGTCGCTTGGTCGGCGGAAGGATAGGCCAGGCCGCGCCGCAGCTGCGCCGTCAACGCCCACCAGCGGCAATCGTTGGCGCGTTCGTACAGATTGCGGTCCAGCATATCGACCAGCAGCCGCGAGGTCAGTTCGGCCTCGCTGATGCTGGCGGTGAGGACGGTCTGGTACAGGTCCTGGATCGAACGCGAAAAAATCGCATCGCTGCGGCCACCGGTCTCGGTGATCTGATCGAGCACGGTATTGAGCTTGTTGACATTGCCGTTGTGATGTCCGTGGCCTTGGTCGTCCACCTGGTCGTTGGCGGCGCTGGTGACCTTGCCGTTCCAGACGATGCGTTCGATGGTGCGGGTGGTGCGCGTCACCGCGCTCATTAACTCGTGCAGGGTGGGGCTGAAGGCCTGCGCGTGCGACAGCAGGCCCTCGATCAACCGCGGATCGACGCCGCCCAGCGCATCGGCGCCGGCGTTTCGGAAGGCCAGATCGACGGGCATCATCAACTGCCCCTTCCAGCCCGGCGGGCCGGGATAGCCCTGATAGCCGTCGGAGCGGAAGGTGCGCACCAGGTATTCGCGGCCGCCGAACATCAGCAGTTGCGGCGCGCCGTCGACATTGGTCGGCACCTTGACGCCGGCCGGTATCCACAGCTGATCGGCGCTGCTGATGACGCGGTCCTGCGCATCGAGCAGCAGCATGTTGGCGCGCTGCGACGGGTCGCGGTAGGACGCGAAGATGGCATCCATCTCCTGCTCGAAATTGAAGCAAAGGCATAGCACACCGGCCGGCTCGCCGCTGTCAGGGTGCAGCATGCGGTGCGAATAGACCAGCGCGCGCGGTTTACCGGGCCGCAGGTCGGTGGCGCGGAAGGTCTCCACATAGCCGGAAGCGGCCAGCGTTTCGGCCAGCAGCGGATCGCGGCTGTGCGATACCGGCGTGGCGGTATCGGCCTGCACCAGCACGCGCCCGTCCAGGTCCAGCAGCAGGATCTCGTCGTAGACGGTGTATTTGTCGCGGTAGTCGGACAGGCGCTGGCGGGCCGCTTGGATGCCGCCGTCGCCCGCACTTTCGTCACCTTCATCGCCATCGATCGCCGCGACAAAGCGGCACAGATTGACGTCGGTGGCCAGGAATCCGACATCGGCGGTGCGTTCGAACAGGTTGCGGACCAGGATATCGATCGCGTAGCGCGCCTGGGTGCCTAGGTCGGCCAGCACGTGGCGCACCTTTTCCTGCACCAGATTGGCGATCAGCGCCCGTTCCAGCTGCGCGAAACCGGTGCGCGTGGCCACCATCGCCGGCAGCAGCAGGCGCGCCTCGGCCGGACAATTCATCTTGGCCGACGACTCGATGAGCTGCCACATTTGATTCAGTTCGCGCAGCGACAATTCGCAGCGCGCGACGTCCGGCATATAAGGCAAAAAGGTGTCGGAGCTGGCGGCGAGTGGCGTTTTCATATCCTGGATTCGACACAAAAAAAGTATTTCCACTGCAATTTTTATGCCAGACAGGAAAGAGTCTGCCGCAAAAAAAAAACGCCACCCGGTGTGGATGGCGTTCGACCGCGCTGTTAAGCCTTGTTACTGAGACATGTTTTCATGAATGCCTTGCGCTCGTCGCCTTTTTTCCCGGTGGCGTCGGCATTACATTTTTTCATCTTGTCTTGCTGGGTCACTTTCGCTTCCGGCGCCGCAGGCTTCGCGCTCAGGCATTCCTTCATAAAGGCCTTACGCTCATCGCCTTTTTTCCCCGTCGCATCGGCGTTACAGGTTTTCATCTTGCTTTGCTGGGCTGTCGGCTCGGCGGCGAACACGGCGCCGCTCAGGGACAGGATCAGGCTGGCAACGAACAGTTTTTTCATCATGGTTTCCTCTGCGGTCAAATGCGAATGGTTGGGCTTGGGGCCACATGAAGACTATAACTGAAGATGCTGCCGCGAGGACAGTTTCCCGTCGCCATCCAGATTACGGCTCGGTAATTCTCACTTATTTTTCGACAAACATATTGGCTTGGCGCGACTGCACGAAGCGGGCGTCGTTGCCGACGGTGCCGTAGTTCCACGCTTTCGTCAGCGGTCCAGTTTGCGCCAGCGCGCTTCCAGCTTGGCCAACTCTGTGAGGACAGCACCGCAACGCGGGTTCAGCGTGAAGCCGTCCGGCCATGCGCCGCTGGGCGAGGTTTTGTGCTCCGCCAGTTTCGCCACCACGGCCATTTGATTTCGTGGGAGTTTGACTGTGCTCAGTGCGGTGACGATCTGCACGCGGGTGATATCGCCGCCGAGCGTGGCCAGTAAGGCGGGCAGGGCTCGTCGTTCGCGAACCTGCTGGACGACGGTAAACCCACCGAAAACAAGCATCGCTGCGGCGATCGCATATCCCATCGTCTCCGTCACCAGTTTTTGCGTCTCGGGTGCCATAAGGTTGATCAGTGTTGCCAGGATGAAGACTCCGACGGGAACGGCCGTGCAAATGAGTGAAATCTTCACCATCAGTTTCATTTTTGCTTCTACCGACAGGGCCATGAAGCCACGATAGGCGTGGACGATATGGATCGCGGATATCCAGTCCAGAGACAACAAGCCAAGTATTAGCAGCGACGTGGCCAGCGCTGGCCACTGATGGGGGGGCAGCAGAGCCGTTGCCGGCGCCAATCGTGCCAGTGTTGCTGTTTCTCCTGTGAGCAAGGTCCATGACGCCAGCGCGACCAAGGCCAAGGCCATCAGCTGTTGATGTAGCCGGAACAATGTGCCGGGCGCGAACATCGGGGAACCCGTCGGCACGTTGGGCTTGCGCGATTTTTTTGATGTGAAGGTTAGCGCGAGCTGGACGCTGAGCCGGTCCACACCCGCCAGGTAGAGCGCCGACAACATGAAGATAATCGCGATTTTCGGTACCAGCGCGGCGCCGGCCAGCACCGCCGCGACAGAGACGATCAGGCCGCGCCGGCGCCATCGCGCCAGACGGTGGGCGCCGTCCAGTGGCTCGGACAAGGCCAACGACAGCAGTAAAGCCTTTCGCTCGCGCCAAAACTGCAGCGCCGGCATTTTGATCAGGTAGTGGTTGATGCTTTGCCGCAGTTTGTCGGACAGCGCCGGCAGGTGGCGGCAGGCGCGGAACGCCGTTGTGCGCAGCCAGTCATTCGGCCCGGCCATGGCGAGGTGCAGCACCACGACCGCGTCGCCGTTGTCCAGCAAGCCGGTTGCTTCGAGACAGATATTGCTGCGGATGATGTCATCCTCGGCGATCGCCTGCTCGCTGACGAGTTTGCTGAGCGCCGGTGCGAACTCCGCCAGCGCGTCGCGCCGTGAGCGGAAGGCATCGATCAGGAAGCGCAGGCTGTGAATTCCGCGGCGGTCATCTGGTTTGCCCAGATGCATGTCGATTTCCTTCCAGCAGCGCCGCGCCAGATGGGCGGCGGAGGCATCGTCGCATAGCTGGGCGTACAGCACGGTCGCATCGCGTCCGCGCGAGTCGTCCAAAATGGTCTGGAACGGCGGCGGGCCGGGCTGGTCCAGCATGCGCGTGGTCACCAGGTATTCCAGGAAACGCCTGTGCACGAACGAGAAGGTGTGCGGTTCGGTCGTGCCCACCCGTCCGATTACCGCGTCGCACAGAATGTCGATGACGTGGTCGACCCGCGGGATTGTACTCTCGGCCACCAACAACGAGCGCGGCGCCTCCAGCCCGTAGGCCCCGTGGTCGAAGAGGAAGCAGGCGATCTGCTTTGCCGACGCCAGGACTTGGTCGACGCTGAGTCCATGCGGTTCGGTGCTATCGGTGGCGCGCTTGAGGCGGTCGGCGAAGTAGTGGCGGTAGAGCTGCTCCTGATTGTCCGGCAGCCTGTCATGGGCGCGCACCCACTGGGCCAACAGCGCCATCATGAACGGGTTGCGGACCACCGGCAGCCAGTCTGGCCGCTCGTGCAGCAGCTGTTTCTGTATCGCCTTGGTGAATCCGATGTGATGCGACATGGCCTGCTGGATGCCGACCTCCGTCAGCGGCCGGATCTCCAGTGTTTTCTCGGCGGCGAACAAGTGGGTGGGCCGGCGGAACATGCGCGACGCCAGCAGGCCGCGCGCGTTCTCGTGGCTGCGGATATAACGGGAAAACAGCTCGGAGAGCTGGCCGATGAGCCAGGAGTTCTCATCCTCGTCGAGCAATTCAGGAATCTCGTCGAAGGAATCGAAAATGAAGAACAGCCTTCCGTGCTTTCTCAATTCGTGAAAGTGGTTGTCGATGAACTCCTTGTCGAGGAGGCTGCCCTGCGATTTCAGCCGGTCGATGACGAAGGCGTCCAACTGCTCCAATGTGGGCGGGTTCTGTTCGCTCCAGCGTGGCTGGCCGTCGCTGGGCGGAAGCCATTCGCGCAGGTTAATGTAGACCGGCACGCGCCGGCTGCCCTTGACCTCCGCAAGCATGTCCCGGGCCAGCTTGCGCAGGGCGAAGCTTTTGCCACCGCCCGGATCGCCCAGCAGCAAAAACACCTTGGCCTTGCTTTCGGCGCGCAGCGCGGCCTGAAGGTTGACCACGCGGCCGCCGGGATGTCCGATGCGCGCGGCGGTCTCGACCTCGGCGTCCAGTTCCGCGTAACCCTGGCTCCAGCTCAGTTCTCGCTCCATATTTTCCAGGTCGAGAGACAGCATGCGGCAGAACTGTTTAAAGCGGCTTTCAAACGTCAGGTCGGGGAACTGCTTGCTCAAGGCTGTCGGATCGCGGCCGGCCAATGGTTTGTCGGACATATGCAAGCTTACCATCACCACCACGACGGCGCCCAGCGTCAACGACCATTCGCTCGCCTGGCTGGACCAATCGAGTTGGGCCAGCCACGGGGCCGCGTCGCCGAGGCCAGGGATGCCGTTCAGGGCTTGGGCGGCTAGGCCCAGGACGTCCCCGATCCAACTGCGGGGCATGGCAAGTGCGAAAAAACAAAAGATGGACGCCAGCCTTACCTTGACCGCACCGGCGCCGGGCGGCGCCAACGCAGGGCTGACGATCCACAGCACGGCGCAGATGAGGACGGCCATGGCGATTGCCATGACCGGCGCCAGCCACTTAAAGGCGACGAAGCCGCTGCCCAGGCAAATCGTGAGAACGACGCAGAGCCAGCGGAGCAGGGTGGAGGAGTTAGCCATCAGGAGCGATTATAGGAAAAACAAGATTTCCAATAATACGCGCAAAGATGCTTTTGGGCAATGATCCAAAACAACAACTCCGGTGTCAGGTCCACCAGTGCTGCACGGGCTGTACGTTAAAAGCCCTATAGGCCTGAGCTCGTGTAGAAATAGTGGACCTGACCCCGGAGTTGCTTTTAGGCGGCTTTGACCGATTCGGCGCGGCCGCAGTAGCGTTGGACGTAGGCCTGGTGCGTCGGCAGCTGCACCACCGTGCGGTCGACGTTGGATTTGATGTTGCCGAGGAATTGCCGGAGCTCTTCGTCGCCCATCAGGTCGGCCGTTTGGTGGTGCGAGCGTGGCATGATGCCTTGGCCGAGCATCACCTGGATCCACGAGTTTTCGGCGAACAGTTCGTTCGGGACGCGGAACACGCGGCCCGTTTCGCGGAAAAGATCGATGCGGTGCTTGAGCGAGTCCGGGATGCTCATCTCGCGGCAGTCGATCCAGAACTGCGAGTCGGTGCGGTTGTTGACGTGGTAGTGCAGGATGATGAAGTCGCGTATGTGCTCGATCTCGTGGTTGCACTGGGCGTTGTATTCCTCGATGTCGGTCTGGCGCACGCCGTCCGAGGGGAACATCTGCATCAACCGCACCACGCTGCGCTGGATCAGGTGGATGCTGGTCGATTCGATCGGTTCGAGGAAGCCGCTCGACAGACCGATGGCGACGACGTTGCCTTTCCAGGTTTGCTTGCGCTGGCACGGCTTGAACTTGATCACGCGCGGTTCGATCAGGGTGCGGCCTTCGACATTGGCCAGCAGTTGCTTGCGCGCCGTGTCGTCGTCCAGGTAGCGGCTCGAATAGACGATGCCGTTGCCGACGCGGTGCTGCAACGGGATGCGCCATTGCCAGCCCGCCTGGTGCGCCATGGAGCGCGTCAGTGGAATGGCGTCGTCCACCGATTCCGTTTGCACGGCGATGGCGCGGTCGCAGAACAGCCATTGCGACCAGTCCTCCATCGGTTCTTCCATCGCGTCGCCGATCAGCAGGCCGCGGAAGCCGGTGCAGTCGATGAACAAGTCGCCTTCGATCTCCTGACCCGATTCGAGCACGATCGAGCGCACGTCGCCGCGCCTTTCGCCTTCCTCATGTTTGGTGTAGCGGACGATCTTGCCCTCGATCCGCTGCACGCCGCGCGGTTCGCTCAGGCGGCGCAGGTATTTGGCGTAGCGGCTCGCGTCCAGGTGGTAGGCGTAGTTCATGCCGTTGTTGGGCAGGTGCGCGAAGCGGTGCTCCAGCGACGCTTTGAGCTCCAGGCAGTAGTCGCCGTAGTCGCCGGCCAGCCCGCGTTCGACGCCCTTGTGCCAGAAGTGCTGGAAGCCGGCCGTCCAGTGATCGACGCCGGTGAAGCCGAAGGAGTGGATGTAGTTCTCCTTGACGTTGCGCCATTCCTCGAAGGAGATGCCCAGCTTGAAGGTGGCCTGGGTCTCGGCCATGAATTCCTGCTCGTTGATCTCCAGCAGATTGTGGAAGTTCATCAGGGTCGGGATGGTCGCTTCGCCCACGCCGACCGTGCCGATTTCATCGGACTCGATCAGTTTGATGTCGAGGCGCTTGCCCAGCACCTTGGCGATGCCTGCGGCGACCATCCAGCCGGCGGTGCCGCCGCCGCAGATGACGACGCGGCGCACCGCTTGTCGTTTGTTCGACTCTTTGTTTTGGTCTTGCATTTGCCGGTCTCCTTAGCGGTTCAGCTTTTTTTGTATTTGGGCGCGCAACGCGCGCGCGCCGTCGGCCGTCAGTGGCGCCAGCACGTGGCGGGCCGCTTCGGGTATATGTTGCGCCGTTTCTTCGTCGGCTTCGAATATGTAGTGGCGGAAGACTTCCTGCCACGCCTTGCGTTGTTCCGGCGGCAGCCCGCGCATCGTCAGGAAGGCCGTCATCAGGGCGTTGGTCGGCGTGTCCATGAATTCCGGCGTGCGCTGCCACCAGTAGTTGACCAGCACATTGAAGGCGTCGAGCGCTTCGATGTGGTGCCACCACATGCTGGGGATGAACAGGGCGTCGCCCGGCCCGAGCACCGCGCTTTGCGCATGTTCCAGCGCCTCGGCGTAGCGCGGGTATTTGACGAAGTCCGGCTTCAGCATGTCCACCAGGCTGATGGCCTGGCCGGCCGGCGTGAAGTCGAGCGGGCCGATATACAGGTTCTTCAACTGCTCCGGCGGGAACAGCATGAAGCGCCGGTGGCCCGCCGCCACCACCGCCAGGTTGTCCGGCACGTCGTAGTGGGCGGCGATGCGGGTGCGGTTGCCGATCCAGATGCTCATCAAGGCGTCGCGGCCGCCCAGATCGAGGTCGTTGTGGTCGCGGAAGCCGGGCAGGCAGGTTTCGACGCTGGTCGAGCCCACGTACACGG
This sequence comes from Duganella sp. AC237, assembly GCF_979254035.1. Classification (NCBI taxonomy): domain Bacteria; kingdom Pseudomonadati; phylum Pseudomonadota; class Betaproteobacteria; order Burkholderiales; family Oxalobacteraceae; genus Duganella; species Duganella sp. AC237. The sequence continues at coordinate 6,301,016 of NZ_CEEDEW010000003.1, read as the reverse complement.
TCGGCGGCTTCTCCATGTCGCGCTTGACGCGGATTTCATCGAGCACGCCGGTCAGCTTGGCGTGCACCGGATAGAAATTGAAGCCGCTCATGTCTTCGTTGTAGAAGAAGCGGCCCTCGGCCTCCGGTGGTCCCAGCATCGCGCCCACCGTGGCGCCGCTGGCGGCGTCGCCGTAGAAGCGGCGCAGGTAGGCGTCGCCCTGTTCGTGCGATTCGCGCGCCGCCCGCACCATCGGCCAGCCGGCGGCCACGCCGCGCAGCACGATCGGCTGGGTGGCGGTCAGGATGTCGTCGGTCAGCCCGTTCGGGCCGACGCCGGCGATTTCGCGTATCGCTTTAGGCATGGAGCGCGTTCTTGCGGTCGATCAGCGCGCGGAAGTTCGACAGCGACGCGAGCACCATGTAGATCGGATGCAGGTGGCCGCCCGCGTGCAGCTTGGCGATGACGTCGCCGCTCAAGCTTGCCAGCCGGTCCTCGTTGATCGTGTAGAAGCCGGCCAGGCGGTTTTGCGAGCCGTCGTCCAGGCCCACGTCGAGCACGAAGCTCTCCAGCAGCTCGTGCTCCACCAAGGTGGCCAGGAACAGCGGCATGTCCTGCATGCCGTTGTGGATCGCCGCCAGCAGCGAGTTGACGCGCTCCAGGTAATCGGTGGTGCCGCCGTGCGGCTTGAAGACTTCCTCGCCTTCGCTGTCGCTGACGCGCGGGTTCTCGATATCGATGTGGATCGTCATGTCCTGGCCATCGGGGCCGCCCATGCCGATCAGGAAGGGCTGGCGCTCGACCAGCATGGGGATGTAGACCGCGTCCCAGCGTTCGCCCTGCAGGAACAGGTTCTCGCCTTCCTGGAAGCCGAGCAGCGCGATCGGCTCGAAGCCCACGCCGTCGGTGGTCTGGCGGAACACGATCGGGTAGCACGCCTGGATGTTGCGGAATTCGGCGGGGAAGGTGGGCGCTGCCATCTGGGCGTCGCCGAAGCGCGCGCCGCGACGGGTGATCACGCGCAGGTTCTTGTGTTCGACGTTGTTGAGTAATACTGGTTTTGGCATGACTTGTCTCGAATGATAATTATGTGCGAAGGCCGTGGCGTTTGATGTGCTCTATCAGCTCGCGGTTGGTGGGAAGTGCGTCCAGCATCTTCTGTGTCAGGTTGGCCGCTTCGCGGAAATAGCCGTCGGCCATCGCCGCTTCGTGCGGATGCTGCTTGGTGAATTCGGTGGTGCGGCCCATGCCGTACAGGATGTACTGATAGCTGGCCGACGGGAACACTTCCTCGATGCGGTGGAAGTCGCTGCGCGAGGGCGCGCGGTGGCGCCACAGGGTCAGCAGCTCGCCCAGCCGCTCCGGCACGCCTTCTGCCGAGGTGTTGTCGCGCCAGTAGGCGCTGTCGCGGCGCTTGCTCAGCACGTAGTGCAGCTTGAGGAAGTCGATCACCCGCTCCCAGCGGTAGGTGAAGTGCTCGTTGAAGCGTTTGGCGACGATGTCCATCGCCGCGCGCGTGGCCGGCATGTCGTCGCTGACCATGGCTGCCGACATTTCCACCAGCGCCAGGGCCGACGCTTCCAGCGGCTCGATGAAGCCGGCCGACAAACCGATGGCGACGCAGTTGCGATGCCAGAATTTGGCGCGGTAGCCGGGCTCGAAGGTCAGCTTGCGCGGCGTCGGGATGTCCGCCGGTCCGCCGGTCGCGACGATATAGGCGCGCAATTCCGCCTCGGCCTGGTCGTCGCCGATGTACGCGCCGGAGTAGACGTGGCCGACGCCGCGCCGCGTCGGCAGGCCGATGTCCCAGATCCAGCCGGCGCTTTGCGCGGTCGACGAGGTTTGCGAGGCGATCGGATAGTTGTCGGCGGGGTAGGGGATTTGCACCGCCAGCGCCGAGTCGTTGTACAGCACGTGCTTTTGCGAAATGAAGTCGATGTCGTAGTGCTTGCCCAGCAGCAGCGATTGCATGCCGGTGCAGTCGATGAACAGGTCGCCTTCGAGCACGCCGTGGCGCTGCGTTTGCAGCGAGGCGATGTCGCCGTTGGCGGCGGAGTGGATGCCGGTGACATGGTCCGGCACGTAGCGCACGCCCAGGTTCTCCAGGCAATGCTTGCGCAGGAACAGGCCGAACTTGCCGGCGTCCAGATGGTAGCCGTAGTTGGCGACGGCGGCAAATTCCGGCGTGGCGGCCTGCTTGGGCGCCTTGCCGCGCGCGCACAGGTGCGGCTGGTAGCTGACCAGGTCGGCGAACGGCACGCCCGGATGCTGCGCCAGCCAGTGTTCCGGCATGTTCGCCTCGCCGTAGCCTTGCGGCAACACGAACGGGTGGAAGTAATAGTCGTTGTCGGCGCCGGTGCACCAGCGGTTGAAGCGCGAGCCCTGCTTGAACGAGGCGTCGCATTCGCGGAAAAAGTCGGATTCGGACACGCCAATGCGGCGCAAGGTGTCGCGCATGCTCGGCCAGGTGCCTTCGCCGACGCCGATCGGGGCGACATCGGGCGATTCGATCAGCGTGACCTGCAGTCCCTCGGGCGAGGTTGCGCGGTGTTCGGCCGCGATCAGGCCGGCGGTGAGCCAACCGGCCGATCCGCCACCCACTATCACTATCCGTCGGATCAGCTCATTGGCCATTCGATGTCCCAGATTATTGCGGAAAGTATAACCGACAAGGCCGCTGTCGGGCAGCGGCCTTGTCCTTCGGGGGTTGTAATTACACTACATCAGAACTTGTAGCGCGCCCCCAGCATGTAGCGCGGCCCGGCCTGGGTGACCGATTCCACCGCCTGTTTGGTGCGCCCGTGCACCCGCTGGATCGAGTTGCCGGCGTTGATCACCTCGAATTGCAGGCTGATGTTTTTGTTGTAGTTCCAGCCAACGCTCAGGTCGATCTGGCCGTAGGCCTCGGTGTATTGCGGGTTCGGGCCGTAGGCGTCGAAGGTCGACGACAGGAACTCGCCGCGCCAGTTGTAGGCCAGGCGCGCGGTCCACTTGTCGTTTTCGAAGATGCCGACGACGTTGGACGAGTTGCTCAGCCCCACCAGCGCGAACTGCTCGCCCAGCCTGGCGTTGTCGTACTTCAGGCCCGAGTTCACATACGTGTAATTGGTCGAGATGCCGAAGCCGCTGCTGCCGAACATGTGCTGCAGGTTCACCTCGATGCCGTCCAGGCTGGCCTTCTTCTGGTTGGCGAAGGAGTTGATCTTGAAGTTCGCGATCGGATCGCTCGGCTGGCCGACGATGGTGCCGGTGGCGTTGCCTGTGCCGGCGTCGTCCGGTCCGCGCGTCACGCCCGGGGCGGTCGGGTGGTTGCGGAAGATGTAGTTGCGGATGCAGGTGGTGTCGGCCGTGGCGCAACCGTTGGCAAGCGCCTCGTTCCACAGGGCGCCGCCGACCGGCGTGTGCAGGTTGAACGGTGTGGCGTTGAAGGTCGACTGGCCGGCGTAGTTGGTCAGGTCCTTGCGGAAGTAGCCCAGCGAGAAGAAGTTCTGCTGGCCGTAATACCACTCGTAGGACAGGTCCAGGTTCTTCGACTTGACCGGTTTCAGGGCTGGATTGCCCTGGTTGCCGCTGCCGCCATCGACCCGCGCCAGCGAGTTGAGGGTGGTGCCGCCCTGGATCTGGTCGTAGCGCGGCCGGCCGATGCTTTGGCCGTAGCTCAGGCGCAGCTTCTGGGTCGGCGTCAGTTCGATGTCGGAATCCAGGCTCGGCAGGATGTTGTGGTACTTGCCGGTCAGTGTGGTGAAGGTCGGCGCGCCGAAGGCGACCGGCAACTCGTTCTGCGACACCCAGCTGATGCTGGTGGCGGCCGGCACCAGCGCGGTCGAGACGACGTCGGTCTTCTCGTAGCGCACGCCGAGCGCGGTGCGGATCGGCAACGCCGTGTCCCAATCCGTGTTGAACTGGATGTAGGCCGACTTCGATTTTTCCTCGACGCGTGAGTCGTTGTCGAAGGTGGTCTTCGGCAGGTACAGCGCCGGCAGGCCGGAGGCGCTGGCCGCCAGTTTGCGCACTTGGTCGAAGTTGAAGGTGTAGAACTGGTTGAACAGCGCCGGGTTGTCGCTGCCGTCGATCTTGTCGAAGTACTGGCGGATGGTGTCCTTGTGCCAGACGTTGCTTGGATAGTCGGCCGCCTTGGTGGCGCCGCCCCAGGTGTCGCGCTGGTTGTTGGAGAAGGCCGAGCGGTTGTCGACCTTGGTGCTGCCGGCGCCGAATTTCAGTTCGGACGCTTCGAACACTTTCAACGCGCCCTTGACCTGCGCCTGCTCGACTTCGCCGCGCATGTACGAATTGGTGAAGTTCGAACCGGTCACTTGCTGGCCGGCCTTGGTGAAGTCCACGCCGTCCATGCTCAGCACCGGGAAGTCCTGGCTGAAGTTGGCCGTGGTGGTGCCACGGCTGAAGCTGGCCGTGCCGAGCGTGTTGCTCGAGCCGAACGGGCTGTCGGCGCCGGAGGTGGCCGTCGAGCGGTGCGCGTCCAGTTCAAGGCGCAGGTCGTTGGTCGGCTTCCAGACGGCGTTGAAGCCGAGCGACTTGTTTTGCGTTTTGGTGGCGAAGTCGGCGCCGCCCATGGCCACGTCCGAGGTGCCGATGGTCGGATCGTTGGCGTTGCGCGGGATGATTTCGGTGTAGCTCAGCGGGCTCGATACCGGACCCTTGGTCCACGAACTGGCCGACGGGCCGAAGTTGAACCAGGCGCTGATGTCGTTGCGCTTGGTCTGTATCTTGTTTTCCGAGTAGGTGTAGTCCAGGGTCGTGACCAGTTCCTTGACCGGCTTGAACTGCAGGGTCAACTGGCCGTTGGTACGCTGGCGCTTGACGCCGTTGAAGTTGTAGTTCAGGTTCTGCGGCACCATGTAGACGTCGTTGGGGCCGGGACGGTTGGTGATGTTTTCCGAACCGGCGGCGCCCGGTTGCGGGATAGAACCCCAGCTGTTCTCGTCGCCGCGCACCGGGCCGTGCCAGCCGCTGGAGACGGCGGCGCTGTTGTAGCCCAGGTTGCGTTCCTGGTAGCTGCCGGTGAGGGCGATGCCGAACTTGCCGTCGGCGAAGGTGTTGCTGTAGATGCCGGACAGTTCGGGCGTGGTCGAGTTGCTGGCCTTGACGTCGGCCGGCAGGTTGTCGTTCGAGGTGTCGTAGACGCCCTTGACGCCGAAGCTGGCGTGCAGGCCGGGCCGGTCGAACGGACGCGCCGTCATCACGTTGACGGTGGCGCCGATGCCGCCGGTCGGGGTGTCGGCGCGGCTGGTTTTATACACTTGCAGCTGCGAGATCGCTTCCGACGCCAGGTTGGCGAAGTCGAAGGCGCGCCCGTTGAGGTCGCCAAGGTTGGAGGTCGGCATCTGGCGCCCGTTGAGCAGCACCATGTTGAAGTCGGGGCCGACGCCGCGCACGGTGATCTTCGAACCCTCGCCGATCGAGCGGTCGATCGACACGCCGGAGATGCGCTGCAGCGACTCGGCCAGGTTGGTGTCGGGGAACTTGCCGATGTCCTCGGCGACGATGCCGTCGACCACGCCGTCGGAATTGCGCTTCAGGTTCATCGACGAGATCAGCGCCTGGCGCAGGCCCGTCACCACCACGCTTTGCACCACCGGCGCCTCGCCGGCCATGTCGACCGGCGCCGCTTGCACCGCCGCCGGGGTTTGCGCCAGCGCCGGCAGGGCGGTGGCCACGAATGCGCCGGCCACGGCCAGGGTGATCAGTTTTTGTCGTGTGTTTGGATAATGCATGTTGTCTCCTCTGTTTTTATAAACCGCTCGCGCGCCGCCCTGCTGTTCCACATCGCCAACCTTCGCCATTATGCCAAACAGCTTGGAAAGGTTTCCATTCGATGCTGGCAAATATAGCATCGTTCGTTTTTTAAAGTCAATTTGGTATCGCGGGTAAACGCCGGAGGTTTTCGTTGACAGGGCAAATCAAGGCGTGCACCATATGGGAACGTTTCCAAAATGAGACACTCGGGATGACCATCCACCTATTTTTCAAGCAAAATTGACGCGCACGTGGCCACCATCAAAGACGTAGCCCGCCTCGCCGGCGTGGGATTGGGAACCGCTTCGCGGGTGGTCAGCGGCAAGGGTTCGGTATCGCCGGCGACGGTGGCCAAGGTGCGGGCGGCGATCGAGGCGCTCGACTTCCGGCCGTCGCACGCGGCGCGCTCGCTGCTGTCGGGCAGCAGCCGCATGATCGGCGTCTACATCCCCGTGCTCAGCGGGACGTTTTACACGCCGATCCTGCAGATCATCGACACCGAGCTGCGCACGGCCGGCCTGCACATGGTGGTGGCGTTCGGCGTCGGGCTGGGCGGGGCGCGCCAGCAGGCGATCGAGGGCATCGAGTTTCTCATCGAGCGGGGCTGCGACGGCCTGATCCTGATGACCAACGTGTTGCTGGAGGAGGACATCGCCGCCTTGGGCGCCAAGCAGCACCAGGTGGTGGTGCTCAATCATCACTTCGACAGCATTGCCGGGCAGTGCTTCACGGTCGACCATCAGCTGGGGGGCCGACTGGCGGCGCGCACCCTGCTCGAGCATGGGCACCGGCGCATCGCCGTGGTCTCGGGTCCCTCGAGCTTGCCGGATAACGTGGTGCGTATCGACGCTTTCATGTACGAGCTGGCGGCCCATGGCATCGATACCGGCAAGGTGTGGCTGGTCGAGCGCGACTTTTCGCCGGCCGGCGGCTGGTCGGCGGCCAAGGAGCTGGTGGAGTCGGGCTACGCATGCACGGCGATGTTTTGCGCCAATGACGAGATGGCGGTCGGGGCGCTGTCGTATTTCCAGGAGGCGGGGATACATGTGCCGAGCGAGTTGTCGGTGATCGGGTATGACGATACGCCGAGCGCGGAGTTCTCGGCGCCGCGCCTGACGACGGTGCACATGCCGTGGCGCGAAATGACGCAGAACGGGCTTAACGCGTTGTTGAACGGTTGCTATGATCTGGCGCGGCCGGTGACCCACCAGTATCCGGTGACGATGACGTTGCGGGCGTCATTGGCAAAGGCGGGCGGCTAAGCGCGGACGCTCAACGGTATCTATTTCTGAAGATACGTAGGGCGGATTAGGCGGCACTCCGTAATCCGCCATCTTTGAGCCGCCGACGGCGCGTGCATGGCGGATTACGCTACGCTAATCCGCCCTACGTTTCTCCACGAGGAAGCTGCCGACCGCAAGCTGCTCCGATCAGCCGAAACGGTTGGCGGCCGCGTAGCCGGCAACGCCGGCAGCGGCCGACAACAGGCCACCCCAGACGATGTCGATCAACGTCAGCCCCAGCGGCCAGGCTTTCAGGACCGAGTAATTGGTCAGGTCGTAGGTGCCGTAGGCGACCAGCCCGAGCAGGCCACCGAATATGGCGGCGGTTCGCCAGCTGTGGGCGCGCAGGGCCGGCGCCACCGCGAAGACCACCACGCCGACGGCGAACAGCAGGTAGAAGGCGGCGGCCGACGCCAGTCTGGGCTGCGCCAGCAGCAGGTCGCCGAGCGCGGCCTTGTAGGCCGGCCCCATGTAGAACGTCAGCCACAGCGCGTCGATCGCAAGCAATGCCAGCAGCGCGGCGCCGTAGCCGAACGCCCATTGCTGCGCGCTGAGGGAAGTGACGGTGTTGTCCATGGGGCGGTCCTTTATCTATTTCAACAGTTACTTCAGCAGTTTCAGCAGTTCTTCGGCGGCGACTTCGGACGACGCCGGATTCTGTCCGGTGACCAGCAAGCCGTCCGTGACCGCGTACGGCTGCCAGTCGCCCAGCTTGGAATACATGCCGCCGCGTTCGCGCAGCATGTCCTCGACCAGGAACGGCACCACCTTGGTCAGGCCGACCGCCTCTTCCTCGGTGTTGGTGAAGCCCGTCACCTTCTTGCTGTTGACCAGCGGCTTGCCGTCCGGGCCGTTCACGTGGCGCAGCACGCCCGGGGCGTGGCAGACGGCCGCGACCGGCTTGCCGGCGGCGATCATCGCTTCGATCAGCGCGATCGAGTCGCGGTCTTCGGCCAGGTCCCACAGCGGACCGTGGCCGCCCGGATAGAAGACGGCGTCGAAATCGTTGGCCGACACGTCGGACAATTTTCCGGTATTGGCCAGCGCCGCCTGAGCCTCCGGATCGGCCTTGAAGCGCGCGGTGGCTTCGGTTTGGGCGTCGGCTTCGTCGCTCTTCGGATCGAGCGGCGGCTGGCCGCCCTTTGGGGACACCAGGGTCAGCTTGGCGCCCGCCTCCTTGAGCTTGTAGTACGGCGCGGCGAATTCCTCCAGCCAGAAGCCGGTTTTCTTGCCGGTGTCGCCCAGTTGGTCGTGCGAAGTCAGTACCATAAGAATGTTCATGTGTTTCCTTTGTAGGGATTAAAAGTCCAGCTTGTCGCCGGGATTGATGGCCATGACCTTGATCTTGCTGTGGCCCAGCGCCGCGCTGTATTCGGCCGGCGTGCCTTTCAGCTGCGGCGTGGTGCCGTAGTGCATCGGGATGACGTAGCGCGGATGCAGCCATTCGCGTGTCGCCATCGCCGCGTCCTTCGGGCTCATGACGAAGTGGCCGCCGATCGGCATCAGCGCCAGGTCCGGCTTGTAGTAGTCGCCGATGAATTTCATGTCGCCGAACAGGCCGGTGTCGCCCATGTGATAAATCTTGAAGCCGTTTTCCAGCTCGATGATGTAGCCGACCGGTTCGCCGCCGACGTGCACTTCGTCCTTGCCGGTGGCCGGATTCTTCCAGCCCAGCTCCGAGCTGTGCTCGGCGTGCACGGCGGTGATCTTGATGTCGGGGCCGAGCGGCGTGACGGTGCCGCTCTTGCCGAAGCGTACCGCTTGCGTGGCCGGCAGGATCTCCAGCGCCGCCACCGATTGCATCAGTCCGGCCGGGCCGTAGACGGGCACGTTGTTCAACTTGGCCAGCGCCGGGGCGTCGGCGAAGTGGTCGTTGTGGCCGTGCGTGACGAGGATCAGGTCGACCTTGCCCAGGGCTTCCAGGTTTTTATAGGCCGGCGGCGTTTTGGGATTGGAGGTCAGCCACGGATCGACGACGATGACCTTGCCGCCCGGCGTGGTGATCTTGAAGGCCGCTTGCCCCAGCCATTGCACTTCTGTCTTGTTGCCCTTGCTGTCCTGGGCCGAGGCGGCGAAGGCGGTGGTGAGCATCAAGGTTGCCGCGACGGCGCGCAAGGTCTTCGATGTGCCTGACATGGGAGGGCTCCTCAAGTGGATTGGATGAACATTCAGCATACGCCACATGCGAAGAGCGCGTCACACGGTCGAGCTGTGCCTCATACTGTCCAAATCGGCTAATTCAGGAGGTGTCATGCTGCGTCGTTCATTTATGGGAATGCTGGCGCTGCTGGGCGCAAGCCCCGCCGGTGCTGGCGAGACGGATAGCGCGGCCCTTTGGCGCCGCCTGCGCGAAGGCGGGTACGTGGTGCTGATGCGGCACGCGGCGACGGTGCCGGGCGTTGGCGATCCGGAAAACTTTAAGCTCGGAGCGTGCGCTACCCAACGTAATTTGTCCGATCGCGGGCGGGAGGATGCGCGCCGCATCGGCGCGGCCTTCCGCGAGCGGCAGGTGCCGGTGTCGCAGGTGCTGTCGAGCCGGTGGTGCCGCTGCATCGATACGGCGCAGCTGGCGTTCGGACGCGTGCAATCGGAGCCGATGGTCGATTCGATGTTCAACGACGATGACGCCGCGCGCCAGACCAAGGTGCGCGCGCTGCGGAGCTATCTGTCCACGCAAAAAGAGGCGGGCAACCTGGTGCTGGTGACGCACGACATCAACATCCGCGTGCTGGTCGGCGAGAGCCTGGCGCAGGGCGAGATGGTGGTCGCGCTGGCGCAGCCGGGCGGCGCGCTCAAGTCGGTCGGCGTGCTGCCGCTCCCAAAATGAGAAAAGCCGCCACTGCTTTTCGGCGGTGGCGGCTCCCTGGTTCGTCAGTTCAGCTTAGCGGAGCGTCAGCTGCCTGACTTCCTCCTTGACGAAGTGCGACTCCGCCGACCAGACGGCGCAGGCCCGGGACAGCAGCTTGGCCTCGGCGTCGGCCAGCACGCCGTCGGCGTCTGCGATGTTCCACATGGCGCGCAGCAGCTGGCGGCGCAACGCCGGGTCCTGGATCTCGCCGAGCAGGGCGTCGATGGTGGGCTCGTCCAGCACCACGTGCTCGTGCTTGACGGAGGTGGTCAGCATGTCCTTGCACAGGTCGTCGACCAGGTCGTGGAAGTTGTCGATATCGATGTCGATGTATTCCAGCAGCCGCGAACGTTGCAGCGCCTGCAGCTCGGACGGCGCCATGTTGCCGTCAACCACCATGCACAGGGCCACGAGTCGGCCAGCGGCGCTGGCGCTATCGGTGTCGTAATGTCTCATTGCGTTACTCCTTCAAATAGTCCAATTAACTTATTTCTTGCGCGTCGCATACAGGCTGGCGACGACGCTACCCGCGATCAGCAAAGCCACCACCGACAGCGAGATGTGGACCGGGATGTGTATCCACGGCAGCAACAGCATCTTCAAGCCGATGAAGCACAGCACCAGTGCGAGGCCATATTTGAGCAGGTGGAACCGGTCTGCGATATCGGCCAGCAGGAAGTACAGCGCCCGCAAACCAAGGATCGCGAACATGTTCGAGGTGAACACGATGAACGGGTCCGACGTGATGGCGAAAATAGCCGGGATCGAATCGACCGCGAACACCAGGTCGGTCACCTCGATCAGGATCAGCACCAGGAACAGCATGGTCACATAGCGCTTGCCATCTTTCTTCACGAAGAACTTCTCGCCGTGATCGCCTTCCGACACCGGCAGGTGGCGGCGGGCAAACTTCAGCACCGGGTTGTTCTTGACGTCCGGTTCGTCGTCGACGGCCCGGATCATCTGCACGCCGGTGTACAGCAGGAACGCGCCGAACAGGTACAGCACCCAGCTGAACTCCTTCACCACCCACGCGCCGGCCAAAATCATGACGGCACGCATGACGATCGCGCCCAGCACGCCGTAGATCAGCACGCGCCGCTGGTACTCGGCCTTGACCTGGAACGCCGTGAAGATCAGCAGGAAGACGAAGACGTTGTCGACCGACAGGGCTTTCTCGATCAGGTAGCCGGACAGGAACTCCAGCGATTTTTGTTCTGCGATTTCCGCGCCGACGGTGCCGTTCAAATACCACCACAGGCCGCCGTTAAACGCCAGCGCCAGGCTGAACCAGCCCAGCGACCATGCGCCCGCCTCGCGCAGCGTGACCTTGTGTGCCTTGTTGCCGCCGAAGACCCACAGGTCGACGGCCAGCATCAGCAACACAAAGGCCACGAAGCCCGCCCACATGGGGGCGGTGGCGATGTTCTCGATTCCAGTCATATAGCGCTCTCCGCTTGATTGTTACGTTATCGCCCGTCTTTGCCGTCGGCGTCCTCGTCCGCCGGCGCCAGGGTGGCCACTTTGTCGTGGGTGAATTCGCGGCTGCGCGACAATTGGCGCGCCAGCGCGCGGTCGGCGCGTTCGGCGGCGCGGTCGATCGCCGCGTACATGTCTTCCTCGGTGTCCTCGATGACGACGGTCTTGCCGTTGTCGAGGCTGATCTGAATCTTGCAGCGCTTGTCGCGGCCGCCACGCGGACCGTTGATGTCCGACAGCCACACGGCCAGGCGGCGGGTCAGTGCCCAGCCCAGCGACGTTTCCAGGCGGCGGTACACATAGGCGCGCAGGCTCTCGGTAAGGACCAGGCCGTTCGATTGGATTGCGATGTTCATGATCAGTTCCTTTCTTGGTGGATGACAAGACTCATGATAGGGCCGCTCAATCATTCGTACAATTCGAATATACTTGGTTAATTCATCGATTTAACCGATGTATTGAGGGATAGCCAATGGCCACTTTGAACTACAAACACCTGCGCTACTTCTGGATGGTGGCGCGCAGCGGCAGCATCGCCAAGGCCGCCGAGCAGCTGCATTTGACGCCGCAATCGATCTCCGGCCAGCTCACCGAATTCGCCGATACCCTGGGCGTCGAGCTGTTCCGGCGGGTCGGGCGGCGCCTGGAGCTGACCGAGACCGGCAACCGCGTGTTGCGCCACGCGGAGGACATCTTCAGCGCCGGCGACGCCTTGCTGGAAGTCGTTAAGGACCAGTCCGCTACACAAGCTACCACGTTCCGGGTCGGGGTTTCCGATTCGGTGTCGAAGGCGGTGGCCTGCCGGCTGGTGGCGCCGGCGCTGTCGCTGGCCGAGCCGACGCGGCTGATCTGCAGGGAAGGGCGGCTGGCCGCGTTGCTGGCAGACATGGCCGTGCACAAGCTCGACCTGATCATCACCGACCGCGCCATGCCCAGTCATCTGAGCGTGCGCGGCTATAACCACTTGCTGGGCGAAAGCGAGTTGGGCGTGTTCGGCGCGCCGGCCTTGGTGGCGACATTGAGCGGGGCGTTCCCGGAATGTCTGAATAACGTGCCGCTGCTGTTGCCGGGAGAGGATTTTGCCGTGCACGCCAGGCTGATGCAGTGGCTGCACACGCACGTGCCGCGTTTGCGCGTGATCGGCGAGTTCGACGACAGCGCCATGATCAAGGCGTTCGGGCAGTCGGGCGCCGGGCTGTTCTTCGCGCCGGCGGCGATCGCCGACACCATTTGCTCGCAATATGGCGTGGTGTTGGTGGGCACGATTCCTACGTTGCGCGAGCAGGTCTATGCGATCACGACCGAGCGGCGCATCAGCCATCCGGCCACGCAGGCGATCCAGCAGGCGGCGCTGGAGACCTTGTCCACGTAACGCGCAACGGAAAAGGGCTGGGTTCCGCATCCGCAAAACCCAGCCCGTCGCAATCGTTAAGACTTTAAAGCTTATTTAGGCATGACGACCGTGTCGATGACGTGGATCACGCCGTTGTCTGCGGCGATGTCGGTCTTGGTGACGTGGGCCTTGTCGACCATGACTTTGCCGTCTTTGGCGGTCACGGTCAGCGATTCACCTTGTACGGTCTTGACCTTGCCCGGCTTGACGTCGGCGGCCATCACTTTGCCCGGCACTACGTGGTAGGTCAGCACCTTGGTCAGCGCGGCTTTGTCCTTCAGCAGGGCGTCGAGCTTGGCCTTTGGAATCTTCGCGAAGGCCTCGTCGGTGGGCGCGAAGACGGTGAACGGGCCCGGACCTTTGAGGGTGTCGACCAGGCCGGCCGCTTGCACCGCCGTGACCAGTGTGTTGAACGAGCCGGCCGATTTCGCGGTATCGACGATGTCCGCCGCGTTTGCTGCGCCGAAAGCCATGGTGAAAGCTGCTGCCATCAAGAACTTCTTCATGTAGATCTCCTTTGAGTGAACCGTTTTTGCAACCGGCATGGACACAATATATAGCTGAATATCAATGTTGTCCGCTTGTTGTCGTACTGTGCGCGGAATTATGCGGTTCACTAGCGGTTCAATCTAGTATGCTTTTGGTCAGTGGGCGTAGCTCAGCACGCGCAGCAGTTTCCAGGTGCCTGCTTCTTTTTCCCAGACCATCGAGAAGCGGTAGACGCCGCAGCCTTCCTTCGCGCCGGGCGCCTCCGCTGAGCAGAAGCGGTGGCTGCCGATGTGCATCGCCCGGTGCGGGCCAGCGGGGAAAACCTCGGCCGTGTCGTTCATCGCCTCGCGGCGCAACGTGCCCGGTTCCTTGAATTTGTTTTCGAAGATGCGGATGTTGTCGGCGTAGCCCGTCAAGCCGGTGCGGTCGTGATAGAACTCCAGCCGGGGGCTGAAGCCTTGTTTCATGGCCGCGATATCGCGCTGGTCGATGGCGCCGAACAGGCGGGCGTCCGCCGCCAGGATCTCGGCGCGCAGGTCGGGCTGTTCGGCGGCCATAACGGGCGAGGCGAGAACGGTGGCAAGCAGCGAGGTAAGCACATAAGCGGTGACGGTCGGTAATTTCATCTGAGCTCCCTGGTTTGAATGATGAGGGCAGCGTACGCTGTTGCCGCCGCCTCGGCGACGCTGATCCGACGAATGGTCGATCTTGTGGGACCGGTGGTCGCTAGGCGGATCCGAACTTAAATCTTGAGAAGTGGAGCGAGGACAGCGCCTCCGAGTAGGCCGTTTTAACAAGGTATTCCGGGCCCTCGCCCGGGGGCCTCCCCGGGGGCCTTCGCGCACGCAGTCTAATTCGGTCGAAGTCGCACTCGTTCGGTCTAATCGCGTCCAAAAAAACTTGCGGGGTCCGCTTCATTAGACCGAAATCGTCTTTGCATTGAAAGCTCTGGACGCGATTAGACGACCGCCTTGTTGGAATGGACCGCATTAGACCGCCGCCACCATCGTTTTAGACCGCCTTTGTGCCACATCCTCGGAATGCCTTCTGTAATTTGCGGCACGGACCCAGTGGTCGTTGCCGGGAAAGCGCAGCCATACAAAGCGCCAGGCATTGCGTCCTTTTGCGTGTCGGTTGGCGAACATGGATGGAGTCAACCACATATCGTCTTCGGAAACGATCCGATCGCCCACTACTTTAGCGAATTCGACGACGTCGCAATGGCTGGTTCGTAGCGTCGTCCCTTCCGGCAAGAAGACATTTTTCCATTGAAAACCGCGTATCGCTTGCCCGTTCCGCAGGGCTAGTCGCGCAGTTTCAGTCGCCAGCCAGCGCTTCACAAGTTCAACCACAAAAGGACCGGGCTTGACGCCGGGACGGGTATCCATCAAAAAGAATTCTAGATTCAAGTAATCAATCACTGGGATGTATATCGCTTGCTTCGCTTCAAATTCCATGATTAGCCCCTTCGAAAATGGTCTAAAAATTAGAGCATGGAATAAAAATATCGTTCGTTTTAGATTTTTGTATCGACGGGCTAGATCAAATTAGATTCTCTTGCCGATTTCATGGCCTGTTTTAGACCCGGGCCACCGTAGTTCAGTCTCCATTAGACTCGGAGGGCTTCAATTAGACGGGATTAGACTCATTCCTAAAAGAGGTAACAACCTGTCGCCTTCGATTTGCCCGTCGCAGTGCTAACAACGGTTCCGTGCGGGGTCGTCTCGTATTGAGGAGAAACGACATGCTTTAAGATTCGTTTCATCTTGCCGGGCCAAACTCGACAGCGTTTTTCCGCCATACTGGCGGCAATTTCCTGCCCGAGTCCCCTTATGCGCATTCTGTTAGTCGAAGACGACACCTCCCTGGGCGAAACCATCCTCGCCTGGCTGCGGCTGGACCAGCACGCGGTCGATTGGGTCCAACGCGGCGATTCGGCCCAGACCGCGCTGATGACCCACCGCTACGATTGCGTGCTGCTCGACCGTGGCTTGCCCGGCCTGTCTGGCGACGCCTTGCTGGCCGAGCTGCGCGCCGCCGGCAACGCCGTGCCGGTCATCCTGATCACCGCCTTCAACGCGCTGGCTGACCGGGTCGAGGGGCTGGACCTTGGCGCCGACGATTACCTGGTCAAGCCGTTCGAGCTGGAGGAAATGTCGGCGCGCATCCGGGCGGCGGTGCGGCGCGGCGCCGATCAGGTGAGCAATGATCTGGTGCACGCCGGCATCGCGCTCAACCTCGACACCAAGCAGGCCAGCCTGGGCGGCCAGCCGGTGGCGCTGACCGCGCGCGAATACCATGTGCTGTACGCGCTGCTGCTGCGCAAGAACAGCATTGTCACCCGTGCCCAGATCGAGGAAACCCTCTACGGCTGGGGCGACGAGGTGGAAAGCAACGCCATCGAGGTGTACATCCACAACCTGCGCAAGAAACTGGGCGCCGACAGCATCGTCACCGTGCGCGGCCTCGGCTACCGGCTGAAAAACAATGACGACTAAACCGGCCGATGCGCACCGCACGCCGTGGTCGCTGCGGCGGCGCCTGCTGGCGGTGATCGTCGCGGCCAGCACCGTGCTGTGGCTGGCCAGCCTGGGCATCGTGACCGTCATCGCATGGCACGAGACCAACGAGGTGTTCGACGACGCGCTGGAGGAGTCCGGCTACATGATCATGGCCGCCACCACCGAGTGGAACGAGCGCGGCTTGCTGGCGTCGGCGCGGCCCGGTGGCGCCAACGGCCGCAAGGTCGACATGCAATACCAGATCGTCGTCGACGGCCGGGTCATCCAGCGCACCAGCGGGGCGCCGGCGCGGCCGTTTGTCACCGGCTTCGACGACAGCCACGGCTTTGCCGATCCCGAGGTCGACGAGCGCCGCTGGCGCGTGTTCCTGGTGCGCGACGACGCGCGCCGCTTCGAGGTGCAGGTCGGGCAGAAATACAAGAAGCGCTTCGATATCCTGGAGGAACTTGCCGAGTCGCTGTGGTTGCCGGTGCTGGGTTTCCTGGCGCTGCTGGCGCTGGTGTGCTGGGTCTTGACCGGGCGCGTGCTCAAGCCCTTGCACCGCACCGCGTCGGCCATCGCGGCCAAGACGCCCGACGATCTGGCGCTGGTGCCGAGCGCCGGTCAGCCGCGCGAGCTGTTGCCGATCGTGCTGGCGCTGAACGGCGTGCTGGGCCGCCTTGACGCGGCGCTGCAAGCCGAGCGCCGCTTCACCGCCGATGCCGCGCACGAGCTGCGCACGCCGCTGGCCGGGCTGCACATGCACGTGCAGTTGCTGCAGCGGCAGCATCCGGAGCTGGCCGCGTCGTTCCAGAAGCTGCGCCAGGATATCGCGCGCATGACCGGGCTGGTCGACAGCCTGCTGGCGCTGGCGCGACTCGATCCGCTGGCGCGCGAACAACTGGTGCGCCAGCCGGTGGCGTTGGCGCCGCTGTTCGAGCGCTTGCTCGACGAGCATGCGGGCGTGGCCGAACAGCGCGGCATCACCCTGGCCGCACGCTGCGAGCTGGATCAGGTGGACGCCAACCCGCAGATGCTGGAGATCATGCTGCGCAACCTGATCGACAATGCGCTGCGCTATTGCCCGGCCGGCAGCCGGGTCGAGATCGCGGCGGACCGCATCGCCGGCAGCGGCCGCATCGTCGTGCGCGACGACGGCCCCGGCGTCGACGATGCGAGCCGGCAGCGGCTGACGGAGCGGTTCTTCCGCGTGCTGGGGCAGGGGCGGGGCGGCAGCGGACTGGGTTTGTCGATCGTCAAACGCATCGCCGATTTGCACGGGATCGATATCGTCTTCGGCACAGGCCTCGACGGCCGGGGCTTGGGTGTCACGCTGAAGCTGCCGTCCCGCTAAGGTGGGCCGGTGTGTTCTTTAAGATACGGTTAATGTCCAATCGGTGTAATGCGTCTGTGCCTGCAGCGAACAGCAGGTCCCGATAACGACTTACCACCACAAAGGACAACACCATGAAACGCATACTCCAACTCTCCTTCGTCACCGCTTTGCTGGCCGGTTCGGCCGTTGCCGTCGCGCAGTCGGGCGGCTACACCGGACCGTCTTCCAACGCCGCGCCGGCCGGCTACTCCGGGCCGTCGACCGTGCAGCTGATGACCGCCAAGGATCTGCTGGCCAAGGGCAAGGACGACCAGTACGCCAAGCTCAAGGGCAAGCTGGTCAACCACAAGGGCGGCGAGGAATACGAGTTCGCCGACCAGAGCGGCAAGATGACGGTCGAGATCGACGCCAAGCGCTTCCCGGACGGCGCCAAGATCGACCAGAACACCCTGGTGGAGCTGACCGGTGAATTCGACAAGGAAACGTTCGGCGAATCGACCCTGGACGTCAAGCAAATCAAGGTGGTGACCAACTAAGCAACGGTGTATGCGGCGCGCACGTTCTCCGGAATACTCTTGCCGCCGCGTAACAACATCTGTATCTTGTGGGGATCGTATTTGTTAAATTTCCCTGGAGCCCGCAATGTCACGTCAAGAAGTCACAGCCGAACAGGTCGCCTCCGCGGCCGATGGGATACAGCGCGACGGCCAGCGGGTGACAATCGAGGCGGTCAGCGCGGCGCTGGACGGGGCCTCCGTCAACGCCGTGCACAAGCATCTGACGGCGTGGCGCGCCCGCAACGCCAAGCCGGCCGAGGCGCCCAAGCTCGATATCCCGGAGCCGATCGCCATCGCGCTGGGCAAGTGGGCGCAGCAGCTGGCCGAGGAGGCCGGCGTCGGCGCGCGCGACGCGCTGGCCCAGTCCGAGGAGGATATGGAAGTCCTGCTCAAGTCCGGCGAGCAGTTCGAGGCCGAGCGCGAGGAGCTGCTGGCCCAGATCGCCAACCTGACGGCGGCGCGCGACGAGGCGCTGGCCACGCTGGTCGAGCGCGGCGAGGAGATCGACCAGTTGCAGGCCGAGCTGCGCAACGCGCGCCACATCGCCACCGACGCGCTGGTGGGCAAGGCGAAGGACCAGTTGGCCATCGAGGGCAAGGACAGCCAGCTGGCCGACCTGCGCGCGCAGATCGAGCGCAACGTGGCGGCCGCCGCCGCGTTGTCCGACGCCCGGCTCAAAGCCGAGATGGAGCTGGTCGGCGCGGTCACGGCGCGCGACAGTTACGCCGCCGAGATCAAGGAGTTGCGGGCGCGGCTGGCGTCGCGCAAGACCGACTAGCGGCGGGCGGGCCCGGCGTGGCGTGTCATTGGCGCAACGCTTTGACGCGGCGCCCGTGGTTTTTTTGTTGTCCGCAGGCGCTTGGCGAGCTCTTCGCAAGGATAGCCTTGCCCGTCCATGCGGCTTGCATCGATTACGTCGCTTTTCAAGCCGCCACGCCCCGCGCGGCCCCGTTCGGCCTCTCCACGCCGTGGATCAATATTGTGACTTTTGCGCGGCCGTCATAACGGTTTCGATATCACAACCCGGAAAAATTTGATTGGTTTGCTGGTTGTCCCGTCCCTAAGATAGTTTCGCAGCACAAGAATTCGTGCACGCACACTAAAAAACTATAACTACGGAGAGACAGACATGAGCGTACCTGCCACCGGGAGCCGCGCGGTATCCCCACACCACCTGAAAATCAAGCTGTCGGTCGCGGTCCTGGCCGGCGCCGGCATCCTGACCAGCGCCTCGGTCTGGGCACAAGCGGCCGCCGAACAGGCTGCGCCGATCGACACCGTTGTCGTGACCGGCGTCAAGGCATCGCTGATCAAGAGCCTGGCGATCAAGCGCACCAACGACCAGGTCGTGGAATCGATCGTTGCCGAAGACATCGGCAAGCTGCCTGATAACAACGTCGTCGAAGCGCTGCAGCGCGTGACGGGGATCCAGGTCACCAACCGCTCGGGCGGCGAAGTCGGCACCTTGTCCATCCGTGGCCTGCCCGACGTCCAAACCACCTGGAACGGCCGCACTATTTTTACCGCGTCCGGCACGCAGGTCGCGCTGCAGGACATTCCCTCGAACCTGGTGCGCCAGATCGACGTCTACAAGACGCGCGACGCCAGCCAGTTGGAGATCGGCATCGCCGGCCAGGTTGACGTCAAGTCGCTGCGGCCGTTCGATTTCAAGGGGCCGAAAGTGTCGCTTTTGGCGCGTGAGACCTATCTCGATCCCGCGAAAAAATACAACCCCCAGGTCAGCGCCTTGTTCAGCAACCGCTGGGAAACCGGCATCGGCGAAGTCGGCGCCCTGGTCAATCTATCGGCCAGCCGGACCAAGTACCGTAATGAAAGCGTGACGCCGGGCGCGATGGTGCCGTTTACCAGCCCCAACGCCGCCGAAGTCCCCGCCGGTTACACGCCCTTGCAGCGCATCACCGACACCAGCATCTGGACGCCGGGCACCCGTACCGGCTTGCCGACGGCAGCCGGTTCAACGCTCGATTTCAACGGCAAAGCCTTTCCTTACTACCTGGCGCGCGACGCCGTTTTCCAGAGCGACCTGCAGGGCAAGCGCGAGCGTCCGGCCGCCAATCTCGCCTTGCAGTGGAAGCCGAACAGCAGTTCGGTCTACACCTTCGAATCGATGTACAGCGGTTATCGCGACAAGGCCTTCAACCAGTTGCTGTTCAGCTTTGTCGACTGGTGGGGCGATCTCGGCAGCAACCCTGCGGGGACGATTACGACGTTCCCGGGAACGAACATCATCAAGAGCCGCAATGTCAATAACGTCTACGGCTTCAACAGCGGCGACTACACCACCTCGGCGACCGATTCCCGCGTGTATGCCCTGAACGGCAAGTGGGATATCGGCGACAGGCTGAGGCTGGACGGCGATCTGTCCTACCAATCGAGCAGCTTCCACTCGGAATTCACCGCCACCCGGATCGATCGCGTCGCACCCTCCATCAACGTCGACTTCAATGCCGGCGGCGGCAACACGGCGTTCGGTTTCAACAACAACAATGCCGACCTGACCGACCCGACCAAGTGGAATGTCGCGCAGTTCTACGATACCGCCAACCGCAACAAGGGCAGCGCGGCGACGGCCAATCTGTCGGGCGTCTACGATGCCGACTGGGGCCCGCTGCAGACGATCCACTTCGGCGCCCGCCTCGACGAGCGCAAGGCGTCGGAGGCCAACCGCAACCAGTCGGGCACCTTGAACCGCAACCTTGCCTCGCTGGGTCCGGAGTATTCCTCCACCAACTCGAACTTCGGCACGGACATCTCGAACGTTCCGCGCGCATGGGTCGAGCCCAACGCCTACTACATCCGCGACCATATCGACGACTGGCGCAAGATGTTCAGCTCGACCGACGCGAACTTCCTGACAACGGACCAACTAAGGCTGCAAAAGACCTTCCAGGTCGATGAAAAGACCAGCAACCTGTTCCTGATGGGGAATACCCAAAACGAGCTGTTTGGCAATCGCCTGCGCGGCAATTTCGGTATGCGCTACGTCAAGGTCGATACCGACATGACCTTCTACAAGGTCGACGCCACCACCAAGGCGGTCACGCCGTCCAGTGCCAGCAAGTCGACCAGCAAATTCCTGCCCAGCGCGACCTTGATTTACGATGCAGCCAAGGACGTCGTGCTGCGCGCCAACTACGGTCAAACCCTGCGCCGCCCGAACTTCGGTAGTTTGAATCCTGTCCTGCAACTCGGCGACGACGTCACCCGGGTGGGTTATGGCAATGGCAGCGGCGGCAATCCGGACCTGGAACCGACGCGCTCGAAGAACCTGGATCTGACGGCCGAGTGGTATTTCCAGAAGGACAGCGCGCTCTACGGTACTGCGTTCAAGCGCAAGATCGAAGGCCTGGTGGTCGACTTGCGCCGCAGGGTGCACGTCGATCCGGCCAACGACCCGTTCCGCAACTCGACTTCGGGCGGCGACCATACGAATGGCTATGACTACGTCATCAATTCGCCGGTCAACGCTTCCGACGGCACGATCAGTGGCGTCGAGCTCGGGCTGGTCTACTTCCCGAAATGGCTGCCTAGCGTGCTGGACGGCCTGGGGTTCCAGGGCAGCTTTACGAAACTGACGTCGTCGCAGAACGTGCCCGAAGTCAATGATGCCGGCGACATCGTCGCCCAGCTCAAGACACCGTTCTTCGGCGTGTCCAACAGGTCCTACAATGCCACGTTGGCTTACGAAAAGGGCCCGGTCAGCGCGCGCTTGTCGTATGTGTGGCGCTCCGCCTTCCTGTCCACCAACGAAGCCGCCCAGTTTGCCAATCCGCTCGGTATCTGGCGTCGTCCGGAAAAGAGTGTGGACATGCAAGTGTCGTACAAGATCAACGACAACATGTCGGTCGATATCAGCGGTGTCAACCTGACCAACGAAATGCAGCAGCAGTATTACCACTTCGGCAGTGCGGGTAATCCGCAGACGACCAGTTTCGGTACGCTGCAGATCGGACGTTCGGTCGCGGTTGGCCTGCGCTGGAAGATGTAACGATGTAGTAGTCGCCGCAAGGGGGCGATTTCATTTGCGCGTCGCGGACTTCGGTCCCCGGCGCGTTTTTTTGCGGCAAGCCGCTGGTGAATTTCGAAAACGGTGCTGCGCAAATTCACACTATTGCCAAGCAATAAAGCGAGTAGCATTCCGACCATTATCGGAGAATATAATAATGAGACTTTTACGTGCGGCCACCCTGGTCGCGTTGCACCTCGGGGGCCTGGCGGCCGGCACGGCTGTTGCGGCCGATCACGCCGGGCCGACCGCCACCGTCAACGTTACCGGAGGCCAGATCGCCGGCACCCGCGCCGGCGCGATGCGCACTTACCTGGGCGTGCCATTTGCCGCGCCGCCGGTCGGCGCGCTGCGCTGGCGGTCGCCGCAGGCGGTGGTGCCGTGGAAGGGCGTCAAGCAGGCCGACCGCTTTGCCGCCGCGTGCGCGCAGACCGCCGTGTGGGTGACCCACCCGAAAAGCGAGGACTGCCTGTACCTCAACGTCTGGGCGCCGGAGAAGGCCGACAAGCTGCCGGTGATCGTGTGGATCTACGGCGGCGGCTACTACGGCGGTACCGCCGCGCAAGCCGGCTTCGACGGCGCCAACCTGGCCCGGCACGGCGCCATCGTCGTGACGCTGAACTACCGCCTCGGCATCTTCGGCTTCTTCTCTCACCCGGAACTGTCGGCCGAGTCGCCGGCGCGCGCCTCCGGCAACCAGGGCTTGCAAGACCAGATCGCGGCGCTGCGCTGGGTCAAAAGCAATATCGCCGCCTTCGGTGGCGATCCGAACCGCGTGATGATCGCCGGCGAGTCGGCCGGCGGTACGTCGGTTGGCGTGCTGATCGGCTCGCCACTGGCCAAAGGCTTGTTCCACAGCGCCGTCGCCGAAAGCGGCTACGCCTTGCCGCTCAACGCGGACGACCAGGCCCGCTTGGACCGCCGCGGCGCAGAAGCCGAAGGACTGGCCTTCGCAAAGGGCCTCGGCGCGACCAACCTGGCACGGCTGCGGACGATGGGCGTCGCCCAATTGCAGAAGCCGGCCTGGTCGGCGCGGGCGATTGTCGACGGCTACGTGTTGCGCGAAGATTTGATCACCAGCTACCGCCAGCGCCGCCACAACGACGTCCCGCTGCTGGTCGGCTGGAATGCGGAGGAGGGCAAGGACCTGGCGCCTGAGATCCTGGACACCGCCGAGTTCACTGCCGCCAGGCACCGCGAGCTGGTCACGACCTTGCTCGGCTACGCACCGTCGGCAACATTGCTGGCCCGTTATCGCGGGGCCACCGACGCACAGGCGAAAGCGTCGATCGATCAGCTGACCAACGACTGGTGGGCATGGGGCATCCTGTCCTGGGCCGATTTGCACGCGCGACATGCCCGTTCCAAATCGTATGCCTACTATTTTGCGCACCAGCCGGCCGAGCCGTCGACGCCGTGCGGTTATGGCTGCGGCGCCGGGCATGGGGCCGAGATCCCGTACGTGTTCGACAATCTCGACAAGGATGGTCGTAGGTGGACGGCGTCGGACCGCGAGCTGGCCGGGCGGCTGGCCCGGACCTGGGTCAATTTCGCCGCCACCGGCAGCCCGGAGGGCAAAGATTTGCCGGCCTGGCCCGCCTACGATGGCACCAACGCGTCGGTGATGCGGATCGGTAACGAGGCTGAACTCAAACGCCATCCGCTGCCCGACTTCTCGGTGTTTCCCCCGATGGAAAAATAGCCGATGCGCTAGCTCGATCCTGTCCAACTCTTGCCCAATCCTGTCGCCGTGAAGTAATGTGCTGGTGAAATCCACGCGCGAACGGCTAGACTGGCAGGGTGAGATTTCGGGAGCGCCTGTGAAAGCATCAGAGTTGAAAGACCGGCCGGCCAGCGAGCACACTTTGCCCGTGCGACAGCGCATCTTGGCCGATTGCGAGCGCCTGGACTGGTGCTCTTCAGTGTTGGAGACCGGCATTCCTGGCCTGACCCTGTATCGCCTGACCGAACCGTCGGCGCCGTTTTCGAGCATCTATGAACCCAGCGTGTCCTTGATCATTCGTGGCCGCAAGCGGGTGGTGGTCGGCGCGGCGGTCCTGGACTATGACGAATCGAACTTCCTGCTGACGGCGATCGATCTGCCGACGACGGTGCAGATTCTCGACGCCAGCGACGCCGAGCCCTACTACGCGGCCTTGCTGCGGCTGGACCTGGAATGCCTGCGCCGCATCATCGTGCAGCACGATGTGCGCGCCGACGAGCCCCAGCGCGGGGAGATGGCCATCGCGGTAGGGACGGCCACCAGCGGGCTGTTCGACGCGCTGGCGCGCCTGATCGGGCTGATGGACACGCCGCGCGATATCCCCTTTCTCGCCATGCATATCCACGAGGAGATCCTGTACCGGCTGCTGAGCGGGGAGCAGGGCGCCTATCTGCGGCGCATCGCGCTGTCGGGCACGCAGACCAACCGGGTGGCGGCGACGATTGCCTGGCTCAAGGAAAATTACATGGCGCCGCTGCGCGTCGAGCAACTGGCCGAGATCGCGCGCATGGGCGTGTCGACGTTGCACCACCACTTCCGCGCCATGACCGCGATGAGCCCGCTCCAGTATCAAAAACACTTGCGCCTGCATCATGCGCGCGAGTTGATGCTCAGCGAGGCGGCCGATGCGGCCACCGCCGCCTTCCGCGTCGGCTATGAAAGCCCCACCCAGTTCAGCCGCGAATACCGCCGCATGTTCGGCGCGCCGCCGATGCGGCACATCAAGGCCATCCAGCAATTCAACGTGCAGCCCGGAACGGCGCGGTGATTGTTGTATTTTCGAACCATAACGGTGCGAAAGTTTACAAAATCACGGCGCCTTTAACGTTTAGCCATCGGAAATGCACCAAATTGGACATAGTATCTTGCTGTACCGAAATACAAATCTTCGCCGACCACGTCCATAATTCCGCAAGGTGACTCATGAAAATCTCGAATCTCAACATCGGCAAGCGGCTCGCGCTGGCCTTCGGCGCCATCTGTTTGATGCTGGCGGTGGTGACCGTCTTCGGGTTGAAGGTGCTCAGCCAGGTCAACGACACCACCGATCTGATCGCCAACGACCGGATGCCCAAGATCGAAACGGCCAACGCGCTCGATCAAAACATCAGCAATATCGCCATTTCCCTGCGCAACATGATGCTCACCGACGTGGCGGCCGACCGCCAGGGCCAGGCCGAGCGCATCGCGACGCTGCGCCAGGAGTCGCAGAAAAACCTCGACAAGCTGGACCGCACGCTGCGCCTGCCGCAGGCGCGCACGGTGCTGGCCACGATGGTCGAATCGAACGCCAAGTACGTCAAGGGCCAGGACGATTTGCTCAAACTGATTGCCGATAACAAACACGAGGAGTCGCGCGCGTATCTGTCGGACCAGCTCAGGCCGGTTCTGGGCGCCTACAAGAAAGCGATTGCCGACCAGATCGCGGTGCAATCGCAATCGGCCAGGCAGGTGGCGACCGACGCCCAGGCGGCCTATGTGAGCACGCGCAACATCATGATCGCCCTGGGCGTCGGGATCCTGGCACTGGCCGGCTGGCTCGGCTATGTGATCACCGTCTCGATCACGCGCCCGGTGGCGCAGGCGCTGCACGTGGCCAACACCGTTGCCGCCGGTGACCTCACCAGCCGTATCGAGGTCGACCGTCGCGACGAGCTGGGCCAGTTGCTGCAGGCGCTCAAGGCCATGAACGACAGCCTGGTCGAGACCGTCAGCACGGTGCGCAGCGGTACGGAAACCATCGCCTCGGCCTCGGCCCAGGTCGCCGCCGGCAGCCAGGACCTGTCGTCGCGCACCGAGCAGCAGGCCAGCTCGCTGGAGGAGACGGCATCGTCGATGGAAGAGTTGACCTCGACCGTCAAGCAAAACGCCGACAACGCGCGCCAGGCCAACGCCCTGGCCGAGGCGGCATCGACGGTGGCCCGCCGCGGCGGCGACGTCATCGGCCAGGTGGTCGACACCATGGGCGAGATCGACAATTCGTCGAGCAAGATCTCCGACATCATCGGCGTCATCGACGGCATCGCCTTCCAGACCAACATCCTGGCGCTGAACGCCGCCGTCGAGGCCGCCCGTGCCGGCGAGCAGGGGCGCGGCTTTGCCGTGGTCGCCACCGAGGTGCGCAACCTGGCGCAGCGCTCGGCGGGCGCGGCCAAGGAGATCAAGGCGCTGATCGACGATTCGAGCCTGAAGGTCAGCGCCGGCAGCGCGCTGGTGCGCCAGGCCGGCGGCACCATGACCGAACTGGTCGAGAGCGTGCGGCGCGTCACCGACATCATGGCCGAGATCACATCGGCCAGCGCCGAGCAGACCTCCGGCATCGAGCAGATCAACCAGGCGATCGTGCAGATGGACGACGTGACGCAGCAAAACGCCGCGCTGGTGGAGGAGGCGGCCGCCGCGTCGGAGGCGATGCAGGAGCAGGCGGCGCGGCTGGCCGACGTGGTCAGCGTGTTCAAGCTGGCGGCGAGCGCGGCGGGACCGGCGGTTCCGGCCCTCGCGCGCCCGGCCAAGGCGCCCGCCGTCCGGGCCGCGCCGGCGCGCCGAGTCGCTGCGGCGGCGCCGCGTACGCCCGCACGCATCGGCGCGCCGGCCAGGAAGATTCCCGCAGCCTCCACGGCCGGCAAGAACGACGAGTGGGAAGAGTTTTAAAGCAGCATGCGCGCTAGCGGCGGGCGCGGCTTTCCTGCCGATAGCTGCGCTGCGGATGGATCACCAGGCGCTTGACCAGCTTGTCGAGCGCCTTGCTGTGGTACAGGTCCATGCACTTCAGGAAGTCGAAGCGGCCGCCTTTGACTTCCGCTTCCGCCAGCGGATTGGTGTAGTCGCGCGCCAAAAACTCGTCCACCAGCGCCTCGACGGCCTCGGGACTTTTCTCCATATCGAAGCGGCCCATGCGTCATCGAAACGGTGGCGTGCCATGATGTGCTCCTTGGTTGGGGTTGCTGGTCGCTTGCCGATTATCCGCCATCCCGGCGAAAAAAAAAGCCCGCCGTAGCGAGCTTTTGAGGTAGTCATTGGATCTTGTGGATCTTAGAACTGGTTCATGGTGTTGTCTTTACCGGCGGCCTTCAATGCCGCTTCGCCACTGAAGTAATCCTTGTGGTCGTCGCCGATATCCGAGCCGGACATGTTCTGGTGCTTGACGCAGGCGATGCCCTGGCGGATTTCCTTGCGCTGCACGCCGGCCACGTAGCCCAGCATGCCTTGCTCGCCGAAGTACTCCTTGGCCAGGTTGTCGGTCGACAGCGCGGCGGTGTGGTAGGTCGGCAAGGTGATCAGGTGGTGGAAGATGCCGGCTTCGCGGGCCGCGTCGGCCTGGAAGGTGCGGATCTTTTCGTCGGCGGTGATCGCCAGTTCGCTCTGGTCGTATTCCACGCTCATCAGCTTGCTGCGCTCGTAGGACGACACATCCTTGCCCGCTTCCTTCATCGCGTCGTACACCTGCTGGCGGAAGTTCAGGGTCCAGTTGAACGACGGGCTGTTGTTGTAGACCAGCTTGGCGTTAGGGATGACCTTGCGGATTTCGCTGACCATGCCGCCGATCTGCGAGATGTGCGGTTTTTCGGTTTCGATCCACAGCAGGTCGGCGCCGTTCTGCAGCGAGGTGATGCAGTCGAGCACGCAGCGCGCCTCGCCGGTGCCGGCGCGGAACTGGAACAGGTTGCTCGGCAGGCGCTTCGGACGCAGCAACTTGCCGTCGCGCTTGATGATGACGTCGCCGTTGCCCAGCGCGTCGGCCGACACTTCCTCGCAGTCGAGGAAGGCGTTGTACTGGTCGCCCAGGTCGCCCGGCTTGGCGGTCACGGCGATCTGCTTGGTCAGGCCGGCGCCGAGCGAGTCGGTGCGGGCGACGATGACGCCGTCGTCCACGCCCAGTTCCAGGAAGGCGTAGCGGATGGCGCGGATCTTGGCCAGGAAGTCCTCGTGCGGCACGGTGACCTTGCCGTCCTGGTGGCCGCATTGCTTCTCGTCGGACACCTGGTTTTCGATCTGGATGCAGCAGGCGCCCGCCTCGATGAATTGCTTGGCCAGCAGGTAGGTCGCCTCGGCGTTGCCGAAGCCGGCGTCGATGTCGGCGATGATCGGCACCACGTGGGTGATGTGGTTGTCGATTTTCTCCTGGATGGCGGCCTTGGCCGAACCTTCGGCGGCGTCCAGTTCACGGAACAGGCCGCCCAGCTCGCGGGCATCGGCCTGGCGCAGGAAGGTGTAGAGCTCCTTGATCAGCGCGGTGACGGCGGTTTTCTCGTGCATCGACTGGTCCGGCAGCGGGCCGAACTCGGAGCGCAGCGCGGCGACCATCCAGCCCGACAGGTAGAGGTAGCGGCGGTCGGTGCTGTTGAAGTGCTTCTTGATCGAGATCATCTTCTGCTGGCCGATGAAACCGTGCCAGCAACCGAGCGACTGGGTGTACTTGGACGAGTCGGCGTCGTAGGCGGCCATGTCGGCGCGCATGATCTTGGCGGTGTATTTAGCGATGTCCAGGCCGGTCTTGAACTTGTTCTGCGCGCGCATGCGGGCGGCCGACTCGGGGTTGATCGCGTTCCAGGCGCTGCCTTGTTGTTCTTTTAAACCGGCAACTGCCTTGATGTCGTCTTGGTATTGGGACATGTGAATCTCCTGAAAGAAAAAAGCGCGTTAGGGAAATCGTCGAGTTCCGCTGGGTTTTCAATGGCGAACTCCATGACTAAATAGTAGGGTATTTTGGTGCGTTGCATCAAGGTCTTATATAAGACATAGGACATAAATTTATCCGTTTAATTTCAATGACTTGATTTATGAATTTTGGCATGTGAAACCAACTTTCAAAAAATGATATGGCTGTGTCGGCGCTGATTGCGGCGCGATCCCGCGATGTGAAACGCGTTTTCAGCTGCTGAGTAATACGGGCGCTTGGACGCTGCGCGGCGGCGGCGCGCATACCGAAACCCGTATCGGCGCCGGAAAAAATGTGATTGGAGGGATAGGCGGGCGCCCAGTAGCATGGGCTGGCAATAATAATAAATCGACACACGCGGTTCGGAGCCGGGGTCCTCCCGATAAGAACGGTTCATGCATTGCTCCGGACGACCTGATCACTATCCTTGGAGACAATAATGAAACGCATACTTCTATGGTTGGCGATGCTGGCCTGCTTGGCCGGCTCCGCCTTTTCCGCGCACGCCGCGATCACGATGAACACCAGCGTGCAATACAAGATCAAGAACGCCGCCAGCGGGCTGGTGCTGGGCATCGACGGCGCCAGCCAGGCCGCCGGCGCCAAAGTGGTCCAGTGGGCCGACAACGGCACCACCGACCACCTGTGGCACTTTATGCCGATGGGCAATGGCGAATACAACATCGAGAACATGCTGACGCACCAGGTGCTGGGGGTATCCAGCGCCTCGACGGCGGACGGCGCGCAAATCGTCCAGTGGGCCGACAGCGGCACGCGCGATCACTTGTGGACCGTCACTCAGGCCGCCAGCGGCAACTTCCTGATCCAGAACGTCAACAGCGGCAAGTATCTGGAGGTGTTCCAGGCCAGTAACCTGAACACCGCCACCATCGACCAATGGGGCTTGACCGGCTGCGCCTGCCAGGAATGGCAACTGGTGAACACGCAGGTGCGTCCGTACCCGCTGCCGCGCGCCGTCAGCGGCAACGGCCGTTTCGTCCATGATCCCTACATGCTGAGGGATTCGGGCGGGACTTACTGGCTCTACGGCAGCCACCAGACCCTGGCCACTTCGACCGACCTCAACACCTTCACGCCGTACACCAACTGCACCACGGCGCAAAAGGGCGGCTATGCGACGTGCCCGTCGATCGGGCCGGATTTCCCTTCATGGAGCGGCCTGCAGACGCCGAAGGGATGGAACAACGGCGCCAACACGGACATCTGGGCGCCCAGCCTGATGGTGGTGAACGGCACCTATTACCAGTACTACTCGATCCCGTACTTGCCGAGCACGGAGGCCAAGGCGCTGATCGGCGTCGCCACCAGTTCCGCGCCGCAAGGACCATGGACCGACAAGGGCGTCGTCACCCGGTCCTGGACCAGCAACGACACGCCGCCGGCCGGTTTCAAGAAGACCACCGACAACGCGATCGATCCGGCGCCGTTCCGCGACGCCAGCGGCAACTGGTGGATGACGTGGGGCTCGTGGACCGACGGCCTGCATCTGATGCAACTGAATCCGGCCACCGGCCTGCAATCGACCACCAACACCACCGTCTATACGATCGCGCGGCGCGGCTCGCCGACGTCGGCCGTCGAGGGACCGTTCATCTATTACTACAACGGCTATTACTATTTCTTCGCGCCGATCAATCCCTGCTGCAGGGCTGACTCGCCGTACCGTACGATCGTCGGCCGCTCGACCAGCGTGACCGGGCCGTATGTGGACCGCGGCGGCGTGCCGCTGACCTCCGGCGGCGGCACGATCCTGCTCAGCACCCATGGCAATGTGATCGGCCCGGGCGGCGGCAGCGTGTTCACCGATGCGGGCAACAACAACCGGCCAACGTTCGTTTATCACTATTACGATGGCAACAACGGCGGCGCGGCCACGCTGGGCATCAACCCGCTCGGCTTCACGGCCGATGGGTGGCCGTTCGTGATCGCGAATTAGGCGGTGCAGTGGTGGGCTGACTTGTTACGATGGCGGCGGCCGCAAGCCGGGCCGCCGCCACGGTCGGCGCCGGCCGCGTACTCATCCCGCGCTGGCCTGCTGTGCTTGCAGTTGCTCGCGCAGCTGGTGTGCGGTCGAATGGGTGTAGTCCTTGTGGAACTCGTTCTTGATCAGCGCCTTGACGTGCGGGTCCATAAAGGACCGCAGCGCCCCGAGAAACTGCGGTGAGGCGGACACGACCAGTTGGTCGAAGCGGCCTTCCTGATGCGCTTTCAACAGGTAGTTGGAAATATCTTTGGCGAACTGCTCGGCCTCCTGCTCGGCCGGCGTATGCGCGGGCTGGTAGGCCTTGTTGGGCGCGCCGACCTTGCCGTTGTGCGCGAAGCCGACGCCCTGGGTGCCTCCGATGTTGTGGCCGCTGTTAGTGGCGGCGGTGGGGCCTATTTTGTCCGACTCCGTCTCCAGCACGCGTAAGCGCACGGCCGGGTTGATCATGTCTTCGATTTCCTGCAAGGGCTTGGCCGGGTCCGACTCGGCAAACAACCTTGCCCTGCCCGCATTGGCGGCGAGAATCCACGTGGTTTGCATGCTGGCTCCTTTCAATAATAACGATCGTCAATTGATGCATGGCGCTGCAAAACCAGTATAGGCGCGGCTAAAAAATCGTGGCGCTCGCCGCGCGTTGGGGTGGCGGGCGCCAATCAGTGTATGACTTCCATCGAGGCGGTCTTACTTGTAGCTCAGGATGACAAGTGATACCGCCTGGCGCGGCAGTTGCATCTTCACCAGCGCGTTGCCGTTTTGCGTTTTGAGCGTCGACGTGGCCCCCACTTGTGCCAGTTCGCTGGCTTTCTGGAGCGCGGCAATTTGCGCCCTGGTCGGATTGGCCGGCGCGCCCATGCGCTTCCATGCGGTGTACGAGTTGCTGGTGTTGTCGTCGACCCGGAAGTGGCGCAGTTGCACCTGTTTGGCCGGGATGCCGGCGATGCGCAGTTCCACCGGCGCGCCGGCGTCGATGACGTCGTCGTCGTGGTAGTTCCACACCATCACCGCGATGCTGTTTTTATCCCGGGTCGCCAGTGCGTTGATGTCGGTGCGCGGGCCGCGCACGCCGTCGGCCATGATGCGCGCCGCGTCGTAGGCCTGGTCGCCGCCGACCGCCACCCGGTCGCCTTGCATCATGCCGAACATGCGGAACACGTTCAGCACCGGTTTGTTGACGCCGTTGGTGGCGAGGTCGCGGAAACCGGCGAACCAGGGCTGGTCCTCGAACTCGAACGACCAGTTGACGGCGCCGATCAGGTTGACGCCGCGCTTGGCGGCCAGCTCGAACTCGCGCGCGATCGAGGCCGCCGTATAGCTCGAATACAGGGTGCCGTTGCGGTAGGCGTTTTCCGGGTTGGTCTGCATGCCGCAGGCGGCGCAGCCTTCCGGATCGGATTCGCCGATGATCACCGGAACGCCCTTGAGCTCGGGATATTTCTCGACCAGCGCGAAGCCTTCGTCGAGCCGTTTGAAATGGGTATCCATGCCCATGCGCACCACGCCGTCGACCAGCTTGGGCAAGCCCTTGGCGTGGAAGGCCACGAAGTCGAGCGGCGAGCCGGTCTTGCCGGTCGCATAATTCTTGCCGCGCAGGACGTGCTCGAGGAAGGCGTCCATGAAGCTTCCAGCGCCGGCCGTGTGCGGTCCGCCCATGCGCGCCGTCGGCAGCGCGCGCTTGACGGCGTCGGCCGCGTAGTCGTACATCTTGAAATACTCCAGCTTGGTGTCCGATGCGATCAGGTAGTGGCCGTCGGGCTCGTTCCACACTTCCCAGTACCAGCTCTCAACTTCTTTTTGCCCGTAGCGCGCCACGCTGTGCCGGACCCACTGGTAGATCAGCTCGGCCCACTTGTCGTAGTCGTTGGGCGGCGTGGCCCAGCCGGTCATGATCTCCTCGTAGCGCGTGCCCGGCTTCCATTGGTGCTGGTAGGGATGCGGGCGCTGAGACAGCGCTTGCGGCATGAAGCCGATCTGCGCCAGCGGTTTCATGCCGCGCTCAATATAGGTGTCGAAGATCTGGTCGACGATGGTCCAGTTGTAGACCGGCTTGCCGTCCTTGTCCTCGCTGTACATGTCGGTCGAACCCCATTTGAGCGCGTAGCTGCCGTCGCCCGAGGTCATCAGGTTGTGCGCGCGCACATACACCGGGACCGGGCTCAGCGCGGCGATATCGCTGAGCAGCTTCTTGCCGTTGGGCGCGGTGGTGTAGTTGGGTTCGTCGTAACCGAACCAGGCCCAGATCGGCGTCATCGGCCCCTGGACCTTGGCCGCGTCGACCGTCAGTTTGACCGGAGCGGGGGAGGGGGCGGGCGGCGCCGCCATGCACAGCTGCGCGCCGGCCGCGAGGCTCAGAGCGGTGAGTAGTCTCTTCATTGTTATTCTCTCGTCGGGAACGGGTTTGTCCGCCGACGGTAGGCCGATACCGCGCGGCGGTCCAATGAAGTTTGTTGTCTACCCGATATCGAAATGGATATCGTAGCGGCTGCTAGTACAGATCGTGCCGTACCGAATGCTCGTAGTGCTGGTTGATCTGTTCGATCTGCGCGTCGTCCATCGACGCTTGGGGATGCTCGCGTTTGCCGAGCGCGGCGATGATCTTGCCCACACTCGGTAATGCGGCCGGCGCCAGTTGCGACTCGGTGCGCCATAGCTTGGCGCGGTTGACGGCCTTGCCGCAGTGGAGCAGCACTTGATTGATGCGGACCACGGTTGCCGTCTTCGGCAGCCGATCGCCTTCGGCCAGCCGCGCCAGCAATGCCGGATCGGTCGATAGCTCGCCGCGGCCGTTGATGCGCATGAAGATCTCCAGTCCGGGGAAGATGAACAGCATGCCCAGGCGACCGTCCTGCTGGAGGTTGCGCAGCGATTCGATGCGGTTGTTGCCCGGCCAATCGGCAAAGGCCACCGTGTGCGCGTCGAGCGCCTGCACGAAGCCGGCGGGGCCGCCGCGCGGCGACGCGTCCAGCCCTTGTTCGCTGCCCGTCGCCAGACAGAAGAACGTCGCCGCGTGCAGATACTCCAGGTGGAAATCGACCAGGTGGTCCAGCACCGCTTTCTGGATCATCTCGGAGGGCGGGGCGTACAGTGCGTCGAGATCGACGGTTCCCTCGCTGGCGGCTGTCTTGTCTGTGGTCTCTGGTAAATCGCGGGTTGCGCGCATGGTCTGGCTCCTTGCTTGTTCAAGCCCTCAGATTAATGCGATTTTTGTGGCGGCTGTACGCCATCCACGCCATTCAATGTCAAAATGCGGCCATGGGCAAAATATCCATCAATCGCCATGCCAGCAATTCCTCGGAAGGCCCGGTGGTGTTCGTCGCCGAGGGCAGCCAGGAGGAGGAGCTGGTCACCGCGGCGCACCGGCATTCGCGGGGACAGTTGTTCGCGTCGATGCAAGGGCTGCTGTCCGTCGGCGTGGAAGACGGCGTGTGGATCGTGCCGGCGATCCATGCGGTCTGGCTGCCGCCGCATCAACTGCACTCGGGCCGGTCGCACGGACCGTTTCGTGGCTGGAGCGCCTACGTTGCGGAGGAGGCTTGCCATGATTTGCCCCGGCAACCCTGCACTATCCGTACTTCCGGCCTGCTGCGGGAGGCGGTGCTGCGTGCGAGTACGTGGCCGGAGGGGGAGTGGAGCGAGCAAAAACAGCGCATCGCCGACGTCATCCTCGACGAGATCAGGACCCTGCCCGTCGAGCCCTTCGGCTTGCCGCTACCAACGGATGCCCGCCTGCAAAAGATCGCCCAGGCGCTGATCGCCGATCCGGCCGACGATCGCGATCTGGACAGCTGGGCCGGCTGGGCGGCCATCGGCGCGCGCACCTTGAGCCGGCGTTTTGTCGCCGAGACCGGATTCAACTTCACTGCATGGCGGCAACGGGCCAGGTTGATGCGGTCGCTGCAAATGCTTGCCGAAGGCATGCCGGTGCAGGCGGTCGCGTTCGATCTGGGCTACTCCAGCGCGAGCGCCTTCATCAGCCTGTTCAAGCGGACCTTCGGCCAAACGCCCGCCGCGTATGGGCGCGGGCGCTGACACCGTCGGCCCGCCTATGCGGTCCGCAACTCGCCATACAGCGCCAGGTACTCCTGGCTGAGCTTGTGGTTGCGGTCGAGGTGGATCATCGGCAAATTGCGCTCGTGCGATTCGCGGATGCGGATCGAGCTCGACAGCTTGTTGTCGAACACGGGCAAGCCTTCCTCCTTCAACTGTTCGACCATGCGCTGCGGCAGCAATGCCCGTGGTTGAAACTGGTTGACGACGATGTCCTCGATGACCAGGTCGGCGTTGTGGTCGGCCCTGATCTCCTTGATGTTGTTGATCAGGGTGTACAGCGCCTGGCGCGAAAAATCGTCGCAGTCGAAGGGAATCAGGCAGCTGTCGGCGCCGATCAGGGCGGACTGGCTGAAGAAGTTGTAGGCGGGCGGCGTGTCGACAAAGATTTCGTCGTACTCCTTGTCCAGTTCGCGCAGCAAATCGCGCAGCTTGTAGATTTTGTTGCGCGATTCGAGCTTCGATTGTAGGTCGCCCAGTTCGGGGTGGGCCACGATGACGGACAGGTTGTCGAACGGCGTCGGGTGGACGTAATGGCCGGCCGGCTGGGCGAACTGGCTGAAGCTGAGCACTTGTTCGAAGTAGGCGCCCAAGGTCGGCGACACCTCGCGCGCCGCCGCGCCCAGCACGTAGCGGCTGGCATTGCACTGCGGGTCGATGTCGATCAGCAGCGTCCGCTTTCCCTGGCTTGCCGCGATGGCGGCGAGGTTGACGGCGATCGTCGATTTGCCCACGCCACCTTTTTGATTGAAGATCACCCGTTTCATAGCTCGCCCGTATAGTGATGGAAATGTCATCATTCTAGAGCAAAGGCCAGGCCGGGGAATAACTTCGGTCGGAGACGATCGGCCTGATGGTTGTCAGGTTGTTAGAATGCGGCATTACTCAACCTTTGGAGCCGCAATGACGCGCATTCTTTCCCTTTTGCTGGCTGGCCTGTGGAGCGGCGCCGTCATGGCGCAGGACGTGGTCAAGATCGGCGTGGCCGGGCCGCTGTCCGGCGAGATCGCGCACCTGGGCAAGGCGATGGAAAATGGCGTGGCGCTGGCGATCGAGGATTTGAATGCGCGCGGCGTCACCATCGGCGGGCGCAAGGCGGTCTTTGTCATGCAAAGCGAGGATGACGCGGCCGATCCGAAACAGGGCACGGCCGTGGCGCAGAAACTGGTCGACGCGGGCGTGAAGGCGGTCATCGGCCACGCCAACTCCGGCACCACCGTGCCGGCCTCGCGCATCTACAACGCCGCCGGCGTGGTGCAGATCTCGCCGTCCGCCACCACCCCCGCGTACACCCGGCAGAAATTCGCCGGCGCGTTTCGCGTGGTTGCCAACGACAACATGCTGGGACGCTCGCTGGGCCGCTACGCGGTCAACGACCTGGGCGCGCGCCGGATCGCCGTGATCGACGACCGCTCCGCCTACGGGCAGGGCGTGGCGGACGAGTTCATCAAAAGCGCAGAGGCTAGCGTGCCGGGTCTGAAAATCATCGGCCGCGAATTCACCACCGCCAAGGCCAGCGATTTCAGCGCCATCCTGACCCGAATCCGCGCCAAGAAGCCGGACCTGGTGTTCTTCGGCGGCATGGACGCCACCGCCGGGGGCGTGCTGCGCCAGATGAAGGCGCTCGGCATGGCGCTGCCTTTCATGGGCGGCGACGGCATCTGCACCGAAGCGCTGCCCACGCTCGCCGGTGGGACTTTGCGCGACGGCGCGGTCTACTGCGCCGAGGCCGGCGGCATCGATGCGGCGCACGAAAAAGCCGTCGCCGATTTCGTGGCCCGCTTCCATGCGCGCTTCCACAGCGACATCCAGACCTATGCCCCGCATGCCTACGACGCCACGATGACGGTGGCGGCGGCCATGCGGCAAGCCGGCTCCACGGACCCGGTCAAGTTCCTGCCGGTGCTGCGCCAAATCCAGTATCCCGGCCTGACCGGCACGATCCGCTTCGACGCCAACGGCGATATCCGCGATGGCGCGCTGAGCGTTTCCACCTACCGCGCCGGCAAAAAAGCCAAGCTGGTGGTGCTGCGCTAGCGCGCTGATCTTATACCGGAAGGCTTTTCGCCGGCGCGGCGGTGCGCCGGCAGCGTTCCGAGCAGTACGTGACCCGATCCCAGTCCCGCTCCCACTTTTTGCGCCAGGAAGCGGGCCACCCGCGCCTATACTTGTTGCGCCAGCTTCTTGCATGCCTCGAAAGTGCGTTCGGGATTGGTGCCCCAAAAGATGGGGTTGAACTTGTCACCAATCAGTTCAAGCTGTTCTTGCAACGAAGGGCGGTCATTGGCCATGCAGGCGAAATAGGCATACATGTTCCGATGGTCGGTATGCGGGTAGCGCTTCAACCGATCTTCAAAGCCGATCTTCATGCTGGTCCAGGATGCGTTGGTGCTGGTGAACAGCGTCTGGTTCAACTCGCTATAGCTCAGGCCCGCGTAAAGCCTTGCATACATTTCCAGGCCGCGCTGGTCGCGGGTGTGTTTGTCCACCCACGCGATGAAGCGTTGCGCCGATTTGAGATCGCCGCCCCACTTCGGCAGCAGGGCCTCCTCCATCAGGAAGTAGAGATCATCGTCATCGGGATTTTTGGCAATGCCGGCCTCGAATATCCGCATCAGACCTTCACCGTTCCAGCCCAGCAGGCGGCCGGTCACCAGCATGCTGCGGTTCCAGCTGCTGTCCTTGGCGGCGAGCGCCTCGGTTTTTTGTAATTGCTCGTTGGCCAGGTCGAGGTATTTCTGAAAA
Organism: Duganella sp. AC237; assembly: GCF_979254035.1. NCBI lineage: Bacteria > Pseudomonadati > Pseudomonadota > Betaproteobacteria > Burkholderiales > Oxalobacteraceae > Duganella > Duganella sp. AC237. Next base: position 6,263,914 of record NZ_CEEDEW010000003.1, on the reverse strand, counting down.
CCGGCCCACGCCGCCGGCGAGACGGTATTTGAATACCCGCTGCCGCGCTGGGCCGAAGCATGTGTGAGCAGGGCGCTGGCGTAGAGCAGTTGTGCCAGCACCGACTGCGGGTATTTGCCGGCCCATTGCTTCGTCAGCGCGTCGAGTTGCTGGTAATGCGCGTCGGTGACCCGGAGGCTGGCGTCGTTGATCTTGCCAATTCCCATCCAGAAATGGGTTACGCGCGGAGTGCCAGTGACTTCGGACCGCACCCCCGCCTTGCCGTAGATCGCGTACAAGCGCTCGAGTTCGGCAAAGTCGCCCTGCCGATAGGCCGTCTCGACCAGCTCGACCACGTTGGGCGCGACCCGATCCTGGGCCTTCGCCGGCATGACGGCCAACGCCGCGAGCGTCATCGCGCACAGCGCGCGCGAAAAATTAGGGAACTTCATTGTTAGCCTCGCTCAATTTCCACAACAGTTCAAAGCGCACAACCGGGTCGGTGCCCGGCGCATATTTTTGCCGCTTCCCGGCGTAGTCCAACGCGGCGGCGTCCAACAGCGTATCGAAGGCGATGGGGGCGTTGTCGTGCACGCCCGGGACCGCGATCTTGCGCGCCACCACATGGGCCTTGATGAACTTGCCCTGCCCGTCGGTGAGCGCCTCGACGGTGGTCGATCCTTGCGCGCCGAAAAAGGCGGCAACGGGTGGATAGGCCGGCGTTCCTTCGCCTGGGCGCGCTACGGCAGCCATGCGGGACGCGGACGCCGGCGCGTACTCACCGGCGTTGACCATCGTGGAATAGCGATAGATGCTGAGTGCCGTCGTCTTGTCGACCTTGCCCTCTGCCAATTGAGAAGCGAGCCACCATTGGCTTTTGACGCACCTGCTCCACCTGTCCCACTGCTGCGCCCCGTCCGACTGGCCCGGTTTGCGGTCCAGGTCGAAAAGCCACCCCGCCAAGCCAGGCGCCATGGGCTCGGCGACGACCGGCATGCCGGTGCGCATCCGCGCGATGGCTTGATCGGCAGCGTTGAGCTCCTGCGGGGTGGGACGGGGTGGCAAGTGCTGGCGCCTGGTTCCCCAACGGGACAGCAATTCCCGTTCCCCCGCCAAGAGCGCCGGTCGGCTCTCAAGGGGCGCGGCCTGGATCATCCCGATCCGCTGGGCAAAGTAGGCCGAAGAAGGCGTGTAGCAAGACGCCGGCGCCAGCGCGGCTTTCAGCCATGCCGCGTCCTGCGCCGGCCCGCCGCTCTCCACCGACCAGATCGCTAATTCGTTGATCGAACGCGCGTAGAGCGCCTGCGTCAGCGCGCGGCCAGGCAGGTTCGGATTCCCCGACGCGGCCCGCTCGTGCGCAATCCACTCAGGCCCGAGCGTTCGCATGCGTGCCAAATGCTCCTGTGCGATCTGGTTTGCGGCCTGGCGCAAGGACGGGTCCAACACCAGCTCGTTTGACAAGGCGAAAATAGACTTGGCCCACACAAGCATGCCGCTGACGAGTTCCTGGTCTTGCGCGGCCAGCAGCTCTTGCGCCGTCGGCGGTGCTGCAGCGGGAGCGGCGGAGGCGGCCAACGGCGACAACACCGCGCAATGGATGACGAGTCCGATCCAATGTCTAGCAGGTATTTTGATGAGCAAGTGCTTCCTCCGGCCGGTTTTTATTTTGCATGGCAACGCCCAATGACGAGAAATCAAAATGTTCGAACGCGGAAAACTTCTCAGCCCAAATACGCCACATGGATTTTACGTCACCGGCCGGCCGGACGGTGCGAGAAATAGAAGGGAGCGGTCTCTTGGTCGGGGTGAGGGCAGACGTACACGCCCTTATTTACGCTTGACCGTACCATATTGGTAGGTATCCTACTTATGGGCTAATTTTTTCATGGACGTAAAAAAGAATTACGGGTTGATGCGCGTAACTCTATGATTCTATTGCTTATTCTTGGTAGCTTAGGGCGAAATCGAACGACCGAAACAAGGATTTTCAGTCTTGATGTCTGAAGAGATACCAGGTAAGGAATGCGTACCAAGGTCGCCCTGTCTAATCATCATGGTTACATTCATCGTGAAATGTTTTTCAGAGTAAAATCACCTGAAGTTTGCAGCTCCCTTGCAACCTTTGCCTTTGACTGTATTGACATAGAAATTGGTGGCCCAGCATGATTCGTAATTTGACAGAACTTCACCCGGCTCCTGCGGACGAGTCGGCTTTCGGTGCCCAATTGATGTGTTTGCCACAAATCTTTCAAAATCGGTTATTTACCGTACCAGACTATCAACGGGCATATGCGTGGGACGATAGGCAAGTTGAAGAACTGCTGAAAGACCTGAACCACTTAATGGCCGACAGTGCGGCTCATCGCCATTACGCCGGTACGCTGGTAGTAAGCCGGATAGACCCGTCGAATAGCGAGGCCGACTATCACGTAGTGGATGGCCAGCAGCGACTTACTACCTTAATTACTCTCTTGCGGGTACTGGCGGAGCATCTGCCGGCCAGCGATCGCGCAGACTTCGACTCGTTGTACCTGCGCAGGGGGCCGGTCGGTGCGGATCGTTCGGTTTTGAGGCTCAACTCGGATACCCGGCAGTTTTTCGAGCGTGTAATCATGGGTGGGGGCAACGCGAATAATGAACCGATGTATCTTGAGGCGCACGACCGCTTATTAAAAGCGAGGAAGTTGATTGCAAAATGGATGCAAGAACGGCTCGATGCAGGTACGGCTGCGGATAGTCTGCGTAGAGTGATCGAGCATAAACTTGGCTTTCTGGTGTATGCGCCAAGAGAAAATGCCGAAACTGGCATCATGTTCGAGGTGATCAATAACCGTGGAAAACCGCTCAGCGAGCTGGAGAAGGTTAAGAATTACCTCATCTATTGTTGCGTCAAGCTAGGCGCTCCTACTTTGCGCGAAAGCATTGATGAGAACTGGTCGTCTATTTTGCGCGATTTAAACGCTGCCAAGAAGACCAGTCCCAACGATGAAAGCGCCTTCCTGCGCTATTGTATGGTGGTGCATTTCAGGCTCAATAAGACTGATAGTCAATATGGTTACGACGAACTGAAAAAGCGAATAATTTTAGATGGCGTTATGAAAGACGACGTTGAGAGCAAAGCAGAGGTGCAGGAAATTGCCACATTTTTGAATTTTATGAAACTTGCGGCTCTTTGGTATGCCCGTTTATATGGTCGGCAGCACTCTGGTGTCCCCAACGGCCTGATTCCGATATTAGATCAGATCCGCAGCCAGGACAGGCATGCGTCGATTATGCCGATCTTCTTGGCGCTAGTAATTCGCCATGAAGGACAGGGACTCCCACTTCAGTGCTTGTTAGAGCTCCTGGAGCGGATGAATTTCCGTGTCTATATGGCGCGTGGCATGACTGTACGAAATGACACGGGACAGGGTGGGCTCTATGGCTACGCTGCAGCGTATTACCACGGTGACCTTTTAGCCGGTATTCCGGTGGAGGAGCGCAAGCTTAAGAAGCAGGTGCTACAGGATGACCAGCAGGCCTTGGAATACAGATTGGTAGAATTCGCGCTCGCGTACTGTCCCGATAGTAAGTTGGAAAATTCATTGAAACTGGAGCAGGATTCCAGAGACGATTTCTATAATTGGGGTGGGTTGCGATACTTCTTAATGAACTACGAGCAGGCGTTGCAGCCACATAAGACGATTCAGATTGATAAGATAACCTTATCTCGTAAGGAAGGTAAGTCAGCAGATTATCTTTCAGTCGAGCATGTATGGGCAGTCGAAAACCGGAACGTGCAAGGGGAGAATAACAGAGCGATCGATGGGTTCGAAAAGCGCAGGCTTGGTAATTTCGTCCTACTTGAGTTGCGCCTTAACATTCAGGCCAGCAATGCGAGCTTGGAAGAGAAGCTGGCCCATTATATGGGTAAGGACGAGGAGCCTCAGACGGATTTGCAGCAGGTTAGAAAGATGGTGAGGGACGCGGAATCAGTTCTGAAGGAAATGAAAGACGCGACGCGTAGCAAGAATTATTATCTCAAGCTTCATGGGAAAATAAACGATTATGCTGAGGAGCGGCTGACCAAGTTCGCTCTAAAGCGATGGAGTCTGAAGGATTATCTTGGCTTTTCCGAAATCAAGAAACGAGCGGACTCGGGTTGGGAAGATGAAGGGGACGTATGATGTCAGCTAGCCGGCAGCTGTAATGTGTAGTAAACGCGACCTGATCTGACAGCTACCCGGTTTGAAGCCTGCGACTGTCAGGTCAAATTCAGCTATTCAATGTGGTGATTTTATCGTGCCACACCTCCTTTCCGTCAATTAGTGTTTGCACCGGCGTCCGGCCACAGCACATCTTGCCCTGGTGCGTCCGCTCATTGTTGTAGTAGGCGATCCAGTCGTCCAGGTCGACCTGGAGTTCTTCGATGCTGCGATAGATTTTCCGACGGAACGCCACTTGGTAGAACTCCTGCAAGATCGTCTTGTGGAAGCGCTCGCAAATGCCATTGGTTTGCGGGTGCCTTACCTTGGTCTTCGTGTGCTCGATGTCGTTTAGCGCCAGATACAGTTGATAGTCGTGCGACTCGGCCTTGCCACAAAACTCCGTACCACGATCGGTCAGCACGCGGATGACACCCATTCCGTGTTCTTCCATGAATGGAAGAACACGGTCGTTGAGGAGGTCGGCCGCTGTGATCGGTGTCTTCGTGTTGTACAGCTTGGCTGCAGCCCACTTGGAATAAGTGTCAACGTAGGTCTGCTGGTAGATGCGGCCGGCACCCTTAATCGTGCCGACGTAAAACGTGTCCTGGCTTCCAAGGTAGCCGGGATGGGCAGTCTCGATTTCGCCATGGGCGACGTCGTCGTCCTGCTTGTGTTCAAGCGCAACGACCTGGGCTTCGGTCAGCACTTCGCCGGTCGCTGCCACATGGGCTTCGAGCGCTTTCAGGCGCTTCTTGAACGACTCCAGATCGCGCCGAAGCCAAACCGAGCGCACACCAGACGGAGAAATGAAGATCCCACGCTTGCGCAGCTCGTTGGACGCACGAACCTGCCCGAAGGCCGGCTGCTCCAGCGAGAAGGCTGCAACGGCGGTTTCCGTGGCTTCTTCGACGCGGTTCTTGAGGTTGGGTTTCTTACGATTCGCGTCGATCAAGGCGTCGACTCCGCCGGCCTCGACGGCCGACTGGTAGCGATAAAAAGTGTCGCGGGAAAAGCCCATCACCTTGCAGGCGCGGGAGACGTTGCCAAGCCCGGTTGCCAGATTTAACAGACCGACCTTGTGTTTGATGACGCTTTGAGGAACACTGCTCATGGGGTTACTCCTTGGCGCTTACGCGCTGGTTTAATAAAGATTCGCACCTCTATCAAACCGGGTAACCCCACCCTTGGCAAGGCCTTACTGTCAGATCAAGTCGGAACTGTCAACAGCGATTGAAAACTGATACAGTTTTGGCGCTCGCAGCGATTTAAAACTGATACACCTCCTTCACCAGCACGCGCTGGATTTTTCCTCTTTTCGTAGCCCGGTCAAGCAGCCTGGTCGCCCCTGATACTCTGCACAATTCCTGCTTGTCGCTGATGCTTCAGCCGGTAACTTTCGCCAGCTATGGGCACGATATGGGCGTGGTGCAGCAAGCGGTCCAGCAGCGCTGCCGTCAGCGTTGCGTCCTGCGCAAACGTCGCGTCCCATTGCCCGAACGGCAGATTGCTTGTCACGATCAGGCTGCCTTTTTCGTACAGCGCCGCGATCACCTGGAAGAACAGGTTGGCTTGTTCGCGGTTCATCGGCAGGTAGCCGATTTCGTCAATAATCAGCAGCCTGTACGTCTTGATGGCCCGGTGCATCACCGTCTTCAAGCTGTTTTGCGCGTGCGCCGTCGTTAGCGTCAGGAGCAAATCGGACGCCGTCATGAAGCGCGTCTTGATGCCGGCCTGCGTGGCCTTGTACCCCAACGCCATCGCCAGGTGTGTCTTGCCAACGCCGCTGGGGCCGACGAGCACCACGTTTTCGTTGCGCTCGATGAAGCCCAATCCGGCCAGTTCCTCGACCTGGCTGCGCTTGACGCCCTTGGCGAAGTCGTAGTTGAACTGCTCCAGCGTTTTGATCGCCGGGAAGCCGGCCAAGCGCGTCATCATGCTCTGCTTGCGCACCGTCCGTCCCGCCATTTCCTCGCGCAGCAGTCCCTCCAGGAAGTCGCTGTAGGCTATCTCGTCCTTGGCCGCCTGCTGGGCCGCTGCGCCGTAGCCCTGTGCGACAAAAGACAGCTTGAGCGCTTCGCACATCTGGGCGATCCGTTCATATTGCAGGTTCATGCCGCCACCCCTTGCTTGACGTTCATCAGCAACTGCTCATAGACCGCCAACGGGTGCTGCGCCGGCGCTGCTTCGGCGATCCGCTCGGCCACGATGGCAGGTCGCGGTAGCGGCGTCTCCGGTTCGGCCAGCTGCGGCCGCGCGGCGGCCACGTCGCCACGCCACGGCGGCGCCAGTTGCTGCAAGTGCGGCACTTCCAACGCCATCCGCACCACCGGCTGCTCCTGCGTCGTGCCGTGCACCCGCGCGTTGGCCACCTCGCGCAGCCACCGCGCCACCTCGGCGTTCGCCGTCACGACGTCGAGCTGCAAACCGCTCTGGGCAAGGCGGCTCGCCAACGGCACGTAAAACGAACGGCGCAGGTAGCCGTTGAAGCGCTCGACCTTGCCCTTGGTTTTGGCCCGGTACGGCTGGCACAGCTTGATGATGAAGCCGCTGTGCTTGGCAAAGTCCAGGAACCCGGCATGGTAGCGGTGCTGGCCGTCGCCGTACACGTCGCGCTCGATCACCACCGTCTTCATGTTGTCGTACAGGACCTTGCGCGGCACGCCGCCGAACGCGGCAAAGGCGCGCTCGTGGCAACCGATCAGCGTGGCCACCTTCATGTCGCTGACGAATTCGACGTAGCTGGCGCGGCTGTAGCCCATCGTGGCGCAGAACGCGTGCAGCGGCGCGCTGCCTTTGCGGAACTCGACCCAGTCGACCTGCAACTGCTCGCCCATCGCCGTCTCGAAGCGCACCTCGGGCTCGACCGGCAGCGCCGGACGCAACGAGCGCATGAACGTACGCAACTGGCTGAGACCACCTTGGTAGCCACGCTCGACAATCTCGCGGTGCAAGACGCTGGCCGGTATCCAATTCGGCTGCGCTGCCGTCTGGCGCTCGCGCAGATAGCTCTCGTGCGCCGCCAGCTTCGTAGGGCGCTTGACCTTGCGCTCGTACTTCGGGACTGCCTCTAGTGCCAAGTGCCGCCGCACCGTGTTCACCGCGCAGCCCACCTCGGCGGCGATGCGCCGCAGACTCAACCCATGCTTACTCAATAACTGAATTTCCACGTATACCTCGTTGGGTTTCAAGGCCGCTCCGCAAAGCAGCCATCATCTCAAAACGGTGTATCAGTTTTCAATCGCTGCTTGTATCAGTTTACAACCGCTGCTGACAGGAACTACTACAGATGATGCCAAATTTCAGACGATTCATGATTGCCTTTTTTTTCGATGGAATGAAAAAGCCCGAAGGCCTGTATAGGGCTTCGGGCTTTGGTTGAGTTCAACCAATAAAATCATATATTCGGGAAAGCGCGGTCGATACCGGGCAGGTCCCGACTGTGACGGTTAGCTGCCTATTCCAACGCGGGGATTTTCATTCCTGCCAATAAGCGGCTTCTTCTTGCTTTCGTTTGGCGTCGCTAGCCCTTTCTTCCGTGAGTCGGCATTCCACTCGGGCATACGCATCATTTGTTTCGTAGAGCAGGAGCCCACTAGGCAGGCGGGCTTGAATTTCGGTCATATCACTGCCTTATCCCACCAGGCGCGAAAGTTGCGAATTGTTGCGCAAGCGGACGCACCATTTCGCGACAGCCGAAAGTTCGGCATCCGCCTTGGTGAGGCAGACTATTTCGCGCGCTGCTGCCTTTAGTCGCTCTCGTGCCGCACCAGAAGTTCGTGACTCTGAGAGTGCCTGCAGATACTTGTTGATTAGCTTCGTAGTGTTCTGCCAAACCTTCCGGCGCTCCTCAGCCAACGCTTGGTGCTCAGTGAGTTTCAGCCGCTCCACTGTCCGCTTCACCCGCACGTATTCCCAGCGTGTAATCCCTGGTGCAGGAATGGCTTTGCCTTCTTCGTCAAACGCCAGCAGCGTGACGTCATAGGCATTCGTCGGATCGAGAAAGTGAGGAACTTCATCCCCTTCGCAACGACGGATGTACGTCGAACATTGAGATCCATATCGGAGCGGAAACCAAACCCCCTTTTTTCGATTGGGTACCGTTCCGGCGATACGGAAGTTCATGAAGTCGAAAGCCAGCCACCAATAGCCGTCTCGCTCGGGTCCCTTGACATTGCGAGCAGTCTTCTTTGGGCGGAAGTGTTCAACATCCAAATGCGATGCAATGTCCCGAGCTTCGGTGAACCAGCACTTGCCGCCAGATAAGGCCAGCAACCAAGGTTTCAGCTTTCCCCAATGGTCGCTACGCTTGTCGATCAGTTCATTGCGCTCTTTGATCTGCCCTGCTGCATTGAGCTTCGCAAGTGCTGCAACCAAGCTTGATGTCTCAGCCAGCCATGCATCCCAATCTGCTTGGGACCAGCGAATATGAGCAGGCAGGCTTGCATCGGTGGGAAGTTTGTTTTCAAGATCGATGAAAATCACTCGCCATCCTCCTCACCCAGGATTTCGTCGATGACTGAGTCGGCGATAGCGTCCTGCTCGGCTTGCTCCTCGGGCGTCAGAACGGGTTTTCGGAAGCGGCGGTGTTGCGCCATTTTGCGTACGAATAATGCGTAATCAGGGTCACGAAAATCAGCGGTTGAAAAACCAAGATCGGCTAACTCGGCAGACAGGCGGCTCAACTCGGCATCTTCCTCCGGCGAGCGCGGCGCTTTCACAAACAACTCATTGCGCCTGAATAGTCGACGCTCGGTTTCGATATCCAGCGTGGACGACAAGCCGAAGAGCTCGCTTTTCAGCAGGCCGGTCACACCCATGCCTTGCGGGTGTTCATCCGGAGTATCCACCACCGTGCGATTGCCATCGCGACGTAGGATATGCACCTGCTCGCGCTTGAGGCTGCCCACCATCATGGGGTCGTGGGTGGTGATTAGGATCTGAGATTGCCCGGCTGATGTATCAAAGGAGCCTGTATCAAATGTGCCACTGTCGAATCCACCGTCGTGGATATCTCCTAACACGCCTTCAATGTCATCGAAATATCGCAGCTTCCAAATCGGGTTCAGGTGGGTGTCTGGCTCATCGAGCAAGAACAGGCAATGATTTTCGCGGGTAATGCGCATTAGGCCCAGCACGGTCAGCATTTGCAGCTCGCCTTCGGACAGCAGGGTGAAAATCACTTTGCCACCATGTTCGTCGCGCTTCTTGACGGTGATGCGCACTTCGTCGATCAGGTCGCCGATATAAGCGCCTTCGGCATAGCGGAAGAAACTGTCGGTGCCACCCACCAACTCTCCCAGCTGTTTGAGCTTGTTCTGGTTCGGCACAAACAAGTAAAGCTGCTTCTGCTTCTCGCTGCGGCCACGGAAGTCTATTTGTTTGGTCGCTTCCTGCTCGATCGGTGCCCAGGCCACTTGCCAAAGCTTGTCGAGAAACTCGCTCACCACATTCCCTCGGGCATACCAGAAGCGCGGGTCGCCCTCGTTCAGTTCCTGCTCGTCGAATTTTCCGCTACGACGTTTTTCCCGCAGGCGGTGCGGTTCTTTCAACACAAACAGCGCAGATTCCAGCGATTCAATGTGCAGGTTCTTCAGCACCTTTTGGAACACCGGGTCATCGGACAGCAAACAGGCCAGCAGAACTAACTGGCTGTGCCCGCCACGGCAATAGAACAGGCGGCGCAAGCGGTCGTCGCCCGCTTGCTTCAGCCGCGACTCGCGACGGCGTTTGGCCTCTTCCACTGCACGGATATCAGTCTCAGAGCCCGTGAAGTTCTCCAACAGTCGCTCGGATAACACCTCGTCGGTGGTGATTTCCTGGCGCTGATTGAAACGGCGCTGATGCTCCTGAAATAAGGCCTCGATACGCTCATTGCGGCCGGAGTAATAGGCAAAAATGTGTGCGGGCAGCAGCTCGCGGTTCTTAAGCAAATAGCCCTGCGATTCGACTTTGTCGTCCACCCACACAAAGGGTCGTTTCTGTTTGCGGGTCTCCGCCTCAATACGCACCACGTGGCCACGAATGCTGTATTCCAACGTGTAATCAAATGCCGCTTCGCGGTCCAAATCCACATCGCGGAAGATCGTGATCAGCGCTTCGATCAGGTTGGACTTGCCGGCGCCGTTCTGACCAATCAGCGCATGGCTGCGAATCGGCTTGGACTGCGCACCTGCTGGCGCGCCCGCCGCAAGCTGCAAGTGTGAATCGAAAGCAATGTCAAGGTCGCGTAGATTGCGAAAGGCCGGGATGAGGATGCGCTGCAGTTGCATATCAGGCGCTCACCGCATTGGTTGGCTGCTCGCGCATTTCGGCAACAGTAGGCTCCAGAATCCAACCATGGGCCACTTCGGTTTTGAGCTGCGCGTAAAACGCGTCGATTTCGCCACCGAAACGTTGCCACAAATCTTTGGCGCTCATTTCTCCGTTGTGTCGAGCCAAGATAGTGGCCAGTGCAGCTTGGGCCTTGATATCGGGTGCGCTACCCAAGCGCACTGGGGCAATTAGTTCGGTTTGTGGGGTTTTCATGAGTTCCTCTTCTTGTTCGATGGCGATGCCGGTGAGGCTGGACATGGCGCTGGCAGAAAGATTGGCTGCAATGCGCTGCTTTCGGGAAAGTTGATCCGCGTAGTGGTCGCATATGCGAAAAAGCTCGTTAACTATGGTGACAATTTGTTCTTGCTCGGCCTTGGGAGGAACCGGAATAGCCAGATCTTCGACGCCACCTACCCGCAGATGTTTGACGGTCATGCCAATGGCAACTTCGATCATTCTGGCTTGAAAACTTGGGCTCTGAATTACGCATAGGAGAAAGCGATTACTGAATAACTCGGGAAAGAGTCGGATCAGCATTGAGCGTTGTCCGAGGCACACTTTTTCGCCGTCAGGGACAATGGCAGCCTCTCCCATCGGGGCCTCACGCGTGAAGAAGATGTCGCCTCCTTTCGGCGGCATACGCCTAGCCCAATAGGCATAAGTTTCTTCTGTAATCTTCCTTGTACTGGACAAATCCATCCGGCCATTACGAATGTCAGTCGTACGAACGAGATGGATGCCTTCGCTGACGTATGGCGCGGTCTTATTGTGACAATCAACAACGGCTTGTGACACTTGCAGCAGTGACGCCCAGGCCCAATGTTCGGGTATTACGGCGTCGGGAATAGGTACTTGTTGAGTACGGAGCTTCTTCAGCATCGCCAATGCTTCTTTTTGCTCCTGCTCCACTGACTCCCTTGACCATTCAACGCGCTTCGCTGCAATTACTTCGAGCAAACCGGAACCAGTTTCAGCGTGACGATGTTTGATGTTCAGTAACTTGCCAGACACGGCTAAATCAAGAATCAAACCCTTGAACGCAATAACATCCTCTCCCGCATGAAACAGGCACTCGAAGTTGTTGGACAAGCGTGCCCAAGTGGTTTGCAATTCAAGCGGGCTGGTAGCGCTGGCGATGGCTTGTAGGGTGGATTGGCGCAGGTTGTTTTGCAGTTTGCGGCGGGCCTGTTGCTGTGCCGCAAGCGCGTCACACAAGGCCATCAGCTCATCAACTTTAGCGACAATGCGGATTTGTTCCTCCTTCGGAGGAATCGGCGTTGGGATTGGCCGCATTCCGCTGAGTGAAATATTTGCAATATTTGTTGTCTGGCTAGCAGTGGCGCGCATCCTCGTCTGCATGTATGGGCTGCGCAGCACGAGATAGAGGTAGTTAGGCTCCAGGACGTGCGGACGCACCGCAGCGATGAATCCACCGAACGTCGCACGCTCTTTGACTTCTCTCACTAGCGCCACTTTGCCAACGAGTTCATAGCTATTTGCCATTGAGATCATGGTGTCGCCCTTTTCGACCCATTGATCTTCCCTGCCAACCATTTCCGGTTCGATGAAAATCAAATCATCCCAGTCTATTTCAGCCTGAACATTGCTAGTGCGGAGACAAGCTACCGTGCCGGAAGATCGACTAGTCTGCTTTCGAGACGATGGAAATGTGACGCCTCGGACAATTTCACAAACGTTACCTAAACGTTCAAAGGCCCAGTTTTTCGGGATGGAGAACAGAAGCTCAGAATCTTCAATCTCAGGCTGCGGCGTTGATCTGCGAAGTTTCCCAGCGCTAACCAGTTCCGTGCGAAATCTGTTAATTTCCAAGAGCAGAGCTCGGGCATTGGTAGCATTCTCGGATGTAGCTATCAGATCGCCCCTAATAGCCAATTGAAGAATTAGTTCCCGCAACCGCGCCACGCCGCCCGGCGCGTTCGCAATATGCCCAAACTCGGCCAAAAACTGCTGCGCGTCCATCAGGCGTCCTCGCCGACAAAGTGATGCGCCAATGCAGTGGCCAGTTCACTTTTGAGCTGGTTTTCGGTTTCTTCGATTTCGCCCAGCAGCTTTTTGTATTTCTCTAGCAGCACATCCGGATCGTGGGTTTCCTCTTCCGGTGCGTTGGGGTTCTTAATGTCTAGGTTAAAGATCGGCCAGTAGATACGGTCGCCCGCCGCCTGGGCATCACGTGCTTGCAGGCGCAGCGGTTCAGCTTTGGTGCGCAGTTCGATAATCCGTGTGTCGATTTTTTCGCGATAGGTGGCATTGGTAGTGCCAACCAGGCTCTTGCGCAGATCAGCGGCCTCGCCTTCCAGTGCGGTCGCCTGATTGTTCAGGTCTTCGGCGCGTTGCCAGTGTGGTTTTGCGGCGGCATCGGCTTGCTCGCGTTTAGTTTTGAAATCGACTTTCCAGGCGAATTTGTTTTCGATACGATCGGAAAAGTCGTTGGCTTCACTGCCCCACCATTCCTGCTCTTGCTTGAACTCTTCAAGGCGGATGGGCTTGGTTTTGGAGTAGCTCTTGTAGCTCGCCGGGTAAGGGTGTTCGTAAAACCAAATGGTATCGGTGTGGAAGTGCTCGGTGCCGTCGCCCACCGTTGTGCCTTTTGTGAAGAACAGCAGGTTGGTTTTGATGGTGGTGTACGGTGCGAACACACCCTTGGGCAGGCGGATGATGGTGTGCAGCTTGCAGTCGCGCAGCAACAGTTCTTTCAAAGTGCCCTTGATGCCATCACCGAACAAAAATCCATCGGGCAGCACCACGGCAGCGCGGCCGTTTTCTTTCAGCAGCTTCTTAATGATGAGCGCCATGAACATGTCTGCGGTTTCGCGGGTGCGCAGATTGGTTGGGTAGTCACTGCCGACGCCATCATCTTCATATCCACCAAACGGCGGGTTGGTGATGATGCAGTCGACCTTGTCGTTAGCGCTCCATTCGTTCCAGCCGATGCCGAGGGTGTTGCGGTGCTCGATCTGGCTCGGTACGTCGATGCCGTGCAACAGCATGTTGGTGGTGCACAGTAAATGAGGCAGCTGCTTTTTCTCGATGCCGTGGATCAGCTCTTCAATGGCGCGCTTATCTTCAGCGCTGGATTTGGTACTGAGTTGGTTGCGGAAGTGGTCGATAGCGGCTGTTAAGAAACCGCCAGTGCCGCAGGCCGGGTCCATCACGGTTTCGCGCTTGTCCAAGCGCGGGTTAACTTGGGTTGCCATGAAGGCGGTGATTGCGCGTGGGGTGTAGAACTCACCGGCGTTGCCTGCGCCCCGCAGGTCGTTAAGCATTTGCTCATACACATCGCCCAGGCTGGCGCGCGTTTTGAAGTCGTGGAAGTTGATGGCATCTTCCAGCTTTTCGATCACGGCCAGCATCTGTGGGCCGGATTTCATGTAGTTGTTCGCGTCCTCAAAAACCTGTTTGATGACCTTGTGCTGCGGGCTTTGGCTTGCGTCGATCTGGTCTTTGAGCGTTGGGAATAGTTCGTTGTTGACGAAACTGACCAGCTCGCTGCCCGCGATTTGCGGTTTCTTCTTGCCTTCGGCATCCGCCTTGTAGGCCGCCCAGTTGCGCCAGCGGAAGCGCTCGGGCAAAGGCGATTGATAGGCAGCGTTGTCGTCTTCCCATTCTTCCTCGCGCTGGTCGAATACTTTGAGGAAGAGCATCCAGGTAAGCTGGCCGAGGCGTTGGGCATCACCGTCGACGCCATCGTCCTTGCGCATGATGTCCTGGATGGATTTTATAGTGCTGCTTAGATTCATTGAATTCTTCTCGTATTGTTCGGCTTGAGCGATGCTCAAGCCTGCTTCTGTTCAGGTAGATCGTAGAGCGCTTTTTCAAGCTCGTGTACAGCTTGGGTGTATTGTTCGACGCTGCCGAAGATGCCGCGCCGGATTTGGGTTTTGCTGCCGAATTGATCAAACGGCGGTAGTTCTAGCACTTTGGCGTCTTCAATGTCTTGAACGCCGTGGTCGGCGAACTTGTCTAGCAGGGCTTCAAGCACGGCGCGGGCTTGCTCGCCGTATTTGCCGAACACATCACGCTTTTTGACGTTGTTGGCGCGCTCGCGGCGGGTGAGCGGTTTCTGGTCGAAGGCCACGTGGGCGACAAGATCGAAGGCATCGAGTTCGCTGCCGTTGGCCACGGCCTGCTGCAATATTTCGAGCGGCACGCCGTGCTCGGCGAGTTCTTCCAGTACAGCCTGCTTGCGCTCAGCACTATTCCAACGGCGCAGGAAATCGACCATAGTGCCGAACTCGGCTTGCAGCGCTTTCTTGATGTCATCCTTAAGCAAAACGCGGTAGTCCTCAGTAATGAGCTTGCCGTCGGCATCCAGGTATTGTGAGCGCTCAACAGCCACGCGCACGTTGACGTCGTCGATCACGTATTTGGTGCGGACGTCGCCGCCACCTCCACCGCCAGTATTGCCACCGTCGTCTTCGCCACCGTTCGCGCGAGGGCCATACGGTGGCGGCTCAGGTTCGCTAACACCCGGTGGGTTCGTGTCTTCTGGAGGCACCACAGGTTCATCTGGCTTGGGTTCGTAGATCACCACCGGTTCGCCATCGAAATCAGGATCGGCGAAAAGGCGCGTGGCTCCTTTGAAGTCCATGATGCTGAAGTACAGCTTTTGATAATCCTCACGCAGGCGCGTGCCACGGCCAATGATCTGCTTAAATTCAGTCATCGAGTTGATGTTTTGGTCTAACACGATGAGCTTGCAAGTCTTGGCATCGACCCCAGTGGTCAGCAGCTTGGAGGTGGTGGCAATTACTGGGTACGGCTCGTCGTTGTCAATGAAGTAGGAGAGCTGCGCCTTGCCTTCATTGTCGTCGCCGGTGATGCGCATCACGTAGCGGCGATTGCTGGCGGCGGCGGGGATGAGCTTCACCAACTCTTGCCGCATGCGTTCTGCATGGTCCTGATCGTCGCAAAAGACGATGGTTTTGGCCAGCGGGTCGGTAGCTTGGAGGTATTCCCAAACCTTGCTGGCGACGAGCTTGGTGCGCTTTTCCAACACCAGGCTGCGGTCGAAATCCTTGGTGTTGTACTGGCGTTGCTCAATCGTCTGGCCAAGTTTGTCGACCTTGCCTTTTTCGGGTGTGTAGCCCACGGCATCGACATCGGTCGCGATGCGAATGACCTTGTAGGGGGCGAGGAAGCCGTCTTCGATGCCTTGTTTGAGCGAATAGGTGTAAATAGGATCGCCAAAGTAAGTGGCGTTGCTGACTTCTTTGGTCTCTTTCGGTGTGGCTGTCAGGCCAATGTGTGTGGCGCTGCTGAAGTATTCGAGTACGTCGCGCCAGGCAGAATTATCTGCTGCACTGCCTCGGTGGCACTCATCGACGACAACCAGATCGAAGAAATCTGCTGGGAACTGTTTGTAGACTTGCTTCCATTCTTCGTTGCCGGTGACTGCCTGATAAAGGGCCAGGTAGATCTCGTAGTTCTTCTTGATTTCACGATTGCTGACCTTATGCATTACCTCGCCGAAGGGGGCGAAGTCTTGCTGCATGGTTTGGTCGACGAGGATGTTGCGGTCGGCCAAAAACAAAATGCGCTTTTTTGCCTTGGCTTTCCACATACGCCAGATGATCTGGAAGGCGGTGTAAGTCTTGCCGGTGCCAGTGGCCATGACCAACAGCACACGTTGCTGACCTTTGGCGATAGCTTCGACGGACCGGTTAATAGCCACGCGCTGGTAGTAGCGCGGCTCACGGCCACTACCGTCAGTGTAGAACGGTTGCTCGATGAGTTTGACGGCTTCGGGTGCCGCCAGACCTTTCCACTGTTGGTAAAGCGGCCAAAGATAGTCCAATGACGGAAATTCGCTGAGCTGTAACTCTCGCTCGACAGGTTGAGTGATGCCCGTGCGGTCGTGAATCAGGAAGCCATCGCCATTGCTGCTGATGGCAAAGGGGGCATCCAACATTTCGGCATAGGCCAAGGCCTGCTGCATGCCATGCCCCACGGAGAACTTGGCTTGCTTGGCCTCGACTACCGCAATTGGAATATTCGGTCTGGCGTAGAGCACAAAATCGGCACGCTTGGGGCCGCCTTTGGCATCTGGATTCTTGATACGTGCAGCTAGCTTGCCTCGCACCATGACACGACCGTCGGTGAGATTTACTTCCTCGCGAAACTGATGCTGCTGCCAGCCCGCCTGCACAATGGCAGGGGTAATGAACTTGGTGCAGATATCGCGCTCACTGAGCTGGTATTTGTCCATGCCGTGCACTCCCTGTTACTGATGCTCTTTTTCTTCGTCAGCGCCACCCACCCGTACCCAGTCATCCACCTCAGACACCTGGAACTTCCACAACCGTCCGACGCGGTGTGCGGGTAGGCCCTTGCGGTCAATCCAGCGGTAGATTGAATCTCGCGTCACGCCCAGATGCTGGGCAATCTGTTCGACAGACACCCAAGGCTCAGAAGTCATGGTTGCATTTCGACATAATGGGTTCAAGTCGTATTAAGTCGATTTAAATAGTAAAGATTGTATTTTATCACCGTGACGTGCGGTAATCGAGTGTTCGATGTGATGGTGCTATCTATTGCTTGGCTTGGTCGTCGCCTTGGCATTGCGCAAGGTAATGTCGGAAATCTCGCGTTTCGGGGCAACATTTGGAAGGGGGCCATCCTAGAAATCGGCGATATACGAGGTCGGTTGAGAGAAAAGGCGGGGGGATTGAGGGCGAATTTTGATGTGGTCCGCAATCCGGAAATAGACCGGACACAAGGACTGTGGATGCCGTAAACAAAAACGCCAACCCGTATGGGTTGGCGTTTCGTGAGGTATGTTCTTGGTGGCCCGGGGCGGAATCGAACCACCGACACAAGGATTTTCAATCCTCTGCTCTACCAACTGAGCTACCAGGCCAAGGCGCGCTATTGTAGCAGTCCTGCCTGGATTCGCCAAGCCCCCCGTCCAGCGCCGCCAGATAGCGCCCCAGCGCGTCGTCCAGCGGCGGCATCAGCTGGCCCCGTTCGCTGCCCAGCGCACTGAACAGCGGTTGGACGGCGCCCATGTCCAGCGCGGTGGCGGGCCGCGCCAGTAGCCGCTCGGTCGACACCCCGGCCAAGGCGGCTGCCCGCTGCGCCAGTTCCGCCCAGCTCAACGCGCTGCCGCTGCTCAGATGCCAGATACCGGCCTCGCCGTCGATCAGCAGGTCGAGGCAGGTGTCGACCAGGTCCGGCACGTACGTCGGCGAGACGATCAGGTCGCTCGCGGCGGTGAACGGCTGGCCGGCCGCCAAGGTCCGTAGCGCCCGCGTGACGAAATTGTGCCGGTCCCACGGGCCGAAGAAGGCGCTGGTACGCACCATCAGCGCGCGCGGGTGGACCGCCAGCACGCGCTGCTCGGCCTCGGCCTTGCTCTGGCCGTATACGTTGAGCGGGGCGACCGGGTCGCTTTCCACGTACGGGCTGCCCTTGCTGCCGTCGAACACCAGGTCGCTGGAAAAACTCAGCAGCTCGATCGCGTGGCGGGCGCAGGCGGTCGCCAGGATCACCGGCCCCTGGGCGTTTTCGCGCAGGCAGCGTTCGGCGTCCTGCTCGGCCCGCTGCACGCGGACATAGCCGCCGGCGTTGACGATGGCCCACGGCCGGTAGCGGCGGATGGCGGCGTCCACCGAGGCGGGGTCGGCGATGTCCATTTCCTGCCGCGTGAGCACGTGGCAGGCCAGGTGGCGCTCGGCGCACAGGCGGGCGAAGGCGCCGCCCAGGGTGCCGCTGGCGCCGCTGATGAGGATCGGCCGTCCCGGCTCGGCGGGCGTGACCAGTTCCGCCACCACCGCCGGCCCGAACGGCATCGGCGGACACACCAGGCGCTGCGGCCGGCGCCACCAGCCCAGCCCCTGCAGCACCGGGCTCGACGGTGTGCGCCCGGTCGCCAGCTCGCGCATCAAGGTGGCTAGCGCGGTCGGCCTCGGTTCGGGGCCGCGCAGGTCGTAGGGGCCATTTTCGTAATAGCCCTTGCGCTCAGTGACCAGGCAGTTCCAGTCGAACGAGCCGAGCAGCGACCAGACGGTGACGGCGCGCATGTCGACGCCGTCCCGTCGCACTTGCTGCGCGGCCTGCCAGATCTCCAGCAGCCAGCGCAGCTGGTCTTCGCGGTTGGCGTCGATATGGGCCTCGGTGACGGCCAGCGGCAGGCCGTAGCGCTCCCACGCCTCCTGCAGCAGCGGGCCGATGCCGGGTCGCGGCGTTTCCAGCACGCGGGCGGCGACGACGTCGGCGTAGCCGTCCGGGCCGACGTCCTGCGGCGGGTAGTGCTCGGCCCGATGGTCGAGCCAGCGCTCGCTGGTGATGTAGTAATTGATGCCGAGGACGTCCGGCGGGCATTGGTTGTCCCGGAACCATTGCAGCTCGTCTGCGGAGGCGCCGCTTTCCCGCAGATAGTCCCACAGTGCGTGCTCCGGTCCGACCATGCCGCACAGCAGGTCCCACGGCAGCCAGCGGCGCTCGTTGTAGAACTCGGCCTGCCATGCCATCTCCGGCGTGCTGTAGGTTTTGCCGAGGTCGTCGGTCTGGATCAGCCGGGCGCGCGGGTTGACGGCGCGGATCGCCTGCATCGCCAGCACCGTGCCCTTGCATTGGTTCAGCAGCGCACGCACGAAGGCGCGGTCGCTGCGTTCGTGCGGATACCACAGCCCGTACAGGGCGCAGAAGCGCGCGGTGGTGCACGGTTCGTTGACGGGCGTGTAGTGCTCAAGCCACGGATAGCGGCGGGCGACGGCGCCGGCGTAGGCGGCCAGCTTCTCCGGGAAGGCCGGATCGAGCAGGCTGGTGTCGCGCGGGCCGCTGCCGTGGTGGACCAGGCCGGCGATGGGAGCGATGCCGAGGCTGCGCAGCGCCGGCAGGCGCTCGTCCGTCCACGACCAGTCGGCCTTGTCGAGACCGTCCGGCGCGACCAGCTCCCACAGCACCGGATAGCGCAGGGCGGTGATGCCGAGCGACGCGAAGCGGTCGAGGTCGCTAATTCTGGCGTCGTGGCCGTTTTGTTCCATCTGGCTGAAGTAGTTGTCGCGTACCCGGTTGACGGTCGCTTCCAGGCCTCCCCATAACTCCAGGTGTCCGGACGGAGGCGCGTTGTTGGTGGTAGTCATAGCGTTGGTGAATAGTCGAACTGACAACAAGTATGGACAAGAAAATCGCACCTCGGCGCAGCCTTGAACGTCGGATACTTTTCTTGACACTAGTAATGTCGGGGTATAAATTTCATTGCTGAGCTATCTATTTTGCAATCCACTGGACGGGAGCGGTATGAGACGAGCGGCATGGTTGTTGGCGACGGCGGGATTAGCAATCACGGTAACGGGTGCGGCGCAGGCGGCGGAGCTGTCGACGGTGCAAAAGCAACTGCGCGAGATTTATCAGGAGCTGGTCGAGACCAACACCACGGACTCGGTCGGCTCATGCACCGTGGCCGTGACGAAGGTGGCCAAGCGCCTCAAGGCGGCCGGCTACAAGGACGCCGATCTGCGCATCGTCGTGCCGCCGGGCGGGCCGGCCAAGGGCAACCTGGTCGCGCGCCTGAAGGGCGACGGCAGCGCCAGGCCCTTGCTGTTGCTGGCCCACGTCGACGTGGTCGAGGCCAAGCGCGAGGACTGGACCCGCGATCCGTTCAAGCTGGTCGAAGAGGATGGCATGTTTTACGCGCGCGGCGCCTCCGACGACAAGGCGATGGCGGCGGCCTTCGTCGCCAACATGATCCGCTACAAAAAGGAAAAGCCGGCCTTCAAGCGCGACCTGGTCATGGCGCTGACCTGCGACGAGGAGAAGGTGCCGAGCAAATTCGACGGCGTCGAATACCTGCTCACGCACCACCGCCCGTTGATCGACGCCGAGCTGGCGCTCAACGAGGGCGGTGGCGGCATGCTGGACAAGGACGGCACGCCGGTCCGTCACGGCATCCAGGCCGGCGAGAAGGTGTATCAGAGCTTCCAGCTGGAGGTCACCAATCCGGGCGGCCACAGCTCGGCGCCGTACCGCGACAACGCCATCTACCATTTGGCCGACGGCTTGTCGCGCCTGGGACAATTCTCGTTCCCGTTCAAGCTGTCCAACGTCACGCGCGCTTACTATGAACGCATGTCGACCATCGAGAAGGGCCAGGTCGGCGCCGACATGAAGGCGATCCTGAGCGATCCGCCCGACGCGGCGGCGCTGGAGCGCCTGTACGCGGTGCATCCGGGCCACAATTCCACCGTGCGCACCACCTGCGTCGCGACCCGGGTCGACGCCGGCCACGCCGACAACGCCTTGCCACAGCGCGCCCGTGCAACCGTCAATTGCCGCATCCTGCCGGGCGAGCCGATCGACGAGGTGCAGGCCACCCTGCAGCGCGTGCTGGCCGACGATAAGATCAAGATCACCCGCATCGGCGAAGGCGTGGCCAGTCCGATGCCGCCGCTGACGCCTGCCCTGATGAAGGCGGTCGAGGAGATCAGCAACGACATGTGGCCGGGCGTGCCCGTGATACCGACGATGGCGACCGGCGGCACCGACGGCCGCTTCCTCAACAACGCCGGCATCTGGACCTATGGCGTCAGCGGCATGTTCCACGGGCCGGAGGGCTCGGGCGCGCATGGCCTCAATGAGCATATCCGCGTCAAGTCGCTGTACGACGGCCAGGAATACCTGTACCGCCTGGCCAAGCGGCTGGCCACGGAGTAGCGTTTAGAGGCTGACGGTGACGCTGCGGAACTTGCGCTTTTCCGGCGGCGCCTCCTTGCACGGCACGCCGCCGGTCTTTTCGTCGCCGTCGTCGCTCAACAGCTGGAACGATTTGCCGTCGGCCAGCGAGAACAGGCCTTCGGGCCTCAGGCCTTTGCCGATGCTGGTCGCCAGCGCGGTTGGCAGCGTGCCGGCCGACCACTTGTAAAGTTTGAAGACGCCCTCGGAATCCTGCGGCCCGGCGACGATCAGAAACGCCTTGAGCTTGTCGGCGTAGTCGATGCTGCGGATGCCCAGGCCGTCGAGCGCCAGTTCGATGGGCGGCCCGAACACCGGCGCCTTGGCCGCCGCGCCGATCGCCAGCACCTCGTTCGGATTTTTCAATGTCAGTATCAGCGCCTTGCCGTCGACCACGGGGCTGCGCAGGCCGATCAAGAGATAGCCCTCGGGCGTCGCCGCCAGGCCTTCGATATTCAGGCCGCCGTCATCCTCGGGCGAGATTTGCGCCGCTTCGTGCAGCCGGTATTTTTCGAACGGCCGATACCCGGCGATGGCGTCGAGCAGGTCGGTGAAGGGTTTGCCGGCGACCGTCAAAGTCAGGTCGTCGCCCTTGCCGCCGATGTCGGTGGCGAAGAGCTGGCGCCGTTCCGGCCGCGCGCGCGCCTTCTTGTTGGCGCCGTGCGAGGCGATCCAGTAGATCCGGCGGCCGATCAGGGCCGCGCCTTCGATGTCGGCCTCGCGCTGCTTGTCGCCTTGTTTCGCGCCGGGGACGCGCAGCTGGTCCGACAGGTCGAAGGTTTGTACCGGCGCGCCGGAGCGGTCGCTGCGATAGATGCGCAGGATGTTGTCCTCGTCGTTGGCGACGACGAAATGTTCGTCGTCGACGGCGATGCCGGCCGAAGCGTCGCACATGCCATAGTGTTCCAGCGGCGCCTTGGCCGACGCGCCGGGCAGGGCCAGCAGGCCGGCCAGCGCGAAGGCGACTTTTTTGGGGTTGACCATCTGATTCTCCTGAAGGACGTATCGGGCCGTGGCGAAAAGGTCGGTGGCCCCGGCATATTTGCTATGCTAGCGTCTTTCCCCGTTCCGGTGCCGCAGCGCTGGCGGCGGAGCCTATTTACGGAGTAGCCGATATGGTCTCGTTACAAGAGCAGTTTTTGAAAGCCGGTTTGGTCGACAAGACCAAGGTCAAACTGGCCAACCAGGAAAAGAGCAAGCAAAAGAAGGTGGAACGCCGCACCGGCGAGCAGACCGTCGATGAAGCGCGCATCGCCGCGCTGGAAGTGCAGCGCAAGAACGCCGAGCGCGCGCGCGAAGCGAACGCGCAGCGCGACGCCGCCGCCAACCAGAAGGCGATCGTCGCGCAGATCGCGCAGATGGTGCGGCAAAACCGCCAGGACAAGGGCAAGGGCGACATCCCCTACAACTTCACGCATGGCACCAAGATCGAGCGCATCTTCGTCTCGCCGGCGGTGCGCGAGCACCTGGTCGCAGGCCGGCTGGTGATCGTGGTGATGAACGGCGCGGTGGAGCTGGTGCCGCGCGTGATCGCCGACAAGATCGCCGAGCGCGACGCCTCGCTGGTGGTGCGGGTGAACAAATCCAGCACGCAAGTCGACGAGGACGACCCATACGCCGCGTTCCAGATCCCCGACGATTTGATGTGGTAAAAATCCGGGGTCAGGTCCACCATTTCTACACGGCCTCGGCCGTAAAAGCCGATAGCGTTCAGCTCGTGTAGAAATGGTGGACCTGACCCTGGAGTTGAAGTTGGGAACTACTGCGAGACGATGATGCGCCAGCGCCGGGGTTTGATGACGGCCTGGCCTTCGTCGTCGGCTAGCTCAATGTCACTCCTTTTTAAGCGTGCGTTCAAACAGCTGGTAGATGCGGCGGTATTGGTCGTACCAGCTTTCGGCGTGCACGTAGGCGTGGCGCTCCAGCGGGTAGGAAGCCAGTTCCCAGTTGTCCTTTTTCAGTTCGATGAAGCGCTGCGCCATGCGCACCGAGTCCTGATAAAACACGTTATCGTCGATCATGCCGTGCGCGATCAGCAGGTGGCCTTTGAGCTTGTCGGCGTATTCGATCGGCGACGACACCTTGTACGCTTCCGGATCCAGCTCCGGCGTATTGAGGATGTTGGCGGTGTACTCGTGGTTGTAGGTGGTCCAGTCGGTGACGGGACGCAGCGCGGCGCCGGCCTTGAACTGGTCCGGCGCCCGCAGCAGCGCCATGAAGGTCATGAAGCCGCCGTAGCTGCCGCCGTAGATGCCGACATTTTTGGCGTCGCCCTGGTGGTTGGCCACCATCCAGTTCAAGCCGTCGATGTAGTCTTCCAGTTCCGGATGGCCCATCTGGCGGTAGATCGCGGTGCGCCAGTTGCGGCCGTAGCCGAGCGATGCGCGGTAGTCCATGTCCAGCACGATGTAGCCCTTTTCAACCAGCAGGTTGTGGAACATCTGCTCGCGGAAGTAGACCGGGAAGCGCTGCGTGACGTTTTGCAGATAGCCGGCGCCGTGCACGAACATCACGACCGGATATTTTTTGCCCGGCTCCAGGGTGGCCGGGCGATACAGCTTGGCCCATACCGGATCGGCGCCGTGCGTCGACGGCACCGCGACGATTTGCGGCGTGATCCACTGGCGCGCTTTGTAGTCGGCGTTGCGGGTGTCGGTCAGTTGTTTGGCGGCGCCGCCGTTGCTGTCCACCGTGGCGATTTGCGCCGGCATGTAGGCGGTCGAGTAGCGCACCAGCAGCTTGCGGCCGTCCGGCGACAAGGTGAAGCTCTCCACGCCGCCCAGCGACGTCAGTTCCTTCGGCGCGCCGCTGCTTGTGCCGCCCGTGGTGCCGCTGGAGCACACCTCGTAGGTGCCCGGCAGCTTGGGGTTGCACATGAAGTAGGCGGTCTTGCCGTCGGCCGACCATTCGACGTTGCTCGCTTCCCATTTGCCGGAGGTCAGCGCGCGCGCTGCGCCGTTCGCGGCGGCGGGCTGCAGGTAGATGTGGGCGTAGCCGCTTTCCTCAGACTGATACCACAAGGTGCTGTTGTCCGGTTGCCAGCCGAAGCCGTTGCCGCGGTTGTTGACCCAGGCCGTGTCGCTCAAACGATGCACCGGTTGCAGTTTGGCGCCCGCCAGGTCGACGGTGGCGATCCAGCGGTCCTTGTTGTCGATCGCCTGCGCCATCACGGCCACCTGCTTGCCGTTGTCGCTCCAGCGGATCGATTCGTCGCGGCCTTCAAAGCGCACGCCGCGATTGCCCTTGAGCGCATCGAGCTTGCGCGCGGCGCGCATTTCGGCCAGCGGATCGACATTGATGCCGGGCAGGGCGTCGAACGACAGCTCGGTGACCTTGCGCGTGGCCAGTTCGATCAGTTTGAGTTGCTGCGGCTGCGGGCCTTCGTCGCTGACACGTTTGCGCTCGTCGTCGGTCTCCTCGTAGCCCGATTCGGTCACGTACTTCGGCATCTTGCCGACGCGGCGCTTGTCGCCGTCCTTGGCGCTGGTGACCACCAGCAGGTAGCGGCCGTCCGGCGACAGCGCGCTGGTGTCGATGACGACCTTCTCGCCCAGGTAGACCGGCTGCGGCGCGCGCGTGGCGTCGGCGCCGCGTTCCTGGTTGCGGCGCTCGCGCAACGCGTCGCGCTCCTCCTTTTGCCGCGCCAGGGTCGAGAGCAGGCGCAGTTGCAGGTCGCGCCGCGCGCTGGCTTCCGGCGCGGCGTCGGGGTCCTTGGCGGTGCGCAGCACGGCCACCGGCGACACCAGGCGCTCGGCGCGGTTCCAGCTGAACCAGTCGCTGCCCACGCGGAACTGCACGCCGGCGCCGTCGGCGGTGTATTGCGGATCGGCGGCCGGGGAGGTGCCG
Source organism: Duganella sp. AC237 (assembly GCF_979254035.1). Taxonomy (NCBI): domain Bacteria; kingdom Pseudomonadati; phylum Pseudomonadota; class Betaproteobacteria; order Burkholderiales; family Oxalobacteraceae; genus Duganella; species Duganella sp. AC237. The sequence goes on along the minus strand of NZ_CEEDEW010000003.1, from coordinate 6,238,898 downwards.
CGCACGATTTGTGTCAGCGCGCCGCTTTTCAAGTCACGTTCGAACAGGTCGCCGTTGCGCAGCAAGATCGCGCGCGTGTGGTCGCGGTTGTAGACCGGGTCGGCGCTGTCGAGGTTTGCCAGCTGTTTGTCGTCCACCAGCTTCGGACCGCCGGCGGCGATCTGGAAAGTGTCGCGCAGCGGCGAGCCGGCGCGTTTTTGCTTGAAGTAGACCTGGCGGCTGTCCCAGCCCCACCATGCCGATTCGACCGGGTTGCCGATCCAGTCGGGATTGGCCATGGCCTGGTCCAGCGTGATCGGTGTGGGAGTGGCTACGTTGGCCGCATGGGCCGCGAAGGTGGTGATCGCGGCGGCGATGGCGGTGGAAAGAGGCAGGACAAAACGCATGGATAGTTCGCTTTGAAGTTGGGTGAACGGGAGCGCCGGATTGCGGCGCGTCCACGATTATAGTGGACCCCAACGCTAGCCGAACAGTCAGTTGCGGGCTATCTTGTCTCTGAGGCCGTCCTTGGCGTCCGGGCCGCCGCGCCGTGGCGCCATGCGCAGCGCCAGCATCAGGAGCAGCCCCGTCGCCAGGTACATGCCGATCAGCGCGGCGAGCATGGCGGCGCTGTCGCCCCACGCCAGCAGGCGGGCGCTCAGGGCCGGGCCGAAGGCGCCGCCCATCATGGCCAGGCCGCCCACCAGCGCGATGCCGATGGCGGCGCGTTGGCGGTTGAGCAGGTCGGTGAGGATGGCCGCCAGCAGCGGCAGCGCCGCCGAGATGCCCAGCGACGCCAGCGACATGCCGGCCAGCGACCACGCCAGGCCGTTGTCGGCGGCGATGGCCAGACCGAGGCCGCCGGCGGCCAGCACCATGCAAGCGATGAAGTGGCCGCGCCGTTCGCGCCGGCGGTCCGAGTCGTAGCCGATGGCGATCATGCCGACGATGCCGACGATGCCGGGTATCGCCGCCAGCAGGCCGGATTCCAGCGGGCCGCCCGCGCCCCAGCGCTGCATCAGCGCCGGCGCCCAGTGCGCCAGCGCGTAGCTGGCGCCGGCCAGCAGCAGGTTGGCGAGCGCCAGCAGGCAGATGGCCGGATCGCGCAGCAGCGACCAGATGATGGCGAAGGCCGACGGCGGTTCGTCGTCGTCCTCGTCCGGGTCGATGCCGGCGGCCTTGGCGAGCGCCGCTTCATCGCGGTTCAAGTCCTGCCGCACCATCTGCTGTTCGAACCCCGACAGCCATTTGGCATCGTCCGGATGGTCGTCCAGATAGAAGTAGGCGGCGATGCCCAACAGCGCGGCCGGCAGGCCTTGCGCCAGCAGCAGCCACTGCCAGCCTTGCAAACCGCTGTAGAGATGCAGCGCCTGCCGCATGGCGCCCGACAGCGGCCCGGCGACGATGCCGCCGATCAGCGCGGCCGACGCGAAGACGGCGAACACGCGCGCCCGCCGCGCGGCCGGATACCAATAGGTCAGATACAGGATCACGCCGGGGAAGAAGCCGGCCTCGCACATGCCGAGCAGGAAGCGGATCGTGTAGTACTCGAGCGGCGTGCGCACGAAGGCGCCGGCGGCGGTGGCCGCGCCCCAGCCGAGCATCATGCGCAGCAGGATCTTGCGCGTGCCGAGTTTTTCCAGCAGCAGATTGCAAGGCACGGCGAACAGCGCGTAGGCGAAGAAGAACACGCCGGCGCCCCAGGCGAAGACCTGATTGCCGAAGGCGAGGCTGTCCTGGATGTGCCGCTGGGCGAGGTCGACGTTGACGCGGTCGATGTACGCGACCACGCAGCACAGCATCAGCAGCGGCAGCACGCGCCAGCTGATCTTGCGGTAGATTGCATCCATGCCGGCAGCGCCGCGCAGGTGCAGAAGCGTGGCGCCATGGTTCACGATGCGTGGGCAAGGGTGGTCTGCATGTAGCCGATATTAGCCGTGCCTAAAACCTTAGGCAAGCGTTTGGCGCAATGGGGAACTCAAAACAACAAAGCGCCACGATGGCGGCGTTTTCACGCACCATCGTGGCGCAAGGGGGCGGGTAAAACCGGGTTAAACGCGGATCGCACCGCCGGCCACCGGGCGGGCGTTGTAATTCATGGTGCCGACGTTGCGGCGGGGGCGCAACTCGGGCTTGGTGGCGGCGTCGCCGTCTTCCTGCGCCAGGAACTGGGTGCCGATCTCGAACCACTCGTCGCTGGAAATGACCTTTTGCGCCAGCGGCAGCAGCTCCTGCTCCTCCTTGTCGAGGCGCTTGAGCAAATTCTGGCAGTACAGGTCGATCGTGCGGCACAGGAATTTGCCCTGCGAGGCGCTGCGGCGCATCGCCCGGCGCAGGCATTTGTGCACGGCGTTGAGCATCGCGCCGCCCAGACGGCTGAGCGTCTCGAGGTCGTTCATCAGTGCGGCGCAGCTGGAATCGGCCGCGCGCACGGCGGGCATCAGGCACGCTTCGACCTTGCGCTGATGGCGCGCTTCGGCAAAGCTGGTCAGCTCCTTGAGCTGGGACTCGATGAACACAGGATCGATCTCCTGCGGGCGGCGCGCGATCGACTGCACGTGCTGCAGCAACCGCGAGATGAAATGGCGTTCTTTTTTCTGTTCGATGGAGAGTGTCAGTAAGACATAAGTGGCAGTTAGCATAACGTTTCCCGTATTCGTCTGACTTCGGCTGCGCGGCAAGCGAGGAATGCTCTGCGGTCGGCGCGGCCAGTGGGTTTACCTTAGCGCTGAGCTCATCTCATTCAACGTCGATTTACAATTGTTCACAACTAGTTAAAGAGCAATAATTGTGCTGCAATAATAAGTCTCAACTTCGAAGATTACCGGCGGGGAAAACGCGTTAGTCACATGCCATGCCGGTGATAACTGATGCGTACTCTTCCTGACTGAGTGGGAAATTATGCGCCCATTTTCTGGCGCCGTGTAGGCGTTTACGACTTACTATCAAAAAAAGTTTTGTATCAAACCGCGCCTGTGGCGGCGCGGTTTGCTTTGTTGCGATGCGGCGAAAATCAGGCCGCCAACGGCGCCCCCAGATAGATGCCGCGCGGCGCGCCCAGGCCCTGCTTGACCTGCTTGCTGATGTCGTCAACCAGCACTTCGTCGTCGCCGTTTTCCAGCGCGGCGACGATGATGCGCGCGACCTCGGCCGGCGCGGTTTTCGCCGCCTCGACGGCTGCGGCCATGTCGGTGTCCATGTAACCCATATGCGCTGCCAGCACCTGCGTTTTCTGCGCCTGAAGTTCGCCGCGCAGGCCGTTGGTCAGCGCCCAGGCGGCCGCCTTGGAGACGCTGTAGGTGCCGGTGCCCGGCATGCTGATCCAGGCCAGCGCCGACAGCACGTTGACGATGGCGCCGCCGCCGTTTTCCTTGAGCGCCGCCGCGAACGCCAGGCTCAGCGCCATCGGGCCGAAGAAGTTGGTGTCCAGTTCCTGTTGCATCACTTGCAAGGCGTTGGGCGCGGCCAGGTCGGTGCCGCTGAAGATGCCGGCGTTGTTGATCAGGACGGTCAGGTCCGGAATCGCCCGCACGGCGGCGGCGATGTCGTCCGCGTTGGTTACGTCCAGTTTGATCGGCGTGACGCCGGGCAGGGTGACCGACGCCGGATTGCGGGCGCCGCCGTAAACCTTGCGGGCGCCGGCTTTGAGGGCCGCTTCGGCCAGGGCTTTGCCCAGGCCGCGGTTGGCGCCGGTAACGAGGACGACGGAGTCTTTGATGTTCATGGTAGTGCCTTTCAATGAGAGTGCAGGTTAACAATAACTTACAATATGACCGGTCATCTTAAAACCGGGTAAAAAAAACGATCACACGAGAACGCGGTTCAGCACCATCTCGATGAAGCGGTCCAGCGGCGCCCGGTCCTGTTCGGCCTTGGCGCGCAGTACCGCCCCTTGCCAGGCGTCGGCGGTGAAATTGGCCAACTCCCTTGCCGGTTGCGTGGTGGCGATGCCGCCGTCGCGCTGCCCTTGCCCAATGACTTGCTCGAGCATCGCGCACATGGCGGCAAACGACTGCCGCGCCTGATGGCGGATGGCCGGACTCTGGTTCGACAGCTCGGTGCTGAAATTGCCCAGCATGCATCCGGCGTTGAATTCGGACGCAACGTTGGCTTCGATCAGCTGGCCGAAGTAGCCGCGCAGCCACTCCCGTGGCGGCAGCGACGACTCGCCTAGCCGGATGCCAAGCTGCCCGGCCTGATCCGAATAACGCTGCAATACCTCCACCCCCAGCTCTTCCTTGCTGGCGAAATGGTTGTAGAACGATCCTTTCGGCACGCCGGCCGCCTCGGTGATGTCTTGCACACTCGTGGCGTTGAAACCCTTGCTGTGAAGCAGGGTCATGCCGGCGGTGACGATTTGTTCTTTGATGTTAGCTTTGGCCATGTGCATAATATGACCGGTCGTCTTAAATAAGTCAAGCGTTGTTTGCCGCGTTGTTTCCCCGCTGGTTACTTATTGTTTGATAGACAATGCTGAATACCAACTATATAGTTAGCGTACCAATGGTGAATATGGGTTATCTACTGTGCGTACCAAAGCTAAGCGGTGGAACGGGCTTTCGCTGATGTCGGGTTTGATGCTGGCCGCTTCGGTGCCGGCGGCGGCGCTGGACCTGACGGTGTGCGTGTTCGACCAGCCGTTCTCGCCCATGACATTTCCTGACGGCTGCGGCCAGTCGCTGGAACTGCTGCGGCGCGCCTCGGCGCTGCAGCCGGTGGCGGTCCGGCAACTGGTCGCGCCGCGTTCCCAATGCATGAACCGCTTGCGCAACGGCCAGGTCAACGCCATGCTGGCCGCCTTTACGCCCGAGCGCACCGCCTACGGCGCCTATCCGATGAAGGGCGAGCAGCCCGATCCCGGGCGCGGCGTCGGCGAGTTGAACTTTTCCGTGTTCCGCCGGCAGGGCGACACGGTGGACTGGGACGGCCAGCGCTTCATCGGCCTGGGCCGGCAACCGGTGGGGGCGCAACCGGACCTGCTGCACATGCCGATGCTGCGCGAGATGGACGTCGTCATCGACGACAGCGGCTCCAGCGTGGACCAGGTGTTCGCCAAATTGGCGGGCAAGCGGGTGGCGGCGGTGGTGACCGAGCGCGACGAGGGCGGCGAGCTGATGGCGCGCAAATACCGGGGCCAGATCGAGATGCTGCCGGCGCCGTTCCAGAAGACGCCCATCTACCTGATCGTCAACAAGGACTTCTACCAAAAGCACCAGCCGCAAGTGGAGGCTTACTGGCAAGCCATCGCCCAGGCCCGCCTTACGCCCGGCTTCCGCCAGTTCATCTCCGAGTTTCCCAAAAAACATTAGCCGGCGCCGCCCCGGGACGCCACCCCGGTAAAGTTGCGTAAAGTAACAATTTACTTGCCGCGGCGCGAACTTGGTATGATGCTCGACGACCGGCCACCAGCCGGTATTTTTCTACAAACGTCGGAGATCCCCGAATGAGATTACCCCTGCTGCTGCTTGGGACCGCTGTTGCGGCCTCCAGCGCCATGGCCGCGCCGCGCGGCTTCACCGTGGAAGACCTGGTCAAGATGGAGCGGGTCGGAAGCCCTGCGCTGTCGCCGGACGCCAGCCGCGTCGTCTACACCGTGCGCTCCACCAATCTGGACAAGAACCGCGGCAACACGCAATTGTGGATGCTGGACCTGCGCGCGCCCAAGGCCGCGCCGGTGCGGCTGACCCAGGCCGACGCCAGCAGCAGCGATCCCGAATGGTCGCCCAACGGCGACGCCGTCTATTTCCTGTCGGCCCGTTCCGGCTCGTCGCAGGTATGGCGGCTGCCGCTGGCCGGCGGCGAGGCGGCCAGGGTCACCGACCTGGCGATCGACGTCGACAACTTCCGCCTGTCGCCGCAAGGCGACCGCCTGGCGCTGAGCCTGGCCGTGTTCCGCGATTGTGCCGACCTGGCCTGCACCAAGTCGCGCATGGACGCCAAGGCCAAGGACAAGGCCAGCGGCAAGCTCTACGACAAGCTGTTCGTGCGCCACTGGGATACGTGGGCGGACGGCCGCAACAACGTGCTGTACTCGGCGCCGATCGACGCCACGGGCAAGGTCAGCGCCCAGCCAATCAGCCTGAGCGGCTCGCTCGACGGCGACGTGCCGTCCAAGCCGTTCGGCGACCGCGACGAGTACCGCTTCAGCCCCGACGGCAAGACGGTGGTGTTCGCCGCCCGCATCGCCGGCAAGACCGAGGCGTGGTCGACCAACTTCGATGTCTACACGGTGCCGGCCACCGGCGGCGCGCCGACCAATCTGACCGCCGACAACCAGGCCTGGGACACCAAGGCCAGCTACTCGCCGGACGGCAAGACCCTGGCCTACCTGGCGATGGACAAGCCGACCTTCGAGGCCGACCGCTACCACCTGGTGCTGGTCGATGTGGCCAGCGGCAAGAAGCGCACCGTCGCCGACAGCTGGGATCGCTCGATCGCCGACTACCGCTGGACCCCGGACGGCAAGGCGCTGCTGGCCACCGCCGACGACATCGGCCAGCATCCGCTGTTCCGCATCGACGCCGCCAGCGGCAAGGTCGCCAGGTTGACCGGCAACGGCTACGTCAGCGGCTTCGACGTCGCGCGCGACACCATCGTCATGGCGCAGGCCAGCCTGTCGTCAGGCGCGCAGCTGTACAAATTCAAGCTTGGCGGCAGCGGCGACAAAGCCACCCAGCTGACCGAGCTGAACGCGGCCGCGCTGGCCGACGTCAAGTTCGGCGAGTTCGAGCAGTTCTCGTTCGCCGGGGCCAACGGCGAGACCGTCTACGGCCACGTCATGAAACCGTGGGACGTCAAGCCCGGCGTCAAGTATCCGATCGCCTTCCTGGTGCACGGCGGCCCGCAGGGCAGCTTCGGCAACTCGTGGAGCTACCGCTGGAACCCGCAGGTGTACGCCGGCGCCGGCTATGCCACCGTGTTCATCGATTTCCACGGCTCGACCGGCTACGGCCAGAAGTTCACCGATTCGATCAGCGGCGACTGGGGCGGCAAGCCGCTGGAGGACTTGCAGAAGGGCCTGGCGGCGGCGGTGCAGAAATTCCCGTGGCTGGACCGCGAGCGCAGCTGCGCACTGGGCGCGTCGTATGGCGGCTTCATGATGAACTGGATCGAAGGCAACTGGTCCGACGGCTTCAAATGCATCGTCAACCATGACGGCGTGTTCGACACGCGCGGCATGGCCTACGCGACCGAGGAGCTGTGGTTCACCGAGTGGGAAAACGGCGGTACCTACTACGATGTGCCGGAGAAGCACGAGAAGTTCAATCCGGCGTTGCAGGTGAAAAAGTGGAAGACGCCGATGCTGGTGGTGCAGGGCGACCTGGATTTCCGGATTCCGACCTCGCAGGGCCTGGGCACGTTCACGGCGCTGCAGCGCCAGGGCATCCCGAGCAAGCTGCTGGTGTTCCCGGATGAGAACCATTGGGTGCTGAAGCCGGCCAACTCGGTGCTGTGGCATCACACGGTGATCGATTGGCTCGACACGTACATTAAGAAATAAGCCCTGCCGGATCGCTTGATCTCACGCCCGCCAACGTCGCGGGCGTTTCCATATTTGAGGATGCAACAATGAAAAAAAGTATGATCGTCGCGGCGCTGGTGCTCGCCTATGGCGCGGCCATGGCCCAAATGCCAGCCGCCACCACCACCAACACTACCGCCCCGCGCGCCGAGAACGCCTATTTGTCGCAAGAGGACGCCGCCGCCCGCTCGGCACGCGTCAGCAACGTCGACTACACGCTCGCATTCGCGCTGACCGGCAAGGAAACCTTCTCCGGCACCACCACGCTGGCGTTCGACCTGAACGACGCCTCGCAACCCCTGACCATCGACCTCGACAAGGCGACCATCGCCAGCCTGACCGTCAACGGCAAGGCCGTCACGCCGCAATACAACCAGTGGTTCATCACGTTGGCGCCGCAGGACCTGAAGGCCGGCCGCAACACCGTCGCCATCGCCTACACGCGCTTGCACAGCACCAACGGCGAAGGCCTGCACCGCATGGTCGACCCGGTCGACGGCCGCGTCTACACGTACTCGCACTTCGAGCCGGCCGCCGCGCACCAGATGTTCGCGCTGTTCGACCAGCCGGACCTGAAGGGCACCTTCCAGGTAACCGTCACCGCGCCGGCCGACTGGGTGGTATCGTCGACGATGCGCGAATCGGGCGTGGCCGACGTGGACGGCGGCAAGCGCTGGACCTTCCCGCGCAGCAAAAAGCTCAGCCCCTACAACTTCTCGATGCACGCCGGCCCGTACAAGGTGTGGGAAGACAACAGCGGCCCGTATCCGATGCGCCTGTTCGCCCGCCAGTCGGTGGCGGCGCAGGTCTCGCCCAAGGACTGGTTCGGCTACACCAGCCGCGGCCTGAAATTCTTCAACCAGTACTTCGGTGTGCCCTACCAGTTCGAGAAATACGACCAGCTGCTGGTGCCGGACTTCCTGTATGGCGCGATGGAAAACGCCGCGGCGATCACCTTCGCCGAACGCGCCTTCCTGCACCAGGATGAAATGACGGCGGCCCAGCGCGAGAGCCTGGCCGGCGTCATCATGCACGAGATGGCGCACCAGTGGTTCGGCGACCTGGTGACGATGAAATGGTGGAACGGCCTGTGGCTCAACGAAAGCTTCGCCTCCTTCATGGGCACCCTGGCCACGGCCGAGGCCACCGAATTCACCCATGCCTGGCAGAGTTTCTATTCCAACGCCAAGCAGAACGCCTACACGCAGGACCAGCGCGTCACCACGCACCCGATCGAAACGCCGGTGCCGTCGACCGCCAACGCCTTCGACAATATTGACGCGATCACCTACTCGAAGGGCGCCTCGACCCTGAAGCAGTTGCGCCACCTGCTGGGCGAGGAGGTGTTCCGCCAGGGCGTGCACAACTACCTGGTCAAGTATTCCTACCAGAACGCCAAGCTCGACGACTTCATCGGCAGCCTGGCCAAGGCCGCCAACCGCGACCTCGGTCCGTGGACCAGGGAATGGCTGTACGAGCCGGGCGTGAACACCATCGCCGCCGAGTTCAGCTGCGCCGGCGGCAAGATCAAATCGTTCAGCCTGCACCAGAGTGCGCCGAGCGCGGCCATGCCGACCCTGCGCGAGCAGCGCGTACAGATCGGCCTGTTCAACCTGGACAAGGATGGCCTATCGCTCGGCAAGAACGTGGCGGTAACCTACAAGGGCGCCGTCACCGCCGTGCCGGAACTCAAGGGCGCGGCCTGTCCCGACCTGGCGTACCCGAACTACCAGGACTGGGGCTACGCGAAAGTCCAGCTGGATAAGAAGTCGTTCGCCACCGCGCAATCGAGCCTGGGCAGGGTCGCCGATCCGCTGCTGCGCTCGATGTTGTGGCAAAGCCTGTGGGACAGCGTACGCGACGGCAAACTGCCGCTGAACGCCTTCCTGGGCACGGTGCTGACCCAGGCCCCGGGCGAGCAGGATTACACCCTGCTCGGCAATATCCTGACCAAGGTGGCGCAGTCCAGGGCCTATCTCGACAATATGGGACCGCAGGCGGCCGCCTACCGGACGAAGGTGGGCGCGCAGTTGGAACAGATGGCGTTTACGGCGACGGGGGCCGCCAGCGCCGACAAGAATTTCCAGCGTCGCTGGTTTGCCACCTTTATCGACCTGGCCAGCAGCGAGCCGGCGCTGAAGCGGTTGGCCGATATTCTCAGCGGCAAGCTGGTGGTACCGGGCCTGAACGTCAGCCAGGATGTGCGCTGGGATATCGTCGAACGGCTGAACCGGTTTGCCTACCCCGGCAGCGAGGACTTGCTGGCGGCCGAGCAGGAGCGCGACAAGTCCGACAGCGGGCAGGCCGCCGCACTGGCCGCGCGCGTGATCCGTCCGGACGCCAAGGTCAAGGCCGAGTGGCTGGCCAATATCGGCGATCTGCAAACCAAGTTGCCGTTCTCGAAGATCCGCCAGGCGATGCAAGTCATGTATCCGGCCGGCCAGGGCGCGCTGAGCGAACTGAGTGCGGAGCAGCGCTTGGCGACGCTGGGGCAGGTCGACAAGGCCGCCGGCCCGGTCTTCATGCGCGCGTACGCCGAGGCGATGATCCCGGCCGCTTGCACGCCGGCCAGCGTGGCCCGCCTGCAGGCGGCGATTGTTAAATTACCCGACTTGTCGACGGGTACTAAACGTTCTTTGTTGGTAAGACATCAGGAAGATGAACGTTGTGTTGCCATAAAGAAAGCAATGACAGTATTTTAATTGCCGACCTGTTTTTTGTGAAAAGCCAGCGCTCCGCTGGCTTTTTTTTCGCCCGGGCGCTTTGCCGGACGATGGCTGCGACAAGCGCTGAAGTAGGCCGGAAAAGCCGGAATTTATTTCATTTACATACTTTATCGCTAACTTGTTGGTTTCGATTCAGACATTCTTGTTTTGTAAAAGAACAACAGAAAAATGCTCAAAACCGCACAATTTCGTGACAGGGGGATGACATCGCTTTCATAGTGTAGGCAAGATTTTATTTGGTAAATATTTATGATTAATGAATAATCATTGTTAATCTGAAGTTACTCGAATTGTGTTGTTTGTTTATATTCATTGTTACCTACAAAGGGTAGACAAAGGTCCAGCGGGCGACCAGACCGGCGGGCCACGGCGCCATTACTTTCATCAAAAGGGCAGTGAAATGAACCACTTGAAGCAAGCGCAATTGAAAAAAATGACCGGCGCCGCACTCGGCGCCCTTGCGCTGATGAGCGCCACGCCAGCCATGGCTGCCGTGATCGATTTCGAATCCATCGGCCCGTCGATCTACGGCGGCACCGAAACCCTGAGCGAGAGCGGCTACACGATGACCGTGATCGACACGCCGGCCTCCCCGGGCGGCACCGGCCTCGCCGGCGCCGTCGGCGACGGCGCCGACCCGTACCTGTGCGCCATCGCCGCCTGCCCCACCGGCAACGCCAGCCACTTCTACATGGGCGTCAACGACGGCAGCCTGAAGGTGGCGCGCGGCGACAACGCCGCCTTCCAGGTGTCGGGCATCGACTACGCCTTCCTGGCGCCGGTTGGCGGCCTGCCCAGCTACTCGTATGGCCAGTTGACCCTGGTCGGCACGCGCGCCGGCGGCGGCACCATTTCGGTCGCCTACGATTTCCCATTGCTCGACGCGCTGGGCAGCTCGCCGTTCGTCACCAACGCGCTGACGGCCTTCGGCAACGTCAGCCTGAGCAGCCTGGTCATCAGTTCCTGCCTGTTCGACGGCGCCGGCGGTTGCTACAGCCCGCTCGCCGGTTCGGAAAACCAGGCGCAATTCGCCTTCGACAACCTGCATCTGAGCGCGGTCACCGCCGTGCCGGAGCCGGAGACGTACGCCATGATGGGCCTCGGCCTGGGCCTGGTGGGCCTGCTGTCGCGCCGCCGCGCCAAGGCGGCCGCCGCCGCCAACACCACCACCGCCGCCACCACCATCGCCTGAGCAAGGAACGCCCCACATGAAACTCCGTCCTATTTCCGCCGCCGTCCTGCTGCTGACCGCCGCCCTGACCAGCGCCGGCTCGGCCAACGCCGAGTCCGAGCGCCGCTCCTACATCGTGCAACTGACCGACAAGCCGGTCGCCACCTACACCGGCCAGGTCGCCGGCCTGGCCGCGACGATGCCCGCCCAGGGCCAGCGCCTCAATGTCGACGCCGCCGCCGTGCAGGCCTACATCAGCTACCTGGACACCAAGCAGAACGCGGTCATCGGCACCATCAACGCCGCCGAGATCACCCATAAATACGATGTCGTCTTCAACGGCTTCGCCGCCATGCTGACCGACGACGAAGTGCGCGCGCTCAAGAAGAACAGCGGCGTGGCCGCCATCACGGCCGATTCCATGATGGAGCTCGACACCAGCTACACGCCCACCTTCCTCGGCCTGGACAAGGCCGGCGGCCTGTGGGATCAGCTGGGCGGCAAGGGCTCGTCGGGCGAGAACATCATTGTCGGCATCGTCGACGGCGGCATCTGGCCGGAGAATCCGAGCTACGCCGACCGCGTCGACGGCAATGGCAACCCGAGCCATAGCGGCTCGACCGTGGTCTACGATGCCCCGCCGGCCAGCTGGAAAGGCACTTGCGACACCGGCGAAGGCTTCAGCGTCGCCAATTGCAACAACAAACTGATCGGCGCGCGCTACTACAAACAGGCCGGCCAGCAATTGCACTGGACCGAGTTCTTCTCGGCGCGCGATTCGGTGGCCGGCACCGAAGGCCACGGCGGCCACGGCAGCCACACCTCCAGCACGGCGGCCGGCAACGCCGGCGTGAGCGCGATCACCGCGGGCCTGAACCTGGGCAAGGTCAGCGGCATCGCGCCGCGCGCCCGCATCGCCGCCTACAAGGTATGCTGGACCGATGCGGCCACCGGCAAGAACGGTTGCGCGCCCTCCAACAGCGTGGCGGCCATCAACCAGGCCGTCAAGGACGGCGTCAACGTCATCAACTTCTCGATCGGTTCGAGCGCCGGCGGCGGCTCGTTCACCGACGCCACCGAACAGGCCTTCCTGGGCGCGACCGCCGCCGGCGTGTTTGTCGCCACCTCGGCCGGCAACCAGGGCCCGGGCGCGACCGCGCCGGCGCCGGTCGGCCACATCAGCCCGTGGCTGGCCTCGGTCGGCAACTCGACCCACAACCGCCTGTACCTGGCCGACGCCGTCACCGGCAGCGGCGCGACCCTGACCGGCGCCTCGAGCAACGCCAATACGCCGACCTCGCCGCTGGTGCTGGCCAAGGACGCCGGCCTGCCGGGCGCCGATCCGCTCCAGCTCGAGCGTTGCCTGGGCGGCACCGACGCCGTCGCGCCGCTGCTGGACCCGGCCAAGGTGGCCGGCAAGATCCTGGTGTGCGACCGCGGCGGCAACGTGCTGGTCAACAAGAGCGCCAACGGCAAGGTGGCCGGCGCGGTGGGCGTGATCATCGCCAACGTCGAAGGCGGCGGCACCACCATCATCAACCAGGCGCACACCATCTCGACGGTGCACATCACCAAGGAAAACGCCGCCGTCCTGAAGAGCTACATCGCCGCCAGTCCGAACACGGCGGTCGCCTCGCTGGGCAACCTGCGCGCCACCTTCGATCCGACGGTCAAGGCGCCGATCATGTCGAGCACCTCGTCGCGCGGCCCCAACGTGGCCAACGCCAACATCCTCAAGCCGGACATGACCGCGCCGGGCACCGACATCCTGGCCGCCGTCACCGCCGACCTGACCCAGGCGCAGCGCGACGCCGTCGCCGCCGGCGCGCCGGCTCCGGTGACCGACTGGGCCTTCTACAGCGGCACCTCGATGGCCTCGCCGCACGTGGCCGGCGTGGCCGCGCTGCTCAAACAGCTGCATCCGGACTGGACGCCGTCGGCCATCAAGTCGGCGCTGATGACCAGCGCCACCGACACCTTCAGCGACGGCCTGACCACCAAGGTCGCGTGGGACAGCAGCGCCACCAACGCCGGCACCTTGCCTTGGGGCCAGGGCGCCGGCCACATCGCGCCGAACTCGGCGGCCGATCCCGGCCTGGTGTACGACATCGCGCCGCTCGACTACGCGCGCTTCCTGTGCGGCCAGGGATTGATCTACACCACCGCCCAGTGCACCACGATGGGCGGCAGCATCGCCGCCTACAACCTGAACCTGGCCTCGCTGACCGCCGCCAACGTGCTCGGCACCTTGAGCATGACGCGCACCGTCACCAACGTCGGCAACACCACCGCGACCTATAACGCCACGGCCTCGCTGCCGGGCTTCAACGTCTCGGTGCAGCCGTCGACCCTGGTGCTGGCGGCCGGCGCCAAGGCCAGTTTCATCGTCAAGCTGACCCGCACCAGCGCGCCGCTCGACACCTGGGCTTATGGCGTGTTGAACTGGAAAGACGGCACCCATGTCGTGCGCAGCCCGCTGACGGCGCGCGCCACCGGCCTGTCGGCGCCGGCCACCGTGGTGAGCGAGGCGGCCACCGGCAGCAAGGTCGTCACGGTCGGCACCGGCTTTGCCGGCGCCATGAGCGCGGTCAAGGGCGGCCTGCAGCCGGCCACCCGCGAGACGCGTTCGATCGGCACCGCCAACACCGGCCTGAGCAACGCGGCGCTGTGCCAGGCGGGCGCCGCCACCGGCGTCAACCTGCATCCGGTGACGATCCCGGCCGGCACCCTGCTGGCGCGCTTCTCGCTGTTCGATTCGGACACCACCGGCGCCGTGCCGGGCGACTCGGACCTGGATATGATCGTCATGCGCGGCAACACGCCTGTGCTCAGCAGCGGCGGCGACACGGCCAATGAAACCATCCAGATGGTGGCCCCGGCCGCCGGCGACTACAACGTTTGCGTGATCGGTTTCCGTCCGAACGGCGGCCAGGCCACCTACGCGTTGTCGAGCTGGGTGGTGCAGCCTTCGACGGGCGGCAACTTCAAGGTTGTTATGCCGAGCTCGGCCACGATCGGCGGCACCGCCAGCGTGGGCATGAGCTGGTCCGGCCTGGCGCCTGGCGTGCGCCACGTCGGCGTGGTGAACTACCTGCTGGGCGGCGTCAAGCAGGGCGCGACGGTGATCGATGTCGATACCACCGATCCGTTGCCGCTGTTTAAGGGTTCGCGCAGCAAGGAAGCGCTGGCGTTTTAAGCGCTTGGCTTGGTTGTGAGAAACCCGCGAGGCCGGTTGGGCTCGCGGGTTTTTTTGTTTGTTGGTGCTGGATGATCTGTTGGCGGAGCTTGGCGGATTACGCTGCGCTAATCCGCCCGACGTGGATTCGTGGTGTTTCCGGGAGATATGGCATTCGTGACGCATTGGCCGGCGCGGCAGGTGGCGCCGGGGTCGCTGACCAGCGAACAGGTCGACATCATTTGCTCGCGCGCGTCGTCGGCGCGGCGGGCGGCGGCGTGCTGCTCGATCAGCGCCTTGAGCGCGGCGCCGTCGCTGTTTTTGCTCGACCAGGCCATATAGCGCTCGGGACCGCCGCAAGCCTTTGAACCGAAGCCTATCGTGTGGCACTGGGCTTGGCTGTCGCAACTGGTGTCGGCGTTGGCGGCCTGGATTTTCTTCCACAGCGCTTCGGCCTTGTTGGCGGTCGGCGTGCCGGCTGCCGGCGCGGCCGGGGTGGCCGACGGCGCGCTGCCGCAGGCGCTGGCGGCGAGCATCAACAGGCTTGCCGCGGCAAGACGAAGGGAGAGGGGACGGGGAGCGATTTTCATGATTTCATGATGATCCAATCGCCGCCGCTTTACAAGGGCTCGCTCAATCGTGCTTTGCGCGCCACGCCGTCGGGGCCGAACAGGATGACGAATTCGGCGCGCTTGCCGTCTTCCGGCTTCGTCTCCGGCTTCAATTTGGGGTACCGGTAGCGCCAGACCTGGTAGCCGCTGTCGAAGCGCACCGTCGTGGCCGGGCCCAGCGCGGCGCGCATTTGCGCGGTGGTACGGTGGGTTTCGGCGATGGACACCGTGGCGGCGCCCGGCGTGTCGTCCATGTAGTCGAATTCGACCAGGGTATCGTCGGACCAGCGGCGGTCCCACAGCGGCGCGTAATAGCTGCGGTCGAGCAAGACCTGGCAATCGCAGAAGGGCAGGGTGTCCGGCGTTTGCGTGCCGCCCGCGTACAGCATCGAGAACGGTAATGTCTCCGAACGCGCGCCGTCGCGCAGCGTGACGCCGAACAGCGGGCGCTCGGCGAAGAACAGGTAGTTGCCGTCGGCGGCGGCGCAGACCCGGTCCGGATCGGTGAGCAGTTCGCCCAGCCAGGCGAACACGTTGCCGTTGTTCGACAGCAGTCCGGCCTCGACGCCGACCTGGCATTCGAGCCGCAAGTCGCCCAGGCGGCGCATGCCGGGCGGCACGTTGGGACTGCGCACCTGCGCGCGCCAGGTCAGGGTGCTGGTCTTGCTGCTGGCAATCAGCGCCGCGTCTTCGCGCAGCGCCTGGTCGTTGCGGTCGAGGGTGAAGGTGTGGTCGGGCGCGACGGGCACCGGCAGCGCAAGGTTGTCGCCGACCACCCGCAAGGTGATGCCGTCGAGCCGCGTGGTGGGCAGGCGCGGCAGCAATTGGAAGCGCAACGTCGCCTGCGGCGCCAGCGCCCGGTTGCGCTCGAACCGGTCCATGCCGGCGATCATTTTTCGGTAGGACTTGTCGACCGGATCGCGGGTGGCCGTGACGGTCACTTTGGCCGGCGCCTGCTGACCGGACGCCGGACAGCAGGCCGCGATCAGCGTCGCGGCCGTCAGATAGCGCAGATAGTGCCATGCGCGGCGTTGCGTAAAATTGGACAAGCGGGCTCCTGCTACTGCGGAAACCAATCTTAGGCCAGCGCGCGCGTTCGCGGCGCACCGCTCATGGCGCCGCCTGCGACTCCACCCAGCGCAGCAGTTCGCGGCCGAACACACGCGTGCGCGCCGTGTCGACCTGGCGCCGCTTGTAGGCGTTGTGGCTGGCCGGGCCGGCCAGGCTGCGCGCGTAGCTGGCCTGGTCCATCAGCTGGATCTCGTATTCGAAGAAGAAGCCGACGTCGTATTCCTGCTCGCCCCCGGCGCCGAGGTTGGGGTGGTCCGGCTGGACGTGGATCATCTTGCGCACCGTCACCTGGATGCTGTTGAAGCCGCTGCCGCTGTGCGGATTGTCGCAGCGCGTCTGCGGCTGTGCCAGCTCGGCGAGCTCGGCGTCCATGGTGCGCAGCAGTTCAAGCGGATAGTCGTCGCTGTGTTCTATTTGGGCGCGGTATTTGTTGAAGATCTGCTTGGCCGCCTCGAGGTCGAGCAAGGTGTTGCGGGTGCGTTCGGCGTCGACGTTGGTGACCGACAGCAGGTGCGCGCGCTGCAGGCTGCGCAGCGCCAGCAGGCATTCGAAGCGGGTCGCGAACACCAGCCGCACGCCGAGGTGGTCGAAGATGTCGGCGGCCAGGTAGGCGGCTTTTTGCAGCAGCTTGAGCAGGATACTGTTGCGGCCCTTGTTGTCCTTGCGCTCGTAATGCAGCATCGGCAGGCAGACCTCGCCGTCGGTGAGGAAGTGGCGGTCGCCGTCGTGCCGGATCACCTCGTCCAGGGTGGCGAACACCTGCGCGCGGATGGCGTGGAAGTGGCGCAATTTGAGGTTGTTGTCGATGTAGAAGATGCCGTGCATGACCTTGAGCACGGCGCACGACCACATGCGCCGCACGTCGACGCTGGTGCCGCGCAGCGAGGCGTACACCAGCAATTGCAGCGGATCGTCGGGATGGCTGACCTCGTCCGGTATCAACCCGGCCTGCTCCGGCGCCAGGAAGGTGCAGGCGAGGAAGTCGACCGCTTCGCGGTGGGCGCGGGCGATGATCGCCGGCGCGGCCGGCTGCTCCAGGTCGAAGCCGTACTCGCGCACGAACTGGCGGGCGTCGTGCAGGTTGCGCAACGCCAGCGCGCCGAGGTCGATGGCCGACACGCCGTTGGCGATGGCATTCAGATAGCTCCAGTTCAGCGAGAACCTGCCACCGCTCTTGAGCGAGGCCCGTAATTCAGTCATGGCGTCCTGCATCGGCTGCGATGACCCAGTATTGCAGCCTGTTCCGCGAGCGTCAATCGATACCAACGGTTACCGCCGCCACTGTCTCTTATTGCCCAATAGCAAATAAATAGGGTTTTATTTTTCACAAGCTTATAATGGCGGCCTTGATTCCCTTGCTACCCCGCCACCACCGCCATGGACAAACTGAGCAATAAGCGCATCGCCATCCTGGTGCCTTGTTATAACGAAGCGTTGACGATCGCCGCCATCGTGCGCGATTTCCACGCCTGCCTGCCGCAGGCGCAGGTCTACGTGTTCGACAACAATTCGACCGACGGCACCGCGCCCATCGCCCGCGAGGCCGGCGCCATCGTGCGCAACGTGACGGCGCAGGGCAAGGGCAGCGTGGTGCGGCGCATGTTCGCCGACATCGAGGCCGACGCCTATGTGATGGTCGACGGCGACGACACCTATGACGCCAGCGTGGCGCCGCAACTGGTCGAGCAGTTGTTCCGCGAGGGGCTGGACATGGTCGTCGGCAACCGCGTCAGCACCGAGCAGGACGCCTACCGGCCCGGCCACCGCTTCGGCAACGCCCTGTTGACGGGCTGCGTGTCGTTCATTTTCGGCCGTACCTTCACCGACATCCTGTCCGGCTACCGCGTGTTCTCGCAGCGCTACGTCAAGTCGTTCGCGGCGCACTCGGCCGGCTTCGAGATCGAGACCGAGCTGACGGTGCACGCGCTGGCGCTGCGCATGCCGGTGGCGGAGGTGTCGACCGTGTACAAGTCGCGTCCGGAGGGATCGGTCAGCAAGCTCAACACTTACCGCGACGGCTTGCGCATCCTGACCACGATCTTCCGCCTGTTCAAGTCCGAGCGGCCGCTGGCGTTCTTTTCGATCGGCGCCGGCGCCGCCGCGCTGCTGGCGCTGGCGCTGGCCGAGCCGCTGGTGGAAACCTATCTGCACACCGGGCTGGTGCCGCGCCTGCCGACGGCCACCTTGTGCGCCTCGCTGATGTTGTTCGGCCTGATCCTGCTGGCGTGCGGCGTCATCCTCGACGCCCTGACCAAGGGCCGCATCGAGCAAAAACGCTTCGCCTACCTGGCCCAGCCGGCGCCGTCGCTGGCGCCGCCGCCCGCGCGTGGCTAGGGCCGCCGGACAACTGCTGCGCTTTGCCGCCATCGGCGTGCTCGGCCTGCTGGCCGACGTCGGCGTGCTGTATGGCGCGCTGGCGCTGGGCGCCGGCCCCTATGCCGGCCGCGCGCTGTCGTTCCTGGCGGCGGTGCTGGTGACGTGGCGCCTCAACCGCCGCTACACGTTCGCGCCGACCGGCTCGCCGTGGACCGAGTGGTGGCGCTACCTGGGCGCGATGAGCGGCGGCGCGTTGCTCAACCTGGGCGCCTACACGCTCGCGCTGTGGCTGCTGCCGGCGGCGCCGTGGGTGCCGGCCGCGGCAGTCGCGCTCGGCTCGCTGGCGGGCATGGCGCTGAACTTCGTCAGTGCCAAATTCCTTGTGTTTCGATCCGGATGATTCCATGACTTTCCTCAATCGCCTCGTCGCGGCGCTGGCCGCGTGGTTCGCGCGCCGCACCGCTTTCCTGTCCGCCCCCGGCGCCGCCACGCGCGCGGCGCTGTGCGTGCCGCTGCTGTTCGGCCTGGCCTCGATGCTGCTGGGGCAGGACAGCAACTGGGACCTGCGCAACTATCACTTGTACAACGGCTACGCGGTGCTCAACGGCCGGGTCGGCTTCGACCTGGCGCCCGCCGCGTTCCAGACCTATTTCAACCCGACGCTCGACATCTTCTACCACTTGCTGAACGGCGCGCTGCCGCCACGGCTGGCCGGCTTTGTCATGGGCGCGCTGCAGGGCCTGAACTTCATCGTGCTGGCGGCGATCGCGCGCCGCCTGCTGGGCGACCAGCGGCAGCGCCTGGCCTTGCTGCTGGCCGGCGCCGGCATGCTCGGCTCGGGCTTCCTGAGCGCGTTGGGTAACACCATGGGCGACAACCTGACGGCGCTGCCGCTGCTGGGCGGCTTGTATCTGGTGCTGCGGCGCTGGGAGGCGCTGCCGCGCGTCGGCGCCGGCAATGTGGCGGCCATGCTGGCCGCCGGCCTGCTGATGGGCGCCGCAGCCGGCCTGAAACTGACCAACGCCGTCTTTGCCGTCGCGCTGTGCCTGGCGCTGCTGGCCTTGCCGCTGGACTGGTGGCGGCGCGTGTGGCTGGCGTTTGTGTTCGGCGTTGGCGTGCTTGGCGGGATCGCGGCCACCGCCGGCTGGTGGTTCCTCACCATGTGGCAAACCTTCGGCAATCCGCTGTTCCCGCAATTTAACAACCTGTTCCGCAGCCCGCTGGCGCCGGAGAACGGCGTGCTCGACACGCATTTCCGTCCGCGCGACATGCTCGAGAACGTGCTGTGGCCGTTCATTTCCGCCTTCGATACGCGCCGGGTTTCCGAGCTCGGCCTCAAGTTGATGATGTGGCCGGCGCTGTATGTGCTGCTGGCCGTGCTGGCGGCGACATGGCTGGCGCGGCGCTTCGGCAGCGCCCGCGCCGGCGCCGGTGCCGCGCCGGCGGACCGCCGCGCCGTGTTCGTGCTGCTGTTCTTCGTCATCGGCTACGTGGTGTGGATGCGCATGTTCAGCATCTACCGCTACCTGATCCCGCTCGAGCTGCTGGCGCCGCTGGTGTTCTGGATCGTCTGGGGCCTCGTGGCGCCGGCCACGGCGGCGGCCCGGCAATGGGGCGGCGTGGCGCTGGCGCTGCTGGTGCTGAGCGTGTTCCCGGCCAACACCTGGGGCCACGCCACATGGGGGGAGCGCGCCTACAGCGCCGAGGTGCCGGCCTTCGCCACGCCGTCGGCAAGCATCGTGTTCCTGGCGCACTGGGACCCGCCGACCGGCTGGATCACCACCTTCATGCCGCCGCAGGCCAGGTTCGTCTCTATCGGCACCGGCTTCCCCGAATCGGCCGGCTGGCGCCAGCGTATCGCGCAAGCCATCGCCGAGCGGCCCGGCCCCCATTACCTGCTGCTCAACGCCGCCAACAACGAGAAGGACGGCACCCGCCAGCGCAAGCTGGCCGCCGCGCAGTGGCTGGGCATGACGCGCGACGCGGCCGGGTGCGGCAAGCTGGCGTGGGTCATGCAGCGGATACGCTTCGGCGTCGAGCTGCGCCGCCTGCCCGACGGCGGCTGCACCTTCGACCTGTTGCCGAAACACCGTATGGACCTGCCGGCGGTCAACGCCGCCATCATCGCGGCGGCGGCCACCCATGTGCAAGGCTACGGACTGCGGCTGGAGCAGGGCAGTTGCACGCCCTACCGCGCCTTCGTCGGCAGCGAGGCCTTCCCGTACCAGATGTGCCGGGTGACGGTGGGGCCGTGACCGGGCGGGACCGGCGGCCTTGCTTTAAGAGGGGCGACGAACAGTTTCGATAAACTTTACAATATCCGACGACACCCACTTAACCATCGTCGGAGCCGGCATGTCCTTCCTGATCGTTCTCGCCGCACTATGTTTCCTGATGCTGGCCGCCTATCGCGGCTACAGCGTGATCCTGTTCGCGCCGGTCGCCGCGCTCGGCGCGGTGCTGCTGACCGATCCGGGCGCGGTGGCGCCGGTGTTCAGCGGCATCTTCATGGACAAGATGGTCGGCTTCATCAAGCTGTACTTCCCGGTGTTCCTGCTGGGCGCGGTGTTCGGCAAGCTGATCGAGCTGTCCGGCTTTTCGGAGTCCATCGTCGTCGCGGCGATCCGCTACATCGGCCGCACGCGCGCCAACGCCGTCATCGTGCTGGTGTGCTCGCTGCTGACCTACGGCGGCGTGTCGCTGTTCGTGGTGGTGTTTGCCGTCTATCCGTTCGCCGCCGAGCTCTACCGTCAAAGCAACATCCCCAAGCGGCTGATGCCGGGCGCCATCGCGCTGGGCGCGTTCTCGTTCACCATGGACACCTTGCCGGGCACGCCGCAAATCCAGAACATCATCCCGACCACGTTCTTCAAGACCACCGGCTGGGCCGCGCCGTGGCTGGGCACGATCGGCGGCATCGCCACCCTGGCGGCCGGGCTGGCCTTCCTGGAATGGCGGCGCCGCGCGGTGATGGCCACCGGCGAAGGCTACGGCGTCGAGGACAAGGCCAAGCCGGCGGCGGCGGCCGGCACGCCACAGCGCGGTCTGCCGCACCCGCTGCTGTCGGTCGCGCCGCTGCTGCTGGTGGGCGTGGTCAACTTCGCGCTGACCAAAATGATACCCGTCTGGTACGGCGAAAGCTACGCGCTGACGGCCGACGCCTTGCCCGGCCTGCATGCGACGATCACCACGCCGATCAAGACGCTGGTCGGCATCTGGGCGGTGGAGGGCGCGCTGCTGCTCGGTATCATCTTCGTGGTCGTGACCGCGTTCGGGCGGGTGCGCGACGCCTTTGCCGAAGGCACCAAGGCGGCCGTCGGCGGCGCGCTGCTGGCGGCGATGAACACGGCATCCGAGTACGGCTTCGGCGGCGTCATCGCGGCGCTGCCCGGTTTCGTCGCCGTCAGCCAGGCGCTCAAGAGCGTGCCCGATCCGCTGGTCAACGCGGCGGTGTCGGTGACCACCCTGGCCGGCATCACCGGTTCGGCCTCGGGCGGCATGAGCATCGCGCTGGCGGCCATGTCCGACCAGTTCATCCGCGCGGCCGAGGCGGCGCAGATACCGCTGGAGGTGATGCACCGCGTAGTGGCCATGGCCAGCGGCGGCATGGACACCTTGCCGCACAACGGCGCGGTCATCACGCTGCTGGCGGTGACCGGGCTGACGCACAAGCAATCCTACCGCGAGGTCTTCGGCATCACCGTCATCAAGACGGCGGCGGTGTTCTTTGTGATCGCGGTTTACTACTTGACCGGGCTGGTTTAGCCGGCACCGTCACCGTCACTGTCAGCGGTGGCGGATACTGCTTCTGGCAATTGGGGCAGAAGAAGCTGCGGCGCTTGGTCTTGCCCAGATGTCCCTTGTGGAAAGGCAGGTCGCAGCGCGGGCAGACCCGCTTGGTGTGCGCCAGCCAGTGCTGCTTGAGCACAAAGGCTTTCTTCCATTCCAGAAAATCGAAACTGTATTCGCGCGCCTGCGCCACCAGCTCGCGCAGCTTGGCCGCCGGCAGCGCGCCCACCGTCGACAGCGGATGGACGCGGATGCGGAACAGCACCTCGTTTTTGATGATGTTGCCGACGCCGGCGAAGATATCCTGGTCGAGCAGGGCGTCGCACACCAGCGTGTCGGGCGCCGCGCGCAGCTTTTTGAGCGCGGCCGCCGCCGACCAGTCGTCGGACATGACGTCGCCGCGCCAGTCGTACTGGCTGTCGAGGTCGCCTTCCAGCGTCTTGACCGAGCAGGTGTAGAAGTTCAGCTCCTCGCCATCGTCGAACTCCAGGCGCAGGCGCGGCGTGGCATCCTTGCGCTCGTTGATGCGGTAGCTGCCGAACATCAGCAGGTGGATGCGCAGCGCCAGGTCCGGCAGCTGGATCAGGAAGTGCTTGCCCCAGCTGCGCAGGTCCAGCACCGGCTGGCCGCGCAGCGCCTCCATGTCGACGCCCTTGGTGTTGCCGCTCGCTTGCACGATGGTTTTGCCGATGAAGCCGGCCGTCTGCTCGCGCATGATGACGATCGATGGTCCTTCGGGCATGGCATGCTCCGTTTCGCAATGAAGCCTTCAGTGTGCGCCGGCCGCCTTTTCCGTACTGTTCGCCACCCCACCGAGCGCGGTCCGATTGCTGTACTTGTGGTTTCATGGCAGTATTGCCGATCTGTTTGCCATGGAGGTTTATCTTGAAAAGGGTCATCTTGAAACAATCGCTGCTCATCGCTTCATTGCTTGCCGCCGGCCTGGCGCAGGCCGCCGCCGGTCCCGAATTCAGCCCGCAGAAGTTGTCGCAAGACGTCAAGCTGCTGGCCTCCGACGAGTTCGAAGGGCGCGGGCCGAACACCGCCGGCGAAACCAAGACCGTCAATTATCTGATCGAGCAGTTCAAGGCGGCCGGCATGCAGCCGGGCGGCGATCCGGTCAAAGGCAAGAAAGGCGAGCGCAGCTGGACGCAGGACGTGCCGCTGGGCCGTTTCGAGATCAAGGGGCCGGTCAAGCTGTCGGTCAAGGACGCCAAGGGCAGCCAGGAGTTGAAGCAGGGCGACGACCTGGCCGTGCGCGCCTCGATGAGCGGCGCCAAGCTGGTCGATTTCAAGAACGCGCCGCTGGTGTTCGTCGGCTACGGAGTCACCGCGCCCGAGCGCAAGTGGGACGACTTCAAGGGCTTCGACCTGAAGGGCAAGCTGGCGGTGGTGCTGATCAACGACCCCGATTTCGAGACCGGCGCCGGCGAGTTCGGCGGCAAGGCCATGACTTATTACGGCCGCTGGACCTACAAGTACGAGGAGATGGCCAAGCGCGGCGCGCTGGGCACCCTCATCGTGCACGAAACGGCGCCGGCGTCGTACGGCTGGCCGACGGTCAAGAATTCCAACACCAACGTGATGTACGACATCGTGCGCAAGAAGCCGTCCGAGGCGCATGCGCCGATGGAGGCGTGGATACAGCGCGACCTGGCGGTCGACCTGTTCAAGCGCGGCGGCCAGGATTTCGAGGCGCTCAAGAAACTGGCGCAGACACGCGACTTCAAGCCGGTGCAGCTGAAGGACGTGACCTTGTCGGCCCACTACGCGGTCGACGCGCAAGTGATCACGTCGAAAAACGTGGCGGCCCGCATGGTCGGCGCCAGCAAGCCCGACGAGACGGTGATCTACAGCGGCCACTGGGACCACCTGGGCGTCGGCTTGCCGAACGCCAAGGGCGACAAGATCTACAACGGCGCGGTCGACAACGGCACCGGCCTGGCCGCGCTGCTGGAACTGGCGCGCGCCTACGGCAAGGCGCCGGCGCCCGCGCGCAGCGTGCTGTTCCTGGCCGTGACGGCCGAGGAGAAGGGGCTGCTGGGCTCGGAGTACTACGCGCAGAATCCGCTGTATCCGCTGGCGCAGACGGTCGGCGTGATCAATATGGACGCGTTGAGCCCGCAAGGCGTGTCGCGCAACTTCACCATCTCCGGCAGCGCCAAGGTCGAGCTGCTCGACCAGCTGATCGCCAAGGCCAAGGAATGGAACCTGGTGTATTCGCCCGATCCGAAACCGGAGGCCGGCTACTTCTTCCGCTCCGACCATTTCCCGTTCGCCAAGCGCGGCGTGCCGGCCATTTCCTATGGCTCGGGCAATGACTTCGTCGATGGCGGGCTGCGGGCCGGCAAGCAGGCCGAGGAAAGCTACACCACCAACAACTACCACCAGCCGTCGGACGAGTGGAGCGCCGACTGGTCGTTCAAGGGCATGGCGCACGACCTGGGCATGCTGTACGCGCTCGGCCGCGACCTGGCCGAGTCGAAGGCTTGGCCGAACTGGGCGCCGGACGCCGAGTTCCGCGCCGCGCGCGACAAGACCGAGGCCAAGCGTAAATAGTTTTATGTTTAACTAAAATGCAATAAAATGGTTGCGCGCCGGCTAGAATGCCGGCGCGTTTTTGCAGGTCCATTCCCAACCAGGAGCCCACCGCATGACCATGTCCATCCGCCGTACCACGATCGCGGCGTCCGTCGCCATGTCCATTGCGCTGCTTGCCGCTAGCGGCGTGCAATCCGCCAATGCCGCCGAAGCCGCCAAGCCGGCCGCGGGCAAATCGGCCAAGTCCGACATCGCCATTCCCGATATTCCGTACACCAAGTTCGTGCTGAAAAACGGCCTGACCCTGCTGGTCCACGAGGACCACAAGACGCCGGTGGTGGCCGTCAACACCTGGTACCACGTCGGCTCCAAGAACGAAAAACCCGGCAAGACCGGCTTCGCCCACCTGTTCGAACACCTGATGTTCAGCGGCAGCGACAATCTCAACAAGACCTACATCAACACCATGCAGCAGATTGGCGCGACCGACCTGAACGGCACCACCAATCCCGATCGCACCAACTACTTCCAGAACGTGCCGACCTCGATGCTGGACTACGTGCTGTTCGCCGAGAGCGACCGCATGGGCCATCTGCTTGGCGTGCTGGACAAGAAAAAACTGGACCTGCAGCGCGGCGTCGTGCAAAACGAAAAGCGCCAGGGCGAGAACCAGCCGTACGGCGTGACGCGCCAGCTGTTGACCGAGAACACCTGGCCGGCCGGCCATCCTTACTCCTGGACGACGATCGGTTCGATGGCCGACCTCGACGCGGCGTCGATGACCGACGTGCAGGACTGGTTCAAGACCAACTATGGCCCCAACAACGTGGTTCTGGTGCTGGCCGGCGACATCACGCCCGAACAGGCGCGCGAGAAGGTCGAGAAATACTACGGCGACATTCCGGCCGGCCCGCCGCTGGCCAAGCACAAGGAATGGATCGCCAAGCGCACCGGCACCCATCGCGGCTCGGTCGAGGACCGCGTGCCGCAGGGGCGCATTTATCGCGTGTGGAACGTGCCAGGCGCAAGCACCGCGAGCGAACCGCTGCTCGACCTGGCCGCGCAGGTGCTCGGCGGCGGCAAGACGTCGCGCTTCTACAAGCGCCTGGTCTACAAGGACCAGCTGGCAAGCGACGCCAGCGCCGGCAACAACAGCTCCGAGATCGCCGGCCAGTTTTATGCCGTGCTGACCGCGCGCCCCGGCGCCGATGTGGCCAAAATGGAAGCGATCGCCGACGAGGAATTGCGCGCGCTGATGAAGTCCGGCCCCACCGCCGCCGAGCTGGACATCGCCAAGACGGCGATCCTGGCCTCCTATACCCGCATCGTCGAGCGTGTCGGCGGCTTCGGCGGCAAGAGCGATTTGCTGGCCAGCTGCACCACCTATACCGGCAATCCGGATTGCTACAAGGAGTACCTGGCGGCGGTCAAGGCGGCCACGCCGGCGCAGGTCAAGCAGGCGATGAACGCGTGGCTGGCTGATGGCGACTACGTGCTGGAAGTCAAACCGTTCGCCACCAACTACGCCACCACCGCCAAGCTGGACCGCAGCAAGCCGCCGGCGCTGGGCAAGGCCGAATCGCTCAACCTGCCGCCGATGCAGAAGGCCACGTTGTCCAACGGACTGAAGGTGGTGCTGGCCGAACGCCACGCGGCGCCGGTGGTCAACTTCTCGATGATGGTCGATGCCGGTTACGCGTCGGACTCGCAGGCGTTGCCGGGACTGGCGAGCCTCACCACGAACATGCTCGACGAAGGCACGGCCACCCGCAGCGCGGCGAAGATCAGCGAGGAATTCGAATCGCTGGGCGCCAACTTCTCCGTCAGCACCAATCTCGACGGCGCCTTCGTGCAACTGAACGCACTCAAGGCGACGATGCCGAAGGCGCTCGACGTGTACGCCGACGTGCTGCTGCGTCCGGCCTTCGCCCAGAACGAGCTGGACCGGTTGAAGAAGGACCAGCTGACCGCGATCCAGCGCGAAAAATCCAATCCTTCGACGATGGCCTTGCGGGTGATTCCGTCGCTGGTGTATGGCAAGGGCCACGCCTATTCTCTGCCGCTGACCGGCAGCGGCACCGAGGCTGCGGTGGCCCGCATCGGCCGCGACGACCTGGTCAAGTATCACCAGGCCTGGTTCAAGCCGAACAACGCGACCTTGCTGGTGGTGGGCGACACCACCCTGGCCGAGATCACGCCGTTGCTGGAAAAAGCCTTCGGCGGCTGGAAGGCAGGCGAGGCGCCGAAGAAGAACATCGCCCAGGTGGCGCCGTCCGACAAGCCGGTGGTCTATCTGATGGACAAGCCGGGCGCGCTGCAAAGCGTGATTTACGGCGTGCAGCTGGCGCCGCCGCGCAATTCGCCGGACGCGGTGCAGCTTGGCGTGGTCAACAACATCTTCGGCGGCAACTTCGGTTCGCGCATCAATATGAATTTGCGCGAGGACAAGCACTGGTCGTACGGCGTGCGTTCCAGCCTGTCGCCGGCGCTGGGCCAGCGTCTGTACATGAGCACGTCGCCGGTGCAAAGCGACAAGACCAAGGAGGCGCTGCAGGAACTGGTGCGCGAATACGGCGACATCGCCGGCGCCAAGCCGATCAGCGCCGCCGAACTGGGCGAGGCCAAGAGCAACGAAACCCTGGCGCTGCCGGGCTCGTTTGAGACGGCGGGCCAGCTGGCCGGCGCCTACAGCACCATCCTGCAGTACAAGCTGCCGGAGAACTACTACAACACCTTCACCGACACGGTGCTGGCGATGACGCCGGAGCAAGCCAACGCGTTGGCCGCGCGCACCATCGCGCCGGGCAAGCTGGTGTGGGTGGTGGTGGGCGACATGAGCAAGGTCGAAAGCGGCGTGCGCGAACTGAAGCTGGGCGACGTGCGCAAGATCGATGCCGACGGCAATCCATTGTAATCACGCCGGTAGGCCGCAAAAACCTCCGCCAGCTCAAAGCCGGCGGGGGTTTTTGGGGCGAACGCACGGCAAGCTCCGCCAATAAACCACGTAGGGCGGATTAGCGCAGCGTAATCCGCCATGCATGAGCCGCCACCGCCGCGTTGACCACCCGCGCCGTCAGCGTGCAAGCGCCGCAGCCTGCTCCGGCTGATACACCACCTCAAGAATGCGCACCCGCGCCAATTGTCCGTCCGGACGCGGCCAGTCGATCGCGTCGCCAACGGACAAGCCGAGCAGCGCACTGCCGACCGGCGTCAGGATCGAGATCGCATCGGAGGTGCTGGCCAGATCGCGCGGATAGACCAAGGTCAGCCGCAATTCCTCCAGCGGCGCGTCGATCTGAAAGCGCACGGTCGAGTTCATGGTGACCAC
Source organism: Duganella sp. AC237 (assembly GCF_979254035.1). Taxonomy (NCBI): domain Bacteria; kingdom Pseudomonadati; phylum Pseudomonadota; class Betaproteobacteria; order Burkholderiales; family Oxalobacteraceae; genus Duganella; species Duganella sp. AC237. Next base: position 6,210,669 of record NZ_CEEDEW010000003.1, on the reverse strand, counting down.
GCCGGCCGGCATGTCCTGCGGCGCGACGATCTCGGCGCGGCCGAGCTCCTCCAGCAGCCCTTCGTGTGCGGCGGCCTCGGCGGGCGGCAGGGCGTCGAGCAGGATTTCCAGCCGTTCGGCGTCGAGCGATGAAACGATGATTTTCGGTTGCATGATGATAGCTCCAGATAAGTGGTCGCGGATAAGCGAGGGGCGACACGCGTGGCAAAGCCGCGTGCGATCGCCTGTCAGGGTTGTTACTGTGGGGGGGCTCGGCAGTGCGAAGCAGACCGGTTGGTCTTGCGGGGCGCTTACCGAGCCCGGGAAAGGCCGGCGGAGTCTCGCGCCGTTGGTGCGGCCGCAGACGATACGCCCTCGTTCAGGGACGAACAATGATGCTTCGCAGGAGTGCGGAACATGTTCATGAGGAAATCAATATCGGAGGTGCCTGGAACCAGTATAACCGATGGTCCCGCAGCGCGCCGGCCGCCTCAAATCGCCGTCTCAAGGCGCCGTCGCGGCGGCGCCGGATTGCCACGCGCGCAGCTTGCGGATCGCCTCCTCCTTGAACTTGGCTTCGATCTCGATATACGGGGCCTGGACATAGGACGCCGGCATCACCTCGATCAGGTCGGCGTGCTGGCGGTCGTTGAAGCCGTCGCGACCGTTCGAGATGTGGACCAGTTGTTGCGCCGGGTCGGACCAGGTCGAGCGCGCCTTCGCCAGCATCTCGGCCACGCTCGGATGGTCGTAGCTGGGCAGCCGCTCGTGGACGATGTGATGATGGGCGTCGAACACCATCGGCACGCCGCTGCGCAGGCAAATGTCGTGGATCTCGGCGGCGCTGTACGCGTACTCGTCGTTTTCCAGTCCGAGCCGCAGCCGGATCGCGTCCGGTAACGTGGCGATGCGCTCGACCAGCGCGTCGGCCCGGCCGGCCTTGCCGCCGTGGATCTCGAGCAGCGCCCACGGCGAGCGCGGCTGTTGCAGCAAGTCCATGATGTCCGCGTGCATCTGCAGGATCTTGACGCTGTTGGCGACCACGCCGGCCGAGTCGGAGCTGAGCACGACGAACTGATCGGGATGCATGACCAGCCGGATGCCGCGCTCGAGCGCGTACCGCCCGGCATCGGCCAACGTGTCGCTCAAAGGCTGCAGCGTTTCGCGCCCGACATCCTCGTCGGCGAACGGAAAGATCGAGGACAGGATACGGTAGAGGGAAATCGATTCGCGCTCGCAATAGCGCAACGCCGTATTGAAGGTTTGAATGTTGTCCCGGTAGATCTCGTCGAGCAGCTTGCGCTGTCCGTCCGGCGCCAGCTCCAGCAGCCGCTTGCGCGTGACCATGCGGTAACGTACGTCTTTCGATTGGGTGATGCAGACAAGTCCGAGATGTGGGCGCATGGCGTTGCTCCTTGGCGCAGGCTGGCGGTGAGTCACGAGTCTAGCAGCGACACGCCGGCGCCCGCGCCACGTTGCTTACTCCAGCGCCTCCTTCAACCCCGGCGCGAACTCGGCGCCGTGCTTGACCTGCGCGGTCGACGTCTTGAGCGCCTTGCCGATCGGCTCGGCGCGCCCGCTCAGGCACTTGGCCAGGAAGTTCTCGGTCACCGCGTTGAAGGCGATGTTGTTGACCGGCCGCGCGAAGCCGTGGCCCTCATCCGGGAACACCACGTAGGTGACCGGAATGTTCTTGGCCGCCATCGCTTCGACGATCTGGTCCGATTCGGCGATGTTGACGCGCGGATCGTTGGCGCCCTGGCCGATCAGCAGCGGCCGCTGGATGTTGCCGGCGAAGTTGAGCGGCGAGCGTTCCTTCAGCAGCGCCTTGCCGTCCTCGGTGGTCGGGTCGCCCATGCGCTTGTAGAATTGCTGCTTGCCCGCCTCCCAGTACGGCGGGATCGTCTTGAGCAAGGTGAACAGGTTGGACGGGCCGACGATGTCGACCCCGCAGGCGAACGTGGTGGGTGTGAACGCCAATCCGGCCAGGGTGGCGTAGCCGCCGTAGGAGCCGCCCATGATGGCGACCTTGTCGGCGGTGGTGACGCCGCGCTTGACCGCCCAGTCGACCGCGTCGATCAGGTCGTCCTGCATCTTGCGGCCCCATTGCAGGTCGCCGGCCGAAATGAAGTTCTTGCCGAAGCCGGTCGAGCCGCGGAAATTCACCGACAGCACCGCGTAGCCGCGGTTGGCCAGCCATTGATGGTAGCCGTTGTAGCCGTAACCGTCGCGCCCCCACGGGCCGCCGTGCACCAGCAGCACCATCGGCGCCGGCTTGCCGGGCTTGCCCTCGCCGTCGGCGTTGGCCGATTTCGGCAAGGTCAGGTAGGACACCAGGGTCAGGCCGTCGCGCGACTTGATCTCGTGCGGATACATCTGCGCCAGCGGCGCGCCTTCCAGCTCCGGACGGGTCACGTACAGCTTGGTCAGGCGCTTGGCCTTGCGTTCGTACAGCCAGGTGGCCGGCGGCGCCGTGACGGAATCGGCCGAGACCAGCCATTTGTCGTCGGACTCGGTGCGCGAACCGACCGTGAACTGGCCTTTGATGTTCTTCTTCAGGAACTCGAGATCGGCCTTGAGGGCCGGCGTTAGTGCCACATATTCCTGCTTGAGATAGTCGACGCTGTAGGCCTGCGCGGCGCCGGTTTTGGGATCGTACAGGGCGCTGGAGATATCGGCGCGCGCGTCTTGCGCGACGATGGTCGTCTTGCCGGTGGCGACGTCCTGCGCCACCAGCGCCGAGGTATTGCGGCCGCGCGAATCGGTCCAGTACAGCGTTTTGCCGTCGGCGGTGAAGGTCAGTGGCGCGGTGGTCTGCGAGTCGTCCAGGCCGACGTCGGCCAGTGGTTCGCCATCGGGCTTGCCATCCTTCAGGCGGAAATAGGTGGTGCCGCCGTCCGGGCGCGCTTTCTCGGCCACGCGCAGGTTCAGTTGCTCGTCGGCGATGAAGCCGGCGTAGCCGTCGTTTTGCAGCAGTAATGTCAGCTTGCCGGTGGCCGGCTCCAGGCTGTAGACGTCGTGCCAGCGCGCGTCGCGGTTGTTCAGGCCGATCAGCAAGCGGTCCTTGACCTTGTTGCTGTAGGCGATAGGCCGCACGCGGGTCTTCTCGAACGGCGTCAGGCTAGTTTGCTTGCCGCTGACGACGTCGACGCCGTACAGCAGGAAATTCTCGTCGCCGCCCTTGTCTTGGATGAACAGCAACTGCTTGGAATCTGGCGACCAGATGGCGGTGCGGATCGGCCGCGTTTTTTCCTCGGTCAGCGCGCGGGCCTTGGAGGGATCGGCGGCCGGCGCCACCCAGACGTTGAGCACGCCGTCGCGCGGCGCCATCCATGACAGCCACTTGCCGTCCGGGCTGAGGCGCCCGCCGGTCTTGCTGGGATTGCCGAAGATCTTGGTGCGCTCGATCAGCGGCACGTCCGGCGCGGCGGCCTCGGATGGTGCCGGGGACTGGGCGTGGACCGGCAGCATGGTGGCGAGCACGGCGGCGGACAACAGGTAGCGCTTCATATGGACCTCATCGTTGTGGAAAGAATGAAAAAATCACAAGTCGATGATAGACCAATACCAAGTTGCCAGGTTGACCATGCGACGGGACGCACGATCCGGGGTATGGGCTGGCGTTACAGCCTTGGATCGTAGACGTACTGCCGCACGACGGACGCGGTCAGCTTGTTTGCCAGTGGATGCAAAGGATTGATCAGGACGTTGTATTCCTCGGGGACGATGACCGAGGGCACGAGCAGCAGCGCGCAGGCGCGTTTGGCCAGCCACGCGTTGCCGGCGTCGATGGAGGTGGAGCCGGGCGGCTCGGCCAGCCAGGTCGGGGCAATTCGCCGGCGGCGAGGGTCTGGCGCGATTTCCATACCGACGCCGGCACGTCGATACGCACCAGGAAGGCGTTACGGATGGCGATGTTGTCACCCAGATGGGTCAGCGTCTCGAGCGTGGCGAGCGCGATGGTGGTGGCCGCGTAAACCACCGGAATGCCTTTGCTGTTCCAGCGCCCGCCGCAGGCCCTGGCGCCGCCTCCGCTCAGATCGGTGGCGGAGTAGTCGGCGGTATGCTTCGATATCCTCCACAGCGCCACCTCCGCGCGCGTCATTACGACACGATCCCGTACTCGATGCGGCCCAGGGTATCGAGCACCAGCTCATAACCGGCTTCGGTGTCCAGCAGCGACAGCGGTGCTTCGCCGCCGAGCGACCTGTTTTCTTGGGTGATCCAGCGTTTGGCCGATTGCTCGTCCTCCAGCACGCCAAGCGCGCGCACCCATACTTTTTCCGCGCGGTAGATGCGGTCCTGCTCGGCGGAGGATAGCAGGGCGTCCTCGCTGATGCGGGCCTTCATGGTGCTTTTGGCAAGCTTGAGGGTGTCGAAAAGCCGATCCTGGCTCAGGCCGAGGCGGGCCGCCATGTCCGGGATGATCCGGGCGGGCGTGCCGGCACGCATTTTTCTAATGAGTTCGGAGGCGTCGCCGCGGAAAGCATCGGCCTGGAGGACGGATTCGTCGCTCGAAACGTATGCCGGCGATGGGGCTGCTTGCCGTGCCAGCCTGATGGGTGGGTTGGGCGCCGGCCCGGGTGCGGGCTTTTTTGCGGAGGAAGCCATCGTCGATCCAGTCTGAGACAATTGATTGTCCAAGTATAGACCACTAAACTGTCATTGTCATCCGCCGCCCGACACGGGCCGAGGGCGGCGAGCCATTAGCCGAAAAGTTTGCCCCGCAGCAGGCTCAAGCCTTGCTCAAGCAATTCGTTCTGCGGCACCTGACCACCGGGCGTGAGTTTGTCGATAATCTGCGGCAGCAACTGGGCCAGCCCGGTGGCCGCGTGTTCCGGTTCGATGCCCGCGTGCTGGGCGATCTGCCCGACCTTGTCTGCGCCCAGCGCGTCGGCGATCTGGTTGCCGGACACAGGAGCGTTCTCGCCGGTGCCGATCCACGACGCGACCTGGTCGGCGATGCCGCTCGATTGCAGCTGCTGCAAGATGCCTTGCAGGCCGCCGGCGTTGTTAATCAAGCCCATCACACCACCGAGCAAATCGCTTTGGGAGACGGAGTCCTGCTTGTGGGCGCCCAACGAACCGATGACTTGCCCTGCCAGTTGATCGAGTAATCCCATCATGTGCTCCCATAGGTGGTTGGAAACGCGGAATGCCGCGTAGTTGTTATAACCATTAGAGCACAAGTTTGCTCAAGCGGCTTACCGACTTGGCCTGGTTCGAATTCAATGGAAGTCCCGTGATTGTGACGGCTCGCGCGGAGAGGTTCCGGAAGTGCTGTTAGAATTTGCAATCGTCTTCCGACCCACGTTGCAGGAGTACACAAATCCTACCTTTTTTAGTCAGAACGGCGATCCGCGTGCCCAAGCTAACGGCCGCTGTTGCATTCTTCGTGCTGGCGGCATTGGCCGGCACGATGGCCTATACCGGTTTCCTGGTCGTCGGCGTATTGGCCGATCAACTTGGCACGGGCCGGTTCGTCGCAGGCCTGCTGCTGGGCGTTCTGCTTGCGAGATTTCCGTGGATCAGGAAAGGTAAGCCGCGCATTGTCGGCCTGTTGCCGAAACCGGTCCGTCGCCCGCTGATCGTGGGCATTCTGGTACTGTGCTTGTTGCACTTTGCGTGGCAAGGCGACTACGTGGCCGCACTGTTCATTGGCGTTACGACGGTGTTTCTTCTCACATTGCCTTGGTTGCGGCGCGTGATATTCGACCGCCTGCTAGGGTCCGTCTTCAAATTGACCGGCCGCAACCCTGGCAAGCAGCCCGATGACACGGTGATCGATGGCGAATTCAGGGAAAAGAAGGAATAAGGAAAGGGCCCGCTGCCAGCCAATGACCAGCAGCGGTCCGTCACGGGTTTAATTTTCGCGGTTCAATTCCCAGGTGCCGGTGGCGCCGGCGCCGTCGGTCCAGGTGCCGCTCATTTTCGTCAGCGATGTGGCTTGGCCCGTAAACTTCGGTGCGGTCCTGCTGCCGGCCGGCAGAGCGAAGTTCACTTGGCCGCTGTTGTTGATCGTACCTTCCGGGGTAAAGGTGGTAACGGTGGAGGTGCCTTCCGCGCAACGGGCGTCGATCCCGCCGCCTTCGAAGACCTTCGCAAAGCAGGTGCCGCTTAGCTTGCCGGAATAGCTGCCTTTCCAGCCCGGGCCGACGAAGCGCTCGGTTATCAGCACCTGGCGCGCCGACTTCGAATGGGACAAGCCGACCAGCTCACGGCTGGTCGATTCGAAGTAAACGGTGTCGCCATAGTTTGCTACTGCCTCGTTCGAGCGCTTTAATTCAACACCGGTGTCGACGTCGATCCAGCTGGTCAGCTTGCTTGTATGTATCGAAGGAGGCTGTACCGGATCGTTGGGGAAGGCGGAGTTTCTTTCTTCCCGCACGGTCGCGGTCGACTTATAGGCCTGGAAACTGCCGGCGGCGACCGTAATGTTTTCAATCGCGACCACCGAACCTTTGCTGGCGAGCTTGAAGTTCTGCACGCGCTGGCCCCCGCCGCAGTCGATCTTGAGCGAGGTGCTGTTGTCCCAACTGACGTTCAGCGCCAGTTTTGCGGGTGGCCCGTACGCGCCGGCCGTGTAGGTGTTCGTGCAATACGCGCTCGTTCCGCCTGTATAAAAGCCGTTGAGCGTGGCACTAAGGTCATACCACCCTGTATATTGATCTCCGTACAAGGTCTTGACCGTCGCCGCCCCGCCGACGACCGCCGTCGTCAAGTCCGTATCGTAGCCTGTCAGGTAATCGTAGCGATTAGTTCCATTCGTTAGCGTATAACCCGTCATCCTGTATGTGTAGAAGTCTCCGACGCTCGGACTGGTTTGGTCCGCCGCGACAGCGGGACTGCCACCGCCGGCGCCGCTAGTAGTGTTTCCGCCACCGCCACCGCCACCGCCACCGCCACCACAGGCGGCCAGAAGACAAGTTATAAGGATGGTCGATGTGCTGCGGATCATAAGTTTCCCTGGAGGTGGCGCCGTGCTACGCGGCATTTTTGGTTATATTTTTGACATCTTTACGAGCAAAAAAAATCCGCTATCGAAAGCGGATTTCTTTGATCTTGGTGGCCCGGGGCGGAATCGAACCACCGACACAAGGATTTTCAATCCTCTGCTCTACCAACTGAGCTACCAGGCCAAGGAGCAGAATTATAGCAGGCCGGAGCGAAATTGCAAGGAACAATTTCTCACGCACACAAACGCTATAATGGGTGGATGAATATTCCATCGTCCCCGCCGCGCGTTATCGAGAGTGACATTTGCATTGTTGGCAATGGCGCGATTGCCAAGACCACCGCGCTGGGCCTGGCCCAGTCCGGCCTGAGCGTGGCCTTGCTCTGTCCTCCGTCATCGCCACCGTCCGCGCCGGCCGGCGCCGCCGAGCCCGGCTGGGATTCCCGGGTATACGCCCTCAACCACACCGCCCGCGATTTGCTGTCGTCGCTGAGGGTCTGGGACGCGCTCGACGCCGCCCGCGTGGCGCCGGTCGACGCGATGATCATCCAGGGCGACGGCGCCCGCGCAGGCGACCTGTCGTTCGACGCCTACGGCGCCCACGCCGGCACCCTGGCCTGGATACTGGAAGACCGCAACCTCGGACAGGCGCTCGACGCCGCCCTCAAGTTCGCCCGCAACGTGACCCTGGTCCATGGCCGGGCGGCGGAGCTGGTGCGCGGCGACGATCACGCCACCGTGCGGCTCGACGACGGCGCCAGCGTCAAAGCGCAGCTGGTGGTGGGCGCCGACGGCGCCGACTCCTGGGTGCGCGGCCAGTGCGACATCGGCCTCGATTACCGCAGCTACGCCCAGCGCGCCGTGGTGACCAACTTCGATTGCGAAAAACCGCACCATGGCGCCGCCTATCAGTGGTTCACCGGCGCCGAGGGCATCGTGGCGCTGCTGCCGCTGCCCGGTAACAAGGTGTCGCTGGTGTGGTCGGCGCCGGACCTGCTGGCCGACCGGCTGCGCGAGGAATCGGCCGCGCAGATCGCCGAACGCCTGGCCGTCTACGCCGCCGAAAAACTGGGCGCCCTGACGCCGCTGCAGCCGGAGCTGGTGCGCGATTTCCCATTGCGCCTTTTGCGCCCGCACGCGATGACGTCGCCGCGCGTGGCGCTGGTCGGCGACGCCGCCCACGTGGTCCACCCGATGGCCGGCCATGGCATGAACCTGGGGTTCGCCGACGTGGCGCAGCTGATGAAGACCCTGGCCGAGCGCGAACCGCAGCGCGGCGTCGGCGATGCCCGCGTGCTGGCCCGCTACGAGCGCGCCCGCAAGGAAGACGTGCTGCTGATGCAGCTGACCACCGATGGCCTGGCGCGCCTGTTCGGCGCCGACGTCGAACCCTTGCGCGTGGTCCGCAATTTGGGATTAAACTTGTTGGATAAATTACCTGTGCTGAAGCGTCGCCTGATCTCTCACGCCATGGGCAAGTGAGTGGAAAAAAGGCGGCGGCATGGTCTGTCTGTAGTCACCGGAGATGTCATGAAAAAAAGTAAGTTCGTTTTGCTGTTGTTGTCTGTGATGATGGCGTCTTGCGGCCAGGCCCAAACCTCGCCGACCGAGGAAGAGATCAAGAAGCTGGTCGAGCCGCGCCTGGGCGAGGGCGTCAAGGTCGATTCGGTCAAGGCCACGCCTTATGCCGGTCTCTATGAAATCCGCATGGGTAACGAGATCCTCTACACCGATAAAACCGGCACTTATGTGTTCAACGGCCATATCTTCAACCTGACCACCGGCACCGATCTGACGCGCGAGCGCATCGACGACATTAACAAGATCAAGTTCTCCGATCTGCCGCTGGACAAAGCGCTCAAGAGTGTCAAGGGCGACGGCTCGCGCGTGATCGCGGTATTCGAGGACCCGAACTGCGGCTACTGCAAGCAGTTCCGCAAGACCACGCTCAAAGACATCGACAACGTCACCGTCTACACCTTCATGTACAACATCCTGCGCGAGGATTCGTTCACCAAATCGGCCGGCGTGTGGTGCGCGCCGGACCGCAACAAGGCCTGGGACGAGTGGATGTTGAACGGTAAAACGCCGGCGACAGCCGCCGAATCCTGCAAGACCCCGAACCAGGACGTGCTGGCGCTGGGCCGCAAACTGGGCGTGAGCGGCACGCCGTCGATCTTCTTCGCCGACGGCTCGCGCATCCCCGGCGCGGTCGACACCAAGGCGCTGGAGGCGAAGTTCGCCAAGCTTAAGCAGTAAGCTTCACCCGTTTTACCAGGGGACCCTAGCGGTCCCCTAAACATATACCTATAAGCGGTTTCCCTCCAGGAGAATTGAATGATCACCTTGAATATCAACGGCAAGGACGTGCAGGTCGACGCCGATCCATCGACGCCGATTTTGTGGACCCTGCGCGATAGCCTGAACATGACCGGCACCAAATTCGGTTGCGGCGCGGCGCTGTGCGGCGCCTGCACCGTGCACTTGGCCGGTGAACCGATCCGCTCCTGCGTGACGCCGATTTCGGCCGCCGTCGGCCAGAAGATCACCACCATCGAGGCAATGGAGAACGACAAGATCGGCAAGGCCGTGCAGGACGCCTGGGTCAAGCTCGACGTGCCGCAATGCGGCTATTGTCAGAGCGGCCAGATCATGAGCGCGACCGCGCTGCTGCGCACGAACAAAAAGCCGTCGGACGCCGACATCGACAACGCCATGAGCGGCAATATCTGCCGATGCGGCACCTATCAACGCATACGCGCCGCCATCAAAGACGCCGCCAGCACCATCGCTTAAGGGAGGACCGTATGCGTATCGAATGGCTTAATCAGGAAAACATGGCCTCGCTGGCTCCAACGGCAAATGCCGGGACGCCGACCGGTGGCGTGTCGCGCCGCGGCTTCATGAAAGCCGGCGCGGTCGCCGGCGGTGGCCTGGTGCTGGGCTTTTTCATGCCCGCCGCCGGACGCTTCGCCAACGCCCAGCAGCCGCCGGCCAAGGTCTATGAACCGAACGCCTTCCTGCACATCGCACCGGACAACACCGTGACGGTACAGGTCAACCGCCTTGAATTCGGCCAGGGCGTGCAAACCTCGCTGCCGATGCTGATCGCCGAGGAGCTCGACGCCGACTGGTCGAAGGTGGCGGGCGCGCTGGCGCCGGCTGGCGACCAGTACAAGGATCCGGCCTTCGGCATCCAGATCACCGGCGGCTCGGGCAGCATCGCCCACTCGTATCTGCAGTATCGTGAAATCGGCGCCAAGGCACGCGCGATGCTGGTCGCGGCGGCCGCCGAGCAGTGGAAGGTGTCGCCCGACCAGGTCAAGGCGGCCAACGGCGTGTTGAGCGGCCCGGCCGGCCAGAAGGCTACTTACGGCGAGCTGGCCGATGCGGCCATGAAGCAGCCGGTGCCCGCCAGCGTCAAGCTGAAGGACCCCAAGGACTTCACCATCATCGGCAAGCCGGTCAAGCGGCTCGACGCGGCGCTCAAGTCGAGCGGCAAGCAGCAATTCGGCATGGACTTCAAGGCGCCCGACAGCAAGGTAGCGCTGGTGGCGCGGCCGCCGGTGTTCGGCGCCAAGGTCGCGAAGTTCGACGCCAGCAAGGCCAGGGCCATCAAGGGCGTGATCGAAGTGCTGCAAGTGTCGACCGACCGTGGCGGCAGCGGCGTGGTGGTGGTGGCCGACGGCTACTGGCCGGCCAAGATGGGCCGCGAGGCGCTCGTGATCGAGTGGGACACCAGCGCGGTCGAGAAGGTCAGCACCGACAAGCAGATGAAAGAGTACAAGGCGCTGGCGCAAAAAACCGGCACCGTGGTGCGCGAGGCCGACCTGTCCAGGTTGGTCAGCGCGGCGAAGAAGATCTCCGCCGTCTATGAATTCCCGTACCTCGCGCATGCGCCGATGGAGCCATTGAATTGCGTGGTCGACCTGCGCGCGGACGGTTGTACGGTGTGGGCCGGCTCGCAGTTCCAGACCGTCGACCAGGGCGCCATCGCCGCCACCGCCGGCCTGAAACCGGAGCAGGTGGTGCTCAACACAATGATGGCCGGCGGCGGTTTTGGCCGCCGCGCCGTGCCGAGCTCCGATTACCTGGTGGAGGCGGTTAACATCGCCAAGGTCTGGAAGGCCGCCGGCAAGACCGAACCGGTCAAGGTGGTGTGGAGCCGCGAGGACGACATCAAGGGCGGCTACTACCGCCCGTCGCACGTGCACCGCGCCGATATCGGCATCGATGCCAAGGGTGGCATCGTCGCCTGGGACCATGTCATCGTCGGGCAGTCGATCGTCACCGGCACGCCGTTCGAGGCGATGATGGTCAAGAATGGCGTCGACAATACGATGATCGAGGGCATGGGCGAGCCGTACGAGGTGCCGCTGAAGCTCAGCGCGCACACCGTCAAGGCCAACGTACCGGTGCTGTGGTGGCGTTCCGTCGGCTCGACCCACACCGCCTACGTGATGGAGACGCTGATCGACGAAGCCGCGCACGCGGCCAAAATGGACCCCGTCGCCTATCGCAAGAAGATCATGGGCGAGAAGGGCAAGCGCCATGTCGCGGCGCTCGATCTGGCGGTCGCCAAGTCCGGCTACGGCAAGAAGGCCTTGCCCAAGGGGCAGGCGTGGGGCGTGGCGGTGCACGAGTCGTTCGGCACTGTGGTGGCCTACGTGGTAGTGGCCTCGGTCAAGGATGGCGCGCCCAAGCTGCACAAGGTCACCGCCGGCGTCCACTGCAACACGGCCGTCAATCCGCTGACGATCGAGGCGCAGGTTCAGGGCGCGGCGCTGATGGGCCTTGGCATGACCTTGCGCGGCGCCGCGATCACGATCAAGGACGGCGTGGTGGAGCAGCAGAACTTCAGCGACTACACGGTCGCGCGCATGACCGACATGCCGGTCATCGACGTGCATATCGTGCCGTCGAACGATCCGCCGACCGGCATGGGCGAACCTGGCTTGCCGCCGCTGGCGCCGGCCTTCGCCAACGCGCTGTTCAAGTTGACCGGCAAGCGCCTGCGCAAGCTGCCGTTCGACCTGAGCACGGCCAAGGCGTAAGCCGCATGGCGCTGACGGGTATTTTGCTGGCGGCCGGACGGGGAAAGCGTTTCGATCCGTCCGGCGTGCAAAACAAGCTGCTGCAAACCGTCGACGGCGCCGCAGGCGATGTGGTCGTCGCCGCCAGCGCGAAGAACATGCTGACGGCGCTGCCGCGCGTGCTGGCCGTCGTGCGGCCCGGCGACGACAAGGTCGCGGCGCTGCTGGGCGCCCTCGGATGCGAGGTGCGCGTGTGCGCCGACGCCGATCTGGGCATGGGCGAGTCGCTGACGACGGCGATCGAACACACCAAGGGCGCGGAAGGCTGGGTGATCGCATTGGGCGACATGCCTTACGTGCAGCCCGAAACCATCCGGGCGCTGGCCGCCACGGTGGAACGAGGCGCGCGCATCGCGGCGCCGGTGTATGAAGGACGGCGCGGCAACCCGGTCGCCTTCAGCAGTTTTCACTTGCCGCTGCTGCTGGCGCTCTCCGGCGACCAGGGCGCGCGCGCGATCCTGAAAAGCCATGCCGTAAGCGAGTTGGTGACCGACGACGCCGGCGTGGTGCGCGATATCGATACGCCCGGCGATTTGCGCGCTGACATATAAACACAAGGACCGACATGAAGAAACCGAACAAGAACCCCGCCATCGCCTACAGCATCGTCGGTCACGATCTGGCGGCGCACCTGTTCCACGTCACGCTGACGGTGGACGCGCCGGCGCCGGACGGCCAGATATTCGCGCTGCCGGCCTGGATACCGGGCAGTTACATGATCCGTGAATTTTCGCGCAATATTGTGCGCATCCGCGCCGAGTCGAACGGCGAGCCGGTCGCGCTGACCAAGCTCGATAAACACTCGTGGCAGGCCGCGCCGCAGAAAGACCCGCTGAAAACAGGCCCGTCGCCGCTCACGCTGCACTACGAGGTCTACGCCTGGGATTTGTCGGTGCGCGCCGCGCATCTGGATCAGAACCACGCCTTCTTCAACGGCACCAGCGTGTTCCTGCGGGTGCTGGGGCAGGAAGACCAGCCGCACGTGGTCGACATCCAGCGTCCCGCCGACGCGGCGGCGCAAACCTGGCGCGTGGCGACGTCGCTGCCGGAGTTGAAGGCCAAGCGTTATGGTTTTGGCACCTACATCGCCGCCGACTACGATGAATTGATCGACCATCCAGTGGAGCAGGGCGATTTTGCGCTGGCCACCTTCAAGGCCCACGGCATCCCGCACGACATCGTCATCAGCGGCCGGGTGCCGAACCTGGACCTGGCGCGCCTGAGCGCCGACCTGAAAAAGATCTGCGAAACCCAGATCGCGTTCTTCGAACCGAAATCGAAGCAGGCGCCGATGGACCGTTACGTCTTCATGACCCTGGCGGTCGGCGACGGCTACGGCGGCCTGGAGCATCGTGCCTCGACCGCGCTGATCTGCGCCCGCGCCGATTTGCCGAGCACCACGGCCACCAGCAAGGACATCAGCGACGGCTACCTGCAATATCTCGGCCTGTGCAGTCATGAATACTTCCACACCTGGAACGTCAAGCGCATCAAGCCGGCGGCGTTCGCGCCTTATAACTTACAAGTCGAGAACTATTCGCCGCTGCTGTGGTTGTTTGAGGGCTTCACCAGCTATTACGACGACCTGATGCTGGTACGTGCCGGCGTGATCGCCGAGCCCGCCTATTTCAAGTTGCTGGGAAAAACGATCGGCAGCGTGCTGCGCGGCAGCGGCCGTACCAAACAAAGCGTCGCCGAGTCCAGTTTTGATGCATGGGGTAAATATTATCGTCAGGATGAGAATGCGCCCAATGCCATCATTAGTTATTACACGAAAGGGTCGCTGATCGGTCTTGCGCTGGACCTGAGTATTCGCGCTAAAACCGGCGGCAAGAAATCGCTGGATGATGTGATGCGTGCGTTATGGCAGCGCTATGGCCGTGATTTTTATAACGGCGGCGGACGCGGCGTAACGCCGGCCGAAGTGGAAGCGCTGTTCGATGAAATCAGCGGCGCGCGTTTTAAACCATTCTTCGACAAATATATACGCGGAACCGAGGATGTACCGCTGGCTAAAATGCTGGCGCCATTCGGCGTTAAATATAGCGATGAGCGTAAATCGTCCAAACCTGGTCTTGATGCGAATATCGGCCGCGAAGGCAACGATTGCAAACTGTCGAGCGTCCACGAGAATGGCGCGGCGCATTTGGCGGGTTTATCGGCCGGCGATTTATTGGTCGCGATTGATGGTTTGCGTGTCAACGCGACAAATCTTGACACCCTGCTTTCCCGTTATGGCGTCGGTTCGACGGTGGAAGTGCATGCCTTCCGCCGCGATGAGTTGATGACTTTCAGTATGACACTACAGGGCGATCGAGTACCCGGCATTACCCTCGCGTTGGACCCTGCCGCCAAAAAATCCGCCGGTCCGCTGCGACCGAGCGCCACGCGCTAGGCCGCAATCCACCGCCACCGCCGCAACGGTTCGCCGTTTTGCTGGCGCTGGCGGTTTTCTTTTGCTAATTTCACGCTAAATATTGGCGCGTATTAGCCAAAATTCGGCATGCGTAGGCGATGCGGTGTCACATTTTTGTGCAATGCAGCGTTTTCATCGGGCTTAATTTTCCGGCAAGTTCAGAAGTGGTTTAGAATTTAACCATAACTATCTATTGGTCAGCTACCGATTCGCAAGTTATGCCACTCGATCCCGCCACTATTGTTTTGATGTCGACCGTGATGGCCGTTGCGATGAGTGTCGTCCTGTATTCCGCGCATTCGAGTTTTCCCAGAGAAATTAAAGGCCTGAAACAATGGGCGATCAGCCTGGTATTGTTGGCGTTCGGCTCCGGGATTTACGCATCGACCAGCGGACTGCTCGGCAATATATTGTCGCCCTTGTGCGCCAATGCGGTTATTTTGTGGGGGCTGGGTTTAGGCTTGATCGGGACGCAAATGTTTTATAGCCGCGAGTGCTCCTGGTGGTTATTCCATTTCGCCTGGGGCCTGGGAATGATTGCGAGCGGTTACTACGTGATTGTCAACCCGGACTATTCCGGGCGTCTGGCCATCTTTTCCATGCTGGCTTTTGTTTTATATTCCTACCAGGTGGTGCTGATATGGGGGTATGGTGAGCGCCATTTCTCCACCGTGTTTTTCGGCCTGCTGATGTTATTCCAATCCGTGGTCGTGCTGATACGCGGGGTTCTGGCGATGACCCATAGCAGCGACGATATGAATCAATTCGTCAGCGGCCCGCATCAAAATCTTTATCTGCTCACCAGCCATTTCATGACGCTGCTTTTAACGGTGGGATTCATGACGGTCGCCACCCGCCGCTTGCAGACGATACTGGAGCGCCGCTCGACACTGGACCCGCTAACGCAGGTGCTCAACAGGCGTGGTTTTAACGAGGTCTATGCCAAGGAACATGCGCTGATGCGGCGCGAACAGACGGTCATGACAATGCTGAGCATCGATCTGGATTACTTCAAGGCGATTAACGATTGCTATGGACATTCGACCGGTGATCGGGTTTTAACCGACGTAGCGTCGGTCATCGCGAAGGCGCTGCGGGCCTCCGACCATGTCGCCAGGTTCGGCGGCGAGGAGTTCGTCGTGCTGCTGCCGGCAACCGGTCTGGAGCGGGCCCACCATGTCGCCGAGCGCATTCAAACCGTGCTGCGGGCGCCGCGTTCTGAAACGGAGAGCGAACAGAGCGCGGCAGCCGCCGCCTTGCCGCCCTACACGGTCAGCATCGGCATCGCCTGCCAGGTCAGTCCGGATGAGGATTTAGATAACATTTTGCTGCGTGCCGACCGGGCGCTGTACTGCGCCAAGGAACGCGGCCGCGACCGCATAGAGATCGCCGCCGAGGCGGTTCTTCCGCTGCACGCGTCGGCGTAGTTCCTGATTAGTTGAACAGACGGCTCAGTTCGGCGCCAGGATCGGGTGCGCGCATGAAGGCTTCGCCGACCAGGAAGGCGTGGACATTGGCGTCGCGCATCAGCTTGACGTCTTCCGGCACCATGATGCCGGACTCGGTGATCACCAGTTTTTCCGGCGGAATGCGGTCCAGCAGGCCGATGGTGGTCGACAGCGACGTCTCGAAGGTGCGCAGGTTACGGTTGTTGATGCCCACCATCGCCGTCTTCAGGCGCAGGGCGGCGGTCAGTTCGTCGCCGTCGTGGGTCTCGACCAGCACCCCCATGCCCAATTCGTGCGCGCAGGCTTCCATTTCGGCCATCAGGCCGTGGTCCAGCGCCGAGACGATCAGCAGGATCGCGTCGGCACCCATCGCGCGCGCTTCGTAGATCTGGTAAACGTCGATCATGAAGTCCTTGCGCAGCACCGGAATCGCACAGGCGGCGCGTGCCTCGCGCAGATAGGCTTCGGAGCCCTGGAAGAACTGTTCGTCGGTCAGCACCGACAGGCACGCGGCGCCGTTGGCGGCGTAGCTGACGGCGATGTCGGCGGGGCGGAAGTCGGTGCGGATCACACCTTTCGACGGCGAGGCTTTTTTCACTTCGCTGATAATGCCGGCCGATCCGGCGGCGATCTTGCCGCGCAGGCTGGCCTCGAAGCCGCGCAGGTCGGCGCGCAGTTCCGCGTTGCCTTCGACGTCGGCGCGCAGGCTGGCCATGCCGCGGTGTTTTTTTGCGGCGGCGACTTCGTCGGCTTTGACTGCGAGGATTTTATTCAGGATATCGGACATGATGGACCTAGGATGATTGTTGTTCCGCCAGCGCCAGGCGCAGGCCGAGTGCGACGAAAAGACCGCCGGTGACGCGGTTGAGCCAAAGGGCTACCAGCGGCTTGACCTTGAGCCGCGCGCTGGCGAAGGCCGTAAAGAAGGCCAGACCGTGACACCATAGCATGCCGTTGAAATTGAAGATGCAGCCCAGGATGATGAAGGCCAGCGGCTTGCTGGTCGAATCGGCCGAGATAAACTGCGGCACGAACGCCAGGAAGAACAAGGCCACCTTGGGGTTCAGCACATTGGTCAGGAAACCCTGGAAGAAGATCCTACGGTACGGCAGGCGCGCGGCGGCGGCGTTGACCGTAGCCTGCTCCGCTTGCGCGTCCGCGTCCCCGCGCACTTTGGCGCGCAGCATGCCGATGCCGACATAGATGATGTAGGCCGCGCCCACCCACTTGACCACCATGAAGGCGGCGGCGGAGGTCGACAGCAGCGCCGACAAACCCAGCGCGGCGGCGAAAATATGGATCATCGTGCCGGCGCCGATGCCCAGCGCGGCGGCCGAACCGGCGCGCCAGCCCTGGGTGGCGCTACGCGTCATGATCAGCAGCGAATCGGGGCCAGGCATGATGTTGAGCAGCAGGCCGGAGATGATAAACAGCGTCAGGTCGTGGATGCCGTACATGATCGCCGCCCTTAGTTGGTGGAGGCCAGGCTTTGCGTGACCTGCACGAACTGCTCGATCTTCTTCAGCGCGTCGCCGGAGTTGATCGCCACGCGCGCGCGCGCCAGGCCGTCCTCGATCGAGCTGGCCACGCCGGCCGCGTACAGCGCCGTGCCGGCGTTGAGCGAGACGATGTCGAACGCCGCGCCAGGCTCGCCGCGCAGCGCTTCCATCATCTTCGCCTTCGATTCGGCGGCGTTGGCCACCTTCAGATTGCGGCTGGCGATCATCGGCAGGCCGAAGTCCTCCGGATGGATTTCGTATTCGCGGATCTCGCCATCGATCAATTCACCGACCAGCGTGCCGGCGCCCAGCGACACTTCATCCATGTTGTCGCGGCCATAGACCACGATGGCGTGCTGCGCGCCGAGGCGCTGCAGCACCCGCACCTGGATACCCACCAGATCGGCGTGGAAAACGCCCATCAGGATGTTGGGCGCGCCGGCCGGATTGGTCAGCGGTCCCAGGATGTTGAAGATGGTGCGGACGCCCAGTTCCTTGCGCACCGGCGCCGCGTGCTTCATCGCCGCGTGGTGGTTGGGCGCGAACATGAAGCCGATGCCGGTCTGCGCGATCGATTGCGCGATCTGCTCGGGCTTGAGGTTGATGTTCGCGCCCAGCGATTCGATCACGTCGGCGCTGCCGGACGACGACGACACGCTGCGGCCGCCGTGCTTGGCCACGCGGGCGCCGGCCGCCGCCGCCACGAACATCGAGGCGGTGGAGATGTTGAAGGTGTGCGCGCCGTCGCCGCCGGTGCCGACGATGTCGAGCAGGCCGGTGGTGTCGGCCATCGGCACCTTGGTGGAGAACTCGCGCATCACTTGCGCGGCGGCGGCGATCTCGCCGATGGTTTCTTTTTTCACGCGCAGGCCCATGGTCAGGGCCGCGATCATCGATGGCGACATTTCGCCGGACATGATCTGGCGGAAAAGGTGCAGCATCTCGTCGTGGAAAATCTCGCGGTGTTCGATGCAGCGCAGCAGTGCTTCTTGATGGGTGATAGCCATGGAAAATCCTTCTTTAATTTTGTGGAGCGCTTAAACCCGCAGCCCGCTTGTAGCGATACGCATGCTTTGCGTGTAGGGGTCTGACCCCTAGGGGTCAGACCCCTGTTGGCAGTGCGGGTTTGCTAGCGAACCAGGAAGTTCTTCAGCAGTGCGTGACCGTGTTCCGACAGGATGGACTCGGGGTGGAATTGCACCCCCTCGATGTCGTAGTCCTTGTGGCGCACGCCCATGATTTCACCGTCATCGGTCCATGCCGTCACTTCGAGGCAGGACGGCAGCGAGCTGCGTTCGATTGCCAGCGAGTGATAGCGGATCACCGTGAACGGGGAGGGCAGGTCCTTGAAGACGCCCACGCCCGTATGCGCGATTAAAGAAGTTTTGCCATGCATGACCTGCTTGGCGCGTATGACCTTGCCGCCGAACGCTTCGCCGATAGCCTGGTGGCCGAGGCACACGCCCAGGATCGGCTTTTTGCCGGCGAAGTGCTTGAGCACTTCGATCGAGATGCCGGCCTGCGACGGGTCTTTCGGACCCGGCGAGATGCAGATATGGTCCGGGTTCAGCGCCTCGATTTCCGCGATCGTGATTTCATCGTTGCGGTACACGCGCACATCCTCACCCAGCTCGCCGAAGTACTGCACGATGTTGTAGGTGAAGGAGTCGTAGTTGTCGATCATCAGCAGCATCTCAGAACTCCCCATCCAGGCCATCTTGCACTTGTTCGGCGGCGCGCAGCACGGCGCGCGCCTTGTTTTCGGTTTCCTGCCATTCCATCTCGGCGATCGAGTCGGCGACGATGCCGGCGGCCGCCTGCACGTACAGCATGCCGTCCTTGATCACGCCGGTGCGAATGGCGATGGCGACATCCATCTCGCCGCCGAACGACAGGTAGCCGCAGGCGCCGCCATAAATGCCGCGCTTGGAGATTTCCAGTTCGTCGATCACTTCCATCGCGCGCACTTTCGGCGCGCCGGTCAGGGTGCCGGCCGGGAAGGTTGCGCGCAGCACGTCCAGGTTGGACAGGCCGTCTTTCAGCTTGCCCTCGACGTTGGAGACGATGTGCTGCACATGCGAGTATTTTTCGATGACCAGTCGGTCGGTGACCTTGACGCTGCCGATCTCGGAGATGCGGCCCAGGTCATTGCGCGCCAGGTCGATCAGCATCACGTGTTCGGCGATCTCTTTTGGATCGGCCAGCAGTTCCTTTGCCAGTTCGGCGTCGCGTTCCGGCGTCGAACCGCGCGGACGGGTGCCGGCGATCGGACGCAGGGTGACTTTCTTCTCGCCGTCCGGCAGCGTCTCGTTGCGGACCAAAATCTCCGGCGAGGCGCCGACGATCTGCATGTCGCCGAAATTGTAGAAGTACATATACGGCGACGGATTCAGCGAGCGCAGCGCGCGGTAAAGCGTCAGCGGCGAATCGACGTAGGGCTTGCGGATGCGCTGGCCGATCTGCACCTGCATCAAGTCGCCGGCCATCACGTATTCGTGGGCCTTGGCGACCGCCTTCAGGTACTCCTCTTTCGGGAAGTCGCGGATGGTTTCGGTGCGCACCGAGGCACTGGTGACCGGCGCGTCGACGCCACGACGCAGCATCATGCGCAGGTCCTTCAGGCGCTGGCGCGCCTTGCTGAAGGACTCGGGCTGCGTGGTGTCGGCGTAGACGATCAGATACAGCTTGCCGGACAGGTTGTCGATGACAGCCAGTTCCTCGGTCACCATCAGCTGGATGTCGGGCAGGCCCAGATCGTCCTTCGGCTGCGTGTTGGCCAGGGTTTTTTCGATGTGGCGCACGGTGTCGTAGCCGAAGTAGCCGGCCAGGCCGCCGCAGAAGCGCGGCATGCCCGGACGCAGCGCCACTTTAAAGCGCTTCTGGTAGGCCTCGACGAATTCCAGCGGATTGCCTTCGTGGGTCTCGATCACGGCGCCGTTCTTGACGATCTCGGTGCGCGTGCCGAAGGTGCGCAGCACGGTGGTCGCCGGCAGGCCGATGAAGGAGAAGCGCCCGAAACGCTCGCCGCCGACCACCGATTCGAGCAGGAAGGTGTTCTTGCCGGCGTTCTGGGTCTGGGCCAGTTTCAGGTACAGCGTGAGCGGGGTTTCGAGGTCGGCGAAGGCTTCGGCGATCAGTGGGACGCGGTTGTAGCCTTCGTTGGCCAACGATTTGAATTCGAGTTCGGTCATGTCTTCTCTCCATGCCGCCAAGGTATGGGTGCGGGTTGGCGGTGGTTTGTCAAAAAACCTGTCGGGTGCGCGTGCACGTGCGACAGCAATCAGTTCGGCTTAGTTTTGCCAGGATTGCCAGCGTCGCCAAAGCCAGGCCTCAATCGAGCCGGTTTGGTTGACATTGTGTTTTTTGATGGAAGACATTCGGTCAGGTTTGGTTCAGCTAAAGGTTAATTTTGCGAACTGATACGGCTTGCCGCGTCGAGCAGCGTGTCTACTATACCATCGGAATCGATCCCGTGTATAGACTGTCCGTGATTGTAACCGTAAGGCACCGTCAACACCGGACAACCCGCAGCCCGGGCCGCTTGCGCGTCGTTGGAGGAGTCGCCGATGGCCACCACCTGGGCCGGCGGCAGGTCGAAATCGGCGCACACCGTTTGCAGCGGCAGCGGATCGGGCTTCTTGCGCGCCAGCGAATCGCCACCGTAGACCACGTCGAAAAAGCCGTCCAGGCCCTTGAGCTTGAGCAGCGGCGTGGTGAAGGCGATCGGCTTGTTGGTCACGCACGCCAGGCGCAGGCCGCTGGCTTTCATCGCCGTCAGGCCCTCGATCACGTCGGGGTACAAGGTGCTGTGTTGGCCGTTGATCCCCAGGTAGTGGCGCTGGTAGGCGTCCATCGCCGCGTCGAAGCGTTGCTCGACGCCGGCCGCGTCGGCCTGGAGCGCGAGCACCGAGCGGATCAGGTTTTCTGAACCCTTGCCCACCATCAGCGCGATCTGCTCTTGCTCGATGGAATCCAGCCCCAGTTCCTGAAGCATGCCGTTGATCGCCACGTGGAAGTCGGGAATCGTGTCCAGCATGGTGCCGTCGAGGTCGATGATGGCGGCGCGCACGCCTATCAGCACGCTCATCTTAAATCGCCGCCAGGTTGGCGCGCATGGCGTCGATGACGGCCTTGTAGTCCGGCTGGCCGAAGATGGCCGAGCCCGCCACGAAGGTGTCGGCGCCGGCGGCCGCTGCCGCCGCGATGTTGTCGATCTTGATGCCGCCGTCCACTTCCAGCATGATGTCGCGGCCCGAGTCGTCGATCAGGCGGCGCGCCTCGGCGATCTTCTTGAGCGCCTGAGGGATGAAGGACTGGCCGCCGAAGCCGGGGTTGACCGACATGATCAGGATCATGTCGATCTTGTCCATAACGTGTTCCAGATAGCTCAGCGGGGTGGCCGGGTTGAACACCAGGCCGGCCTTGCAGCCGTGGTCGCGGATCAGTTGCAGCGAGCGGTCGATGTGCTCGGAGCCTTCCGGGTGGAAGGTGATGATGTTGGCGCCGGCCTTGGCGAAGTCCGGAATGATGCGGTCGACCGGCTTGACCATCAGGTGTACGTCGATCGGCACGTCCACGTGCGGGCGGATCGCCTGGCACACCAGCGGGCCGATGGTCAGGTTCGGAACATAATGGTTGTCCATCACGTCAAAGTGGATGATGTCGGCGCCGGCGGCGACGACGTTGCGTACCTCTTCGCCCAGACGGGCGAAGTCGGCGGACAGGATGCTGGGAGCGATACGGAAATTGGACATGACGTGAGGCCTGCATTAAAAAAAGATGCGCTATTTTACGCTGCCCGGCCCGGCCGCGCCCGTTTTCAGCCGGTTTTCAGCCCGTTTTCAGCCGGTTTTCAGTTTGTTTCTAGCCTCATCTCGCTTGCACGCGTTGCCGATTTGCGGTGCAATGGGCGCCTGACGATATACAATCGCAGTGATCTTTTTACGACCCCACGCCTCAGCCTTAAGGAATTTCGATGGCCACTTATGAATTTACTGTGTCGGTCAGAACCCAGTACCTGCCGGATCAATCTGATCCGGAGCGCACCAATTTCGTGTTCACCTATTCGATCACGATCAAGAACACCGGCACCGTCGCCGCCCAGTTGATTTCGCGCCACTGGGTCATCACCGACGCCAACAACCACATCGAAGAGGTGCGCGGACTGGGCGTGGTCGGCCATCAGCCGCTGTTGCAGCCGGGCGAGCATTTCGAGTACACCAGCGGCACCGCGTTGCAAACGCAGCAGGGATCGATGTTCGGCGAATATTTCTGCGTGGCCGAGGACGGCCATCAATTCGAGGCTAAGATCCCCGAGTTCGTGCTGTCGCTGCCGCGCACGCTCCACTGAGCCGCCGGGTTGCCGGCCGCTCCGCTTCCTTCCTTACTTCGGATCGCTTTTCGAATCGTCATCCCGTTCAGGCGGGGGCAACTTCCTGGTTTTGCCCTTGCCCTGGTACATCGTCCACCAGACGATGAATACCAGCAGGAAAAACGCGACGCATGCTTCCAATATCACTACCCACATAGCTATCCTTATGTCATTTACACGTCGTAGTCTACTCGTTCCGCTGTCCGTCGTCGCGCTTTCGCTGGCCGCCTGCACCACCACGCCAATCCCGGCGGAAAAACCGGCCGGACAGCCGGCGCCGCCCACCGTGCCCGCCGTCCCTGCCAAGCCCGCCACGCCTACAGCCCCGGTCACACCGACCGCCCCGGCGGCGCTGCGGATGGTGCCGACCACCTTCGCATCGTTGCCCGGCTGGGACCGCGACGACGTGCGCGCCGCCTGGCCGGCTTTCATGTCGTCGTGCGCCGTGCTGATCAAGCAGCCGCAGTGGAAGGAGTCGTGCTCGATCGCGCGCAGCGTCAACGCTGCCGACGACAAGGCCATCCGCACCTTCTTCGAGGCATTCATGGTGCCGAACCAGGTGATCGCGCCGGACGGCGCCACCGACGGGCTGGTCACCGGCTACTACGAGCCGCTGCTGCGCGGCGCCCGAAAAAAGGGCGGTCCGTATCAAACGCCGCTGTTCAAGGTGCCGGACGACATGGTCACCGTCGATCTGGCCAGCGTCTATCCGGAGCTCAAGGGCATGCGTCTGCGCGGCAAGCTGGTCGGCAAGAAGGTGGTGCCGTACGCGACCCGCGCCGACATCGAAAAGGCCGACTTCACCGGCAAGGAATTGTTGTGGGTCGACGATCCGGTGGAGTCGTTCTTCCTGCAGGTGCAGGGTTCGGGCCGCGTCCAGCTGACCGATACGCAGGAAACCGTGCGCGTGGCCTACGCCGACCAGAACGGTCATCCGTACAAATCGATCGGCAAATACCTCGTGGAGAAGGGCGAGTTGACCCTGGAGCAGGCGTCGGCGCAGGGCATCAAGGCCTGGATCGCCGGCCATCCTACCCGGATGCAGGAGCTATTCAATGTGAACCCGAGCTATGTGTTCTTCAAAGAAGAGAAGCTGCCGGACCCGAAAGTCGGTCCGAAGGGCGCGCAGGGCGTGCCGCTGACGCCGCAGCGCTCGGTGGCGATCGACGCCTCGCAGCTGCCGCTGGGCGCGCCGATGTTCCTGGCCACCACGATGCCTAACAGCGATATTCCGCTGCAACGCCTGGTGATGGCGCAGGATACCGGCGGCGCGATCCGTGGCGCGATCCGGGTCGACTACTTCTTCGGCTTCGGCACCGAGGCGGCGGAAAACGCCGGCCGCATGAAGCAGCGCGGCAATGTCTGGGTGTTGTTGCCCAAGCAGCCGTAAAGCGCGAGGGTCACCTCAACACCAACACCGGCAAGGTCGTGTGCGCCAGCACCTTGTCGGTCTGGCTGCCCAGCAGCAGCTTGTTGATGCCCGTATGTCCGTGCGACGCCATCATGATGAGGTCGCACTCGAATTTTTTCGCCGCCTCGACGATTTCCTCGTACGGGGTGTGCGACACCGAAATCACCCCCTCGAACGGAATATCGGCCGCGCGCGCGGCCGCCGCCACCTTGTCGATGTAGCTGCGCGCCGCTTCCTGCATCTTGACGGCGAACTGGCCCGAGTCGATCACGGCGCCGCCGTCGCCCATCGACGCCAGCGGCAAAGGCTGGATCACGGTGATGCTGACGATCTTGGCGCGATTCAGTTTGGCGAACTCGACCGCAGTCGCGGTCGCCTTGTCCGACAGGTCCGAGCCGTCGGTCGGCAATAGTATGGTTTTGAACATGGCGCACTCCTATCAGGATCGGTTGATACTGGAGTCAGCCTAATGTCTTGGCCGGATTTCCGGCGCACGGTAGGGCCCTTGGCAGGGCCGGTTACGACGCGGCCACCGCCGGCTGTTCGGTCTCGCGCAGCGACGCGGACACGGCCATGCACGCGGTCAGCACGATGGCTCCCACCGCCACGCACGCCAGGCCGGTTCGCACGCTGAAATGCTCGCCGATATAACCGGCCGTGAGCGCGCCCAGCGGCGCCACCGCGATGGTCAGGAAGCGCATCGTCGACACCATGCGGCCCAGGTAGGCGTCCGGCGTGACCTTCTGCCGGATGGCCATGTACGGCATGACAAACAGCATCACGCCGCAGTCGAGGAAGAACGACAAGGCCGCGCACGCGGTCGCGCTGGCGGCCGGATAGCCGAACAGCTTGGCCGGTATCATCGGCGTCATCGTAAAGGCGAAGGCGGTCAGACCGATGCCGATCAGGATGGTGCCGCTGGCGCCATAGCGCTGGGTCAGCGGCTTGAGCAGCATCGAGCTGACCAGCACGCCGAGGCCGCCGACCATTTGCGCCGCGCCCAGCATGCCCGCGCTCATGCCCAGGTCGCGCGTGGCGAACAGCACGGCCAGCGCCGCGTAGCCGTAAAACAGCATGTGCCAGGCGCCCACGCTCCAGGCCAGGGTGCGCAGCAGCGGCTGCTTCCAGATGAATTGCAGGCCGTCGCGGATGTCGCGCAGCGGGTGCTTGTCGGACGGCGCCGGTTTCGGATCGTTGGCCTTCAGATTGCGCAGCAGCAGGATCGACAGTACGAAACCCAGGGCGTTGAGCAGCACCGCGTAGGGCGCGGTGAGCCACTGGATCAGCACCCCCGCCAGTCCGGGCGCCAGTAGCCGCGATGCGGAGTCGGTGGCGGCGAATTTGGATTGCGCGTCCATCAGGCGCTCGCGGCCGATCAAATTGGTCAGGAAAACCTGTTCGGCGCCGCCGCCGACGACGTTGCAGGCGCCGGTGGTGAAGGCGACCGCATACATCCACTCGACCGACAACACGCCCATCCAGTAAGCGGCGGGGATGCTGAACAGGGCGGTGGCCTGGATGGCCTTGCTGGCAAGCAGGATCGGCAGCTTGCGGTTGCGGTCCAGCACCACGCCCGCCGGCAGCGCGAACAGCGCGAACGGCATCGCCGCCGCGGCGCCCAGCATGCCCATTTGCGCCGGCGTGGCCTTAAGCAGCAACACCGCGCACAGCGGCACGGCCAGCGCGCCGATATAGCTGCCGAAGCCGTTGAGGATGGCGCTGAACCAGTAACGCAGAAAGTCGCTATTGCCCAGCAAGGGATCAGCGGCCAGCTTGTCGCGCAGCGGGCGGCGCAGTGAGGTAAAAATGGGAGGCTCGCCGAAGTAAGTTGCCAAGCTTCAATAATACCAGCGGCGGTGATAGGCGCTACAATCGACCCATAAAATTCCACCATGGAGGCAACAACCATGCAATATGAAGACCTGATCGTTGAAGTGCACGGCAAAGTCGCGTTGATCCGCCTGAACCGTCCCAAGGCGCTGAACGCGCTCAATGACCGCATGATGAACGAACTTGGCGAGGCCTTGTTCAAGTTTGACGCCGATCCGGCGATCGGCTGCATCGTCCTGACCGGCAGCGAGAAAGCCTTCGCGGCCGGCGCCGACATCGCCGCCATGGTCGACTACACGTATGTGGATACCTATCGCGACAACTACATCGGCCGCAACTGGGAGCACATCCTGCGCGTGCGCAAACCGGTGGTGGGCGCCGTGGCCGGCTACGCGCTGGGCGGCGGCTGCGAGCTGGCGATGATGTGCGACTTCGTGATCGCCGCCGATACCGCCAAATTCGGCCAGCCGGAGATCAAGATCGGCGTCACCCCGGGCGCCGGCGCCTCGCAGCGCCTGCCGCGCGCGATCGGCAAGGCCAAGGCGATGGATATGTTGTTGACCGCCC
This sequence comes from Duganella sp. AC237, assembly GCF_979254035.1. Lineage (NCBI taxonomy): Bacteria > Pseudomonadati > Pseudomonadota > Betaproteobacteria > Burkholderiales > Oxalobacteraceae > Duganella > Duganella sp. AC237. The sequence goes on along the minus strand of NZ_CEEDEW010000003.1, from coordinate 6,184,100 downwards.
GCACCATCGACGCGGTCGAGGCCGAGCGTATGGGGCTGGTGTCGCGCATCGTCCCGGCCGACAAGCTGATCGAGGAAGTGCTGGCCGCCGCGACCGTGATCGCCGCCATGCCGACCTCGGTGGCGATGATGGTCAAGGATGCCGTCAACCGCGCCTACGAAGTCCCGCTGACCGAAGGCGTGGGCTACGAGCGCCGCCTGTTCCATGCCGCGTTCGGTACGCCTGCCCAAAAAGAAGGCATGAAGGCTTTCCTGGAAAAGCGGCCGGCCAATTTTGACGGCCTGTAAGGCAATTCGACCTCCATGCGTATTTTGATTATTGAAGACAATCCCGACATCCTGGCCAATCTGTATGCGTTCCTGGAGGCGAAAGGGCACGTGCTCGATTCGGCGGCGAACGGCTACGCCGGGCTGGCGCTGGCCGCGCAGCACGAGTACGACGTCATCGTGCTGGACGTCATGCTGCCCGGCATGACGGGATTGGAGTTGTGCCAGAAGCTGCGCACCGAGTTGCGGGACGCCACACCGGTGTTGATGCTGACGGCGCGCGATACGCTGCAGGACAAGGTGGCCGGCTTCGACAGCGGCGCCGACGATTACCTGGTCAAGCCGTTTTCGCTGGTCGAGCTGGAGGTGCGCCTGAACGCCTTGCTGCGGCGCGCGCGCGGCCAGACCATCGGCGCCGCCGTGCTCAGCGTCGGCGACTTGCGCTTCGATACCGAAAATTTCGAGGTCAAGCGCGCCGGCACCCCGGTGGCGCTGACCAGGACCGGCTACACCATTCTCAAATGCCTGATGACGCAAGCGCCCAAGCTGGTGCCGCGCGAATTGCTGGAGCAGGAAGTGTGGGGCGAGGACCGTCCGGACAGCGACGCCTTGCGCACCCACATTCATGCGCTGCGCCAGGCGCTCGACAAACCTTTTGAATTCGCCATGCTGCGCACCGTTCCGGGCATCGGCTATAAACTGCTAGCTTCCGATGCCACCGTTTAAATCCTTGCGCCGGCGTATCGTCGTCGCCTATCTGACGTTCGCCGCCGCCGGCATCCTGTTTTTCGCCGTCATCGCCGCCGTCGCCGTCGAAGGCATCGAGGTCAAGCTGGTCGACGAGCGCTTGCAGGAAGTGGCCGCCTGGGCCTCGCCGCGCCATGCCGGCGGTTTGCCGGTGGAAATGCCGGCCGGCCTGAGCTTTCATCACGACGCCGAAATCCCGCTCTCGTTGCGCGATTTGCCCGACGGTGCGACCGAGATCACTGTCGATGGCGTCGATTTGCATGTCTGGTCCGGTCGGGACGCGAACGGACGCTACGCGGTGGTCGATCACGCCAGCGCGTACGAAAAGATCGAAGTGGTGGTGTATGGCATGTTCGCCATCGGCTTTATCGGGTTTTTGATCTGCTCGATGATGTTCGGCGCCTATATCGGCAACAGCCTGGTCGCGCCGATCATGGGCTTGGCCGCGGCGGTGCAGGCACGCCGCCCGGACTTGCCGTTGCAGGACAGCCCGGACGAGTTGGGCATTCTGGCGCGGGCGTTTTCTGCCCGAACCAAGGAGTTGACCGAAGTTCTGGACCGCGAGCGTTTTTTCACCGGCGACGTCAGCCACGAGTTGCGCACCCCGCTGACCGTCATCACCGGCGCGGCGGAAATCCTGATGACGCAGACGCATGCCAACCCCGCCATCCACGCCGCGTCGGAGCGCATCTACCGCGCCGCGCGCGACGCGTCCGACTCGGTGACGGTGCTGCTGCGGCTGGCGCGCTCGCCGGACATGCTGGAGATGACGTCGGTCTCGGCCGCCGGGCTGGCCGGCGAGGAGGCGGCGCGCTGCCAGACCTTGACGACGGCCAAGCCGCTGGAGTTGCGGTATGCCGGAGGCGAGGATTTCATGATCTACGCGCCGCGCGAACTGTTGATCGCGGCCATCGGCAACCTGGTGCGCAATGCTTGTCTTTATACCATGCAGGGCGAGGTGGTCGTGCGCCTGGCCGGCCGGTCGCTGATTGTCGAGGATACCGGTCCCGGCTTGCCGGCGGCGGCCCGCGCGCGGTTGCTGAACGAGGCCATCCCGGCCGGCGCCAGCGGATCGTCGGGCACCGGCTTGGGTCTGGGGCTGGTGCAGCGCATTTGCGCCTATCTGGGCGCGGACCTGGCCTACAGCGAGCGCGTCGGCGGCGGTAGCGTATTTGAAGTGAGATTTCCTTGAGGAATTTAACGTAAACTTAACGCATCTTTGACGCGGAGTTGACCGGCAGGTTAGTAAGGTGGAGGCTGGAATTCAGGAGCCTCCGTTGAACATACATCCGAACTTAACGCTTAGCCATCATCGCGCGCGCTTGCTGCCACTGTTGCGCGTCACACCGTTGTTGCGTGTGCCGCACGTCCATGTGCAGTACCTGATCCTGGCGGTGGCCGCTTTCTTTGTACTCGTGTACAACTTTAGCTTTTGGCAAACGTTCTTTGTCGCCACCGGCGGCTTCCAGTTGGCCAATGTGCCGCTGTATCTCGCATCGTTCACGCTGCTGGCGCTGGCCTTCAACGCCTTTCTGACACTGTTCAGTTTCCGCTATGTGATCAAGCCGGTGCTGATCCTGCTGTTTTTCGTCACGGCCTTCAGCAGCTATTTCATGAACCGCTACGGCATCGCCATCGACGCTTCGATGCTGCAGAACGTCATGGAAACCGATGTGCATGAGGCTACCGAGCTGTTCAGCTGGAGCCTGGTGCTGACGATTTCCTTGCTGGGGGTGCTGCCGTCGGTGCTGGTGTATCGCCTCAAACTGGCGTTTCCGCCGCTGCGCCGCGCGCTGCTGATCAATCCCGCCGTGATCGTCGTGTCCTTGCTGGTGGCCGGCGTCTTGATGATGGGATTCTTCAAGACCTTGGCGCCGGCCGTGCGCGAGTACCGCCAGATGCGCTTCCTGCTGACGCCGACAAATGTCATCCAGGCCGGAAACTCTTTCGTCAAGCGTAAAATGGCGCGCGCAATGGTGATTGCGCCGCTGGGCAGCGACGCCATGAAGGGCACCTTGTGGGCGCAGCAAAAACGCCGCACGGTGACCATCATGGTGGTCGGCGAAACCGCGCGTGCGATGAACTTCTCGCTCAACGGCTACCAGCGCGACACCAATCCATTGCTGTCGCGCCAGGCCGGCCTGCTCAACTTCAGCAATGTGCAATCGTGCGGTACGGCAACGGCGATTTCCGTTCCCTGCCTGTTTTCCGGTTTCGCCCGCGTCGATTATTCGGACGATAAGGCGAAGGCGCGGGAGGGCTTGCTTGACGTGCTCAGCCACGCGGGCTTGCAAGTGCTGTGGCGCGACAATAATTCGGGTTGCAAAGGCGTGTGCGACCGCGTGGCGTATGAGGACATGTCGCAGCCGAAGGCCGGCGATCCGTTCTGTAACCAGGAGGAGTGCTTCGACGAGCGCATGCTGCAGGGCCTGCCGGAAATCATCCGCAACGCCAAGCAGGATCTGGTCATCGTGCTGCACCAGAAGGGCAGCCACGGGCCGGCGTACTGGAAGCGCTATCCGCCCGCGTTCCAGCGTTTCGGTCCCGTTTGCACCAGCAACGAGCTGGAGAAGTGTTCGCGTGAATCCATCGTGGCCGCATACGACAATACCATCGCCTATACCGACTATTTCCTGAGCAAGACCATCGACCTGCTGCGCGCGGCCGGCGCCGCCGACAACGTCGATACCGCCTTCATGTATTTTTCGGACCACGGCGAATCGCTGGGCGAAAAGAATATGTATCTGCACGGCGCGCCGTATTTCATTTCGCCGGATGAGCAGCGCCATGTTCCCTTTATGCTGTGGCTGGACCAGGGCTACCGCGACCGTTTCAACCTGGACCAGCGCTGCCTGGAGGCGCGGCGTGGACAGGAGTTCTCGCACGACAACGTGTTCCATTCTTTCCTCGGCATGCTGAACATCAGCACGGCCGTCTACAACCCTCGACTTGATATTTTCCATGCTTGCACGCTCGCTAACCAGTCTTAAACCAAGAGGCGTGCTGCGCACCATCGACGTTGTCATGTTCGTATCGGCCGTCCTGATCGTCTGGATCGGCAACTACACCAATATCGATCTGGCGCTGGCCGACGCCATGTTCGACCGCGCCAGCGGGACGTTCCCCTGGCGTCATGCCTGGCTGGCCGAACGGTTCAATCACGACATATTGAAGACCATCTTGCAGGTATTGGGCGTGATGGCCGTGGCGCTGGCCGCGTGGGATTGGGCGCGGCCACAGCCGTATTGGACCGCGCCGCGCCGCACCGGCTTGCGCGTGCTGGCGCTGTCGGCCATCCTGGTGCCGACTTGCATTAGCGTGCTGAAACACTTCAGCGATTCGCATTGCCCTTGGGATTTGCAGCGCTATGGCGGCCGCGAGCCCTATGTGCGGCTGCTGGAGATGTTGCCTGTGGGCGTGTCGCCGGGGCAGTGCCTGCCTGGCGGCCACGCGTCGAGCGCGCTGTGGCTGGTGGCGTTGGCCGTTTTCTGGTTGCCGCATCGGCCCCGGATGGCGGCCGCCGTCGGCGGCTTGATGCTGGCCTTCGGCCTGACCGTCGGCTGGATGCAGCAATTGCGCGGCGCGCATTTCCTCACGCACACGCTCTGGTCGATGTGGGTTGCCGTATTCGTCGTTGTCGTTCTCTACCGCACGCTGAAACCTGCCGAACGGCGTGCGGAATTGGCCTGATTCGCTAAATTGGTTCACAATCCTGTCGAGTTGTCGCTTTGACCAAACACAGGAGCACTATGAACGAGCAGATTGCCAGGGACGTCGTCTTGGTGCGCGCCATCGAATTGGCCGACCAGAAGAAGGAAGTGCTCAGCGAGGACGACCGCATGTACGCCAGCCGCAGCGCGCGCGAACTGGCGCAGTGGCAGGCCTCGGACAAGCATGCGGACGTCACGCCCGACGATTTCCTGCAGCAGCGCTCGGAACAGATACTCAAACGCCTCGCCGAGCGGACGCCGGCGTTTGCCGGCTTCGCCAAGCGGTCGACCGGTTTGCGGGCGCTGGCGTGGCTGTTGCCGGTGCTGGCCCTGGCGCTGGGCGCCGCGCTCGACCGCATCACCGATCCGCACCGCGTCGATCTGCTGTCGGCGCCGCTGTTGCTGATCATTGCCTGGAATTTGCTGGTCTATCTGGGCTTGTTGATCAGTCTGTTCATCCCGGCGCGCGTCAACGGCGGGCCGAAGTCGGGCTTGATACGCCGCCTCAGCGTGGGCAAGCTGGCGGTGCCGCGCAAGGTGCCGCCGGTGCTGGCGACCGGATTGCTGGGCTTTATGGGCGAATGGTCGCAACTGAGCGCCAAGCTGACGGCGGCCCGGCTCAGCCGTACCATCCACCTGAGCGCGGCCATGTTCGCGCTCGGCGCGGTGCTCTCTTTATATGGACGTGGTCTGCTGTCGCAATATGCGGCCGGCTGGGAAAGCACCTTCCTCGACGCCACGCAGGTGCACACCCTGCTGTCCTTGTTGTTTGCGCCAGCCATTGCCGTCTTCCAGTTGCAGGGCTTCACCCTGGCCGAGATCGAGGCGCTGCGCTTTCCGCAGACCACGGCGCCCGAAGGCGGCGCCCGCTGGGTGCATCTGTACGCGGCGACGATCTTCCTGCTGGTCGTGCTGCCGCGCCTGCTGCTGGCGCTGGTGGCCAACTGGCGCGCGGCGCGGCTGAGCCGGCGTTTCCCGCTCGACCTCGATCAGCCATATTTCCGCAAGCTGAACGAGACCATCGGCGCCGCAACCGGCGGCATGCTGCGCGTGTTGCCGTTCAGCTTTACCGTCGACGAGGCCCGGCATCGGGGTTTGGGGCAGATCGCCATCATGCTGTTTAGCGAGCAGGGCCGCATGATGCTGCGGCCGTCGACCTCCTACGGCGAGGAGCCGCGCGAGGTGCTGCGCGACGTCGACCTCAACGATCCGAACGTCACCATGACGGCGGTGCTATTCAATTTGACCGCGACGCCTGAAAAGGAAAACCATGGCGCGTTTCTCGATTATCTGGTGAAAGCCTCGCCGCGCGGCATCGCCGTGCTGCTCGACGAATCCTCGTTTGTGGAGCGCATGGGCCAGGCCGACCAGCGCGGCCTGGCCGAGAGAACCGCCCTGTGGCAGGAGTTCTGCCATTTCCACCAGACCACGGCGACCGTTGTGAATCTGCTGAATCCTTCCATCCACCCGCTCGACGCCGGCGTCGGGCTGAAAATGTCGGCTGCCGCATGAACGTTTCGATTGAAAAAGCCGCTGCGGACGCGGTGCAAATCCAGTTCGCACTGATTTCGCATACCAATAATGGCAAGACCACGTTGGCGCGCACCCTGGTCGGCATGGACATCGGCGAGGTGCGCGACGCCGCCCACGTCACCATCTTCGCCGAGTCGCACACCCTGCTGACGACGCCGCAGGGCGACAGCCTGCAATTGTGGGATACGCCGGGTTTCGGCGACTCTGTCCGCCTGCTCAAGCGGCTGGGGCAGTCGGGCAACCCGATCGGCTGGTTCTTGCGGGAAGTGCTGGACCGCTACCGCGACCGGCCGTTCTGGCTCAGCCAGAACGCCTTGCGCACCGCCAAGGAATCGGCGGACGTCGTTCTTTATCTGGTCAACTCCTCGGAAAATCCGAAAGATGCCGGCTATGTGCCGGCGGAAATGAAGATACTGGAGTGGATCGGCAAGCCGGTGGTAGTCTTGCTGAACCAGACCGGACGGCCCCGTCCCGCCGCCGAAGAACAGGCGGAGCAGGGGCGTTGGCGCGAGCATCTGGCGCAATACCCGGCGGTGCGCGAGGTGTTGGCGCTGGATGCCTTTGCCCGCTGCTGGGTGCATGAGCGCGTCTTCTATGAAGTGGTGGGGAAATTGCTCGATCCGTCGCAGCAGGCCGGTTACGCCCGTTTGTTCGCGACGTGGGAAGCGGCCAACGTGCGCCGCTACGATCACGCGATCCGCTTGCTGGCCAAACAGTTGGCGGCTGCCGCGCGCGATAGCGAGGCGGTCGAGGCCGTGCCTTCGAGCATGCTCAAATCGGCGCTGAAGGTGGTGGGCATCGGCAAGAACGACGAGCAGCAGCGCCAAGACCGTGCCATGGGCAATCTGATCGCGCGGCTGAACCAGGCGACGGTCGAATCGACGCGCGAACTGCTGATCCTGCACCAGCTCGACCCAACCGACGCCGGCAAGATCAACGAGCGTGTGCGCGAAAACTTCGCTGTGCGCGCTCCTATCGATAAGGCGCAGGCTGGATTACTGGGCGCCGTGATCTCGGGCGCGGCGACCGGCTTGTCCGCCGACGTGATGGCGGGCGGGCTGACTTTGGGCGGCGGCGCCTTGCTGGGCGGCGTGGTCGGCGCATTGACGTTTGCCGGCGCGGCTTGGGGTTTCAACTCCAGTACCGACCGCAATCAGGCCGCCGTGCAATTTACCGACGCCTTTATGCGTAATCTGGTGGTGGTCGGCATTCTGCGCTATCTGGCGGTGGCCCATTTCGGACGCGGACGCGGCAACTTCGTCGAAAACGAGGCGCCGGCCTTCTGGCAGGAGGAGGTAGAGCAGGCGGTGGCGCAGCACGACGCCGCTTTGGTTGCATTATGGAACGACCTGCGCCGGGATAAGGCCGACACGGAAGCGGCGACGGCGCTGATCAAACAGATCGCCACCTCGACACTGGTGCGACTTTACCCTGATGTTGCAGTCAGGCTTTAAAAGTCCTTGCGGTAATTGTTGCCGCTTGCTATAGTTCGCCCCCTCGCAGAACGACGTACACTATACGGCGTGAAACGAAGAAGATGAAGAAAAAGAAGTGCTTGACGAAAGATTCGAAACGCCTCATAATCTTGCCTCTTCGCTGATGAACACAACGCTTCTTCAGCAAGCAGTACCAAGCAGTACCGAATAAAGTTCTTTAAAAATTAACAGTCGATAAGTGTGGACGTTTGATGAAAGTGCACGCGGAGCTTCGGTTCCGCGATACTTAAAATATCAAATGTTCACAAGAAGTAATGAAATAGGCGCTACGAAAGTAGTGGCCTGTCAGTATTTTGAGTGAGCGACCTCTTAGCAATAAGAGTGCCGGTAAAACGGCAAAAGTAACAGAGATTAAACTGAAGAGTTTGATCCTGGCTCAGATTGAACGCTGGCGGCATGCCTTACACATGCAAGTCGAACGGCAGCGCGGGGCAACCTGGCGGCGAGTGGCGAACGGGTGAGTAATATATCGGAACGTACCCTGGAGTGGGGGATAACGTAGCGAAAGTTACGCTAATACCGCATACGATCTAAGGATGAAAGTGGGGGATTCGCAAGAACCTCATGCTCCTGGAGCGGCCGATATCTGATTAGCTAGTTGGTAGGGTAAAAGCCTACCAAGGCATCGATCAGTAGCTGGTCTGAGAGGACGACCAGCCACACTGGAACTGAGACACGGTCCAGACTCCTACGGGAGGCAGCAGTGGGGAATTTTGGACAATGGGCGCAAGCCTGATCCAGCAATGCCGCGTGAGTGAAGAAGGCCTTCGGGTTGTAAAGCTCTTTTGTCAGGGAAGAAACGGGTCTTTCTAATACAGAGATCTAATGACGGTACCTGAAGAATAAGCACCGGCTAACTACGTGCCAGCAGCCGCGGTAATACGTAGGGTGCAAGCGTTAATCGGAATTACTGGGCGTAAAGCGTGCGCAGGCGGTTTTGTAAGTCTGTTGTGAAATCCCCGGGCTCAACCTGGGAATGGCAATGGAGACTGCAAGGCTAGAGTTTGGCAGAGGGGGGTAGAATTCCACGTGTAGCAGTGAAATGCGTAGATATGTGGAGGAACACCGATGGCGAAGGCAGCCCCCTGGGTCAAAACTGACGCTCATGCACGAAAGCGTGGGGAGCAAACAGGATTAGATACCCTGGTAGTCCACGCCCTAAACGATGTCTACTAGTTGTCGGGTCTTAATTGACTTGGTAACGCAGCTAACGCGTGAAGTAGACCGCCTGGGGAGTACGGTCGCAAGATTAAAACTCAAAGGAATTGACGGGGACCCGCACAAGCGGTGGATGATGTGGATTAATTCGATGCAACGCGAAAAACCTTACCTACCCTTGACATGGATGGAATCCCGGAGAGATTTGGGAGTGCTCGAAAGAGAACCATCACACAGGTGCTGCATGGCTGTCGTCAGCTCGTGTCGTGAGATGTTGGGTTAAGTCCCGCAACGAGCGCAACCCTTGTCATTAGTTGCTACGAAAGGGCACTCTAATGAGACTGCCGGTGACAAACCGGAGGAAGGTGGGGATGACGTCAAGTCCTCATGGCCCTTATGGGTAGGGCTTCACACGTCATACAATGGTACATACAGAGCGCCGCCAACCCGCGAGGGGGAGCTAATCGCAGAAAGTGTATCGTAGTCCGGATTGTAGTCTGCAACTCGACTGCATGAAGTTGGAATCGCTAGTAATCGCGGATCAGCATGTCGCGGTGAATACGTTCCCGGGTCTTGTACACACCGCCCGTCACACCATGGGAGCGGGTTTTACCAGAAGTAGGTAGCTTAACCGCAAGGAGGGCGCTTACCACGGTAGGATTCGTGACTGGGGTGAAGTCGTAACAAGGTAGCCGTATCGGAAGGTGCGGCTGGATCACCTCCTTTCTAGAGTGGCACTGAATCAGCAATGATTCACTCATCAAGCGTTCACACTTATCGACTGTCAATATAAAGAACAGCATTTGGGGCTGTAGCTCAGCTGGTTAGAGCACCGTGTTGATAACGCGGGGGTCGTTGGTTCGAGTCCAACCAGCCCTACCAGTTTCTGCCTGTAGTAAATCTCAGGGGGATTAGCTCAGCTGGGAGAGCACCTGCTTTGCAAGCAGGGGGTCGTCGGTTCGATCCCGTCATCCTCCACCAAAAAGTTCAAATGCAAGCAACGCCAAGCGGCGTATGTTTATGTTTGATCTTTTAGAGATCAAGTGCTGTACGTTCTTTAACAATCTGGAAGAAGTAAGTAAATTTTTATTGATCGTGTCACCGACAGGTGACGCGATGGGTAATGATTGTATGTATCAACAAACGCAACAACGTAGTACTTCTTATTCCTATAAACGCTCCTTGTTTAGTCGCAGGGGCTAACGTTATAGGGACAAGTGAATAAGTGCACATGGTGGATGCCTTGGCGATTACAGGCGATGAAGGACGTAGTAGCTTGCGATAAGCTGCGGGGAGCTAGCAAACAAGCTTTGATCCGCAGATTTCCGAATGGGGAAACCCGGCCTTTTAGGTCATTGCATACTGAATACATAGGTATGCAAAGCGAACGCGGCGAACTGAAACATCTAAGTAGCTGCAGGAAAATAAATCAACCGAGATTCCCAAAGTAGTGGCGAGCGAAATGGGAAGAGCCTGCACGTTTTAGCATGACGCATAACAGAATCCTCTGGAAATAGGAGCCATAGCGGGTGATAGCCCCGTATGTGAAATGCGATGTGTGGAACTAAGCGTGCGACAAGTAGGGCGGGACACGAGAAATCCTGTCTGAATATGGGGGGACCATCCTCCAAGGCTAAATACTCGTAATCGACCGATAGTGAACCAGTACCGTGAGGGAAAGGCGAAAAGAACCCCGGGAGGGGAGTGAAATAGATCCTGAAACCGTGTGCATACAAACAGTAGGAGCGGACTTGTTCCGTGACTGCGTACCTTTTGTATAATGGGTCAGCGACTTACATTCAGTGGCAAGGTTAACCATATAGGGAAGCCGTAGAGAAATCGAGTCCGAACAGGGCGATAGTCGCTGGGTGTAGACCCGAAACCAAGTGATCTACTCATGGCCAGGATGAAGGTGCGGTAACACGCACTGGAGGTCCGAACCCACTAATGTTGAAAAATTAGGGGATGAGCTGTGGGTAGGGGTGAAAGGCTAAACAAACTTGGAAATAGCTGGTTCTCTCCGAAAACTATTTAGGTAGTGCCTCAAGTATCACCATCGGGGGTAGAGCACTGTTATGGCTAGGGGGTCATCGCGACTTACCAAACCATTGCAAACTCCGAATACCGATGAGTGCGAGCTTGGGAGACAGACGTCGGGTGCTAACGTCCGGCGTCAAGAGGGAAACAACCCAGACCGCCAGCTAAGGTCCCAAAGATTGGCTAAGTGGAAAACGAAGTGGGAAGGCTAAAACAGTCAGGATGTTGGCTTAGAAGCAGCCATCATTTAAAGAAAGCGTAATAGCTCACTGATCGAGTCGTCCTGCGCGGAAGATGTAACGGGGCTAAGCCAGTCACCGAAGCTGCGGATATGCGTAAGCATATGGTAGGAGAGCGTTCTGTAAGCCTGCGAAGGTGTCTTGTAAAGGATGCTGGAGGTATCAGAAGTGCGAATGCTGACATGAGTAGCGATAATGGGGGTGAAAAGCCCCCACGCCGTAAGCCCAAGGTTTCCTGTTCAACGTTCATCGGAGCAGGGTGAGTCGGCCCCTAAGGCGAGGCAGAGATGCGTAGCTGATGGGAAGCAGGTTAATATTCCTGCACCGTCGTATGATGCGATGGGGGGACGGATCGCGGAAGGTTGTCCAACTGTTGGAATAGTTGGTTGCTGCTTCATAGAAGGCGCTTAGGCAAATCCGGGCGCGTAATTCAAGGGAGTGGGACGAGAGACTTCGGTCTCGAAGCAATCGGAAGTGGTTCCAAGAAAAGCCTCTAAGCTTCAGTCATACGAGACCGTACCGCAAACCGACACAGGTGGGCGAGATGAGTATTCTAAGGCGCTTGAGAGAACTCGGGAGAAGGAACTCGGCAAATTGGTACCGTAACTTCGGGAAAAGGTACGCCCTTGTAGCTTGGCTGATTTACTTCAGTAGGGCGAACGGGTTGCAATAAACTGGTGGCTGCGACTGTTTAATAAAAACACAGCACTCTGCAAACACGAAAGTGGACGTATAGGGTGTGACGCCTGCCCGGTGCTGGAAGATTAAATGATGGGGTGCAAGCTCTTGATTGAAGTCCCAGTAAACGGCGGCCGTAACTATAACGGTCCTAAGGTAGCGAAATTCCTTGTCGGGTAAGTTCCGACCTGCACGAATGGCGTAACGATGGCCACACTGTCTCCTCCCGAGACTCAGCGAAGTTGAAGTGTTTGTGATGATGCAATCTACCCGCGGCTAGACGGAAAGACCCCATGAACCTTTACTGTAGCTTTGCATTGGACTTTGAATCAATCTGTGTAGGATAGGTGGGAGGCTTTGAAGCGGGGACGCCAGTTCTCGTGGAGCCAACCTTGAAATACCACCCTGGTTCATTTGAGGTTCTAACCTTGGCCCGTTATCCGGGTCGGGGACAGTGCATGGTAGGCAGTTTGACTGGGGCGGTCTCCTCCTAAAGTGTAACGGAGGAGTTCGAAGGTACGCTAGGTACGGTCGGACATCGTGCTAATAGTGCAATGGCATAAGCGTGCTTAACTGCGAGACTGACAAGTCGAGCAGGTACGAAAGTAGGACATAGTGATCCGGTGGTTCTGTATGGAAGGGCCATCGCTCAACGGATAAAAGGTACTCTGGGGATAACAGGCTGATTCCTCCCAAGAGTTCATATCGACGGGGGAGTTTGGCACCTCGATGTCGGCTCATCACATCCTGGGGCTGTAGCCGGTCCCAAGGGTATGGCTGTTCGCCATTTAAAGTGGTACGTGAGCTGGGTTTAAAACGTCGTGAGACAGTTTGGTCCCTATCTGCCGTGGGCGTTGGAAATTTGAAGGGGGCTGCTCCTAGTACGAGAGGACCGGAGTGGACAGACCTCTGGTGTACCGGTTGTCACGCCAGTGGCATTGCCGGGTAGCTAAGTCTGGAAGAGATAACCGCTGAAAGCATCTAAGCGGGAAACTTGCCTTAAGATGAGATTTCCCAGAGCCTTGAGCTCTTTGAAGGGTCGTTCGAGACCAGGACGTTGATAGGTCAGGTGTGGAAGTGCAGTAATGCATTAAGCTAACTGATACTAATTGCCCGTACGGCTTGTCCCTATAACCTTAGCAGGTTGTGGTGAATGAGAAGTGCGTTGAGCGTTCGTTGATACAACTTCATTACCCCATTTACTTACTTCTCCAGATTCTGGGCAACGTTCACAAGAACGCGGCTCGTACAAGTCAATGCCTGATGACCATAGCAAGTTGGTCCCACCCCTTCCCATCCCGAACAGGACCGTGAAACAACTCTGCGCCGATGATAGTGCTGCAACCAGTGTGAAAGTAGGTTATCGTCAGGCTAGTTATAAGAAGAAGCCCCTTCTGGTGATCCAGTTGGGGCTTTTTTGCGTCCATATTTCTCGTCACACTCTGGTCACATAGCCCCGCTAGACTTGCCTCTTTTTCAATTTGAGGCCCGTTAGCATGAAAACTCTTTCCTTATTGTCGCTCGCTGTATTCTCCGTCCTGGCCGGCTGCGGTGGCAGCGATAACGAGGCGCCAGTTCGCCAGTCGATGACCGGCGTGTTCCTCGATGGCGCGGTGGAGAACCTGGATTATGTCGCCGGCACCGCCGCCAAAGCCAGCACGACTTCCAAAGGCGAGTTCACGTGTTACGCTGGCGACACCGTCAGCTTCAGTATCGGCGGTATTGCCCTGGGCAGCGCACCGTGCGCGGCCACCATCACGCCGCTGCAACTGGCTGGCGTTACCGACATCAAGGACGTCAAAGTGATCAACCGCTTGCTGGCCCTGCAGCTGCTGGACGAAGACAGCGATCCGTCGAACGGCATCAAGCTGGCCGCCGACGTGAAAACCGCGCTCGCATCCAAAAGCGCGGACTTCGGCGCGTCCGCCTCCACCTTCAATACCGCCATGACCGACAACTTGAAAGCCGCCGGCGCCAAGTACGCCGCCCGCACCGTCGACGACAACCGTCGCGGCCTTGTACGTGAACACTTCGAAGACACGCTGGCCTCCAAGGTCGGCACGCCGGTCAACGAATCCTTCACGCAGAAGACCCAACTCGGCGATGTCGCTGTCAGCGTGACCCGCTATCAAATCCAGGCGGCCAACAATTTCTACATCCCTTACGAAGGCAGCAACGCCAAGGTCAAGGAAGATTTCCCGCTCGGCTTCTTGCCATCCTATGGTTCCTCGATCGCGTTCAAAGGCGTCGCCGCCAATGGCGACCTGGAGTTCTACGGCCTGACCGATCGCGGCCCCAACGGCGACGGTCCGAACCTGCCGTCGTTGAGCGGCACCGGCGTTACCGGCGCCAAGATCTTCCCGTCGCCTAGCTTCACGCCGGCGTTCGGCCTGATCACCGTCGGCAAATCCGGCGCGGTGCTGACAGCGTCGACGCCGATCAAGGTCTCGGCCAACGTCAATGCTTCCGGCCTGCCGGTTGCGCCTGGCTCGGTCGGCAATTCGGCCGAGTTGCCGGTGATGGATGTGATGAAGTACGACGCCGCCGGCAAAGCCACCTTCAACGCCGGCGGCCTGGACTCCGAAGCCATCGTCGTCGACAAGAAACGCAATGTGCTGTGGGTGTCGGACGAATACGGTCCGTTCATCGTCAAGATCGATCCGGCCACCGGCATCATCCTGAACAAGTACGCGCCCGGCAGCGGCTTGCCGGAAATCTTCCTCAAGCGCCGCGCCAATCGCGGCATGGAAGGCATGGCGCTCGACACCACCACCGACAAGCTGCACGCCTTCCTGCAAAGTCCGCTTTCCGACGGCAACGCGCCGTATTCGGTCACCGGCAAGAACGAGGCGGTCGAACGCTACGCGCGCTTTACCCGCTGGGTCGAGTTCGATCCGACCACCGGCACGTCCGGCAAGATGTACGCCTATCCGCTCGACGGCGCCGACTATCAGGATGGCCGCACCGGCAACGCCAAGCTGGGTGACGTGGTTGCGCTGGGCAACGGCAAGTTCATCGTGATCGAGCAGGGCGCGGCGCCGGGCGGCAAGGTATTTAACAAGCTGATGCTGGTGGAGATCGGCGCGGCGACCAACATCGCGGCGGCGGCCTACAACGTGACGACGTCGGATCTGGAAAAGAGCAGCATGGGCGGCGCGGCCGTCAATGGCGCAGACTGGAAGTCCGTGGTGGCGCTGAAGAAAACCCAGCTGCTCGACCTGAACGCGATCGGCTGGCTGGCGGAAAAGGCCGAAGGTTTGACCATCGTCGACGGCAACACGCTCGCGCTGGTCAACGACAACGACTTCGGCCTCAAAACCAAGGTCTACGACGCGGCCGGCGTGGCGGTGGACGACGCCGACGTCACCAAGTGCAATGTCGATGCAAATGGCGTCATCATCACCAGTAGCGCCGCCGGGTGCAATGCGGCCAACACGATCCGCGTCGCCCGTGGCGACGACCGCGAGCGTCCAAGCCGCCTGTGGCTGATCAAGTTCAGCAAGGCGTTGACGGCGTTTTAACGGAAGGAGGGGCGGGCCTGCGCCCGTCTGGCGTCACGATCTTGTCATAATTTTATGGGATATTGAAAGTTTGCTTACTACAATATCCGGGACAACTATGCAGATCACCTTGCCGAAAGCTTCCTCCGCCATCCAGGCCTTGCTGGTCGCGGCGACCTTGCCGCTGACCATGCAATCGGCCTTCGCCGCCGATTTCACCATCACCGGCGCCAATAGTACCGTCCGCACCCTCGGCAAGGACGACACCGGTACCGTGACTGCCAGCGGATCGCTGACAGTCGGCGGCGGCGCGGTGGCGGTGACCATCACCGGCAACAACGCGACACTCAACAACCAGGGCGGCATCCGCCAGACCGGCAGCGGCCGCGTGGTCCGCGACAACACGGGCGCCACCGGGCTGCTCATCATCAACGGCAGCGCCGCCAACGGCGCGGCGTTGATGCAGACCGCCGACGCCGATGTGATCCAGATGAACAAGGCCAATGCCAGCGTCACGCTGAACAACTATGGTTCGATGATCTCGCTCAACGCCAGCGCCGGCGGCGCCCAGGCGGTCGACTTCAGTTCCATCACCAGCGGCGCAAACGTCGTCAACAACTTCAGCGGCGGCCTGCTGCAGGCGACCGAGGCGGACGCGGTGCGCGCCGGCGTCAACGGCGTGGTCAACAACAACGGCACCATCCGCTCGATCACCATCACCGGCGCCAGCAGCGATGGCGTCGACGCCCAGGGCAACACCGGCATCAAGATTTTCAACGGTGCGACCGGCCTGATCGAGGGCGCCCGCCACGGCATCACCGGCGGACAGGACAAGGCCGGCGACAGCTTCGTTATCGACTTGACCAACCTGGCCGGCGGCGTGGTTCGTGGCAGCAACGGTTCCGGCATCAACCTGGACGGCTTTAACAAGAACCAGACCGCCAACATCATCAATCACGGCAGCATCATCGGCCACGGCGTCACCGGCGATGGCGACGGTCTGGACGTCGACGGTCTGGCCACCATCACCAACACCGGCATCATTCGCTCGGTCAACGCCTTCAGCGCGCCGGCCGACGGTCTGGCTTACAGCGAAGGCATCAGCTTCGGTGGCGGCGCCGTCACCAACAGCGGCATAATTGAAGGACTGGTCTCGGCGGGCAACGCCAACGCGGTCGGGCGCGGCATCACCTTGGCTGGTAACGATCTGAGCAACGGCACCCGCGAAGGATTGTATGGCAACGCGACGATCACCAATCAAGCCGGCGGTCTGATCCGCGGCCAGAGCGATTCGGCCATCGTCGCCGTCGGCGCCGCCAGCGGATATACCGTCACCATTCTGAACCAGGCTGGCGCCACGATCCAGGGCGGCGGCGCGACCAACGCCGCGATCAAGACCGGCGCCGACAATACCGTCATTGTCAGCGGCGGCAACATCAATGGCGCCAGCAGCGGCAAGGCCATCGAAATGGGCAGCGGTAGCAACAGCCTGACCATTACCGGCGGCAGCATCAACGGCGACATCAACGGTGGCGTCGGCGGCATGAACACGATGGTGGTCCAGGCCGGCGGCAGCTTCGCCTACGCCGGAGCGATTTCGAACTTTAACCGGGTCGAATTCAAAAGCGGCGATGTGGTCTTGTCCGGTGTGAGCACCTACTCCGGCGACACCGTACTGACTGGCGGCACCCTGACCCTGGATGGCGCCAACCGCATCGCCGCCGGCAGCCAGCTGATCCTGAACGGCGGCGCGCTGCGTCTGACCAACGCCGGCGCGGACGGCCAAACCTTCGCCAGCCTGTCGCTGCTCGACAACGCCTCGGTGCAGCTCGGTTCGTCCTCGCTGACTTTCAACGGACTGGGCGCTGTGGTCAGCGGCAAGACGCTGTCCTTCACCGAAGCCGTCACGGGCGCATACGCCTTCCGCCTGTTGGGCGACTATTCGGCCGACGCCAGCTTCCTGGCGTTGATCGGTATGACCAGCATCAACGGCCAGCGGGCGATGTTCAACTTCAACGGCGCCTACACCGACGTGACCGCTGCCGCCGCCGTGCCGGAACCGGCCACCTACGCCATGCTGTTGGGCGGGATGGGCTTGATCGGTGTCATGATCCGCCGTCGCAAGCAAGGGGTTTAGCCGATATCAAAGCGCCCGGGGCGGCGGGTTGTTACCTTCTGAGGGATGAACCCGGAAGGAATTTCCAAATGGAATATGCGCAGCTGACCCCCGGCCGCCGTTTCGCCCCTCTCCACAGCCTGTTGTATTACAGTCAGCGCATTGTCACGCGGCCCGCACTGCGCCGCATGGTGGTGCGCGCGCTGAGCGGCGCCTTGCGCGTGCGCCAAGGATCGGGAAAAGAGTTGTACGGCAATACAGCACAGGAGAAGGCCGCGCTGGCGGACCTGAGCGACAGCGGCTATGCGCCGCTGGGAAACTTGCTCGACAATGCGCAATGCGACGAGATCAAGGATTATCTAAAGAATAAGTCCTTGTTCGACCGCGACCGGGACCGCGCGGCGTTCACGCTGCTGCAGGCGCCCACCGGGGTGCGGGTGGCCGACTACCATTTACGCGACGTCATCGCCTGCCCGCACATCCTGGCGCTGGCCAACAGCCCGCCATTATTGGGCCTGGCCGCCCGCTACATGGACTGCAAGCCGACGATTTCCGCGCTCGGGCTGCGCTGGTCGTTTCCGGTGGAAGGGGATTGCAGCGCGCTGCAGGCTTTCCACCGCGACTCGGAGGACTGGCGCTATTTGAAAGTACTGGTCTACCTGACCGACGTCGATCTGGACGCCGGACCGCATGTGTATTTGCATGGCAGCCATCTGACCCAAGCGCCAATGCGCCTGCGTTTTTATTCCGACATCGAGATCTCCAGCGCCTACGGCGCCGACATGCTGTTGACGGCGGTCGGCTCGCGCGGGTTCTGCTTCGCCGTCGACACCGCCGGCATCCACAAGGGCACGGCGCCGGCGCGGCAACCGCGCCTGATGCTGCAGATCCAGTACTCGCTGCTGCCCAGCTATGCCTACCAGTACTCGCCCGAGGTGTATCAGGGCCCGCTGGTCCTCGACCCTTATGTGAACCGCCTGTTCGTCAAGCCGCCCGGCTAGCCGTGCCCTTGCTGAGGCTTTCGCCATCCTCCTTGCGCAGCGACCGGAAGGTCAGCGACGACAGCATTGTCAGCACCGCCAGCGTGATGAAGGCGTAGTGCAGCGCCGACGTCAGCGCCAGGCGGTTCGACTGCGGCAGGTCGCCGAGGAACCAGCCGGTGATCAGCGAGCCGGCGGCCAGGCCGAAACTCATCGACAGCTGCTGCATCGAACTGGCGATGGTGCTGGCCATGCTCGAATCGGCGTTGTCGACATCGGCGTAGGCGATGCTGTTCATGCTGGAGAACTGCAGCGAATTGAAAAAGCCCAGGCAAAGGCTGATCATCACGATCACGTACAGCGGCGTGCCCTGATGGACCAGCGCGTACATGGCGATGGTCGCGCCGATCAGCAGCGTGTTCACGGTGAGCACCTGGCGGTAGCCGAACCTGGCCAGCACGCGCGCCGAGATGAACTTCATGCCCATCGCGGCGGCGGCGGACGGCATCATCAGCAGGCCCGATTGCCAGGCCGGCAGGCCGAGGCCCAGCTGGTATAAAAGCGGCAGCAGGAACGGCAGGCCGCCCACGCCGATGCGCGTGACGAAGCCGCCCGCCACCGACACGCGGAAGGTGCGGATCTTGAACAGCGCTAGCCGCAGCAGCGGGAACTTGGCATCCTGCGCGTGCCACACATAGGCGGCCAGCAGGCTGCACGCGATCAGCAGCAGCACCGCCGCCGATGTCGCATCGAGTTTGTGTTCGCCGAAGACTTCCAGCAGCCATGACAGCAAGGCCACCCCGGTACCGAAGAGGACAAGGCCGATCAGGTCCAGCGGCCGCGCGCCGTCGCCCCGATAGTCCGGCATGTAGCGGTGGGCCAGGAAGATGGCCGCCAGGCCGACCGGCACGTTGACGAAGAAGATATCGCGCCACGTCAGCCAGTGGACGATCAAGCCGCCGACGGTGGGGCCGAGCAGGGGGCCTATCAGCGCCGGGATGATCACGAAATTCATCGCCGCCAGCAGCTCGGCCTTGGGAAAGGTGCGGATGATGGCCAGCCGTCCGACCGGCATCATCATCGCCGCGCCCAGGCCTTGCAGCAGCCGCGCCGCCACCAGCATCGGCGAATTGACGGACAGTCCGCACAGGATCGACGCCACCGTGAAAATCGCCACCGCCGACATGAAGACGCGCCGGGTGCCGAAGCGGTCGGCCATCCAGCCGCTGATGGGGATCGCCACCGCCAGGCTAAGGATGTAGCTGGTGACGACGGCTTTTAAGCTCAGCGGCGTGACCTGCAGGCTGACCGCCATGCTGGGAATCGCCGTGTTGACGATGGTCGAGTCCAACTGCTCCATGAAGAGGGCGGTGGCGACGACCCAGGGCAGGTAGCGTTTGGCGGCAGAAGTATCCATGCCTTCAATTGTCACATAAAAGGCGGGGGCAGGTCATTAGGCCGGATTGTATGGGGCGCCGGGTTTTTCGTCGACAACCGCTCCCCAGCGGTCCTCGAACATGATCTCGCTCAGCGGGCGGCGCTGGTCCCAGCGCTCCAGCTCCAGCATCGGCGCGGTGTAAAACTCCTCCACCTGCCCCACGCACAGCACCGCGATCGGCTGGCTGCCCTCCGGCATGCCGCAAATCTCGCGCAACCGTTGCGGATCGAACATCGACACCCAGCCCGCGCCGATACCCTCCGCGCGCGCGGCCAGCCAGAAGTTTTGCAGCGCGCACGATGCCGACGCCAGGTCCATCTCCGGCATGGTCCGGCGGCCGAACACATAGTTGTCACGCTTGTCGACCAGGCCCACCACCAACACTTCGGCGCAGGCCAGGATGCCTTCCACCTTCAGCTGCATGAACTCTTCCGCGCGTTTGCCCAGCGCCTCGGCGGTCTTGATACGCTCCTCGTTCACGTGCTGGTGGATGCTGGCGCGCAGCGCCGCACTGGCGATGCGGATAAAGCGCCACGGCTGCATCAAGCCGACACTAGGCCCGTTGTGCGCGGCGGCGATGAAGCGCAGCAGCTGTCCGTCCTCCAGCGGCCCTGGCTTGAAGTGGCGCACATCGCGCCGCTCGCGTATCGCGCGGTAGACGCCCTCGATTTCGGCGTCCGAAAAAGCGTGTCGATTCATGGCGCCTTCTTCAGCGCGATCAGGGCGTCGAGCAGTGGCTGGGTGGCGTCGGCGATGCGATCCAGGCTGGCTTCGCGCAGCGCCGAGGTATCGACCGTGTGTTCCGAATGCAGGCCGGCCCAGCGCAGCAGCGCGCCGCTGGCTTCCGGCGTATCGAACAGGCCATGCAGGTAGGTGCCCAGTATCTGGTCGTCGGCCGAACGCGCGCCCTCCGGCCGGCCGTCGATCAGGAACGCTGGCGACGCCAGCGCGCCGCCGGTCGAGGTGCCCATGTGGATTTCGTAGCCCGCCACGGTGGCGCCATCGGCGTCGAAGGCGCAGGTGCCACGGACTTGTTCCAGCCGTTTGTCGGCCGTCATTTCGGTGACCATGTCGAGCAGGCCGAGGGCGTCCGAGTCGCCGGCCTTGCCCTCGATGCCGAGGGGATCGGTGACGCTGCGGCCCAACATCTGGAAGCCGCCGCACACGCCGATCACTTTGCCGCCGTAGCGCAGGTGGCGGTCGATTTCCTTCGGCCAGCCTTGCGCGCGCAGCCATTCGAGATCGCCGCGCGTGTTCTTGCTGCCCGGGAGGATGATCAAATCCGCCTTGGGAATCGGCTCGCCCTGGCGCACGAAATGCAGGTCGACGGCGGGATGGGCGCGCAGCGCATCGAAGTCCGTGTGGTTGCTCATGCGCGGCAGGCTCGGTACCACCACGCGGAACGCGCCCTTGGACGCCTGCACCGGCTGCACCGCGTCCTCGGCGTCCAGGAACAGGCCGTGAAGATAGGGCAGCACGGCGAGCACCGGCTTGCCGGTCTGCTGTTCCAGCCATTCCAGGCCCGGTTCCAGCAGCTTGATATCGCCCCGAAAGCGGTTGATGACGAAACCGATCGTTCGCGCGCGCTCGCTCTCCGACAGGCAGGACAAGGTGCCGACGATGTGCGCGAACACGCCGCCGCGATCGATGTCGGCCACCAGCACCACCGGGCAGTCGACCTTTTCGGCAAAGCCCATGTTGGCGATGTCGCGGTCGCGCAGATTGATCTCCGCCGGACTGCCGGCGCCTTCGACGATCACGCTGTCGTACTGGGTCAGCAGGCGGTCGTGCGATTCCAGCACCGCCTGCATCGCCACGGTTTTGTATTGGTGGTAGTCGCGCGCGTTCATCTCGGCGCGCACTTTGCCATGGATGACGACCTGCGCGCCGATGTCGCTCGATGGCTTGAGCAGGACCGGATTCATGTCCGTGTGCGGCGCCAGGCCGGCGGCGATGGCTTGCAGCGCCTGCGCCCGGCCGATCTCGCCGCCGTCGGCGGTGACCGCGCTGTTGAGGGCCATGTTCTGCGGCTTGAACGGCACCACGCGCACGCCCCGGCGCTTGAGCAGGCGGCACAGGGCCGCGACCACGGTGCTCTTGCCGGCGTCCGAGGTGGTGCCCTGTACCATCAGGGTGGAATAGGGAAAGCTCACTTTAATTCTTCCTGTGCTGGCGTGCCAGTTCGATTTTTTCGCACAGGATGGAGGTGCCGGCGACCATGCGCGGGCCGGCGCGGTTCAGCAGCTCGCCGTCCAGGGTGAAGAGGTTGTCGTTGCGGACCGCTTTCATCGTGGTGTAAGGCTTCCACAGCGCGACGCCGCCATAATCCTTTTCGGCTGTGCCGAAGACCGCCTCCGGGTCGGCCTGCAGCACCGCTTCCACGCTGACCACGGGCGCCGTCGTTTTGAGCTCGGCAAAGATGTTGACGCCACCGCACAGGCGCATGGCGTCGCTGACAATGGACACGCCGTTGAGCGTGTAGAGCGGTTTGTCCCACACCTGGTAGAACATGCGCACCGGCGGGCGGTTGGAGTACTGTTTGGCCAGCGCCGCAAACTGCTTGCGAATGTCCGCAGCGGCGGGCTGCGCGACGTTCTCGGTGCCCATCAACTGGCCGAGGCGCAGCAGATTGTCGGGGATGCCGTCCAGTTTTAACGGCTCGCTATGGAAGATCGGAATGCCCAGTTGGCGCAGCGTTTCGATCTGGCGCTCGGAACTGCCGTGCATCCAGGCGACGATCAGGTCCGGCTTCATGGCGATCACGCGTTCCATGTCGATCTGGCGGTTGGTGCCGATACGCGGAATCTTCTTTGCCGCTTCCGGGAAATCGCTATACGTGACGGCGCCGACGATCCGGTCCCCGCCACCGGCCGCGTACAGCAGTTCCGTCACATGGGGCGCCATCGCGATGATCCGCTGGGCCGGCTTTTGCAGCGTGATCATGTTGCCGTCGTCGTCGCGCACGGTGATGGGGGCGGCGCTGGCGTCGGCGGCGGATAATCCGGCGGCGACGGCCGCTGTGCACAGGCAGAGCGCCGCGATTTGATTCATTTTCATTGGTTGGTCCATTCGTTCAATGCTTTTTGTAGGCGATTCCATCCCGCTTCGTCGGGAGGCAGGCCAAGGCGGATGCCGCGCGCGGCGTGCGTGAACAGCCGTACCCAGATGCCGCGTTCCGCCATGTGCTGCCAGAACGCCTCCGGCCGCGCCTCGCTCCACCACTGGAATAAAGGCGTGCCGTTCGATGCGATGCCGTGCGCGGACAGCAGCCGGCGCAGACGTTCGCCGCTGGCGTCGAGTTGTTCGCGCGTGCCGGCTTGCCATTGTTTGTCGCGCAGCGCGGCGATGGCGATGTGCTGGGCTGGACCGCTGATGGTCCAGGGGCCGAGGAGGTCCGCCAGGCCGCGCAGCAGGTCCGGATGGGCGGCGACGAAACCGAGGCGGATGCCGGCCAGCCCGAAGAATTTGCCGACCGAACGCAGTACGATCAGGCCCGGTCTGTCGCTATGGGCGGCGACGCTATTGTGCTCCGACGTGTCGCCGAAGGCTTCGTCGACGACCAGCCAGCCGCCGCGCGCAGCCAGTTGGTCCGCCCATTCCTGCAGCCGGGCTTTCGGCACCGTGGCGCCGGTGGGGTTGTTGGGATTGACGATGACCACGACGTCGTTGGCGGCGACCGCCGCATCCAGCTCTGCGTATGGTGTTTGGGTGAGAGTGTGACCGTGATCGCTCCAGTGATGCGCGTGCTCCGCGTACGACGGCGCGGTGACGGCCACGCGCGACGGCTTGCGCAAGCGGGGCAGCGCTTGTATCGCCGCCTGCGTGCCGGCCACCGGCAACATCAGCGGCGCGCCGTAGTAGGCCTGAGCCGCGCGCGCCAGTTCCGGATCGGCTTCGGGCAGGCGGTGCCACGCGTTGTCCGGGAGCGGCGGCGCCGGATACCAGCGCGGGTTGATGCCGGTCGACAGATCGAGCCAGTCGTCGCGGCCGAAACGCAACGCGGCGTCGCGCAGGTTGCCGCCGTGTTCAAGCATGCACGTACTCCAGGATAAACGCCGCGACCAGCGCGCAGGATAGCCACAGCGCCGTGGTGCGCACCACCAGATGCCATGCGCGGGCGATATCGGCGCCGGTGGCCGGTTCGCCCTGGCCCAGCGGCGGCCGTTCTTCGACCTCGCCGTCGTAGATTGCCGCGCCGCCCAGTTGCACGCCGAGCGCGCCGGCGCCGCTGGCCATGACCGGGCCGGCGTTCGGGCTGCTCCACGCCGGTGCTTGCGCGCGCCAGCATGCCCAGGCGCGCCGTTTTCCTTGCAATCCCGGCGCCAGCAGCACGTAGGAGAGCGCGGTCAGGCGCGCGGGCAGGTAATTGAGCGCGTCGTCCAGACGCGCGGCGGCGCAGCCGAATTGCAGCAGGCGGGGAGTGCGGTAGCCCCACATGGCGTCGAGCGTGTTCGCCATGCGGAACATGACCGCGCCAGGGCCGCCGGCGACGATAAACCAGAACAGCGTGCCGAAAACGGCGTCATTGCCGTTTTCAAGCAGGGATTCGGCGCTGGCCTTGGTCAGTTCGATTTCGCTGGCGCCGGTGGTATCGCGGCTGACGATGCGGGCCGTCAGCAAACGAGCGTTGGGCAGGTCGTCGCGCGCCAGCGCCTCGGCGATCGGCAAATTGTGGTCGCGCAGGCTGCGCAGGCCCAGCGCGAAGTACAGCATGAAGGCGTGCAGCGCGTACATCAACCATGCGCTTAGCGGTGCTGCCAGCCAAACCAGCAAGGCGGCGATGGCGCTCAGCGGGAGCACTGCCAGCGCCCAGGCCAGTACGCCGCGCCAGAAGCGCAAACCGCCGTGATTGAGGCGGCGTTCCAGCGCCATCGCCAGATTGCCGAAGCCGACCAGCGGATGCCAGCGGCGCGCCTCGCCCAGTAAAAAGTCCAGCAGTACGCCGGCCACCATCAACACCGCAACGGCGTAAAAGCTCAACCCTGACAGCACGGCTATCCTTTTAATACCAGCGGCAGGCCGGCGGCGACGAACACCGCGCGGTCGCAGATCGCCGCCACCGATTGATTCAACCGTCCCTGCTCGTCGAGGAAGCAGCGCGAGATGGCGCCGGACGGCATGATGCCCAGGCCTACTTCGTTCGACACCAGCACCACGTCGCTGGTGCATTTGAGCAGCGCGCTGGCCAGCATGTCCTGCTGCTCGTGGAACAGCGCCGGCAGCGTGATCTCGCCGACTTCCGGATACTCTTCGCCACTGCTGAACAGCAGGTTGCTGAGCCAAAGCGTCAGGCAATCGACCATGATCAGGCGGTCCGGGGACGACCAGCGCAGCAACTGGTTACCGAGGGCCAGCGGCTCCTCGACGGTGGTCCATTCGCCGGGGCGGGTGGCGCGGTGGTGCGCGATGCGGGCCGCCATTTCTGCGTCGCCGGCGGTGGCGGTGGCGATGTAGACGACTTCCTTGCCTGATTCTACGGCCAGGCGCTCGGCGTAAGCGCTTTTGCCGGAGCGTGCGCCGCCCAGAACGAGTGTACGTGTCATACCGGACTCCTTGAAAACAGGGCGGCGACAGCCGCCGGATTGGATGGGAAGTAAGCGTGAAAATAAGAAGCGGTGAGCGATCCTGCGCGATACCAGGCTTCACCTTGTATTGCGGAGGGATGTTTAATAGTATGCGCCGCCGGCTCCACTGTTGTCGCCAATTTGGAGTAATGGAACGTGTGGCCACGCAAAATTCCGTGCTCCGTGGGGAGCGCCTGCGGCCCGAGGCCGGCCAGGCGTGGCTGCATTGCCACAGTGCCGGTCAGTAGGCCGGCCATCGGCCAGATCGCGCCGGATTGGTCGGCCAGCGTATCGGCCAGCGCCATCATGCCGCCGCATTCCGCGACGATGGGGATGCCCGCCGCGTGGATGGCGCGTATCGACGATTTCCACGCGTCCGCGCGCGACAAGGCCTCGGCGTGCAGTTCAGGGTAGCCGCCGGGAAGATAGACCGCGTCGGCGCCGTCGGGCACCTTTTCGTCCGCCAGCGGCGAGAAAAATGTCAGTGTCGCGCCGAGGGCCGTCAGGGTATCCAGGTTGGCCGGGTAGAGGAACATGAACGCGGGATCGCGCGCGATGGCGACGGTTTTCCCGGCCAGTGCGGGCATCGGCCCGGGATCTATCGCCACGGGAGTCGTTATGTCGATGTTGCGCAGCCGGTCCCACGCCGCTTCGTCGAACGCCAGCTGGTCGGCCAGCGTATCGAGCAATCCGTCGATGTCGCTCACTTCCCCCGGCAGCACCAGGCCGAGATGGCGTTCCGGCAGCGATCTTGTCTGGCGCGGCATGGTGCCGAACAGCGGAATATCGCGCAGCGACGCCGCCACCATCTTGGCGTGGTTTTCGCTGGCGACGCGGTTGGCGATCACGCCCGCCATGTCGACCGGGCCGTAGTCACGCAGGCCATGCACCAGCGCGCCGGCGGTTTGCGCCATCGAGGAGGCGTCGATCACCGCCATCACAGGCACGCCGAACTCGCGCGCCAGGTCGGCCGACGACGGCGTGCCGTCGTAAAGGCCCATGACGCCTTCGATCAGGATCACGTCCGCTTCGGCGGCCGCCTGCGCCAACTGGGCGCGGCACTGTTCCGCGCCGACCATCCACAGATCCAGCGTGCGCACCGGCGCGCCGCTGGCGCGCTCCAGCAGCATCGGGTCGATGAAATCAGGGCCGCACTTGAACACGCGCACGCGTTTGCCCAAGCGAACCAGTTTGCGCGCCAGCGCCGCCGTCACGGTGGTCTTGCCCTGGCCCGAGGCCACGGCGGCGATCAATAACGCCTTGACAGTGGCCATTACCACTCGGTCCCCAGTTGCGCGCCGATGCCGGCCTTGAAGGCGTGCTTGACGACTTCCATTTCGGTGACGGTGTCGGCGATGGCGATCAGCTCCGGCGGTGCGCCACGCCCGGTGATGACGACGTGCTGCATCGGCGGACGCGCCAGCAGATCGTTGATCACCGTTTCAACGTCCAGGTAGCGGTATTTCAGCGCGATATTCAGCTCGTCGAATACCACCAGGCCGATAGCGGGATCGGCCAGGAATTTCTTGGCCTGCTCCCACGCCAGCAGCGCTTTTTCGGTGTCGCGCTCGCGGTTTTGCGTCTCCCAAGTGTAGCCTTCACCCATCGTGTGGAAGCTCACCTCGTCCGGGAAGCGGCGCAGGAACGCTTCCTCGCCGGTCTGCATCGCGCCTTTGATGAACTGCACAACGCCGACCTTCATGCCGTGGCCCAGCGCGCGGATTACCATGCCGAAGCCGCTCGAGCTCTTGCCCTTGCCGTTGCCGGTGTTGACGATGATGATGCCGATCTGCTTGTCGGCGGCGGCGATCTGCGCGTCGATGATGGCCTTCTTGCGCTCCATGCGCACGCGATGGCGCTCGTTGAGCGCCGCTGTTTCTGCGATGACGGCTGCGGTGTCTTCTTTATTCTGGTCGGTCATTCTTGGTCCTCGGTGGGAATGAAGATGCTGCGTTTTCCGTGCTGGATAATGTCGATCGGGTGGCCCAGGTACTCGCTCAGGAGATCGGCCCGCATCACGTCGGCGGTGGCGCCGGCCAGCCAGCGGCCGTCGCCCATCAGCAGCAACGCGTGGGTGGAGACGCCGTGCGCCAGGGTCAGGTCGTGGCCGATCATGACGGCGGTTTTTCCTTGTTCGCGGCACAGCTGCGACAGCAGCTTCATGACGCCGACCTGGTGGCCCAGATCGAGGGCGTTGGCCGGTTCGTCGAGCAGCAACAGCGGCGTGTCCTGCGCCAGCATGGCGGCGATGGCCACGCGTTGCCGTTCGCCGCCGGACAGCGTGCGCACGTCGCGCGCGGCCAGTCCGGCCACCTCCATCGCCTCCAGCGACTTCATGGCGATGGCCTGGTCCTCGCCGCCTTCCCAATAGCGGTTGTCGTGGTAGGGGTGGCGCGCCGACAGCACGGTTTCGATCACGGTATAGGCGAAGGCGTCGCTGCGGCTCTGCGCCAGGAAGGCGCGCTGGCGCGCCAGTTCGGCCAGCGGCCAGTCCTTCAACGCGCGGCCGCCGATGGCCACGTGGCCGCCGTCCGGCGGGCGCAGGCCGGCCAGTGTGCGCAGCAGGGTGCTTTTGCCGGCGCCGTTGCGGCCGATGACGCTCCAGCATTCGCCGTCCTTGACAAGCCAGTCCAGGTCCGCGATCAGCTGGCGCTGGCCGATTTTCAGGGAGAGGTGATGGGTGCTGAGCATATTATTGACGCAGCCGATGCAGCTGATACAGGAACACCGGCGCGCCGATCAAGGCCGTGACCACGCCCACCGGCAGCTGTTGCGGCGCGATGATGGTGCGCGCCAGCGTGTCGGCCAGCAGCAGGTAGCTGCCGCCGGCCAGCGCCGCCGCCGGGATCAGCAGGCGGTGGTCGGGACCGACGGCGAAGCGGCAGGCGTGCGGCACGATCAGGCCGACGAAGCCGATGCTGCCGGCGCTGGTCACGGCGCTGGCGGTCAGCAGGCCGGAGGTGAAGAAGAGGCCCTTGCGCAATGCGCCGACCCGGATGCCCAGGGTGGCGGCGGCTTCCGCGTGCAGCGCCATCACGTTCATGGCGCGCGCGTTACGCAGCGCGAAGATCAGCGCCCCGGCCAGCACCACCCACGGCATCCAGCGCAGCGGCGCGCCGGACAGGTCGCCGATCATCCAGAACACCATCGTGCGCAGGCGGCTCTCCGGCGCGATCGACAGCATCAAGGTGACCAGCGCCATGCAGGCCGACGACAGGATCACGCCGGTCAGCAGCAGCAGGGCGGTGCCGCCTTCGGCCGCCGCGCCGCCGCGCAGGTCGCGCCGGGCCAGCATGTAGAGCATCATCGACACCACCACCGCGCCGGCGAAGGCCGCCGCGTCGACCATCCACGCGGCGCACATGAACATCAGCGCGGCCAGCGCGCCAACCGAGGCGCCGGAGGATATGCCGAGGACATAAGGGTCGGCCAGCGGGTTGCGCAACAGCGCCTGCATCATGACGCCGGCCAGCGACAGCGCCGCGCCGGTGACGAAGGCGGTGATGGCGCGGCCCAGGCGCAGGTCGAGCAGGGTGGCCGACAAGGTGGTGGTCTGGCCGTGCAGCAGATCGTTGACCGCTGCGGGAATATCGGAAAGGGGAATCGCGACCGAACCGGTCATGCCCGAGAAAACCAGGCTGGCAAACGCGAACAGGGCCAGGCCGGTCAAGGTGACGGCGGCGCGCTGCTGCAGATTGCGTGAGAAAGAATGCATGCACTACTTTCAGAGAGTGGGAAGCACTGGCAGATTACAGTATTACAAGCTTAAGCAAGACTTAGCGATAACGCCGTAATCCGTCCCACGTGTTTTCGTGTCTATTTATAGCCGTAGCGGATACCCGCAAACACCTTCGAACCCGGCGTGTTGTAGTACCGCGCCAGGTCGTACTGCTTGTCGCCGATGTTGTTCCAGCGGACCAGCGCCGACCAGTCGCGCGAGAAGGCGTAGGTCGCGTACAGGTTCACCAGCCCGTAGCCGCCCAGGCGGTTGCTGTTGGCCGCGTCGTCATAGCGGTCTCCCGATACTTCCAGCTCCACGCCGGCCTTCAGCGCGCCGATGGCATAGTCGGCGGTCAGGTTGCCGTGTTTTTTCGAGCGGCGCTGCAGGCGCTTGCCGGTCGTCTCATCCTTCGGGTCCTGCAGATCGAGGTTGGCGGCGAGGTTGATCCCGGCCAGCCTGGTGGCGGCCGACAGCGTGATGCCCTCCAGCGTGGCGCGATTGACGTTGTAAGCGCAGCCGCTTGGATAGCCGGCGCGGCCGAACGGGCATGGGTTGATGTTGACGAGCATGTCCGTCAGGCGGTTGCGGTAGTAGCCGGCGCTCAGCGTGTTGACGCCATCGTCGTAACGCAGGCCGATTTCGGCGTTACGGCCTTCTTCCGGTTTGTTGGCGGGATTGCCGTACTCCGGGAAGTACAACTCATTGTAGGTCGGCGCGCGGAAGCTGCTGCCGTAGCTGGCGGTGGCGCGCAATGCCTGTGTGATGTTGTAGCCGTAGCCCAGCGAGCCGGTATTCTGCGAGCCGTAGACCGTGTTGTCGCGGCGGACGCTCGCGCTCAGAAGATTGGCGCCGCGACGGGCGTTGTACGAGGCGGCGAACGAATTGGTGTCGCGCTGGCGGTTCAGCACACCGTTGGAGCCGTTACTCTGTACCTTCTCTTCGCGGTGCTCGTACAGCAGTTGCAGCAGGTCGGCGCCGACACGCACATCGTTTTGCCAGGTGATGAAGCTTTGCTTGGTCTTGATGCGCGCATAGCCGGCGGCGGTGGCGTTGGTGTAGTTTTCGCCTTTGTCCTTGGTCTCCGAGTATTGCAGCAGGCTGTCCCAGACCGGCAGCAGTTGCGCCTTGGCGTAGACGCTGGCGGTGTCGATGACGTTCTTGCTGCGCACGTCGTAGGTGCCGGCACGCAGGGCGTCGTACTGCGAATCGAGTTTGCTATGCAGGAAAAGCGCACCGGCCTCGTAGCCCTTGGCCAGTTGCAGGCTGAATTGACCGGAGACGTTTTCCTTGTCGTAGCCGTCGTCGTCCGGATTGTACGAGGTCAGGCCGGGACGGGAGGTCGAGAAGCCGTCGGACTTTTCCTTGCCGGCGCTGACCGCGTAGCCGAAGCTGTGTTCACCGCCGGTGGCGCCCGATACCGTCACATCGGCTTCGCGCGTGTTGTCGCTGCCATAGCCGGCGAAGGCCGTCACCGCTGGCGCGCCCTTGCCTTTTTTGGTGAAGATCTGGATCACGCCGCCGATCGCGTCGGCGCCGTACAGGGAGCTCAGTGCGCCGTAGACGATCTCGATATGGTCGATCGCGGTCAGCGGAATGGCGCTCCAGTTGGCGGCGCCGGTGGTGGACGAGCCGATACGCACGCCGTCGACCAGCACGATGCTTTGATTGCTGTTGGCGCCACGGATGTAGACGTTGGACGAGCTGCCCGCGCCGCCGTTGCGCGTCACTTCGATGCCGCGCTGGCGTTTGAGCAGGTCGACCACCGAGCCGGCGCCGGCTTCGGCGATTTGTTCGGCCTTGATGGTGACGGTGTCGCTGATGATGTCGGCCAGCGGTTGCGGCGTGCGGGTGGCGGTCACCACGACGGTGTCGGCGGGCGCCTCGTCGGCATGGGCGACGTTGTGCGAGAAGGCGGCGGCCATTGCCAGTGCCAGCGAGGTCAGTGCCGCCGGGCGGGGGGCCAGGCGGGAGAGCGGAAAGGACATGATTTATTTTTCTGTTAGGAGCAACCGGCCTACTTCCCCGTGGGCCAGATTGAACAGAAGCGGAGAGCCGAGAGATGCGCGCGCGCATTCGGTTCGCCCACTTCCACCTGCTTTGGCCGGTATCCGGGCTGGCAAGTTAGACCATCTCACCTTCCCATGCGGAGCACAGTGGTTGTCAGAGCTGGTTTGTCGCGCGCCGCGCGACACTTGCTTACCGTTGCGGGGGCAGCACACGTGGGCCGCCGGGCGGCTTCGTGTTTCCCGTTTAACTGCGCATCCGGACGGACGCGCGGGCACCAAAGCCGGTCATTATACGGCTTTGCGGGGGGCTCCCCTAGTGAAAAATAGTTCACAGTTGGTGGGAGACGACAGGCTTTTTTCGATATGATGGCTGCCGCCAAACAAACCAAGCCCTTTTCATTGTCGCAGGAGCGCGCATGTTCGACCTACGTTCTTCCCAGCCTCCGTCTACGCCCGCGCGCGCGGTGCGGCCGATGGTCAATCCCCGCCCGTTGGTGAGCGTGGTGCCGATTTTCGACGGCCACCAGTGCGTCGTCGTCGATAATTTTTTGGCGGAACCGGAGATCATGGTGGAGTACGCCGCGCTGGAGCACCGGCATTTCGTCGACTCGGCCGGTAACTATTATCCGGGACCGGAGCTGCCGCTAACGGGTCGCATCGTCGCCAGCATGCAGGAAGCGTTCTTGCTGCATGCGCGCACGCCGCTCAAGGCGCGCCGTGTGCTCAGCATACACAGCCGCCTGTCGCTGGTGACGCGTCGTCCGGAGCAGCTGTTGCCGGGCCAGCGCATTCCGCACCGCGACTCCTACGGCCTGGGGCCTATGGAAGGCGTCGGCGCGATGGTGCTGTATCTGTTCAAGGACGAGCGGCTCGGCGGCACCAGCTTTTTCAAGCCCAAGCTTCCGATCGAGGAAATCGACGCCTGGTTGCTTGACTTGAAGCGCATGGACCAGGCGGGGGAGGCGCCGGCCGGCGTCTCCGCGCCGACCTACGCCATCGCCTCCGACGACCATTTCGAGAAAGTGCTGACGGTCGAGCCCAAGTTCAATCGGGCGATTTTCTACAATGGTGGGCTGTTCCACTCCGGGTTTATCACGCGACCGGAGTTGATGGTCGACGATCCGACGGTCGGAAGGCTGACCGTCAACGCCTTTCTCAAACTGCGGATGGCTGCGACTTGAAGGTGACGGCGACGGGCGTCACGCCAGGACAAGTTGGGCGCCGTAGGCGATATGGTGCGGCGTCCGGGCGGCTTGCAGGGCCATCTCCGGCGGCGGCAGGCCGGCGTGGCAGGCGGACAGCAAACGCATGGCGCCCGCGTGGCAGATGACGATGGCCTCGCCGTTGTCGCCCAGCTGGCGCTGGAGGTCGGCGTGGAAAGCTGCGATGCGCGCGGCCATGTGCAATACGCTCTCGCCGCCGCCCGGTTGGTAGTTGACCAGATCCGCAGCCCAGGCGTCGACGTCGGCGCGCGGAATGTCGTCCCAGGCGCGCATCTCCCAGCCGCCGAAGTGCATTTCTACCAGGCGGGCGTCGAAAATCGGCGTGGCCGACAGGCCGGCGGCCAGTCCGGCGCAGCGGCGCAATGGACTGGAATATAGCGGCAAACCGGCCGGCAGTCGCGGCGCCAGCTCGGCGAGGGTGCGCGCCAGTTCCGCCGGCGCGACGTCCAGATCGGTGCTGCCATAGCAGACGCCCGCCGCGAGCAGCGGTTGGGGATGACGAATGAGTATCAGCCGCACGGCTCAGAAAACCTCAAATGGCGCGCTGGTATGCAGCCCGGCGAGCACGCACAGATAGAAGACCACCTCGGTCACTTGCTGTACCGCGCCGAGGCAGTCCCCCGTGTATCCGCCGATGCGGCGAACGAACTTCCGCGCCAGCCAGAAGGTCGCCACCAATGCGAAGGCGCAGCCGCTGATCAGCATTGTCCACGACAGCCAGCCCAGATATATAAGTATCAGCGCAGGCAGCAAAGCCGTGATGGCCGCGATGGCGAATTCCATGGTGCGCATTTTTTGGGCCAGCGGCTTGGCCTTGCCCTCGGCGCGCGCGTAGTCCAGCCGCCAGATCAGCGAGACCGCCATCAGTCGCGACATCGGGTGCGCCACCAGCAGGGCCGCCAATACCCCGAACGGTGGTATTCGGGTCAAGATCGCGCACTTCAGCAGCAGCAGGCAGAAGATCCCGATCGCGCCGTAGGCGCCGATGCGCGAATCCTTCATGATTTCCAGCACGCGTTCCGGCGTCATGCCGCCGCCGAAACCGTCGCACATATCGGCAAAGCCGTCTTCATGGAAGGCGCCGGTGGCGTAAATGCCGGCGGCGGCCGACAGGATGACGGCGATCACTGGAGGGAAGAACTTGAAGGCGACCGCGTAGACCGCTCCGGCGATCAGCGCGACGACCACGCCGACCAGCGGAAAATAGCGCGACGCCTGATTGAGCCAGGCGGGATCGAAGCCCACCCAGCGCGGGATCGGCAGGCGCGTGAAGAACTGCAGCGCGGTGAAGAACAGTCGGAGCTGGTGCACTGGCGCTGCCCTTACTCAGACTTCTCGCTGACCTGGGCCGATTCGAAGGTGGCCATCTGGTTCAGGAAGTTGACCGCCGCGTGCAGCAGCGGCAGCGCCAGCGCGCAGCCGGTGCCTTCGCCCAGCCGCAAGCCGAGATTGAGCAGTGGTTTGGCGTCCAGCGCGGCGAGCATTTGTTGGTGGCCGTTTTCGTCGGAGCAGTGCGCGAAGACGCAGTAATCGAGAATGGCCGGCTGCAGGCGGGCGGCGACCAGCAGCGCGCTGGTGACGATGAAGCCGTCGATCAGCAGCACCTTGCGCAGTTCGGCCGCCTTCAGCATG
Organism: Duganella sp. AC237; assembly: GCF_979254035.1. Lineage (NCBI taxonomy): Bacteria > Pseudomonadati > Pseudomonadota > Betaproteobacteria > Burkholderiales > Oxalobacteraceae > Duganella > Duganella sp. AC237. The sequence goes on along the minus strand of NZ_CEEDEW010000003.1, from coordinate 6,150,056 downwards.
GCGCCCGCCATCATGGCGATTTCCAATCCGCCGAAGGTGGCCAGCACGTCGAGCGGTTCTTTGATGTTTTCGTGCTTGGCGACCGCCGCTTCAATCACGTGCTGCTTGTGCAGGATGCCGTCGGCGGAGAGGCCGGTGCCGGCGCCCACGCAATTGGCGACCGGGATGTCCGTCAGCTTATGCATCAGCGCTGCGGCGGCGGTGGTGTTGCCGATGCCCATTTCGCCGAAGCCGACGACATTGCCGTCCAACTCGGCGGCCAGCACCATGCCGGCGGCCAGCGCCGCCTCGCAGGTGGCGTGGGTCATCGCCGGTTCCTGCGCGAAGTTGTGGGTGCCGTGGGCCAGCTTGCGGTCGGTCAGGCCGTCGCGCGGGCCGAAGTCGTGATTGACGCCGGCGTCGATGACGCGCAATTCGCAGTTGTTTTGCGCCGCGAAGACGTTGATGGCCGCGCCGCGCGCCAGGAAGTTCTCCACCATTTGCCAGGTAACGTCCTGCGGATAGGCGGAGATGCCTTCGGCGACGACGCCGTGATCAGCCGCGAAGACCAGGATGGCCGGCTGCGCCAGCGCGACTTCGCGGCTGTTCTGTATCAGGCCAATTTGCCTTGCCAGCGATTCCAGCACTCCCAGACTGCCGAGCGGTTTGGTCTTGTTGTTGATGGCCTTGTCGAGCAAGGCGCCTAGCGCATCGTTATGAGTAGGGGAGATAGTTGGAAGAATGAACATGGCCTGCCTGGCAATCGATGAATTTGTTATTTTACCCTTGTCAGCAGCGGCGGCCCTTGCTATAGTTCGCCCCCTCGCAGAACGACGCATCTCATTAGCAACTGAGTGCCAAGTGATGCGAAGAAGAGAAGAAAAAGAAGTGCTTGACGAAATATTCGAAACGCCTCATAATCTTGCCTCTTCGCTGATGAACACAACGCTTCTTCAGCAAGCAGTACCAAGCAGTACCAAACAAGTTCTTTAAAAATTAACAGTCGATAAGTGTGGACGTTTGATGAAAGTGCACGCGGAGCTTCGGTTCCGCGATACTTAAAATATCAAATGTTCACAAGAAGTAATGAAATAGGCGCTACGAAAGTAGTGGCCTGTCAGTATTTTGAGTGAGCGACCTCTTAGTAATAAGAGTGCCGGTAAACGGCAAAAGTAACAGAGATTAAACTGAAGAGTTTGATCCTGGCTCAGATTGAACGCTGGCGGCATGCCTTACACATGCAAGTCGAACGGCAGCGCGGGGCAACCTGGCGGCGAGTGGCGAACGGGTGAGTAATATATCGGAACGTACCCTGGAGTGGGGGATAACGTAGCGAAAGTTACGCTAATACCGCATACGATCTAAGGATGAAAGTGGGGGATCGCAAGACCTCATGCTCCTGGAGCGGCCGATATCTGATTAGCTAGTTGGTAGGGTAAAAGCCTACCAAGGCATCGATCAGTAGCTGGTCTGAGAGGACGACCAGCCACACTGGAACTGAGACACGGTCCAGACTCCTACGGGAGGCAGCAGTGGGGAATTTTGGACAATGGGCGCAAGCCTGATCCAGCAATGCCGCGTGAGTGAAGAAGGCCTTCGGGTTGTAAAGCTCTTTTGTCAGGGAAGAAACGGACCTTTCTAATACAGGGGTCTAATGACGGTACCTGAAGAATAAGCACCGGCTAACTACGTGCCAGCAGCCGCGGTAATACGTAGGGTGCAAGCGTTAATCGGAATTACTGGGCGTAAAGCGTGCGCAGGCGGTTTTGTAAGTCTGTTGTGAAATCCCCGGGCTCAACCTGGGAATGGCAATGGAGACTGCAAGGCTAGAGTTTGGCAGAGGGGGGTAGAATTCCACGTGTAGCAGTGAAATGCGTAGATATGTGGAGGAACACCGATGGCGAAGGCAGCCCCCTGGGTCAAAACTGACGCTCATGCACGAAAGCGTGGGGAGCAAACAGGATTAGATACCCTGGTAGTCCACGCCCTAAACGATGTCTACTAGTTGTCGGGTCTTAATTGACTTGGTAACGCAGCTAACGCGTGAAGTAGACCGCCTGGGGAGTACGGTCGCAAGATTAAAACTCAAAGGAATTGACGGGGACCCGCACAAGCGGTGGATGATGTGGATTAATTCGATGCAACGCGAAAAACCTTACCTACCCTTGACATGGATGGAATCCCGGAGAGATTTGGGAGTGCTCGAAAGAGAACCATCACACAGGTGCTGCATGGCTGTCGTCAGCTCGTGTCGTGAGATGTTGGGTTAAGTCCCGCAACGAGCGCAACCCTTGTCATTAGTTGCTACGAAAGGGCACTCTAATGAGACTGCCGGTGACAAACCGGAGGAAGGTGGGGATGACGTCAAGTCCTCATGGCCCTTATGGGTAGGGCTTCACACGTCATACAATGGTACATACAGAGCGCCGCCAACCCGCGAGGGGGAGCTAATCGCAGAAAGTGTATCGTAGTCCGGATTGTAGTCTGCAACTCGACTGCATGAAGTTGGAATCGCTAGTAATCGCGGATCAGCATGTCGCGGTGAATACGTTCCCGGGTCTTGTACACACCGCCCGTCACACCATGGGAGCGGGTTTTACCAGAAGTAGGTAGCTTAACCGCAAGGAGGGCGCTTACCACGGTAGGATTCGTGACTGGGGTGAAGTCGTAACAAGGTAGCCGTATCGGAAGGTGCGGCTGGATCACCTCCTTTCTAGAGTCGCACGAACCCGTTAAACGGTTCACTCATCAAGCGTTCACACTTATCGACTGTCAATATAAAGAACAGCATTTGGGGCTGTAGCTCAGCTGGTTAGAGCACCGTGTTGATAACGCGGGGGTCGTTGGTTCGAGTCCAACCAGCCCTACCAGTTTTACCCTAGTAGTAAATCTCAGGGGGATTAGCTCAGCTGGGAGAGCACCTGCTTTGCAAGCAGGGGGTCGTCGGTTCGATCCCGTCATCCTCCACCAAAAAGTTCAAATGCAAGCAACGCGCATCGCGCATGTTTATGTTTGATCTTTTAGAGATCAAGTGCTGTACGTTCTTTAACAATCTGGAAGAAGTAAGTAAATTTTTATTGATCGTTTTACGGTAAAACGTAAGACGATGGGTAATGATTGTATGTATCAACAAACGCAACAACGTAGTACTTCTTATTCCTATAAACGCTCCTTGTTTAGTCGCAGGGGCTAACGTTATAGGGACAAGTGAATAAGTGCACATGGTGGATGCCTTGGCGATTACAGGCGATGAAGGACGTAGTAGCTTGCGATAAGCTGCGGGGAGCTAGCAAACAAGCTTTGATCCGCAGATTTCCGAATGGGGAAACCCGGCCTTTTAGGTCATTGCATACTGAATACATAGGTATGCAAAGCGAACGCGGCGAACTGAAACATCTAAGTAGCTGCAGGAAAATAAATCAACCGAGATTCCCAAAGTAGTGGCGAGCGAAATGGGAAGAGCCTGCACGTTTTAGCACGACGCATAACAGAATCCTCTGGAAATAGGAGCCATAGCGGGTGATAGCCCCGTATGTGAAATGCGATGTGTGGAACTAAGCGTGCGACAAGTAGGGCGGGACACGAGAAATCCTGTCTGAATATGGGGGGACCATCCTCCAAGGCTAAATACTCGTAATCGACCGATAGTGAACCAGTACCGTGAGGGAAAGGCGAAAAGAACCCCGGGAGGGGAGTGAAATAGATCCTGAAACCGTGTGCATACAAACAGTAGGAGCGGACTTGTTCCGTGACTGCGTACCTTTTGTATAATGGGTCAGCGACTTACATTCAGTGGCAAGGTTAACCGTCTCGGGAAGCCGTAGAGAAATCGAGTCCGAACAGGGCGATAGTCGCTGGGTGTAGACCCGAAACCAAGTGATCTACTCATGGCCAGGATGAAGGTGCGGTAACACGCACTGGAGGTCCGAACCCACTAATGTTGAAAAATTAGGGGATGAGCTGTGGGTAGGGGTGAAAGGCTAAACAAACTTGGAAATAGCTGGTTCTCTCCGAAAACTATTTAGGTAGTGCCTCAAGTATCACCATCGGGGGTAGAGCACTGTTATGGCTAGGGGGTCATCGCGACTTACCAAACCATTGCAAACTCCGAATACCGATGAGTGCGAGCTTGGGAGACAGACGTCGGGTGCTAACGTCCGGCGTCAAGAGGGAAACAACCCAGACCGCCAGCTAAGGTCCCAAAGATTGGCTAAGTGGAAAACGAAGTGGGAAGGCTAAAACAGTCAGGATGTTGGCTTAGAAGCAGCCATCATTTAAAGAAAGCGTAATAGCTCACTGATCGAGTCGTCCTGCGCGGAAGATGTAACGGGGCTAAGCCAGTCACCGAAGCTGCGGATATGCGTAAGCATATGGTAGGAGAGCGTTCTGTAAGCCTGCGAAGGTGTCTTGTAAAGGATGCTGGAGGTATCAGAAGTGCGAATGCTGACATGAGTAGCGATAATGGGGGTGAAAAGCCCCCACGCCGTAAGCCCAAGGTTTCCTGTTCAACGTTCATCGGAGCAGGGTGAGTCGGCCCCTAAGGCGAGGCAGAGATGCGTAGCTGATGGGAAGCAGGTTAATATTCCTGCACCGTCGTATGATGCGATGGGGGGACGGATCGCGGAAGGTTGTCCAACTGTTGGAATAGTTGGTTGCTGCTTCATAGAAGGCGCTTAGGCAAATCCGGGCGCGTAATTCAAGGGAGTGGGACGAGAGACTTCGGTCTCGAAGCAATCGGAAGTGGTTCCAAGAAAAGCCTCTAAGCTTCAGTCATACGAGACCGTACCGCAAACCGACACAGGTGGGCGAGATGAGTATTCTAAGGCGCTTGAGAGAACTCGGGAGAAGGAACTCGGCAAATTGGTACCGTAACTTCGGGAAAAGGTACGCCCTTGTAGCTTGGCTGATTTACTTCAGTAGGGCGAACGGGTTGCAATAAACTGGTGGCTGCGACTGTTTAATAAAAACACAGCACTCTGCAAACACGAAAGTGGACGTATAGGGTGTGACGCCTGCCCGGTGCTGGAAGATTAAATGATGGGGTGCAAGCTCTTGATTGAAGTCCCAGTAAACGGCGGCCGTAACTATAACGGTCCTAAGGTAGCGAAATTCCTTGTCGGGTAAGTTCCGACCTGCACGAATGGCGTAACGATGGCCACACTGTCTCCTCCCGAGACTCAGCGAAGTTGAAGTGTTTGTGATGATGCAATCTACCCGCGGCTAGACGGAAAGACCCCATGAACCTTTACTGTAGCTTTGCATTGGACTTTGAATCAATCTGTGTAGGATAGGTGGGAGGCTTTGAAGCGGGGACGCCAGTTCTCGTGGAGCCAACCTTGAAATACCACCCTGGTTCATTTGAGGTTCTAACCTTGGCCCGTTATCCGGGTCGGGGACAGTGCATGGTAGGCAGTTTGACTGGGGCGGTCTCCTCCTAAAGTGTAACGGAGGAGTTCGAAGGTACGCTAGGTACGGTCGGACATCGTGCTAATAGTGCAATGGCATAAGCGTGCTTAACTGCGAGACTGACAAGTCGAGCAGGTACGAAAGTAGGACATAGTGATCCGGTGGTTCTGTATGGAAGGGCCATCGCTCAACGGATAAAAGGTACTCTGGGGATAACAGGCTGATTCCTCCCAAGAGTTCATATCGACGGGGGAGTTTGGCACCTCGATGTCGGCTCATCACATCCTGGGGCTGTAGCCGGTCCCAAGGGTATGGCTGTTCGCCATTTAAAGTGGTACGTGAGCTGGGTTTAAAACGTCGTGAGACAGTTTGGTCCCTATCTGCCGTGGGCGTTGGAAATTTGAAGGGGGCTGCTCCTAGTACGAGAGGACCGGAGTGGACAGACCTCTGGTGTACCGGTTGTCACGCCAGTGGCATTGCCGGGTAGCTAAGTCTGGAAGAGATAACCGCTGAAAGCATCTAAGCGGGAAACTTGCCTTAAGATGAGATTTCCCAGAGCCTTGAGCTCTTTGAAGGGTCGTTCGAGACCAGGACGTTGATAGGTCAGGTGTGGAAGTGCAGTAATGCATTAAGCTAACTGATACTAATTGCCCGTACGGCTTGTCCCTATAACCTTAGCAGGTTATGGTGAATGAGAAGTGCGTTGAAACGTTCGTTGATACACAACTTCATTACCCCATTTACTTACTTCTCCAGATTCTGAGCAACGTTCACAAGAACGCGGCTCGTACAAGTCAATGCCTGATGACCATAGCAAGTTGGTCCCACCCCTTCCCATCCCGAACAGGACCGTGAAACAACTCTGCGCCGATGATAGTGCTGCAACCAGTGTGAAAGTAGGTTATCGTCAGGCTAGTTATAAGAAGAAGCCCACCAGGTGATCCTGGTGGGCTTTTTTGCGTTTTGAAACCCGCACTGCCACCCGGGGTCGTACCCCGTACGGGGTACGACCCCATACCCCGACGGCATGCGATACGGCGGCGGGGTGTGGGGGTTATGCACGACCGCCACGTAGACCCGTGGTTATTTTGGCTGCGCCACGGCCAGCGGCCGCACCGTCTCCAGCAGGGTGACCAGCGTCTTCCCCGGCTCCTCCCATGGGATCATGTGGGCGGAATGCTCGAACCACACGCCGCGTTTGTACGGCGCCTTGACGCGCTTGAGCCACTTGTCGGTCGGCGCCGATGGCGTGGTGTAGTCATGGCGGCCCATGAACATCACCACCGGAATCGGGAAGCTGCGCACGTTGCCGTAGTCCACGCCGAGGAATTCCGGCAGCAAGCGGCCCAGCGAGAACATATTGCCGGCGTCGATGGCGCGCACGTCGCAGTCGTTATACTCCGGCGATAGCTTGCCCGCGTTATGGAAGTAGTCCGAACTGTCGCGATAGGCGCTCAGGCCGCCATAGTACTGCGCCCAGATCCGTGCCGTGACGATGCGCTCGCGCGTGATCGGCTGGTCGCCCGGATACGGTGCGATCGACGCCAGCTCCTTGATTGCCTTCTCGTTGTTGTGCGCTTTCGATTGCTCAACCGCGTAGTCAAAGCTAATGCGTTCGTTCTCGCGGGTGTTGATCACCTGGCCGATGCCGACGTAAGCGTAGAACAAGTCCGGTCGCTTCAGCGCCGCGCCCATGCCGATCACCGTGCCCCAGCTGTGGCCCATCAGGATCACCTTGTCTTTGTGGTAGCGGGTCTTGATGTACTCGGCGACTTCGATCGCATCGTCGATGTAGCGCGGAATGTGGATGCTGTCATTGAGCGAATCCGGCGCGGTTTCATTGAAAGTCTTGCCGGCGCCGCGCTGGTCGTAATTGACGATGGTGAAGTACTCTTCCAGCGGGCGCTGGAACTGCCAGATCGTGGGGATCAGCGGCGAGGCCGGACCGCCGTGCACGAACAGGATCACGGGATTGTTCTTGTCCTGCCCGCGCACGTTGATCCACTGGTCGATGCCGCCGATGTTGGTCTTATAGGCTTCCTGCACGCCGGACGGCGCGACGATGCGGCCCAAGTCCCTGATCACGTCCCGCGCCTTGGCATATTCCTGCTGGCTCTTGCACTCCTGCGCACCCGCGCCGGCACCCAGCGACGCCAACAGCACACACCCCGCCAGAACTTTTTTCATCGATTCACCCCTGAAATGAATAAAAATGTAATTCTAGCCGGATGGTTCTTGAGTGTGGCAAGCGTTGCGGATCTCCCGGCCAGCTACCGTCATCCCTTGTCGTCGCTGCGTGTTTCTGCATTACAATATCGTTAATATCGGAGTGCAACCTTATGTCAGTTTTCACGATGCGTACGGCGCGGTTTTGCGGCCTGCTTCTGCTGGCGTTCTGTTCGCTCGTCCATGCCGCTCCGCTCAGCCTGCGCTTTGAACATTTGGGTGTCGAGCAAGGCTTAACGCAGGAGTCCGTCACGCGTGTGATCCAGGACCGCCAGGGCTTCATCTGGATCGGCACGCAGGCCGGCCTCAACCGCTTCGACGGCTACCGCGTCAACGTTTTCAAGAACGACCCCGCCAACCCCCACAGTCTCCTCGACAACTATGTCCAGGCGCTGTACGAGGACGCGGGCGGCCGGCTGTGGGTCGGCAGTAAAGGCGGGCTGGACCGTTACGATCCGTCGACCGGTGGCTTCGTCCACCAAGCCATCAAGGCCGGCAACGTTGCCGTCACCCACATCATCGGTGACGGCAAGGATGGGCTGTGGCTGACCACCAGCGAGGGCCTGCAGCATCTCGATATCACGAGCGGCCAGGTGCGCACCTGGCGGCACGCGCCGGCCGACCCCGACAGCATCTCCGACGACCGGGTCAACGCGGTGGCGCGCGACAAGTCCGGCAATCTGTGGATAGGCACGGCCAGCGGGCTGGAAATGCTGCCGCCGGGCGCCGCAAAATTCCTTCATCTGACGCCTCTGGACGGCACCACGCGGTCCAACAACATCACTTCGCTGTCGGTCGCACCGGACGGGGTGGTGTGGGTCGGCGCCATGTCCGGCCTGCAGGCATGGCGGGTCGATGGCGCCAAGCCGACCCGCCTGCCGCAGGCGTTGTCCCAGTCCTTAGGCACCCAGCGCGTCAACGTCCTGATGCATGACAGCGACGGCACTTTGTGGGTCGGTACCCAGGAGGACGGCCTGAAACGGCGCGATCCCGCCAGCGGCGAGTTCCACAGCTACCGTTGGGATAGCCTGAACCGCCACGGCATCGGCGACAACCAGATCACCGCCCTGTATCAGGACCGCACCGGCACGCTGTGGGTGGGCAACTGGTACGCTGGCCTGGACTGGGTCGATCTCGACAGCGGCGGCTTCGAGCGCTACACCGGATCGTCCGGCGTGCTGCCCGGCGTGACCAACAGCAAGGTGCGGGCGATCGACGGCGCCGGCGACAAACAGCTCTGGCTCGGTTCGGGCGAAGGCTTGACCAGGCTGGACGTGACCAAGCGCACGGTCGAGTCCTGGCACCGCGACGAGCGCGATCCCGGCAGCTTGCCCGGCGACATGGTGATCGCGCTGGCCACCGATCTCAAGGGCCGGTTGTGGGTCGGCACTTCCACCGGGCTGGCCCGGCGCGATCCGGCCACCGGCCGCTACACGCGAGTGCCGTTGGGCGCCGATCCGAATTCGCTGTCGATCCAGCGCCTGCTGGTCGACCGGGCCGGCGTCATCTGGGCCGGCACGCGCGGCGGGCTGCACCGCATCGATCCCGACACCGGCGCCGTCACCACCCATCGCGCCGATCTGAACAATCCGGACAGCGTCGACGGCCGCGTCTACGCGTTGCTGGAGGACCGCCAAGGCATCCTGTGGATCGGCACGGAAAACGGGTTGAACCGTTTCGACCGCGCCACCGGCAAGTTCCGCCACTACCGCCACGATCCGAACCGGCCGGACAGCCTGAGCCACAAAAGGGTGCCGTTCATCTTCGAGGACAAAAAGGGCGTGCTGTGGGTCGGCACCGCCGCCGGCTTGTGCAAGGCCTTGCCGCAGCCGGACGGCGACCTGCGCTTCCGCTACTATCCCGGACAGAACGGCGGCGCCGTCGATCCGATCGGCGCCATTCTGGAAGACGACAACGGCAAGCTGTGGATCAGCAGCACCGCCGGCATCGCGATGTTCAATCCCGAGAGCGGATTCTTCAAGCACTACACGGCCAAGGACGGCTTGATCGACGGCTCGTACTTCATCGGCGCGGCCCACAAGGCGCCGGACGGCACGCTGTACTTCGGCGGCCTGGCGGGCATGACGGCGTTCAAGCCGTCGGCTATCCATGACAACAGGCGTCCGCCGCAGATCGCCATCACCGATTTCTTCATCTTCAACGAGTCGATCCTGAGCGACGTGCGGCGTCCCGACGTGCTGCCGAAGGGCCCGCTGCGCGATGCCAAGACGCTGACCTTGAGCCATCGCGACGTCATGTTCTCGATCGAATTCGCGGCCTTGCATTTCGCCGATCCGCAGCGCAACCGCTACGCCTACCAGCTCGAAGGTTTCGATCCGCAGTGGGTGACGACGGACGCCGGCAAGCGCTTCGCCACCTATACCAACCTGGACCCGGGCCGCTATGTGTTTCGCGTTCGGGCCGCCAACAAGGACGGCGTCTGGAGTCCGGAACCGGCGGTGCTGGAGTTGATCGTCACGCCGCCGGTGTGGAAGATGTGGTGGTTCCGCCTGCTCATGATCGGCCTGGCGCTGGGCGCGGCGTATTTGCTGTTCCGCATCCGCATCCGCATGTTGATGCGGCAAAAGCAGGCGCTCGAAGAGGAGGTCGGCAGCCGCACGCGCGAGCTGGTGCTGCAGAAGGAATCGGTCGAACGCCAGAAGCAGGAGGCCGAGCTGCAAAAGGACAGCGTGGAGCTGGCGCACCGCAATATCTCGCTGCTGTCCGACATCGGCCGCCGCATCACGGCCAACCTCGACAGCGAGGCCATCATGACCATGCTGTACCAGCAGGTGCACGCGCTGATGGACGCGAGCGTGTTCGGCATCGGCATTTACCGGCCCGAGCAGGAGTTGATCGAGTATCCGTTCGCGATGGAGAAGGGCAAGCGCTACACGCCGTACACGCGCAGCATGCGCGAGCCGAACCAGCTGGCGGTGTGGTGCATCAACCATGCGGAAGAGGTGTTCATCAACGACCTGGAGAAGGAATACGGGCGCTACATCGACAGCGTGGCGCTGGTGTCCGGCGCCGATGACATGGGCACGCTCGAAGACGGCTCGTTGCCGACCGAGCCGCGCTCGCTGATCTATGTGCCGATTTCCGTCAACGGCCAGGTGCGCGGCATTATCACCGTCCACAGCTACCGCGCGCATGCCTATCACCGCATCGACGCCGACATGCTGACCACCTTGGCGTCATATGTGGCGGTGGCGTTCGCGAACGCCGATTCCTACCGGCAGTTGCAAGACACGCAGCAGCAGCTGGTCGAGCGCGAGAAGCTTGCCGCGCTGGGCTCGCTGGTGGCTGGCGTCGCGCACGAGCTCAACACGCCGATCGGCAACAGCCTGGTGATCGCCAGCACGCTCGAGGACAAGACCACCGAGATCGAGCTGCGCCAGAACAACAACGTGCTGCGGCGCTCGGACCTGGCGCAATTCATCGACGCCGCGCGCGAGGCGTCGACCTTGCTGATGCGCAGCCTGCGCAACGCCGCCGAGCTCGTCAACAGTTTCAAGCAGGTGGCGGTCGACCAGGCCAGCGCCAAGCGGCGCCATTTCGACCTGCACCAGGCCAGCCAGGAAATCGTCACGACGATGAAGAACCAGATCCGCAAGGCGGGCCACCAGGTCGATCTGGAGATGCCGGACGATATCGAGATGGACAGCTTCCCGGGCCCCTACGGCCAGGTGATCATCAACCTGATCAACAACGCCTTGCTGCACGCGTTCGACGGGCGCAGCGGTGGCGTGATCCGGCTGTGGGCGGTGCGGCTGGGACCGGACCGGGTGCGGATAGTGTTCCAGGATGACGGCGCGGGGATCGCCATCGAGCATCAGGCGCGCATCTTCGACCCGTTTTTCACGACCAAGCTGGGACAGGGCGGCAACGGGCTGGGATTGAGCATCACGTACAACATCGTGACGTCGCTGCTCGATGGCAGCATCCGGGTCGACAGCGTGGTCGGGGTGGGGACGCGGTTCACGATGGATCTGCCGCTCAAGGCCAGCCTGGCGGGGGATTGACGAACCGGGTTCCCACTTTTATCGCGTTACACGCCCCAGATAATGCTCTCGTTTTCCTGCTTGGCCGAGCGCAGCATCTCCAGCAGCGGATAGGCGCGGGCGTGGAAGCCCACGCGCTGCATGACGGCATGCTCCACCGTCTCGTTCTCTTCCTTCTCGTGCGCGTGGATGTCGTGCTCGACATCGTTTTCAGGGTGGAGTTTGCTTTCGGCCACTTCATGCTCGAGCACCGACAGCGCCTGTTCCGCCTCGGCGGCGGTGATCACGCCGCGCGTGGGATTTTTATGCAGCAGGTCGAGGATGCGTTGAGCGTGTTCCTGATACATCAGGACTTCAGGGCTGGATTTGGATTTGAAGGCAATTAACATGATGCGCTTTCTTAGTATTATTGATCGAGAGGTCCGACGGTGCGCCGAATGACAAAGCAGCGGCGTGCCGTTGCTGTTCACATTAGGTCGTCAGGGAAACTTTACAAGAGACGAGCCTATCTGTATGGACGTTAGCGCACGTCAATTAAGCATCTTCTAAGCCAGGCGCCTGTTTTCAGTTCAATTTGAAGGAGCTGAACCAGGTTTCCACGGTGTCGCGCACGATATTTTTCTCCCGCCCCATGACAATGACCTGGTAAATGCGCGTGTCCTTGGCGATAAAACGCCCGATCAGCAGCATGGGCTCCCCATTTTGGCTGCCTTTAGCCTCGACATCGAGCATGGTCCGGCCGGCCGCCGCCGACGGCGCGCTTTTGGTCACCGTGGCGCCGATGTTCTTGACCAGCGCCGTCTTCATGGCCTCGAGGGCTGCCGGGGTGCGCGCCGCGTCCGCCAGTTGCGCGCTGCCGACCGCGAACACTACGCCGTCCACCTCGGTCGCCGTCATCGTCATGTTCACGTCCAGGTCGTCCAGCTTGATGGCGCGGGTCTGGCTGGCGGGCTTGCCGGGGAACATCACGGCGTACGGGGCGTCATTGCTGCGGTAATCGCGCCAGTCGTATTGCGGACTGCAGGCGGACAAGGCGGCCGCCATCAGCAGCGCCAGCGAGATCTTTTTCATGAGGCCTTCTCTTTCTGCTTTTTACGTTCGTCTTCGTCGCGCTTCCATTCGTCGATATGCGCTTCCTGACGCAGCACGCGGGACGCCGGATCGACAGTATAGTGCGCGCCGGCCGCCAAAGTCAGTTCGCCACCGCCGCCGCTCATCGGCAGCCGGACGATGCGCTCGCCCCGGTCGTCGACGATGCGCACTTCCAATGGCATCGGGAACGGGCCGCCATCCTTCACCTTCCACGCCAGCCGCAGCTGGTCGCCGCTGCGCGTTTCGACCAGCTCGGGCAGCGCCGCGTGGTACAGGTAGGCGTCGAAGAACCAGCCCAGGTCGCTGCCGCACATCTCGCTGGCGATGGCGATGAATTCCCTGGTGCTGCTCCAGCGCGGCTGGAAGTTGCCGGGCGTCGGCGTCTCTGTGCCGTAGACCATGCGGCGCGTGGCGCGGAAGAAGGCGTCGTCGCCGATCAGGTTGCGCAGCGTGTGCAGGATCAGCGAGCCCTTGGTGTAGATGTCGTTGCCCGGACCGCCGCGCTTGTCGTCGTAGACGTCTTCGATGCGCTGCGGTTTGCCGCCGACCACCGGCACCTTGTTGCGCAGCGACTTGCGTTGGTTGAACAGCTCGGCCTGGAATTCCATGTCGCCGCGCAGCCATTGCAGGTACAGCGGCTGCATGTAGCTGCCGAAGCCCTCGTGCAGCCACATGTCGTCCCAGTCGGCGTTGGTCATCTGGTTGCCGAACCACTCGTGCGATAGTTCGTGGTGCAACAGCCAGTCGTAGCCGTAAGGCGACTTCAGGTAGCCGTTGCCGTAGGCGTTGATGGTCTGGTGTTCCATGCCAAGGTGCGGCGTTTCGACGACGCCCATTTTCTCGTCGCCGAACGGGTAGGGCCCAATGCGGCGCTCGAAGAAATCGAGCATGGGCGCGAACTCGGCGAACAGGTCTTTGGCCTGCCGCTCGTGCCCTTTCAAATACCACATGCGCAGTGGAATGGTGTTGCCGTAGCGGCTGGCGTAGTCCCCCGACAGCATCTCGTAGGGACCGATGTTGAGCGCGATGCCGTAGGTGCTGGGGTTCTTGGCGCGCCAATGGTAGGTGCGCCAGCCGTCCCTTTCGTCCATGCCGACGGCCACGCCGTTGCCGGCCACCACCAGCGGCGCCGGCACGCTGATGTGCAGGTCGATCAGCTTGGCCTTGCCCATCGGATGGTCGATGCAGGGCCAGAACAGGTCGCAGCCTTCGCCCTCGACGGTGGTGGCGATCCACGGCTGGCCGTCCGTTGTTTTGCTCCAGGTGAAGGCGCCATCCCACGGGGCGCGCCTGGCCACGTGCGGCACGCCGTGGTAGCGGATGCGCACGGTGGTGCTGGCGCCAGCCGGCAGCGGCGTCGGCAAGGTGAGGTACAGACGGCCCTCCGGATTGCTGATCGCCGAGCGCGCCAGTTCCACGCCGTCAACGCTGGCGCCGTCGACCGGCAGGTTGCGATCCAGCTCGACGGCAATGCGGGTCAGCGGCGCCGTTGCCAGCGCGTTGGCGGTAAAGGTTAGCGCGGCGTCGCCACGGATGCTTTGCGTGGCGGGATCGACGCGCAGCGCCAGGTCGGCTTTGTCGAACGTGACGACCAGTTGCTCCGGCGCGCGGGGGCCGCCGGAACCGGCTGTGAAGTCGGTCAACGACATCTGGGTGGTGGCGCAGCCGGCCAGCACGGTGCAGGCGGCGAGCGTGGTCGGGAGGTGCGAGGGCAGGCGTGTCATGCGGGTTCCAGCGTGTGAAATATCGATCAGGAAATATAGCAGCAAGTATCACGAACGGCCATTTCCCGCTGGGTCCGACACCATAATGTGGACTGGCAGCCTCAGCATTGGAGGGTGTCGTCAGAAAAAGTTCGGGATATCTATTTTCTTGTGGCAATTCCTTTGACATTTGCTAAGATGGGTAATTAACTTGTGGTTGCCGGGCCAGCGATGTCCTGGTCGATATACTCTTCCGTCCCCATGCCCCCGGGACAACGCTGTCATTCTCCGCGTCCCTGATTCCTGCCGCTTTTCGCGCAAGCGGACCTGATGCCAACGCCATCCGCATCGCTCGTCGTTTCTTACTTACATCGCTGCGCTTGCAGCTCGAAAACGGAAACATAATGAAAATCGCTAACTTAAAGATCGGAACACGACTAGGCCTTGGATTTGGCGTGGTCGTCGTCTTACTGCTCGCCGTGGCTTTCATCGCCGTCAGCCGCATCAACCTGATTAACGATGCGACCGAACGGATACTGGACAAAAGCTTCGCCAAGCTGATGGTGACCAAACAGATCCAGACCGAAGTGAACCTTCAAGCGCGCTATCTGCGCAATGCCCTCATCGGCGCCGCCGATCCGGCCGAGGTGAGCACTTCCTTGGGAAAACTGGATGCCTCGCTCAAAAATAACGCGGCCAACTTGAAAAAACTGGACGGCATGCTGTTCCTTCCCAAGGGCAGGGCGCTGTTCAAAACCCTGAGCGAGCGCCGGGATGTCTATGCGCAAAGGCGTGACATCAACGTCAAGATGATCAGGGATGGCCAGGCTGAAGCGGCGGGAAAATACCTGCTCAAGGACTTACGTACTGCGCAGAATGAGTTTTTCGAAGCCATGGACGCCATGGCGGCGTTTCAGGAATCGCTGATGCGCGAGGACGGCGAGCAAGCCAAGGCGGCCGGCCAGTTCGCCGTGCGGATGACGCTTGTATTGTCGGCGTGCGCGGCCATCGCCGCCGTCTTGATCGGCTGGTTGATCACGCGTTCGATCACGATTCCAGTGAACCACGCCGTCGCACTGGCGCAAACCGTCGCCGCCGGCGACTTGAGCAGCCGCATCGAGGTGCAAAGCAAGGACGAGATCGGCTCGTTGATGCAGGCGCTCAAGGACATGAACCAGAGCCTGAACGACATCGTCGGCCAGGTGCGCGTCAGCACCGACGAGATCGCGACCGCGACCGGGGAAGTCGCCACCGGCAATATGGACCTGTCGTCGCGCACCGAACAGCAAGCCAGCGCGCTGGAAGAAACCGCCTCGTCGATGGAGGAACTGACCTCCACCGTCAAGCAGAACAGCGACAACGCGCGGCAGGCGAACCAGCTGGCCGTGTCCGCCGTCGAGGTGGCGCGCCAGGGCGGCGCGGTGGTGGGCGAAGTGGTCACGACGATGGGACAGATCAACGAGTCGGCCGCCAAGATCTCGGACATCATCGGCGTCATCGACGGCATCGCCTTCCAGACCAACATCCTGGCGTTGAACGCGGCAGTGGAGGCGGCGCGCGCGGGCGAGCAGGGCCGGGGCTTCGCTGTGGTGGCGTCGGAAGTGCGCAACCTGGCGCAGCGCTCGGCGGGCGCGGCCAAGGAAATCAAAACCCTGATCAACGACTCGGTCGAACGGGTCGACGCGGGCAACAGGCTGGTGGCCAAGGCCGGCACCACGATGACCGAGGTGGTTGCCAGCATCCAGCGCGTGACCGATATCATGGGCGAGATCACCGTCGCCAGCCGCGAACAGGAAGTCGGCATCGAGCAGATCAACCAGGCGGTCACCGAAATGGACACGGTGACGCAGCAGAACGCCGCGTTGGTGGAAGAGGCCGCCGCCGCGACCGGCGCGCTGGAGCAGCAGGCCGCCCATCTGGCGCAGGTGGTCAGCGTGTTCAAGCTGGATACGGGCGGCAGAACGGGCGCGCCGGTGGCGGTCCATTCACCCTCGCCATCGCGACGGGCGGTCCCGCGCCTGGCGCTGGCCGGCTGAGGACCGCGCCGCCTGACGGCGCGGCGCCCCGATCGACGCATTCACGCCTGAACGGCGCGGCATGGCCGCGCCGTTCAGCGTTTACGCTATCAACCAGCATGCTGACGCGCTGAAACAACACGCAACCGTCTGGCTTGCCTTGCCGCAATATGCGCAACGGCCATTGGGGCCAACATCTAAATGTTGCTATGCCAATAGACCCCAATGGAAACTATCATGAACATCTCTAACTTGAAAATCGGAACGCGGCTGGGCCTGGGTTTCGGCGTGGTGGTGCTGCTGTTGGCCGCCGTGGCGCTGGTCGCCATCACCCGCATCAACCTGATCAACGAGGCGACGGACCGGATCTTGAGCGACAGCTTCGTCAAGTTGACGCTGGCCCGGCAGATTCAGACCGAGGTGAATGTGCAATCGCGCTTGCTGCGCAACGCCATCATCGGCGCGGGCGACCCGGCGGAGGTGCGGGCGCAGTTGGAGAAGCTGGATGCGTCGCTGAAGGCGAACGAAGAATATATCGTCAAGCTGGATGCCATGCTGACGCTTCCCAAGGGCAAGGAGCTGTTCAAGACGCTGAGCGAGCGGCGCGACGCCTACACGGTCGCGCGCACCGCCATCATCAAGATGATCAGGGAGGGGCAGTCCGAGCAGGCCGGCAAGTACGTGAGCAAGGAACTGCGGGTGGCGCAAACGCCGTATTTCAACGCCATCAACGCGATGGAGGATTTCCAGGAATCGCTGATGAAGAAGGACGGCGAGCAGATCGCGGCGGGCGGCGCGTTGGCCGTGCAACTGACGCTCATCCTGTCGGTGACGGCGACGATCATGGCGGTGCTGATCGGCTGGTTCATCACGCGTTCCATCACGGTGCCGGTGAACCGGGCCGTGGCGCTGGCGCAGACCGTCGCCGCCGGCGATTTGAGCGGCTATGTCGACGTGCAAAGCAAGGATGAGATCGGGGCGCTGTTGCGAGCGCTCAATGAAATGACCCACAGCCTGAACAACATCGTCGGCCAGGTGCGCGCCGGCAGCGACGAGATCTCGACCGCAACGGCGGAAGTGGCCAGCGGCAACCTGGACCTGTCGTCGCGCACCGAGCAGCAGGCCAGCGCGCTGGAGGAGACCGCGTCGTCGATGGAGGAACTGACCTCCACCGTCAAGCAAAACAGCGACAACGCGCGGCAAGCCAACCAGTTGGCCGTGTCCGCCGTGGACGTGGCGCGCCAGGGCGGCGCGGTGGTGAAGGAAGTGGTGACGACGATGGGCCACATCCACGCGTCGGCCGGCAAGATCGCCGACATCATCGGCGTCATCGACGGCATCGCCTTCCAGACCAACATCCTGGCCTTGAACGCGGCGGTGGAGGCGGCGCGCGCCGGCGAGCAGGGACGGGGCTTTGCCGTGGTGGCGTCGGAAGTGCGCAACCTGGCGCAGCGCTCGGCGAGCGCGGCAAGGGAAATCAAAACCTTGATCAACGACTCGGTCGAGCAGGTCAACGCCGGCAATCAGCTGGTGGCCAAGGCCGGCACCACGATGACCGAGGTGGTCGCCAGCATCCAGCGGGTCACCGACATCATGAGCGAAATCACGGCGGCCAGCCGCGAGCAGGAGGTCGGCATCGAACAGATCAACCAGGCCGTCAACGAAATGGACGCCGTGACGCAGCAGAACGCCGCGCTGGTGGAGCAAGCGGCCGCCGCCACGGCGGCGCTGGAAGGCCAGGCGTCGCATCTGACGCAGGTCGTCAGCGTGTTCAAGCTCGAGCAGGGACGCGCCGCGCCGGCGGGCCACCAGCCGCAAAAGCGGCCTGCGCCCCAGCTGGCGCTGGCGGCGGTTTGACGGCGGTTACGACGACAAGCGCTGGTTGTGCACCTTGCCGGCGATGGTCACGTTCTTCAACACCAGCTCCTTGACGTTATACAGGTACGCCGGCTGCTGCACCACCGGCGTGCCGAAGTCGCAGTCGCTGATGGTGACATTGCTCACCGGCAGAATCTGCGGCTTGCCCGGCCCGTTGTAGTTCACCGCCACCGGTCCCAGCACCACGATCGGCTGGTAGCACGAGAATTTGCCCTCTTTGGTCTGCACATTGCCCACCTTAATACCCGAGATATGCACGTTGGTCACCAGCGGCGGCCGCGTGCGGATGGTATCGTCGAGCGGGCTGTAGTCGCAATCGAAGGTGACCACGCCACCGGCGCCGGCGGCCACCGTCTTCTCCGGAATCCCGGACCCCGGCGTTGGCTTGTAAAACGCCGGCGTGGTGCGGATGCCGTTGGGGATCTGCACATTGCGCACATAGAAATTACGCAAAAAGCCGCCGCGCGCCATATTGGTCTTCAGCCGTATGGCGATGTTGAGCGGATCGGTCTTCCAGTTGGCGTTCTCGAACACCAGATTCTGCGCATACACGTTCTGGATGCCGCCGGACATGATGCTGCCCAAGGTTAGCGCGCCATGGCCGCTGTGCATCCGGCAATTCTGCACCACCACGTTCTCGCATGGACCGAACTGCGTATCCGTGCCCTTGCCGGAATCGATGGCGATGCAATCGTCGCCGGTGTTGAACTGGCAGCCTTCGATCAGCACGTAACGGCACGATTCCGGATCGAAACCATCGTTGTTGGCGCCCATGCTGTTGGCGTAGATGCCTTTCACGTGCACATTGGCGCAGT
The DNA here is from genome assembly GCF_979254035.1 of Duganella sp. AC237. Taxonomy (NCBI): domain Bacteria; kingdom Pseudomonadati; phylum Pseudomonadota; class Betaproteobacteria; order Burkholderiales; family Oxalobacteraceae; genus Duganella; species Duganella sp. AC237. Next base: position 6,130,938 of record NZ_CEEDEW010000003.1, on the reverse strand, counting down.
CCACCGGGTTGTGCTGCCAGAACGGCGTGTTGGTGGTCTGGTAGCCGGCCAGCAGCACATCGGTGCAACTGATGAACTGCACCATGTGCGGCCGCAGGAAGTGGCCGATGCCGAAGACGCGCTGCCTGGCAGGCACGCGCGCCTCGCTCAGCGCGCGCAGGTAGTGCGAGTCCGACAGGAACCACGGATCGTCGCCCTGGATCTTCGCGGCTTCTTCGGCGGACAAATGCGGCGCGATCTCGGCCAGCGGGCGGTTGCGCGGGTTCGGCCGCTCCTGCACTTTACCCACGGTAAACGGCACATGCACCTCGCCCTTGCGCTCGCGGCCTTTCCAGGACCACCAGCAATCGGCATCGCCGGGGAAGGGCACGCCGGCCTGGCCGTCGAGGATGGAGGTCCAGTCCTCGCCGGTGAGGGCGATGTTGCGCTGGCCGTGGGCGTACACCAGCGATGAGTAATTCAGGCAATCGTTGCCCTCCCAGCGGGTCAGCGACAGCTTGCCGTTGGCGCCGCAATCGAATTCGCCATGGCGCGCATAGTCGAGCGGATTGGCGGAGAAGTAGACGTGCGCGCCCTTGGCCAGATGCACGTGGACGTTCGACAGCAGCACGATCGGCCCGGCGCACAGCCAGTTGCCGGCCGGGATCAATACGCGGCCACCGCCGGCCTTGTGGCAGGCGGCGATGGCGGCGCTGATGGCCGGATGGCAATCGGTCGCGCCGGGCGCCGGCGTGTGGATGTCGGCGCGCTCGCTGGAGCCGACCCAGGCGTTGATCGGCACCACGTCGCACGCCTTGCCGCCAAACGCGGTGATGACGAAATCCTCCTTGCGGAAGGTGAGTGGCTTCGACACGCGGTCGATGATGGCCTGGGCCTGGCGCCAAGGGTCGGCGGAAGCGGCCGGGGCCGCCATCAACTGTGCCGGCAAGCCGCCGGCCAGGGCCAGGGTACCGCCCGCCAGCGTCTGCATGAAGTTGCGGCGGGCGGCTTGGGTGGTGGACGTGGTCATCGTGGTCATCGCGTCAGGTATCCAGTACCGTCGAGATGGTCTTGCCGGCGATGCGCACGTTCTTCAAGACCAGGCCCTTAACGTTGTGGGTGAACCAAGGCTGCTCGGCGTTGCGCGGCGTGCCGAAATCGCAGTCGGTGATGGTGATGTCGGTCAGCGGCAACACCGGCGTGCCGGGCTTGCCGTTGAAGCTGGTCGCCACCGGTCCCAGGATCACCATGGCCTGGTAGCAGGAGACCTCGGCGCCGCCGACCTTGATGTTGCCGGCCTTGACGTTGGAGATGTGCACGTGCGACACCGATGGCGGCCGGATGCGCACATCGTCGTCGGCCGGCGCGTAGTCGCAATCGATGGTGATCAGGCCGCCGCCGCTGGTCGATACCGTCTTCGGCTTGATGACCGAGCCGGGCAGCGGATTGTAGAAGCCCGGCGTGGTCTTGACGCCGTTGGGCACGGTCACGTCGCGCACGTAGAAGTGGCGCAGGAAGCCGCCGCGGTTCATATTGGTCTTCATGCGGATGGCGGTGCCGAGCGGGTCGCTGTCCCAGTGGACGTTGCGGAACTCGATGCGCTGCGCGTACACGTGCTCGATGCCGGCCGCCATCTCGCTTCCGAGGGTGACGCCGCCGTGGCCGCTGTTCATGATGGTGTCCTGGATCACCATATTGCGCGTCGGTCCTTCGGCGATGTCGCGGTTCTTGCCGGACTTGATGGCGATGCAATCGTCGCCGGTGTTGAACAGGCAGCCTTCGACCAGGATGGTGTCGCACGACTCGGGATCGAAGCCGTCGCTGTTGGCGCCCTTGCTTTCCATCCTGACCTTGCTGAAGTGGACGTTGCGGCAGTTGACCGGGTGGTGCAGCCAGAACGGCGAATCGAGCAACTGGTAGCCTTGCATCAGCACGTCCGTGCAGCCGACGAATTCGACCATGCACGGGCGCAGGTAGTGGCCGAGGCCGAAGATGCGCTTGGCCACCGGCACGCCGGCCTCGGACAGCGCCGGCAGGTAGCGCGAGTCGGTGCGCCAGTCGGGCCGGGTGCCCTGGATCAGCGCGCGCTCGGCGTCCGACAGCGATGGCGCCACCGCCGCCAGCGATTCCGGATTGGCCGGGTTGATCTTGCGTCCGTGCATGGGCGCCTGCTTGTTCTTGCCGCTCCAGTCCCACCAGGAGCCGCCGCCGGTTTCGAACGGCACGCCTGCCTGGCCGTTGAGGATGCTGGTCCAGTCCTCGCCGGTCAGCGCGATGTTGCGCTGGTTGTAGGCGTAGATCATCGGCGAAAAGTTCAGCACGTCGTTGCCCTGCCAGCGCGAGATCACCAGCTTGCCGTTCTTGCCGCAATCGATGTCGCCGTATTTGGCGTAGTCGTTCGGGTTGGCGCTGAAGTAGACCTCGGCGCCGGCGGCAAGGTGGACGTTGACGTTGGACAGCAGCACGATCGGGCCGGCGCAGTACCAGGCGCCGGCCGGAATCAGCACGCGGCCGCCGCCGGCCCTGTTGCAGGCGGCGATGGCGGCGGCGATGGCCGGATAGCAGTCAGGCGACTTGGCGACCGGCGACATGCGCTTCAGCGGCTCGTCGCCGCCGGTGGTGGTGACCTCGGCCAGTTTGCACGGCTTGGCGCCGAACTTCGTGATCGGGAAGTCTTCCTTGCGAAATACCAGCGGCTTGGCGAAACGGTCGATGATGCGCTGCGCCGTGGCCCAAGGGTCGGCGGCGGCGGCTGGCGCGGTCTGGCCGAACGCGAGCGGCGCGGCGCCGCCGAGCATGGCGCCGGCCGAGGCCGCGCGCAAGACGTTGCGGCGTTGTGGGTTTACTGCTTTAGTCATTTTATTCTCCATCATTGCGCGCTGACGCGGAAGTAATCGACATCCAGGCTGGACGCCTTGGCGCCTGTGCTGCCGGACGCCCCGTCGCCGATGCTGAACACGCCCATCTGTGCGCCCACCCAGCGGCCCTTGCTGATCTTGAGCGGCTGGCCCACGGTCTGGAAGGTCACGTTGTCGGTGCTGTAGGCGAAGCTCGCCATCGCGCCGGGCGCCATCGTCATGCGCAGGTACAGCGCCGACGGCGCCGACGGCAGCACCACGGCCGTGGTTTCCTTGCAGCGCAGCACGGCCGGGCCGCACGTGGTGTAGACCAGCTGGGTCGCGTCGGCTGTCTTGCGCAGGCCCAGCCAGGCGTATTGCATGGCGTTGACGATCAGCCCGGCGCGGTCGCCGCTGTTGGCGTCATTGAGCTGGACGCGGGTGTTGACGACGAACTCCGGCGCCGGCAGCTTCTGCGCCAGGATGGATGGCGCCGCGCGCACATAGTCGGCCGCATCCGGCGCCGCCTGCGTGAACAGGCGCAGCTGGCCGGGACGCTCGCTCAGCGAATACCATTTCGCATTGCTGTTGGCGTTCCACTGCCATTGCAGGCCGAGCCGCGGGCCGTCGAACTCATCCGAGGTGGGAGGCGCCTTGATCGCCGCGCCCGCCACCGGTTTGGCGTGGGTGAGCACCGGCTGCCCGGCGCCCGCATTGGGACCGGCTTCGCCCATGATGGGCCAGTCGTCGACCCAGCGCATAGGTTGCAGGTGGACCACGCGGCCGTAGGCATTCTTGTCCTGGAAGTGCAGGAACCAATCCTTGCCGTCTTGCGCGCGTACCCAGGCGCCTTGGTGCGGGCCGTTGACCTCGGTCTTGCCTTGTTCGAGCACGGTGCGCACTTCGTACGGTCCGTTCAGGCTGCGCGAGCGGAACACCGACTGCCAGCCTTCCTCGACGCCGCCGGCCGGCGCGAACACGTAGTAGTAGCCGTTGGCTTTGTAGAACTTCGGCCCTTCCAGCGTCTTGTAGCCCTTGATCGCGTTGCCGTCGATCAGGGTGGTGCCTTTGGTGTCGAGCAGTTTGCTGGCGTCCGGCGCCATGCTGCGCAAGGTCAGGATGTTGTTGAAGCCGGCGCGGCTCTTGGCCCAGCCGTGCAGCAGGTAGGCCTTGCCATCGTCGTCCCACAGCGGGGTCGGATCGATGATGCCTTTGCCCGGCAGAATCAGCTTGGGCGTACTCCACTGGCCGTCGAAACGGTCCGCCGTGATGACGAAGATGCCGTGGTCCGGATCCGGGTAGAAGATCCAGAACTTGCCGTCGTGATAGCGCAGGCACGGCGCCCACACGCCCTCGCCATGGCGCGGCACGGCGAAGCGTTCGGACGGCACCAGGGCCGGCAAGGCGTGGCCGACCAGCTCCCAGTTGACCATGTCCTTGGAGGTCAGCAGGGGCAGGCCGGGGGAACTATTAAAGCTCGACGACGTCATATAGTAAGTGTCGCCGACGCGGATCGCGTCCGGGTCGGAATAGTCGGCGTGCAGGACGGGGTTCTTGTACTGGCCGTTGCCGAGGTCCGATACCCACGGGGCGGCGGCCGGCTTGGCCGGCGCTGGCGAGTCCACCTGGGCGGTCTGGCACGCTGCCAGCGCGAGCGGCAGCAGCACGGCGCCGGCGATTTTGTAGCGGTTCATGGTTGTCATGGTCATGGCATCAGAAGGTGTATTCGGCGCGCAAAGTGTAGGCGCGGCCGATCGGTTTGGCGATGTTTTGCGCAAACACCACGCGCGAGCTCAAACGCTGGTTCGACAGCGGCGGTTCCTCGTTCAGCAGGTTGTTGACGCCAAAGGTTACTTTCAGGTTGTCCGAGAACTTGTAGTTGGTGCTCAGGTTATACAGGATGTAGTGGTCGATGACGTTGTGGAACGGCTGGCCCGGCTTTTGCGTCGGCAGCGCGTTGGTGTCCTCGTAGCTGGAGGTGTAGGACTGCGTCAGCTGCGCGCCGAACTTGGCGTAGTTCCACGAGAAGCGCAGGTTGTGCTTCCACTTGAAGATGTAGGTGTTGGCCGAGGTCGAACCGGTCGCCAGCGCGCCCGGACGGCCGACGCTGTCGACCCAGGCGCCGCCGGCGTCGTTCTGGCCTTCGTACTGGTCGACATAGGTGCCGTCCAGGTTGACGCCGAACTTGCCCCATTGCTTGGTCGGCACCACGTAGCGGAAGCTGACGTCGATGCCGCGCGTGTGGAGGCCGCCCATGTTCATGCGGGTGACGACGATGTAGTCCAGCGTGCCGTCGGGGTTGCGCGTGAACAGGTTGTTGTAGCGGTCGACGTCGGAGAAGATGGTGTCCTCGGTGATCTGTGCGATGGTGCCCTTCATCTTGATGTCCCAGACGTCGAACGACAGCATCATGTTCTTGACCGGCTCGAGTACGATGCCGGCGGTGTAGGTGCGCGATTCCTCCGGTTGCAGATCGGGGTTGGCGCCGGTCAGGGTGGTCAGCTGGGTGTTGCAGACGCGCGCCGGATCGAGGTTCAGGCCGGCGTAGCGCGGGTCGGTGGTCAAGCTGCCGGTGTTCGGCTGCGACGGCGTCGGGCCAGGGCACAGCAGCGGATCGTCCCAGCGGTTGACCGACGGGCTGCGGGTGCGCGCGGCACCGTACAGCTCCGGCAGGGTGGGCGCGCGGAAGCCGGTGCTGGCCGTGCCGCGCAACATGACAGCCGTGTGCGGTTCCCAGCGCACGCTGGCCTTCGGGTTGAAGGTCGAGCCGAAGTCGCTGAAGTGGTCGGCGCGGGCCGCCAGCGTGAGGTCGAGCTTTTTGGTGATAGGCGCGTCGAGCTCCATGTACAGGCCGCCGATGGTGCGCGCGCCCTTGGGATTGGTGCCCGGCGCGCCGGACGATTTGTAGGTCACCGCGTTGGCCAGCATGCTGGTGCGGTCGCTGTACATTTCGCGGTGCAGGTCGCCGCCAACGGCGATCGCCAGCGCGCCGCCTTCGAGCGGCATGAGCTCGCGCGAGAGGTTGAAGTCCGGACCGAAATATTTGACGCGGGCGGTGCGGTAGTTTTCGCCGTCGACGCTGATGCTGTCGAGATAGGCGCGCCCCTCGGCGTCCTGCTTGCCGAACGGATTGAGCGTGCCGTTGGCCACGCCCGCGTACAGCTCCGGCGTGGTGACGAAGCCGCTCTTGTAGCCGACCCGGCGCTCGCTCATGGCGGCGTTGAAGCCGACGCGGTAGTCCCAGCCCATGACCGCGCCCTCGTCGGCGACGACGATGCGGTTGGTGTTCTGGCGGTCGTGGGTGCCGGCCGTGCCCAGTTCGTCCAGGCTCCACGTCAGCGCCAGGTCCTGGCCGGTGACGCCGGCCACGGCCGGCACGCCGCCGCTGCCGCCCGGATACCACTTGCTGCTGCGGTTGATGAACAGCGGCTTGCGCACGCCGGGGTTGAGCTTGTCGTAATCGGTTTGCGCACCGAACACCTGCGGCGGATTGAGCGCGTCGATGTAGGACTCGGTGTTGAGCATTTCCACGGTGAACAGCTTGTCGTCGCCGTGGCGGATCGAGGCTTTGGTGAACAGGGTGGTTTGCTTGTTGTCCGGCAGCAGTTGCGGGTAAATGGTCGGGTCGAGGATGCAGGTCTTGGCGCCGGCGCCGGAGGCCTTGGTCGAGGCCAGGCTGTAGGGCGCGTCGTAGTTGCTGCCGCAGCCCGTGGACCAGTACGGGTTGCCGGTGGCGGTGGTCGGCTTGCCGTTGTTGTAGACGGTGTAGTTGGCCGGCGACGAGGACGAGCCCGAGGTGTTGCTGGTGAAGACGGTGCCGCCCAGTTGCGCGATGCGTTCCGGGTCCCAGATTTCCGGACGGCTCTTTTGCATCAGCGACGTGCGGCGCTGCATGTCGAACGAGGCGAAGACGTTCCAGCCATCCTTTTTCAGGTCGCCGGTGCCGCCGGTGATGGACACGCGCTGCTGCTCGCCGCCGCCGGAGCGTTGCGGCTTGACGATGCCGGCGCTCAGGCTGACCTTGTTGACGGTGCGCTTGGTGATGAAGTTGATCACGCCGGCGATGGCGTCGGTGCCGTAGATGGCCGAGGCGCCGTCGCGCAGCACTTCGACCCGCTCGACCGCGCTCATCGGCACGACATCGACGTTGACCGAGCTGGCGCCGATGGCCTCGTTGGGCAGGCGGCGGCCGTTGAGCAGCACCAGGGTGCGGTTGGTGTTGAGGCCGCGCATATTGATCATGGTGCCGCCGCCCCCGCCGCCGACCGGCTCGTTGGTGGCGCCGGTGACCAGCGAGGTGGCCACCTCGGACATCGTGGTCAGGCCCTGGGCTTCCAGTTCCTCGGCCTTGTAGGTGGTCAGCGGCAGGGCGTTCTCGGTGGCGATGCGTTTGATCGACGAGCCGGTCACTTCGACGCGGGTCATGCTCTCGTCGGCTTGCTGCGTCTGCGCGTGGGCCGGGTTGGTCAGGGCCAGCACCGCCAGGGTGATGGCCGTGAGGGCGAGCCGGGGTTTGGGATTGTTCGTCGTGGTTGTCATGTTCTAGTCTCCTATTTTTTTATAATGAAACGTCTGTGGTGAAGCGGTGAAGCCAGGTGAAACAATTACGGGACGGGGTTCCAACCCTTGCCGTCGTTGAATGTGTTGAAAATCTGTTGTCTGCTGCCGAAGCGGGCCGCGACCTGTTCGGCCGTCAACTGGTGGCCCGGCGTGCGCTGGCTCACATCCAGTGGCCGTCCCGCCAGGTCCATGCTGCCGAACTCGCCCCAGCCGGCGCCCGGTTTTGCCTCGGGCGTCTGCGGCTTTTTCGGCGCCCAGCCCTGCGCCGCGATATGGTTGTCCATGCGGCAGTTGATAAAGCTGACGTTGTCCCAGGTCGCCGGCGGCCCCTGCCGCGCGAGGTAGGCTTTGCCCGCCGGCACATCGTTGCCCAACGGGCCAGGACCGTGCGTCAACCGGCTGTTGAGAAACACAAACCCCGGCTCTCCGGCCGCGACGGTGCGCGCCTGCACGATGTAGCCGCCCCCGCCGGCATGGGCGCTGTCGCCGACGGTGCGGATCTCGCTGTCCTCGAACAGCGCCGCCCGGTTGCCGCCCCAGATGAAATCCACATTGCCGGCGATCAGCGTGCGGTGGAACCACGAATAGCCTTTGACCTGGATCGTGTCCTGCTCGCTGAAGAAGCTGGCATCGCGCGCGACAAGGCGTCCCCGGTCGCTGCTGAAGACCAGCGTCTCGGCCTGGCCGCCCTTGCTGTGCGCGCGCACGGTGTTGTTGATCAAGGTGAGATGGTCGAGCGTCACCATGTCGGCATCCTCGATCAGCAACACCGAGCGGCCACCGTTGGCGGCCGGTGTCAGCGGTCCGCGGCCGGCGCCGGTGCCGGGATTGATGCCGTCGTTGTTGGTCGCTTCGAGGATGACGCCGTCGCGACTTTCGCCACGCAAAGTGATGTTGTCCTTGCCGCGCAGGTATAGCAGTTGGTCATAGCGGCCGTCGGCGATGCGGATCGACACCGGCGCCGCGCGCGGCAGTTGGCCCATCGCGTGGTTGAGCGCGCCCTGGACGGTGCGGAAGTCGGCCGGACCGTCATCGTCGACGCTGAGGTTGTTGCCGGTCGGCGCCGCCGCGCGGGTGCGGAAGGTCCACGGGGCGATGCCGGCGCCGGTGAACACGCCGGCGTCGATGACGATCTCGTACTCGGTGTCGTAGTCGAGTTTGGCGCTGTGCGGGCGTATGGTCGCGGTCGCACCTTGCACGGTGATCGGCGTGTAGCGCACCACGCGCTTGTATTCCTGCTGCGGGTTGCCGATGACATCGACGTCCTCGCCCGGGCGCAGCTCGTCAACGATCGCGCGGTCGGCGACGCGGTAGATGCGGACCGCGCCATCGGCGCCCAGCACCGGCGGCTTGTCGAAAACGATCCGCAACGGCGTATCGACCTGGACGTCGGCGGCGCGCGCGGCCGGCGACAGTTTCCACCGGGGCGAGTCGGCGGCGTGACCATGCAGCGGCAACGCCGCTCCAAGGAGGACGGGAAAAAGGAGCCGCATGATCATTGCCGCGCGACTTTGACCGGCCAGGCCTCCGGGCCTTCGGGGAAGGGCACAAAGCGCTTGGCGCAATCGACCGCGCGCGCGTCCGGCGCGTTGAGCTGGCCGTCGAGCTTGATGGACGAAGTCTTGACCGGCGGATTGCCGTCCACCACCACATCCTTCAAGGTCAGCCGCAGCGGATGGGCGTCGTCGTAGCCTTGCAGGATAACCTGGCCGGGCGTCAGGCTGTGCACGCTTTCCATGCGCACGCCGTTGTACGACGGAATCAGCTGGCCGGCCGGGCCGGGCTCGTAGTTGGTGTCGATATACAGCGGCCAGCGGTTGCCGCGCAGGCAGACGTTGCGGTAGACGATGCCGCTGACCACGCCGCCGCGCCGGTCGTTGCTCTTGATGCGCAGGCCGGAGGTGGTGCCATCCATGTCCAGGTCGTCCACCAGCACGTTGCGCACGCCGCCGTTGGTCTCGCTGCCGATCGACATGCCGTGGCCGCTGTAGAAATGGTTGTGCAGGATCGAGATGTTTTCGCTCATGCCGTTGTTGCCGGCCTTGATGGCGACGTTGTCGTCGCCGGTGCGGATGTAGCTGTGGGCGATGGTCACGTTGCGCGAGGCGCCCGGATCGATGCCGTCGCTGTTGCGCGCGTCATGTGGCGTATCGATGCGCACGGACCAGGCGGTGAAGCCGTCCACCTTGTTCAGGGCGACATGGAAGTTGGGCGAGTTGCGCAAGGTGATGCGGTACATCGTGAAGTCGCGCGCGTTGTCGATCTGGATCAGGCGCGGCACGTTCTGGCGCAGTTTTTCCTTTTGCGCGCGACGGGCGATCTGCCACCAGGTTTCGGGCTTGCCGTCGATCCGTTGGCCGCCCTGGCCGTCGATGGCGCCGTCGCCCATGATGCCCGCGCCTTTGGCGCCGTTGACGGTGATGAAGGGACGGCAGCCCTTGCCGGCCAGGTCGAGCGTGCCGCAGGCTTTTTCGCCGGTGTCGAACAGCATGGGATTGGTGCTGGCGTACAGCGTGACGCCGGCATCCACCACCAGGGTGACGCCGTTGCTGAGCGTCAACGGGCCGGCGGTGAAAGCGGCGTTATGCTTGTCGCCGCCCGCCGCCAGGTGGACCGCGCCGCCTTGCGTGCACTGGTCGATGGCTTTCTGGATGCGCGCGGCGTCGTCGCGGCCGGCTGTCGCGGCTTCGGCGGTCACGGTCGCGCAGGACTTCGGCAGGGTGGGTTCGCGCACGTCGCGCGTGTCCTGCGCTTGTGCTGGTGGTTGAACGCACAGCAGCGTGGCGGCGATGGCCGAAGCCACCAGGGACGGTACGGGAATAGGCCGTTTTTTCGGGCCTGAATTGGCGATGCGCATGACATGTCTCCAGTTATAGGCGCTGCTTCGGCAGCGCTCACTGGAGTACCTCGCGTACTCCGCGCCGATAAGACGAGGGCCACGCGCATGAGGTGGCCGAGGTCGCTCGGTGGGGTCTTGCTTGTTTCTTTGCTTGTCTCTTTGCTTGTTTCTAAAAAAAAGATTAGCAGATAAGAATGAGCGAAACCATGCTTCCAGGTTCAGATGGGAAGAATCATTACGCGGATTGGTGGATTTCACAATGCCGGTCATGTCGAAACAGCGTGCGATGCCCGCTCAAAAAAGTTCTCAAAAAGATATTTCTTTAGTTTAAACTACCGCCCGCGTAGCTTGCTTGGCTGCGGTTGATTTGAAGGCGGCGGTGGATCATTTAATCAAAGTTTTGAGCAGAGTGGCGAGCAATGCCCGGGTCGGTGCCGGCATGCTGTTTCTTTCCGGTCTGGCCGCGATGTGCGAGGTCCAGGCGCTGGAGGTCGCAGAGCGCGAGCAGCGCAAGGTCTTGCCGCTGCCGGCGCGCCTGATCGGCCACACTTCCCCGGTGAAGATCGACGGCGCGCTGGACGAGGACGCCTGGCGCGACGCCCCGGAGTTCGACACCTTCCACGAATTCCTGCCCAACAGCGGCAACGCCGCGCCGGCCGCGCTGCGCACCACCGTGCGCCTGCTGATCGACGACGGCGCGCTGGTGTTCGGCATCCGCGCCTGGGACCCTACGCCGGAGAAACTGCGCGGCTCGCTGGCGCGGCGCGACAAGGTCGGCACGGACCAGGATTTCATCGGCATCTGGCTCGACCCGACCGGCCACGGCCGCGCCGCCCAGTTCGTGCGCGTCAACACCGCCGGCGTGCTCAACGACGGCATGTACCGCGCCGACGAGGATGAGTCCGATCTCGGTCCCGATTTTCCGATCGACGCCGCCGTCCGGCGCCTGCCCGACGGCTACAGCATGGAAGTGCGCTGGCCGCTGTCGAACCTGCGCTTTCCGTACGCCGACGGCAAGGCCTGGCGCGTGATGATCGAACGCAACGTGCCGCACGCCGGCGGCCTGCTGCTGACCAGCACGCCCTTAACCACCGACACCATCGGCCATATCGGCGTGATGCAGGACATCGACGGCATGGGCGGCACCGTCGCCGCCGTGCGCGACCGCAGCTTCCTCGACATCAAGCCGGAGCTGACCTTGCGCTCGAACAGCGACACCGACGGCGCCGGCCGGCAACGCGCCAACAAGGGCAGCCTGGGCCTGGAGATCAACGCCCGCCCGCGCGCGGACATGGTCTTCAACGCCACCTTGAACCCGGACTTTTCACAGGTCGAGATCGACGAGCCGACGTCGTCGGGCGCCAGCCGCATCGCGCTGAGCCTGCCGGAGAAGCGCGGCTTCTTCCTTGAAAGCGCCGACGTGCTGGGGCTGCCGCTGGCGGCCTTCTACTCGCGTACGGTGGCCGACCCGGAATGGGGCCTGCGCGGCACCTGGCGCGCGGCGCAGGCCGACGCTACCGCGATGAGCCTGCGCGACCAGGAGGGCGGCATCGTGCTGCGCGGCGGGCCGTACGAGACGGCCGAGTACGATCAAACGCGGCGTACCCTGACCAGCCTGCTGCGCGCGCGCTGGCACGCCGGCGGTACGGTGCTCGGCGCCTTCGTCTCGCAGCGCGACTATGGCGACGCCGGCAGCAACCAGGTGTTCGGCTTCGACGGCCAATGGCGCGGCGAAGGCCAGCAGGCGACCTGGCTGTTGATGCACTCGCAGACCAGCGCCGGCTTCGTCACCGAACCGGTGGCCGACGTGGTGCGGGTGCGCTCACGCAATGGCGCCTATTTGTCGGGCAAGTACACGCACCTGTCAGAGGGCTGGTGGAACGAACTGAAGCTGGAGGCCGTCGGCCCGGGCTTCGTCAACGACAACGGTTTCGTGCCGCAAACGGGCATCGTCAAGACCGATATCAACCTCAACCGCAGGCTGGGTCCACAGCGGCTGGAAGTGGCGGACATGGCGGTCGAGGCGTACGAGATGGAAGCGCACCTGGGGCTGCATGAGATCCGCACGGTGTCCGATGCGTTCTCCGGCCAGCAGGCCAACCAGATCGTCGAGCGCAAGCTGCAACCGGGCATCTGGTTCCGCGCCGCGCGCCAGACGGACTTCTGGGCCAACCTGGGCTTCGACCAGCAGCGCGGGCGGCGTGAAGGGCGGCTGCACGACGTGCCGGCGCTGCACTTCGGCCTGGAAACATCGCCGCTGCCGTGGATCACCAAGCTCAGGTCCGAAGTGACCTTGGGCAAGCAGCTCGACGTCGACGCCGACCGTGTCGGCCGTGGCGGCAACGCGCTGGTGGAACTGGGCCTGCGCTTCGCCTTGCCGCGCGGCTGGGCGATGGAGCTGGACCAGCGCGTCAACCGCGCCTGGGTGCAGGGCACGCTGGGGCGGCCGGCCTTCGTCGACAACGGCTGGCGCTGGCTGGGCATGTTGCACTTCACGCCAGCCGACTCGCTGCGGCTGCTGGCGCAGAACACCTCGGCGGCGCGGCGCGACGACGGTGTGTCTGGCCTGGAGCCCTGGGCCGAGCGCCAGGTGCACCGTTCGCTGCTGTATCGCCACCTGTGGCGGCACGGCCGCTCGCTGTCGGTCGGCTATTCTCGCGACAAGACGCGCGCGCCGGATACGGTGAGCAAGTCGCTGACGATGAAGTTCCAGTGGGAGATGTAAGGCGCCCCGTCTCCGGCGACAAGTGATAGCAAAAATCTATGTCGTTTTGACACGTTCCGGTCATGCGTCGCTGCTACTGTCACTGTGTTGTCCCCGCCAATTCACGCTTTCTAAACCAACGGCACGGAGGAACAGATGGGCCCAGTCCAACTCAATGTGTATTGCAACACCGACGATGCCTTTCTGATCTGGCGGGCCGGGGAGCTGCAAAACTGCATCGGCTTCGCCATCGAGCGGGTGTGGCTGGAGAGCGATGACGAAAATCGCCCGCTGAATCAAGCCGAGTTCTTGGTCAACCGCGTCGGCTTCGCCAAGGATGTCGGCGGCGGGCCCGATCAGCGGCAGCCGTCGGATGTCTGGCCGTTTCAGCGTTATAGCTGGACGGACCACGAGGTGAGCTTCAATGACCGTGCCAAGTACCGGATCGTACCGATGGTCGGAGCGCCCGGTGCCCTGGAGCCACGGGAAGAGTGGGCCAGTGCTTGGGTCGAGGTCCATGCCGTCCAGCCGGCCGGCGGACGGTTGAGCTGCTTCTTCAATCGCCCGATGGCCGCCTCGCGCTGGATGGCCAAGGTCGCCGCCGACATGGAGATCGAGACCGGGACCGAACTGGTCGAGCGGATCTCCGATGTCTCCAGCGACTTCCTGCGCGATTTCTGCGGCGGATCGCTGATCCTGGCGCTGCGCCAGCTGTTCGACGACGCCGACCGCAACCCCGACATCAGCTTGTACGCTGCCCTTTTCGAACTGGAGGACGACGAAGTCACCCAGCGGTTTTGCGACCTTGGACCGCGCGCCAATATCGTGCTGGCCAACGGCAGTACCAAGGCCACCGAACCGGATGCCAACGCCGAGGGCCGGGCGAAGGTGCACGAGGCGGGCTGCGTCGTTATCGATCGCATGACCGCCGCTCCCGGCAAGGTGGGCGCGCTGGGGCATAACAAGTTCATCGTCGTCCTGGATGGCGACCGGCCGGTGGCCGTGTGGACCGGCTCCACCAACCTGACGCCGACAGGGCTTTTCACCCAAATAAACAATGCGGTGCTGATCGAGAGCGCCGAGCTGGCCACGCAATACCTGGCGCAGTGGCGCCGTCTGGCCGAGGCGGGAAGCGAGGCGCCGTCGACTTTGAAGACAAGCAACGCGGCGCCGGCTGCCGGCACCACCGTGCCGGCGCAGATCGAGCCGTGGTTCACGCCAACGGTCAAGAATGCGGATCTCAAAAGTCTTCAAGCGCTGGTCGAGGCCGCGCAGGACGGCATCCTGTTCCTGTCCTTCATGCCCGGCCCGAACGGCCCGGTGCTGGATATTTTGGAGGAGCGCGCGCAAGGACAATTCGTGCGCGGCGTGCTGAACCGGTTTGTCGGCGGCGCGGACGGCGCGCTGATGGCGGAGCTGGTCGGCGGCAGCAAGTCGGACCCGATGAACCTGGACGTGTTCACGCCTTCGGGCATCAAGCAGCAGTTTGCGTTTTGGGCCGAGGAATTCATGCGGGGAGGGAAAATTTCGGTCCTTGTGCACAGCAAGGTGCTGTGCATCGACCCGTTCGGCACGCATCCCGTGGTCGTCACCGGCTCGCACAATTTCTCGCAGATGGCGTCGGAAAGCAATGACGAGAACTTCCTGGTCATCGAGGGCGACCGGGGCGTGGCGGAGTCGTATGCGGCGCATATCATCTCGGTCTACGACCATTACCGCTGGCGGCAGTACGTCGCCTCCACGACCGCCGCAGGCAGGCAGCCGTGGCAAAAGCTCGACGACAAGGCGAGCTGGCAAAAGTCCCGGCTGAACTCGGCGAAGCAACAGGCCGAATGGAAATTCTGGATGGGCGGCTCGGACTGAATCGTCGCTACGATCGATGTATCGTTCCCCGGCCTGATCGCTGTCAAATTAGGCGGGGGACCGGCTTCTATACTCGAGAGCATAACCTCGGGAGAAGATCATGAAAACCACCTTGTCCGCAGCCGCGCTGGCTGCAGCGTTCATCGTATCGTTGACCTATAGCCAGGCCGGTCTGGCGCAGCAGAACCAGGCGACGTTGACGCAAACCGGCGCCAACAACAGCGCGGGGATCGAACAGGATAATGCGAGACGGCCCACCGAGGCCACGATCACGCAAACCGGCAACGACAATATCGCAGGCGGCGCGGCGGTGGAGGGCGGCATCGTGCAGAGGGATACACGAGGCATGGCCACCATCACGCAAGACGGTAACCGTAACCTCGCCGGGATCCTGCAGCAGCGGGCGACGACCGGCGCCAGAGCGACCGTCAACCAGGCCGGCGACGATAATCTGGTGCTGATCAGCCAGGTGGACAGTTTCGCACCCGCGGTCGACGCAGTACAGGCCGGGACGCGCAATACCGCCTATATCAATCAGTCCCACGTGGATAATCTGGTCCAGACCCGGCAGACCGGCGCCGACAATGTCATCACCGTCGATCAGAACGGAGCCGCTTATGGCGGCCCCGTCATCACGCAAGACGGCATCGGCAACACGGCAACCGTTACCCAGTATTCGGACACTTACCCCGGCGGTATCACCGTGTACCAGACCGGCATGCGCAACACTGCCACGGTGACGCGGAGCAGCAGCTCTTTGGGTGATGGCACGTCGATTGTGCAAAACGGCGCCGACAACCGGGCGACGCATACCGGCAGCGGCGGTCGCAGCCCCTCGTCCATCATGCAAACCGGCGATGGTAATACGGCGACCGTCACCAAGAGTTTGAAGTATAACGATTCGACCATTGTGCAGACCGGAAATCTCAACGCCGCGACGGTGGTGCAGAGTGGGGTGACGCTGTCGGGGATGCCGCCGTTAAATGTCGCAACGATTATCCAGGTGGGTGAGGGCTTCACGGCCAGCATCGCGCAGGCCGGCAGCGGCAATGTAGGTTCGGTTTATCAGCATTGATGGGGCGATGCAGGATTTATGCGGGCTCATTGCGGTGAGCGGTAGAAGCCCGCCTCGCTCATGCCGCGCTTGATCTTGTCCATATTCCCCGTTGCCGGCCATCCGGAAAATTTGTAGACCAGCTTGGCATTGTTGAAGAAATAGAAGGTCGGGGTATCCCAGTGGCTGATGCCGGTCCAGGTGGCATACTTTCGCGGAACCGAAAATTGGAACTTGGGGTGCGTGTTGTTCCACTGCGCGATCTCGGCAAAATTTGTGGACCTTTCAATGCGCATCAGCCACTTGCTGCGGCCGCTCAAGCGGTCCAGGTCGGGGAAGCTTTGCAGCGCGCGCATGCTGTCGAGTGAAAAATGGCAATGTATGGACGATGCCACCATCATGTAAGGGCCTGGCGGCAGGACGAAGGTGGCCGACGACAGTTTTTTACCGTCGGCGTCGATGATCCATTCTTGCAGGCCGCTACTCGCTTGCTGCGCGACGATGACAGGAAGCGGCCCGACGTTGAGGTCGGGGTGTGCGGCTGAAAATCGCGTAGCGGCCTCAAATTCTTCTGCGGCGAGGTAGGCGCCATATACTTTCACACCTCCAGACGTCTCATCCGCGCCCGCCGACTTCAGCAGGTCGAAATACTGATGCATCTTCTTTGCGTAATAAGCGTCGTCGGTGTAGAACGCGGCCATGCTGGATGCATCGAATAGCGACTTCAGCATTTCCGGTTGGTCTTTGACGGATGTGACGTCGACATTGCCGAATAAGCCGAGATAGCTTGTCGCCACGCGGTCTGCCGCTTCCCTGGTTGACAGGTCTGCTTTGAAGTTGTCCGCCTCGATCGTCTTCAAACGCTCGTGGCGTTCAGCATAATTGTCCGCGGTGGCGGAAGCCGTGCCGGCGCCGAGCAGCACGCCTATGCACAAAAGCCTGATAGATACCGATCGATTCATCTTCACCATTATTATTCTGCTACCGGATTGCTTTTATCGCTTTTCAGCTATCGTGGCTGGTAGTGTATTACAGTTGGTCAGAGCAGGCTTCGTCGGTTCACCCTGGCGGAGGTCGGGCGTTGACCGCAATCGCGTTACCCGCTGCATCCGTCGACAGCTCATACGGCATGTGTACATTGCTGCCCGGACCGAAGAAATCCCGAGGATTTCTAGTGATAATAAGCCTGCCATACGCCTCCGCAGTGGCACGTATGATGCAATCGAGAAGCGGGACCTTGCGGGGGCCGACGAAAATGCTGTGACCGCGAATGCTTGCAGCGCGCCGCATAATATTGTCGTCGGGATGGATAATCCGGATCGCGGCGGCGTCGAGGAAGGAATGGAAAGCAATTTTCTCGAAATCGGTCATCCGGCAAGCGACTTCCATCCAAGTGATCGAACTGATGGCCGCATCATCATAGTTCAGGATTTCGTCTTCTGCCGCTTTGATGCCTTGAAGGTTATCGATAAGTATATTGGTATCGAAGAGGACGATCACGATTCGTCCCGAATCTCACGCTGATATTCAAGACCATCCTGTTGTTTGCTTGGGTCATTTCTCCAGATGCCATGCACGCTAGCAATTGCCGCGCGACGTGTTTCGCGAGATGGCTTGCTCAATATCGCTGTTTCTTTGGATTCCGCCGTTGACGCGGCTAATGGCGGATTAGAGCGCATGTCCATCGCTAAAATCTCGACAAATTCCGCAGCAGTCAGTTGCTCCAGACGAACATCACGATCGCGCGCGGCTTGCCTCAAACGCGCCAGATCAGTTTCGTCCACTTCAATTGTTAGCCGTGTCCGTTCCATGACAGTACCTAGTCAGCTCTGATAGCTCATAGTGTATAACAGTTAGGCGCGAGCAGCGCGGGATAGCGACGTCTTCGCTGAACTAGCTCCCTTGAATAATCGAGCAACGTTCTGGCGTGATTTCTGCTGCAATTGCTACCTGTCCCGCAACGCCCGCCGGTACTGCACCGCCTCGCCGACGTGCGCCTCGCCGATGCGCTCGGCGTGCGCCAGGTCGGCGATGGTGCGCGCCACGCGCAGGATGCGGTGGTAGGCGCGGCCAGACCATTGAAACTGCTCCATCGACGCCTTCAGGCGCGCCTTGCCGGGTTTGTCCGGCTTGCAGAACTGGTCGATTTCGCGCGTGGTCAGGTACTGGTTGCGCTTGCCCTGGCGTTGCAACTGCACTTCGGCGGCGGCCTGTACGCGGGCGCCAATGGCGGCCGAGTGTTCGCCGTTGGCGTCCTCGCTGAGCACATCCGGTTCGACGGCGGCCACTTCCATTTGCATGTCGATGCGATCGAGCAGCGGGCCGGAGACGCGGCCCTGGTAGCGCTTGATCAGATCCGGCGAACAATTGCAGACGCCGCTGATATGGCCGTAGTAGCCGCACGGACAGGGATTCATCGCCGCGATCAGCTGGAAGTGCGCCGGGAAGTCGGCCTGCCGCGCGGCGCGCGAGATGGTGATGTGGCCGGACTCCATCGGCTGGCGCAGCACGTCGAGCACGCGGCGGTCGAATTCCGGAATTTTCCTATATGCCTCATTTTCTTCCCGAAGTTGTCAAAATTGGACACCAGAATACATCCAGGTAAGCGCTGGAGTTGCACCAATGCAATTCTCAACCTTTGATTGTGTTTTCGTCAATTATGTCCGATCTCAGCTTCCTGCTAATTGGCCGGTGGAAATGCGGATATACTATAGCTAACTTATGATTTTTGGCGTAGGAATTCTCGAAGATGCGGTTAAGAACAAAAAAAAATCCTAACTATGCCAGCGATGACGGAGGGTCAGCTCTTGGATACCTATCTTCGGAGCAATCCCAAGGCGATGAGGCGGAAAGTCGGATGTGGTTACCCAAAAAGGGGGATGCCTACGATATTATTTGCCGAGCACGAGTGGAAGATATACCACCATTAGCCTTTCCCTCCACACGGTTTTACGGTAGCAAACGTAGACAACTTAGTTGGCTTCAAGCTGAGCTATCGCGCGTTGAGGGGAAGACCGCATTGGACGCCTTTGGCGGCACTGGGGCGGTTTCCTATCTACTTGGAAAGTTAGGATTTCAGACTACTTATAATGATATTTTTGAGTTTAACACTGTATCGGCACGTGCTATTTTTTCGAAATCCGCAGTTAGTTTCAGCGAGCTGTCATTGAAAAAGCTACTTCAAGCAGTGGTCCCAGTCGATGGATTTATTTGTGCGACGTTTGAGGGCCTCTACTTCACGCATGAGGAAAATCGTTGGCTAGACGGAATAATGCGTTTGATCAGCGGGGAGCATCGAGAGATTCGGGATTTACTTTTGCATTGTCTGTTTCAAGCTTGTCTAAAAAAACGGCCTTTCAACCTATTTCATCGCGCAAATTTAGGCTTAAGGCATTCGACAGTTCCTGTGCAATTCGGAAATAGGACGACTTGGGAGCGCTCTTTTTCTCACCACATGATTTCGGCGCATAGTGAAATCTTACGCGCGCAATGGTCAATTCGCAATAATGTCTACGTAGGGCATGCATCATGTGCAAAGCGAGTCGATGGTCAGTACGATTTGATATATTTGGATCCTCCTTATTTTAAGAGGCGAAAGCGCAATACTGATACCTATCTTCAGCGTTATCATTTTCTGGAGGGATTGGCAAGATACGACGAGTGGCCCAATCTCATTGATATTAGCTCTCCTCAACGAATTTTAAAGGGACCGTATCGCGACGAATGGGTTGATAAGCGCCTAATGCTCTCTAATATTCGGGAATTGATTGAACGAAATAAGGGGTCTACTTTTGCATTATCATATGTTTCCGGGGAGGAGCCGACGGAAGAAGAATTATTCGGACTTTTCAAAGAGAGTTTTGATAATGTAAGGTTATCACGCCGCTCTTTTAAGAAAGTTCTCTCGAATAAAGAGTCTTTTGAAATCCTTTTGGTGGGAAGATAAATGTCGATTTATAATCGTAAATATTCGCTATCGTTGCCTTGGTCAATTTTGATCTGTACGAGTCTATTTCTAATTCCGTTCGTGATAATTTCTTTAACCAAAACACAAAAAACGTTTTTCGCTGATGAGGGACCCCTTTATGTGTTTGCAGTAGGATTAGTTCCTGGGTTGTCCGTCGCACTGGCACAATTTCTTTTAAGTTGGGTCGAGTTTAGTCGGATCTCAAAATTTTCTTCTATGAAAATCAAGAGCGTTTTCGATGGTAGGGATAGTGAACAATACTATGCTAAAGTGATTTCCTCTGCAAAACGGAAAATAGACGTACAAGGTGTGACTGCGTCTCGGTTTGTTGAAGACTTTGCCGATAATACTTCGAGCAATGAAGATAAGAAAATTTTAATTTCGGCTTTAAGGAATGGTGTTATTGTCCGGTTTTTGGTTCCTGACCCTAGGCTGCTTGATGCTGTAAATCAGCGCAAGTCTGTCACGACCGCCGAAGTAGTTCGTGACCTGAAGCACCGCTTCCCTGGGCGCATTGAACTTAGGTATTTTTCTCATAATCCCACCGTTTCTATAGTGCGAGCCGATGATGAGTTCATCTTCGGGCCTGTTTTCAAACATCTACCGAGTCGGAATACACCTACTATTCACACGGCGGCCCATAGCGCGCTTGCGCAATGCTATATGGAGGAATTCGATCTTGATTGGGTATCGGCTACGCCACTAGTCTAATTTTTCACAATAATAAACAAGCTGAGATATAAATGATAAGTATTGTGGTTCCGTCTAGAATACATATGAGCCTGATTGATCTTGGTGAAATTGGCTACCGCCGAAACGGCGGCGTAGGCTTTTGTATAGACGGGCCTGCGAGCAATTTTTCGTATGTGCTGAGCGAGCAGATCGACTTTTCCCTATTAAGTACGATGGGTTATCTAGCTTCGGAAATTGAGGCGATTGAATGTCGACTTTTACATTTGCAACGTTCGTTTAACTTGCATGGTATTCGGTTGGCGAAGGTATCTATGCCAGGACGGCATATGGGTTTCGGTACTGGAACGGCCGTCGGTCTTGCTGCAATTGAGGCGATGAGTTTACTGAACGGTCTAAACCTTTCTGACGAAGAGATTATGCGAAGGTCTGGGCGTGGCGGCGCTTCCGGTATTGGTTTGAATAGCTATTTTCATGGCGGGTTCATTTTCGATATAGGTAGGAAATTTGATTCTGCGCGGATTACTTCGTCAGAAGATGTCCAACTTCCCCGAGAACTTCCGGTTGCGCTTTCTCTCCAAAAAATGCCCAGTTGGGATGTGGGGATCCTCTACCTCAATGATGCTAAGCCTGTGAGTTTAGAGGCTGAACGACATCTATTTTCTACTACGATACCCATTAGTTCGCGGGACGTGCATGAGATTACTTACCACGCAGTATTTGGCGCATTGGCCGCCGTTGCGGTTGGTGATTTTAACTCCTTCTGTTCCTCCGTAAATGCACTTCAGCAGTGCGCTTGGAAGCAGGCAGAGATAAATCTACACGGTACATCGGTTTCTAACCCGATGGCGGTTTTAAAGGAACTCGGATGCGATGCTGTGGGTATGTCCAGCGTAGGTCCAGCTTTGTATTTTTTCGCTGCAGATTTCGATAACGTTTTTTCCCGAGTTTCGCATTTATTTTCGGACTCAATGTTGTTATCCTCCATGCCTAATAACCATGGCCGGGAGATCATATATGCTTGATCTTACTTTCTTTTCTACGAACGCGACGAAAATAGCCCACTTTAGATACCTCGGATCTAAAATTGGCCTAAAAATAAAAAGTTTCAGAGAAGTTAATTATTACGCTAGCTATGATGAGCCGAGAATAGACAATCGAAAAGACCTATTAACTCAAAGTTATATGAGTGCTTTGTCGCAGTGGAAAAAAAGGTTGCGGCGGTCAGATGATGGCGCTAGTACGTTTTTTTTTGAGGACACCTCGGTAAAGATAGCAGCCCTTAGCCACGATGTAGAAACTCCGGGCGTTAATGTCAAATTTTGGATGAAAGAAATGACATTTAATAAGCTTGACGAGATACTGAAGCGCCACGGCAATGATAGACGGGTCTCGGTAAGGAGCGATATCGTCATGCATCTTCCGCAAAAATGGAAGGGCCTCCTCGGTACACAACAGGACTTTCTTTGGTTTTGCGGAGAGACTCAAGGAGAGGTGACTAATGTCGAACGCCATATTGATTCGAACCTGTTGTTCACTTGGCTTGATGATCGGAGTTTTAATAGATGGTTCGTACCAGACGGCGAATCCCTTCCGCTCAGTGCTTTAAAGATTTCGGTGGCTGATAAGTATGATTTTCGACTTCGTGCCTTTCAGAAAATGGAAGCCGTTTTAAAAAAGCTAAGCTTTGTCAGGCCGACATTCCAAACTGCGATCCAGCAAATGGAGTTACCCGTAATTCCAGCGGCTCCGGCGGTTATAGTCATTTGCGGGCCGTCTTGCGCTGGCAAAACTACCACCGCCACTTGGATTAATGACGTTTATGGCATTCCTCATATCGAGGCAAGCGATTTTATGTATAAGGCTTTCTGGGAGAGGCATGGGTTGAGATCGAAGCATGCTATTGTCGATTTCGCTGTGGCGGCGCTAGAGAGTGAACCAAGTATCGTTGCTAGTCCAATCGCGAACTATATAGCAGAACGCGGTTTCAACTCCGTCGTGGTAACCGGGTTTCGGTCGTTAAATGAGGTTCATATCTTCCAGGCTGAGTTGCCGTTTAATATGAAAGTAGAATTAATCTATATTGATGCTGTAGCTGAAATTCGGCTTGAGCGGGCGATTAAAAGAAATAGGGACAAGGTTACACCTGAGAGATTTTTTGCGCGTGACGAAAAAGAAGTAAAGATGGGTCTGCTTGGCATTCGAGAAAATTCAGCGTCTTTGCATATTGAGAATAACTCGACTGTTAAAAAACTAGGCAGTACGATTGAAAAAAAACTAAAATCCACTTTTGACCTAGGATGTTTGTGGGCGTCGACGGAGAAATTTGATTCAAATCTGGAAGCTTTAATTATTATGGCGCTTTTTGAGAATACTGGCTCTTTAAATTGGATGAACACCTCCGAGGTAGCCGCAAGCCTAAACGAAATATTTGGCGAAAAGAAGAGCAAAACTAACGTAAGTCGATATTTTAACCAGGAATATCATCCATATTTCGAGGCTCGGTTACGAACCTACGAGGGCCGCTCTACTACAATGATCGAATATTCGCTATCTGCGACAGGCATCAGCAGAGCTAAAGGTCTAAAGAACAACTATGCAAAGTGGTTGAGTAGAAAATTGCCCGGCAAGTCAACGATTGTGCAACTTTCTCTGTTCGCAAATGATGATTGAATTGATTAGGCTATAAAAATGCCCAATGATTGTACATATAAAGTCCCTGCAATTTGCGCGTTGTATCTGACTTGGGATTATATGTTGTCTCTCACCTCTAAAATATAGGTTGTAAGAGTGAGTAATAAACTTGATTCGATATTTCGCGACCACTTTTGCATAAATCTGGAAGATACCAGCGTCCATTTTGAAATTATTTCAAGGAATGAGGACGAGGAAAAATTTCTTAGTATTCGTAAATTGTATCTGGACCAGCTAGCTACTCATCCACTTAGAGAGCAGGTGTCGAAAAAACTGTACATTGACGAGGAAGTGATAATCCATTTGCTTCTTATATTTCCGCGCTCTGATGTGGCCGAAATCAAACCTGACAGTTTTTTTTACTATCCAGTATGCACAATCGAAGAAATAAAACGGATTGAGAATCCGCAAGCTGGCGATGATTATCTGCTGCTTCTCAGAGCAAACCCAATAGCAGATAATCCTCGTATTGCTAGGATTTTTTTTGCTAGGATGGAAAATTTCGGCGATGATTGGTCACTTACACGCTATTACGAAGATTTAGATTTCGATTTTGGTAAGTATATAACCAAGTTGTCGGAAGAGAATGCGTTGAAATGCTCTAGTGTGCCCTCTGGATTCATTCTTGTTCGGGAACCGAATGGCGCATGTATTAAGAGTAAATTTGGAAAAGTTGTCGTCGTTTCCGAAGCTATGCGACATTTTTTATATTACATGAATGTTTTTGCACATCATAGAAATTTTTCCTTAGATTTTGATGATGCTGTCGCTTGCCTATTCATCGCTATCAGGACGATGCTTCAGACAGAAGCCCTTGACTTTGATATTGATCCGCGCGGTGATTTACCAAGAGATGCACACGACTACTGTCGAATTGTAGCGGATGATCAGTTGCAATTTATTATCGGCCACGAGTACGCTCACCTAATTCTTGGGCATCTTGATCCAAATTCTATGGTTTCTTCCGCTGCAGATATTTTGACGATGTCAGCGACGCGTGAATTTCCGAAATATTATACTCCGCGACAGCAACAGGAATTTGATGCCGATTACGGAAGTGTAATGCATGCTAACTACTCCGACGGTGAGCGAGTAAGAATAATTAACGCAGCGACTTTGTTTTTTCTGTACCTGGATCTGTATTACTCAGTTTCAGATTATATAAATCCATCGTTTGGAGGGCCGAAAACGCACCCGGATCCGATAGAACGAATATGGACCCTGCGGAAATCGGTTTGTGACAACCAAGAAGTCGAGTCGGGCGATCTATTTAGCAATGAGGATATCTTAGATTGGATAGAGTATTTCGGATCTATAAAGGCGAAGTTGACCAATGACATTCTCCCCTACCATATCGATGATTTAGAGCAGTATAGTTCTGTCTATCTACCAAGTCGCGGGAAGAATCCGAAGATTGACAGGTTTGATTTCTAAGTGTTTGACGCGTCGCTTTTTTTAAGGAAAATAACTTGTTGTAGAAGCATGTAACAAGAATCACTATCAGATGCTTCTTCGAAGCGTTTGTATTTGAATGTAGAGATTATTCGATAAAAATACGTTAGTCGCTGATCTCTCAGAGCAGGAATGCATATTTCACACCGACGCTGAGGGTTTGGCAGAAGTGCTGTGGGATCGGGGGCGGTCTTTGCAGGCTGGATTTGGCTTATATCAGGAGCTGAAGCCTGCTCTCACCAGCCGTCAAAAATCGCTATTAATCCGCGACCGCGACTGCTAGTACCCAAATATTATGTTTTACTTTAAGATAACTGCGCTTGGATAAGTTCCAGATGAATGGGAATTTGAAGATGAAGCTGTAGGCAAGAAGTTACGATTTTAACCGGGCCTTCGAAATGCAAGACGATCTTCAAAACTTCGGTGCTTTGCTTAGTGACCACGGCTATGTAACACTAGGTGCGGCACGTTCAAAACCTGTTTTAGAAGCTATGCAGGAAATTGCCCTACGTTTAGGGGGAAGAATATTGCCCGGACGTGGCAGAGCAATAGTGGAAAAATTGAAGGCATTGGAGCCGACGAAAGCTCCTCTTCGCTCTTTGAGTCGTCTGTCCGGAATGGGTGCTCAGCCTTGGCACGTCGATGGATCCCATCTTATTGTGCCGCCGAGATATCTTATCTTTGGCTGTGAGCTAGTGAGGGGCGTAGGTGCGCCTCCAACTCAATTATTGAGAATTAAGGACGTTAAATCCGCGCTTCAGGGGAGTCATTCTGAGACATTCATGATACGAAATGGTGGCTCAAGTTTTTATTCCACTATAGCAAGTACAGAGCGACCTTGGCTTCGTTTCGACCCAGGGTGCATGGTAGCGCGGACCGCGCAGGGACACGCGATGCTCGCCGCACTAGAGTCAATGCCGATTCAACCATGGCTTAATAAAGAATGGAGTGAAGGTGATATCCTCATAATTGACAACTGGACTGTACTTCATCGCAGGGCTGAGGCTTCTGGCTTGGGTCATCGCGCTCTCTTACGTATATCGTTAAAGGACTAGATTAATGCAGACTCTAAGACGTGGCGCGACTAGTATGATTCCGCCAGCACTCTCTGCTGATGCGCTATATGGTAAGGCGATGGTCTACGCTCGTAGAGCCTTGGAGGCGAAGAACGGGGGCGAAGAAGATGCGTATCAGCTGTGGGCGACGTTGTCCCTCGAATTGCTTGGAAAGTTTTTTCTAGCAAGGATTCACCCGAGCTTAGTTGTTGACCCAAAAAATCCGAATAGTATGCTTGAAGCATGCGGAATTTCTACCGCTACGGCTGTCCGAACAATTGACGCTAATGACGTTTTCCTACGGCTGAAGCATGTTGTTCCTGGCTTTAATTCGTTGGCCTATACCGCGTGTAAGGACTTGGCAGATCGCCGGAATGCAGAACTTCATTCTGGGCACGCCGCTTATATCGGTATCAGCTTAGAGGTTTGGGAAGGGAAGCTATGGCATGCGATGCGATTAATTTTACAGGCTGCTAATAAGGATCTCGATGACTTCATTGGCGGTGCGGCGGAAGAGAAGATGGAACTAATTGAGCATCTGTCTCATCTCACTAAACAGACTGCGTTGCAGAAGATTGTGCACGCAAGAGATCGGTTTAGCAGAGATGAAGATGGAAAAAATCGGACTTTGAGATCGATAGAGGACCAGATTTTAAAGTCGCACGACCGCTCCTGGTGGCATCTTTATCTTCAGACCAAGCAAATGTATAGCAAGTATTGGACACGCACATGCGTCGCCTGCAAATGCACAGCGCTGCTGGGTGGAGACAAGGACTATGAAGAGTTGACTGATGATCAGGGAGAAGTGTCTCCCGGATATGAAGAGGTCGAAACTACATATTCCCCGGTCGAGTTTATTTGTGATCAATGCCACTTACACCTTGTAGGTTCAGATGAGCTTTCCGCAGCTAATTTAAGCGACGAAATTGTGGAAGTGGAGGAGCGGGAGATTAGTTATGAGCCCGACTACGGGAACGACTAACCGTACTTGGCCTGTGTAGTCGGTAATGACCTGGTGCGTGGTAGTCGTTCGCAATGCGGTTGTAGCGGTCCCTACCGACTCTCAACGATCGTCTCAGAGGCTCAGCGGCGATCACGCGATGTTTTCTTGTAGCTCAGTCACGCCTACTTAGGGAAGTGGACCGGTCATAAGTCGTGGCGTTGCCTTCGCGGCGGTGTTCAAGCCCAGCCGTGAGTCACAGACTGATGGAATGGCAAACGTAGACCAACAAAGCAAAGTTACAGCCTAGACACCTGCTCGTCCAGATAGCTCCTCAAGAGTGAGACCGAGCGCGTTTGAAATTGCGATAAGAGTTGTTAGCGTAGGATTGTTGTCAGCACGCTCTACGGCGGAGAGATAGCTCAAATTCAGCCCAGCCGCCGCTGCCAACCCTTCTTGAGTCAACTCACGCTCTTTTCGCAGGGTCCTGATGGCGTCACCGACGGCTAGGAGGCTCGGTTGTTTCCGTTTTGTAGAAATGGTGGTCACCGATGAATGATCCGGGTATACTCAGTTCATATCCAACGGATATATCCATTATTTGGTGTGCCGGCAAAGAAGAGGACGCGCGAAGATCGCTTTAACTTAGCCGTTTGGTTGCCTTATGGCAATACCGCTGGCCACTCTTCTATAATTTCTATGGAGAAGCCATGTTTCAGACGGAGCCATCTTGGGAGATTCAAGAAGGTACAGAATTGCTTCGCGCGTTAGCTGGACAGCCAAATCTACGCCAGTACAAGATGTTCGAAGTAGCACTCAACATGCCCATTTATCGACTAGATGTGGTGTTGCCCGAGAAATTTTCGAAAGACCAGGTGCTGCGACGATTTCGTCTTCAAAGCTTGGATGATGCTTTGCAATTCATCAAGGATGCGAACCCTGTGGAGACGCGTCTTACGCAAGAGACAGCTTTCGAAGACGGTGAGGAAGATCGATTACGTCTCATCAGTTCGGTATCATGTGGTCTCGATGAGCATAGCCGCGAAGTCTTTCTTTGCGAGTCGCTGAACGGCTCCTTCAATGTGGGCTGGGACGGTTGTGAATATAACGGTACTGTCACTGATCAGTGTAAGATATGGCCCCGTGGCTCTAAGCCTGAGGGGATCGAGCCACTGAGCTGAGGTGGATGTTGGAATAGAAAGCCAGAGCAAACAAAACAATTCCGACGAGTTAATCTGGCCCAAGTTACGCTGCAGTTTGGGTTATTGACGTTGATTAGAATAGGGTTAAAACTGATGGAGTGGGCTTAATGTTTCGCCTAATTCCGTTCCACCGCGCCGCCCAGTTTTCGCGCAGTGTCGCGGGCATTGCTCGGCGCATTAGCTTAAGCCTGGCTCAGATATGGGTATCTTCTCGCGAGAACACATTGAATACTCAGAGGATGCATGAAAGCTAAAATTCATCTACTGTCCGACTTGCTGGTTGCGGAGTTGGATGATGGTCGTCGTCTTGAGCATCATGATGCTATCGCATTGGCGGAGATGTTATGGGTGCATAACGTTACAAGCGGAGAAATCACCGCAGTCGATTGGCACATTGACGCCATCCACGCCCCGCTGAGTGGCCAGAAGATAGCAATCCATTCTTTACTTCGAAGCCGAGAGAAACGGGTGATCCAATCTTTCCCGCCAAAGCGGCCGGATGAACTGAGGGAGGATCAGCTCACAAAGCTGTTCACCACTGTTCAAGAAAATGATCGCCTCTTGCGTGAGCTAAATGCGCATCGTTCTGACAAGAAGAGTTAGCTTCAGGCGAAGAACAATTTCCACACGTCTTAGACTGTCACGATTGACGCCCCCATCCGACATGGCGGTTCACTCCAAAATTAAATCAGCGCTTCCCTAGATTTTTATTTTTTTTTGGTCGTTTTTAGTGTAACTACAGCAACTGAGTTGGAATTAGCTTTTATTTCCTTTTTTTTGGCTGCTTTTTCTTCTTTGGAAATCTTCTTGCTCGCTCTCACTCCAGTTTTCTTCTCGGCTTCTGACGTAAATTTCTCGACGTAAGCCTCTATATCAAAATCCCCATTGTTTTCTCTCTTGATCCCTAACTTATCGGGAGACAATTCAGTATCTCCGCCAGTGCAGATCGCTAGTAGTTCCGCGACGAGGCCGCATTTTTTTGCCAACGATTTTTTGAGTAGCATGGTTGTTGAAGTATTGCCCATGGCATTTAGAGCATCTGCTGCGAGCGCAACATAGGCATCATGCTCCGTGTACATCAAAAGATAACCATTATCGGGACAAATTTTATTTATATTGATAAGTTGATCCTTTAAGTGGGGATCTTTGCAATATAAATGTTCGACGGCACCGACCGTCTTAATAGTAGCTATTTTTGCTTGAACGGGGATGCATTTTGAAATAAACGGCTCTCCTTTGCCGTGCGGAAAAACTTCATATGTGAATATAATATCGCAGCCCGTAGGTCCTTCTTGCTCACTGACAAAAGTATGAGCTTCTAATGAATAACTTTTCCAAAAATAGTTAGAAACTGCAAATTCGTCTCGGAGCAATTGTTGAAGCATTCGAACGCCACCATTAATGGATGTTTCTGCTCCCTTCAATCTTCCTTTTTCACATATTTTTGTAACTGCTCTCGAAAGATCTCTGCCTAAAATTTTAGCAATGGAAACTTTATTGGCGCTATACCAAATTTCGAGTTTATTCTTCTTAAAAAAATCAAAGTTAAGTTCTTCGGAAGGGTCAAATTGCATTATCGGCCGTCATGGTATATATAAAAATAGAAGATTTTGTATGCGCAAATTGTATCTTCTTTTGGCGTGGTTTGGCCAGCGGCGTCCGCACCGAAGCGGAAGTACGTTATAACCAACCGATTAACACTTTCTTGGCGGGCTCAGTTGCTGCCGGTAAGCGGTGGGAAATCTTCTAAGGTCCAGTATGGTTTGTACGCCTGACGAGCTATGGCAGCTAGTTGCTCGAATCAATGAAGCTTTCAAGGTCCGCCATGCTGAAGCTGCATTGTCGACCGATAAGAAACGTCCCGGCAAAACGGTCAAGCAGACCCTGATCAGGCCGTAAGCCATCCTTGAGTTTTTTTCTAATCAGCTTTAGATTATCGGACGTTTTCTCCATACCTTGGGAAAATATCTCTGTGATCAGCCGCTCCTTTCTTGCGGCCCCGCCTTTCCCTTTACACTGTTCCTTCAGGTAACGTGCTATAGCGATGAACAACATTTTTTCGCAATGGAAATATTTGAACTTTTTGGAAAGGTGCTGGGAATATGCCACATCAATGGAACCAAGTTCAAACAACTCTCGGTAAAAATTTGGAACATTATCTTCAAGAAAGCCGACGTTAACTTTTTCTTCGGGCGCAAGTAGCAAAAAGAAGGGAACTTCTGTTTCGAGCGAAATCGGCTTTATGGCTTGCAAGCCGAAGCAGGTCGCTCCGACAACCGCAAGGTTATTCTTTGTATTGATATTGATCGCTCGAAGCTTTTCAGCCAAGGTGTTCCAATCTGCGTAAGCCTCTTCGCCATCAATATAAATACCCGCTTCCTTGTCTCCATGCGTGTCAAAATGAACAATAGGTTTCATATTGTAATCCCTCGCATGTATAGAAATCTCATCGAGAAGATCCCATAGCTTTGCTACCCTTGAGACAGAAACGTGTTGAAAGCCAAAGCCCAATGCACTAGAGTGAGCTTCCATAGTTTCT
The DNA here is from genome assembly GCF_979254035.1 of Duganella sp. AC237. NCBI lineage: Bacteria > Pseudomonadati > Pseudomonadota > Betaproteobacteria > Burkholderiales > Oxalobacteraceae > Duganella > Duganella sp. AC237. The sequence continues at coordinate 6,100,563 of NZ_CEEDEW010000003.1, read as the reverse complement.
AACATGCGATTGGTTGCAGGCATTTGTGCATTAGGAAGGCTGCTAATCCAAATTACAGAGTTGCAGGACAACCCGGTGTTCAATTGTATTGACATAGTCTTATTTCCGCTTTTTAGCAAGATAATTGAAAATGGGGTTTCATTTGGCCGCTAGCGGCAGAGCAAGAGATCCCGAAATAGAAGTGCTCGACCAATTTAGTCACTTGGTCACTGAACACTAAATTGCCCAAATGAATGCATCTGTGGCATTGAAGACAGTGAGCGAGGAGCTTACCAAGCACCCTAAGTATCTCGGAATCTAGTCATGTATGGTTCTACATTCTGATCTGAATTTTCCGCAGAATCAACCGCTGCAAAGAAAATGCAGGCACGGTGCATGACTGCAATCCCGGATCTCTCAAGAACGCTATAGATGACCTGATAGATTCGTTGGTAGTCAGGGAGCGGTAGCCGTAGTCGTCGATTCATATCTTTGTAGCCCCGTCTAGCTTTCGATGAACGTAAGAAAGGATTTCAAACACATCGATTGCATCCTGTTCCACGTCGGGTTGGTGTAATTCTTTGAAAAAAGCCCGACAAGGCGCTCGTCTCAGGTCACCATCGCTGGCTCAAGCAGTTTTGCAAGAGGCACTTGTTTATCACGATCTTCCCTTATCCTTTACTAGTTCGTCAGGCGCAACAAACTGCGCAGCGTACTGTCCGCCGACTCGCATTGTTTGACGAGGTCAGCTTTAAGTTTCTCCGCTTTCCGGCTATCCGCTTGTGCGCTATCCTCGCCGTGCGGGGTACTCTCGCCATAGTCCCCCATGGCCTTCATGTCGTTCGCGCACTTCGCGATCGCAAGAAGAGAGGCCGCTATTTCGGGACTGAAATAGAATTCGCTAAGGTTCGCGCGATCGAAGAAATGCCAGACCGTCTCGTCAGGCAAATGATGCCGCGAGTTCTAAGCATCAGGTGAAACTCTTGCAGTCCCTTGTAGATATTCAGTCTTTCGTTGTGCAAAGCAATTTTATTGGCATGCTCGGCGCTTCGCGCGGACCGCTCGGCACTGATAGCAGCACGATGGGCTGACCAGGTTTCTACCATCGAAATGGTTGCAGCTGCGATAGCGATGCCGTCTGAGATATCCATTTTTCCTTATAAACCGTTTATATAGTATTTTCCTTGGCGTTTAGATAAACACAGCAGCAGGAACCTGAAAGCGTCCGGCCAGTTCTTTAATTTGCCGAACGTTAAGTTCACGTTTTCCGCGCAAAATCTCTGATACCACTCCCTGGCTGCCGATTTCTGGAAGGTCAAACTGGGTGAGATGATGCTGCTGCATCAGAAACCACAAAGTCGCCGCAGGCGAAACTTCTTGAGCGGTGTTGTGCGAATCTTCGTAGTCACCAATCACGGCACCCAACGCGTTTGCCAGATCGGCGAGTGGTGAACCCTCGTTGGCAGCACCTGTATCCAGGAGCTGGTTCAAGACCGTAACGGCTTGTTCATAGTCTGCGTCCGTACGGATCGCACACAGGGGAACCAGAGCTGCTAGAGCCTGAAAGCCGGTGGTGATGTAGATAATCAGATGACGGTCCATAAGGCTTCCATTTGTGGTACTCCTTGCGCAATATGGCTGCCATTGAGAACATCACATGCAAGACATAAGCGTGGCGTGTGTGAGCCCCACATTCAATGCCTATCCACTATTCGTAAGAAACGCATCTCAGGCTAAGCTCGATTTTGTCATCGCGGTCGAGACGTCCCCGGAATTCGAGGGCACAACTCCATCCCAATTGCCGCCGGTCGGGAATGTTATGCAACACGTGAGGGCAAGGAATTTACTTGATCAGATAATCGTCTTTCTTTTTCCCATCGAGCCATTTAGGAGCACGACCACGCCCTGTCCACTCCTGGCCAGTCGCGGCATCCCGATATTTGGCTGCAACGGTTTTACGTGCCTTAGGTGCTTTCGTCGCGCCACCCAAATCAGCGATGGTCAAGCCGTAGGTCTGCATAATCTCACGAACTTGGTTCTTTGCAGCCGAAATTTCAGTTTCACGCACCTGCGCAGCTTGTTTTTCTAGTTCCGCGATCTGAGCCTTCAGCGATGCATAAGAATTCGTCATGGCGTTATCCTTTAATGGTTTTTCGAAAGCAAATTGTACCTCTAACTACGGCACATTTCTCTCTTGAGATGGCAGAAAGTGCTCGTTGACGAATTTTTGCTGGGAGGGTATCACTTGTACATTTTGGGCGCTTGACCGACTTGGAGCCTCAAGTACATCAAATTACCGCTAATTTGTAATCAGGGGCAATTCGAGGCACTCTATATTTTAGAAAAACTGAACTTGGTATCGATAGCCAAGCCAGGAAGGCTTGCCTTTCCTTCGCGGAATCCGCACGCCGAAGATCTGGAGCACGCTTTCGCGGCCCCAGTGCCTTGACGCTGCACCAATGATCCTCGCCCGCATCTCGGACACGCGACCCTAACTTCTTCCGATGGAATGCACTCAATAAATGAAAAGGTTTCACGCATCTCTTCTATTTGGAGCAAGAATTCGCTAGGACGCGCTCCAGCTCCCAAGACTGACACCGCATGTCGCGCTCTTGTCATCCCTACATACATCAATCGGCGATCCTCCTCTATCGTGCTTGCCAACGTCGGCAGTACCAAATCAATCAGCGGCTCTCGCGGACGCTCGTCTGGAAAGCCTCGAAATCCAGAATCCAGCCCAACCAGAATGACAAAGTCGGCCTCCAATCCTTTCGCTCCGTGGAGAGTGAAGAGTTCAAGTGAAAGTCGCCCAGAGTAGACGGTGCTCAGTTCTTTTAAATATTCCGTGTCCATCCCGTCAGGCACCGTCGAGTCCTTTTGAGTGCGTCGAAGAACCTGCACCGTGGGGCATGTCAAGCCCATGTCAGAAGCAATCGAGACAAAGCGGGTAAGTTCCTCTTCAAGGATCTGCCGCCTTCCTTCCGCAGTGTCTGTATGGTGGATGATACGCACGCAACTCTGTAACTCAGATGCTGGAGCGAGAATGGGCTTGTCAAGTTGCCCGGTGTTTCGCATGACGAGTTTTCGAGCCACGTCCGCTATATCCTGCGAGCAGCGGAAAGTTCGGGTCAGGAGAAGCCGGGCAGTATGCCGAGAAAAATATGTATCAGCACTGGTGAAGATGCTCACATCTGAACCAGAGAATCGGTTAATGGTTTGCCAATCGTCGCCTACGCAAAAGAGTATGGACGTCCCACAATTTTGTCCAAGGGTCGCCTTAATTAAGTTAGCCCTCAACCGGCTGATATCCTGGAATTCATCCACCAAAATAAATCTGTAGGGCGTCTTAACACGGCTGGTTTCGATTGCCTCGACAGCGTCACGCACCATGTCTGCGTAATCGATTTTGCCGGCACGCTTCAGCGCCTGTTGGTAGCCATCAAAGACTTTGAACGCAACATTTAAAAACAATGACGATCTATATGGGTTGGCGGATCTTGATGCCTCCGCACGAACGATTTCCTCACTCATCCCCGAGTCCTTGAAGCGCAAGACGAAGTCGATGATGAGCTGTTCGAGATCACTTGATTTCCTAAATTCTTCGAGCGCGAGGCTTTGTATGTTCGCATTCAGCGAACAAACTTTGATGCCTGCTTTCTCTAACGAGGTACGGAGGTGATCAAGAAGAGTACCGTCGCGCATCTGTGAGCTGCGCGTCTCGAAAAACATCACGCGTTCAGCCACATCGGATTTTTCGGCCATCCACGCCAAGTACATATCCCGCTTCTGCTGAGCGTGTCTTTCGTATCGTTCACCTCCCATCCATTCTGGCGCATGACCCGCCGCGTCCAGGGCGAAGTGTTCGTGCACAACTCGAACAGAACGCGTCGTTCCATCGGGCCGTGTTTCTTGATATGTGTACGTAAAATCAGGATTGTAAGGTTTCGCCTTTCCACTAACGTGAACCCCGAGACCTAGTCGTTTTGCTCCGCTCCAGTCTGGGCGTTCATATTCAAACTCAACTTCGTGGGTAATCAGCCAGTTCACGATAGCTCGCTCCTCTAGCGAGCGAACAAACACGTCTTTACGAAAGGTTGGAATTGTTGGTTCCCAAGGCTTTTTGCCTGCGTCGCGTCGTATGCGTAATTTGTCCCGGCAACACTCCTCGTAGCGCTTTGCACACGCGTCAAGATCTCCACTGATTCCTACAGGCTGTGGATCGTCGTACGGATAGATACTGAACCACAACGCCAGCGCGTATTGAAATTCACTTTCTTGGGAGAGTAGTTCAGTGATCACAGATTTGATGAAGCGGCCCTCTTCATCACCGTCCTCTTTCAAAACCTTGGGCTCGTAGCCTTCGCCGTAGCACTCCAGCAAAGTCGACAATCCAAAACCGTGAAATGTCTTTGACGTAACCTTGATTTTTCTCGCTAACGCATCGCCTAACTTCTTCTCCAGCCGCTTCTGCAAGCCCGTCGCCGCCTTCTTGTTGTACGCGAGCGCAAGAACTTCGTGGTCTTCGAAAAAGCCGGCTTTTAGCGCGAAACCAATTTTCGCAACGATGCACGAGCTTTTCCCGGATCCAGCGGCGGCTACCACTTGAGTGGCATCTTCGAAAGTCAGCGCTGCGGAAATTTGTTCGTCAGTTAGGGGACTACTTTCCACGCACTTAAAGAAGTCGGATTCCTTTACTCGCCAATAAGCTTCATAGCGTTTGTTATGCTCGTTCCGACGTGATTCATTACCTTCAATGAAGGGTGCCAACGAAAGCAATCGCAGCCGTGCGGCCTCTGCCTTAGCTCTGAAATTGGGACTGAGCATTGTGTGCGTGATGAGCGGTGCCAGTCGAGTTCCTTGGTCGAAAAAATCATCCCGCTGTTCACTGGAAAATCTTTCGGCAAGCGATTTTCTAACAAATTTTTGGCTGTCGTAGACAGCTTCTTTATTCCGTTCAATTTGATCGACGGCTAGTTCCAGCGCAGTCACCTTTGCTTCGAGCCTTGCCACTACAAGCTGACTGATCTTTTTCGCACTTAGCTGCGCATTGTTTTCCGCTAATAAAAAATCTTGGCTGCATGGTGCTCCTCGGCACGAGAACGAAACGCGAATCCGCGATCCGAAAAAAACGCGTAGCAGAATTGTCCGGCGAACCTCTACGGAAATCACGTCATCAAGCGTAATTTTTTCTGCTTCGATCTCCAGGTGAGATTCGGACAGGCGGACCTTTCGACGCCTCCGAAGATGAACAACGGCCAAGTAAAGAGGTTCTGTAAGTTGCACCGATCGTCCTAGATTGTTGCTCGCCTGATTTCCCCTTCGGCGCCTTTCCAGTAGGGATCTTTGACTTTAAAGCGAGGGTGTGAGTGCTTAAGCGGAAATCCCGAATCATGGCACATTTGGCTCTCACGGTGGGATCAAACTGTCGTTGGCCACTGAACGGCTTGATCCATCTCCAACATCAACACGGATATTTTGGACGCGGCTTGGCCAACTCTGATTAGTGCCGCGGTCGATCTCGCTGCCCATTTCGGCTTACGCGGCTTTGTTAGAGAGCGCTGCTAACCGGAGACAGCGTCAGGGAACTTGCGTGATTTGTCGATTCCAAGTCAGGGTCTGCCGCTCATTTCATCAATCAAGGACTGCCCGATACAGCCATGCCGTTCGGCCAGGGTTGCATCTCACGCCGGCTGTGATTTTACGCAATGCAGGATTAGACCGTTGAAAACCTGATGTGTACTTTTCGACATCACAATGAGCCACGGTCGCCGCCAACGGGGCGCGCGCCAAACTTTTAATCGGGAGCTGAAATGGCAATCGACGTATCCCTGCAAATCGACGGCGTCAAAGGAGAATCCGCCGATCAAGGTCACCATGGTTGGATCGAATGTGAATCGGTCAACTGGTCCATCTCGCAACCGAAGTCGGCCACAGCGTCGACGTCTGGCGGACATACCGCCGAGCGTGCCGAGCTTTCGGATGTCACGTTTCACAAGATGTGCCACTTGGCATCGCCCATCCTCGCGCAGACGTGCGCGGGCGGCAAGACGATCCCTAGGGCCAAGTTCGAATTCTGGCGCGCCGACGGCCAGGGCGAGCGCGTCAAATACTACGAGATTGAACTGGAGAACGTGCTTATCGCCCATGTTGCGCCGGGTGTTGGGGCAGGCAGCATCATGAACGAGAACGTCGGCCTCAAATTCGCACAGGTGAAATGGCGCTACACCCAGCAAAAAATCAGCGGCGGTGCCGGCGGGAATACGGCTGGCGGCTGGAACCTGTCGACCAATCGCTATGCGTAACGTCCTCATCTTTGTCAGCCTCATGTGCATGGCCATAGCTGGCCAAGCACAGCGACCGGCTATCGCGTGGATGACGGGCGAGCAGCTACTCAGGCTGTTGACGCCGGTTGGGCCCTCTATCGCCTCTAGTAGCCAGCAAAGCATGGCAGATGTACTGTTGGCTGGAAGCGCAAAGTGGTGGCTGGTTGACTTGACACGCCACTGGACGACACCGTCAGCCGCGCGCTGCCTTCTGATGGCGCGCCGCCAGCATAACCATCTTTCTGCACCGCCCCATCACGAGTACAGCCAGTCGATATCTGGAGACTTCTGAAGGCCCGTTCCAGCACGCCTAATTCCCGCTAACGCATCTCCAGCAATCGATGGGCCGTCGCGTATCCCAGCACTGTCCACACGCTGTGTCTTCTCTATACTTGGCACCCGTCTCTAACCATGGCACCAAAATCTGTTTGACGCCTGGCGCATTCTGCGTCATCGTCAACACCAATCAAATTTATTTCGGAGCCGAAAGATGTGGACCGACGAAGAGTACTTGGCGGGGCGAGGGAGAACGATCGCGAAAATGATGGACATGTGCGAATGGGTTTCAGCAGAGGAACTCGTGCTACGTGTCGATCACCCTTATGCACGAGAACTTGTGATCAAGTGGGAAGACGAGGGACACATCTTTAGCATCCCAAGCCCACGCGGAGCGCTGTATCCTCGGTTTGAATTTGATTCGAAAATGAGACCATTGCCCGTCATCAAAGACATCTTGGGCCTATTGTCGGAGGACGACGCATTCGCGATCAGCAGTTGGTTCGTTTTTAAAAATGACTGGATATCCGGTTTGGTTGACGGCAGAGAGGGACCCATCGCTCCAATGCATGTTCTTGAAGATCGCGATGCTGTCTTGACGGCTGCACGCAACTCCACAGGAACCTACTACGCGTAGCAAATCGACGGCCCACTATAGGCTTGCACATGACTCGCAAACGAATTCCTCGAAGCTTTACAGGAAAACGTCAAAGCATCATCGTCGCAACGGGGAATTCGGATTGCTAAAGATTGAGGGGAGGATAGGAGAAGATGAAAATTCGAACTCGTAAGAAGCGACTTATGCAAAAACGCCGATCTCAAGTCCGAGACACGCTTCGCGGTCTCGCGGAGGCAAAAGCTGGCCGATTGTCTCCCTATATTTTCAACAGCGAAGATCGCTCTTGGCTGAATATGCGCCCAGTTGGAAGAGAGTTTGGAGCCTCTCGCTTAACATGATATGTACTAGTTAGGCTCTGGCACGAGCGACACACCGCTACCACGCCACTGTCCACCGTAAGGAGAAGGAAACCGACCAGTTGGGCGAGTTCCTGGTGGTGGCCTCCGATGATGGTCAAGCGAAGGCGAAGGTAAAGCGATATCTCCAGGCGCGGGGGCATGCCGGACGCGGCGGGCACCCAGGTATATACAGTAGACGTTGGCAACGCCCGGATGGCTGAACTTGACACGATCTATTGATGACAAACGCATCGACAAAGGTTGCGGCCGGCGCTTTGGGCCGCTGCGCCAAGTGCGGCTAGTGAGCGGCACACGGTGTCATTGAGCCCTCGCGTAGTGCTTACCGGACGTCAGATACTAGAAACTCCAGCACCCTAAGAATGCAAATCGTGTTAGCTAGGATTTTTTCGACCCCGCGCGCGGTCTCACAAGCGATCGATACATTTTGATCGTGTTGATTTCGCAGAGAAGTGACGCCATTGTGGATCGCGGCAAACCCTTTTTGACCAAGATTAGCTTCGAGTAATGACAGTCGCGCGAAAATATTCCTGAACTTAGTGTCGAGAGTAATGAGCGTGTTAGCGTCGCACACCGCTTGCGGCAAGTAGCTAACACTAGTCTTCCCAAGGAGGTTAGATAATGTTGCAGAATTTTGCGATATTGCACGCGTCACCGTTCGCCCAAGAGCCACCAACTCGACAAACTTGGGTAACGCCGATGGCGGGACACACGGATTATCCTTGTCAATATTGTCGAGGGCAGGCGCGGCTGCAAGCGCAAAACTTTCCGACATCGCATGGCTTTCTCTACCTAAGGTTGCCACATTACTTAGCCACATGCTGCTGGCGTGAACCAATGTCGTAGCGCGTGTGGTGAGCTCACACGCGTCTTCAACTGTTCGCGTATTGATGTCAGCTTCAGGTCGCGGGGGTAGTTGCATTGGTAGAGGCTATCCAAGAATGGGGAGGGTAAACATTGGCACGTGGAATCACCACACCCGAACGTTACTGCAATAACGGGCCAGCTGCCAGCAATTGGAGGGGGAACGTAATCGTCGACGCCTTTCGCCAGGATTGATGTGCGCCGAGAGTACGGCGGCAGCTTGTTGCAAAGCCACGGGCCGCCGCCGCCTCTTTGCGGTCAGACGTATTGACGGCGTCTTCGAACCGTTTTCTCGCCTCGCCCCTAACTCTGATCAATTCGTCCAAGCTGACAAGGGTGTCGTTTGCTGGCACCTCAAGCTGCACGCTAATGAGTGATTTCATTTCGTGGCGGCATCGATCATGAATTTGCACTATCGCACATAGGAAACGATCGCATCATAGGGCATGCGTGCGCTGATGAAGTCCTGTTGCATGGCGCCGACTATGGCGTTAACCTGGTCAACCAGTTGCTGCCGGTGCGTGATAGCGACGTCGTCATCGAGGGGCTGGCCATCGATGGAGAAATACATAGTCAAGTGAGCCTTCGTTGCGGGGCCGGTTAAAACGGGTTGGGATCGAGTGGCGGGTATTGCGGTGGACCCAGATTGCCGCGCCAGCCAAGGTGATAGTGCAACGAGGTGCTTTCCATATACTGACTGCTCGACAGGCCAAGGATCACCCAGCCCAAGGCGAGACGGCGGTTCACTTCGCCAGTGGAGGTGGTTTCGACAACTTGCACGATATCTTGAAACGCTTCGCGCGCCGCCGAGGATTGCTTTTCCATATGGCCTCCTGGTGTATTGGTGGTATAGCACTATACCGCCACCGCCAAGGCCGGCGCGCACGGAGCCACTATCGCTGCACCGCTTCGCCTATCGGAATGGAACTCACGCGCGAGTCAGGAGGGAACGACATCGTTCATGGCTCCACCTCGACGGGCAAAGCCGGATAGCACACGATGGCGAAACTGGACGCCGAAAACTTAACGAGATCGACGGCATCGATAAAATCGGCGGCCTTCACATAGATTGCCACGCATGGCATCGTCAAGGCCTTGTCCGCGAACAGTTCACAGCGCCAGACCCGCATAGCCTTCTCCCATGTCGTAATGGAAATAATTATAGATGAGCTGTGCAATTTGCACATCCTGTCGGAATGAATGGCGCGGACCGCGTGGAACAGCGTTATGTCTAATCGAGCACCACACTACGCTCGCCATCGTTCGACACTTTGCTATAAAGTGTCTGACACTTTTAACTTTTACGGATCGCTTAATTATGGAAAGTGTCAGTATCGACACGGCCTTCGCCAAGGTCGAAACCGCGCTCGAGGAGATCCGGGGCTTCGGGCTGCGCAACGCCGAAATCAATTTTTACGAAGTGGCAACGCGACCAGGCCACCCTCACTTAAGATCAACGCGCCACACGCGCCCGACTCGCCGGCCGAGAGCTGCCAAGGAATCAGAATGACTAAGAAATTGCTCCCGCTTCAAGACCTGCTTGACCTCGCTAACGAACAAATCCGCACTCGACCTGGATTTATTGACGGCATGAACATTTCTTCTGCTGAGATGAAAGGTTCAATTTTGTTCATGCGTGGGGAGTGCTTCCTCGATCAATCCGGAGGCGCAACGGCTCAAACCGCGCCTGCCATAAATTTCTACAATGAGTTCACACACGAATTTGCTGGGAACTATTCTCTGATCAACGACCAAAAATGACCGTGCTCAAAGACCATGACGACGATGGCGATAACACCGCTCTGACCGCCGATGACCGCGCCCACATCGCGGCCAAAATCACCCTGCGCGACGCCGAGCTGATGCAATGCCGGGAAACCCCTCTGTTTCGCGACATACGGCAACGGACCACCCAGCTGGCCGCCGAACTGAAGGCCGGCCGCCGCCTCCCCCTTCGGAACGACGACAGCATCTGGTACGACTTCCAGATCGTGCCGCACGAGGCCGATCTCGGCGGCGGCTGGCGTTTATATCTGCTTGAGAATGGCGTGGAAGTGGGCGGAGGCGTGTTCCCCGTTAAACAGGACGAGGCAACCGGCGCCGCCTGGTGGAAATCGCTCGGGGATGACGAAACGGCGCTGTGGCTGGCCCGTGCCACCGGGCCCACGGCCGTCGGCGCCTACCTGGCTTATATAACTGACCAGGCGTGGCACGACGCGGCGCACGAGGCCGGCGATTGGCTCGACAGCCGTCCGGCAGACTAGGGCTCTTAAGTTAGCAACTTCCCGCTCAAAAAGCGGCTAGTCACCAAACGTCGCCGACCGTCCCAAAGCCGCGCTTCGCGGTTCCCAGTTCCCAGTTTGCCCTAGTTAGCCCTTCAACCCGATAGATCGCCAGTTGGACCTGGCCGTCCGTGAATGTCACGGCCACCTCGCCACCAGCGCCTAGCTGGGGTGCTTTTCGTCACCGGGGAGGCAGCGGTGGGCAGCTTTAGAAGTGTAGGAGGCGTTCCTCGCAGGCGTTTTGCATGCTCTATTCTGTCGGGCTGGCTGTGATCGTCTGGACTTTTACGGGGCGGACTTTTGGGAAACGCAATGGACAATAACAGCGAGCTGCTGGCACAGATCGGCGCCACCAAGGCGAAGCGCGCGAAGCTGACGCTCGGCTGGCGCGGCGCGACCACCAGGCTGCCGGACGTCAGGTTTGTCGAGGAGCAGCCGGCGCCGGCGCTGCGCATGGATCCGTGGACGAAGCCTGATCCGGTCGACCTGCCTGGAGCTGTAGAAGAACTGGATGGCCGGCGACAGCGATCGCGACTTGGGCGCCAAGACGATGCGCGGCCTGAGCGGGAGGGCGATGGGCGCGGCTCGACCCGCGCGAGGCGCAACAGGCCAACGACATCCGGATCTCGCAGGCCACGAACACAGCGATCAATAGCATGGCGCGCCTGCACGTGTGGGCGATCTACCGCGCTTGCAGCTTGACCACCGTATGGCGCTTCCTGAATGCGTCGCTGGTCGACGTGGCCGCTCAGACGCGCGGCGAATTAGCAACGAAGCTGTGGAAAAACATTTGCACTTCCGTACTATTTTGAATCGAGGAAGGAAGGTTTGAGGTCAGCGGTGGGGGCTTCCGGAAGCGGAGGCCATGCGGCGCGGATGAAGTCTACCATTTTGGAAAGGATGTGTTTCCATTGAGAAATTAGCGTAGAATGTCACACATTAGAGCTGAACTGCCAAATCCCGCACTACATGCTCACCCTAATTTCGATGGCAAGTCTTGCCTGACCACAGTCGCCGCTCCGCGACACCTCGTTTATTTCGGCCTATCCCCGCCGCTGCAATGCTTTAACCGAATACGTCTCAGAGCGATCGGTCCTTAAAGAATCTTCCTTTGACAGGAGCAGCTTAATGAAACTCGAAAATTTAAACATCGGCACTCGGCTCATTATGGGCTTTGCCGTTGTGCTGTGCATGCTTGTAGGCGTGGCGGTACTTGGGCTAACCCGAATGGCGGCGATCAACGACGCTATGACGGAGATTACGAAGGCGAACGACGTCGAAGCTAATCTAGCGTCGGATATGAAGTTGAGTCTTGATGATCGCATGATCGCACTGCGCAATATTGTCTTGCTGGAGAATCCGGCGCAGATGCAACCGGAGGTTGACCGTGTCTCCGAGCAACTTAAGCTCTATAACGCAGCTGAGGAAAAGCTTCTTGCAACGTTTAAGATATACGGAGTTCAGGAGGACGAGGCGAAATTCCTAACAGAGATTCGCGAGCGCAGTATGGCGGCGCAACCGCTGATTCAAAAAATTCAGGAGCTAGGGCTCGCGAACCAGAACGCCGATGCGGTGAAATTGTTGATGGGAGATTTGCGCTCGATTCAAAAAGCTTGGAGCAAGAGTATTGAAAGCCTCATAAAAGCCGAGCGAAAGCAAAACGAAGAATTGACATTGGAGGCCGACTCCAATTATCTGTTTGCCAGAAATATTGTGATCGGCCTTTCGATAGCCGCCGTTCTGCTGGGCACGGTCCTCGCCATGCTGATTACCCGCAGCATCACAGTTCCTATCATTCGTGCTGTGGAAATTGCTCAGACGGTAGCTGCCGGCGACCTCACCAGTCAGATTAAAGTGAGTGGTACGGACGAAACTAGCATGCTGTTAAAAGCTCTGAAGGACATGAACGAGAGCCTTCAGAAGATCGTCAGCCAGGTGCGTTCTGGTACTGAAACCATGACTACAGCGTCGCAGGAAATCGCTGCTGGCAATCTAGATCTATCATCACGGACGGAAGAGCAGGCCAGTTCGCTAGAAGAGACCGCTTCTTCGATGGAAGAAATGACAAGTACGGTGAAGCAAAACGCCGATAACGCTCGTCAGGCCGACGTGCTGGCTACTGCTGCATCTGCAGTCGCAACGCGCGGCGGCGCAGTGATCGCCGATGTGGTCAGCACCATGGGAGCGATCAACGAGTCGTCAAAGAAAATCGTTGAAATCATCAGCGTAATCGACGGCATAGCGTTCCAGACGAACATCTTGGCTCTGAACGCGGCCGTCGAAGCCGCGCGCGCAGGTGAGCAAGGGCGTGGTTTCGCGGTTGTTGCTACCGAGGTGCGCAACCTTGCGCAGCGCAGCGCAGCGGCGGCTAAGGAGATAAAAACGCTGATCAGCGATTCAGTATCAAAAGTGGACTCGGGATCGAAGCTAGTTGATCAGGCTGGCTCTACGATGAACGAGGTGGTCGATAGTGTACGGCGTGTGAGCGATATCATCACGGAAATTACAGCGGCCAGTCGGGAGCAAAGTCTGGGAATCGAGCAGATTAATCAAGCCATTATGCAAATGGACGGGGTAACCCAACAAAATGCGGCTTTAGTCGAGGAGTCAGCTGCTGCAGCAGAATCCTTGCAAGGCCAGGCTGTGGAACTTGCAGGGGTCGTTGGAAAATTCGTGTTGGGCGGTGAGCATGTGCAAAATGGTAACGCGCGGTCCGCCGTAAAGAGGTCGCGTCAGCTGACAATGGTTGCAAGTGAGCCTGTAAGAATTTCTGTGTGAACCGGGGTCATGAAATAATACCGAAAGGGATGTTCCATGACCGACACGATGACCACGAAGAAACCTCGCAAAAAGAAAGAGCCATATCCATTCCCAGTTGAGCTGATCGACCAACTGCTGGCCCAGGTTCAGGACAAGAACGCCGAGTCGATCCTCGGTGAGACTGGCTTAGCTGGCCAGCTCAAGAAGATGCTGGCGGAGCGAATGCTGGCGGCCGAATTGACGCATCACTTGGCCAACGAGGACGCGACCAGCAAGAATCATAGAAACGGCACCACGCCCAAGAAGGTGCTGGCACCGGGCGGAGAGCTGCACCTCGACATTCCACGTGACCGGCTGTCCAGCTTTGAGCCGCAATTGGTGGCCAAAGGCCAGCGGCGCATGCCGGGCTTCGATGATCATGTGATCAGCATGTATGCGCGCGGCATGAGCGTGCGCGAGATCCAGGGACATCTGCTGGAGTTGTACGGCACCGAGGTGTCGCCGATGCTGATCTCGACCATCACGGACGAGGTCATTGAGGAAGTGACCCAGTGGCAGCAGCGTCCGTTGGAGCCGATGTATCCCATCGTCTACTTCGACGCGCTGCGCTTGAAAATCCGCGACGAAGGCACAGTCAAGAATAAGGCGGTCTACCTGGCGTTGGGCATACGCGCTGACGGCCGCAAGGAAGTGCTGGGGCTGTGGATCGAGCAGACCGAGGGCGCCAAGTTCTGGTTGAAGGTGTTTAACGAGCTCAAGAACCGTGGGCTGGACGATATCCTGATCGCCGTCGTTGACGGCCTGCGCGGCTTCCCTGAGGCCATAGAGGCCGTCTATCCTCAGGCACAAATCCAGACCTGCATCGTGCACCTGATCCGCAACTCGACCACGTTGGCGTCGTGGAAGGACCGCAAAGAACTGGCGGCGGCTCTGAAGCCGGTCTACCAAGCCGCCAATGCCGACTTGGCTGCAGCGGCGCTGGACGAGTTTGAGGCGGGGCCGTGGGGGATGAAATTCCCGACCGTCGCAGCCATGTGGCGGCGCCAGTGGCAGCAGGTGATTCCGTTCTTTGCCTACCCGCCGGAGGTGCGCACCATTATCTATACCACCAACGCCATCGAGAGCCTGCATATGCGTCTGAGGAAGATCGTCAAGAACCGTGGGCACTTCCCCAGCGACGAGGCAGCGACCAAACTGCTGTTCCTGGCCTTGCGCAATATCGAAAAAGATTGGAAGATGCCGCAGCGGACTTGGAAGCTGGCGGCCAATCAGTTTGCCATCATGTTTGGCGAACGCTTCACGAACGCGATTAACTAAAACCCGGCCCCGCACACACAGAATTTCTTACACGTCCTTGCAAGTCCGGACTCCGTCTCGGCGCGTCGTCCTGTTCTCATTGCACGTACTTCGCCCCGCGCGTCGGCATCGGCTAAAGCGGATTCCGAGTGGGCACAGTTTTAGAGGATATTTCACATGTGCTTGTATGTGGTCATGTGTTCTATCACCAGCAATGCATAGGCGTACTTCGTTCGCCTTGAAAAAGTTTACCGCGCACCGATTGTCGCGGGAGCAAGCCACCCTAGAGGTGGCTTTTTCTATTTCAGTGCGCCGATCCTTTTTAGTTCGCGCTCCACCTCTTCTCTGCCCTCAAATTGCTTCTGATCGTAGGCGACGTAGAAGGACGGGAATCCATTGCCGATATCAAATGCGCAGACAGCTGCTTCCACACCAGAGCGCTGCGACGGATAGTGCTTTTCGAAGATCTTCTTGTATCGCTGCTCGGTGAGACTGTTGTGACCTACACGGCTCATAAAAGGGGCAGTGTCATCGGTGACATATCCGTGCGTTAATAGTCCTTCATGGAGGGCTGCGAATGCCGCTAGATCATCAATGAAGAGTTCAGTGAAATAGTCGCTCATATTTAAGACTGAGTTGTTAGAAAAATATCTATTCTACTCTAGAGAGATTGATACAACTCATGACCCAAGCGCTCAACTCAAGCAAGCAGCTGGTCCGCGACTACATGGACTCGCGCACGCGTTCGGATGACCCGCCGCCCACGCCGGCCGAGATCCGGCGCCAGCTGGGCTGGGACATGCTGCCGGCGAACCAGCAGCCCGGACCGGACTGACGCGCAATAGCGGCGCCCTACATCCAGAGTGCGATTGCTCTTTCCACGGGGCGCTTTAACACGGTTAACATGAACATCATTGCCGTTAGAACCACTGCATACGTCACGAGGCCGAACCTCCGCTGCTTTGTCGTCAGATCTCGTCGAACCAAAAGGTATCCCGAGTAGGGGGCCGCGAGGCATCCCATGAGCATGAAGGGAGTGAGCCATAGTAAGGCGAGGCTCTCGAATAGAAAGTCGATGATGACGTACCAGCTGACCAGTGGAACTGGAAAAGCTAAAAAGAGAAGAAGAATGAGTTTTAAAAATATGTAGTACATGGCTGCCTCCTAGGTAACTTATACATCTAAATTGGACGGCAATGTGCGTACATTGTCACGGCAACCTACTGCCATTTTACAAGTTTACTCAAACATCCTGTCAGCCTGATGCCCCATCGGCCTGAGCATCGCCGGCGAGCACAGCGTGATGATGTTCTCGATGGAGATGGCGAGCCAAGAGGTGGCAGGCCGCGCGCTGGCGAACCGTGGCCAGGTGTCGCTGGCCAAAGGCGATGGGCAAGATCGACGACGCCGACAAGGCCGCGTGGGACGGTATCTCGCACGGGTGCATTCGACTGGACGACGCGCGCTACGCCATCGACGACACTCCGGCGATCACGCTGCTCGAGCTGCGCCTGAAGGCCAAGGCCTGGAAGCGCAAGCACGATCTGGACGTGATCATCGTCGACTACGTCGACCTGATGTCCGGCGGCGACGGCGACAAGCGCACCGACTAAGTCGGCTCCTCTTCGCGTGGCCTGAAGGCGCTGGCCAAGGAGCTCGGCGTCACCGTCATCGCGCCGGCGCAGCTCAACCGCAAATCCGAAGACCGGGTCGACAAGCACCCGATGCTCTCCGGCCTCCGCGACTCGGGGGTGATCGAGCAGGATGCCGACGTTGTAATGCTGGTCCACCGGCCGGAAATGCACAAGCCGGATGCGACCGAGCTGCGCGGCTTCACCGAAGCGCTGATCCGGAAACAGCGCAGCGGCGCGCTGGGCGATGTCCACCTGCTATTCGACGGACCGACGGCCAAATTCTCAAGATGGTCGGGCCCGCCGCCATCGCCACTAAAAGCTGAATCGAACAGCGGCGTGTTCAACAACAAGCGATAGCGCGGCACAGTGCACAGCACCACCAAACCAAAACACATAGGGAGCAGCAAACGATGGACCAAGAAACTAAACAAGTGCAGCGCCGCCGGCCATCCCGCCGCTCGATCGGCACGGCGATCGCCTTCGCCATCCCGCTGGCCTCGGCTGGTACGTTGGCTACGATATGCTGGAGCGCGGTAGGGATAGCAACAACAATAGCAGTGCGAAGGTCTGCTTTTGGCCGAAAGCAGAAGTTCGTCGTCGCCAGTGTAACTCAGCAAGAAGCGGTGGATTTCGCTACTTCATGCCCTGTCGTCGCAGTAATTTCCAAAACGTCGCATCTATTTCGGAAAGTCACATTTGCGGCAACGATGGGCACCGGCATCTTGTCGCTCGCGCTCGCCCAACTTCCAGGCGCGCTCCCGGGAATGGCCCGCCTGGCCGAGGGACTTTGGCTTTTTAACATTGCGCTGTTCGTATTGTTTGCCGCGCTGTACAGCGCGCGCTGGGTCATGTTTTTCGACGAAGCGAAACAGGTGTTCGGCCATGCGACCGTCTCCATGTTCTTCGGTACCATTCCCATGGGCTTAGCTACAATTATCAATGGATTTCTCAGCTTTGGCGTGTCGCGCTGGGGCGCCGCCGCCGTCGCGGTGGCCGAAGCTTTGTGGTGGATCGATGTGGCCATGGCACTTGCTTGCGGCGTCCTCATTCCTTACCTGATGTTCACGCGCCAGCAGCACAGCATCGACCAAATGACGGCGGTCTGGCTGCTGCCGGTCGTCGCTGCCGAGGTTGCAGCGGCGAGCGCCGGGCTGCTTGTGCCGCACCTGCAGGATGGTGGCGCGCGCTTCACAGTCCTGATCACCGGCTACGTGCTGTGGGCATACTCGGTGCCAGTGGCGCTCAGCATTCTCGCGATTCTGTTATTACGCATGGCCCTGCACAAACTGCCGCACGAAAGCATGGCGGCATCAAGCTGGCTGGCGCTCGGGCCAGTGGGCACCGGCGCGCTCGGCATGCTGGTGCTCGGCGCCGCCGCGCCGGCGACGCTGGCGCCGTTTGGCCTGGCCGAGGTTGGCCACGTGGCCAACGGGATGGGCGTGGTGAGCGGCCTGCTGCTTTGGGGACTCGGCCTGTGGTGGATGATGCTGGCAACCCTGATTACGCTGCGCTACTTCAGGGCAGCCGTTCCATTCAACCTGGGCTGGTGGGGCTATACCTTTCCGCTCGGCGTATTCGCGGTCACCACGCTGCGTCTGGCGAAGGTGCTCGATTCGCTGTTCTTCGAGGTCTTCGGCAGCGCGCTGGTAGTGGTACTGGCAAGCCTGTGGCTGGTTGTCGCATGGCGCACCGCGCTCGGCGCTTACCGTGGCAACCTGTTCGTCTCTCCCTGTATTGCGTCGATGAACCGGCCCTGAAGGCCAACGTTCAGCGCGCCAGTTGCGCCGCGCGCGCCAGTGTCGCGACGATTTGCGGGGCCACAGTTGGCGACGTACAAACAGATAGCGGACTCGGATGAGGCATTTCCAGTACGATCAAGCCCGGCCGCCTGGCCTCGATGGCAGCGTGGGCCTGGCGGGCCGTGCGTCCGGCCAGCACGACCACCCGCAGGCATGGCAGGAGGTCCAGCACATCGCCTAGCATGGCGATGCCTGCGCGTACCGCCGCCACACCCAGGCGCGCCGGCGGAGCTTGCTCGTCGGCCAGCCAGGGCACGGTATTCCACAGCACGGTACGCGCACGCGCGACGGCGGCTTGCGCCAGGAAACGTTGAAGATTGCGCTGCGCAGGACCAGGATTGTCGCGCGAGACGAAGCGCGGGCGCATCGCATGGCGCGCCGGCGCTTCCAGCAAGATGAGAATGGACGCATCGGCGCCGCCGTCCAGCGGATCGAAGTACGGCAGCGCGCGGACGGCTGCGTGCGTGTCGACCCACTGGTTGAGCGCGACCACATGGGGAAGAGACAGCAGTTCGACGCGGCGTGCCAGTTCGGCTACATCGTCCAGCAAGGGAGCCACCGGCACGCCAGACGTCACTCGCTGCTCGCCAGCGCTGCCTGCTCCGCTCCGGCTGGCGTGTCGCCCTCCATCACCAGGATCCGGCTGGCGCCAGCCGGCTGCTGCGCCAGGCCCGGCCGCACGTCGCGCATGGGCCCAATGGCGGTACCGTTCGCCATGCCTTTGCCGTCAGTCTTGAAGCGACCCACCGGCGCGCGCTGACCACCGGCGTAGACGTTGTAAACAGTCTCCGGTTTCAGTTTGTACAAGAACACTTCCAGTGCATCGGTCACGCCCAGGCTGCGCACGACCACGAATCCTTTGGCGTCGCCGCGGGACTTGAGAGCGATATTGCTCGACTCGCCGTTCACACGCGGCACCAGGTTGCTGGTACCAGCACCGGTGGGCACGGCATGGGACACGTAGACAAGCGCTTGCGGCGCCTGGCCGGCCGCCACATGCGCGACGACCTTGTTGCTTGCGGTGTCGATCACGTCGACACCATCGCCGTTTTCGAGACCAACGTACACTTTGCTGCCGTCGTCCGACGCCCATGCGCCATGCGGCAAGGCCCCGGTCGGTATCGTCGCCATCAGTTGTGGCTGATCACCGGTGGAATAGACCTTGACGACATTTTCTCCGCCCACTGTCACGTAGGCTCTTGCGCCGCCAGCGTTCTTCCCGAACGCCAGGTGGTTGGTAATAAAACCGGTGTCGATGACGCCTTTGACTGTCAGCGTCGCCACGTCGATGCGGGTGACCTTGCCAACGTCCTTGTGCGTCATCCAGACTTCCTTGAAATCAGGCGTGAACTGCAAGAACGGCGAGAACGGGCTAGTGACAGAAATATGCTTGATCACTTTGGATGTTTTCATGTCGATGACATCGACGACAGGATTAAAGCTCGATACCACGAACGCCAGTTTGCCATCGGGATGGAACATCACCATGCCCGGACCACCTGTTGTCTGGATCCGGCGTTTTTCCTTGAAGGTGACAGGATCGATGACCGAGACGTAATCTTCGCCGCGTACCACGACCCAGACTTCGCGACCGTCCGCGGTGAAAAATCCTTCGTGAGGCGACCGCCCGATATAGGTAACGCCCTTGACCTTATTGGTGGCCGTGTCGATGAAGGTCACCGAATTGGAGCCATTCGATATCGCAATCAAGGTTTTATGGTCCGGCGAAAAACCCAGTCCATGAACATTCACTTGCCCCTTGTACAAAGGAGACAGGATGTCGGGCCGCTGATTACCCAACCGGATTTGTCCCAGCAACTGATTGGTGGATGGATCGATCACCGAAACGGTGTTGCTGTTCTGGTCAGCTGTATAGACGCGGTCCTGTGTGCCTGGCGCAGCCTGCGCAGTACCCATGGCAGCGACCGCAAGCGTCATGGCGAAGGTGAGCTTATTCAATTCAGTGAGTTGCATGAGAGTCTTTCCTGGTGTCTGCGTTGGTGGAATCGGCTCTTGCGCCGTGGGCTGCCTGGTAGCGTTGCAACCAGGCGCGCATTACATTGATTTCGTTCTGTTGTTCGACGATGATGCCTTGTGCCAGGTTGCGCAGTTCGCGGTCGTTACTGTGCACCAGGATGGCCTTGGCCATATCGATCGCGCCTTGATGGTGAGGAATCATCATGCTCATGAAGTCATGCGCGGGGTCCCCGGTTGTCGGCGCGCGTCGCATGCCGTCATCCATGATCGCCATGGCATCATCCGCGAGAGACGCATAGGGCCTGTCGCTACTGGCGATAAACGAGGCAGGCGGCGCAGTCGCGCCATGGTGGCCAGCATGCTGCGCCGAGACTGTGGCGGTGCAGCACCAGAGCATGGCGCCCAAAAAAAGTGAAAATTTCAAACCGGTCCCTCCAGTTGTTCATAGACGGCGCTGGCAACCCGTGCCAGTTCGCCCTTGTCGACGGCTGCGGACAGCGCATAGCCGAACTTCCCGTCGATCCAGTAAAACACGTTGACGTCGCCCTCTTTGGCGAACCGAAAGCCGGTGTCCTTGTTGCGCGCCTGCTCCGTCGACACGTACAGCGTCAGGCGCTGGCCAGCGCCGTCGTGGTACATGAATTGCGCTACCGGCCCGCTGGCCCCGGGCAGCAGGCGCCCGCCGATCAGTTCATAGCCCAGCTTGCCCAAATGCGGCGGACGGATCTTGCTGCCCATGCGCTTCGACAGCCAGGTCACCAACTGGTCTTCCTGGTCGGCGCGAATTTCCACTGGCCGGCGCACATCCGGGCTGTACACGGCATGGGCTATTGCGGCCTGGTGTGCCAGGCCGGACCACGCTGCCTGCTGATACGCGGGCGCTTGCTGCTCCATACGCGCCAGGGACTGGCCAGTTGCCGCGCCGCGCAAGCCCCAGCCGGCGCCACCGCTCACCAACGCGATTGCCAGGCCCGCCGCCAGCGCCTGCCATTGCCAGTGCCGGTTGCGCTGCGGCGTGGTGGCCGCTGCCATGGGCGCCGGGACCGGTTCGCCCAGCACCGGATCGAACAGGCGATGCATGGCGTCGTTCTGGGCCGCGTAGGCGCGCACGCGCGCAGCTTCCTCGGGGCGCTCTGCCAGGTAGGCGGCGACCTCGGCAGCGCGTGCTGCCGGCAGCACGCCGTCGACGTACGCGTGCAGATCGGCTTCAGTCACGGGCAGGTTCATTTCACGACTTTCAACGAGTTCACGCGGGCGCCGCCGTCCATCAGGCTGCGCAGCTTTTCGCGGGCGCGCGCGAGCCGCGACATGACGGTCCCGACCGGGATGCCGAGCGTCGACGCCACTTCTTCATAACGCATGTCTTCCAGCCCGACCATCAGCAGGATCGCGCGCTGTTCTTCGCTCAGCAGGCGCAGCGCGGCATCCATCTCGCGCACCTGGATGCCGACCGTGCTGCGATCCGCCAGGGCCGGCATCGGCGTATCATCGTCGAGCGGCTCGGTGACCAGTGCGCCGCGCCGTATCTGATCGATACGCATATTGTGCATGATCGCAAACAGCCAGGCGCGCGCGTCCGTGCCGGGTTGTAGCGCGGCGCGCTGGGCCCAGCCGCGTTCGAGCGTGTCCTGCACCAGGTCATCGGCCGCGGCGCGCTCGCCCACGAGCGCGCGCGCGTAGCGCCGCAGCCGCGGGACACACGCCAGCAACTCCGCGCCGGGAAGAAGGGGCAGGACGCTCATGGAACCAGTGATTACATCGCGCTGGCGGCCAGCTTCGGATCGATCTGCCAGGTTTCATTGACCAGTTTGCCGTCGCGGTAGGTCAGCACGTAGCGCACCTTGATGGAGGCCTTGCCGTCGAATTGCACTGCCGCCGTGACGGTCGCACCCTTCGGATTGACCGACTCGGACGCGCCCATAACGGTGACGCGCAGCGGGCCCATCGCGCCGAACTTGCTCCATACGGCGCCGATGGCGGCTGCACCGTCGTAGCTGCCGTCAAGCGGTCCACCAACCCAGGTCAGCCGCGCATTGTCGGCGTAATCATGCACGATGGCGGCGTGTTCACCGGCGCCAATGGCGGCGAAGTGGGCTTGCGCCATATCCAGCGCAGGCCCGGCAACAGCCGTGGTGGCGATGCCGATGGTGCTGGCCAACAGGAACATCAGGTGGGTGGTTTTCATGGGTGCGGTCCAGTACAGGTCAGGTTGAAAAACGGGCTTGCTACAGGTGCAAACGTCATTGCCCTGTTTTTATTCCATGTATTTGTATTTATTTTTTTGTGTTCATCAATTCTTCAAATGCCAGCGCCGCACGGCTGCGATGGCGTTCAGGATGACGCAGCATCGAGAACCCACGCGCCGGCAGGACCAGCGCCGCGCGCGCCAGCAGGCCCGCCTGAACATGCGATGCCACGACCAGTTCGGAAATCGCGGTGGCAAAGGGACCGGCCATCACCGCGCTGCGCACCGCCTCGTTGGACGGCAGGCTGAGAGCAACCTGCATTGCGGCGACCGGCACGCCCATGTCCGACAGCGCTTTCTCAAACGCCGAACGCGTGCCGGAACCGGTTTCGCGCAAAATCCATTGCGCCTGCACCAGGTCGGCAGCCGCCAGCGGCACCCCGGCGGACCATGGATGATCGGGTGCTACCACGACAACGAGCTGATCCTCCCCCACAGCTTCGATGGCCAGGGAGGGTTCGTCGATATCGCCTTCGATGAAACCGAGATCGGCGCCACCCAGCAGGATGGCCTGCGCCACGCTGTCGGTATTGCCCACTTCCAGGGTGAGGTCGATGGCCGGGTAGGTTTGACTGAATTGCACGAGCAAGCGCGGTAGCCAGTAACTCGCGATGGTCTGGCTGGCGTGGATTGCCAGCGTGCCGCGCCGCATCTGGCCCAGCTCCGACAACGTGTTTTCCGCTGCACGCGCGCTGGCCAGCGTGCGTTGCGCTTCTATCAAGAAAATCAAACCGGCGTCGGAGAGTTCGATGCGCCGTCCTATCCGATGGAACAGTGCCGTGCCATAGCGCTCTTCCAGGGCCTTGATCGATGAGCTGACGGCAGACGGGGATAGAAACAGCGCGGAAGCCGCCTGAGTAAGGTGCTGGCGTTGTGCGACTTCAACAAAAATGCGTAGCTGGTCCAATGTCATCGTTCGATCCAATCTAATGATTTGTCATTAATTATACGATGGACCGAACGAAATCGCCGTTCAATAATGCATGCACTAAATATCTGAACGAGAGTCGACCATGACATCCCACTATCAAAAATGCGCTCCATTTGTACCCGGCCTGTTACTGTGCGGCGCCGTCACGCTGGCCGCGTATGGGCTGGAAGCTGTAGAAGCCCATCTGTTCGGACGCGCGTGGCTTGAAAGCCTGGTCCTGGCGATCTTGCTCGGAACCGGACTGCGCACCGTGCACCGTCTCGATCAGCGGTTCGAGCCAGGCATCCATATGGGCGCCAAGCTGCTGCTTGAAATTGCCGTGGTGCTGCTGGGCGCATCCGTCAGCGCCGGCGCGCTGCTCGAAAACGGCATGGGACTGGTCGGCGGCATTGCCGGGGTAGTCGTGCTGGCAATTCTGTTCAGTTATTTCCTGGGCCGCAGCGCCGGTCTGCCGAAAAAGATGGCGATCCTGATTGCTTGCGGCAATTCAATTTGCGGCAACTCGGCGATTGCGGCGGTGGCCCCAGTGATCGACGCAGATGGCAAGGACGTGGCCGCCTCCATCGCCTTTACGGCGGTGCTGGGTGTGGTGGTGGTGCTCGGGTTGCCGTTGCTAGTCGGGCTGTTGTCATTCACGCCGGTTCAATACGGCGTGTTTGCCGGGCTGACCGTGTATGCCGTGCCACAGGTACTGGCGGCAACGAGTTCGGTGTCCGCAGCCAGCGTGCACATTGGCACCCTGGTCAAGCTGGTGCGCGTGTTGATGCTGGGCCCGGTCGTGCTGGTGTTGTCCTTGACAGGGCGCGGACGGGGAGGCGCCCGCCTGAACGTCGCGCACCTGGTGCCGTGGTTTATCGTCGGCTTCCTTGCATTGCTGGGCTTGCGCTCGCTGGGCTGGATTCCGCAGGCAGCGCTGGCGCCAGCGCACGTTGCCGCCAATTTCTTCACCATTATGTCGATGGCCGCGCTCGGCCTCGGCGTCGATGCCCGCGCTGTCCTGCGTGCCGGCGGCAAGGTTGCCGGGGTTGTCATTTTTTCGCTGCTCGGCCTTGGTGTCATCAGTTTCGCCCTGATCAAATTTCTGGGTGTTTAAGGACGTAGAAGTACGCCATCCATTTTCCAAAAACGAAAGAAAACGCCATGACATCACATCACTATTTGACCGCGGCGCGCTGCAGCCTTGTTGTTGCAGTCTCGCTCACCGCTGGTATCGCGTGTGCCCAGCAGCCGTTGCTGGTGTACGGCCCGGGTGGACCGGCTCCTGCGATGAAAGAGGCGGCGGCGGCATTCGAGCACGCGAACGGCATCAAAGTCACCGTCACGGCTGGCCCCACGCCGAGCTGGTCGACCACGCAAAACAGGATGCGGACATCATCTACAGCGGTTCGGAAACGATGATGACGGACTTTACGTTAGCGATGGGCGGCAAGATACAGGAGGCAAGCATTACCCCGCTATATATGCGTCCCCTGGCGATCCTGGTGCGTCCCGGCAATCCCAAGCACCTGCGCGGCGTGGCCGACCTGATGCAGCCCGGCGTGCGCCTGTTGGTGGTCAACGGTGCCGGCCAGAACGGCGTCTGGGAAGACATGGCTGGCCGCAAAGGCAGCATGGAGTCGGTGCGCAAGGTACGCGCAAATATTGCCAGTTACGCACCCAACAGCGCGAGCGCGCGCGGTACCTGGACCGCGCGCACCGACATCGACGCGTGGCTTATCTGGAATATCTGGCAGGTGTCGAACCCGCGCCTGGCCGACGTCGTGCCAATCGAACCTGATTATGCGATTTACCGCGATACCGGCGTGGCGTTGACTGAGCATGGCGCTGCCAACCCGCAAGCGAAGCAGTTCATCGCATTCCTGCAATCGCCGCAAGGCAGCGCGATCTTTGCCAGGTGGGGCTGGCAGAAATAATGAGCGCCGGATTGTGGGCCTGCGGCGGGTTTCAGTATATTCAGGTACCGCGTGCAGCGCGTCGCACGGCGGCGGTAACGATTCCTAGACAAAATGGACAATAACGCACCATCGCGCGGGGCGGTCGTGACCCAATCGCTTGCCCTGGCAGCGCCCGGTGCACTTGGAACCCTTTCTGGAGCTGCAGCCGCAGGGACTGCCACCGCATGGCGGGTCGTCTTCCAGGGGAGCGACGCCAACCCCATGAAACGGAATCTGACGCTCAACAATACTTGTAATGCGCAGGATGACCTAGGCGCCGACAACGTGAGGATCGAGGTCGTTGCGTTTGGCCACGGCATCGCGATGCTGATGGCCGACAGCGCTGTCGCCGAACGGCTAGCTTGTCGAGATGCTTGGCCAAGGTCGCCGGCGATAGCTCGCCCCTGCGGCGTTTGACTGGCTGGTCCCCTTGGCATTGAAAAAAAGTGTTGTCGGCAAGCCGCGCGCCCCTGATTAGCGCGCCATGGCGCCAATATGGTCGATCAGAACATTTTGCAGGACCATGCTTTTTTGGGAAAGACAGCATTTGAATGCCGGGGCAAAACCACCCTGATTAGCAAAGATGAAGACGACATCGCCACGCCCTGCCTGCGCTTTGGCCAAGACCGTCGTCTCTCGACGGCCGACGGGCACCAACTGGCCCACAGGTTCGCTACTACGGGCTTGCCGGACAGCGACAGTCCGCTTTTGGCCGAAAGCAGAAGTTGGTTTCGGGGGATTGTACCGTACAGGTATTTTGCGCGTCGGCAGGGTCTCTGTATGTATTACCCGGGGTCGTCGCCTTGCGAGACTTGCGCTTCTCGCGCATGGCCAACAGCGTAGGCAGCGGTATGCCGAACTGTTGAGCCAGGCTGCATATCTGGTCGATCGCACCCTGCCGGTCATGCTTCTCCCACTTCTCCGCTTCCTACGCGCATATACTTGTTGGACCGGCGTCACTTAACGCCATTCAACTAAATTAAAGGGCAGCGTCATGGATCGGAACAGCAACAATAGCCAAAGGGTTTTAGCTCTTATCAGGTTGATCTCTGAAGAA
This sequence comes from Duganella sp. AC237, assembly GCF_979254035.1. Taxonomy (NCBI): domain Bacteria; kingdom Pseudomonadati; phylum Pseudomonadota; class Betaproteobacteria; order Burkholderiales; family Oxalobacteraceae; genus Duganella; species Duganella sp. AC237. The sequence continues at coordinate 6,074,231 of NZ_CEEDEW010000003.1, read as the reverse complement.
CGATGGTACTTGGCGTCGAGGAACGGCGAAATGCGATTGCGAACCCCTCATTATTTCAGGAACAAGGAAGATCCGGGCAGAGGCGATAGGCACGAGTCCTGCATTGGCCATTGGAGTAAGACACTAGGTCATGAAATGCCGACTATATCAAGCGATGGTGTCCCAATGGATATGACAGACGTGGAAACTCTTCTAATGTATCCGATAGATGAGCAGGAAGACGCTTGGATGCAATCGTGGTCCATTATTGGCCCCGATAACTATTATGAAGAGTCACTACAGCAATTGGTGAACGAATTCGGCCCTTATTTCGTCTTGATGCCTGGAAAATACATAGCGACTTATGCCGCTATGCTTGAACAGGCCACTGGTGCATCAGTTCGCTACGGCCCGGTTCAATATTCGGATGATCCTATGAAGCGCTCCCTTACCGTGAAGGATTCGGAGTTTGCCTATCAGAAGGAATTTCGATTCTTCGTCGGCGAATGCTCCAAGTTCGAAACGCAGGATAAGGACATCCGCCTGAAGGGCATTAATAAAATTCTCTCTATTGGAGAATCGCTGAAATTTGAGACAGCAGGCAAAAAGACGTATTTCGGCCTCGGTCAGAAGACGATTATTTGCGCCTAAATCAGTAGGGCATCTCCGTGTGACTGCTTTTGGCCGAACGCGGCAGCCGCGCTGCTAGGATAGCAGCTTGCTTAGTTGCAAAATTCACCAATTCTCACATCAGACCGAAGACGTTCCAGAGAGGACTTTGGGGGAGAAAAGTTACAGCCTGGCCCCGCTTGCAGCTTTTTTTCTGGCTGACCAACGACGAGAGAGAACCACCATGATTAGTAAAACAATCGCGAAATAGACAGCGATGTCGAAAACCAAAATGCCTCCGCGCAGAATGTCTTCACCAAATGAGAGTTTCCCCACCACCGAAACGCCTGGCATATCGAACAAGTACGCAACCGGAAAGCCACCTTTTAGTACGGGCCTGAAGTCCGAATCGCCATACTGTGCCAATTCGGGACCTACTCGCTCGACATAGACTGACAGGAATGCCAATATTGTCGCGGAGATGAAGGCGATGCCTACCAGCCGTACTTTGTTCACGCGAGACATTGGTTCTCCATTAGATGCACTTCACTTCCCACGTCCGCTTCTGGCCGTATGCCGTCACGTGTCGCTACCGGCCTCGCGTCCATTCAAGGCCAGTACGAGCACTGGCTATTTTGGCCGCAAGTCTATGCGCACTCTCATCTGTTTTATCAGATGATGCATTAAGCTCCGTATATCTCGAGAGCATTCATCATCGGTCGCTCGAACGGAGATCATGATGAGTTCGGTCTGGATATCGACTAGGTCATTCTTGTCGCCGTGTCGCGTTAGCAGTTTGCTCAGTGTTTCCGCGATCAGCAATATTTGTTTGTCACATGCGGGAGTCATAGTTGCCATGTGGTCTTTCAGAAAAGTAATAAAGACGGGGTGTGCAACGCCTTGTCAAAAGTATTTCGCGTTCTGGCGGTTACATATTGAGTAGTGTCAAACATTGTGCTGTCGGGTTCACAATTGCAGAATCAGCCAGTTACAATCGTTGAAAGTCACCATAACCGGAGGTTGGTATGCGCGTTTGGCGAAGCGAGTTGTATGCCGACTGGGAGTTACAAGGTAAGCGTAACGTCAGCACCGTCTAGACGCTGATCCATGTCAGTGGCAATCGAGCGTAGCCGGGCGGCCCAGACCCCAACAGGGTAATTTTGTGGAGTTTCGTGATTTGCTAAACTGCTGGTAAGCTTGAGCATTGCGCGCTCTCTCGCCGTTGCGCGGAGGAAATTATTACGTTAGGAGTGTCAGTGTTTAATCTCGAAATCTGCTTGCAGAATGCTCATTTGGTTTGGCGTGCGGGTCGGCACAAGTAGACCCACTGCTGCAACACCTGCGGCACGAGTACTCTGCTTCCCAACCTTGGAACATGTCCCTTCGGAGCATTACCGTAGGGGATAAGGACCAGGCAGTGGCTGCTGAAATCTTCGTTGGCGCTCCCGGATGTAGCGGCTCATTTTCTGGAGTCGGCACGTCGGACGATAAGTCACTGGAAATTCGCCCATACAAACCTTCTGTTACGCGAGAGGGGCAATGCGTGATTACCGTTAAACTGATAAATCAGGTAAAACGGCCACGGTGTCCGAAGACAACTGCTCGGACCACCATGGCGCTCAATGTGAATTCTCCGGAAAACTCATTTACAAATGACGCTTAACCGATCAGTCTGTGCTGCAAGTTTTAGCTGTCGCTTGTTTTCAAGTTAGGAACCGTGGTGCAGATTTCATGTAAATGTCAGCGTCCACCATTTTATTTTACGGATTACGATACCGTCGAGAATGGTGAGGATGCACGCGGCGCAGAGGTCTCTCTGTCGACATGCAAACGGTGCGGCGCTGTGTGGCTGACGTATCTGATTGAAGAACCACAGTACAGCCGCTCCGGACGCTGGTGGCGCGTTCAGGTTGTCCCTGAGAGTATGGCTGAAGTTTCTGTTGCCAGCGCGCGAGCGTATATCGAGCGCCAGCCTCATGGATTCGCTGGCGGTAGATTCTTTAATTCTTCAGGCCACGCAATCGTGGGGCCTATTCTTGTCGCGTAGCGATGACCTCAGCCTCGGTTTATGGAACTACATATTATTTACACTGAATCTGCGATGCTGGTGTCCAAGGAACGTTTCAGTTCATGGCGCCAGATACAGTACCGGTACACCGGCTTCAAGACCTCGCTCGGTCCTTGGGAGGATGAGGCGGTAATCGCGTATCTATCGGACGAGTACGCGGACTTGATGCCTGCTGCTTCCATCCAAGTCAATGCCTTATTGGGTTCTGAAGCGGCAGCTTGCGTACTCACTTTCCAATGAGCCCAATTTTTACGACAATTCATTCAATCAGGCCGCGCTGACAACGGCTGATATCATATGAGCCACTTACAAAATCTTTTACTTCAGGCGAAAGAAGGACTGCAGCCGTGGGAGCGCATTCCTGATGCGAAACTCCCGATCATCGTGGCGCAGTGCGGCGTTGCCGAGTTGGCCGAGATCCATGCGCGCATCGACAGTCTGAGAGAAGAGTTGGCGACTATCGAAGAGTGGGATGGGGACACGCAAGACGACATACACCTGGCGATCAGTTTTTTCAGCAAGTTAGCTGACCTGGTTGAGAATGCCTTATGAAATACGTGTCACTGATTCAAAATGGCCGCGTGCATACGTCTGGTGAACAGGTCTCCCAGTTCGAGTTCACTAACGATGTCGAACTCGCCTCGGTGGTGGCGCGACTCATTGATGAGGGCTTCGCCTTCGTTGATGAACCGGCTGGCTGGCCTCCCGCTGAAGTGCTGCGAGAGCTCAATGAGAAAGGTATTCTCAATCGGTCGTTCAAAGCAGTTACCTGGACGGGCCCGGGGATGTTTCGTATCGAAGAAGTAGTGGCGCCTGTTGGAAAGCAGTACCGCATCGATTGAAGTGGTCGCGCAAGAGGCGGGATTTGTCGCCAGCCTGTCCATCAGAAAGCATTTTCAGGCCGCGCTGCGGCTGTCGCCAGCAATTTGTCGCGCAGGCGGAGGCAGGGGGCTACATCGCGCCGCTGTTCAACAAGGATCACTATGTCTAAATATCTGATTTCGTTCCCCCAGCGCGGCGATGGTGGTGGCGGATGGTGACTGGGAGGCGGTCGTTCGCGATTCGCATGCGGTGATCGAGGAGGATAAGCTGGCGGGCGTTTATGTCTTGGGCGGTGGTATCGATGAAAGTGTGCCGCCGGTGTTGGTTTCAGCTGATGGCGCCGTGGCAGAGGGCGGCTATCCTTGGGCGCCGTCGCAGGATAGTGGCTTACCGGGCTCGAACTGGCTTCACGCGACGATGCTATTGCGTGGGCGGCGCGCATTGCCAAGGCTTGCCGTTGTGAGCAAGAGTTACGTGTCTTTCAATTTGACCCGGCATCCTGAGGTGCGCGGAGCACTCTGAACTTATTTCCCCATGCTCTAGTCTAACTTCACGAGGAAGACGCCATGAGCAATCTCTTCGACGAAGATGTGGCGGCCTGGGCGCAGGGTAAGCGTCCGCTCAGCCCGTCTTGAGTGCTGCGGCGACGTGATCCATGATTACATTACGCCGTTGGTAAGGCCCCCCCCCCGTAATGCCCCTTTATCGTCGTCGTGAGTTCTAGGGATTGATGGTAGCGGGACGCGGACCGCCGGATAGTCTTACTCCATGCTGCTGGCTTGGTTTTTTGTCGCTCAGCTGTTAGCCTAATGTTGTCCATAACCTAGAATAAGGATTCTAATGTACAAGTTGGACGCGGGCGACATAGTTCGGGTTGCGGGCGCTGGTTACGAAATGCTAATCATTGGGAGTGCTGACGAGGCGCCGGCAGATCACTGGCTGAACTCCACTTGGTTTTGTGTTTGGGAAGACGGTCATCATTTGTTCGAAGAGATCTTCGTAGAGAGAGATCTCATATTGGTCCGAAGGGAGAGGCGTAGAATTCCTCGGGGTGGCAATTTGGATTTTCCGGTCCGTCCGTCGCGCTAGGCTTACAAAACCCGTCGCCACGCCTATATCCGACCAGTCAACACCGCGATCACACTAGGCCGAAAAACTCAGATAGCCGGTTTTTGGCGTACTTAGTGAAGCCAACGACTGTCTTTTCGGTGAAAGCGATGTGCTTGCCTTCGAAGTCTGGTGCACTGAATAGGAAGTATCTTACGATCTTCGTGTTTGTACGGTCTAGCTGAGCTGCCACCACGAAGTCTACTCCGAGCGCATTCGGCGTCTCGGTGCGCCATCGATAGTAGTCGTGCTCGCGCTCATGCCTACAGTTGATGGTACGGATAGCGACGGTGAACACTCCGTTCAATCGGAAGCGATATGGAATGAACTGCCGTTCGCAAGTGCCACCTGCCAATCTAATCAGGGATTCTGTTTCTGCCTGTAGCGCGTCTTTGATCGAATACGTCCGTCTGCGGACGATCAACCAGTCGTTGTTCACCGCATGAGGCACCCGTGCGTGTTCGTAGGCGTTCGACAATGTCCCAAAGCGCCGAGCGATCAGTCGAGCCGTCGGCGCATTCTCATCCTGATCTATGAGAGAGCTTGAGATGCGGCCATGCCGTTTGAAGATTCGAGCAACAATAGTCGCGAGTTCTGCCTTGGTGTAGCGCCTGTGTCGCGCGGATCGCTCGAGTTGGGCCGAGCGGAAAAGGGCCAAAGGAACAATGCCGGGGAAAGCGCCATCACATCGGACCCATTCCTCGACCGGGTTTCGAACGGCGGTATGTCGGAGCTTGAACGAAGCCTTGTTGAATATTAAGTTGCCTATGTACTTCTCATTCTTAAGCATGGATCTGATGATGTCCGGCGTCCATCCCCCGGGATAATTAGAAGGCTCGTTCTGAGAGTTCAGAAGCCGAGCGATTCGCCGGTCTCCAATCCCGTCCTCGGCGTACCACTTGAAGATCAAATTCACGACAGCGATTTCGTGTTCTGGGCCAGGCGCCAGAATCACGCGTTGGTTATGTATAGCTTTCCATTCGCCATGTTCGAGCAAGCCTACGGGAATACCCTCGCTGCTCAAGAGGAGCCGGCGTAGACCATAGATCGCCCCGCCCCCAGTTTTGTAACCCATGCGAATGAGTCGGCATTGACCCGCAAAAACTTTGGCTGATAGCTCACGACTAAACTCGGCCGCAGCTGCCCGCTTGAGCATCTTCATAATTGTGCTAAACGGTGAGCCGTCGTTCTCAAAAAGTTCAGCGCAGTACGTCACAGTCACGCCGTTTCTTCGGCAGTGGTGCTCGTAATAAGCGCTCTCATCAATGTCCTGAAAGCGGCCCCAGCGGCTTACGTCGAACACAAGTATTGTGCTGAAGTCGGGGCCGCTCTGCACGTCCCTCATCAGCTTGCTCAAGGCAGGTCGGCCGTTAATCGTCAAGCCGCTCTTTCCAGCGTCTTCATAGACTCGAACTACATCGAGAGCTTGAGCTTGCGCGTAGTCCTGGATGCGATCAAGCTGGTTCGCAGTTGAGTACACCTGTTTGTCCGTCGACATTCGGACATAGGCAACAGCTCGCGTGCGCTCACAACGCCTGGCAAGAGGTTTCTTTACGGTTGACCCCATCTTTTTCGTCCTCGCCCAACGTAGCTACATGACTACAGGATAGGGCTTCTTCCGAATAGGTCAAAAATATTCTGGCCAAGTAGAGTGGAATGGCCTGCTTGTTCGTTTGCTCGCAGAATTGACCCATTCCGTTTGACCCGCCTTCCACTGCCTGGCAAACGACGCCACGCGGTCGTATGACCCCTCATAGCCCAGCTCTTTCACATCCTCATGGATCTGCTTCAAATTACGTCGCTGCTTACGCGGCTTAGTCGTCTCGGCCTTGAGCCACCCGGATAACTTATGTAGTTTGGCATCGACCATTTTCGACTGCTCAGTTGCTGCGGTGTCAATGCTTCTATTAAGTCATGAAAAACTGCCCTGTGATTTTTTTATCGAGCCTATTTTACGGCCCGCCTCCAAGGATACGTTGTCATTATTTATGCTGCTGCCCTTCTGCACTCGTAAAGGGGTATTTGATTTCAAGCGCTCCAATGCACTGAAATAGTCGTCTAGCATATTGCTCAAGATAAAATCTCCTTAGCAGTTTTAGCTCGATCTCGGGCTTCCACAAGACAGGTTAGCTCACGGGCCTCAGTTCTGAACTCTACAGAGTTAGGGTCAAGGTTTTCGATAAATTTCTCCTGAGCTTTGATCACCAGTTCCAGTTTCGAGAGTTTGCCAACTAAGTTTTTACAGTTATTGCTAACGCAAGCTGTACGCAACAACTGTACGGCCACCTGGTCACACGGACCTTGGTTTGTACATCCGCCAAGGATAGTTTCCTTATATGCCAATTCGCCTTTTTTGAACCGTTTCATCGTTACTTCGCGACTACTCAGCACTTGGCCTTCGAGCTGTTTCATCCGTTGTTCAATCCATTGCGCATGAGCACCAAAAAGTTGGTCGCCCGACACTAGAAACAGGCGCGCCAGCTATGTCGAGTTTGCTAACGACATGAAGGTGGCCACCGTGATCGCTTGCCACGAGCGCGCCTTCGCCGCGTTCGGCGGCGTGCCGCGCAAGGTCTTGTACGACAACATGAGGAAGATGAGCGCCATGGAACGGCGATGGCCAGCACCGCTTCCACGCCGGCTTCTTGGACTTCGCCCAGCCTTGCTGCTTCGTCACCAAGCTGTGCCAGCCATACGGGCCAAGAGCAAGCGGAAGGTCGATCGCTTCGACGGCTACCAGCGCCGTTCGTTTTACGTTCCGTTGGCGAGCCGCCGTGCTCAGAGCGGTTTGCAGCTCGACGCCGTCACCGCGAATGCCGAGATGGCGCGCTGATGCGCGAGGTGGCGAGCGAGTGTACTGCACGACGCAGGAGCAGCAGCGGTGGGATGGCGTTGGAGCGCCGCATTTGCAACACGTGGCGCCCCCGTAGCTCGGCGTTGGCCGCCGCGCTGCCGCAGCTTGCCGAACCCGAACGCCGCTACCGCGACCTGCCCTAGTGGCCGAGCGGGTCGCCGAAGCGGGCGTCGGTGCAGCACCCCCTGGCGGTCTATCAGCAGTTGCTGATGAACGTTAGCGGGGGAGGGTGGAATGAACCTCCAATATGAACGGAATCGCAGATGTGTGAGGTGCTCAAGCTGACCTTTGTGCGAAGGCGCGACGGCCCAGCAGGCTTTCTATGCAGAGATTGCCTACAGCGACTTTCAGGAGCGGCTGCTGCCCGAAGAGATTGCGGGATGGACTGCCCGCAAGTAGAGCATGATGACGCGCCTAGCCAGCATTCCAGCGATCAAAACGGCGGAGCAGCTCGACTACGACTTCGCCAAAAAGGGGCGAGGCGTAGTCGCCAGGCTTCACCTCGGCGGGATCTCTCCCCATCTAAATCTACAAGAATCATCCATTGTGACGATTGGCTAACTGAAGATCTGATTTGAGTGCGGTCGCGATACGCGTCAAATCCTCAATTCTCCGGTCTAAATCAGCGTGACCGTGAGAATTAACGGAAAGAAAATCATCTAGTTGTCCCAACGCGGCATCTGTTGCCGCTTCGCAAAGAACGAAGTCTTTCAGCGACTTCATTGAGGAAATCTCGTCGAATGCTAATGAAATATAGATATCAAGGGTGGCCAAATCAGAATGGCCCGTCCATTGTTGCAGCTCTAGCTTGAAGTCTGCCAGTTCCAGCCAAGACTTCTTGAATCCATCTTTGTCCCTGATCTTATGCCGCAGGATCATTCCTTTCAGCCTCTCGCTGATGTATCGATGGCGGAAAAGATGCCAATGCGCCGGTTCCGTGATGCCAGCTTTCTTGCAGATCAAGTTGATCTCATTGGTCAGAGTATCTAAGGTGAGTGGCATGCCCGAACTATGGCTAATGAAAAGAATGCCATGATCATTTTTCTCACCAATTGTTTTTCTGATTATCTGACGCCGAAATGTGCGGGCATAATTCGCCAGTTGTTCTAGGACGATTCTTGCGACAGGGATCATTCGGGTTGTATCTTGCTTTTTTTTAAGCGTAGTTAGCTTTAACATTGGTGCTTCATCTGAAGTTTTCAGCGCATTTTCTACGTCCAACACACTCAGATTTCCAACTTCCCCACGTCTTCCTCCAGTTTGCTCGAAGGCCGATATGCAACATAGCTGTCGCTGTCGGATACCAACATTATGATTAGCGCGTACCGCTTCTTTCAGCTTAGTCACTGTTCCGAAACCAATCGGATGTCTTTTCCCGAACGCACTTCGTGTAGGGAAGCTTTGGTGATCCCAGTAAACGGAAACATACCTCCTCTTACCGTCCCCAATGTTAACTTGCTTCTTTACGATTCGTATTCTACCATGCTCACCGATCATGTTTGGCTTGTGAAAAAGTCGCGAGACGAACAGCAAAAAATCAATGCAGCGTCGTCCAACTCTTAGTACAGAGTTCGCTTTCTTTTTTGGCCTGCCGTTTTTTTTCTCGGCGGTAAGAGTGCGGACGAATAGTGAGAAGTGAGAATCTGAAAGATCCTGGAAGTCAATCGAATTCAGCGCACAAAACCGAATCAAAGGCGAGATGTTGAGCGCATACTCTCTGAGCGAACCGCCGCGATGACGTCTATTTAAACCACGCCGAAAAAGATCCAACATATATGCGTTTGCCTCGAAGCAAGGAATGCCGCCGTAGCCGATAAAGAACGGTATATTTGCGGACTCGAGAGGCATAACTTTACCGTCTAACTCCACATTGATAGGCAAGTAAAAATCTTTGCCGGTCAACCTAAACAATTGTTTAGTCATCGCTATTCCCTTCTTGAAGTGCCTTCATTAGCGCTATATTTGAGGAGAAGGCAATTTTCGAGTCAAGCTGTCGCATATCCCGAGTGTGCCGCATAAGTGCTGTATTGTCAAAGTCGCGTCCATAATCCTCTAGTTTCTCTCGCAGCTGTACGATCAAATATACCATGGCGAAATTTTGTTTTTCAAGACCATACAGCCGTTTATTCAATTCCTCATTTTCTAGTTTCAGAGAGAGACGCGTCCCAGGTTTTGGTGATGAAGCGAGCTTAATTTTTTCGCCGAGCATGCTAGATGCGGCGAGCCGCTTAGAATTTAATGCATGAAATCCACCGCCCAAAAATTTATCGGCGGCAGATTTTTGTGTGTTCAACGAGAGCGAAATTATTTTAAATTGAGATAGATCGAGCTCCGCAAATCTATTCTGTCTGGACAACGCAGCGATAATGCTAGCCTTGTCGAGATAGGAGGACGGGTTTTCCATTATCGAAACGAGCAACTTCTCGCTGCCCAATACCGACGCTTCCAGATCATGCTTAGCCATATGCAGTCCCCTTCACATTTAGCACTAGCTTGCACGACTTTAACGTGTTCCCATTCTTGTCTATAACTCTCGCGGTTTCACGGGAAAGCTCAATTTTTCCATCTTTTATTAAACGATAAATCTCGTCTTCCAAGTAGTCTTTGCGATCGTCGAATTCAGAAAACTGCGGCTTAATTTCGAAGTTATCGTCCTCAAAAAGAAAACCGATTTCATTTTCTATCTCCTCCGCCGTCTTGAGATTGATCTTATTTCCGTTCCATTGACATTTTATAATGGGTATCAAGGAATCAAGATTTTCGATATTTTTCGACTTGTTCCACATTTCGCTAGCTATTAGCTCTGCTTTTACACCAATCAGCACCTCGCCGCCAACAGTCTCGGAAATATAATTGAAGAGATGGGCCTCATCAGTATGCGCAAGCATCCACGCAACAGCCGGTCGGTTTTCAATGGAATGGCCGTAGAAAAAAACCATCGCAAAAAAGCGTCTGAGCTGATGTTGTCTAATGTAGAACCGCGCTATGACGTTACCGTTAATAGTTACTGATTTTGTCTCGAAGTAATCGCAAGCGATATCAAAATTTTGGTTGAAGTAATTATGGTTCATTTTTGATGGTTTTAGGCCATGTGTGTGCAGGGCAATAAACAGTTGGCAAGGCATAGAGCCTTCAAAATAATCACGCATCGCGGCGTGGAATTTCTTCAGTCTCCAAATAAGTCTCGCTCCAGCCAAGATAATAGGACGCGTTATTTCCTCCCTATCTGACCCAGTGCCGGACTTGCGATTGAAAAACTGAAGCTGAAAGTTTTGAGTAGGGTTCTCAAAAGGATCCGCTTCCGGGAGCAAGCAGCTGTCTGCCAGTAGATCTGTCATTTCACCTTGGCGGCGAGCCATAAGAGCACCAACGACAATTTGTGTAGAACCCATTAGGACTCTGTACAGGTCGTAAAGCCCAATATTCGCTCTGATAGCGTCAAAACCGGAACTGTGGCAGCTATTGGGGTGGCTAGCCGACCATTGCCTAACGCCGAGTTCATATAGCTTGGGCGAGATATTTTCAACAACTATGGAATTTAGAATAGCATAGCGGATTGGCTTTCGCGCTAACGCGAAAACTCGCGCCACCGCTGTCAGAATATCTTCACCGTATTTATCGGCGAAGTCCAGACTACTACTGATCGCGTCGAATACTACTTGGGCTGGGATGGATCGATAGCGACCGGCTTGGATTAGCTGATGTCCGTTCAAGACCCCAGATACGGTTGTCGAGCTGATCACTTCATCCAATTTAAGATATCCGCGTTCTCTGGTCGCGCGTCCCATTCTGAATAGAACACTCAAATAAGCAGAGACGGCGGACTCTTGAATGCCATGGTCATGGTCTCGCCGTACTTTTACCCTGGGATATTCTGTCTCAAGGGGGGTAGTTCCAATATTGAAAATTCTCCAGTCTGGATGGACTGAATGCCCACTCAACGTATTGCGGTAAAATTTCTCTGTCAGTGCTTTCAAGCGTATTCTCCAAAATCGCGACCCCTCCATATCGTAAAATCCACGACTCAGAAGTGCTCTACGACAAGAGATTATTTCGCAATCCGATAGACCTAAAGAGTCCATGGACCGATCAATCGTAACAATTTCTGCCTCGGTTGGGGGTGCTGCTTCTGTACCTGACAGTAGCCCCAATGGTTGATACAACCAAGACTTCAAGGTATTTGTGCTTTTGTACACTGAATCACATATATCTGCCGCTCCCATTAAACGGAGAGCGATATTAATATCTGATTTGTTGACGAGATGAAGTCCGTGCTGTTCTAATTGATACTCCACAGTATTAAGAAGGAAAAAGTCGATGAAATGAAGACACTTCAATACGTTCGCATAGGCGACCAGTGGCTTTGGCTCTGCTCCACCGTAATATGGTGAGCCAATCTGTGAGTATATCCAGTGCTTAAACGTAGCTAACAAGTGTTGGTGCTTTGGCGCAGTTAGTAACTCGCCATCGGCGAGTTTTATGCCGAAGTCAACTTGCTTTCTATACTCATTGTTTAAGTTATCGCGGAATACGCAATGCCATACAGAGGAACTGAAAGATGAATTTTTTTCTAACCATTCTGGATTTTCTACAGGATCCCACGCTGATTTCTCAGGCAAGAAGAAATTTAAAATAGAAGACCTATCCGCAAGTGACGCATTTTTCAATTGGTCGCGAATCCGCTTCAAATGCTCGACGTGATTTACGGCGGATTCGCCATTAATTCGAGTTGATGATAATTTAGGCATTTTTTTGCAGGAAATTAAATTTTGGAAGGCTTTTTGCTATTTGAAAATTTGAGATGACTCGGTTCGAGATATCTGCATCATTGGCCAGTGTTGCATTGTTGATTCTCTCGACCACGTATTTGGCCGTTGGGTACCATCGAAAAATTTCCGGAACTGAAAAATCATTCGTGCATTTATTTCGCTCAACCTCTTCGACGATTGACAGAAATATTAATAGATGAATTTCAGTAACCGAAATGTATATTTCGTCGTAGTAAAGTTGACCCGAATCTGACGTTGGCATTTCAGGTCTTGTGCCGAGCTCCAAATGTGGTGGTAGCGGTCGCAACGGATGAGCATCCAAAAATTTCAGCAGATCACACTCTGGAAGATTGACTATTTCTCCAAGTTTTGGGCTTTTTTTGCATGATTCCATTATTAAAGCTGTCTGCATTATTCTGACGGATCGCTCAAGGAAGAATTGCTCAATTGATGCGGGCAAATATCGTCGCAATAACCCTGAGTGATATTTGTCATGGCCTAGATCCATGGCCATCATTTCCACACTTTTATTTTTAAAAAATCTCTTGACTGCGGTTGTGGCGCGCATTGATGTTAGTGAAAGACTAGAATATATGTCTTGCACGTTGGCAATTTGACATCTGTCTGCGCTGCTTAATAGCCTTTCACCGAGTGCTGAACGATGAGCGCGGTCGTCCAGTGGATACAGCTTTTTAATTCGCCTTGGGCGATTAAAACCATTGCCGGCGGATAAAAGTAGAAAGCGCCAATTGTCATCGCCTTCGTTTTTAAGAAACTGACGCGCCTGACGAGTCAGCTCGATTATCGATCTGAAATAATCCGCCGCAGTATCCGACAAGATAATTTCTTGTTGTGCGCCGTGCGCTTTTTTTCGCATTTTGGTGGACACAGCAATCATGCTCGTTCCCGCTTCGCGGATGCCGTAAAGCTTTCCATTCACATCAAAAAGTTCGAGATTAATGAGCCATTGCTCTGTTATTAATGGATACTCCTCAATAATTAAATATAGGAACGGCAGCAAAGCCGTATTTGTTAAAAGGCCCATTTCACGCGCATAACGATGCCGGCCAGAACCCCAAATACTAGTAATCGATTTAAAACCGCCATCGGTGAAGGGAGCCGCTTCCCAAGTCGTACACAGATTCGCGAAAGTTTTGGATGTCTTACCCCGTCCTACGGTGCCGCGATGTACGATAGCTGTTCCTGTCTTTGCTGCTTCGATGCGATTCTCATGACTCGCAATGGTTTCGGAAGCGACTTCTTGGCAAATGGCTAATACATAGTCTTGGGTTACTACGATTGACTTACAGACTTCCAGTATTGCTTCATCAGTGCGGTAGAATAAGGGTATACCAACGATTAATTTCGACCACAGCGAGTTCCCCTTTTTGTCTGTACGTATGTTTGTCGAGTTTGTGAATTTCGGCACGTGGAGTGTCGTAAACGGCATTGGGGTCGGAAAATCAGAGAATATCCCCATGAATACGTCATTGGCAATTGCAATAACTCTTTTCCACCACTTATGAAATCGGCTCAGATCCCAGCCCGATATCTGAGCCTCTAGTTTTCGAGTCTTATACATCGTATCAATGAACAATTTAGCCCCCGATGGTGTGGCCAGTTGAACCAAATCGTCTGGGCCATTGTAGACTTCATGCACGAAATCGAGGATATTCCTTAGCATTGGAAGATAAGCACGAACCGTGTTCACTGGATATGCGCAGAGATACTCGTCAACGCGCGCAGCGACTCTATCGGCAGTGGGGCTACCGAATTTCGTTGAAATTAACGCGAGATTAAGAGGCGTTTTGATATCCTCTTTGGAAGATATCACCCATCCATTGTATAAAGCTAAAGCCGCAACGTCTTTCGGGCACTCCGAAAACTCAAGTATGCATGCAAGGGAGTACGCTGTAACACAACTGTGGCTATACTCAGGATTCGGGCAGTGAGCAATGTTTTTATCCCGACAGAATATTTCCATTATCGGGATAAACACTCGCAGTATAGAATAGATATTTTTAATCGATAAATCATGAATGCTATAAAGGAAACCTATATAACCACGAATAAATCTTGCTAGGAATGTTTTTTTGTTTAGATTCAAGATTGAAGGTTTTATACCGACAATGCCACAATATGCATCAAGAAGGTGAATCGCCCTTCGCAGCATTTTTCGGTCTTTTAGACTGTATGCAAATTGAACATCGCCAATTGCATATATAGAGTCCACCATATTGGATGGGAGATTATATATCCCATATTGAATGATGATATCGGTTTGTATCCGTAGAGTTTTGTATTCGGCAGGGGTCATGCCTAAATTATCTTTAATACGTGGCCGACTAGCAAATTTTTTTCTTGGTAAATAATGCTAATTTAACCATATAAATTAATGCATGTTAAGTTAATGTTTTAGTGTATATTTCATACACTTTTATTATTTTCTTTTTGATAATGAAGAACGATGTTAAATTACGAAGAGTGTTGTTTTTTGGTTTTGCTGTCCATTCGGTTGATGTTTTGTTCGAAGTGAATTTTTCCTATTTGCAACTCTTTTTGCGAGATCCGAGAATGGCTCACCAAAAGCTCTCGGAATGTCTTGGCTGTTAGCCCGAGCCTAGTTTTGACAATTGTCAAGTGGGATTTTTATTGAACCGTGCGATAAGTCTTTGATTCATTGGGGTTTTAAGATTTTGACAGGCTCATCAATATAGGAAAACGTCGAGTTCGTCGAGGAAGAGAACACCGCGATGCGCCAGCGAAATCTCGCCGGGGCGCGGCACGCTGCCGCCGCCGACCAGCGCCACGCCCGACGACGTATGGTGTGGCGAGCGGAACGGCCTGCGCTTCCAGTGCTCGATGCGAAAGCCGCCCGTCAGCGATTGCACGGCGGCCGCTTCCAGCGCTTCCTCGTCGGTCATCGCCGGCAGCAGCCCGGCGAAGCGCGCGGCCAACATGGTCTTTCCGGCGCCGGGCGGACCGACCAGCAAGATGCTGTGGTTGCCAGCCGCCGCCACCTCCAATGCGCGCTTGACGAAAATCTGGCCTTTGACGTCGGCGAAGTCGGGATATTCGGCCGGTACGATCAGCGGCGACGATTCATGGCGCGACAGCATCGACTCGGCCGACTTGGCGGCAAAGTGCGCGCACACCTGCAGCAGCGACGTCGCCGGATAGATGGCGGCATCGGTCACCAGCGCGGCCTCGTCGGCGTTGGCTTGCGGCAGGATGAAGGCCAGGCGGCCGCCGTCGCGCCGGGTGGCCAGCGACATCGCCAGCGCGCCGCGTATCGGTCGCAGCTCTCCCGACAGCGACAGTTCGCCGGCGAATTCATATTGATGCAGGCGCGAGGAGGGGATTTGCTTGGAGGCGGCGAGGATGCCAAGCGCGATGGGCAAGTCGAAGCGGCCCGATTCCTTGGGCAGATCGGCCGGCGCCAGATTGACGGTGATGCGTTTCGCGGGAAACTCGAAGCCGCCGTTCTGGATGGCGGCGCGCACACGGTCCTTGGCTTCCTTGACCTCGGTGTCGGCCAGTCCGACGATGGTGAAGCCGGGCAAGCCGTTGGCCAGGTGCACTTCGACGTTGACTTCCTGCGCGTCCATGCCGGCAAGGGCTCGGCTTTTCAACACGGCTAAACTCATCGGTTTTCCCTGGGCTGGTGACGTGGATCAAACCAGTATAGGAAGCAGCGCGGGGGGACGGTTTGCGGGTGAGCAGACGTGCGGCTGTTTATGCGCCGCTGACAGCCGATACTTGGCCGGCGTAGCCACACCAGCCATTTCTGGAAAAATAATCGAAAAATGTGAGTGGCGAGGCGATCCTGTTCGGCGTGTCGGCCAATCCGATCGACGCACGATACATGGATTCCAACGGCGTGCTCGACGGTTCGTTAAACTACCAGCTCACCGATGAGTTTACCTTGTCGTTGAACGCGTCGAATATACTCGACAAGGCAATCAACCGTGATGTCGGCGAACCGGGCACGTATCAAACCAGCCTGGAACGCCAGCACTACGGCAATGGACGGACCTTCAGCCTGGCATTGCGCTACAAATTCGGTCAATAAACCGGGGCGCTGCTGTCATGGACAAGACGGAAGGTCACACTTCCGTCTTTTTTCGTTTTTGGAACAAAAACAATAAAGGAGATACAGACACATGGCAAAACCGATGGCAGCACAAATGACACTCCGCCTTTCCGTCCACGCATGCCTGCTGGCGCTGGCCAGCTTGTCCATGGGAGCGGCCCACGCGGCGCCGCCCACCGAGTGGGAACAGCCCGAAGTGGTCGCGGTCAATCGCGAGCCGATGAAGGCGACCTTCTTCAATTTCGAGAGCCGGGAACAGGCGATCGCCGCCGATCCAGCCGCGTCCAAATACTATCTGTCGCTCGACGGCACCTGGTCGTTCGCCTACTCCGAGCGGCCCGAGACGCGGCCCAAGGACTTCTACCGCGACGGCTTCGACCTTGCCGGCTGGAAGACGATCCAGGTGCCCGGCATGATCCAGGCGCAGGGCTTCGGCAAGCCGATCTTCACCAATATCGATTATCCGTTCCCGATGGCCGAGCCGTTCATTCCGCCGGCGCTCAACGAGGTCGGCTCCTACCGCCGCGATTTCGTGGTGCCGGCCGACTGGGACGGGCGCGATGTCTTCCTGCACATCGGCGCGGCCGGCGCGGCCTACTACATCTGGGTCAACGGCGAAAAAGTCGGCTATTCGGAGGATTCCAAGCTGCCGTCGGAATTTAATCTGAGCAAATACGTCAAGCCGGGCAAGAACAGCATCGCGATCGAGGTTTACCGCTGGGCCGACGCTTCCTACCTGGAGGACCAGGACTTCTGGCGCCTGTCCGGCATCGAGCGCAGCGTCTATGTGTACGCGGAGCCGAAGTCGCGCCTGCGCGACTACACGGTCACCGCGCTGCTGGACAAGAAGACCTACAAGGACGGCCTGTTCGCGCTGAACGCCGAGCTGGCCGGCGCGCCATCGGCCGGCGAGATCGCCGTCACCGTGTACGACGGCGACAAGGCGGTGCTCAACACCGCCGGCCGCGTGCAGGGCGACAAGCTGGCGCTGGACGGCGTGATCCGCAACGTCAAGCCGTGGTCGGCCGAGACGCCCAACCTGTACCGCCTGGTCGTCGAGTACAAGGATGCGGACGGCAAACTGCTGTCGGCAACGTCGCGCCGGATCGGCTTCCGCACGGTGGAGGTGGCCGGCGGCGAAGTGCGCGTGAACGGCAAGCGCGTGATGATCAAGGGTACCAACCGCCACGAGCACGATCCGGTGACCTACCGCGTGATGTCGATGGACCTGATGCGCAAGGACATCGAGATGATGAAGCAGGCCAACGTCAACGCCGTGCGCACCTCGCATTATCCGAACGATCCGCGCTGGTACGACCTGACCGACGAATACGGCCTGTACGTGATGGACGAGGCCAACATCGAATCGCACGGCTATATGCAGGCCGGCGACCAAGCCATGGAAAAAGGCCTGGTGGGCGAGCGCGAGAAGATCCAGCTCGGCTACAAGCCGCACTGGAAGGCGGCCCACCTGGACCGCGTCTCGCGCATGGTCCAGCGCGACAGGAACCATCCGTCGATCATCTTCTGGTCGCTGGGCAACGAGGCCGGCACCGGTCCCAACTTCGACAACGCCGCCCAGTGGATACGCGACAACGACCCCACCCGCCTGATCAGCTATCTGGGCCACGGCACCATCGGCGAGGAGCACCTGCCGAATACGTACACGGACATCTACGCGCCGATGTACGACGATATCGAGAAGATGGCCGACTATGCGGCCGATCCGCGCTACAAGCAGCCGATGATCCAGTGCGAATACGCGCACGCGATGGGCAATTCGTTGGGCAACTTCGAGGATTACTGGCAGGTCATCCGCGCCAACAAGAAGCTGCAGGGCGGCTTCATCTGGGACTGGGTCGACCAAACTGTTTACATGAACGACGACAAGGGCCGCCGCTTCTGGGCTTCGGGCTTCGACGTCAACCCGAAAAACGGCGACAACAGCGTGGTCGGCGACGGCGTCTTGCGCGCCGACCGCACGCCCGATCCGGAATACTACGAGGTGCAGAAGGTGTATTCGCCGCTGGTGTTCGAAGGCAAGCCTGCCTCCGGCAACATCACGGTGGTCAACCGCTACGACTTCAAGGACACCTCCGGCCTCGATTTCGACTGGGTGCTGACCAATGACGGCGTCGAGGCGGCCAAGGGCGTGCTGAAGGTGCCGGCCGTGGCCGCCGCCGGCAAGCGCGATGTTCCACTGCGCCTGCCCCGGATCGGCAACGGCGGCGGCGAGCAGGTGCTGACGGTGCGCGCCAAGGCCAAGGACGCTTCCACCATGGGCGTGGCCGCCGGCAGCGTGGTCGGCTGGTCGCAGTTCGTGCTGGCGCCGGCGCCGAAGGTGGCGAAGGCGGCGCGCATGGTCAAGCCATCCCGCAACGGCGACGATGTTCGTATCGAGGCGGGCAAGGCCTCGCTGCGGATGGACGCCAAGACCGGCCTGATCAACTACATCGTCGACGGCAAGATCGTGCTCAAGGGCGGCACGCCGAACTTCTGGCGCGGCCTGAACGACAACGACGAGGGCACCGGCGTCGAGAAGACGCACAAGGTCTGGAAGACCTTCACCGAGCAGCGCAATGTCCGCTCGGTGGAGGCGGGCGCCAACAGCGTCAAGGTGCTGTACAGCTTTGGCGCCGGCGCGGCGCACTGGGAAACCGTCTACACCCTGAACGCCGATGGCGTGCTGGGCGTGGCCTCGACCTTCACGCCGCTGCGCGACGACTTGCCCGATCCGCTGCGCCTCGGCCTGCGCTTCGATAACGACAACTCGCTCGACGGCGTGCGCTGGTATGGCCGTGGTCCGCAGGAATCGTATGCCGACCGCAGCACCGGCTACGCCATCGGCCGCTATACCGGCAAGGTGGCGGACCAGTATTACGATTACAGCCGTCCGCAGGAAAGCGGCAACAAGACCGACGTGCGCTGGCTGTCGCTGTTCGACGCGCGCGGCGCCGGGATCACCGTCAGGGGCGCGGCGCCGTTGTCGGTCAACGCGCTGGCCTTCCCGTACGAGGACTTGTACCTGCGTCCGCGCGGCACGTGGAAAAGCTCGGAGATCGCGCCGCACGGCGACGGCTCGCTGCTGATCGATATGGCGCAGGCCGGTGTCGGCGGCGATACGGGTTGGAGTCTGGACGGCCGGCCCCACGCCAAGTACCGCGTCAAGCTGCAGCCGGCCAGCTACAGCTTCACCGTGGCGCCGGCGGCGGTGCGGCAGTAAGCCAGCCGCCCGGCTTTCCGGCATGGCGCCTGCGGGCGCCGGCGCCGGAAAGCCGGGCGCGATCGCATATAATCAAAAGCTTGTTAAACCAAGGAATCGCTGACCAGCCAGCAAGGGAACCACGTGCCTGTAAAACAAACTGATCGTAGCCAGAGCGGCGCAACCATTTATGATGTGGCGCGCGTTGCCGGAGTATCGGCCATGACGGTGTCGCGGGTTATGAATGGCAACTCGCACGTCTCCGACGCCACGCGCGACAAGGTGACGGCGGCGATCGCGTCCCTGAACTACCAGGTCAACTTTGCCGCCCGCGCGGCCCGGGTGGGCACCCTGGGCGTCGGCCTGCTCTACAGCAACCCCAGCTCGGCCTACATGAGCGCCTTTCTGGTCGGCGCGATGGACCAGTGCAGCCAGAGCGGCGGCCAGTTGATTTTGGAGCGTTGCGACGACCTGCGCAGCCAGCGCAGCGCCATCGCCCGCCTGATCGCCAACGGCGCCGACGGCATCCTGGTGCCGCCGCCGTTGTGCGATTCCAAGTCCGCGCTGAAGCAGCTCGACCAGATCGGCATGCCGACCGTGGCGATCGCCACCGGCCGTCCCGTGGCCGGCGTGTCGGCCGTGCGCATCGACGATTACGAAGGCGCGATGGCGATGATGCGTTACCTGCTGGGGCGCGGCCACAAGGACATCGCCTTCATCCAGGGCGATCCGCTGCACACGCCGGCGCTGCTGCGCTACAAGGCCTACCAGGACGCGATGGCCGAAGCCGGCCTGGCCGTGCTGCCGGAGCGCGTCGCGCCGGGCCTATTCACTTACCGTTCGGGCCTGACGGCCGCGCGCCAGCTGCTGTCGCACAAGAGCCGCCCGAGCGCGATCTTCGCCGCCAACGACGACATGGCCGCCGCCGTGGTGGCGGTGGCGCACGGCTTGCACCTGCAGGTGCCGGAGGACCTGGTGGTATGCGGCTTCGACGACACGCCGGTCGCCACTACGGTGTGGCCGGAGCTGACCACGATCCACCAGCCGATCAGCGACATGGCGCGCGCCGCCGTCGACCTGCTGATCGACCAGATCCGCCGCCGCCGCGCCGGCGACCCCGCCCCGGTGCAGCACAAGCTGCTGCCGTTCACGCTGATCACGCGCGAATCGTCCGACGCCTCCCTGGCCGGCACCTGATCAGCTCCGGGGTCAGGTCCACCATTTCTACACAAGCCCGACCGTGGCGCGGGCTTACGCACCAGGCCGTGTAGAAAAAGTGGACCTGACCCCGGAGTTGGGGCAAAAAAAATGCCTCCGTCGCTGGGCGAGGGAGGCATCTCCGGCGCGGCGCCGCGGCCGCTGCGCTTATTTCAGGTGGTCGGAAATGAGCTTGGTCATTTCGAACATGGACACTTGGGCTTTGCCGCCGAATACAGCTTTCAGCTTGTCGTCGGCGTTGATCATGCGGCGGTTGGCCGGATCTTGCAGGTCGAGCTTTTTGATGTAATCCCAGACTTTTTTGGTCACTTCGGTGCGTGGCAGCGGCTCGGCGCCCACGACGGCTGCGAGCACGGTCGATGGGGTCATCGCTTTCATGAAAGCGGCGTTCGGTTTGCGCGCGGCGGCCGGGGCCGCGGCTTTTTTCACGGCGGCTGGTTTGGCTGCTGCTTCTTTTGCTGGTGCTGCTTTTTTCGCGGCTGCCGGTTTCGCGGCCGCGGCCTTCTTAGCTGGTGCTGCTGCTGGGGTTTTTTTGGCTGTTGCCATTCTCGAGCCTCCTTAACGAACACATGGAAAATTGCGCAATTGATCGCACCGGCTAATATTGGTGGGGTTTTAAGCCTTATGCAAGTCTTTTTCGCGTTTTTGCCCGGAAACACCACGTAAATTCCTGCCTACGTGGGCCACTGCACCGTCCAAGGGCGCAAACCCGCATATTTCCCCGTGTCCGCGCCGTGTTGGGGCACAGCCAGCGCACGCTTGCATGCCCCCATGGTCCGCCCTAGCGCATGCCCGGCATCATGCCCTTCATCGAGCGCATCATCTTCATCATGCCGCCGCCGGAGAGCTTTTTCATCATCGATTGCATCTGCTCGAACTGGGTCAGCATGCGGTTCACTTCCTGCACTTGCACGCCGGCGCCGGCGGCGATGCGGCGCTTGCGGGTGGCCTTGATCAGTTCCGGCTTGGCCCGTTCCTGCGGCGTCATCGAATCGATGATGCCGACCATGCGCCGCACCTGCTTGTCGGCCTGGTCCATGTTGGCGCCGCCGGCGGCCTGCTGGAACTGCGCCGGCAGCTTGTCGACCAGGCTGGCCATGCCGCCCATTTTCTTCATCTGGCCCAGTTGCGCCTTGAAGTCGTTCATGTCGAACTTGCCGCCGACCTTCATCTTCTGCGCCAGGTCGGCCGCCGCCTTGCTGTCGACGCCTTTGCGCGCCTCTTCGACCAGCGCCATGATGTCGCCCATGCCCAGCACGCGGTTGGCCATGCGGGCCGGGTCGAACGGCTCGAGGCCGTCGAGTTTTTCGGACACGCCGGCAAACTTGATCGGCTTGCCGGTGATGTGGCGCACCGACAGCGCCGCGCCGCCGCGCGAATCGCCGTCCAGTTTGGTCAGCACGATGCCGGTCAGCGGTAGCGCGTCGTTGAAGGCCTTGGCGGTGTTGATGGCGTCCTGGCCGAGCATGGCGTCAACCACGAACAGGGTTTCGATCGGCTTGACGGCCGCGTGCACGGCGGCGATCTCGGTCATCATCGCCTCGTCGATGCCCAGGCGGCCGGCGGTGTCGATGATCAGCACGTCGTGGTAGTGCTTCTTGGCCCAGTCGAGCGCGGCGAGCGCGATGTCGACCGGCTTGTCCTGCGCGGTGGACGGGAAGAAGTCGGCGCCGACCTGCGCGGTGACCGATTGCAGCTGGGCGATCGCGGCCGGACGGTAGACGTCGGCCGACACCGTCAGCACCTTTTTCTTCTTTTCTTCCTTCAGGTATTTGGCCAGCTTGCCGACGGTGGTGGTTTTACCGACACCCTGCAGACCGGCCATCAGGATGATCGCCGGCGGCTGCTGGGCGAAGCTCAGTTGCGTGGCCTCCGGGCCGAGGTCGGCGCCCATCAGGGTGGCCAGCTCGCGCTGCACCACGCCGACCAGCGCCTGGCCCGGCGTGAGCGACGAGATCACTTCCTCGCCCAGGGCTTTTTCCTTGACCCGGGCGATGAATTCGCGCACGGCCGGCAGGGCGACGTCGGCCTCGAGCAGCGCCATGCGCACCTCGCGCAGCATCTCGGCGGTGTTGGCTTCGGTCAGGCGGGCCTCGCCGCGCATCGTTTTGACGACCTTGGCAAGGCGTTGGGTAAGATTATCTAGCATGTGGGGACCTGCAAAACGGTAGGGTGGGCCGGCGGAGGCCGGACAATGGCCGCCATTTTACCGCATCGCGCGGCGGCGGCAGGCATGATGGACCGTTATCAAAAAGTATAATTTCTCATTGACAACACCGTGACTTGAAGGCATCGTCTTGCTTTGCGCGTGCCCAAGCGTTGGCGCGCTTATTCTAATTTGAGGATGTCCCCCATGAAGCAGTTTCAGACGGAGCCCGACGCGCAGCCGGAGCGCCTGCGTTTTCACGCCACCGGCGGCGAGTATTTCCGCATCTGGATCGTCAACCTGTTGCTGACCATCGTCACGCTGGGCGTTTATTCCGCCTGGGCCAAGGTGCGCCGCAACCAGTATTTTTATTCGAGCACGCAACTGGCCGGCAGCAGCTTCGAGTACCACGGCAATCCGGTCGCCATCCTCAAGGGCCGCATCGTGGCGGCGGTGGTGTTCGCGGTCTACTTTTTCGGCGCCCAGGTGTCGCCGGTGCTGTCGCTGATCGCGCTGGTGGTCATGGCCGGCGCGGCGCCCTGGTTCATCTGGCGCAGCTTCCAGTTCCGGCTGTATAACTCGGCCTATCGCGGCATCCGCTTCCGCTTTGTCGCGGACGTGCGCGACGCCTACGTCAACTACCTGGTGCGCCCGTGGCTCAACGCCGTGAGCGCCGGCCTGGCGGCGCCGTTCGTGCACCAGCGCGCCAAGGCCTGGCAGGTCGATGAAAGCCGTTTCGGCCAAGCGCGCTTTTCGTTCGACGCCGGCGTCGGCGATTTTTATAAACTGTATGGCTGCTTCGTGCTGGCCGGCGGCGCCGGCATCGGCCTGACGATCTGGCTGATCCTGTCCGGCGCGCCGTTGTCGCCCGAGGCGCCCGGTTACGCCGCGAACCGCCAGATGGAGACCGGCTTTGTGATCATGGCGATCTACGCCTGGCTGTTGCTGCTCGCGCCGCTGTTCATCAACATGTTGCAGAACATGGTGTGGAACCACACCAGCCTCGAGCAGCACCGCTTCCAGTCCGACGTCAAATGGGGCCGCATGCTGTTCATCACCGTGACCAATTACCTGGCCGTGATCTGCACGCTGGGACTGTTCCTGCCGTTCGCGCGCGTGCGCTCGATGCGCTACCGGATCGAGTCGCTGATGCTGGTGCCAAGCGGTAGCCTGGACGACGTGCTGGCTGGCGCGGACGGCGACGTCAGCGCCACCGGCGAAGGCATGGCCGAATTCATGGACTTCGATTTCTCGCTGTGAGCGGCGGGATGGAAACGCCGCCGCCCGGGCTGGTGCCGGCCCGCTATTTCGACGGCAAGAGCTCGCGCCTGCACCGGGTGACGCTGGAGGTGCGCGACGGCGTGGCGCGATTGGCCGGCGACGTCGAGCGCGAGGCCCCGCTAGCCACCTTGCGGGTGTCGGAGCGCAGCGGCCACGCCGCGCGCAAGGTGACGTTCGCCGACGGCGCCTGGCTGGAGGTCGACGACGCGGACGCGTTCGCGCGGCTGCTGGCGCAGACCGGCCACCGCGACGGCGCGGTGGTGCGCTGGCAAAACAGCTGGCGCGCCGCGCTGGGGGCGCTGGCCACCACCGTGGTGGTGCTGGTGGCCGGCTATGTGTACGTGCTGCCGGCGGCGGCCGGCTGGATCGCGCAAGCGGTGCCGCAGCGCGTCGAGCGCCAGCTGGGGCAGGGCGTGTTGCAGATACTCGATGGCCGGATGCTGGGGCCGACGCGGCTGACGGCGGCGCGCCAGGAGCAGTTGCGGCGGCGGTTCGCGGCGATGACCGCGCCCGAGGCGGAGGCGCCGTCGTGGCGGCTGGTGTTTCGCAGCAGCCGCGTCGGCCCGAACGCCTTCGCGCTGCCGTCCGGCGAGATCGTCATGACCGACGAGCTGGTCGCGCTGCTGGGCGACGACCAGGCGGTGATGGGCGTGCTGGCGCACGAGCTGGGTCATTTGCACCGGCGCCACCTGACGCGGCGTATCGTCCAGAGCTCGGCCGTCGCGGCCACCACTTGGCTGGTGTTCGGCGACCTCTCCTCGATCATGACGACCCTGCCCACGCTTGTGCTGGACATGAAGTACTCGCGCGACGCCGAGTACGAGGCCGACGATTACGCGGTGGCCATGTTGCGCCATAACCGCATCGACCCGTCGCACCTGGCGGCGGCGTTCGCCAAGCTGGACAAGGAGGACGGCGACGCCGCCGCCACGCCTTCCCCCTATCTGTCCAGCCATCCCGCCAGCGCAGAACGCATCGCGCGCATCCGCGCGTCCCGGGCCGGCGCACCGTAAAGCATGATTTCCCGCAATGCCGGCCTAGTTTCCCCAAGGTATATATTATCGTTGGCGTAGACGTCGTCGGCATCGGCCGAGGTCGCCGCATGGCGATAGGCAAGCGAACCGTAGCTTGGTATGATCGAAACACAATAACGCGGCCGCCGGCCAGCACACTATCTATATAGGAGACACGGATGAAACGGAAATCGATCAGCGGAACGTTGGCGGCGGGCGTGGCGGTGGGTTTGTTGATGGGCGCGAGTGGCGCCCACGCGCAGGACGTGGTCCGTCTCGGCAACCTCAAGTTCGCCCACTACGGCGCCGTCTCCTATATAAAGGAGATCGCGCCCAAGTGCGGCATCAAGGTCGAGGAGCACGTCTTCGCCAAGGGGCTGGACGTGATGCAGGCCATCATCGCCGGCGAGCTCGACATCGGCACCACGGCGTCGGAGGCGGCCATTTCCGGGCGCGCCGGCGGCGCGCCGATCTATGTGGTGGCCGGTTTCGCCAAGGGCGGGGCGCGGCTGGTCGGGCGCACCGACCTGAACCTGAAAACCGTCAAGGACCTCAAGGGCAAGCGGGTCGGCGTCACGCGCGGCGGCATCCAGGAGGTGCTGCTGCTGGCCGAGCTGCAAAAGAACGGCATGACGTTCGCCGACCAGCCGGGCAAGGACGTGCAACTGGTGTTCCTCGCCTACGCCGACCTCAACCAGGCGCTGCTGGGCAAGAACATCGACGCCATGATGCAGTCCGAGCCGCAGTCCTCGCAGGCCATCAACAAGGGTTTCGGCAGCGAGATGCTCAAGCCCTACGACACCCCGATCGGCGAACCGGTGCGCACCATGGTCATGACCGAGAAGTTCTACAAGGAGCGGCGGCCGGTGGCCGAGAAGTTCATGAACTGCTTCGTGCAGGCGACCAAGAGCTTCATCGAAAACAAGGCGCTGGCCGAGAAGTATGTGCGCGAGGTGGTGTTCAAGGGCCAGATCACCAAGGACGATTTCGACGACGCCATCGGCAATTCGCCCTACAGCTACGACATCACGCCCGAGCATATCCAGACCACCACCGACGTCATGGTCAAGACCGGCGTCGGCCGCATGAGCAAGCCGCCGCTGGCCAGGGACTGGGTCAAGACCGACCTGCTCGACGCGGCCAAGAAGAACCTGGGCGTGAAGTAAATGGCCGCCCGCTCCAACTCCTCCTGGCGCCAGGCCGCCGTCGGCATGGTGGTGCCGGCCCTGGTCATCGCGCTGTGGCAGGCGGTGGCGATGCTCGGCTGGGTCAATCCGCAGGTGCTGCCGTCGCCGCTGGCGGTGGTGGAAAAGTGGATCGCCTACCTGCTGCCGCTGCAGCCGTATGATCCGGCCGCCGGGAGCTGGCTGGCGTGGGCCGTCTCCGGCGAGTTGATCACCGATTCGATCGGCAGCCTGTATCGGGTGGTGGTCGGTTTCGTCATCGGCGCCGGGCTGGCGTTGCCGATCGGCCTGGCCATGGGCGCCAAGCCGAGGGTCTACGACTGGCTCAATCCCCTGGTGCAGCTGCTGCGGCCCATCCCGCCGATCGCCTACATTCCGTTGTCGATCCTGTGGTTCGGGCTCGGTAATCCGCCGGCCGTGTTCCTGATCGCGCTGGGCGCCTTCTTCCCGGTGCTGATGAATACCATCGCCGGCGTGCGCCAGGTCGACGGCATCTACCTGCGCGCGGCGCGCAACCTGGGCGCCAGCGGCGGCACCATGTTCCTGCGCGTGATCCTGCCGGCCGCCGTGCCCTATATCTTGTCCGGCGTACGGATCGGCATCGGCACCGCCTTCATCGTGGTGATCGTCTCCGAGATGATCGCCGTGAACAACGGCCTCGGTTTCCGCATCCTGGAGGCGCGCGAGTACTTCTGGTCCGACAAAATCATCGCCGGCATGATCAGCATCGGCTTGATCGGCCTGGCCATCGACGTCGGCATGAACAAGCTGAATAACCACCTGCTGCGCTGGCACCGCGGATTGGAGAATTAATGAGCGCTACCCATATCGTCGTATCGAATGTCAGCAAGGTGTTCCAGACCGCCGACCGCGAACTGGTGGCGCTCAAGGACATCAACCTGGAGATCCCGCAGGGGCAGTTCGTCTGCCTGCTGGGGCCTTCCGGCTGCGGCAAATCCACCCTGCTCAACGCGGTGGCCGGCTTCGCGCCGCCGACGTCGGGCAGCATCACCGCCGACGGCAAGCTGGTGACCGGACCGGGACCGGAGCGCGGCATGGTGTTCCAGGAGTACGCGCTGTTCCCGTGGATGACGGTGGCCGACAACGTCGCCTTCGGCCTGGAGATCAAGGGCATGGCCAAGGGCGAGATCAACGCCATCGTCGACAAGCTGCTCGGCATGCTGTCCCTGCAGGACTTCCGCAGCCGCTTTCCGAAGGATCTGTCGGGCGGCATGCGCCAGCGCGTCGCCATCGCCCGGGTGCTGGCGCTGGACTCGCCGATCATGCTGATGGACGAGCCGTTCGGCGCGCTCGACGCGCTCACGCGCCGCAACCTGCAGGACGAACTGCTGCGCATCTGGTCAGAGCTGAAAAAGACCATCATCTTCGTCACCCACAGCATCGAAGAGGCGATTTACCTGGCCGACCGCATCGTCGTCATGACCTACCGGCCGGGCACCGTCAAGCGCGACCTGATCGTCGATCTGCCGCGCATGCGCGATCCGGCCGCCGCCGAATTCAACGCCCTGAAGCGCGAACTGGGACAGCTGGTCATGGAGGAACAGCAGCGCCACCACAACGACGAACTGAGGATGGCAGCCGTCGACTGAGCGATGGTGTAAACTGCCGGACATGCAGACCTACTTGTTCATCGCAGCCATCGCGCTGTACATCCTGTGCGCCGCCCTGCCATCGCGCCGCGCCGGCCTGATTTCGGCCGTGACGGTGGCCGCCTGGACCTTGCACGGCGCCGGCCTGTGGCTGGAGGTGGCGGCGGCCGGCTCGCTGCGGATCGGTTTCGCGGCCATGCTGTCGTCGGCCTTATGGGTCTCGGTGGCGGCCTACTGGCTTGAGAACCGCAATTTCAGCCTGGACGGCATGCGCCGCCTGGTCATGCCCAGCGCCGCCGTCGCCGCCGCGCTGCAGGCCATTTTCCCCGGTAACCTGATTCCGCTGGAGGGCAAAACCTCGCTGTTCGGCTGGCACATTGCCATCGCCACGATGGCCTACAGCACCCTGACCATCGCCGCCTTCCATGCCGTGCTGATGGCGCTGCAGGAGGCGCGGCTGCACGCGGCCACCGACCGCAAAAGCTTCCTGTCCGGCGCGCTGGACCAGCTGCCCGCGCTGCTGACGATGGAGAAGCTGTTGTTCCGCATGATAGGCTTCGGCTTCGCGTTATTGAGTTTGACGGTGTTGTCGGGCATCGTGTTTTCGGAACAGCTGTTCGGCCAGGCCCTCAAATGGGACCACAAGTCGGCGTTTACGCTACTGTCCTGGATGTTGTTCGCCGCGCTGCTGGCCGGCCGGCGCTTCCGCGGCTGGCGCGGCAAGACGGCGCTGAGCTTCACCCTGGCCGGATTTGCGACGTTGTTGCTGGCGTATGTCGGCAGCCGTTTTGTGTTTGAAGTGGTTTTGCATAAAGGATGGGCATGAGCCGTATTTTGTTTTGGCTGGGACTGATTTTCCTGGTGATCTTCGCGATCCGCAGCAAAATCCGCAGCGCGCAAAAGCGCAACCAGCAGCAGTTCCGCCAACCGCCGCCGAACCAGGAGGTGCCGCCGGGCGCCCCGGGCGCGGGGCAGACCGTCTACAAGGCGCGCACCGAGAAAGCGCTGGCCGACGCCGAGACGATGCTCGAATGCGCCAGGTGCGGCATTTTCTTCCCCGCCTCGGAGGCGGTCCACGCCAACGGCCGCGATTACTGCTGCGCGGCGCACGCCGCCGCGCCGGCGGCGTAAAGCCCGGGCCGACCGGTGGTCGCGCGCCTCCAAGCCCTGTCGGCTGAATCGCGCGCCACCTTCTGGCGGTCGCTGCAAACCCTCAACGCCACGCGCGTGGTCATCGCGCTGGTGCTGCTGGTCTATCTGAGTTTCGACAGCCGGGGCCTGCGCGCCGCCGGCGACTATCCCTACCTGCCGGTTTGCCTGGCCTATCTGGGCCTGGCGGTCGCCTTCGCGCTGACGGCCTTCTACTGGCGCCGCCGCTTCCTGCTGCAACTGCTGTCGCAGATCGCCTGCGACCTGGCCGTCATCTCGCTGCTGTACCTCGCCGGCGGCGGGGTGCGCAGCGGCCTGGCCATCCTGTATCTGTTCCCGCTGGCCGGTTCGGCCATCCTGGCGCCGCTGGTGCTGGCGCTGTTCTGCACCGCGCTGGTGGCGCTGTTCATACTCGGCGAGAGCCTGTGGCAGCTGCTGGCGATGGAGAGCCAGCATGGCCTGCTGCAATCGGGGTTGTACGGCGCCGCCTTTTTCGCCGCCGTGCTGGTGGTCAACCGGATGGCCGGCAAATTGATCGGCCAGGAGGAGTTGGCGATCCAGCGCGGCATGGAAATCAATGTGCAGCAGGCGGTCAACCGGCTCGTGATGGCCAATATCGGCGACGGCATCCTGGTGGTCGATCCGGACGGGCGGGTCTCGGCCGGCAATCCGGCGGCGCGCCAGATGCTTGGATTGGTCGGCCCGGACCTGAACTTCAAGCTGTCGGCGGCCGCGCCGCTGGCGCCGTTGGCGCAGGCGTACGCCGAATGGCGCGACGATCCGGCGCGCAGTACCGTCTTCGTCACCATCAAGCCGTTCAGCGACGCGGCGCTGCAAGGGCTGACCGCCGCCTGGAGCGCGCGCCGCGACTTGTCCGCGCATTTGAAGGTGCGCTTCGCGGCGGTCGACACGTCGTCCTCCGGCGTCGGCTTCGAGCGCAGCGTGATTTTTCTGCAGGACGTGACGGGCATCGAAAATCAGGCGCAGCAACTGAAGCTGGCGTCGATGGGGCGCCTGACCGCCAGCATCGCCCACGAAGTGCGCAATCCGCTGTCGGCCATCGGCCACGCCACCGCGCTGCTGGGGGAGGACCTGGACAGCACCGGGCACCTGCGCCTGCTCAAGATCGTCGGCGACAACGTGGCGCGGGTCAACCGCATGGTCGAGGATATCCTGCAGCTGTCGCGCAAGGTGCAGCCGAATAACGAGCCGCTGGCGCTGGACGGCTTCCTGGCCGACTTGCGGTCGGAATTCATCAACAACCACGGCCTGCCGTCGGACATCGTCGGCCTGTCGGTGGCGCCGGGCACGATGGTGCGCTTCGATCCGCTGCACCTGCGCGAGGTGGTGTTTAATCTGTTAAACAACGCGGTGCGCTATGCCAGCGGCGGCCCGCAATCGATCCGGGTCGACCTGCTCACCCATCCGCACCACGCGCAGCGCATGGAGCTGCATGTGCAGGACGACGGTCCGGGCATCTCGCCGGAGGTGCGGGCCCACCTGTTCGAGCCGTTTTACACCACATCGAGCAAAGGCACCGGCCTGGGGCTGTATCTGGCGCGCGAATTGTGTTTGAATAACGAGGCCCGGCTCGATTACGAATACCGTTTCGATAGCCGCGACAGCCCCGATGGCGGCCGCCGCTCCAGCGGACGCTTTGTGATCACCTTCGCCCAACCGGCGCAAAAATAAGAAGAGGCAGTGCCATGAGCGAGCGTTCTCCCCGCGTGCTGGTGGTCGACGATGAAGCCGACCTGCGCGAACTGCTGGAACTGACCTTGGTGAAAATGGGGCTGGACGTCGACAGCGCCGCCACCCTGGCGGAGGCGCGCGCGCTGCTGGCCGGCGCCGAGCGTGAGCATCGTGACTATCAACTGGTGCTGACCGACATGCGCCTGCCCGACGGCCTGGGTCTGGAGCTGGTGCGCGAAGTGAGCGCCGCCCACAAGAACACGCCGATCGCGGTGGTGACGGCCTTCGGCAGCGCCGACAACGCCGTCGTCGCGCTCAAGGCCGGCGCCTTCGATTACATCTCCAAGCCGGTGGCGCTGGACCAATTGCGCCTGATGGTGCGCTCGGCCCTGCGCCTGAACGTGCCGCCGCCGGCCGGGCAGGCGGCCAGCGCGGCGCCGCCGGCCAGCCGCCTGAAGGGCGATTCGGCGGTGATCCAGTCGCTGCGCGCGCAGATCGCCCGGCTGGCGCGCTCGATGGCGCCGATCGCCATCCACGGCGAATCGGGCAGCGGCAAGGAGCTGGCGGCGCGCGAAATCCACGCGCAAAGCTCGCGCGCCAGCAAACCCTTCATCGCCGTCAACTGCGGCGCGATTCCGGAGGCGCTGATGGAGGCCGAGTTTTTCGGCTACCGCAAGGGCGCCTTCACCGGCGCCGCCGACGACCGGGACGGCTTTTTCCAGGCGGCCGACGGCGGCACCCTGATGCTCGACGAGGTGGCCGACCTGCCGCTGGCGATGCAGGTCAAGCTGCTGCGGGCGATCCAGGAGCGGCGCGTGCGCAAGATCGGCGCCACCGCCGAGGAGCCGGTCGACGTGCGTATTATTAGTGCGACCCATAAAAACCTGGCGCAATGCGTGGAGCAGGGCAGCTTTCGCCAGGATCTGTTCTACCGCCTGAATGTCATCGAACTGGGTCTGCCGCCGCTGCGCGAGCGGCTCGACGATCTGCCTGTGCTGACCGGCGCGATCCTGGAGCGGTTGGGCACCTTCGAGCACCAGGCGGCGCTGGGGGAGGGCGTGCTCGATGCGCTGCGCGGCTATCCCTTCCCCGGCAATGTGCGCGAGCTGGAAAATATCCTGGAGCGGGCGCTGGCCTTCGCCAACGACGGCGTGATCGAGGTGGCCGACCTGGCGCTCAAGGGCGCGCGCATGCCCGAGGTGGTCGAGACGTCGGAGGTGGCGCAGGTTCCAGCGCCCCCACTCCCGTCGTCGGCGGCGACGGAGCCGCTGCCTGCCAGCCTGCCCGACTACCTGAACCAGGTCGAGCGCGACATCATCCTGCGCGCGCTGACGCAGACGCAGTTCAACCGCACGCAGGCCGCGCAGCTGCTGGGCATCAGCTTCCGCCAGCTGCGCTATCAAATGCAGAAGCTGAACATCCAGGAGCCCGAGGCATGAACAACCGCATAGGCGCGGACGGCTGGTGGCCGGCGGCGAGCCGCTACGACAGCCCCAACTTCGACTGCCGTCCCGACCCGGCCGACATCACGCTGCTGGTGATCCACAATATCAGCCTGCCGGGCGGCTGTTTCGGCGGTCCCCACGTGTCCGACCTGTTTACCGGCCGGGTGGACTATAATGCTGACCCTTCGTTCGCGGACCTGCGCGGGCTGAAAGTGTCGAGCCATTTTTTTGTGCGCCGCGACGGCCGGGTGATCCAGTACGTCTCGGCCAACGACCGCGCCTGGCACGCCGGCAGGTCGTCGTTTCGCGGACGCGAAAAATGTAACGACTACTCGATCGGCATCGAGCTGGAAGGCACCGACGACACGCCGTTCGAAGCGGCGCAGTACGGGGCGCTGGCGGCGCTGACGGCGGCGCTGGCCGAGCGCTATCCGCTGACCGACGTCCAAGGCCACGAGGACATCGCGCCCGGCCGCAAAACCGACCCCGGACCGTTGTTCGATTGGAACTTTTATGTTAAAAGTTATCGGAAATTCTGTGAAGAAATCCGGATATCGAAAGCCGGGTTAGTGGGCGCTAGCGCTGTATTGCGCTTTGTAAAAGGCGTTCTGTAAAGTCAACCGAAAAAATGGCGGAAACGCAAAAATTTCCCCTTGTATTAGCCCCATCGGAACACTACAATCAGTGGATCGGTTCTTCGCAATCACTAGATATAGTAGTTCACATGGCACTGGTTAATCAAATCACAGCAAGTTCCTGGACTAACTCACCACCCTTATTAAAGTAGTTTAACCAGCCAGGCAGGTGTGGCTGATCGCTTCAATTTGGCCTTTTTATTTTCAAACATAGCCGCGCAGCACTGACTGCACGCCGTTATCGGGGAGCTTAAATGCAATCTACACAAGACATCACCATCAATCCAGCGCTGGTACCAGCAGCCGCTGCGAGCACCGCCAGCAGCCCGTCCACGGCAGCCGGCGACCTCGGTGACTACCGCATCATCCGCCGTAACGGCGCGGTCGTCGCGTTTGAACCGTCGAAAATCGCGATCGCCGTCACCAAGGCCTTCCTGGCCGTGAACGGCGGCCAGGGCGCCGCCTCCGCGCGCATCCGCGAACTCGTAGAACAGCTGACCGCCAGCGTCGTGACGGCGCTGGTGCGCCGCCAGCCATCGGGCGGCACCTTCCACATCGAAGACGTGCAAGACCAGGTCGAGCTGGCGCTGATGCGCTCCGGCGAGCACGATGTCGCCCGCGCCTATGTCCTGTACCGCGCCAAGCACATGGAAGAGCGCCGCGCGCTCAAGGAAGCGCAGGGCGCCAGCGCCAAGATCGCCGCGCCGCAAATCCACGTGCTGGAAAACGGCGAGCGCAAGCCGCTGGAAATGGACCGCGTCACCGGCCTGATTAACGCCGCCTGCATCGGCCTGGAAAAGCACGTCGACGCCGACGCCATCGTCGCCGAGACGCTGAAAAACCTGTACGACGGCGTGCCGGTCGAAGAGCTGCACAAGTCCGCCATCCTGGCCGCCCGCGCGCTGATGGAAAAAGACCCGGCCTACTCGCAAGTGACGGCCCGCATCCTGCTGCACACGATTCGTAAGGAAGTCTTCGGCAAGGAAGTCGCGCAGGGCGCGGCGGCCGCCGAATACATCACCTACTTCCCGCAATACATCGCCAAGGGTATCGAAAACGAGCTGCTGGACACCAAGCTGGCCGAATTCGACCTGACCCGCCTGGCCAAGGCGCTGGTCGCCGACCGCGATCTGCAGTTCGGCTACATCGGCCTGCAAACCCTGTACGACCGCTACTTCCTGCACGTGCGCGACGTCCGCATCGAAATGCCGCAGGCGTTCTACATGCGCGTGGCGATGGGCCTGGCCCTGAACGAAAGCGACCGCGAAGCGCGCGCCATCGAGTTCTACAACCTGCTGTCGTCGTTCGACTTCATGTCGTCGACCCCGACCCTGTTCAACTCCGGCACCCTGCGTTCGCAGCTGTCGTCGTGCTACCTGACCACCGTCTCGGACGACCTGGAAGGCATCTACGACGCCATCAAGGAAAACGCGCTGCTGGCCAAGTTCGCCGGCGGCCTGGGTAACGACTGGACCCCGGTGCGCGCGCTGGGCGCCCACATCAAGGGCACCAACGGCAAATCGCAAGGCGTGGTGCCGTTCCTGAAAGTGGTCAACGACACCGCCGTCGCGGTCAACCAGGGCGGCAAGCGCAAAGGCGCGGTGTGCGCTTACCTGGAAACCTGGCACATGGACATCGAAGAGTTCCTGGACCTGCGCAAGAACACCGGCGACGACCGCCGCCGCACCCACGACATGAACACCGCCAACTGGATTCCGGACATGTTCATGAAGCGCGTGATGGAAAAGGGCGACTGGACCCTGTTCTCGCCATCGGATTGCCCGGACCTGCACGACTTGGTCGGCAAGGCCTTCGAAAAAGCCTACCTGGGCTACGAAGCCAAGGCCGCCGCCGGCGAAATCCGCGTGTTCAAGAAGATCGCCGCGCTGGACCTGTGGCGCAAGATGCTGTCGATGCTGTTCGAAACCGGCCACCCATGGATCACGTTCAAAGACCCATGCAACATCCGTTCGCCGCAGTCGCACGTGGGCATGGTCCACAGCTCGAACCTGTGCACCGAGATCACCCTGAACACCGGCCCTGACGAAATCGCCGTCTGCAACCTCGGCTCGGTCAACATGCCGGCCCATATGAAAGAGGGCAAGCTCGATCACGTCAAGCTGCAAAAGACCATCCGCACCGCGATGCGCATGCTCGACAACGTCATCGACATCAACTACTACGCCGTCGACAAGGCCCGCAACGCCAACATGCGCCACCGTCCGGTGGGCCTGGGCGTGATGGGCTTCCAGGACTGCCTGCACATGATGCGCGTGCCGTTCTCGTCGCCGGAGTGCGTGGCCTTCGCCGACACCTCGATGGAAGCGGTGTGCTACTACGCCTACCTGGCCTCGACCGAGCTGGCGGAAGAGCGCGGCCACTATCAGTCGTACAAAGGTTCGCTGTGGGACCGCGGCATCCTGCCACAGGATTCCGTCAAGCTGCTGGCCGAAGAGCGCGGCGGCTACCTGGAGCAGGACCTGTCGTCGGCGATGGACTGGACCCCGGTGCGCGATCGCATCAAGAAGTTCGGCATGCGTAACTCGAACTGCGTGGCGATCGCTCCGACCGCGACGATTTCGAACATCATCGGCGTGTCGGCTTGCATCGAACCGACCTTCCAGAACCTGTACGTGAAGTCCAACCTGTCGGGCGAGTTCACCGAGATCAACTCCTACCTGGTGCGCGACCTGAAGGCGCGCGACCTGTGGGACGAGGTCATGATCGCCGACTTGAAGTACTTCGACGGCTCGCTGGCCAAGATCGACCGCATTCCGAACGACCTGCGTGATATTTATGCAACCGCGTTCGAAGTGTCGCCGACCTGGCTGGTGGAAGCGGCGTCGCGCCGCCAGAAATGGATCGACCAGGCCCAATCGCTGAACATCTACATGGCCGGCGCCTCGGGCAAGAAGCTGGACGAGACCTACAAGCTGGCCTGGCTGCGCGGCCTGAAGACCACCTACTACCTGCGTACCACCTCGGCCACCCACACCGAGAAGTCGACCTCGAAGACCGGCGCGCTGAACGCGGTGTCGGTGGACGGCGGCATGTCGGCCAGCGCAATGGCCTCGGCGGCTGCCGCTGCACCGGTCGCTGCGGCGGCTCCGGCGGTCACCGCCGAAGCGGATGGCGAAGCCTGCTACCTGCGTCCCGGCGACGACGGTTTCGAGGAATGCGAAGCTTGCCAATAAGCCGGCGCTGACTAATATATATAGAGAGAGAACCGTCCCGGCCCGTCCGGGCGGTTCTTTTTAGACCGAATACACGAATTCAGAAGGAAATACACTATGTCGCTGTCCTGGGACGAAGAAGCCGCACCAGCGGTACCACAAGCCATCAACGAGGCCGCACTGGCCTCCGGCGAAGCCAACGCCGAGCAAGTCGCGCTGCGCGTCAACGCCGACGACAAGCGCATCATCAACGGCAAAACCGACGTCAATCAGCTGGTGCCGTTCAAGTACAAGTGGGCATGGGACAAATACCTGGCCGGCTGCGCCAACCACTGGATGCCGCAGGAAGTGAACATGCAGCGCGATATCGAGCTGTGGAAGAACCCGAACGGCCTGACCGACGACGAACGTCGCCTGGTCAAGCGCAACCTCGGCTTCTTCGTCACCGCCGACTCGCTGGCCGCCAACAACATCGTGCTGGGCACCTATCGCCACATCACCGCGCCGGAATGCCGCCAGTACCTGCTGCGCCAGGCGTTCGAGGAAGCGATCCACACCCACGCCTACCAGTACATCGTCGAGTCGCTGGGCCTGGACGAGTCGGAGATCTTCAACGCCTATAACGAAGTCAAATCGATCCGCGACAAGGACGAGTTCCTGATCCCGTTCATCGACACCCTGACCGATCCGGCCTTCACCACCGGCACCGTGGAAAACGACCAGAAGCTGCTCAAGTCCTTGATCGTCTTCGCTTGCTTGATGGAAGGCCTGTTCTTCTACGTCGGCTTCACCCAGATCCTGGCGCTGGGCCGCCAGAACAAGATGATGGGCGCGGCGGAGCAGTACCAGTACATCCTGCGCGACGAATCGATGCATTGCAATTTCGGTATCGATTTGATCAACACGATCAAGATGGAAAATCCGCTGCTGTGGACCCCGGCGTTCAAGGAAGAGATCAAGCAGCTGTTCCTGAAGGCCGTGGACCTGGAGTACGCGTACGCCGAAGACACCATGCCGCGCGGCGTGCTCGGTCTGAACGCGACCATGTTCAAGGGTTACCTGCGCTTCATCGCCAACCGCCGCGCCACGCAGATCGGTTTGGAGACCTTGTTCGACCAGGAAGAGAATCCATTCCCGTGGATGAGCGAGATGATCGACTTGAAGAAAGAGCGTAACTTCTTCGAGACCCGCGTCATCGAGTACCAGACCGGCGGCGCGCTGAACTGGGATTGATGGCGGTTTGAGTTGCATGGAAAAAGCCCGGCTTCGCGCCGGGCTTTTTCTTTTATACGAACCGTTCGATGTACTCCGTCAGGCCAGCGTCCCCGCCGGGTAGCGGTCGGCGAGCCGGAAACTCATCTCGTACATCGAGCGCTTATGCACCGCGTGCCGCGCGATGTCGACGCGGCGCGCGT
This sequence comes from Duganella sp. AC237, assembly GCF_979254035.1. Taxonomy (NCBI): domain Bacteria; kingdom Pseudomonadati; phylum Pseudomonadota; class Betaproteobacteria; order Burkholderiales; family Oxalobacteraceae; genus Duganella; species Duganella sp. AC237. Next base: position 6,036,767 of record NZ_CEEDEW010000003.1, on the reverse strand, counting down.
CCGAGTTCGGCGATTCTTTCGCGTAGGACGCCCGACCCGATGACGAAACCGAATAGTCGGACACACTGCCGGCGAGCGCTGCGTCGAACACTCGGCGCGCGCACCTCGACGCCGTCGTTGGGCACCTCGCCGACGTCGCCCCCTCACATCGTCGATATGCGTCGACTACCCGACCCACAATTGCAGACGACTCGCCGACGCTTCGCGCGCACCTTGCCGAACACGCGTCGAACACTTCACGACACACATCGCGACACACATCGCGGCACGCCGCCGCGCGCGCCGAGCGCAGACGCGCGGCCGCGCATCGCAGTATTCCGCTTGCCATTCGCCGCACTCTGTCTCATAATCGCGACGAATTTAAAAACAGTGAGCAGCGACAGCGCGCATGCGATGCGCCAGCGCTCTCGAATTCGGAAGATGGTGGCGAGGGACGCGCGGAGATGCCGGCGACATCGCAGACACCCAAGCAGCAATTGACTCGCTTTGAAGCGCGATTTTTTGGCGCGGCGCGGCGAGCGCATTTTCGAACTCGATTGAGCGCGTACATCGCACCACGATGTCGCAAGCGAGCAAGCGCGAAGCGCCACGCGTATGTGAAATGGCGAGCATAAGACGAAAAAAAGCGGACGAATACTTCTCGTGCCGGTTGCGTACCGACAAGGTTTTCGTGTACTTTACGAGATTGAAAATGTGTGTTTATAAAGGTGCGCTTTTTTTGAAGTGCGCACACCGCAGAAATGATCGCGATCACGGGATACAGATTCACAAAGATATGCACAAGACCAAACCGTTTTTGTTCAACCGTCTTTCCTGATTCGGTTCAGGTTGGGCGGTTTTTTGTTTGAAAACAAAAACGGTCGATGGCTGCGACGTAGGTCCCTGGAGCTGAGCACACGCCCGACCACCCGCAAAACGTCGCAACAAGATTTGTATCTGCACGCCGCGCCGGCCACGGACGGCGGACAGATAGATGGCTGAAGCGCTGCACTCGTGAGGAGTTGCAGCAGTTCAGCTGGTGCCGAATTCATTAGCGCAAACAGTGTCCTGTTTGTGCCGATGAATAATTCGCCTGGCCCAATCCGGGGCCGGACGGGTTTAAATCTTGTATGTGAATTTTCCCATCCCCGATGAAGGAGAACTAAAAATGGCAACTGCCGCAAAGAAACCAGCAGCAAAAAAGCCGGCCGCTACTAAAGCCGCCGCCCCAGCGAAAAAGCCTGTCGCAGCGAAAGCAGCCGCCAAGCCAGCAGCGAAAGCCGCCGCCAAACCAGCCGCTAAACCAGCTGCCAAAGCCGCTGCAAAACCAGCTGCAAAACCAGCCGTGAAAAAAGCCGCCGCCAAACCAGCAGCGAAGCCAGCCGCGAAAGCAGCAGCCAAGCCAGCAGCTAAGCCAGCAGTGAAAAAAGCAGCTGCCAAGCCAGTCGCTAAAAAAGCCGCGGCAAAGCCAGCAGCAAAGCCAGCCGCGAAAGCAGCAGCCAAGCCAGCAGCCAAGCCAGCAGTGAAAAAAGCAGCGGCCAAGCCAGCAGCCAAAGCAGCAGCCAAGCCAGCAGCAAAGCCAGCCGCTAAAAAAGCAGCTGCCAAGCCAGCGGCAAAGCCAGCAGCGAAAGCAGCAGCCAAGCCAGCGGCAAAAAAAGTAGCCGCCAAACCGGCAGCGAAAAAAGCGGCCGCCAAGCCAGCCGCTAAACCTGCCGCGAAAGCAGCAGCCAAGCCAGCGGCTAAACCAGCCGCCAAGCCAGCAGCCAAAAAAGCTGTCGCCGCTAAACCAGCCGCCAAGGCAAAAACAGCAGCCAAGCCAGCTGCAAAGGCAGCGGCTAAGCCAGCAGCAAAAAAGCCGGTTAAGGCAGCAGCCAAGCCGGCAGCTGCCACGAAGCCAGCCGTCAAAGCTGCCGCTAAACCAGCTGCTGCCAAGCCAGCCGCTAAACCGGCAGCCAAGCCGGCAGCCGCCAAACCGGCAGCCGCTCCAGCACCGGCAGCTGCGCCAGTTGCCGCGGCAGCAGCTGCTCCTGCAGCCAAGCCAGCCGTGAAAAAAGCCGCCCCTAAAGCGGCCGCACCGAAGAAGGAAGCTGTCGCCAAGCCAGCCGCTCCTGCAGCTGCGCCAGCAGCAAAAACCGTGTTGGCGCCGGCGGCCGCATGGCCGTTCCCAACCAGCACGCGTCCTTCCTAAGCTAAATACTTAGGTGCCTGCTGAGGCAACCGGCCGCTGTGTGAGACAATCACACAGCGGCTTTTTTTTGGAGGGACCGTGCTTAGTATTGTTATGTTGATTGTCGACGCCATCGCCACGTTGTTGGGCGGGGCCTTGCTGTTGCGCTTCTGGATGCAGGCGATCCGCGTTCGTCCGCCGCAATCGGTGGCCCAATTTACGTTCCAGCTCTCGGACTGGCTGGTGCGGCCGTTGCGGCGCATCGTGCCGGGCATGGGCGGTTACGACTGGGCCAGCCTGATCGGCGCCTTCCTGATCGTGCTGCTGGCGACATCGGTGCTGTTCTTTGCCGGCTGGCCGGCGCAGGCGGTGCTGCTGGCCGCGTTCGAGCGCTTCCTCAAATGGATACTGTACGGCTTCATGGCGCTGCTGGTGGTCGAAGCGATCTTCAGCTGGGTCAATCCGAACGCGCCGCTGGCGCCGTTCGTGCGCGCGCTCAACGAACCGCTGCTCAAGCCGATCCGCCGCGTGGTGCCGCTGGTGGGTAATCTTGATTTATCGCTGCTGGTGGCGCTGATCGCGCTGCAGATCGCCCAGATTCTGCTGGGCATGGCTTTCAACGGCCGTTAAAAAATCCGGGGTCAGGTCCACCATTTCTACACGGGCTGATGTGTAGATGGTGAACCCGACCCCGGATTTGCTTTGTGCGGCAGGCCCATCGTCCACCACACACGGGTTCGTGTAGAAATGGTGGACCTGACCCCGGATTTGCTTTTTAGAAGCGGTAGCCGAAGGCCGCTTCGAAGCGGTCGGCGATCTCGGCCGCCGTGAGCTTGTGGTTCTGGCCGCCCTTGCTGGCGATCTTGATCGCACCCATCAGACTGGCCAGGCGGCCCGTCGTTTCCCATTTCCAGCCTTGCGTGATGCCGAACAGCAGGCCGGCGCGGTAGGCGTCGCCGCAGCCGGTCGGGTCCAGCACGTCTGCGACCTTGACGGCCGGAATCTCGATCCGCTCGCCCTTGGTGTAGATCTCCGAGCCCTGCTCGCCGCGCGTGACGATCAGCGCTTCCAGGCGGCTGGCGATGTCCGGGATCGTCAGGCCGGTGCGCTCCATCAGCAGTTCGATCTCGTAGTCGTTGGCGGTGACGTAGGTGGCCTTGTCGATGAAGGCGATCAGCTCGGCGCCGTTGAACATCGGCAGCTGCTGGCCCGGGTCGAAGATGAACGGGATCTGCAGCTTGGCCAGGTCGGCGGCGTGCTTTTGCATGCCCAGGTGGCCGTCCGGCGAGATGATGGCGACCGCCGCCGCGCCCGCCTTGGCGACGTCGTTCTCGTGCGCGTACGACATGGCGCCCGGGTGGAAGGCGTTGATCTGGTTGTTGTCCTCGTCCGCCGTGACGAAGCATTGGGCGTTGTAGGCGTCCTGCTTGATCAGGATGTTATCGGTCGAGATGTCGAGCTTGTGCAGGCGCTCGATGTAGGCGGCGTTGTCCTGGCCCATGACGCCGACGATGCGCGGCTCGCCGCCCAGCATCTTGAGGTTGTAGGCGACGTTGCCGGCGCAGCCGCCGTATTCCGTGCGCATCGTCGGCGCCAGGAACGACACGTTCACTTTGTGCAGCTGGTCGGCCAGCAGGATGCTGTCGAAGCGGCCCGGGAATTGCAGGATGGTGTCGATCGCGAGCGAGCCGCAGATGATGGAGGTCTGAGTCATGATAGTTCTTTATGGATAGAAGACTGCGATGTGATAGCCGGATGCTTTCAGCTGTTTCAATTCAAAGTAGAGTTTGACAGATTGCTCGCTGCGCGGGGCGAATCCTTTGTCCAGCGCGGCGTCGGCGCCCAAATAGTCGCGCGGCGTGAACACGCGGCGCAAAATGGCCTTGTCGTTGGCGTCGTCGAGCACCAGTTCGATGTGCGGCCACTGCTGCGCGGTGGTGCTTTGGTTGCGCAGCAGGGTGGTGAACGAGAAGGTGGTCTCGCTCAGGGTTTGCAGTTCGCCCTGCTCAATGACGAGCTCGTCGATCTGGGTCGGCAGTTCGATCTTGCAACCCAGTGTGGCGCAGATGTCCTGCAACGTCGGCTTGAGTCCGGGGTAGCTGGCCGCCAGCTGGTTGCGGAAGGTGGTCAAGCCTTGCGCGGCCAGCGCGCCCACCAGCACCAGCGAGCCGACGCCCATGGCGATGTTGATGGTCTTGCCGTAGCGCTCGCGGCGGCGGTCGCGCTTGAGGAAGCCCGGTTCGTTCGGGTCGTCGACTTCCTTTTCTTCCACTTCGGGTTCCGGCGGCTCGACGCTGTGGACTTCGGCCTGGGGCGCGAAGTGGTCTTGCGACGGCGCCGAGGCGGCGCGCAGCAAGGTGTGCAGCTGGGGCGCGGCGTCGCGCTCCCTGGCGGCGGCGAGCTGGACCAGCGCTTCCTCGTCGGCCTCGTCGAGGTCGTAGCGGGAGTCGGGGTCGATGGTCGGTTCCTGGCGGTCGGCGGCGGCCGTCGATGGCGCGGCCTTGGCTTCCTGTTCGGCGGCCTCGGCGGCGATGCTTTGCTCCATCAGCGCCAGTTCGGCCGCCAACGCCGCTTCCAGCTCCTCGTGCGTCATCGGTTTGATGGCGAGCGGGTCTTCCGGCGCCGGTTCGACGGAGGAGGATTGCTCCTGCTCGTCGGGCTCGGGTTGCGGCTCGGGTTCCTGCGCGGGGACAGGCTCCAGGATAGGCTGAGGAATGGGCTCGGGTTCGGCCGCGGGTTCGGACTCTACTTCCTGCTCGACCTCAGCGTCAGATTCGATCGTTGGCTCCCGATCAGGCTGCCGTTCATGACCAGCCTCGTCCACCGCGCTGTCGAGCTCCAGGGTATAGATCGGTTCGTCGCTTGCCGGTTCGAACGCGCGGGTGTCCTGCTCGGCCCCAGCTTCATCGAAGGGTGCGGGTGTTGGGTATAACGGAGGCGGGGAATAGGGTGCTTCGGACACAAGCGGCGCAAAGACCGGCTGCGGGATGGCGAGCGGCTCGAGCAGCGCGGCGTTGCCGTCGAAAACTTCATTGCAGGAGCCACAGCGCACTATGCCCCCACGTAATTTCAACTGGTCATGAGCGACCCGAAACGTCGTGCTGCAGTGGGGGCATTTAGTGGCGAGCGCCATCGCTGCCGTTAGCGCGGGGCGGGTACCGCATCACTGCCGAGCCGGCCATGCAGGGCGACCCAGCCGTCTTGTTCCGCCCAGACGCCGAGCTTGATGAACGGGGCGTAGGCGGCAGCCACTTCCTCGGCCTGGCGCGCCAGCACGCCCGACAGGATCAGCGCGCCACCGGGGGCGACGCGGCCCGACAGCATCGGCGCCATCAGTTTGAGCGGGCTCGACAGGATATTGGCGACCACGATGTCGAACTTCTGCTCGGCGTGCTGCGATTGCGCGAAGGTGTCCGGCAGGAAGTATTCGATGTCGCATTTGTTGCGTTCGGCGTTGTCGGCCGCCGATTCGATCGCCTGCGGATCGATGTCGACGCCCACCACTTCGCCGGCGCCGACTTTCTTGGCGACCATCGCCAGGATGCCGGAACCGCAGCCGTAGTCGAGCACGGTTTTATCGGGCGCCGGGTTCGCTTCCAGCCATTCCATGCACAAACGCGTCGTCGGATGGCTGCCGGTGCCGAAGGCCAGGCCCGGGTCCAGCTCCAGGATCAGGCCGTCAGGGTCCGGCGCCTCGTGCCAGCTCGGCACGACCCAGATGTTCTTGCCGATGTGAATCGGCGCGAACTGCGATTGCGTCAGGCGCACCCAGTCCTGCTCCTCGACCTTGCGCGTGGTGAACTTCGGCAGGGTCGCCAGCTTGATCTGTTCGGCGGCGGCGGCCACGATGGCGGCCTGGTCGTCATCCTCGTTGGTCAGGGCGACGACGCGGCTGTGATCCCATGCCGCTTCGGTCGGTTCCATGCCCGGCTCGCCGAACAGCGGGCGCTCCTGGTCGGTGCCTTCGTCGGCGTCTTCCACGGACACCGACAGCGCGCCGACTTCCATCAACGCGTCCGACAGGGCTTCGGCGTGGTCGCGCGCGATTTCGATGACGATTTCAGTCCAGCTCATTATTGCGCCTTCAAACTCAGTTTATGCAGGTCCGGCATGTCGGCCAGCTTCTGTTCCAGGTAATGGATGTTGGTGCCGCCTTCGATGAAACGGGCGTCGATCATCAGTTCGCGGTGCAGCGGAATGTTGGTCGAAATACCTTCGACGACCATTTCCGACAGCGCGATCTGCATGCGGCGGATCGCCTGCTCGCGGGTGGCACCGTACGAGATGACCTTGCCGATCATCGAATCGTAGTGCGGCGGCACGTAGTAGCCGGCGTAGGCGTGCGAATCGACGCGCACGCCCGGACCGCCCGGCACGTGCCACGAGGTGATGCGACCCGGCGACGGCGTGAACTTGAACGCGTCCTCGGCGTTGATGCGGCACTCGATGGCGTGACCCGACAGCATCACGTCGCGCTGGCGGAAGCGCAGCTTTTCGCCGGCGGCGATGCGGATCTGCTCCTGCACGATGTCGATGCCGGTGATCATTTCGGTCACAGGATGCTCGACCTGCACGCGGGTGTTCATCTCGATGAAGTAGAACTCGCCGTTTTCATACAGGAACTCGAAGGTGCCGGCGCCACGGTAGCCGATCTTGCGGCAGGCTTCGGCGCAGCGGTCGCCGATCTTTTCGATCAGCTTGCGCGGGATGCCCGGCGCCGGCGCTTCCTCGATGACCTTCTGGTGGCGGCGCTGCATCGAGCAGTCGCGCTCGCCCAGCCAGACGGCGTTTTTGTGTTCGTCGGCCAGGATCTGGATTTCCACGTGGCGCGGATTTTCCAGATACTTCTCCATATACACTTCCGGATTGCCGAAGGCGGTGCCCGCTTCGGTCTTGGTCATGGCCACGGCGTTGATCAGCGCCGCTTCGGTGTGCACCACGCGCATGCCGCGACCGCCGCCGCCGCCGGCCGCCTTGATGATGACCGGATAGCCGACCTTGCGGGCGATCTGGACGATGGCTTTCGGATCGTCCGGCAGCGCGCCGTCGGAACCTGGCACGCAAGGCACGCCGGCCTTGATCATGGTTTGCTTGGCCGAGACCTTGTCGCCCATCATGCGGATCGATTCGGAGCGCGGGCCGATGAACACGAAGCCCGATTTTTCCACGCGCTCGGCGAAGTCGGCGTTCTCCGACAGGAAGCCGTAGCCCGGGTGGATCGCTTCGGCGTCGGTCACTTCGGCGGCGCTGATGATGGCCGGCATGTTCAGATAGCTCAGCGACGAAGGCGCCGGGCCGATACACACCGACTCATCCGCCAGCTTCACGTATTTGGCGTCTTTGTCCGCTTCCGAGTGGACCACAACCGTCTTGATGCCCATTTCGCGGCAGGCGCGCTGGATGCGGAGGGCGATTTCGCCACGGTTGGCAATGAGGATTTTTTCAAACATGATAGGTTCGCGTATGTCTGTGAGCGCCGAAAATCCGGCAACGTCAGGTAGAGGAGGGAATGCGGAACAAAGCCGGCGCGCCCGTCACCGAAGGGGAGGCGCGAACCGGACTTAGCCTATCACAAACAGCGGTTGGCCGAATTCGACCGGTTGGCCGTTCTCGACCAGAATCTGGGTGATCGTGCCGGATTTGTCGGCATCGATTTCATTCAAGAGTTTCATTGCTTCGATAATGCACAGGGTGTCGCCTTCCTTGACGACGGCGCCCACTTCGACGTACGCGGCCGAACCTGGCGCCGACGAACGGTAGAAGGTGCCGACCATCGGCGATTTGACGATGTGGCCGGTTGGCTCGGCGGCGACGGCCGGAGCCGCTGCCGCGGCCGGCGCGGCGGCTGGCGCGGGAGCGGAATGGTACTGCGGCTGCATGCCTTGCGGCTGCATCATCACCATCTGGTTTTGCGGCAGGGCCGACGATTTGACGATGCGGACTTTGCTCTCGCCTTCGGTCACTTCGAGCTCGGCGATGTCCGACTCCGCGACCAAATCAATCAAGGTCTTCAGCTTGCGTAGATCCATGTAACCCCCGGAATATCTTGTTATGTAAAGTGTGAACGGCCGCGCCTCGTGGGCGAAACCGCGCTTAGTTGCCTAAGTTTGCGCGCAGATCGCGTAGATTAACGCCTTTTAATGGCGAAGTCGATGGCAAACCGATATCCTTCGATACCCAGTCCGCAGATCGTGCCTAGTGCGATCGCGCTCAGGAAAGAATGGTGGCGAAACGACTCGCGCTGGTAAATATTGGAAATATGCACTTCCACAAACGGAATGGACACGCCCGCCAAGGCATCGCGCAGGGCAACGCTGGTATGGGTCAACCCACCCGGGTTGATGACGATGGCGTCCACGCCTTCCGTCCTGGCTGCGTGGATGCGGTCGATCAGCGCGCCTTCGTGGTTGCTCTGGAAGCAGGACAGCGTCGCACCGGCGGCCTCGGCCTGCGCCACGGCGGCTTGCTCCACATCGGCCAGCGTACCGGCGCCGTACACCTCCGGCTCGCGGGTGCCCAGTAAATTAAGGTTGGGACCGTTGAGAAGTAGAAGCTTTTTTGCCATGGTTCTAGACCGTTTTCCGCGAAAGTTCCGCATTTTGCCGCCAACTGCTGGCATTGGCAAGAGAAAAAAACTCCTGAATCTGGTTAAAGTGTTGCAAGGTCCTTACGCAGCTCGTCGAATTTCAGGCGGCCCAGATAGGTCTTCTTGACTTGGCCGTCGGCGCCGATCAGCACCGTGTACGGCAGGCCGCCGCCGGTGTTGCCGAACTGCCGCGACAGGTCGGTGCCGCTCATGCCGGCCACCAGCACCGGGTAGGTGATTTTGTATTTGTCGCTAAAAGCGGCGATATTCGACGGCGAATCAATACCGATGCCGATAACTTGCAGCTTCTTACCCGCTTCTCCGGAGGCCAGCTCGGACAGTTCCGGCATCTCCTGCACGCACGGCGCGCACCATGGCGCCCAGAAATTGACCAGCATCGCCTTGCCTTTATATTGGGCCAGCGCGGTCGGCGCGCCTTTGGCGTCCGGCAGCGTTTGCGCGTATAGCGCGCCCACCGGCCCGGTCACGCCGGCTGGCGCGGTGGTGGTGATCGGTGCGGCGTTTTGTTTATTAAAGCCGACCCAGGCGCCGGATGCGGCGAACAGGAGGGCGACGCCGACATAGGCGGCCAGATGTTTTTTATTCATGATCGGGGTTCGGGTTGGGGTTTTCGTCGTGGGTACTACTAACTAATAGCGCGCGCACGGCGGCGATATCGGCGCGCACCAGCTTGTCGCCACGGGTTTTGACCGCGCCGCGCAAATCGTCGAGCTCATATAAAGCGGCGTGGACGCCTTCCTTGTGCCACATGAAGCTGACCGTCTCGACCGGATCGTAGCGCGGGCCTTTGAAGTGCGGCGTTTCGGAGATGTCGATTTGTAAATTACGGTTCAGCAGAAACATTTCCACTTCTTTGGCGCTGTCGGCGAACAGTTGCAGATGGATGTCGTCGTGCGCACCGGCGGTGCCGTTGAGGACGGCGCCGGTCAGGAACGGGTGGAACGCTGCCAGGCCTTCCATGATGTCCACCGCCAGGGTGCGCAGCCGGAACAGGCGCGCCGGCTGCGTGTCCGCATGGAATAGCGATTGGTAGATGCGCACTTCCTCTTCGATCTGCGCGTTGTCCGGCAGCAGGTTCGGCGGCGGTTGCGTGTCGCCGAGGATTTGTTTGGCGGCCTTGCGCTTGGCGGCGTTGTAGTCGGCGCCGTCCTGCGCGATCAGGCGCGCGGCGGCGGCGGCGATCTCGGCGCGGAGCAGCAGGACTTCTTCGATAACATTCGGCGTCATGGACGAGATAATACTCTGAACCGGGAATTCGGCGTCGGCTCAGGTAAAATCGCGTATTCACTTGCGCGGATCGATCCTGTTACACACTATGCATATTCATATTCTCGGTATTTGCGGCACCTTCATGGGCGGCCTGGCGGTCCTGGCGAAAGAGGCGGGCCACCGCGTGACCGGCTGCGACGCCAACGTTTATCCGCCGATGAGCACCCAGCTGGAATCCCAGGGCATAGAACTGATACAGGGCTTCGGCCCGGAACAAACCGCGCTCAATCCCGACCTGTACGTGATCGGCAACGTGGTCTCGCGCGGCAATCCGCTGATCGAAGAGATTCTGAATCGCGGCCTGCCATACGTTTCCGGCCCGCAGTGGATGGGCGAACATATATTAAGGGACCGCTGGGTGCTGGCCGTGGCCGGCACGCACGGCAAGACCACCACCTCGGCCATGCTGACCTGGATACTGGAAGACGCCGGCTACGCGCCCGGTTTCCTGATCGGCGGCGTGCCGCTGAACTTTGGCGTCTCGGCCCGCATGCAAGGCGACAAAGACTCGATCTTCTTCGTCATCGAGGCCGACGAGTACGACACCGCCTTCTTCGACAAGCGCAGCAAGTTCGTCCACTACCACGCCAAGACCGCGATCCTGAACAATCTGGAATACGATCACGCCGACATCTTCCCCGACCTGGGCGCCATCGAGACGCAATTCCATCATCTGGTGCGCACGGTGCCCGGCATCGGCCGCGTCATCTACAACGGCGACGAGGCGTCGCTGCAGCGCGTGCTCAAGCGCGGTTGCTGGAGCGAGAAGGAAAGCTTCGCCGGCAAGGGTGAAACCGACGGCGCCGAATGGGCGATGAACGAATACGATGACGGCAGCTTCGACGTCATTTTCGGAGGTGAAACGGTCGGCAAGGTCGAGTGGAACCTGACTGGCAAGCACAACCGCGCCAACGCGCTGGCCGCGATCGCCGCCGCCCGCCACGTCGGCGTGCCGGTCGCGCAGGCGGCCAAGTCGCTGGCGACGTTCGAGAACGTCAAGCGCCGCATGGAAGTGCGCGGCACCGTCAACGACATCACCGTGTTCGACGACTTCGCCCACCATCCGACCGCGATCGCCACCACCGTCGGCGGCCTGCGCCAGAAGGTGGGCAAAGATACCCGCATCCTGGCCGTGCTCGAACCGCGCTCGAACACGATGAAGCTGGGCGCGATGAAGGATGCGCTGCCGGGCAGCCTGGGCGATGCCGATCTGGTGTTCGGCTTCGGCAGCCAGCAGGCGCTGGGCTGGAGCCTGGGCGACGCGCTGGCGCCGCTGGGCAATATCGCCAGCGCTTACGAGGACATCGACGCGCTGGTCGAAGCCATCGTCAAGGCCGCCCGGCCGGGCGACCAGATCATTGTGATGAGCAACGGCGGCTTCGGCGGCGTGCACAACAAAATCCTGGAAGCGCTGGCGCGATGATTCTTTATCTGCACGGATTCCGCTCGTCGCCGCAGTCGATGAAGGGGCGCGTGATCAGCGAGCGCATGGCCGAACTGGGTCTGTCGGACCAGCTGGTCTGCCCGCAACTGCCGGCGTCGCCGAAGCTGGCGATGGAATTGGCGCTCTCTTTAATCGCGGGCGTGCCGGCGGAGGAGTTGAGCATTATCGGCTCCTCGCTGGGCGGCTACTACGCCACCTGGCTGGCCGAGCGCATCGGCTGCCGCGCCGTGTTGCTCAATCCGGCCATCGTGCCGTTGCAGGATCTGGACAAGCATGTCGGCGTGACAACGCAATTCCATTCCGACGAGCCGTTCGAGTTCAAGCGCGAATATATCGACGAGCTGCGCGCGCTGGCGGTCGATCCGATCACCCGCCCCGAGCGCTACTTTTTGATCGCCGCCACCGGCGACGAAGTGCTGGACTATCGCGACATGGTCAAGCATTATGCGGGCGCGCGCCAGCACGTGATCGACGGCAGCGACCATGGCATTTCCGAATTTCCCGAGTATGTGGATGCGGTGCTGGCGTTTTGCGGCGTCGAGGCCGGCCGTTGAGGCGGTTGTCGTCGCCCACCCGTGGCGCTTCCCTGCGACAGACCCGATGGCAGCCGCATGTGCTGGGCTTGAACGCGCCGCCGTCGTTGCGTCCGTGGCTGACGGAAGGCGGCTCCTTGACCGCCAGACTGAAGGATCACAGCCAGACTTTCCGCGTGCAGTGCTTGCATCAGCGCGTCGCCCGCTGCCTGTCCGACGAGGCCGCCGTGATCGGCCTGCACCGCCCCGGCCGCGTGTGGGAGAGGGAAGTGCTGCTGCGGTGTGATAATACGCCCGTGGTCTTCGCGCACACGGTGGTGCCGATGTCGGCCACGGCGGCCGATTGGCCTTTATTTAGCGCGCTGGGCGAGCGCTCGCTGGGGACGACCTTGTTTGGCGACCCGCAAGTGCGGCGCGGCGTTTTGGAATTTGCAAGATTGCGGGAAGGGCATCCGTTGGCGCAGCGTGCGGCGGCGGCCCTTTTCCTTCAAAACGAGGCGCCTCCGCAAGAGCGCATATTATATGCACGGCGCTGTTTATATCGGCGCCGTCAGGGTACTCTGCTGGTCACGGAAGTGTTTCTGCCTTCCGTGCTGGCCCTGCGCAGTCATAACGAATAAACAACGAACAGAAGCGAGCAATGAATCTATTTTTCGAAGAATCCGGCGATTTCAAGGTCGGGACCATGATGTCGCAAGCAGGCGAGGCCTATCAGGTGGAGATGGCCAGCGGCAAGCGCAGCAAGGTCAAGATCAAGGACGTGCTGCTGCAGTACGAGAAGCCGTCGCCGACGGATTTGATGGAACAGGCCAAGGCCGTTGCCGCCGAGATCGACCTCGACTTCCTGTGGGAAGTGGCGGGCGAGGAGGAGTTCGGCTTTGCCGAGCTGGGCGCCGAGTACTTCGGCCACGCGCCGCTGCCGGCCGAAGCCGCCGGTCTGATCCTGAGCCTGCACTCCGCGCCGATCTATTTCTACAAGAAGGGCCGTGGCCGCTACAAGGCCGCGCCTGAGCAATCCTTGCGCGCGGCGCAGGCCGGTATCGAGAAAAAGAAACAGCAGGCGCTGGTCCAGGCCCAGTATGTCGAAGAGCTGAAAGCCAACAAGTTGCCGGAAACGATGAAAAACATCGTCATGCAACTGCTGTTCAAGCCGGACAAGAATGCGATCGAATACAAGGCGATGGAAGCGGCTTGCAATGAATTGCACACCAATCCGCAGCGTTTGATGCTGGCCGTCGGCGGCGTGGAGTCGCCGAAGGCGCTGCACATGGCCAAATTCCTGTTCGAGAGCTTCCCGCGCGGCGCCGGTTTCCCGGATGTGCCGGTGCCGGCGGTGCCGACCAAGCTGCCGCTGGCCGACGTCAAGGCGTTCTCGATCGACGACGTCACCACCACCGAGATCGACGACGCGTTTTCGGTCACCAAGCTGGCCGACGGCAACGTCAAGATCGGCATCCACATCGCCGCGCCGGGCCTGGGCATCAAGCCGGACGACGCGGTCGACAAGATGGCGCGCGCGCGCATGTCCACCGTGTACATGCCGGGCGATAAGATCACCATGCTGCCTGACAGCATCGTCGAAGCGTTCACCCTGGCCGAAGGCAAAACCTGCCCGGCGCTGTCGCTGTACGCCACCCTGAACCCGGCCGACTGGTCGGTGATCGCCACCGAGACGCGCGCCGAGATGGTGCCGATCCAAAGCAATCTGCGCCACAACGACCTGGACGATCTGGTCAACGAGGAAACCCTGGCCAGCGGCGAGGGCGAGTACCCCCACAAGGAAGAACTGGGCCTGATCTGGCAGTGGGCGCAGGTGCTGGAGGCGGCGCGCATGGTCAAGCGCGAAGGCTTCGGCCTCAAGCCGGAACAGAACAACCGCGTCGATTTCAACTTCTACGTGGAAAACGATATCGTCACCGTCAGCCGCCGCAAGCGCGGCGCGCCGCTGGACAAGATCGTCGCCGAGCTGATGATCTTCGCCAACAGCACCTGGGGCAAGCTGATGCACGACCACGGCGTGCCGGGCATCTACCGCAGCCAGGGCCAAGGCGTCGGCGGCTGGGCCGCCAAGATGCAGGTGCGCATGGTGACCCATGCCGCGCCGCACCAGGGCCTCGGTGTCGACCAGTACGCATGGAGCACGTCGCCATTGCGTCGCTATACCGATCTGGTCAATCAGTGGCAAATCCTCGCGTGCGCCGAGCACGGCGTGACGGCGCCGCTGGTGGCGCCGTTCAAGCCGAAGGATTCGGCGCTGTTCGCCATCGTGTCGCAGTTCGACGCGGCCTACGCGGCCTATGGCGACCACCAGTCGAACATGGAACGCTACTGGTGCCTGCGCTGGCTGGGCCAGGAAAACGCCCGCCAGGTCGAAGCGGTCGTGCTCAAGGACGAGGTGTTGCGCCTGGTCGATATTCCACTGATCATCCGTCTGCCGGGCATGCCGTCGGTGGCGCGCGGCGCGCAGGTCAAGATCGACATCCTGCGCTGGGACGAGGTCGACCTGTCGATCGAAGCGCGCATCCTGGAAATCCCGACCACGGAAACGGTCGCGGCCGACGCCGAGCTGGACTACGAAGAGGAGGAGGCGATTCCTGCCGCCGACGCCAACGATCCCGAGGCCGCCGAGGAAAACACGGCCGAAGTGAGCGCGGCAGCGGAAGAGGCGACAGCGAGCGAGCCGCCGGCCGCATGATGTTCAATCCGCGCGCCAAGATCAGCGTCGTACCCTTGTACGGCGACGAAAACCTGGTCATCGTCGACGATTTGCTGCTGGAACCGCGCAAGATGATCGACCTCGCCAGCCGCTCGCGCGCGGAATTCAGCGATGCCGACCACAACTACTTTCCCGGCCCCGAACTGAACCTGACGCCGGAGCTGACCCAGGCCTTCGACCAGTTCGTGGTCCAGCATGTGCGCAAGCTGCTCGGCGCGCGCCGCACCACGATGCTGGCAACGCGGCTGGCATTGGCCACGCTGCAGCCGCCGCAGCTGCGCAATTTGCAGCGCGTCTGCCACTTCGACACCGTGCCCCAGCCCAACCGGGCGGGCACCGGCGCCATGGTGCTGTATCTGTTCGAGGACCCGCGCCTGGGCGGCACCGGCTTCTTCCGGCAAACCTGTTCGGGTGCCGAGTTCGAGCACATGGTGTTGCAAGCGGACGTGCTGGATCGCCAGGCATTTACCGCGCTGACCGGCGCCGGCGACGGCTACGCGGTGGACTCGGACCGTTACTTTGAGAAGGTCTACACCGCGCAGCCGGCTTTCAACCGCGCCATCTTCTACCACGGCACGGTGCTGCACAGCGCCGACATCCACAGTCCCGCGCTGCTGCGCGACGACGTGCATACGGGGCGGCTGACCGTCAACGCCTTCTTCAACTTGCGCCGCAACGCCGCCTGATGAGGGTGGTAAATCGGTTAAAATCAGCCACCGCCCTGGCGCACCGCCTTGAACCGACGAAACTGAAGCCCGCCGCGTGAAATCCTTCAAAGAAAACCGCTTCCTGTACATCGCCATCGGCATCTCGGTGGTTGCGCACGCCGCCATGCTCGCTGTGCGCTTTGTCGCCCCGGCGCCGGCGCCGGTCAAACCCACCGATCCCGGCCTGGAAGTCATCCTGGTCAACGCCAAGCACAGCAAAGCTCCGCTGAAGGCCGAGGCGCTCGCCCAGGCCAACCTGGACGGTGGCGGCAACGTCGACAAAGGCCGTTCGAAATCGCCGCTGCCGGACATGCGCAAGACCGAAGACGGCGAAAGCATCAAAGCCTCCAAGCGCCGCATCGCCGAGCTCGAAGAACGACAGCGCAACCTGCTGACCCGCGTCGCCAAGCCAGATCCGTTCAACGCGCCGCCGGTGACCGAAAAGACCGCGCCCGATCCGCTGCCGAGCGGCGCGGACCTGCTCGACTCGAGCAAGGCGATCGCCCGCCGCGCCGCCGAGATCAGCGAAACCATCGAAGACCAGAACAAGCGGCCGAAGAAAACCTTCATCACGCCGAGCACGCGCGGGGTTGGCTACGCGATGTACTACAAATCGCTGCAAAAGCGGATCGAAGATATCGGTACGCTGAACTTCCCCCAGAAAAACGGCCGCAAGCTGTATGGCCAGCTGGTGTTGTCGATCCCGGTTTTCCAGGACGGCACGATTTACGAGAAGGAAGGCGGCATCAAGGTCGACCGCAGTTCCGGCAACGCCGCGCTGGACGACGCCGCCATCAACATCGTGCGCCGCGCGGCGCCGTTCGGCAAATTCCCGCCGAACATGCTGTCGGCCGACAAAGACGATCTGTGGGTGATCGTCACGACATTCAAATTTACCCGCGACGACAAACTACAAGCCGACATGAGCGGCGGAGGACGATGACGATGGATCGCTATTGCGTGTTCGGCAACCCGATTGCCCACAGCAAATCGCCCGAGATACATGCCGCCTACGCGGCGCAGACCGGTCAAGACCTGCACTACGAAAAACGGCTGGCGCCGCTGGACGGCTTTGCCGCCGCGGTGCACGCCTTCATCGCCGAAGGCGGCAAAGGCGCCAACGTTACCGTGCCGTTCAAGCTGGAGGCGGTCAAGGTCGCCAACGCGCTGACGATACGCGCGCAGGCGGCCGGCGCCGTCAACACCTTGCACTTCACCGAGGACGGCATCATCGGCGACAACACCGACGGCGCCGGCCTGGTGGCGGACATCGTCGGCAACGCCGGGGTGGCGATCACCGGCAAGCGCGTGCTGTTGCTGGGCGCGGGCGGCGCGGCGCGCGGCGTCGTGCTGCCGATCCTGGAGTATTGTCCGGCCCAGCTGGTCATCGCCAACCGCACCGTGGCCACGGCCGTGGCGCTGGCGGAACAGTTTGCCGCGCTGGGCGGCGAGGGCGTGGTGTCGGGCTGCGGTTTCGCCGACATCGACGGCCGCTTCGACATCGTTATCAACGCCACCGCCGCCAGCCTGAGCGCCGAAGTGCCGCCGATACCGCCTTCGGTGTTCGCGCCGGGTTCGCTGGCTTTCGACATGATGTATTCAAAGTCCCCCACCGTATTTTTGCAGTTTGCCGCCCAACACGGCGCACGGCTGCGTGACGGCCTGGGCATGCTGGTGGAGCAGGCGGCCGAGGCGTTCAGCGTCTGGCGCGGCGTGCATCCGGCCACCGGCGACGTGCTGCAACGTCTGCGCGAACAGCTATGAGCGCCGCCAAGGGTGGTCGCAAGTTCGCCTGGGTGAAGTGGATCTTCATCCTGCCGGTGCTGCTGTTCGTGGCGGTGCAGCTGTATTTTTTCCTGCAGATCTGGTGGTGGGTCGACCATAATCCGTCGCGCACCAGCTTCATGCGCCAGCAGGAGTCGGCGTTGAGGGAAAAGAATCCCAACGCCGAGATCAAGCAGGTCTGGGTGCCGTACAACCGCATCTCCAAGAATCTGAAACGCGCCATCATCGCCTCGGAAGACGCCAACTTCTCCGAGCACCAGGGCGTGGACTGGGAGGCGCTGCAAAAAGCCTACGAGAAAAACACCAAGAAGAGCAAGGTGGTGGCGGGCGGTTCGACCATCACGCAGCAGCTGGCGAAGAACCTGTTCCTGTCCGGCTCGCGCAGTTACCTGCGCAAGGGCCAGGAGCTGATCATCACCTATATGCTGGAAACGTTGATGGAAAAAGAGCGCATCTTCGAGATCTACCTGAACGTGGTGGAGTTCGGCAGGGGGATCTTCGGCGCCGAGGCGGCTGCGCAGCATTATTACCGCGTGAGCGCGGCCAACCTGGGCGCGTCGCAAGCGGCCAAGCTGGCGGTGATGCTGCCGAATCCGCGCTTCTACGACACGCACCGCGACTCCGGCTATCTGGCGCGGCGCACCGGCGTCATCCTGCGCCGCATGGGATCGGCGGAGCTGCCGTAGGGAGCGTTGGCCCCATCTGGAGGTATCGTATGCAAAAACGGCAAAGCGGTTTTGGGTTGATCCAGGTGGCCATCATCATGGCCGCGCTGGCGGCGGTGGCGATGGCTTTCTTGATGTCGGCGCGGCACGAGCGTAATTTTTTCACCGAGGGTCTGGCCCGGCTGACCGGCAAACCGCCGGCGCCGCCGGGAGCGGCCAACGCCGACGCCGCCCCCTCCGCGCCGGCCGGCGTGCTGCGCAAATGCGTCATCGACGGCAAAACCGTGCTGTCCGATGTCGACTGCAAGGACGGCAAAGTGGTCAAATCCATCGACACGCGCGGCATCGAGGCGCCGAAACCGCCCAAGCCGGACCCGACCGAGGCCGCCCCGCAGTCGGCAACCGATAAAATGATCGAAAAAGCGACCCGCTAGGGCGAAAAACCGCGTCGCAGGCTGGCCTCGGCGGGGGCTTTGCGGGTACACTTGCGCTGTTTCCAGAAGGCTCGCGTACCCATGATCAATGTTTTCGTTCTCCAGAATGGCCGACTCAACCAGGTGCCCATCGACAGCCGCTCGGACCTGGAACAGGTTGAGCCGGTATGGGTCGACCTGACCGACCCGACGGACGACGAACGCGCATGGGTCAAGGCCATCTACGGCGTGACCCTGCCGGGCGAGGACGAAGTCAAGGACATCGAGGCGTCGGCCCGCTATTACGAAGCGGAAAACGGCGACTTGCACCTGCGCACCGACTTCCTGCTGGAAGAGGAGGACGGCCCGTCGCGCATCGTCACCGTCGCCTTCATCCTGGCGCGCAAGATGCTGTTCTCGGTCCATACCGACGACTTGCCGGTGTTCCGCCTGGTGCGCATGCGCGCCCGCTCGCGGCCCGGTTCCATCGCCGACTACATGGACGTGCTGCTCGACCTGTACGCGACCGACGCCGAATATTCGGCCGACGCGCTCGAAGGCATCTATCAGAATCTGGAAGAGGTCAGCGGCCGCGTGCTGCAGGAACAGTTCACCGACCAGGACGCGGCCGCCGCGCTGAATTCCATCGCCCACGAGGAAGACTTGAACGGCCGCATCCGCCGCAACATGATGGATACGCGGCGCGCCGTCAGTTTTTTGATGCGCGGACGCTTGCTCAATTCCGAGCAGTTCGAAGAGGCGCGCCAGATTCTGCGCGACATCGAATCGCTGGACGGCCACACGTCCTTCCTGTTCGACAAGATCAACTTCCTGATGGACGCCACGGTCGGCTTCATCAACATTAACCAGAACAAGATCATCAAGATCTTCTCGGTGGCCAGCGTGGCCTTCCTGCCGCCCACCCTGATCGCGTCGATCTACGGCATGAACTTCAAATGGCTGCCGGAACTGGAATGGTCGTTCGGCTATCCGTTCGCCATCGTGCTGATGGTCACCAGCGCCATCGCGCCGTTCTGGTACTTCCGCCGGCGCGGCTGGTTGAAGTAACTTCCCGAGGCGCGCGCCGTCACGTTGACGGCGCTACCGCTCACCTCGTGTCCGAATGACAGACTTGACCCCAGGTTAGCCGCGCGCCAGGCGCAGGCTTGGACGGGCGCTTGCCTTGCTGGTTTGGGCGCGCGGCTGGGCCACGGCGACGTGGCCGCGATCGCCTTCGAGCTTGAACTGGCCGACCAGGCCGTGCAGGCTCGCCGCCTGCTCTTGCAATTCCTGGGCGGCGGCGGACGCTTCTTCGACCAGCGCGGTGTTTTGCTGCGTCATGCCGTCCATCTCGCCAATCGCGCTGCTCACTTCAGCGATGCCGTGGCTTTGCTCGGCGCTGGCGACGCTGATTTCGCCCATGATCTCCGTTACGCGCTTGACGCTGTCGACCACCGCGTGCATCGTCGTGCCGGCCTTGAGCACCAGTTCCGACCCGGTGCCGACCTTGGTGACGGAGTCATCGATCAGCGCCTTGATTTCCTTGGCGGCGGCGGCCGAGCGCTGGGCCAGGTTGCGCACCTCGGTGGCCACCACCGCAAAGCCGCGGCCCTGTTCACCGGCGCGGGCCGCTTCGACCGCCGCGTTCAGAGCCAGGATGTTGGTCTGGAAGGCGATGCCGTCGATGACGGAAATGATGTCGACGATCTTCTTCGACGATTCGTTGATCGAGCCCATCGTGTCGGTCACTTGCTGCATGACTTCGCCGCCTTGCTCGGAGACCGACGAGGCGGTCTGGGCCAGCGTGTTGGCTTGCTGGGCGTTGCTGGCGTTCTGTTTCACGGTCGAGGTCAGTTCTTCCATCGCGGTGGCGACTTTTTCCAGCGACGACGCTTGCGTGGCGGTGCGGGACGACAGGTCTTCATTGCCGTGGGCGATCTCGGACGAGGCGCTGGCGATCGCGTCCGTACCCTGGCGCACCTGGCCGACGATGGACGCCAGGCTGTCACGCATGGTCTTGATGGCGTAAATCAGGCTGTGGTGGTCGCCGTCCTTGACGTCGACGTTGACGGCCAGGTCGCCCTCGGCGATCTGGATCGCGATCTCGGCGGCGTAGGCCGGCTCGCCGCCGAGCTGCTTGAGCAACAGGCGTTTGATCAGGCCGGCGATCAGCACGCTCAGGATGAAGGCGGCGATGGTCAGGGTGATAGTCCAGCTGCGGGCGGTGGCGGCGCTGGCTTCGGACTCGTCGCTGGCGGCGGCCGCTTCCTTTTGTTCCTGGGTCATCAGCAGGGCGATGTCGGCAACGATCTGACGGCGCAGCGGGCTGCATTCCTTGACCAGGAAGGTGCCGAATGCCTCCATTTGTTTCCCCTCGCGCAGTTTGCGCGGCTGCTTCAAGGCGTCGGCCATCGTCAGCAGGCCGGCTTTCACCTTGTTGAACTGGGCGTCACCGCCGAAGGCCGGGCCCATCTTTTCGACGGCCGCCAGGTAGATTGCTTTTTGCTCGTCGACGATGGACAGTTCCTTGGCGGCCTCGGCGTCGTCGTTGAAGATAAAGGCGTTGCGCGCGGCCAGGCCGGTTTGTGCCAGCGCTTCGCGGGCCACGTACAGCGGTGCCAGGCGGTCGTCGTTGATACGTTCCTGTTGTTTGAAAGCGGCGCCGATCGACGAAACACCGAGGATCGATACGGCGGCAAGGATCAGCATAAAGGCGGTCAGCAGGCCAAAGCCCAAGCTTAGTTGGGTACCGATCTTGAGTTTTTTAAATGCGTTCATAATATTTTCCGGACATGTTTGATGGTTTCCACAAAATCCGGCGTAGGCCTGGCGAGGGAAACGGAACCGCTAAGCGGCGACAATGGTGTGTGATTGGCTGTCGCAAGAGCTGGGCGAGGCCGTATTTACAATTAATTTTTGAACGCGCCGGCGGGGGTGGGGGCGGCGGGTCGTACTGCGATCCTTAGCGCGGAACGCGGCGCTGAATTTCTTCCGATGCCAACGCCGCCAGTTCGCGCAGCGAGCGCACTTCGCGGTCCCTGAGTTTGCGCGGCTCCCGATCCAGGATGCACAAGGTGCCCAGTGGATGGTTGCCGCTGTCGAGCAGGGGAAACGCGGCGTAAAAACGAATATGGGGTTCGCCGATGACCAGCGGATTGTCCTGGAAACGTGGGTCGCGGGTTGCGTCCTCCACAGTGAACAGGCCGTTTTGCAGGATCGCGTGGCTGCAGAACGCCCAGTCGCGCGGCGTCTCGCTCGCGTCGATGCCGATGCGCGATTTGAACCATTGGCGCCGCGAGGTCAGCAAACTGATCAGCGCCATCGGCGAGTCGGTGACCTGGCTCGCCAGCCACGTCAGGCGGTCGAACACCGACTCCGGTGGCGTGTCGATCAGCCGCGCGGCGTCGAGCGCCAGCAGGCGCTCGGCTTCGTCGTGCGCGACCGGGTACAGCGGCGCGGCGGCCGGCAGGAATTCGACTCCGCTGGCGGCCTTGGGCTTGGCGGCCCCGGCCGGCGCGATATCGTCGTTGCGCTGCTCCATCAGGCGCCGGACCGCGCTCAGGCGCACACGGCGGTGGCCGCCGGGCGTCTTCCACGATGGAATCGCGCCGTTTTCTATCCATAGCTGGGCCGTGCTGACGGCGACGCCGAGCAACTCGGCGGTGGCGCGCGTGGTCAGGACGGAGTCTTTGCTATGGGGCATGGTTCACTTTCTTGTTTGGGTGGTTCAACACATCTTGGATGGGATTGTACATAATTTCCATGTGGAAACACAAGAAAATGATGAAAATGATGATTGAGTTGTCGTTGTGCAACGAAATATTGCCTGATTATGACGATCCACGGTCGGGTGCATCTCGGTGGACTCAGATTCGTCATTTATGAAATTTCCGTGGTCTGAAAAATGGCCCAGCGCTTCATGAACTTTCATAACCGTAATAGAGCTGACACCTGTTTCCTTTAAAATGGCCGCCAGTCACACTCTACCGGCCATAAGTCATGAACAAGAAACGCCAATTTTTCCCCCGCCAGGTGGTCGAGGCCGGCGGCAACCGCTGGGACTGGGCGCTGCTGCCCATCGTGCTGGCCGTGTTCGTGCTGCTGGCCTACGGCGGCCAGCAGATGGCGCGGCCCTACGAGCTTGGCCAGGCGCTGCCGCTGTCGCTCGATCCGGTCAACCTGCCTTACTATCTGCTGCGCACCACCTTGCGCATGTTTATCGCGTTGGGCGCGTCCGTCGTCTTCGCCTGCGTGTTCGCCGCGCTGACCACCAAATACAAGCTGGCCGAGAAGGTGCTGGTGCCGCTGCTCGACATCCTGCAGTCGATCCCCATCCTCGGCTTCCTGTCGATCACGGTGACGGCCTTCATCGCGCTGTTCCCCGGCAACCTGCTGGGCGTGGAATGCGCGGCGATCTTTGCCATCTTCACGTCGCAGGCGTGGAACATGGCCTTCTCCGCCTACCAGGGCTTCCGCAATGTGCCGGCCGAGTTGTCGGAGGCGGCCAGCGTGTTCCAGCTGTCGGGCTGGCAGCGCTTCTGGCGCCTGGAGCTGCCGTTCGCCATGCCCGGCCTGTTGTGGAACATGATGATGTCGATGTCCGGCGGCTGGTTCTTCGTGGTGGCGTCGGAGGCCATCTCGGTCTCCAACCAGAACATCAAGCTGCCCGGCATCGGCTCGTACATCGCGCTGGCGATCGAGCGCAGCGACCTTGGCGCGATGGGTTGGGCGGTGTTCGCCATGCTGATCGCGGTGCTGATGTACGACCAGCTGTTCTTCCGGCCCTTGCTGGCGTGGGCCGACAAGTTCCGCTTCGAGGAAACCGGCGGCGACACGGCGCAGCAATCGTGGCTGCTCACGTGGCTGCGCCGCACCGAGCGCACGCAGGCGCTGGTGGCGTGGTGCGGCGACCTGCTGTCGCGCTCCATCGCGCTGTTCCGCCTCGGGCACGACGGCACCTCGATCCGCGCCCGCCGCCACACGCAGGCGCGCGGCGCCCAGCGGGTGTGGGACGCGATCATCGCCGCCGTGGTGTTCTACGCCTTGTGGACCCTGGGGCATTTCATCAGCACGGAGGTTGGCTGGAGCGAGGTCGGACACGTGTTCGTGCTGGGGCTTTACACCTTGCTGCGCGTGGTGTTGCTGCTGGCGCTGGCGGCGGTGATCTGGGTGCCGGTCGGCGTCTGGATCGGCATGAACCCGCGCTGGGCCTCGCGCACGCAGGCGGTGGCGCAGTTCCTGGCCGCGTTCCCGGCCAACCTGGTGTTCCCGGTGGCGGTGATCCTCATCATGCGCTTCAACCTGAATCCGGACATCTGGCTGTCGCCGCTGATGATCCTCGGCACCCAGTGGTACCTGCTGTTTAACGTGATCGCCGGCGCCTCGACGATACCGACCGAGCTGCGTCACGCGGCGCAGAACTTCGGCCTGACCGGCTGGCTCAAATGGCGGCGCTATCTGCTGCCGGCCATCTTCCCCAGCTTCGTCACCGGCGCCATCACGGCGTCGGGCGGCTCGTGGAACGCCAGCATCGTGGCCGAATACGTCAGCTGGGGCAGCACCACCGTCAAGGCGCATGGACTGGGCAGCTACATCGCCGAGATGACCGCCACCGGCGACTTTCCGCGCATCGCGCTGGGCATCGGCGTGATGTGCATCTTCGTCATGGGCTTCAACCATTTCGTCTGGCGCCGTTTGTACACGCTGGCCGAGAGCCGGCTGCATTTCTAGTCGCATTTTCTGTATTGGGACCATCATGAGCACACCTATCGTCGAATTGAAATCGGTCGGCAAACACTTCCGCGCCGCCGACGGCTCCGCGCGCGCGGTGCTGCAGGGCGTCGACTTCACCCTGCACGAGGGCGAGATCGTGGCGCTGCTGGGGCAGTCCGGCTCGGGCAAATCGACCATGCTGCGCATCATGGCGGGACTGATTCCGGCCGACGACGGCCAGGTGCTGTATCGCGGCATGCCGCTGTACGGCACGGCGCGCGGCATCCGCATGGTGTTCCAGTCGTTCGCGCTGTTCCCGTGGCTGACGGTGCAGAAGAATATCGAGCTGGGACTGGAGGCCCAGGGCATGCCGGCGGCGGAGCGCGCGCAGCGCGCCGAGAAGGTGATCGATTTGATCGGCCTGTCGGGCTTCGAGGGCGCGCTGCCGCGCGAGCTGTCCGGCGGCATGCGCCAGCGCGTCGGCATCGCCCGCGCGCTGGTGATGGAGCCGGAAGTGCTGCTGATGGACGAGGCGTTTTCCGCGCTGGACGTGCTGACCGGCGAGCGCCTGCGCGAGGAGATCCTGGAACTGTGGCAGTCGGGGCGGATTCCGACCAAGGCGATCCTTGTCGTTTCGCACAACATCGAGGAGGCGGTGATGATGGCGGACCGGGTGCTGATCTTTGCCAGCGATCCGGGACGGGTGCGGGCCGAGCTGCCGATTTCGCTGCCGCAGCCGCGCAAGGCGGAGGGGCCCGAGGTGCGTCACCTGATCGACCAGGTGTACGAGTTGATGACGGCGGGAGCGGGTCGGCGCGGCTTGATCAGCGAGAAGGAGGTCAAGCTGCAGCTGGGCGACCGCCTGCCGCAGGCGAACATCGCGCACATGGAGGGGATACTGGAGTTGCTGGCCGAGGAGCCGTTCTCGGGGCGGGCCGATTTGCCGCAGCTGGCCGAGGAGACGGAATTGACCGACGCCGAGCTGCTGGAGGTGCTCAACGCGCTGATTTTGCTGGGATTCGCCTATCTGACCAACGGCGATATTCTGCTGACGGAGCTGGGCGGGCGCTACGCGGTGGCTGCCAACGCCGAGCGGCAGGCGATGTTCGGGGCGCAGTTATTGGAGCATGTGCCGCTGGTGGCGTACATCTGCCATGGGCTCAAGCAGGACAAGTCGGGGGATTTGCCGGAGGAGCTGTTCCTCAAGCTGCTGCGCTTTACGCTCAGCGACGAAGAGGCCGAGCGCGCGCTGCGCGTGGCCATCGAGTGGGGGCGGTACGGGGATCTGTTCGAGTACAACTTCAATACAGGTGTGATCGAAACCTGATGCGCCGGTGGCGGCTCGGCGATGGCGGATTACGCGCTGCGCGCTAATCCGCCCTACGTGTCTCCGTGGTGTGCAATCGATGCGTCCTTAGGCGGACGTCGGCAATTCGCGCAAACACGTAGGGCGGATTAGCGCAGCGTAATCCGCCATGTGCGCGCCGCCAGCGGCCCTTATGCGGCCAGGCGCTTGAACACCCGGCTTGCCGCCGCGATGGTCTCGTCGATCACTTCATCGCTGTGCTGCGCCGAGACGAACCCCGCCTCGAAGGCGGCCGGCGCGAAATACACGCCCTCGTCCAGCATCGCGTGGAAGAAGGTGTTGAAGCGCGCGCGGTCGCCGGCCATCATCTCGGCGTAGTTGTTCGGCGGCGTCTCGCTGAAATACAAACCGAACATTCCACCCACCGAATCGGCGCAGAACACCACGCCGGCCGTCTTGGCCGCCTCGGTCAATCCCGCCGCCAGACGCGCCGCCGTGGCGCTTAATTTCTCGTAAAAGCCCGGCTCCTGGATGATCTTCAACGTCGTCATCCCGGCCGCCACCGCCACCGGATTGCCCGACAACGTGCCCGCCTGGTACACGGCGCCCAGCGGCGCCATGTTGCCCATCAACTCGGCGCTGCCGCCGAAGGCCGCCACCGGCAAGCCGCCGCCGATCACCTTGCCCAGCGCCGTCAGATCGGGCTTGATGCCGTACAGTTCCTGCGCGCCGCCCAGCGCCACGCGGAAGCCGCACATCACTTCGTCGAAGATCAGAATGGAGCCGTATTTGGTGCACAGCGCGCGCATCGCCTGCAGGAAGGCCTCGCTGGCCTTGATCAGGTTCATATTGCCGGCCACCGGTTCGACGATGACGCAGGCGATGTCGTCGCCGAACGAGGCGAACGCCTCTTCCAGCTGCTCGACGTTGTTATAGTCCAGCACCAGCGTGTGCTTGACGAAGTCCTCCGGCACGCCGGCCGACGTCGGATTGCCGAAGGTGAGCAGGCCGCTGCCCGCCTTGACCAGCAGCGAATCGGCGTGGCCGTGGTAGCAGCCTTCGAACTTGACGATCTTGTCGCGGCCCGTGGCGCCGCGCGCCAGGCGCAGCGCGCTCATGGTCGCCTCGGTGCCCGACGAGACCAGGCGCACCTGCTCGATCGACGGCACCAGGCGGCAGATTTCCTCGGCCATCAGCACTTCGCCCTCGGTCGGCGCGCCGAACGACAGGCCGCGCGCGGCCGCCTCCTGCACCGCCTTGACCACTTCCGGATGCGCGTGGCCGACGATGGCCGGGCCCCAGGAGCCGATGTAGTCGATATAGCGTTTGTCGTCGGCGTCCCAGAAGTACGGGCCCTCGGCGCGGGTGATGAAGCGCGGCGTGCCGCCGACAGAACGGAAGGCGCGCACCGGCGAGTTGACGCCGCCCGGCGTGGTTTTCTGGGCGCGTTCGAACAGGATGTCGTTTTTCGAGGTGTTGAGCGTATTCGTAGTCATGTTGGCATCTTCAATATCAGGTGTGGGGACGGCCGGCGTCGGCGATTACTGCATGTCGGCGGCCGTGGTCAGCAAATGGAAAAAGCGGTTGGGCACGAACTTGCCCATGCCGTAGCGCTGCGCGTGCGCCAGCGCGCCGACGGTGTATTCCTGCGCCGCCGCCACCGCCTCGGGCACGTCGGCGCCACGCGCCATGAAGGCGGTGATCGCCGCCGACAAGGTGCCGCCGGCGCCGAGGAAGGGACCAGGCAGGTGTTGCCAGGCGTCGTGGCTGACCATGCCCTCGGCGCCGAACAGCGTGTTGGCCAGGATGTTGGGCGAGGTCGGGTCGCCCTGCGGCGTGCCGGCGGCGGTGCCGGTGACGAGCACGAATTCGCAGCCCAGGGCCAGCAGGTGCTCGACGTCCGATTCGAGCGTGTCCTCGGCGCCTTCGCGCCAGGTCTCGGCCAGCCGGCCCAGTTCCACCAGCGACAGCATCAGCAGGGTCGCCTGCGGCACCAGCAGCTGGCGCACGGCGGTGAGCAGTTCCTCGGCGTCGTCGTCAGGCAGGTCGGGCAGGCGGGAACTGAACGGATCGAGGATCAGCGGCGCGTCCGGATAGTCGGACAGGATCTCGGCGATCGCCGCCACCTGTTCGATGTTGGTCAGCGCGCCGACCTTGAAGGCGGCCATGGTCATGTCCTCCAGGACCACGCGCGCCTGGTCGGAAACCCAGTCCGGATCGATTTCCTGCACGTCCTCGACGCGCGCGCTGTCGCCGATCAACAACGCGGTGGTGACCGCCAATCCGGTGCAGGAGAGGGCCGAAAAAGCCGCCAGGTCGGCCTGGACGCCCATCGCGCCGGCCGGATCGGCAGCGCCGAAGCTTAATATGAGAGGAGAAGTTTGGTTTTGCACGGCTGGTAGATTAAGATACCTAATTCAGCATTTTACTTGATTGAAGGGTGGCAGAACGTGAGTAGCAATGAAACAACGCAGGAGTTCCAGACCTGGATGTGCCTGATCTGTGGCTGGATCTACGACGAGCAGGCCGGACTCCCGGACGAAGGCATCGCCCCCGGCACCCGCTGGGCCGACGTGCCGATGAACTGGAGCTGCCCGGAATGCGGCGCCCGCAAGGACGATTTCGAGATGGTCGCCATCTGACACAAGCCGGCGCACGGTGATTTTATCCGGCCGGGAGCGCCCGGCGCCAGCAAGGCGCGCCGGGCGCGCCGCCTATGCTATCGTGTAGCATCATCCCAGCGATTCGATTATGACGACCACGCCGCAAGCCAATGTGACCGATTCGGCACTGAAAATCATGGTGATCGACGATAGCAGCACGATACGTCGATCGGCCGAGATTTTTCTGAGCCAGGCCGGCTACCGGGTGGTGCTGGCCGAAGACGGCTTCGACGCCCTGGCCAAGATCAACGACCACCACCCGGCGCTGGTGTTTTGCGACATCCTGATGCCGCGCCTGGACGGTTACCAAACCTGCGCCCTGATTAAAAAAAGCGCGAAATTCCATGCCACGCCGGTGCTGATGCTGTCCTCCAAGGACGGCCTGTTCGACCGCGCGCGCGGCGCGATGGTCGGCTCGGCCGCCTACCTGACCAAACCTTTTACCAAGGACAGCCTGCTGGCCGCCGTGCGCGAGCACACCGGCGGCGCGTCCGTGCCGTCACCAGAATAAGAAAGCCGCAGAGGGAATTATGGCCATACACCGCATTTTGATCGTCGACGATTCGCCCACCGAACGTTACTACCTGACCGATATCCTGGTGCGCAACGGCTTTTCGGTGTCGGTGGCCGAAAACGGCGAGGAGGCGCTGGTCAAGATCAAGGCCGACAAGCCGCAGCTGATCCTGATGGACGTGGTCATGCCCGGCGCGAACGGCTTCCAGGTCACCCGCTCGATCGCCCGCGATCCGGCGCTGCAGGACGTGCCGGTGATTATCTGCTCAAGCAAAAACCAGGAGACCGACCGTATCTGGGGCCTGCGCCAGGGCGCGCGCGACTACCTGGTCAAACCGGTCGACGCGGCCGATCTGCTGGCCAGGATCGCCGCCCTGGATGTGCAGGCGGGCCAAGACTAAGCGATGGACAGCCACGCGCCCGACAGCACCGCCGACGATACCGCCGATAACAGCGGCTCGCCGGCCGGCACGGAACGCCGCAGCCGCCTGCGCCAGTACCAGGTGCAGCTGCTCGAGCGCATGCAAGCCGCCAAGACCGGGGCCAACGTCGGCGGTCGCGAACTGGGTGTGCTGATCGGGGGCCGTCGGTGCCTGCTGGACCTGACCCAGATCGGCGAGATCGTGCCGCCGCAACCGGTGACGCCGGTGCCGCTGACGCGGGACTGGTACCAGGGCCTGGCCAATATACGCGGCAACCTGACCGGCGTGGTCGACCTGGCGCGCTTCCAGTGGCAGGGCGCCGGCGCCGACGGCACCACGCTGTCGGAGCGCCGCTTCATCACCTTTGCGCCGGGGCTGGGCTTTAACTGCGCATTGCTGGCCGGGCGCGTACTGGGCCTGCGCAAGCTGGCCGACATGCAGGCGGCGGCGCCTGCGGAAGGCGCGCCGGCGTGGTGCGGACAGCGCTTCGACGACGCCGAGGGTCAAAGCTGGACCCGGATCGACCTGGCGCAGCTGGTGCGCGACCCTGCGTTTCTGCAAGTTGGCTTCTGATGCACGTACACTGCGGATGATGGAGAATCGCGGGTCGCATAAATTAATCCGGAGAGGGTGGAATGGCTTTCAAGATGGGTAGTTTCTCGAATGGCAACCGGAATGCCGACCAGGACCCGACAGCGAACGCGGAATTCGGCGAGGCCGGCGATTCGCAGTTCATGGATGCCGCCGCCGGGACCGGAAACACCCCCAACGCCGCCGCCGACGGCGGCGCCCCGCTGCGCCTGCGCGATGCGCTGGGCCGCCTCGGCACCCGCGTGGCGCCCGCCGAAACCGCCGCCGGCTTCAAACTGCCGTTGATCGGCCATCTGCCGGCGCAGCGCCAATTGAGCATCTTGTCGACCGCGCTGGCCGTGAGCCTTGGCGCGAGCGCGGTGTTCGTCGCACTCAACACCATCCACAGCGCCAACCGCTCGGCCCAAACCCAGGTCGCCAGCGACGCGTTGATGCACTCGCAGCGCATCGGCAAGGCCGCGCCGAACGCCGTGCAGGGCAGCGCCGAAGGCTTTCGCCAGCTCGAGGAAAGCCGCAAGGAGCTCAATAACGACATCAAGCTGATGACGCGCGGCGGTACCTACCAGGGGCGCGAAATCGGCGAGCCGCGCGCCGACCTGGCGCCGGTGGTGGCCGCCGCGAGCAAGCAGTGGAGCGCGACCGACATCGCCGCCGACACCATCCTGACCCTCAAGGGAGACCTGAGCGGCGTCGATAAGACGCTACAAAAACTCAACACGATGTCGCCCGACCTGCTGGCGCGCACCGAGGAAATCACCGCCATCAAGCTGCAGCGCGGGGGCACGGGGCGCGAGCTGGCGGCGCTGGGCGGGCTGTCGATGCTGACCCAGCGCATGAGCCGCGGCGCCAGCGAATTCCTGACCGCCGGCGGCATCAGCTCCGAAACGGCGTTCCAGCTGGGACGCGACACCACCGTGTTCCGCAACACGGTCGACGGTTTCCTCAACGGCAGCGCGCCGCTGGGCGTCGCCGCCGTGCGCGATCCGGACCTGCGCGAGAAGTTCACCGCGCTCAAAGGCGACTTCGAGGAATATCAAAAGCTGGTGACGGCAATCCTCAACAAGCTGGATAAATTCAGCGCCGCGAAAACCGCCGAGCAGCTGATCTTCAACGACAACGAAGCGCTGCGCCAACGCCTGTCGGTGCTGCAGCAGGCCTACCGCGAAGACCAGGATTCGCTCGGCCCGACGTTCTGGCTGATGGTGGCCGGCGGCTTGCTCACGCTGATCATGGCGGCGGCCATCGGCCGGGTGCTGCTGATGGATTCCCACAACCGCACGCGCGGCGCCGACCGCCGCCGCCAGGAGGCGGAGGCGATGCGCCAGCAATCGCAGCGCAAGGAGGAGGAAGCCAAGGCCATGAACGACCAGAACCAGGCCGCGATCCTGCGCCTGATGAATGAGTTGCAGGAAGTGGCCGACGGCGACCTGACGGTGCAGGCCACCGTGTCCGAGGACATCACCGGCGCGATCGCCGATTCGGTCAACTACACGGTCGAAGAGCTGCGCGGGCTGGTGGGACGCGTGACCGCCACCGCCGAACAGGTGACCAAGGCTTCCACCCACGCGCAAAGCATCGCCGCCAACTTGCTGCAGGCGTCGCAGCGGCAGTCGCGCGAGATCCAGGACGCCAGCGCCACCGTGGCCAAGATGGCCAACGAGATCACCGACGTGTCGCGTTCGGCCAGCGAATCGGCCGACGTCGCGCGCCAGTCGGTGGCGGCGGCGCAGCAAGGGTCGACGGCGGTGGAAAACGCCATCAAGGGCATGCACGAGATCCGCGACCAGATCCAGGACACCTCCAAGCGCATCAAGCGGCTGGGCGAATCGTCGCAGGAGATCGGCGAGATCACCGAGCTCATTTCCGACATCACCGAACAGACCAACGTGCTGGCGCTGAACGCGGCGATCCAGGCCGCGTCGGCTGGCGAGGCGGGACGCGGCTTCTCGGTGGTGGCGGAGGAGGTGCAGCGGCTGGCGGAGCGCTCGGCCGAAGCGGCCAAGCAGATCGGCGCGCTGGTGCGCACGATCCAAACCGATACCCACGACGCGGTGGCGGCGATGGAAAAATCGACCCAGGGCGTGGTGGAAGGCGCGCGGCTTTCCGACGCGGCCGGCGCGGCGCTGAACGACATTTCCCAAGTGTCGAACCGCCTGGCCGAGCTGATTTCCGGCATTTCGCTCGCCACCGGCCAGCAGGCGACATCGGCCAACGGCGTCGCGAACAATATCCAGCACATCTTGACGGTGACCGAGCAGACGCAGGACGGCACGCAGCAAACCGCGCAATCGATCCATAAACTGTCGGTGCTGGCGCAGGAATTGAAAAACTCGGTGGCGCGATTCCGCATCGCGTCCTGAACGCACGCTGCGCACCTCATTGAAAGGCCTAGGCAAGCATGACCACAACTGATTTTTCGACACCGCAGCAACCGCCATTGGATACCGGGCCCCTGTCGTGGGTGATGGTGGAAATCCGGGAGTCGCTGGCGCGCTCCAGGACCGCGCTGGTCGAGGCGGGCGGCAGGGCGGCGGAAGATCAGGCGACGCAGCTGCAGCACGCGAAATCGCATTTGCACCAAGCCCACGGCGCGTTGCAGATGGTCGACATCGACGGCGTGAGCCAGATGACGCAGCTGGCCGAGGCGGCGCTGGACCGCTTCAAGGCAGGCACGGTCAAGTGCAGCACCGACCATGTGGAGGCGGTGTCGCAGCTGTATCAGGCGCTGGTCGAGTATCTGGAGGAGCTGCTGGATGGCGCGCCATCGCAGCCGGCCAGGCTGTTCCCGTACTACCGCGCGGTACAGGAGATGATAGGCGCCGACCGGATACACCCCGCGGACCTGTTTTTCCCGGATTTATCGCGGACGCCGGACCTGGATGTTATCGATGCCGGCGTCGACGAAGTTGTTGACTATTCGGCCTACCGCCAACGGTTCGAACGCGCGCTGCTGCCGTATATGAAAAGCACCGAACCTGCGCGGCAGCGGGAACACGCCGCCGCACTGCTCGACGCCGTGAAACTGGTCGCCGACGCGCAGCGGGACGAAAAGGCCGGCACCTTCTGGCTGGCGATGCAGGGCTTCGCCGAGCTGGTGGCCGGCGGCGAACTGGCCGGCGGCCTGTATGTGAAGCAGCTGTTCGGATTGATCAATCTGCAAATCCGCCGTTTGAGCCAGGGCACCGTCGCGCAGCCGGACACGATGCTGCGCGACGCGCTGTTCTTTATCGCGGCGGCCGGCGCGGACACCGAATCGCCGACGGCGAGGACGATGCGCGCCGTCTTCGCGCTCGACGGTCTGGCGCCGGCCGACTATGAGACCCGCCGCTACGGCCAGATCGACGACGAAGCGCTGGAGCGCGCCAAGACCGGCATGGCGCAGGCCAAGGCCAGTTGGGACAGGCTGGCCGACGCCGAGATCGATTCCGGCCTGGACGCCGCGTTCGACACCGCGCTGGCCGATGTCGCGGACGCATGCGACAAGCTGAATATTCCGGCCCTCAGCGCGCTGATGCGCCAGTTGGCCGAGGTGGCGCGCACCGCCGTCTCGGCCGGCCGCAGCGAGGAGCTGGCGCTGGAAATGGCGACCGCGCTGCTGTTCGCCGAGCATGGCCTGGAACAGATCCGCCACCTGCCGACCGACTTCGCGGCGAACGCCGATACGATAGGCGCGCGCTTGCTGGCGCTGGTGTCCGGCGATACGCCGCCGGAGCCGGCGCAGTGGCAGAGCGGTTTGGCGCGGCAGATGCGGCAGGACGATACGGCGATCGCGCTGGCGCTGGAAATGAAGACCGGCCTGCGCCAGGTGGAGAAGGTGCTCGACGAGTACTACATCGATCCGGCCAGGCGCCCGTCGCTGGGGGAACTCGATCCGGTGCTGCACCAGTTGCAGGGCGCGCTGGCGATGCTCGACCAGGAAGATGCGATGAAAGCGGCGCAGCATGTGAAGGCGGCGGTGCTGTCGCTGGCCACCGGCGGCGGCGATTCCACGCAGGAGTCGAAGACGCTCGACGACATCGCGCAGAATGTCGGCGCGCTGGGCTTCTTTGTCGACATGCTGGCGCAGAACGCGGCCGGCGCGCGCGAGCGTTTTACTTTCGATGCGCAGCAGGGGACCTTCCGTTCGGTGCCGTTCAAGAAAATGGCGGAGTCCGAATCGATCCCGGTGCTGGATCAGGAAGTGATGGCGCCCGCGCCGGCGTCGATGCCGGCCGAAGCGCCGCCGCCCGCCGCCAGCGACGCTGCGGTGGAGGCCGAGCTGCTGGAAATCTTCATCGCCGAGGCGCGCGAGGTGCTGGACTTTGTCGATGACACGCTGGCCAAGCCCCGTTCGGAATCCGGCGGCGAGCAGTCCCTGATCATGTTGCGCCGCTCTTTCCATACGCTCAAGGGCAGCGGACGGATGGTCGGGATGAACCAGTTCGCCGACGCCGCGCATGCGGTCGAGCGGGTGATGAACACCTGGCTGGCCGAGGAGCGACCTTCGTCCGACGCGTTGTTCTCGCTGCTGGCGGCCGTCGCGCGCGAGTTGCGTGCCTGGGTGGCGGAGTTGGCGTCCGCCGGCGTCTCGGCCCGCAATGCGAACGCGTTGGTGGCCGCCGCCCTGCGTGTTCGGGAGGGCGGCGAATTCTTCATCGAGGAGGCGGTACCGGCCCCGCCGCCGGCGCCTTCCTCCACCGGCAACGTCATCGAATTCCCCACCGCGGCGCCGCCGCTGGCGCCGCGCGACGACAACGTCAAGCATATCGGCGAGCTGGATATCCCTCTGCCGCTGTACAACATCTATCTGCACGAGACGGACGAACTGGTTCGCCTGCTGCAGCAGGATTTCGGCGAGTGGCGCCACGAGCCGCGCCGACCGGTCAATCCCGAGGCGCTGCAGGCGGCCCATACGCTGGCCGGCACGTCGGGCACGGTCGGCTTCAAGGTCTTGCGCGAAGTGGCGCTGTCGCTGGAGACGACGCTGCAAGCGTTGCTGCCGCCCGCCCCGCATCTGGATCAGGCGCAGCACGATCTGCTGGACTTCGCGATAGAGCGCATCCGCCAGATGCTGCAAAGCTTTGCGCAGGGCGAAATGCCCGCCGCGCAGCCGGAACTGATCGCCGCCTTGCGGCAGCTGAGCGGGGAACTGGCCGCCGCGCCGCCCGGCGCCGGCCAGGATATCGAGGCGCGTCTGGATGATCTGGTGGCGGAGACGATGGAAAACATCGCGTCGCCGCCGCAGCCGCCGGAGGCGGAGGAAACGCCGCTGGACCGTTTGTTCAGGGATGCCTACGACGTGCTTAGCGGGAGCGTGCCGGAATCGGACACCCCCGTGGCCGCGCCGGAGCCAAAAAAAGTCGAAGCGCGCGCCGATGACAGCATCGATGATTTGTTCAACGCGGCCTTTGACGACGCCTTCGCCGAGCCGCCGCTGAATATCGCCGCACCGTCGGAACCGGAACCGGAACCGTTACCGGAAGCGGAACCGGAACCGGAACCAGAGCCCGCTCCAACGCCGGACGCCGAGATCATCGAACTGGCCCCCGCCGAGCCGGAGATCCTGGCCGCCGCGCCGGCGCTCTTCAACGACGAGCTGGACGCCGATCTGCTGCCGGTCTTCCTTGAGGAGGGCGCCGACCTGCTGCCGCAAGTGGGCGAGGCGCTGCGCGCCTGGCAGCACAATCCCGCCGACACGTCCCACGCGCAAGGTTTGCTACGCCTGCTGCACACGGTCAAGGGCAGCGCGCGCATGGCGGGTGCGATGCGCCTGGGCCAGCATGCGCATGAAATCGAAACCCATATCGAA
The DNA here is from genome assembly GCF_979254035.1 of Duganella sp. AC237. Lineage (NCBI taxonomy): Bacteria > Pseudomonadati > Pseudomonadota > Betaproteobacteria > Burkholderiales > Oxalobacteraceae > Duganella > Duganella sp. AC237. Next base: position 6,001,487 of record NZ_CEEDEW010000003.1, on the reverse strand, counting down.
AACATGGTGCACGCCGGCTTCGCCACGCCGCAGGCGTTCGACGAACTGCTCGCGCACTACGACCACGCCTTGCTGCTGTTCGAACAATTGCAGCATCCCGACGCGCTCAAATCCGTCTCCGCCGAGAAGGGCGCCGCAGGCCTCGCGGCCGACGTGGACAGCATCGAAGCCGGCGCGCCGGCGACGATGGGCGGGGATGCGGCGCCGGCCGCCGGCATCGCGGCCACCGACGACGCCGGCGGCGGTCCGTCCGTGGCGCAGCCGGGAGAGGAACCCCCGGCCGGCGCCAAGTCGCCGCTGGTGCGCGTGCGCGCCGACATCCTGGACCGGCTGGTCAACCAGGCCGGCGAGGTGTCGATCTCGCGCTCCAGGCTGGAGAACGAAGTCGCCACCCTGCGCGCGTCGCTGCTGGACTTCTCCGAGAACCTTGCCCGCCTGCGCCGCCAGTTGCGCGAGGTGGAAATGCAGGCCGAATCGCAGATCGCCTCGCGCATGTCGGTGTCGAGCGAGCGTGAATTCGATCCGCTCGAATTCGACCGCTTCACCCGGCTGCAGGAGTTGACCCGGATGATGGCGGAAAGCGTCAACGACGTCGCCTCGTTCCACGAAAATCTGACCCGTGGCGTCGATACCGCCAGCAACGATCTGGTGCTGCAAGCGCGCCTCACGCGCGATCTCCAGCGCGACCTGATGCGGGTGCGCATGGTGCCGTTCGCCAGCATCTCGGAGCGGCTGTTCCGCGTGGCCCGTCAAAGCGCCAAGGAAGTGGACAAGCGCGTCAACCTGGACATCCGGGGCAGCGCGGTGGAGATCGACCGCAGCGTGTTGGAACGCATGGCCGCGCCGTTCGAGCACCTTCTGCGCAACGCCATCGCCCACGGCGTGGAGTCGCGCGCTGCCCGTGGCGAGGCTGGCAAGAGCGAGACCGGCGAACTGCTGGTGCAGGTCACGCAGCAGGGCAACGAGGTGGTCATCGAATTCAGCGACGACGGCGCCGGACTCGATCTGGAACGCATCCGCGCCAAAGCGATCAGCTGCGGCCTGCTGCTGGAAGGGGAAGAGGCCACCGAGGCGCAGATCGCCGATCTGATTTTCGAGCCGGGCTTCTCCACCGCCGAATCGCTGACCGAGCTGTCCGGGCGCGGCGTCGGCATGGACGTCGTGCAGTCGGAGGCGCAATCGCTGGGCGGGCGCGTCGACATGTTCTCCGAACCTGGCAAAGGCACCCGCTTCACGATCCGCCTGCCATTGACCTTGGCCGTGACGCAGGTCGTGCTGCTGGATGCTGGCGGCAAGACCTATGCCTTCCCGTCGATCCTGGTCGAACAGGTGCTGCAGATGAAGGACTCGGTATTGGCCGAGGCGCATCGAAGCGGCGTCGTGCCGATCCACGGGCATCAGGCGGCGCTGCATTATTTGCCTGCCTTGCTGGGCGCGGCGGACACGCCGCCGGCGCAGCGGTCGGCGCCCGTGATGATGCTCAAGAACGGCAACGAGCGGCTGGCGGTGCGGGTCGACGAGGTGCTGGGCAACCGCGAGGTGGTTATCAAGAATATCGGTCCGCAGTTGTCGCGCATGCCGGGCATCGCCGGGGCGACGGTGCTGGGGACGGGCGATATCGTGCTGATACTGAATCCGGTGGCGCTGGTGCAGCATCTGGCGCACCAGCCGGAGGCCCGGCGGCAGTATGCGCAGGCGGCCAGTCCGGCGCAGGCGCGTCCGAACGCGCGTTCCATCATGGTGGTCGACGATTCGATGACGGTGCGGCGCGTGACCCAGCGTTTGCTGGAGCGCGAAGGCTACCATGTCCTGTTGGCCAAGGATGGCGTGGACGCGCTGGAGCAGCTGCAGGACACGACGCCGGATTTGATGCTGGTCGATATAGAGATGCCGCGCATGGACGGTTTCGACTTGACCCGCAATGTGCGCGGCGATGAGCGGACCAGGGAGATTCCGATCATCATGATCACCTCGCGCAGCGCCGACAAGCACCGCAACTACGCCTTGCAGCTGGGCGTGAACGCGTATTTCGGCAAACCGTTCCAGGAGCCGGTGCTGCTGGAGGCGATCACCGGCTTGTTGAAATAACCCGGCTTATTCCGGTTGGGCGGGTTTTTTCACCACCTCGTAGCGCTCCAGGGTGCGTTTGCGCGCCTCGTCGTGCATGACGACCGGCGCCGGGTAATCGAGCGGCAGCATGCGCGGCGTTTGCCATGGCGCGTGGATTTCCTTGTCGCCGAGGTCTTTCAATTGCGGCAGATAGCGCCGGATGAATTTACCGCCGCCGTCGAATTTCTCCGACTGCGTGATCGGATTGAAAATGCGGAAATACGGCTGGGCGTCGCAGCCCGACGACGACGCCCATTGCCAGCCGCCGTTGTTCGACGCCAGATCGAAGTCGTTCAGCTGCAGCGCGAAATACGCCTCGCCGCGCCGCCAGTCGATACCCAGGTCCTTGATCAGGAAGCACGCCGTCACCATGCGCAGGCGGTTGTGCATATAGCCGGTCTGGTTCAGCTGCGCCATCGCCGCGTCCACCAGCGGATAGCCGGTGCGGCCTTCGCACCACGCGGCGAACAATTCGTCCGCCTCGGGGCCCGTCTCCCACTGGATGGCGTCGTAGGCCGGCTTGTAGGCGCCGCCCACCACATGCGGATTGTGGAACAGGATCATCGCGTAGAACTCGCGCCAGATCAGCTCGGCCAGCCAGACCGGCGCGCCTTCGCCGCCGGCGCCGCGCGCCATCAGGTCCACCACGGTGCGCACCAGGTGGCGCACCGACAGCGTGCCGAAACGGAAATGCAGCGACAGGTACGATGGCCCCTTGATCGCCGGATAGTCGCGCGCCGTCTTATAGTCGGCGATGCGCGGCAGGAAATCGTCGAACAGCGCCGCCGCGCCGGACATGCCGGTGGGAATTTTCAGCTCGGCCAGGTTGCTCGGCTCGAAGCCCAGTTCGGCCAGGGTCGGCAGGGCCGGTGCGCGCTTGGGCGGCGGCGCCAGCCGCGCCGCGTGCGGTTCGATGTGGAAAGGCGCCAGCACCGACGGATCGGCCGTCAGCTTTTTCAGCCACGCGTTCTTGTAGGGCGTAAACACCGAGAACACGCCGCCGGTTTGCGACAGCACTTCGCTCTTTTCAAAGATCACCTGGTCCTTGTAGCTGAAGAACTGGCGGCCCGCCTCCTGCAACGCCTCGGCCACGGCGGCGTCGCGTGCGATCGCTTGCGGTTCATAATCGTGGTTGCAGAACACGGCATCGACACCCAGTTCGGCGGCCAGCGCCGGGATGTCGGTCGCCGGATCGGCATGGCGCACGATCAGGTGGCCGCCGAGCTGGCACAGCTCGCCGGCCACCTCGGCCAGGCTGGCGTGGATGAAGTCGACACGGCGGTCGCGGCGCGGCAGGGCGTCGAGGATGGTCTTATCGTAGACAAAAACACAATACACGGTGGCGCTGTCCTGCAGCGCCTGATTCAGGGCGACATGGTCGAAAACCCGCAAATCGCGGCGCAACCATACCAGGGACGATTTCAGTTTCATTCGGTCTGTGTCAATCTCGTGGGGGAACGCAATCATGGCCGCACCCTCAATTCAGTGTAAACTATCGGTGAGAGAGACAGCTGCTAGCGGCGCGATGTTACAGCATTTGTCCAGGACAGAGTGCAAGACATAGGCAAGACCCAGCGGCGGCACGGTAAGATCACGCATCCAGCACAGAGAGAGCAACGCGTATGAAGAAGAGCAAAATCGGCAAAACTCTACCTGTATCCGCCCCGCGCAAGGGTGAACCCCAGGACGAGCCACAGGATGAGATGGACGAATTGGGTCCCATCGGCGGCAGCGCGGAACCTTCCCTGAACCTGGCGAATCATTTCCTCATTGCAATGCCTTCAATGCAAGATCCGGTCTTTGGCGGCACGGTCGTGTATGTCTGCGAGCATAACGAGAACGGCGTATTGGGCGTGGTGATCAACAAACCCACCGATATGACCATGCAAGTGTTGTTCGAACGCATAGACTTGAAGCTGGAGGAGGGCACGGGAGTCGAATCCCACGTGGACGAGCCCATCATGTTCGGCGGCCCGGTGCAGGACGACCGCGGCTTCGTGCTGCACACGCCGGGCCACCGCTACTCGTCGTCGCTGACGGTCACCAAGGATATCGCCTTCACGACGTCGATCGACGTGCTCGAGGCCGTCGCCGCCGGCGAGGGCCCACCGCAAATGCTGGTGTCGATCGGCTACTCGGGCTGGAGTCCGGGCCAGCTGGAGGAGGAAATCGGCCGCAACGGCTGGCTCACGGTCGGCGCCGATCCCGAGATCCTGTTCAACCTGCCCATCGAGGAACGCTACACGGCCGCCATGCGCCTGCTGGGCATCGATCCGCTGATGCTCACGTCCGAGGCCGGCCATGCGTGACATGTTTGAGTTTGGTCAACCGTGAGCGTCGACACCATCTTCGCTTTCGATTTCGGCGTCAAACGTATCGGCGTGGCCATGGGTAACACCATGATTCGCCAGGCCCAGCCAGTCAAAGTCATCTCCGCCATCGACAACGCCACGCGCTTTGCCGACATCGCCGCCCTGCTCGACGAATGGAAACCCGCCCGCCTGGTGGTCGGCCTGCCCATGCATCCCGATGGCGCCGAGCACGACATGACGGCGCGCGCGCGCAAGTTCGCCAACCAGCTGCACGGCCGCTTCAACCTGCCGGTCGAGCTGGTCGACGAGCGCTATTCGTCGGCGGTCATCTCCGCCAAGCGCGGCGAGGTCATCGACGACCGCGCCGCCGCCATCATCCTGCAACAATATTTCGACGCAACCTAGCGAACCACCATGTCCACACTGAACCCCCACCAACTCGATGCCGAGGCGCTGTACGCGGCCCTGCTGGCCGACGTCAAGGCCGGCCTGGAAGGCGTGTCCGACGTCGCCATCGTCGGCATCCACTCCGGCGGCGCCTGGATCGCCGAGCGCCTCGCGGCCGACCTCGGCCTGTCGGCCCGCTGCGGCGTGCTCGACGTCTCCTTCTACCGCGACGATTACGCCAAGAAGGGTTTGCCGGCCGAGGTCAAGCCGACCAACATCACTTTTGACGTCGCCGCCGCCAACATCCTGCTGGTCGACGACGTGCTCTACACGGGGCGCACCACGCGCGCCGCGATCAACGAGCTGTTCGACTACGGCCGCCCGGCGCGCATCATGCTTGCGGCGCTGGTCGACCGCGGCGAGCGCCAGTTGCCGGTGGCCGCCGATTTCGTCGCCGCGCATGTGGCCGTGCCGCAAGGGCAGGCGCTGGTGCTCAAGCGCGCCGACGATGGAAAATTCACGCTCACCATAGACCACGCTTAATTTAATCGCGACCTCCACACCATGCTCAATCCGCAACTGAATAAAAACGGCGAACTCCAGCACCTGCTGTCGATCGAGGGACTGCCCAAATCCATCCTCAATCACATCCTGGACACCGCCTCGTCGTTCGTCGGCATCTCTGACCGCGACGTCAAGAAAGTGCCGCTAATGCGCGGCAAGTCGGTGTTCAACCTGTTCTTCGAGAACTCGACCCGCACCCGCACCACCTTCGAGATCGCCTCCAAGCGCCTGTCGGCCGACGTCATCAACCTCAACATCCAGGCGTCCTCGGCCAGCAAGGGCGAATCGCTGCTCGACACCATCGACAACCTGTCGGCCATGCACGCGGACATGTTCGTCGTGCGCCACGCGCAGTCGGGCGCGCCCTACCTGATCGCCAAGCACCTGCACGACACCAAACAGTCGCACGTGCACGTGGTCAACGCCGGCGACGGCCGCCACGCGCACCCGACCCAGGGTCTGCTGGACATGTACACGATCCGCCACTACAAGAAGGACTTCACCAACCTGACGGTGGCCATCGTCGGCGACATCCTGCACAGCCGCGTGGCCCGTTCGGACATCCACGCGCTGACCACGCTGGGCGTGCCGGAAGTGCGCGCCATCGGCCCGCACACCCTGCTGCCGGGCGGCCTGGAGCAAATGGGCGTGCGCACCTTCACCAACATGGAAGAGGGCTTGAAGGGCGTCGACGTGATCATCATGCTGCGCCTGCAAAACGAGCGCATGAGCGGCGCGCTGCTGCCGTCGGCGCAGGAATACTTCAAAAGCTACGGCCTGACGCCGGAGCGCCTGGCGCTGGCCAAGCCGGACGCGATCGTCATGCACCCGGGGCCGATGAACCGTGGCGTGGAAATCGATTCGGCGGTGGCGGACGGTCCGCAGGCGGTGATCCTGCCGCAGGTGACGTTCGGCATTGCGGTACGGATGGCGGTGATGAGCATTGTGGCGGGAACGCAAGGATGAAAGCAGGAATGAACTCGAATAAAAATCTCCATATCAAGAACGGCCACCTGGTCGACCCGGCCAACGGCATCGACGCCAAGCACGACCTGTACATCGCCGACGGCAAGGTGCTGGCGATCGGCGAGGTATCGGCTGAATTCGCCGCCGGCTTCACGGCCGACCAGACCATCGACGCCAGCGGCATGATCGTCTCGCCCGGCTTCGTCGACCTGTCGGCGCGCCTGCGCGAGCCGGGCTACGAATACAAGGCCACCCTGGAATCGGAAATGCAGGCGGCGATGCAGGGCGGCGTGACCAGCCTGATCTGTCCGCCGGACACCGACCCCGTGCTCGACGAGCCGGGCCTGGTGGAAATGCTCAAATACCGCGCCAAGACCCTGAACCAGGCCCACGTGCATCCGCTGGGCGCGCTGACCGTCGGCCTCAAAGGCAAGGCGCTGACCGAGATGGCCGAGCTGACCGAGGCCGGTTGCATCGGCTTCGCGCAAGCGGAAGAGCCGATCGAGGACACCAACGTGCTGCTGCGCGCGATGCAGTACGCCAAGACCTTCAACTACACCGTCTGGCTGCGGCCGCAGGACGCGCACATCGGCCGCGGCGGCATCGCCGCCAGCGGTCCGCTGGCCTCGCGCCTGGGTCTGTCCGGCGTGCCGGTGATGTCGGAAACGATCGCGTTGCACACCATTTTCGAGCTGATGCGTTCGAGCGGCGCCCGCGTGCACCTGTGCCGCCTGTCGTCGGCCGCCGGCATCGAGCTGGTGCGCCAGGCCAAGAAGGAAGGCTTGCCGGTCACCTGCGACGTCGGCGCCCACCACGTCCACATGACCGACGCCGACATCGGCTTCTTCGACTCCAACGCGCGCCTGACGCCGCCGCTGCGCAGCCAGCGCGACCGCGACGCCATCCGCCTCGGCCTGCTCGACGGCACCATCGATGCGCTGTGCTCGGACCACACGCCGGTCGACGACGACGAGAAACTGCTGCCGTTCGGCGAAGCCTCGGCCGGCGCCACCGGTCTGGAGCTGCTGCTATCGCTGACCCTGAAATGGGCCGACGACTACGCCGCCGGCCAGCACAACGGCGCGGACAAGGCCGCCATGCGTCCGCTGGCGCGGGCGATCTCGCGCATCACGGCCGACGCCGCCCGCGTGGCAGGCTTGGCCGCCGGCACCTTGTCGGTCGGCGCTGTGGCCGATGTCTGCGTCTTCGATCCGCAGGCAACATGGACCGTCGAAGCGTCGGCGCTGGCCAGCCAGGGCAAGCACACGCCTTTCGTCGGCTACAACCTGACGGGGCAGGTGCAAACCACCATCGTGGCCGGCCACGTCGCCTACCAGCGCGGCTGATTTTCTGAATGAAAATTTCGATGATCTTCCGCCTGGCGCGGGTGATGTTGCACGTGCTGCTGGGGATGGGCATCTGCGCCACGGTGTTTCCGTGGATAAGCCAGGACAAGCGTAACGGCCACATCCGCCGCTGGTCTACCCGGTTGCTGAAGATGTGCAACGTCAGTGTCGAGCAGCAGGCCGCATCGCCGATGCTGGAGCGGGCGGTGGTGGTGGCCAACCACGTCTCGTGGCTGGACATCTTCGTGGTTCACAGCCTGCATCCGAGCCATTTCGTCGCCAAGGCCGAGATCCGCTCGTGGCCGCTGGCCGGCTGGCTGGCGGAAAAGGCCGGCACCGTGTTCATTTCGCGCGGCAACCGGCGCGACCTGCGGCACATCTTCAAGGGCCTGGTGACGACCTTGGAGCGCGGCGAGCGCGTGGCATTCTTCCCGGAAGGCACGACCTCGGCGCAAGGCAATTTGCTGCCGTTCCACGCCAATCTGTTCGAAGCCGCGATCGACGCCAAGGTGCCGGTGCAGCCGGTTGCCTTATCGTACGTCGATCCGCAGGGCGCGCGGCATCCGTCGGTGGATTTCATCGGCGACATGACCTTTGCCGAGAGCATCATCGCCATCCTCGACGGCCCGCCGGTGATGGCAAAGTTGATGGTGCTGCCGCCGATCGACACAATCGGCGCGCACCGGCGCCAGCTGGCCGAGGTGACGCACCAGGCCGTCGCTGCCGCCTTGGGCGTTTCGGCGAGCTAACCCGCACTGCCGGGCGGGGTCTGACCCGATCGGGTCAGACCCCTAAGTGCCGGCGCCGGGGTCCAGTTCAAGGTGATAGGGGTTATCTTGATTACGGAGGATGTATGCGGCGCAATGCAATGAACGTCATGTGGATGGCATCGGTGCTGGCGGCTAGCCTGTTTGGCCTGCCGGCCGCCGCCGCCGAGGCCGCTGAGCCCGACCTGCCGCTCGACGCCAAGTTCGATGCGTATCTGCAGGCCTCTACCCGCCACGAGCACTTCAGCGGCACGGTGCTGGTGGCACGCGACGGCGTGCCCGTGTTCGGCCGCTCCTACGGCATGGCCAACTATGAGCTCGACGTGCCGAACACGGCGCGAACGCTCTACCGCATCGCCTCGCTGACCAAGCAGTTCACCGCGCTGGCGGTGCTGCAGCTGCAGGAGCAGGGCAAGCTCAAGGTCGGCGATCCCATCTGCCAATATATCGACCCGTGTCCCGCCGCTTGGAAGCCGATCACCTTGCGCCATTTGCTGACGCACACCTCCGGCATCGAAAATTACTCCAGCCTGTCCGAGTGGGACGAGGTGCTGGCCTTGCGCAGCTATAAGCGTGCCGAACTGGTCGCGTTGTTCCGCGACCTGCCGCTGCGGTTCACGCCCGGCGAGCAATTCAAGTACAGCAATTCCGGCTATGTGCTGCTCGGCATGGTCATCGAGCGCGCCTCCGGCAAATCGTACGGTGACTATCTGCGGGAAAAGATCTTCGCGCCGCTGGGCATGTCGCAGTCGGTGTACGACGAGGGCCGCGCGCTGCTGCCGCACCGCGCCAGCGGTTATTACTCGCTGGGGACGCGGTTTATCAACGCTCCGTACATGAGCCCGACGGTGAGCTATGCGGCCGGCGGGATTCAGTCGACCGTGGGCGACATGCTGCTGTGGGACCAGGCGCTGTATTCGGAGCGGCTGTTGTCGCGCGAGTCGCTCGACGAGATGTTCACGCCGGTGAAGAAAGGCTACGGCTATGGCTGGCAAATCGGTGAAAAACTGGGGCACCGCAGCATCGAGCACTCGGGCAGCGAGAACGGCTTTTCAACGTATCTGTTGCGCTTTCCCGCCGAGCGCGTGACTGTTATCGTGCTGAGCAATAGCGATCGGGCCTCGGCGGGCGGCGTCGGCGGCGCGCTGGCGGCGATCCTGTTCGGCGCCTCCTACAAGCAGCCGACCGCGCAGTTGCGTGACGTGTTGTGGGATGTGGTCGCGCGCGACGGCGTGGAAGCGGGGATGCGGCATTATCGCGGCCTGCAACCGGCGCCGGCCGGCGGCGACGAGGCGCTGGTTTATCTGGCTTACGATTTGATCGAGGCGGGGAAGGCGGGTGACGCCGCCGCCATGTTCAATTTCACGCTGGGCCTGTATCCGGGGTCCGCGTACAGCCATGATGGCTTGGCGGACATCGCCGCCGAGCGGGGCGACACGGCCGGCGCGATCAAACACTTCGAGCGCTCGCTGGAACTTGATCCAAAAAACGAGTACGCGAGCAAAGGTTTGGCACGGTTGCGCAAGCCGCGTTGACGGGCCGTTTATTTTTTCTTGCTGCTCGGCTCCTGGAATTCCGGGCACTGCACCTGCAGCACGCTGCGGTCCTCCAGGCAAACGGCCGACAACTGACCGCCCCACACGCAGCCGCTATCGAGGCCGATCAGGTTGGGCTTCAAGGTCAGCCCCAGCGCCGACCAGTGGCCGAACACCACCGTGTCGCGCGCCGTGCGCCGGCCCGGCACCTCGAACCACGGCATCAGGCCCGACGCCGGGTCGGCCGTGCCGCTTTCCTTCATCTTGAAATCCATCACGCCGTCGGCGCTGCAAAAGCGCAGCCGCGTCATGGCGTTGATGATGCAGCGCAGCCGGTCGGCGCCGCGCAGGTCGTCGGACCATTGGTCGGGCAGGTTGCCGTACATGTCGGCCAGGAAGTCGGCGAAACTGTCGTCCGGGCCGCGCAGCATGTCCTGCACCTCGCCGGCCAGCGCGATGGCCTGGTCGGCGCTCCATTGCGGCAGCAGGCCGGCGTGCACCAGCACATGGCCCTGGACCTGGATCGCCAGCGGACGCCGCCGCACCCAGTCGATCAGCTCGTCACGGTCGGGCGCGTGCAGGATGCCGGCCAGGGTGTCGGACTTGTGCTCCGGCCGGATGCCGTAGGCGACCGCCAGCAGGTGCAGGTCGTGGTTGCCCAGCACGCTGTCGATGAGGCCGCCGCTGGCCATGCACAGCTTGCGCACGTGGCGCAGGGTGGCCAGCGAGTCGGGGCCACGGTTAATCAGGTCGCCGGCGAACAGGATGGCGGGCTCGGCCACGCCGACCTCGGCCGCGTGCGCGCGTATGCGGTCGAGCATGGACAAGGCCTGCTCGTGACAGCCTTGCAAATCCCCGATTACATAGGTTTTCATATGGAAGCTCTCTGGTTCGTTGCTTTGGAATCTGAATTACCCTGAAATCAGAGTGCGAGTGTTGATTTTTGCCCGTGGGCAGCGCAGTTTCACATAAAATCACGATTACAACTGTTTTGACTTCTTGCTGCGGGATACTAAATGATTTTTGTTACGGGTGGTGCCGGTTTTATCGGTTCAAACTTTGTCCTCGACTGGCTGGCCCAGTCCGACGAGCCTGTTGTTAATTATGATAAGTTGACCTATGCTGGCAATGTGAACAACCTGGCGTCGCTGAAGAGCGATGCGCGCCACATCTTCGTGCGCGGCGATATCTGCGACCAGGCCCGGGTGCTGGCGCTGTTCGAACAGCACAAGCCGCGCGCCGTGGTCCACTTCGCCGCCGAAAGCCACGTCGACCGCTCCATCCTCGGTCCCGGCGAATTCATCAACACCAACATCAACGGCACCTTCAGCCTGCTTGAAGCGACGCGCGCCTACTGGTCGGCGCTGCCGGAGCAGGAGAAAGCGGCGTTCCGCTTCCTGCACGTGTCCACCGACGAGGTCTACGGCACGCTCGGCCCGGACGACGCGCCCTTCAGCGAGACCACCGCGTTCGCGCCCAACAGCCCGTACTCGGCGTCGAAGGCCGCGTCCGACCATCTGGTGCGCTCCTACCATCACACCTACGGCCTGCCGACGGTGACGACCAACTGCTCGAACAACTACGGTCCGTATCACTTCCCGGAAAAGCTGATCCCGCTGATCATCGCCAATGCGCAGGCGGGCAAGCCGCTGCCGATCTACGGCGACGGCCAGCAGGTGCGCGACTGGCTGTACGTGAGCGACCATTGCGCCGCCATCCGCCGCGTGCTGGCGGACGGCCGCCTGGGCGAGACCTACAACGTCGGCGGCTGGAACGAGATGGCCAACCTGGACGTGGTGCACACCCTGTGCGACATGCTCGACCGGCTGCGGCCGAAGGCGGACGGCGCCAGCTACCGCGACCAGATCACCTACGTCAAGGACCGTCCCGGCCACGACCGCCGCTACGCCATCGACGCGCGCAAGCTAGAGCGCGAACTGGGCTGGAAACCTGCCGAGACCTTCCAGACCGGCATCGCCAAGACCGTGCAGTGGTACCTCGACAACCAGGCCTGGGTCGACGACGTGCAGTCGGGCGGCTACGCCAAATGGATGGAAACGAACTACTTTAACCGCGAAGGCGCACAATGAACCAAGCTTCGAGCACTCCCGTGGGCACGCCGGGCAAAGGCCGCAAGGGCATCATCCTGGCCGGCGGTTCCGGTACCCGGCTGTATCCGGTGACGATGAGCGTGTCGAAGCAATTGCTGCCGATCTACGACAAGCCGATGATCTACCATCCGCTGACGGTGCTGATGTTGGCCGGCATGACCGAGATCCTGCTGATCTCGACGCCGCAGGACACGCCGCGCTTCCGCGACCTGCTGGGCGACGGCCGCCAGTGGGGCATCAGCATCAGCTACGCGGTGCAAACGTCGCCGGACGGCCTGGCGCAAGCGTTCATCATCGGCAAGGACTTCGTCGGCGACTCGCCGTCCGCGCTCATCCTTGGTGACAATATTTACTACGGCAACGACCTCGACGCGCTGCTCAACCATGCCAGCGAACAAACCAGCGGCGCCACGGTGTTCGCCTACCACGTGCAGGATCCGGAGCGCTACGGGGTGGTCGAGTTCGACGGCGACCGCCAGGCCGTGTCGATCGAGGAAAAACCCCTGCAGCCGAAGTCCAATTACGCCGTCACCGGCCTGTATTTCTACGACAACCAGGTGTGCGAGATCGCCGCCGGCATCCAGCCGTCGGCCCGTGGCGAGCTCGAGATCACCGACGTCAACCGCGTCTACCTCGAGAAGCAGCAGCTCAATGTCGAGGTGATGGGGCGCGGCATGGCCTGGCTCGACACCGGCACCCATGAGTCGCTGCTGGAGGCGGGCCAGTTCATCTCCACCATCGAAAAGCGCCAGGGTTTAAAGGTGGCGTGCCCTGAGGAAATTGCGTACCGCAAGGGCTATATCGACGCGGCGCAGCTGCGCGCACTGGCCGAGCCGCTGAAGAAGAATAATTACGGGCAGTACCTGCTGCGCATACTGGAAGACAAGGTCGTGCAACGATGAAGGTCATCACTACGCCGCTGGAGGGGGTGCTGGTGCTCGAGCCGCGTGTGTTCGGCGACGAACGCGGCTTTTTCTACGAAAGCTACAACGCGCGCCAGTTCGCCGAGGCCACCGGGGTGACGGCAAATTTCGTGCAGGACAATCATTCGCGCTCGCGCCGCGGCGTGCTGCGCGGCCTGCATTACCAGATCCAGCAGCCGCAGGGCAAGCTGGTGCGCGTGACCGCAGGGGCCGTGTACGACGTCGCGGTCGACATCCGCAAGGGGTCGCCGACGTTCGGCCAATGGTACGGCACCGAGCTCAGCGCCGAAAACATGCGCCAGATGTGGATCCCGCCCGGTTTCGCGCACGGCTTCGTGGTCACCACGGAGAACGCCGAGTTCCTCTATAAAACCACCGATTACTGGGCGCCCGAGCATGAGCGCGCCATCTTGTGGAACGATCCGGCCATCGGCATCGACTGGCCGCTGGCGCTGACCCCGACCCCGACCCTATCGCACAAGGACCTGGCGGCGGTGCCGCTGGCCGGCGCCGAGGTGTTCCCGTGAAGATTTTGCTCACGGGCAGCACCGGCCAGGTCGGTTACGAACTGGCACGCAGCCTGCAGGGCGTGGGCGAGGTGGTGGCGGTGGACCGCCAGGCCATGGATCTGTCCGACCTCGACCAGGTGCGCGACGTGATCCGCCAAGTCAGGCCGGGGCTGATCGTCAATCCGGCCGCCTACACGGCGGTCGACAAGGCCGAGGGGGAGCCGGCGCTGGCCTACCGCATCAACGCCGAGGCCCCCGGGCTGATGGCGCGCGAAGCCAAACTGCTGGGAGCGGCCATGGTGCATTATTCGACCGACTACGTGTTCGACGGCGCCGAGCCGGCGGCGCGGGGGAGGACGACCCGACCGGGCCGCTCAACGTCTACGGCGCCAGCAAGCTGGCCGGCGAACAAGCCATCGCCGAGGCCGGCATTCCGCACCTGATTTTCCGCACCAGCTGGGTGTACGGCATGCGCGGCAAGAATTTCCTGCTGACCATGCTGCGCCTGGCCAGGGAGCGCGACGAGTTGCGGGTGGTGGCCGACCAGCACGGCGCGCCGACCTGGAGCCGCACCATCGCCGACACCTCGGCGCTGGTGCTGGCGCAGGCGCGCGCCGGCGGCGCCGACTGGTGGACTCAACACAGCGGCGTCTATCATTTGAGCGCGCAGGGCAGCACCACCTGGTGCGAGTTCACCCGGGCGATCGTCGAGGCGGCCGGGCTGGACTGCCGCGTGCTGCCGATCACCAGCGCCGAATATCCGACCCCGGCCAGGCGGCCGCAATACTCGGTGCTGTCGTCGCAGCGGCTGATGACGCGGTTTTGCCATTTGCCGGAGTGGAAAGAGGCGCTGCGCCTGTGCATGGCATAAATGCCGCCGGCATTTGTATCGATTGGTAAGCAATAGCGTCCGACCAATTTTCTGCTGTTATGATGCCGGCGCACCGCCAAAACGGGCCGGCGCTCCTCCTTATTGCTGCCGCCGTTGCAAACGCGAACGATGTTTGACGCGGATGGGCCGCCTTCAATTCGGGATTGCCGGGTCCAATCCGGTACAATCGCGGGTTAGCGTACTGATAACCCGGCGGACGAGGACTTGCCTCTGTGCGGGCGGGCGTATCCGGTAATTTTGTATAGATAAAATATGTTTTCCTTTTTACTGAGCTTTATCGCTTCCGCGCTCCTGACGCTGCTGGTTATAAAAGAATCGCGATTGCACGGGCCGGCGCTGGATTCGGATTTCCTCGGGGTCCAGAAAGTGCACGCGCACCGGGTCGCCCGGATAGGCGGCTTGTCGATATTTTTGTCGGTCGCGCTCAGTTCCGCCATTTCCGTCTGGCGCGTGCCGTCGCTGGGTAACTGGCTGTTTTCGCTGCTGGCCTGTTCGGCGGTCGCCTTTGTCGGCGGCATCGTCGAGGATTACACGGGCCGCGTCAGCGCCGCGCGCCGCTTGCTGCTGACCATGGCCGCCGCCGCGCTGGGCTACTTCCTGCTTGACGCCCGCATCGACCGCATCGATTTTCCATTCGCCGCCTGGCCGATCCAGTATGTCTGGATCACGCTGCCGCTGACGGTGCTGGCGGTGGCCGGCGTGGCCAACGCGGTCAATATTATCGACGGTTTCAACGGCCTGGCCAGCGTGGTGTGTATTTGCATGCTGCTCTCGCTCGGGTATGTCGCGTTGCAGGTCAACGATATGTTCGTGCTCATCGCCGCGCTGATGGTGGCGGGCGCCACCGCCGGCTTCCTGATCTGGAATTACCCGGTCGGCATGATATTCCTGGGCGACGGCGGCGCTTACTTCATCGGCTTTATGCTGGGCGAGTTGGCGTTGCTGCTGGTAATGCGCAATCCGCAAGTTTCCACTTGGTACGCCGCGTTGTTATTAATATATCCGACCTTTGAAACCCTGTTTTCGGTTTATCGCCGCATGTTCGTGCGCGGCAAATCTCCGGCCATGCCCGACGGTATTCACCTGCATAGCCTGATCTTCCGCCGCATCGTGCAATGGGCGGTGGGCCGCAAGGAAGCGCGCGCGCTGATACGCCGCAATTCGCTCACCTCGCCGTATTTGTGGATGTTCTCGCTGATGGCGGTGCTGCCGGCCACGGTATTCTGGCGCCACACCTGGGTATTAATGGTGTTCTGTATTTTGTTTATCAGCAGTTACATCTGGATTTACGTGCGCATCGTCCGCTTTAAAGCGCCGCGCTGGATGATCCGCCATAAGAAAATGTGATTTTCCGGGCTTGATGTAATATATTCGCGCAGCGCTTTATATCGTCATCACCTAAAGGAAAGCCCAATGGACCTGTCGAATATGTCTTCCGCGGATTTGCGTAATCTGCAAGAACAAGTGAAACGCGAATTAAAACAGCGCGAGGGCCAGGATCGGGCCAAAGCCCGCGAACAAATACTGGCCATCGCCCAAAGCGTTGGCGTGCCGCTCAAGGACCTGGTCGGCGGCGCCGCCGCCACCGTGCGAAGCGGCAAAAAAACCGGCACGGTGGCGCCGCGCTACCGCAATCCGGCCGACCAATCCCAGCATTGGACCGGCCGCGGCCGCCAGCCGAAATGGGTCAAGGAATGGCTGGACGCCGGCAAAGACATCGCCGGCCTGAAGGTTTAAGCGTTTTCGGCCCCCCTGCGGGCCGGCGGGGCTTGCCTGCGGCCGTTATCGCACTTACACTATGATGTTGTGTCTGCTACAACGCAGGCGGCACCTATTTTCCCTCTAATCCGCGTCCATGGCGAGGCAGTCCGCCCAGCTGCGCCCCCGCATCGCCCTGGCACGCACATCCAAAAATCCAATATGGTCTCCTTATCCAAAACGATCTTCAAAGCTTACGACATTCGCGGCATCATCGATAAAACCCTGGATGCGGGCGTCGCGCGTTCGATCGGGCAGGCGTTCGGCCAGGCCGCGCTGGCCAAGGGCGAGACCAAGGTGGTGATCGGCCGCGACGGCCGCTTGTCCGGCCCGTCGCTGACGGCGGCGCTGGCCGAGGGCCTGCAACTGGCCGGCGTCGACGTGATCGATCTGGGTGTGGTGGCCACGCCGATGGTCTATTTCGGCACCAATGTGCTGGGCGCGGCGTCGGGCATCATGGTCACCGGCAGCCACAATCCGCCGGACTACAACGGCTTCAAGATGGTGCTGGCCGGCGAAGCGATCCACGGCGAGGCCATCACCTCGCTGTACCAGCGCATCGTCGACCATGACGGCTCGTCGGCGGCGAAAAAGGGCGCGTACGGCACCCACGACATCCGCGCCCAATACCTCGAGCGCATCATCGGCGACGTCAAACTGGCGCGTCCGATCAAGATCGCCGTCGATTGCGGCAACGGCGTGGCCGGCGCCTTCGCCGGCGACCTGTATCGCGGCATGGGCTGCGAAGTGGTCGAGCTGTTCTGTGAAGTGGACGGCAACTTCCCCAACCACCACCCCGATCCGGCCCACCCGGAGAACCTGCAGGACCTGATCCGCGCGTTGCAGGAGACCGACGCTGAAATCGGCATCGCCTTCGACGGCGACGGCGACCGCCTGGGCGTGGTGACCAAGGACGGCCAGATCATCTATCCGGACCGCCAGATGATGCTGTTCGCGGCCGACGTGCTGACCCGCCATCCGGGCGCGCAGATTCTGTACGACGTCAAATGCACCCGCCACCTGGCGCCATACATCACCAAAAGCGGCGGCGTGCCGCTGATGTACAAGACCGGCCACTCGCTGGTCAAGGCCAAGCTGCGCGAAACCGGCGCCCCGCTGGGCGGCGAAATGAGCGGCCATATCTTCTTCAAGGACCGCTGGTACGGTTTCGACGACGGCCTGTACTCGGGCGCGCGCCTGCTGGAGATCCTGACCCGCGAAGCCGATCCGTCGGCGCTGCTCAATTCCCTGCCGCAGTCGGACAGCACCCCCGAGCTGCACCTGCACCTGAGCGAAGGCGAGAACGTCATCGTCATGGACAAGCTGCGCGCGGATGCGGAATTCCCGGGCAATGTGCAGATCATCACCATCGACGGCCTGCGCGTGGAATACGAGGACGGCTTCGGCCTGGCGCGTTCGTCCAACACCACGCCGGTGATCGTGATGCGCTTCGAAGCCGAAACGCCGGAAGCGCTGGCGCGCATCCAGGGCCAGTTCAAGAGCGTGATCCTGGCCGCCAAGCCGGACGCGGAACTGCCTTTCTAAGCGATGTCGCCGCAAGCGGGCAATAGCAACCCGAAGCCGCTCAACATCCTGCTGGTGCGCGTCTCCTCGCTGGGGGACGTGCTGCACAACCTGCCGATGGTGGCCGATATCGCCCGCCGCTTCCCCGACGCGAACATCGATTGGGTGGTGGAGGAGGGCTACGTCAGCCTGGTGCGGCTCAACGCCCGCGTGCGGGCCATCATTCCGTTCGCGCTGCGGCGCTGGCGCAAATCGCTGGGCAAGCCGGAGACGCGGGCCGAGATCAAGGCCTTCTTCCGCACCTTGCGCCAGCAGCGCTACGACTACGTGTTCGACACCCAGGGGCTGCTCAAGACCGGCATCATCATGGGCGCCGCGCGGGTGGCCGAGGGCGGCCGCAAGGTCGGCCTGGCCAACGGCAGCGAGGGCTCGGGCTACGAGGGCGTCTCACGTATTTTCCATCACCTGAGCATTCCGACCGATCCGCGCACGCACGCGGTGGCGCGCGGCCGCCTGGTGGCCGCCGTTGCGCTGGGCTACCAGGTCGACACGCCGGCCGATTTCGGCCTGCCGGAGGTGTCGGCCGACGAGCCGCGTCCGGCCTGGATGCCGGCCGAACCTTACGTGGTGTACTTCCACGGCACCGCGCGCGATCCGAAGAAGTGGGCGCCGGAGAACTGGATCGCGCTGGGACGGGAACTGGCGCCGATGCCCATCCTGCTGCCCTGGGGCTCGCCCAAGGAGCTGGCCGAGGCCGAGCATCTGGCGGCCCATCTGCCCAACGCGCGCGTGCTGCCCAAGCTGTCGATGGCCGACGCCATGCTGCTGGCGCGCCACGCCGGCCTGGTGGTCGGCGTCGACACCGGCTTGACGCACATCGCCGCCGCCTTCGTGCGGCCGACGGTGGAAATCTACGCCGATTCGCCGCGCTGGAAGACCGAGGGCAACTGGTCGCCGCGCATCATTAATCTGGGCGATCGCGGCGCGCCGCCGTCCGTGTCCGAAGTACTGGCTGCGGCCAGGCGTTTGCTGGGCTGAGTTTCATGCGTATTTTCTATTCGATGATGTGGTGGCTGGCCATGCCGCTGGTGCTGGCGCGTCTGTGGCTGCGCGGCCGCAAGGAGCCCGGCTATCGCGGGCACTGGGGCGAGCGGCTGGGTTTTTACGGCGCCGCTTCGGCTTCCTCCAGCGCCGCGCCGGTGCTGTGGGTGCACGCGGTGTCCGTCGGCGAAACCCGCGCGGCCGAGCCGTTGATCGACGCGCTGCTGGCCGAGTACCCGAACGGCCGCATCATCCTGACCCACATGACGCCGACCGGGCGCGCCACCGGCCAGTCGCTGTTCTCCAAGCATGGCGCGCGGCTGGCGCAATCGTATCTGCCGTACGACACCGGCACCATGGTCGGTCGCTTCATCCAGCATTTCAAACCGGCGGTCTGCATTCTGATGGAGACGGAGGTCTGGCCTAACCTGATCGCCACCTGCGGCGCGCGCGGCGTGCCGGTGGTGTTGGCCAACGCGCGATTGTCCGAGCGTTCGCTGCGCAAGGCGGGGCGTCTCGGTTCGCTGATCCTGGACGCGGCGCGCGGCATCTCGCTGGTCGCCGCGCAAACCGAGGCCGATGCGCAGCGCGTGCGCTCGCTCGGCGTCAAGCAGGTGGAAGTCACCGGCAGCATCAAGTTCGACGTGATGGTGCCGGATGCGGCGCTGGCCACCGGCGCGGCGCTGCGCAAAGCCATCGGCGCGCGTCCGGTGCTGCTGTTCGCCAGCACGCGCGAAGGCGAGGAGGCGTTGATACTGCGGGCGGTACGCGAGGGCCGCTCCGAGCTGCCGGCAAACGTGCTGTTGCTGATCGTGCCGCGCCATCCGCAGCGTTTCGACGAAGTGGCGAAGATAGTCGGCGAGGCGGGACTCAATGTGCAGCGACGCAGCCAGCTGGCGCTGGACGGCGCGGCCGAGGGTTCCATTCCAGCTTATATCGATGTGCTGCTGGGCGATTCGATGGGCGAGATGTTCGCCTACTATGCGGCGTGCGATTGCACTTTCGTCGGCGGCAGCCTGCTGCCGCTCGGCGGGCAGAATTTGATCGAACCGGCGGCCTTGGGCAAGCCGGTGCTGATCGGCCCGCACACCTTCAATTTCGCCGAGTCGACCGAGGATGCGCTGGCGGCCGGCGGCGCGCAGCGAGTGGCCGACGCGGCCGCGCTGGTCACCGCCGCCGCGCGCTTGCTGCGCGACGACGCGGCGCGCGCAGCGATGGGCGAAGGCGCGCTGGCGTTCGCCAACCAGTACCGTGGCGCGACCCGCCGCACCCTGGCGCTGCTGGCGCCGTTGCTCGGGCGCTGATCCAGCGCTGATCAAGCCCCAACCCACGCCGACCCGGCGCGCGGCCGGCGGCCTTAGCCGCCCCCAATCCCCTCCGTGATGACGCCGGTGCCGCCGCAGTTGCCGCACGCAATCGTGTCGTCCTCGTCCAAGATGCGGCCGGTGCCGTGGCAGATCGGGCAGACGTCCTCGCCGGTGCCAGGCGTGCCGGGGGCGGCCTCGTCGCCTGGATTGCTGTTGCCGTTCGCGTTGTCGCTCATGATGACCTCGTTGACAATGGTGGAACGACAATTCTAGACGGTCGTCCGGCAAGGGCGCGCGCCATTGCCTCCGCGCATTTCCGGCTTAAAACACGTGGTGCGCGCCCAGCTCCAGCCCGAACACGCTGGCGTCGGTCACCGGCAGGCGGTCGGCGCGTATCCGCAGCCGCAGCGGGCCATGGTCGTAGCCGGCGCCGAAGGTGTTGAACCGCGTGTCATAGCTGCCGCTGAAAGTGCCCCAGCGGGTGGCGTAGGCGGCCGTCAACAGCGGTATCGTGGTGCCGGCGATGCGCTCGGCGCCGGCGCGCAGCACCCAGCTGTCGAGCCGGTAGCTCAGGTTGAGCGCGGTGCTGGCGCCGATGCGGTCGATCCGGGTGATCAGACTGTTGCGCCCGGCGATCTGCGGCTTGTAGTTGATGTAGCCGTCGCCGTCGACCTCGCGCACGTCGGAGGCGATGGTGGCAGTCGTCGACGGCAGGTTGCGCCAGCGCAGGCGGCTCCACAGATCGTTGACGGCGACGTTGACGGTCAGCCCCTTCGTCAGCGGCCACTGCGCGGCGACCGACGTGGTGGCGCCGGACGAGGTCTGTTCGGCCTCCGGTTTGAACAGGTAGTCGTAGTTGTTGCGCGAGGCGGCGTAGCTGGCGTCGAAGCGGTAGGCGCCGTCCTGCGCGTAGCCGACCTGGCCGGCGGCGGTGTGCTCCAGATTGCGGGCGCGGCCGTACAAGGCGGCCGACACCATCAGCAGCGGCGCGTCGGCGCCGGCCGCCAGCGCGAACGTGCGGCCCACGCGCAGGCCGCCGGCGGCCCAGCCCTTCAAGCGCAGATCGATATCGAACACGCGCGCCTGCACCGGGCGCTGCTTCGACCGGTACATCCGGTACAGCTCGACGCTGTCGCGGCTGGCGCGCAACGACGCCTCCGCCCGGTACTCGGCGCCGATGCGCCAGCCATCCTTTTCCACGCCAGCTTCGACCCGGTTGCGCTGCAAAAAGACGTTGCGGCCGTCGCGCGGCGTGTAGCCGTGGTCCCAGTCGCCGGTCAATTCACCGATCGGAATGGTGTCATAGGCGGCCCACGCCTGCGCCTTGCCGTAGACGCGCCAGGCGGTGTCGGGCGCGCGCAGCGCGATGTCGGTGTCGGCGACCGACAGTTGGGCGCTGGCGCCGGTGGACAGCGACAGCAAGGTAACGAGCAATGGGAAGCGCATGGGGAAGGAGCGGGTAATGAAACAAGCCCGACGGCTGGCCGTCGGGCCTGGAATGGTGGAGAAGGGCGGCGCTTGCCGCGCCGCCGGGCCCTGGGGCTTACTTCAGCGTTTCGAAGCTGCCGTCGATGTAGGTGATCAACATATTGTTGAGGTTCATCTGCGCCACCTTGCTGTTGTTTTTGAACACGTCGACGGTCTTGACGTTATCGACCAGCTTGACCCGCACGCCGCTGGCGCTGGCGATGTTGATCGCGCGCGGCAACGAGTTGTCGCCAGTGAAGGTAATGAAGTTCTTGCCATCGTTGTAGGTGGCGTTGAACTCGGTGCGCTGGTAAGCCACGGCGCGGGCGGCGAACGTCACCGCCAGGGCCGGACGGCTGCTGATTTTCAGGCTGCCGCTGAAGGCCGCGTTACTGGTCGGGAAGTTGGTCGCCGACACGGGCAGCGCGTTGTCGTAGGCCTTGTAGTTCAGCAGGTTCAAGGTCACGGTGCCGGTGAAGCTTTCGCCACGGGTGCTGGTGAAGCCGCCGGTGAATTGCGCAAGCGTCGGCACATAGCGGGCGTTTTTCTTGTCGGTGCTAAATTTGCTCAGCGACAGCGTGCCGTTGACGGTGGTGCTGCCGGCGGTTGCGCCCAGCGCCAGTTTGCCTTCGATGACCTGCTCCTTGCCGCCGGCGGTCGATACGCGCACGAACGAGGTGTTGCCCAGGTCGACCGCGCCGAGCGAGGCGCCGCCGCGCAAGGCGTCGATGTGGCCGTTGAACGCGTACTTCGTCACCAGCGCCGATTCGCGCGTGGTCGCAAAGGCCAGGCGCCATGCTTCGCGGTCGGTGATGGCGATGCCGTTGTCGTCGGTGCGCGCCGGCATGTAACCGTCGATGCTGGCGGTGTAGAGGTCGTCGCCCTGCATCGTATAGGAAAGGTTGCCGGTGGCGGCGAGGCCGACGGTGGCCGCCGGCGCCAGCGCTTGCACCGCGAAGGCCTCGCCTTGCGCGGTCTTGCGGTATTGCTGGTTGACGCGCTGGGTCAGCGCCCTGTAGCTGAAGTTGCCGGTAGCGCCAGGCGTCAGCACGATCGACTTGACGATCTGGTCGCGCACGAACAGGTTCGCTTGCGCCGCCGGTTTTTCTGACGCCGCCACCGTCATGCCGGTCAGCGCGCAGGCCACGCTTTGCGGCGTTACGCGTGCCACGTCGGCCGCCGTCATCGCCACGGTGGCGTTCTTGTCCTTGTACAGCGTGCAAATGCCGGGCGCCTCGTCGTCCGGCCCTTCGACCAGTTTGACCAGCGTGGATTTTTTCTGCACGAAGTTGTTGAACAGTTTGATGCCTTGGCCCGACAGCACGACCCAGTCGGCCAGGCTCTGGTCCAGCGGCGCGACCGCCGTTTCGAACTCGGTCTGCATCGTGTCGAGGCTGGTGCGCAGGCCGCTGCCGTCCTTGGTTTCATCCGACCAGGCCTGCAGGTTGGTGCGCAGGCTGGCAAAGGTGGCTTTGGTCGATTCGACCGCCGCTTGCGGCGCGCGCGCCGGGGCGCGCGCAGGCGTGGCCGGGGTGGCGGCGTCGGCGAACAGTTTTTGGCCGGCCAGCGAGGTCAGCGAAGTTTTGTTGACGCTGGCGTTTTGCGCCGTGCTCTCGAGCGTCGCCAGCAGGCTTTGCTTGGCGTCGGCGCTGATGCTCACCATGCCATTTTTCATCACGGCCGAGCCGGTGGTGGCCTTGACCGCGCAACGCACCTTGTCGCCGGCGCTGCCGTTGCAGCCCATGGCGTTGTCGTGGGCGATCTGCGAGATCGCCGCCAGCGCCACGGCCTGCATTTTTTCGGCAGCGTCGCTGGTGGCGGCGGCGTCGCTGGCGGCGTTCAGCGGTTTGGTGGAGAGCGGATCGAAACCGAGCATTTCGACGATTTCCGACTGGGCGGCGGCGACGTTGTCGGGCGTCAGGTTGCCGTTTGGATCGGCGCTCAGCGCGGCGGTGACCAGCATGTCGGTGAACGGGGTGACGTGGACGGCGCTGACCTGGCTGCTGCCGTTGTCGAGTTGGACCAGGCTGCGCAAGGTCATGGTCGACGGCATGGCGATGCGGCCGTCGTATTCGTCATCCATCGTGGTGCCGGCGTCGGCGCCGATCTCGATCAGGAACCAGCCGCCGCGGTTGCCCAGGTCGATGCTATAGCTGCCATCGCTGGCCGACGTGCGGCCGGTGGCCACCGGCCGTGCGTCGCGCTTGCCGGCCGCGTCGTACGCGTAGACGCTGACGATGCCGTTCTTGATCGTGCCTTTGGAGGCAATGCCGCTGACGGTGCGGGCCGGAGCGCCCTGCGCTGTGGAATTGTTGGCATTGTTGGCGCCACCGGCGCCGCCACCGCCACCGCATGCGGCCAGGGAAGAGGTTAGCACGCAAGCGAGGGTCAGGTGTTTAATAGTCATTGCAGTAGGATAATTGAAGTTTATTATCTGCCAATTATAACCTATGCAATCTATTTACAAATATTTACATCTAAAAATATTTACATATGAAAATATTTAAGCGGCCAAGACGTTTTCGTCGGCGAAGCGCAGCACGTCGGCGTTCTGGCGGCAGAAGCGGGTCGCGGCCTTGTAGCCGACATCGAACAGCAACTGCATATTCGACGTCGACCAGTCCATCGTGTACGGGATGTGCTGATCCGGCACGGCGGCCATCAGTTCCAGCTTGAGCATCTGACGCTTCGGCTCTCCGGTTTTGTGGTCGGTGTTGTGCTCCAGCTCGAACAAACGCAGTTGCTGCTTCGAAATGTTGACCAGAGGCGTGATCATCGAACCGACCCACGAGTCGTACAGGTCGCGCGGCTTGCGCAGCAGGCGTTCGTCGCCCAGGATGTCGAGCACTACCAGCACGTCCGTATCCGCGTGCTCGCCCTTGCCTTCGATGAACGGGTCGAAATTCAGCGTTTCGAGCGCCGCGCCCTCGATATAGTCCTCGCCGTCGATCGTGGTCGGCGCGTACAGGAACGGGAACGACAGTGCGGCGCGCACGTGTTCGACCTGGATCTCGCGCTTGTCCCAGATCTTCATGCTGTGCTGGTTCAGGTTGTAGGCGTTGATGTAGAACTCCGGCTTCATCGTCGAGATGGCCGAGAAGTCGATCGTGCCTTCCAGGAACGGCGCGTGGGCGCACAAACCGAGGCTTTTCGACGACAGGTTCGACGGCGACATCGTCGACATCATCAGCTGGGTCCAGTCGGCCCAAGGCACCGAACCACCCAGCGCGCTTTGCAGGCCCGGGAACACCGAATTGCCGACCTGCGGCGAGAACACGCCACGGAAGGCGTCCGCTTCCTTGCCCGGCTTATGGAAAAGCTTGTAATTGACCGGCATCATTTTGTAGATGGTGTCGGCCACGCCGGTGTCGGCCCAGCGCTTGAGCGCCTCGCGCGGCGAACCTTCCAGCGGCGCCGTGTAGAGCAGGCCCATCAGCACGCCCGCGCCCGAGGCGGAAATCACGTCGAACTCAACTTCCTGGTCGAGGAAGGCAGCCAGCGCACCCGCTATCAATGGCGAATTTGGCGCACCGCCGCCCAGTACCAAACCCATCTTTTTGGTTGCACTTGCCTGACCCATATAACCCCCGTTTAGTGACACAATTTGCTGTTTATTTAATTCAGATCAACCTGAACATGAGACAAAATACCACAGGTAATTCCGTAGGGCAATAAAATTGTGCAGTGCAATATGAAAGTGACGGGCTGGGGCGAACTCAGCAGTAAGCAGGAAGATGGCGTCGAAAGAGCGTGAAATAGAGTTATTTCAGGCAAACAGCACAGGCAACTCCTGTGCCCGTTTGCGCAGCAGGTTCTTCGCTTCGTCGTATTCGGGGTAGATGCGGCCGACGGTGTTCCAGAAGTCGGCGCTGTGGTTCATTTCCAGCGTGTGCGCCAGTTCGTGGGCGACCACATAGTCGATCAGCGGCAGCGAGAAGTGGATCAGTTTCCAGTTCAGGCGGATCTTGCGGTCGACCGTGCACGAGCCCCAGCGCGTGCCGGCCGACGACAGCCCGAACGAGTGGTAGCTGACGCCCAGGCGACCCGCATACAGGTCCAGGCGCTGCTCGAACAACACCTTGGCCTCCTGCTGGTACCAGGACTTGACCCGCTCCTTGAGCAGCGTCTCGGTGGCGCCGGGCACCAGCACCATCGACAGCTCGCGTGTGGCCGGGTTGTAGCTGGTGCGATTGCGCCCGCCCACCAGCAGCCGCAGGGTGATGTCGGCGCCCAGATACGGAAGCTGCGCGCCGTCGATCCATTCCACCGGCGGCTTTTGCAGCCGCGCGGCGCGCCGTTCGCGCCGTTCTTTGAGTTTGCTCAGTATCCAATGCTGCTTGGTGCGGATGGCGTTGTCGATTTCGGCGATGCTGATGCGCTTGGGCGCGGTCACGCGCAGGCCGTCGTCGTCGATCATGAAGCCGATCGAGCGGCGCGTCGAGCGGCGCAGTTCATATTCGAGGATGAATTCACCGACCATCAACTGGCGCTTGGCCGTCGTCGGCTGCTCGGACGTCGGAGGCGCCACACGCGGCTTGACCGGGACCGCCGTGGTCGGGGGCACAACAACCGGCGCCACCGGCGGCGCTATGTACGGGGATATCGGAGGAGGATTGCTGGAAGAAGGAGGGACCGACCACACCGGCGACGTGTAGA
Source organism: Duganella sp. AC237 (assembly GCF_979254035.1). Lineage (NCBI taxonomy): Bacteria > Pseudomonadati > Pseudomonadota > Betaproteobacteria > Burkholderiales > Oxalobacteraceae > Duganella > Duganella sp. AC237. Next base: position 5,975,313 of record NZ_CEEDEW010000003.1, on the reverse strand, counting down.
CAGGTTTGGTAGAGGATAGCTGGCCTTGACCCTGCGCCTGCGCCTCCCGTGCGAACAGGTCAAGCTGGCTGGCGTCGTCTTTCGGCGACGCCGGCTTTACCAACGTGGCGAGATCGTCTAGCCAGCGTTGTAGGCGTGGGGCGAAATGACGCGCATTTCTGATTCTATCCAAGTTTCCACCTGTTGCATCATGCCGTCCGGAGTTTGACCTTCTGGCGAAATTGGCTTACCTATCGATACTGTAACAAGGCCGGGCCGTTTGATGAAAGAGTTTTTTGGCCAGCACTCGCCGGAGTTGTGCGCGATCGGCACCACCACGGCGCCGGTCGCGATGGCGAGGCGCGTACCGCCGCTTTTGTACTTGCCGGCCTGGCCGACGGGAATCCGCGTCCCCTCGGGGAACATGATAATCCATTGGCCGTCGGCGAGCCGTCGCTTGCCGTGGCGGACCACGTGCTTGAACGCGTTCTTGCCTTGCTTGCGGTCGATCGGGATCATGCGCAGCAGCGCCATCGCCCAGCCGAAGAACGGAATATAGAGGATTTCCTTCTTGAAGACGAACACCAATGGGCGCGGCAGGTTAGGCAGCAGGAAGATGGTTTCCCACGCCGACTGGTGCTTCGACAGCACCACCGCCGGCGCGTCCGGGAAATTCTCGGCGCCCTTGATTTCGTAGCGGATGCCGCAGATAACCTTGGCGCACCAGACGATGAACACATTCCAGCGCGCGGTGACCCAGAAGCGCTTGTTGTACGGCAGCGGCGCGGCCAGGAAGCACACCAGCGCCCAGACCACGGTCGATATCACCATGACGATGGTGAAAATCAGGGAACGCAAAAACAATACGGGATGACCCAATGCAGACTCCGAATACTTTGTTAGCTAACGACGTGCAGCGCCGGCGGCACGCTGGTTTTAAGCAGGTGGACCACCATCGCCGCCAAGTCCGGGAACACCAGGGTGCCGGGCGGCAGGCCGCCGGTTTGCTGGGTTTTCTCGCCCTTGCCGGTCAGGACCAGGTAGGGCACGCAGCCGGTCACGTAGCCGGCCTGCAGGTCGCGCAGCGAGTCGCCCACCACCGGCACGCCTTTGAGGCTGACCTTGTAGCGCTGCGAAATCTCGTTGAACATGCCCGGTTTCGGCTTGCGGCAGTCGCAGTTGTCGGCCGCCGCGTGGGGGCAGAAGAACACGGCGTCGATGTCGGCGCCGACCTGCTGCGCCAGATGGTGCATCTTGGCGTGGATGGCGTTGAGGATCGTCATGTCGAAGAACTCGCGCGCGATGCCCGACTGGTTCGACGCGATCACCACGCGATAGCCGGCCTGGTTCAGGCGGGCGATCGCTTCGAGCGAGCCGGGGATGGGAATCCACTCGGCCGGCGACTTGATGAAATCGGGCGAATCATGGTTGATGACGCCGTCGCGATCGAGGATGATCAGTTTCAAGGACGGCGTACCCATTTAGGCCGCCAGTTTCGAAATGTCGGCCACGCGATTCATCATGCCATGCAGCGATGACAGCAAAGCCAGACGGTTGTTGCGCAGGGCGAGATCTTCGGCCATGACCATGACGTCGTTGAAGAAGGCGTCGACTTCGTCGCGCAGCTGCGCCAGCGTCTTGAGCGCGTCGGCGAAATCGCCCCGGATGAAGGCGGCGTCGATGTCCGGCTGCACGCGCGTGACGGCGGCGGCCAGGTTCTTCTCGGCTTCGTCCTGCAGCAGCCCCGGATCGACGGCGCTGGTGCCGGCGGCGCTCAGCGCCTCTTCGTTCTTCTTCAGGATGTTGGTGATGCGCTTGTTGGCGGCGGCCAGCGAGGCCGCTTCCGGCAGCGCGGCGAAGGCCTTGACGGCCTCCAGGCGCTGCACGATGTCGTCCAGGCGGTCCGGATTCTGGGCCACCACCGCTTCGATCTCGTTCGGCGAGAAGCCGCGCTCGCGCAGGATGCCGCGCAGGCGGTCCAGCATGAAGGCGGTGACTTCGAGGACCGGGTCCTTGAAGCCGGCGATGCCGGTGAACTGCTGCGCGGCCGAATCGAGCAGGCCGCGGATCGACAGCATCAGGCGTTTTTCGATCAGCATGCGCAGCACGCCCAGGGCGTGGCGGCGCAGCGCGAACGGATCCTTGTCGCCGGTCGGCTGCAGGCCGATCGACCAGATGCCGACCAGGGTTTCAAGTTTGTCGGCCAGCGCCACGGCGGTGCCGGTGACGGTCGATGGCAGCGCGTCGCCGGCGAAGCGCGGCTGGTAGTGCTCGGAGGCGGCCAGCGCCACGTCTTCCGGCTCGCCGTCGTTGCGGGCGTAGTAGGTGCCCATGATGCCTTGCAGCTCGGGGAACTCGCCGACCATGTCGGTCAACAGGTCGGCCTTGGAGAGCTTGGCGGCGCGGGTGGCCAGCGCGGAATCGCCGCCGACCTGGGTGGCGATGAAGCCGGCCAGCGCGCTGACACGCTCGCTGCGTTCGGCCTGGGTGCCCAGCTTGTTGTGATAGACCACGTTCTTGAGCAGCGGCAGGCGCGACTCCAGCGTTTTCTTCTTATCCTGCTCGAAGAAGAACTTGGCGTCGGACAGGCGCGGACGCACCACGCGCTCGTTGCCGCCGATGATGGCGGCCGGCGTGTCGGTGGCGATGTTGGAGACGATCAGGAAGCGCGAACGCAGCTTGCCGTCGGCGTCCGTCAGCGCGAAGTATTTCTGGTTGGTCTGCATGGTCAGGATCAGGCATTCCTGCGGCACGGCCAGGAACTCTTCCTCGAACTTGCATTCGTAGACCACTGGCCATTCGACCAGCGCAGTCACTTCGTCGAGCAGCGATTCAGGCATCAGCACCTGGTCGGCGCCGGCCTTGGCCAGCAGATCGGCGCGGATCTGTTCCTTGCGCTGTTCGACGCTGGCCAGTACTTTGCCCTGTGATTTCAGGGTCTCGGCGTAGCTGTCCGCATCGGCGATGGTCACGGCGCGTTGGCCCGGCGCGGTCAGGAAGCGGTGGCCTTCGGTCACGTTCGACGCGGTCAGTCCCAACAGGGTCAGTGGCAGCACGGTGGCGCCGTGCAGCGCGATCAGGCTGTGGGCCGGACGCACGAATTGCACGGTGGCGCCGTCCGGACGCTGGTAGCTCATCACTTTAGGGATCGGCAGCTTGGCGACCGATTCCTCCAGCGCGGCCTGCAGGCCCGATTGCAGCGCGCTGCCGGCCGCCGTGTAGGTGTAGAAGAAGCTTTCGGCCTTGCCGTCCTGCGCGCGTTCCAGGTCGGCCACGGTCAGGTTCGGGAAGCCCAGCGCGGCCAGTTTCTTGGCCAGCGGTGGCGTGCCGTTGCCGGCGGCGTCCAGCGCGACCGACACCGGCAGCACTTTTTCGCGAATCGATTTGTCGGGCGACGTGGCGCGCACCTTGGTGATGGAGACGGCCAGGCGGCGCGGCGAGGCGAACGAGGTGGCGACGCTGTCGGCTTCGAGGAAGTCGCGCGCTTTCAGGCCGTTGACGATGCCGGCGGCGAAGGCCGCGCCCAGCTTGGCAAGCGCCTTCGGCGGCAGTTCTTCGGTCAGCAGTTCGATGAGGAGGGTCTGGGTCATATTATTTATACAGTTTGTTCAGCAGCAGCGGCGGTCGTCGCCAAGGCGATGGCCATCGGGAAGCCCAGGCGCTCGCGCGACTCGTAGTAGGCCTGCGCCACAAGGCGCGACAGGGCGCGCACGCGGCCGATGTAGGCGGCGCGTTCGGTCACCGAGATGGCGCCGCGCGCGTCCAGCAGGTTGAAGCTGTGCGACGCCTTCATGATTTGCTCATAGGCCGGCAACGTCAGTTGCGCCTCGATCAGGCGCTTGGCTTCCGATTCGTGGTTGTTGAATTGGGCGAACAGCAGTTCGGCGTTCGAATGTTCGAAGTTGTAGGCCGATTGTTCGACCTCGTTCTGGTGGAAGACGTCGCCGTATTTGAGCGTCTTGGTCTCGCCGTTCTCTTCCCACGTGGTCCAAACCAGGTCGTACATGTTTTCCACGCCCTGCAGGTACATCGCCAGACGCTCGATACCATAGGTGATCTCGCCCAGCACCGGCTTGCAATCGAGGCCGCCGACCTGCTGGAAGTAGGTGAACTGCGTCACTTCCATCCCGTTCAGCCACACTTCCCAGCCGAGGCCCCAGGCGCCCAGGGTCGGCGATTCCCAGTCGTCTTCGACGAAGCGCACATCATTCTGTTTCAGGTCCAGGCCCAGCGCCTCCAGCGAACCGAGATACAGGTCGAGGATGTTTTCCGGCGCCGGCTTCATCACCACCTGGTACTGGTAGTAGTGCTGGCCGCGGTTCGGGTTCTCGCCGTAGCGGCCGTCCTTCGGGCGGCGCGACGGCTGCACGTAGGCAGCGCGCCAAGGCTCCGGGCCGATGGCGCGCAGGAAGGTCCCGGTGTGGAAGGTGCCGGCGCCGACTTCCATGTCGTAGGGCTGGAGCAGGGCGCAGCCTTGCTTGTCCCAGTAGGTTTGCAAGGTCAGAATGATTTGTTGAAATGTCAGCATCTTGTGTGGTCGATGGCACGCCTCGCGGGGCGAGGGACGTGCGGTTGCGGTTATGCTAAAGGGGCAATTTTAGCGGGTTTTGCCGGCAGACTGTGGAGATTAAGCGGCTTTGGCCTGGTTTTTTGCGCGCCGCGCCCAAAACCAGGCGCCGCCCAATGCCAGCGCCGCCAGCAGCAGAAACAGCTTGTTGCCCCAGATGATGAAGGGCGTGCTGCCCGCCATGCCCTGGACGTCGGCGGCCAGGGTGCCGAAGGTGTTGACCTTCAACTGATGCCGGATCACGCCATGACCGTCGATGATGGCGGTGGCGCCGGTGTTGGTCGCCCTCAGCATCGGACGTCCCGTCTCCAGGGTGCGCATTTGCGAGATCTGCAAATGCTGCGGAATGGCGATCGTGTCGCCGAACCAGGCCAGATTCGAGACGTTGAGCAGCATCGTGGCCGGCTTCTGGCCCTGCGCCGGGTGGTTCAGCTGCGCGGCGATCTCCTCGCCGAACAAGTCCTCGTAGCAGATGTTGGGCAGCACGCGCTGGTCCTTGATCGGGAAGGCCGGCTGGATATCGGCGCCGCTGGTCTGGTCGCCGAGCGGGATCGACATCAGGTTGACGAACCAGCGGAAGCCGAGCGGAATGAACTCGCCGAACGGCACCAGGTGGTGCTTGTCGTAGCGGTAGTAGGCGCTGCCCTGGCGTGGCGTCAGGCCGATCACGCTGTTGAAATAGGCGGTCTGGCTGTCGGCCATCGGGATGCCGAGTATCAGATTGCTGCCGGTCTTGGTCAGGAACTGGGCGATGCCGGGCAGGTAGTCCGGCGGCAGCTGCTGCGGCAGCATGACGATGGCCGTCTCCGGCGTGGCGATCAAATCGGCCGGCGCGGCGGTGATGGCGTCGTGGTACAGCTTCATCGTCTCGATGACGCGGGCGCCGTCGAATTTTTCGCTTTGCGGGATGTTCCCTTGCAGCAGGCGCACCGAGATCGGTTTGCCTTCCGGGTAGGTCCATTGCAGGTAGGTCAGGCCGACGCCGGCGGCGCAGATGGCCACGACCAGCACCGCCGCCTTGATGCGGGTGCGGTGCAGCAGCAGCAGCAGGGCGCCGGCGATGACCGCGGCCAGCCATCCAAGGCCGTAGACGCCAATGACCGGCGCGTAGCCGGCCAGCGGACTGTGATTATGGGCGTAGCCGGACGACATCCACGGGAAACCGGTGAACAGCCAGGCGCGTACCCATTCGAACAACGCCCACATCGCCGGCAGCACTAGCAGGTTGGCGGCCGGCAGCGGCAGCGACCAGCGCTTGCGCAGCCAGGCCGCGCCGCCCATCGCTAGCGCCGTGTAAAAGCCCATGCCCCAGGCCAGCAGCAGCACGGCGGCCACCGCGATCGGCGCGGCCATGGCGCCGTAGTCGTGCAGCGACACGTACAGCCAGTGGGTGCCGGCGGCGGTCCAGCCGAAGCCGAAGGCCCAGCCGATCAGGCCCGCGCTTTTGACGTCGGCGCTGCGCAGCACTTGGTAGAAGAGGGTCGCCAGGCCGAGGATCTCGAGCGGCCACCAGCCGAACGGCGCGAAGGCAAATACGCACATCGCGCCGGCCAGCAGGGTGATGATCATCCGTCCTTTGGTGCTGCGCTGCGGCTTGGGCGGATCGTTCGGATTGGCGCGGCGAAAGCGCATTATTGCGAGGCGCCCGCGCCGGCGTCGGGGGCTGGCGGCAGTTTCTCCACCAGCAGCACGTGGATCTGGCGGGCGTCGGCGCGCAGCACTTCAAAGCGCATGCCCTGGTAGTCGAAGATGTCGCCCTTGTGCGGCATGCGCGCCAGGTGCTTGGCGACCAGGCCACCGATGGTGTCGACATCGTCGTCCGGCAGCGAGGTGTCCAACTCTTCGTTGAACTGTTCGATCTCGGTCAGCGCCTTGATGCGCCAGCGCGGTCCGTGCACGCCTTCCTTGATCGAGAGGATGTTGTCCTCTTCCTCGTCGAAGTCGTATTCGTCCTCGATGTCGCCGACGATCTGTTCGAGCACGTCCTCGATGGTGATCAGACCGGCCACGCCGCTGTACTCGTCGACCACGATCGCCATGTGATTGTGATTGGCGCGGAAATCCCGCAGCAGCACGTTGAGGCGTTTGGACTCGGGGATGAAGATGGCCGGGCGCAGCATGTCGCGCACGTCGAAGGATTCTTCGGCGTAGTAGCGCAGCAGGTCCTTGGCCAGCAGGATGCCGATCACCTTGTCGCGCTCGCCCTCAATGGCGGGGAAGCGCGAGTGGGCGGTCGCCAGCACCTGCGGCATCCATTCCTCGATCGGCTTGGAGATGTCGATGACATCCATCTGCGAACGGGGAATCATGATGTCGCGGGCGGACAAGTCGGAGACCTGGAACACGCCTTCGATCATCGACAAGGCGTCGGCGTCGATCAGGTTGCGTTCGTGGGCGTCGTGCAGAACTTCGAGCAGTTCCGCGCGATTCTCTGGCTCGGGGGAAATCAGTGCGGTCAGGCGTTCAAACAGTGACCGATGGGGTTTGGCGTCAGTCTTGACGCCACTAGAGTGCTCTTGCATAGTAGGCGTGAGCCATTGTTTTGAAGGGGTATAGGATACACCAAAAGGTCGAACAGGGCCGCTTTTGTCAAAAAAACCATGCGTTTTAACCGACGATCGGCGCTTAGGCGGCTTTCTCGGCGGCGTACGGGTCGGCGTAACCGAGTTCGGCCAGCAACTCCGTTTCGATGCCTTCCATCTCGGCCGCTTCCTCGTCGTCCTCGTGGTCGTAGCCTTGCGCGTGCAGCACGCCGTGCACGATCAGGTGGGCGGTGTGCTCCTCCACCGATTTCTTTTGCTCGGCCGCTTCCTTCTCCAGCACGTCGGTGCACAGGATGATGTCGGCTTGCGTCGGCGCGTCCTCGTCCAGCTGCTCGCCCTCGTTGTAGGCGAACGTCAACACATTGGTGGCGTAGTCCTTGCCCCGGTATTGCTTGTTGAGCTCGCGGCCTTCCTCGGCATCGACAAAGCGGATGGTCAGCTCGGCCGGCGCGAACAGCGCCGCCTGTATCCACTTGCGGATGGCCGCGCGGGTGATCACTTCTTTCAGGCGGGCGTCGGGATATTGCACCGACAACGTCAATTTATTTTTTACGGACATTTTTCAGAGCGGTGGCTTTGAGGAGGGGAGCGATCTCGGCTTCATGGTTGTGGGCCGTCTCGTAGGCGTCGACGATGCGCGCCACCAGCGGATGGCGCACCACGTCCTCGCTGTTGAAGTGGCTGAAGGCGATGCCGCGCACATCCTTCAACACTTGGACGGCGTCGACCAGGCCGCTTTTCTGGCTCTTGTGCAAGTCCACCTGGGTGACGTCGCCGGTGATGACGGCCTTGCTGCCGAAACCTATGCGCGTCAGGAACATTTTCATCTGCTCGACGGTGGTGTTCTGCGCCTCGTCGAGGATCACGAACGCGTGGTTCAGGGTGCGTCCGCGCATGTAAGCCAGCGGCGCGATTTCGATGACTTGCTTCTCGAACATTTTCTGCGTGCGGTCGAAGCCCAGCAGGTCGTACAGCGCGTCGTACAGCGGACGCAGATACGGATCGACCTTTTGCGCCAGGTCGCCCGGCAGGAAGCCGAGCCGCTCGCCGGCCTCGACGGCCGGACGGGTCAGGATGATGCGCTTGACGGCGTCGCGCTCGAGCGCGTCGACCGCGCAGGCCACGGCCAGGTAGGTCTTGCCGGTGCCGGCCGGGCCGACGCCAAAGCTGATGTCGTGTTCGAGAATGTTGCGCAGGTAACGGATCTGGTGCGGCGTACGGCCGCGCAGGTCGGTCCGGCGCGTCTTCAGCACCGGGCTGTTGATGTCCGGTTCGACAAACGGCGCCTCGGCCACCGCGTGCGGCTTGCCTTCGGCGCCCGCGCCGGAGGTGGTGCCGGCGGCGGTGGCCGCGGCGGCCAGGCCGGCGCGTTGCTCTACCAGTGCAAGTTGCACTTCTTCAATAGGCACCACCTTGTTGGCGACGGCGTAGAACTGTTCCAGGATCTGCACCGCGCGTTCGGCATTGTGGCCGCTGACGATGAATTTCTCGCCGCGACGAAAAATGGTGACGTCCAGCGCGGCGGAAATCTGCCGCAGGTTTTCGTCGAGGGGACCGCACAAATGGGCCAGGCGCGAGTTATCGAGCGGCTCTGGAACAAAGTAATGCGGTTGAACGGGTGTTTTGGTTTTCAATGGAATGCTTTTAAGAGATGAGGCGGGATGGGGCGCACTGCTGCGCACAGGCGTTAGTTTAGCGTAATTTGCCGATGCAAACCGCGCGGGCGCCGCATTTTGAAGCGAGGTGCCGCGACCCTGTCGGACCCGGCCGGCGGCGTCCCGGATCCAACGAATGTTGCCCTGGCCACGACACAGTTGCTGAGGGGTAGCAAACCCGCTGCCACTCTACATGAGCTTGCTTCATGTAACAATTTCCTACAGGTTCTTGCGTGCGACACCCTCCAGCCCCATGTGATGAAATAGCTTAGTTGTTAAGTTTTCTAGCCGGCGGTTGATGTCAAACAATCTTCACGCATCGTGCGCCGACTGGAGCAGTCCCTTTAAGCATAGAATTCTCTTGCACGAAAGGCAATTGAGGCAAGTCGGCTTATGGATGAATTTACGGATGAATTTATGGATGGATTTAACCGCTCTGTTAGCTGCTTATCCAACGGGGCAGTTAATTGATAAATTCTAAGTTGTCCTTAAGTTCCGACCAGCACTATCTCTTCACCCAACCAACGAGGAAAATCATGGCACACCACGCTCTTGCTTCCCAAGAAAGCTACAACCCCAACCATCTGCTCGACATCCTGCTCGGCAAGATGCAATTGAAAAACGACGCCGCGCTGTCGCGCCTGCTGGAAGTGGCACCGCCGGTGATCAGCAAGATCCGTCACCACCGTCTGCCGGTCGGCGCTTCGCTGCTGATCCGCATGCACGAAGTGACCGGCATGAGCATCCGCGACCTGCGCGATTTGATGGGCGACCGCCGCACCAAATACCGCCTGTCCGACGCCCAGGGCCGTCCAAAGCCTGAAGAGCGTCCAGAAAAGGCCGAGGCCGGAAACTACGCGCGTCATTAATGCGCCCGCAGCTTCCGCACCTGCCGCGCCGTGGCTGACGTGACGTCCAGTCGATGTCTCGTCCAACCCGGCCGGCAGGTGACGCTTCCTTGTTTTTCGTGCGTCTTATGCAGGTAGGCAGTCCGTCAAGGTAGTCTGTTAGCTCAGCAGCACCATCGAAATTTCTTCATACTGCAGCTCGGTTTCCCGGAACAGTTGCAGATAGATTTCCTCATCGAGGCCCAGCGCTGTCCACGCCACCGTGGACACCGGCGGCACCAGATCGTCCCGTACCTGCGCCAGATCGAGCGCGTGCACGATGGCGTCGGCCACATGAATGATGGCCGCCAGGAAGCCCGCGCCCTGCGCTTCCGGATCGTGGTGGCCGCCGATGGCGAGCCGCATCGTGTCTGAAAAATTCCAGTGTTCCGCCAGCGCCATGCCGGCGTCGACGTGATCGACGCCCAGCACCTTGCGTTCGGCCTCCAGCAGATAACAGTCGTGCTCCTCGCGGTAGGCCAAGGTGATCGAATACTGGTTGGGGAAGCACGACACCAGCACCAGCCTGCCGATATCGTGCAGCAAGCCGGCCGTGAAGGCGTAATCCTGATTGAAGCGCATCTGCCGCGCCAGCACCTTGGCGCAGGCGGCGGTGGCGATCGAGTGGCGCCAGAACGCCTTGTGGTCGAAGCCGGGGCAGTGGCCCTCGGCGAAGCAGCCGGTGACGGCCGCCGCCGTGATCAGGTTGCGCGTGGTCTGGAAACCCAGGTAGGTGATCGCCTGCTGGATGGTGGTGACCTTGACTTGCAGCCCGTACAGCGAGGAGTTGGCCAGGCGCAGCGTCTTGGCGGTCAGCGCCTGGTCGTATGACACCTTCTTGGCGAGTACCGAGATATCGACATCGTCCTGGTCTATGCTGTTGAGCAATTCCATCACCACCGCCGGCAGCGACGGCAGGTCGTCGAGGTTGCGCACCACGTCGTCGTAGCTGAGGGTGTTACTCATGGCCGGGATGCTCCGTGGTGTGTTCCTGCTCCGGCTTGCCCAGCCGGAAATCGGTGACGAAGCGACGCAGCAGCGCCGTGGCCCAGTCCTTGTCGCTGTCGGCGTCGTTTTTGCGGAACAGATGATCGATGCGCGCCTGATGGTGGGTCAGCGCGGCCTGCGCCACCTCCGGCGCCACTTCCTCGCGCACGATGGGCAGCACGGCGATGCCGTGGCGCGGCATCAGCGCCAGCATGGCCTCGGTCAGCACGGTGCCCTGCGGCAGCAGCACGTGGCCCTGGACGTCGAGCAGCACGTCCGACAGGACCATGCCCGGCCGCACCTCGGCCGTCGCCAGTTGATGATAATTGCCCGTCATGGTGCCTCCGGTGATGTCGGGTTGTCCGCTGGCGGATTAGCCAGCCCACATGTTGCACGATATTACCATTGCGCGCGATCGAAGTCTGCCTGCGGAAGGCGCCGTTGGCCGGCGATGGCCCCTTGATAGTCCTTATTCTTGCCAAGATGCAGCCCATACCGTACATTGGGATGTTGCCGTCAAATACGTGCTCGGGGGAGGTTGTTCGATGTCTGGTATTCAAGGCCGTTTGACGCTGCTCTTCGTGGTCATCGTGACCCTGGTGCTGGGCATTTCCGGCACCTACGCGCAATACAGCCTCGGGCACGAACTCGAAGTGAGCAGCCAGCGCCTGCGCCAGGGCGTGCTGACCCGGCTGCAAACCAGCCTGCCGTCGGCGTTGTGGGACCTCGACAAGGCCAAGGTCGACAACATCGTCGCCGCCGAGATGATGCCGCCCGAACTGGTGTCGATCCGCGTCTACGACACCTCGGTCGGCCTGTTTTCCGGCCGCCTGCGCCACGAGGACGGCAAAATCAGCACCATCGAAAACGACGCGGCCGTGGCCGGCACGCCGGTGGTGGCCGACCTGGCCTACCGCGACTCCGGCGCCGCCGGGGCCGCGCTCAAGCCGGTCATCGTCGGCCGCGTGGTGGTCAACTTCAGCCGCGCCCAGATCGACGCCACGCTGGCCGCCGAGGTGCGCCGCAAGGTGATCGAAGTGTTGCTGCTGGACCTCATCCTGGTGGCGGCGCTGGCGTTGTCGCTGCGCATCGTGTTCGACCCGCTCAAGCGCCTGCGCGACGGCCTGTTCGACCTGGCCACGCGCGGCAGCGACGAGGTCGAGGAATTGCCCGACAGCCGCCGCGACGAGCTCGGCGAGGTGATCCGCGGCTTCAACGCCATCCAGCGCAAGGTCAAATCGAACATCCAGCGCATCCGCGAGGCCGAGGACGAGGCCCGCAAATCGGCCCAGGCCACCGCCCGCGCCATGGCCGACCTGCGCCGCACGCAGGAATCGCTGTTGCAGGCCGAACGGCTGGCCTCGCTGGGCGGCCTGGTGGCCGGCGTCGCCCACGAAATCAACACGCCGGTCGGCATCGCCCTGACCAGCGCGTCGGTGCTGATGGAGGCGACCGAAAAGGTGCAGCTGGCCGTCGAAGGCGGCAACATCAAGAAGTCCGACATCATGCGCTACCTGGACACGGCGGCCGAGAGCACGCGCCTGATCATGAACAACGCCTACCGCGCCGCCCACCTGATCCACAGCTTCAAGCAGATCGCCGTCGACCAGGTCAGCGAGGCGCGCCGCCGCTTCGAATTGCGCGATTATATAAACGAAGTGGTATCCAGCCTGCAGCCCAAGCTGAAGAAGACGCACATCGCGGTCGGCATCGATTGCCCGCCCGATATCATGCTCGACAGTTACCCGGGCGCGCTGGCGCAGGTGATCACCAATTTGACGCTCAACTGCGTCGACCACGCGTTCGAGCCGGACGACGAGGGCCGGATCACCATCGACGTGGCGCGCCAGGGCGACTGGATCGAGATGCGGGTGAGCGACAACGGCAAGGGCATCGCGCCGGAAATGCTGGACAAGGTGTTCGACCCGTTCGTGACCACGCGGCGCGGCCAGGGCGGCACCGGGCTCGGGCTGAACATCGTGTTCAACCTGATGGCCAAACAGTTCGGCGGCACGGTCACGGTCGCCAGCGTGCTGGGCCATGGCGCCACGTTCACGCTGCGCATGCCGTGCGTGACGCCGGTCGACGACACCAGCGGGCAGACGGACATCCGCCTGCCCGCGTAGAACGAGGAGCAGCGATGAACAGGATCACAGGGGAATTCAGCGTCAAGATGCAGCCGGAATCAACCTCGGCGGTGGCGGCCGACACCGGCGTCGGCCGCATGTCGCTCGACAAGCAATACCACGGCGCGCTGGCCGCCACCGGCAAGGGCGAGATGCTGGCCTATATGGACAGCGCGCTGGGCTCGGGCGTGTATGTGGCGATCGAGCGGGTCGAGGGCACGCTCGACGGCAAACGCGGCAACTTTCTGCTGCACCACCGCGGCATCATGGAGCGCGGCGCGCCCAGCCTGGCTGTGGCGGTGGTGCCCGATTCGGGCCGGGAAGAACTTGAGGGGCTCAGCGGCACCCTGAACATCCGCATCGAAGGCGGCAAGCACTACTACGATTTCGACTACATGCTGGCGGACGCCGCATAACGCCGCATAACGCCTCACAGCGCCTAGCAACGCCTAATACCGCCCAATACCGCCCAATACCGCTACCGCCGTTCACGCCACGCCGACCGGGTCCGCCAGCATGAATAAAGACGCCATCAAAGGTTTGCTGATCGTGCTGGCCATCGCCGTGGCGCTGGGGCTGGGCGCGGTGATGTTGACCGACGACGGCTGGCGCAAGCTGGGCTGCGCGTTCCGCGCCGTCGCCCAGGGCGTCGCCATCAGCAACATACGGTCGCTCTGCTATTAAACGCCGCAGACCAAAAAAAATCCCGCACCAGGCGGGATTTCTGTCGTGCCGCTTACCGGGCAACGCCTAGTTCTCGAACTTGTCCGACGGCTGGCGGCGGCGCGAGGAGAAACCCAGCAGCGCCAGACCGAACGCCATCATGGCAAAGGTTTGCGGTTCCGGCACCGGCGAGGCGGCGGCGTCGACCTGCTGCGCCGGGTTGGCTGTCGGCAGTGTGGCGAGATCGATACTGTCGTCGTCCCTGGCGGCCGAGTCGTCGGCGGTCAGGCATGGCGAGGCGGCGTTCGGCACGCATTTTTCAACTTCAATTGTTGCAGGTGCGATAGGCGCCGCCGGGGTGGCATCGACCTTCGCTTGCGCCGCGCCGGTCAGGCTCAGCGAGAACAGCAGGCAGGTTAAAAGTGGTGTTTTTTTCATAATTTTCTCCTATGGCAATACTGCGGGTCCGGGCGTTAACTGCAATTTAATGCAGACACCTTAGACTTGCGGCCGCAATGCATTTGACGTTTATTGCACAAAGACTATTAAACCACAATTCATAACATATTGCTATCTGTGTTTATTTCAGAGAAATTTATTATTGCGATGCAACAACAGACTGGTTCCCTGGGCTTGCGCCGCAGGTTTTTTTGCGAACCCAGACGTGAGGTGCAGGATGATATCCATTTATAAAAAAAGCTGGCGGACAATTGGATTTACAGCAATGTTGACCGGGGCGCTGGCGCTCACCGGTTGCGCCGGCGGCGCCCGAACAGGGCCGGCGGCGGATGCCGGGGAGGCCGCCGTCGCGCCGCTCGGCCCCAACCCGCAGGTGTTGCTGCTGGGCGAGGTGCACGACAACGCACGGGGACACCGGCTACGCTACGAATTGCTGCGCCAACGGGTCGAGGGTGGCTGGCGGCCGGCCATCGTCATGGAACAGTTCGACCGCGAAGACCAGGATTTGCTGGACAAGGCGCAAAAAGGCTGTCTCGACGCGCAATGTGTGATCCGCGTCGTCAATGGCGCCCGTTGGGACTGGCAACTGTACTACCCGGTGATCCAGCTGGCGCTGACCTACCACCTGCCGCTGGTGGCCGGCAATTTGTCGCGCGCCGACGCCTCACGCGTGGTGCGCGACGGCGTGACCGCCACGTTCGACCCGCAAAGCATCAAGGACTACCGGCTGGACCAGCCGCTGCCGGCCGACGTGCGCGCCACCCAGCAACAGGAAATCGCCGTCGGCCACTGCGGTATGACGCCGGAGATGATGCTCGAGGGCATGGTCAACGCGCAGGTTGCGCGCGACATCTGGATGGCCAAGATCGTGCGCGACCAGCGGCCGCGCGATGTCGTGCTGATCGCCGGCAATGGCCACGTGCGCAAGGACATCGGAGTCGCGCGCTGGCTCAATCGGATTGAGCCTATACTGACCGTGCGCAGCGAGGGCTTCGTCGAGGGCGGCGACAAGGATGGCGGCCTGTACGACGTGGTGCACAAGCTCACACCCGAGAAGCGCGCCGATCCATGTGCCAAGTTCAAAACCAAATGAAAACTGTCTATATAGCCGAGGCGCCCCAGCGCGCCGAGATCGACGCCATGCCGGGCGCCACGCTGCTGGAGTTCGGCGCCAACTGGTGCGGCCACTGCATGGCCGCCCAGCCGCCGCTGCAACAGGCGATGGCCGGCCACGACGCCGTCAGCCACTACAAGGTCGAGGACGGGCCGGGCCGTCCGCTGGGCCGCTCGTACAAGGTCAAGCTGTGGCCGACCCTGGTCTTCCTGCGCGACGGCCGGGAAGTGGCGCGCGTGGTGCGTCCGCTCAAGGCCGACGAGATCGCCGCCGGACTGTCGCAAATCGATCACTAAGCTGTTATCGGGAGCAATCATATCTGCTTGGCAAGCTGCGGACCGGGTGTGTATGATGAGGCGCACCACCCATCCGCAGGAGCTTCACGCATGAGCAAGTCTCAACCGGGATCGTCCAAGACCAACAAACCGTCCACGGTGCTGTTTGCCAGCTTGATCGGCACCACCATCGAATTCTTCGATTTCTATATCTACGCCACCGCCGCCGTGCTGGTGTTCCCCAAACTGTTCTTCCCCGCCAGCGATCCGGCCGCCGCCACCTTGCAGTCGCTGGCCACGTTCGCCATCGCCTTCTTCGCGCGCCCGGTCGGCTCGGCCGTGTTCGGCCACTTCGGCGACCGCGTCGGCCGCAAGGCCACCCTGGTGGCGGCGTTGTTGATGATGGGTATCTCGACCGTGGTGATCGGCATGCTGCCGACCTACGCACAGATCGGCACGCTGGCGCCGGCGCTGCTGGCGCTGTGCCGCTTCGGCCAGGGCCTCGGCCTGGGCGGCGAGTGGGGCGGCGCGGTGCTGCTGGCAACCGAGAACGCGCCGCCGGGCAAACGCGCCTGGTACGGCATGTTCCCGCAGCTGGGCGCGCCGATCGGCTTCTTCCTGTCGGGCGGCATCTTCCTGCTGCTGAGCGAAGTGCTGACCGACGCCGAGTTCTTCAGCTACGGTTGGCGCATCCCGTTCCTGGCCAGCTCGCTGCTGGTGATCGTCGGCCTGTACATCCGCCTCAAAATCCACGAGACGCCGGACTTCCAGAAGGTGCTCGACAAGAACGAGCGCGTCAAGGTGCCGGTCGTCACCGTGTTCCGCGACCATGGCCGCGTGCTGGTGCTGGGCACCTTGATCGCGCTGGCCACCTTCGTGCTGTTCTACCTGATGACGGTGTTCGCGCTCAGCTGGGGCACCACGGCGCTCAAGTTCACCCGCAAGGACTTCCTGATCCAGCAATTGATCGCCGTGCTGTTCTTTGGCCTGACGATTCCGGTCGCCGCGCTGTGGGCCGACCGCTTCGGCCGCCGCACCACCCTGATCTGGGTCTCGGCGGCGATCGCCGTGTTCGGGCTGGCGCTGGCGCCGCTGTTCGGCTCCGGCAGCCTGGTCCAGGTCACCGTGTTCCTGTCGGTCGGGCTGGGGCTGATGGGCATGACCTACGGCCCGCTGGGCACCATCCTGTCGGAACTGTTCCCGCCGGAGGTGCGCTACACCGGCGCCTCGCTGACGTTCAACCTGGCCGGCATCCTCGGCGCCTCGCTGGCGCCGTACATCGCCACCTGGCTGGCGACCAACTACGGCCTGCAGTACGTCGGCTACTACTTGTCGGGCGCGGCGGTCATCAGCCTGGTCGCGCTGTTGCTGGTCAAGAGCGGCGACGCGCGCACGGCGCGGCCGGCCTAAAGTCATCCTACAACTTTGCGGGGCGCGACCGCCAACCCGCAAAGCGGCCCCATGGGGTCGAACCCCGTTCGGGGTACGACCCCGGTCCATGGTGTGCGCGTTTCCGGTTTTTGTGCTTGCTTATCAAGTTTTATAGTTGTACGATGACATACGACTAAAGTGATCTCGTGGAGACCGAGAGATCATCACCAAAACCAAAACATAAGTGATGCCATGAACCTGAGCGAGCCAGTAACTCCGCACGTGGTGGGCCAAGCCGTCGGTAAATACCGATGGACCATCTGTGCACTGTTGTTTTTTGCCACCACCGTCAACTACCTGGACCGCCAGGTATTGAGCCTGCTGGCGCCGGACCTGTCCAAGGAATTCGGCTGGACCAACACCGACTACGCCAACATCGCCGCCGCCTTCCAGTTCGTGTATGCGGTGTCGATGCTGTTCGCCGGCCGCGTGGTCGACAAGATCGGCACCAAGGCCGCCTACGTGGTGGCCATCGTCATCTGGTCGCTGGGGGCCATCCTGCACGCGTTCTCGGTGCCGATGGGCGAGGGCGTGGCCGTCATCGGCGCTGCCTTTGGCGTGGTGCTGGTGCCGTCGATCGTCGGCTTCATGATTTCGCGCGCGGTGCTGGCGGTCGGCGAGGCCGGCAACTTCCCGGCCGCGATCAAGGCCACCGCGGAATATTTCCCGAAGAAGGAACGCTCCTTCGCCACCGGCATCTTCAACTCCGGCGCCAATGTCGGCGCCATCCTGGCGCCGATCACGGTGCCGCTCATCGCCGCCACGTGGGGCTGGCAATCGGCCTTCGTCATCATCGGCCTGATCGGCTTCCTGTGGATGGCACTGTGGCTGTGGCTGTACGAAAAGCCGGAACAGCAAAAGCGCCTGTCCAAGGCCGAGCTGGCCTATATCCGCAGCGACTCGGTGCAGCCGGTCGAGAAAACGGAAGAAGCGTCGGCCGCCGCCGCCAGGAAAGTATCGTGGTTCCAGCTGCTCAAATACCGCCAGACCTGGGCCTTCGCCTTCGGCAAATTCATGACCGACGGCGTCTGGTGGTTCTTCCTGTTCTGGCTGCCGACCTATTTGTCGGCGCAATACGGCATGAAGGGCGACGCCATCATCGTGCCGCTGGCCGTGTTGTACAGCATGACGATGATCGGCTCGATCGGCGGCGGCTGGTTCCCCAGCTACTTCATGTCGCGCGGCTACGCGCCGTACGACGGCCGCATGAAAGCCATGCTGGTGATCGCCTTCTTCCCGCTGGTGGTGCTGCTGGCGCAACCGCTGGGCGCGATCAGCTTCTGGGTGCCGGTGCTGCTGATCGGCGTGGGCGCGTCGGCGCACCAGGCCTGGTCGGCCAACATCTTCACCACCGTGTCGGACATGTTCCCGCAAAAATCGGTGGCCTCGGTGATCGGCATCGGCGGCATGGCCGGCGGCATCGGCGGCGTCGCGCTGACCAAGCTGGGCGGCTGGGTGTTCGATTACTACAAATCGGTCAACGACATCCGCACCGGCTACATGATCATGTTCGGCATCTGCGCGCTGGCCTACCTGGTGGCGTGGTGCGTGATGAAGGCGCTGGTGCCGCGCCACAAGGAAATCACCGACCTGTAAGCGGGCGGGGTTGGGCGTCGGGGGCGCGTGCTAATATCCCCGCTTTGGCGGCGCGCCAACCCCACAGCCCGATCATGAAAAAAAATGTAGCAACCATACGCGACGTCGCGGCGGCGGCCGGTGTCTCGACCGCCACCGTCTCCAAGTTCGTCAACGGCGCGCAGCGCTTCTCGCCGGCGGTGGAGGCGACCATCAAGGAAGTCATCGCGCGGCTGGGCTACCGCTCCAATCCGCTGGCGCAGTCGATGATCACCGGCCGCACCAAGAGCATCGGCCTGTCGGTGCTCGACGTCGGCAATCCCCATTTCACCAGCATCGTCAAGGGCGCCAACCGGGTCGCGCTGGCGCACGGCTACACCTTGCTGCTGGTCGACACCGAGGAAAATCCCGACCGCGAGCGGCCGCTGCTCGAGGCGCTGAGCCGGCGGGTCGACGGCTTGATCATCTTCTCCCGCATGCTCGAATCGGAAATGGACTGGGTCATGGACCTGGGCAAGCCGCTGGTGTATTTCGGCCGGCCGGCGCGGCTGAACCTGCCGTGGGTCGGCAGCGACGACCAGCGCGGCGCCGGCATGCTGGTGCGGCACCTGGTCTCGCAGGGGCACAAGCGCATCGCCTACCTGAGTTTTCCGCGCTCGCGCCGCGACGAGGACCGGCTGGGCGCGATCCGCGAGTGCCTGAAGGGCTACGGGCAGGCATTGACGGTCTACGAAGGCAGCGCGCCGACATCGGCCGAAGGCGAGCGCCTGTGCTCGGCCATCATGCTGGGCGAAGCGCACCCGGACGCCTTGATCTGCTACAACGACCTGATCGCGCTCGGCTTCATGAAGGCGGCGCAAACCCTCGGTTTCAGCCTGCCGGCCGACATCTCGGTGGCCGGCTTCGACAACATCCAGTACGGCCAGTACACGTCGCCGGCGCTGACGACGGTCGACCTGCAGAGCGAGCGCATGGGCGTCGCCGCGATGGAAAAGCTGATCGCCGCCATCGACGGCAAGCCGCTGTCGGACACCGCGATGATCGAACCGCAACTGGTGCTGCGCACCTCGATCGCCCGGCGCAATTAATTTCCATAAACTCCGGGGTCAGGTCCACCAATGCTACACGGCCTCAGCGCTACAGGCGGTTTTGGCGTGCCTACGGTTGAACTCGTGTAGAAATGGTGGACCTGACCCCGGAGTTGCCGGAATTGCTTCAGGCGATGATGGTGTCGATGCGCGCCGGCGAGATCGGCATGCGTACCGCGTCGGGACGCCAGCCGTACAGCACTTCGGTGGCGCCGCCGCAGATGCGGCCCTGGCACGGTCCCATGCCGCAGCGCGTTTGCAGCTTGGCGCAGCGCCAGGTGGTGTGCGTGCGCAGTTCGCCGTGGCAGACGTCCTCGCAGCGGCAGACGATGGTGTCGTCGCCGGCCAGGGTGGCCAGCTCCGGCCGCAGCGCGAAGGTGCTCGCCAGCTTGTCCGCAAATTTCTTCCAGCGCGTGCGTTGGCCGAACTCGGCCTGCGCCGGCACGATCTGGCCGGTGGCCGACAGCCCGGCGATGCTGCCTTCCACCAGCGCCAGGTCCACCCCGCCCACGCCCGTGCCTTCGCCCGCGCAGTAGATGCCCGGCACCGAGGTTTGCTGCCAGTGGTCAGCTTCGACCACCGTCTGCGCGCCGTCGCTGGCGGTGGCGCAGCCGAGCGCCTGCGCCAGTTCCACGTTCGGTATCAGACCGTAGCCGCAGGCCAGATAGTCGCATTGCAGCGTTTCCAGCTCGCGGCCTTTGCCGCGCTGGACCATCACCGATTGCAGCGTACCGTCGCCATGCGCCGAGCGCACATAGCTGTCGTGCAGATACGGCACGTCCTTGAGCTGCGCGGCCAGCCGCAGCGCTTGCGCGATCTTGGACGGCGTCGCCAACAGGCCGAGGGCGAAGCGCGCCATCGCCGCCGTCGGCGCCTGTTCGATGATGGCGACGATATGCGCGCCCTTGAGTTTGAGCGTGGCGGCCACCGCCAGCAGCAGCGGGCCGCTGCCGGCCACCACCACCCGCTTGCCTTGCAGCGGATAGCCGCCCTTGGCCAGCGCCTGCAGGCCGCCGGCGCCGGTCACGCCGGGCAGGGTCCAGCCGGGGAAGGGCAGCAGCCGTTCGCGCGCGCCGGTCGCCAGGATCAGGTGGCCAAAGCGCAACGTGTCGGCCGTCGCCGCCGTCTGCACCCGCAGCTGTCCGGGTTCGGGCGAATACAGTACCCGCGTTTGCTGCAGGAAGGTGACGTTGGGGGCGTCGCGCAACGCGTTCCACAAGGACTGTGCGCGCCGGTCGGCTTGCTGTTCGGGGCCGCCACGCCAGATCTGGCCACCGGCTAGCGGATTGTCGTCGACGATGCCGACCTTTAAGCCGCTGGCGCCCGCGGCATGCGCGGCCGCCAGCCCGGCCGGGCCGGCGCCGATGACCAGGACGTTGTAGTGGTTCATGCCGCGCGCTCCAGCGCGCCGGTCTGCACATGCATGCCGTCGGCGCACAAGGTCTGGCACGAGAGCTGATGCGGCCGGCCGTCGATGGTCACCCGGCATTCCTGGCAGACGCCCATGCCGCACAATGGCGCGCGCGCGGCGCCGCCGACCGAGCGCCGCGGCATTAGGGTCAGGTCCACCAATGCTACACGGCCTCAGCGCTACAGGCGGTTTAGGCGTGTTTACGGTTGAACTCGTGTAGAAATGGTGGACCTGACCCCGGAGTTGCCGGAATTGCTTCAGGCGATGATGGTGTCGATGCGCGCCGGCGAGATCGGCATGCGTACCGCGTCGGGACGCCAGCCGTACAGCACTTCGGTGGCGCCGCCGCAGATGCGGCCCTGGCACGGTCCCATGCCGCAGCGCGTTTGCAGCTTGGCGCAGCGCCAGGTGGTGTGCGTGCGCAGTTCGCCGTGGCAGACGTCCTCGCAGCGGCAGACGATGGTGTCGTCGCCGGCCAGGGTGGCTAGCTCCGGCCGCAGCGCGAAGGTGCGCGCCAGCTTGTCCGCAAATTTCTTCCAGCGCGTGCGTTGGCCGAACTCGGCCTGCGCCGGCACGATCTGGCCGGTGGCCGACAGCCCGGCGATGCGGCCTTCCACCAGCGCCAGGTCCACCCCGCCCACGCCCGTGCCTTCGCCCGCGCAGTAGATGCCCGGCACCGAGGTTTGCTGCCAGTGGTCAGCTTCGACCACCGTCTGCGCGCCGTCGCTGGCGGTGGCGCAGCCGAGCGCCTGCGCCAGTTCCACGTTAGGTATCAGACCGTAGCCGCAGGCCAGGTAGTCGCATTGCAGCGTTTCCAGCTCGCGGCCTTTGCCGCGCTGGACCATCACCGATTGCAGCGTACTGTCGCCATGCGCCGAGCGCACATAGCTGTCGTGCAGATACGGCACGTCCTTGAGCTGCGCGGCCAGCCGCAGCGCCTGCGCGATCTTGGAAGGCGTCGCCAACAGGCCGAGGGCGAAGCGCGCCATCGCCGCCGTCGGCGCCTGTTCGATGATGGCGACGATATGCGCGCCCTTGAGTTTGAGCGTGGCGGCCACCGCCAGTAGCAGCGGGCCGCTGCCGGCCACCACCACCCGCTTGCCTTGCAGCGGATAGCCGCCCTTGGCCAGCGCCTGCAGGCCGCCGGCGCCGGTCACGCCGGGCAGGGTCCAGCCGGGGAAGGGTAGCAGCCGTTCGCGCGCGCCGGTCGCCAGGATCAGGTGGCCAAAGCGCAGCGTGTCGGCCGCCGCCGCCGTCTGCACCCGCAGCTGTCCGGGTTCCGGCGAATACAGTACCCGCGTTTGCTGCAGGAAGGTGACGTTGGGGGCGTCGCGCAACGCGTTCCACAAGGACTGTGCGCGCCGGTCGGCTTGCTGTTCGGGGCCGCCACGCCAGATCTGGCCACCGGCCAGCGGATTGTCGTCGACGATGCCGACCTTTAAGCCGCTGGCGCCAGCGGCATGCGCGGCCGCCAGCCCGGCCGGGCCGGCGCCGATGACCAGGACGTTGTAGTGGTTCATGCCGCGCGCTCCAGCGCGCCGGTCTGCACATGCATGCCGTCGGCGCACAAGGTCTGGCACGAGAGCTGATGCGGCCGGCCGTCGATGGTCACCCGGCATTCCTGGCAGACGCCCATGCCGCATAACGGCGCGCGCACGGCGCCGCCGACCGAGCGCCGCGTGACGATGCTGCCGGCCATCGCGATGGCGGCGGCCACGCTGACCCCGGGCGCCACGCTGAGGGCGCGGGCGTCGATGCTGAGGGTGATGCTATCGCCCTTGTCGCCGTTGGCGCGGTTGTTGGCAAAGGTGTGGGCGGCGAATTCAAACATGGAAGCGGCGGGGCAGGTAGGGATTGATGGGAATGCGCGTGCTCTCGCCCTGCATCTGGCCGGCCAGCAGCTGCGCCGTCGCCAGCGAGGTGGTGATGCCAAGGCCTTCGTGGCCGGTGGCGAGCCACAGGCCGCGCCGCGCCGGGTGCGGCCCGATCAGCGGCAGGCCGTCGGGGGTAGCCGCGCGCAGGCCGGTCCAGCAACGCAATACATTGAGCTGCGCCAGCGCCGGTGTGAAAGTGGTGGCGTGCCTGAGCATCCGTTGCAGCATGGCCGGCTCCACCGCCGTATCGATCGTGTCGAACTGGCGGGAGGAGCCGATCAAGACTTGTCCGGTGGGACGGGGCTGCAAATTGAACGCGACCGAATCGCCGCTGGCGGCATGGGCGCTCTTGATATAACCCAGCTCCACCAGCTGATGCCGGACAAAGCCGGGATAGCGGTCGGTGATGGCGATGTGTCCTTTTTTCGGCTGCACCGGCAGCTCGGGCAGCAGCACCGACGAGCGCGAGCCGGCGGCCAGCACGATGTGCTGCGCCTGGTGGCGCGTGCCGTCGGCAAGCACCACGCCGTGGTCCTCGATGGCGCTGACGGCGGCGCGCTTGGTGGTGGCGCCGCGCCGCATCGCGCGGTCGAGCAGGATGCGCGCGCTTTTGGGCGGATAAACCAGGCCGTCGCCCTTGACCAGCAGGCCGCCCGCCAGCCCGGCGCGCAGCTGCGGCTCGCGCGCGTACAGCGCCGCCGGCGACAGCAGTTCGCAAGTGATGCCGTAGGCCGACAGCGTCTGCGCCTTGACGCGCGCGGCGTCCATTTCCTCCTCGTCGGCGGCGACCCAGATGGTGCCGCAGCCGCTGTACTCATGGCGCTGCGGGCGCTCGCCCACCAGGTCGTTCCACAACGAGACCGAATACGCCGACAGCGCCAGTTCGGCCGCGTTGTCGTCCATGACCACCAGGTGGCCCATGCCGGCCGCCGTGGCGCCGCCGCCGGCGATATCCTGCTCGATGACCGCCACCCGCAGTCCGCGCTCGCTGAGCGCGTCCGCACAGGCGGCGCCGACGATGCCGGCGCCGACGACGATCACGTCGGTGTTGTTCACCGGATGCCCCACTGGAAGGGATCGGTCGGGTCGAGGATCAGCCAGGCCTGCGCGTTGACCCACGCCTTGCCGCGGATGCTGGGAATCAGCTGCTCGCCGCGATAGCGGTAGGACGCTTCAAAGACGCTGCCGATGACGCTTTCCTGCTTCCACAGCGCGCCCTCGGCCAGCTTGCCGTCGGCCGCCAGGCAGGCCAGCTTGGCGCTGGTGCCGGTGCCGCACGGCGAGCGGTCGTAGGCTTTGCCGGGGCACAGCACGAAGCTTTGGCTGTCGGCGCCGGTGCGCGATGGCGCGAACAGTTCGATATGGTCGATCAGCGCGCCGCCGTCGCCGGTGACGCCGTCCCGCTGCAGCGCCGCGCCGACGGCCGCGCTGTAGGCGGTCAGCGCCTCGACGTTGGCGACGTTCAGTTCCAGTCCGTGGCCGGCGACCAGGAAGAACCAGTTGCCGCCATAGGCGACGTCGCCGGTGACCGCGCCGTAGCCCGGCACCTCCACGGTGACCTGTTCGCGGCTGCGGTGGGCGGCGACGTTGTCGACGGTGACGCTGCCATCTTCATGCAGCTCCGCCTCGACCACGCCGACCGGCGTGTCGATGCGGTGGCGGCCCGGCCCGATGCGGCCCATGAAGGCCAGCGAGGCCACCAGGCCGATGGTGCCGTGGCCGCACATGCCCAAGTAGCCGACATTGTTGAAGAAGATGACGCCGGCCGCGCAATCGGCGGCGTGCGGCTCGCACAACAGCGCGCCGACCAGCACGTCGGAGCCGCGCGGTTCGCACACCACGGCGGAGCGGAAGTTGTCGTGTTCACGCTTGAGCAGCGCCAGGCGCTCGTCCAGGGGACCGTTGCCCAGATCCGGGCCGCCCTCGGTGACCAGCCGGGTAGGCTCGCCGCCGGTATGGGAATCGATGATGGTAATGGTTTTCATGGTCAAATCTTAGGCTTCCCGGGTCCAGCTGTCTTGCACCGCCTGCGCACGTTAAATGACGAAATCGGCACAATCGCGAAAAAACAGCAGACTGCGGCGCGGACCGCTGGCACAATCGCAAGCATGGACAATTCCTCCCTTCCCGACGACCCGGTCCGCCTCGCGCTGGGCGCAGGCATAGCCGATCCCTTCTTCGCCGAGGCGCTTTTCGACGCGCTGCCGGACGTGGTTTTCTTCGTCAAGGACGCGCAGGGAAGGTATGTCGTGGTCAATCAGACGCTGGTGCAGCGGTGCGGCCGCCGGCACAAAGCGGCGCTGATCGGACGCACCCCGGCCGAGGTGTTCGCCCACCCCTTCGGCCAGTCCTACGTGGCGCAGGACATGGCGGTGCTCGCCGGCGGCAACGACATCGAGGACCAGCTGGAGCTGCATCTATACCCCAGCCGCGATCCCGGCTGGTGCCTGACGCGCAAGACGGCGCTGCGCGACGCCGGCGGCCGCATCGTCGGCCTGACCGGCGTCTCGCGCGACCTGGCGATGGCGGACAAGAAGAATCCCGCCTACCGCAAGGTGGCGGCGGCGGTGAACCTGATACTGGAGCAGTACGGGCAGCCGCTGCATCTGGCCGAGCTGGCGCGCACGGCCAATATGTCGGTGGCGCAGATCGAGCGCTATTTCCTGCGCATTTTCCACCTGACGCCGCGGCAGATGATCATCCAGACCCGCGTCGAGGCGGCGTCGCGCATGCTGGGCGGCGGCGCCAGCGTGGCCGAAATCGCCCAGGCCTGCGGCTACGGCGACCATTCCGCCTTCACGCGCCAGTTCAAGGCCACCACCGGCGTCACCCCGAGCCAGTACCGGCAGCTGGCGGGCAAGGCGCCAACGCAACCCGCCGGCCAGCCGGCCGTCGCGCCGGCGGCCGATGGGCGATTGGCCGGTTAGCCGGTTTTGACCAGCTGCTCGCCGACGTACACGCGGTAGCGGCGTATGCGGCCGGTCACGCCGTCGGCGCCCTGGCGCGGCGTGTAGCGCAAGCCGGCCACCGCATCCGACTGTCCCAGGTCGAGGATGATGCGGTGCGGGTGGGCCGGATGCGGCGCCTTGCCGCTGTAGGCGCTATGCCAGAAGTCCGTGGCCTGGCCGTTGATGGCGTTGAGCGCCGTGCCGTCCTCCCTGGTGCGCTCCTCGCTGCTGACATAGGCGATGGTCCAGTTGGACTGGTTCAAGGTCTTGCCGTCCGCGCCAAGCAGCGCCAGTTCCGCGATGGCGGCGAACTGCTTGCCGTCGAAGGCGTCGAGCGACTCCAGGCACACCTGGCGGCCTTTGACGGCCAGCGCGAACTTCACATCCTGGGTTGCGGCGCCGTTCTGGAATTCGCCCTCGTGCGCCGGCTTGACGCCGTCCAGCGCCGGTTTGTCGTTGTTCGGCGGCCGCGCCAGATCGAGTTCGGGACGCAGCTTGTCGAGGATCGGCGCCTTCAGTCCGGCGATGCGCGCGCTTTGCGGCCCGGTTAAATCGAGCACCACCACCTCGTTGCGGCCACGCTTGATCCAGGGGCCGGGCAGGTACATGGTTTGCGTCGGTCCGATGTTCCAGTAACGTCCCAGGCAGCGGCCGTTGACCCACACCACGCCCTGGCCCCAGCTCGACATGTCGAGGAAGGTGTCGCCGGTCTGCTGCACGTCGAAGCTGCCGCGCCAGAAGGCCGGGCCCTTGGCGCGGCCGGTTTTCCACGTCAGCGGCGGCAGCAGGCCGTCGGCGTCGAAGTCAATGGCGCGGATTTCCCAGTTTTCCAGCGGCTGGCCTGCGAAACGCACCGGCCCGTGCATGCCCTTGCGGTCGTGGATCTCGACGCCGAAATTGACCCGCGCGATGGTGTACAGCAGGATTTCAAGGGTCGCCGGGCGGCTGCGCGCCGGCAGGTCGACCTTGAAGCGGCGGTAGCGCGTGTCCATCGTGCCGACTTGTTTGCCATCGACGTAGACCCAGGCAAGGTCGCGCACCTTGGCCGCTTCCAAGGTGCCGGCCGGACCGGCGGGCAGGGTGACGCGGTAGGACACGAGGCCCCGGCTGATGTCGTACTGCTCGATCGGCTGGGGAGAGACGGCCTTGATGGCGTCGGCCGGCAACGCCGAAGACACCGACGCCGACTGCTTCATCGTAAACGGCGCGATGGCGATCAGCGGATTTTGCGGCGGTGGTGGCGGCAGCGTTTCGCCGGCCATCAGGTAGGGCTTCATGCCGTCGCGGTAGGCGTGGAATTTTTCACCCATCCATCCGGCTTCGCTGATCGGAGCGTCGTAGTCGTAGCTGGTGGTGTCCGGACGGAAGGGCCGGTCGCAGCCGCCCCACAAACCGAAGGTGGTGCCGCCGTGCGCCATGTACAGGCTGAAGGAGCCGTTCGCCTTGAGCATGGTCTGGATGTCGGCCACCGCGCCTGCGGCCGAGCCGCGGCGGTGCGGCGCGCCCCAGGTGTCGAACCAGCCGGAGTAGTATTCGCCGCACATGCGCGGCCCTTTCTGCACCTGGTCCAGCACCTTGAAGCCGGCGGTTGGATCGCTGCCGAAGTTCGCCACCGAGAACAGCTCCTTCAAATGGGTCTTGGCGACGGCGTTGGTCGGATTGCACTGGAACAGCGGGACGTCGAAGCCGGCGTCCAGCAACCCTTGGCGCATCTCGCGCATGTAGTCGAGGTCTTCGCCGAAGAAGCCGTACTCGTTCTCGACCTGCACCATCAGGATAGGACCGCCCTTGGTGATCTGCTGGACGCCGAGCGCGCGGCCGACTTCCTTCATCCAGCGCTTGGCTGGCGCCATGTAGTTGGCGTCGCGCGTGCGCAGGAAGCTGTCGCCGGGTTTTTTCAGCAACCACCATGGCAGGCCGCCCATTTCCCACTCGGCGCAGGCGTAGGGGCCGGGGCGCAGGATCACCCACAGGCCCTCGGCCTGGGCCAGGCGGCAGAATTCGGCCGCGTCGCGCTGGCCGGCCCAGTCGTATTTACCCTCGCGCCATTCGTGGTAGTTCCAGAACAGGTAGGCGCAGACGGTGTTCAGGCCCATGGCCTTGATGGCTTTCAGCCGGTGTGGCCAGTATTCGCGCGGTACGCGGGCGAAGTGCATTTCGCCGCAGCGGATCTGCAGGCGCTCGCCGTCGAGGAGAAAGTCGCTGTCGCCGATGGCGAAGCGCGCGGAGGCGGCGGCGTGTACCTGGGCCGACACCGGCAGCAGCAGGCTGCCCATGGCGGCGCTGGCGCCGCGCAGCACCTCGCGGCGTTTTACGGAATATGTGGTCATAGGATCAGTAGTTGACTGGGTAATCTTTAGGGAAACGGGCGCCGGAGAAGGCTTTTTTCTGGGTCCAGTCCTGCGGCGCCGAGGTCCAGTAGCTGTCGCTTTCCGGCAGGCCCAATGGCAGCAGGCTGGCAGAGGCGATGTACATGCTGCCGTTGTTGGAGTACCAGTCGCCCAGCTCCGGCTGGTGGCCGACGAAGCCGATGGTCAGGTAGCCGTCCTTGGTGAAATTGGTCGGCGCGGTCCACACGGCCTTGTGCACCGCTTGCAGCGCGGCGCGGATCTGGCCCTCGGGCAGGCTGGCCGGCAGCTGCTTGCGCAGCGCCAGCAGCGCGAGTGGCTGGAACGCCGCCGTGCGGTAGGTCAGCGAGCGGCCGATCGGCGGGAAGCTGCCGTCGGTGGAGATGAAGCGCTCCAGGTGCTCGCTGTAGCGCTGCATGCGCTTGACCGCCTGCGCGCGCAGCTCCTCCGGCTTGCCGTTCCAGAACGCGCCTTTTTTCTGATCCAGCACGTCGAGGATCTCCACCAGCATCGGGTGCATGACGAAGGCGTTGTAGTAGTCGAAGTGGAAGGCGTCGCCGTCCTTGATCCAGCCGTCGCCCACATACCATTCGTTGATCTTGCGGATCGCCACGTTCATGCGCAGCGGGTCGAACTCCTCGCCGATCGACATCAGCCAGGCTTCGTTCATGGCCGCGAACAGCATCCAGTTGATGTACGGCGGTTCGATGCGGCGCAGCGATTTGATCTCGGCGATGATGCGCTGCTTGGTCCTGGCGTCGAGCGGCTCCCACAACGCCTTGGGCGCCCGGATCAGGGCGTTGGTGAAGTAGGCCGAATCGACCAGCGTCTGGCCCGGGCCTTTCCACAGCAGATAGTCGGGATTGGCCGGGTCGACCGAGTTGGTGTAGCTTTGCAGCGCCAGTTGGTGCAGGCGCTTGCGGGTGCGGCCCTCCGGCGTGCCGTCGTCGGCCAACGCCAGCCATGGCGCTACGCCGGCGATCAACCGGCCGAAGCACTCCAGGTAGGCCACGCCCTTGTCGCGGCCATCCCAGGTCGGGCTGACTTCCAGCGCGAAGTTTTTCTTCAGCGTGCCGGCCGCCATATTGGCCAGCACCGGTTCCGTCATCTTTTGCGCCAACGCGGCCAGTTGCACACGCGCGGTCTTGCCGTCCGCGTTGGCCAACGAAGCCGCTCCCGCAGCCGGCGTCGCCGCGATGGCGCTTTGCGCGCCGAACGCGGCACCGGCGGTTGCACCCGCCGCCGAACCGGCCATCACGGCCTGTATGAAATTACGTCGTTCCATCGTGTCTCCGTTCTTATTTTTTCAGCAGCCGCACCATTTCGGAGGACGCCAGCAGATACGCGCCGACACCGAATGGCGTGGTCGAATTCTGGTCGACCACCTGGCCCGGAATCGCGCGCTCGCCGATAGGCTGCACATAGCCGATGCGGCCGTCCGGTTGCAGCGCCGTCTTGCTGAGGAAGTTCCAGCCCTTGCGGACCGTCGGCAGGTACTCGTCGCGATCGAGCACGCCGTTGTTGATGCCCCACAGGTAGCCGTAGACGAAGAAGGCGGTGCCGCTGGTTTCCGGTCCCGGCGCGTGCGCGGGATCGAGCAGGCTGCGGGTCCAGTAGCCATCGTCCGATTGCGCCTTCTTCAGCGCCTGCGCCATGCCCTTGAACTTGGCGACGTAGTCGGCGCGGTGCGCGTCGTCCTTCGGCAGGTCGGCCAGCACCTTGGCCAGGCCGGCGAACACCCAGCCGTCGCCGCGCGACCAGAAGTCCTTCTTGCCGTTGACGCTTTTGTGCTTCGGATAGACGTAGCGCGCGTCGCGGTAATAAAGCCGCTCCTCGCTGTCGTACATGATGCTGTTCGAATAATCGAAATACTCGTGCAGCTTGTCGAGGTATTTGCGCTCGCCGGTGGCCTTGTGCAGCTTGGTCATCACCGGCATCACCATGTACAAGCCGTCCGACCACCACCAGTAGTCCTTCTGCGCGGTGTTCATCTGGTACTCCATCACCTCGCGCGCGCGGGCGATCTTGCGCGGGTCCTTGACCTTGTCCAGTTCATACAGGTCGACGTAGGTCTGGAAGCAGATCTGCCAGTCGCCGAACAGCACATGCTCGTCGGTCTCGCCGTACTGGTACTTCCATTTTGCCTTGTCGGTGGATTTCGCGCCCTGCCACTGGTTGTGGATGGCCCAGTCCTCGGAATACTGGCGGTAGCGCGGATTGCCGGTGATCTTGTAGGCTTCCATATTGCCGGTGTGGTAGGCGGCGATGTCCCAGAACGCCCACTTCTGCGGCGTTTCGCGCTGCTGCCAGTAGTCGTTGACCTTGTTGATAATGGCGACGACCTCCTGCTCGGAGGTGTCGACCGCCGGCGGCGGCAGGGTGCCGCAGCCGGCCAAACCGAGCGCGATCGCGCCGGTTGCGAAGAGTCGTTTCATCATAGGTTGGTGATGCTCCCTTAGAGTTTTCCGCGGATGCCGAATTTGATGGTGCGGCCATCATACTTCGCATAGTCCATCCGTGTCTTCTTGCCGCTGCCGTACTGGCCACTGGCGTCTTCGAAGTAGTCGTAGGCCAGCGTATTGCTCAGGTTGAGCGCGTCGATGCGGAACTCCAGCTTGTCGTTGATCTTATAGCTGATGTTGGCGTCGAGGTAGCCCCGGCCGGCGCGCCAGCGGATCAAATCGTCGCCCAGGTTGCGCGGATTGTCGCCGTTGAGCGATTTGCCCTTGTAGTTATAGGACATGCGCATCGCGATCGGACCGTTCTCGAAATACAGCGTGGTGCTGTAGGCGTACTTCGGCACCGAGTTGACCTCGATCTCCTTGCCGGCGTTGGAGATCCACTTGGCGCTGTTGAACGGATCGATGTGCGTGTAGCTGGCCAGCGCGCCCATGCCGTTGAATGGCGCCGGCAGGAAGCTGAACGCCTGCTGGTAGGCCAGCTCGTAGCCTTTGAGCGTTTGCTCGCCTGCGTTGGTGTAGCTGCGCAGGGTCATGGCCAGGTTGGGGTCCACCCGTCCGTTGGCGTCCTGGAACAGGGGACCGAGCGCGGTGTCGGGCAGGCCGAGCGAACCGAAGGTGACGATCTGCGTGTTGGCGACGGTTGCGTCGGTCAGCTCCTTCTTGAAGTAGGCCGCCGACAGCAGGCTGCCGGGCGAGAAGTACCATTCCAGGCTGGTGTCCAGGTTCTTCGATTGTTGTGGGCGCAGGTTCGGATTGCCCGAGGTGGCGGTGTTGTCGAACTGGTTGGGAATCACGGTTTGCGCGGCGATCACCGACAGCGACGCGCGTGTGATGGTCTTGCCCCACGACGCGCGCCACATCAGGTTCTCGGTCAGGTCGAAGGCGCCGCTGATGGCCGGCATCACATTGCTGTACGAGCCGTCTTCGTGATTCGGCGAGTAGACCAGGCTTGCACCCTGCTGCTTGAAGTTGTCGATCTTGGTATCGGTGCCGGAGAAGCGCACGCCCGCGTTGATGCGCAACTCGTGGTCGGCCACCTTGCCCTTGAAGTCCGACTGCACAAAAGCGGTCTTGACATCTTCCTGCGCGGTGAAGCTTTGCGAAGGCGTGAATGCCGATCCAGGATTGTAGGTGTTCGGATCGAATTGCGAGTAGAAGTAGTTGCTGTCCCAGGTGCTCCACGAATGCGGCCAGCCGGCGCCGAAGTCCAAGTGGTCGATCGGCAGGTTGCTGGTCATGGCGTTGCGCATGCCGGCGGCGCCGATGCTGTTCAACTTCGCCGTCGCCAGCGAGGTGCCGTTACGTTTGTTGACGCCCTTGGTGGTCGAGACGAACGTCAGGCCGGCTTTCAGGTGGCCGGTCCATTCGCCGGGCAGGTCGTAGTCCCAGTCGGCGACCACGCGCGCCTGCTTGCCCTTGTCGGTTTCCTTGGTCCAGCCGGTGCTGACGGCGAAACCGCTCCAGTTGTTCGGATCGGTGTAGCTGGTCGGCGACGAGATCGATGGGTAGACATGGTCGCTGCCGTAGTCGATGGTCGATTGCGCGCCATAGATAAAGCCCGACAACTGGCCGGTCGCGCTGGTGGCGCTGCTCTGGTTCAAACTGGCCTGTCCGGTCAGCGTGAATTTGTCGCTGACCTTCCAGCTGCCGTTCAAGGCGCCGTAACCGAATTCGGTTTCGTCCTTGGTATAGCCGGCGCCGGCGTTGTAGGTGGTGTTGGCGAAGGTGCCGGTCAAGAGATTGGTGGCCGGATCGATCTTGACGTTGACCGGAATCAGGCCGTTGTTGCCGTTGGCGCCCGGGGACAAGGTGCGATTGGTGGTTTTGGTGCTGCGCACCAGGATGCCGAACAGCGTCTCCTCGCGGGTGTTCTCCAGCTTCGAGTACATCGTGTCGAAACTGAGGTTGAGCGTCGGCGTCTTCCACTGCAGCGACGACACCAGGCCGTCGCGAGTGCGCTCGTTCTGCGAGCCGTAGAAGCGGTAGATGCGCGGCAGCAGGGCCTTGTCGATCTGGTCGCGGGTGTAGCCCGACAGGTTGGCGCGCGGATCGTCATAGTCCAGGGTCAGCGCGAAATTGCCTTTCACCGGATTCTGGCTGCCGTTGAAGGAGCTGTTGTAGCCGCCCGTCGCCTCGAAGCCGGAGCGGGTGTTGACGCTGCCCGAATGCGAGGCGCCGATCAGGAAGCCCAGCTTGTCCCAGGTGTTCGAGAACAGCACGAAGCCGTTCGGGTCATGGTGCTTGGAGGCGGTGTTGTAGGTGTCGGTCAGGCCGTAGCGGATGGTGCGCTTCGGATTGTCGAATGGGCGAGGGGTCTGCAGATCGACCACGCCACCGAGGCCGCCCTCGGTCAGTTCGGCCAGCGGCGATTTGTAGAAGTCGACGCGGCCGAACAGCTCCGACGCGAATACGTCGTAGTTGAAGCCGCGCGCGGCGCTGCCGATGGTCGATGTCGACGTGGTGTTGACCGGCGCGCCGTTCAGGGTGGTGACCGAGTAGTCGGTCGGCAGGCCGCGGATCGAGATGCGCTGGCCTTCGCCGGACGATTCGTCGCGGTTCAGGATTACGCCGGGCACGCGCTGCAGCGATTCGGCGACGTTCGCCTCGGGGAATTTTCCGATGTCTTCGGCGACGATGGAATCGCGCACGCCGATGGCCTGGGCTTTGAGGTTGAGCGCCTTCTGGAGGCTGGAGCGGAAACCGGTGACGACCACGGTTTCGACCTTGTCTTGTGCTGCGGGCGCCGCGTCGGCGCCGGCCACTGGGGTTTCTTGCGCAATCACCCCAGGCGTGTACATGGCGGCCAGCGCCAGCGCCACCATTGTCTCCAATGTCTTCTTTTTCATTTTTATCCTCAGTGTTTGATTTCTGGGTTGCCTAAGCCGTCTCCTGCTTGGCAGAGTCAAGACTAGTCAATTAGCAAACACTGAGCAACTCGCGGCAGGGCCGCTGGCGACCGCCAGTTAAACGGTTTCCGTGTGGGAAGAATCCCGTGTTTCCCTCCTGGCGTGCGGGTAAGCGGACACGGGTGACTTGCAAAGGATGAGTAGTTAGTTGCCATAATGGCCACAAACAATCACCAAGATGATTATTTGCGCGTGGTGCTATTCCCACTTCGTATAGGCGGAAGCAATTTTTCTATACGACTTGTGGAAAAAAACCGACGCTTCGAGCAAGGTGATGATTCGGTCTACTTGCCGGCCGGGCGCCCGGCGTTAAATTTCAGTCGGGCGTTTGGTGATTTTCACACTTGCGACGCCGTGGTGATCAATACAAACTTATCGGCCTGTCATCACAGGAACCGTGCCATGAAACTGTTTTCACTCCGCTCCGCGTCGACGGCGCTCGCCTTCGTTTTCGCCTCATCGGCCACCTTCACCGCCCATGCCGCACCGCTCGTCACGCTCGATCGCAGCGGCGCCTGGGTGGCGGTGCAGGCGTACGGCCCGAACATCGTCCACGTCTCCATCGCCGCCGACAAGGACGAGGCGCTCAAGGCGCCGGGCTATGGCATCATCGCCGAACACGCGGACGCCAGCGGCTTCAAACACACGGCCGGCGCCGACGGCGACACCTTCGCCTCGTCCGCGCTGACGTTGCATGTCAATGCCGCGCCGGCGCCGCGCGTGCCGAGCACCGGCGAGAAGTACTTCGCGCCGCAACTGGCGCCGGTCGGCCTGCAAGTCAAAAACGCCAGGGGCGAGACCATCCTCAGCATGAGCGGCTGGGAGATGTCGCCGCACACGGTCAACACCGAAAAGACCTACCAGGTGGGCGCATCGTTTGCCGCGCCGGCCGACGAGCATTACTACGGCATGGGCCAGAACCAGGAATCGACCGGCGCGCTGGACCTGCGCGGCCGCACCATCGACTGCGCCCACTGGTACGACGCGCCGGCCGGCGAGACGGTCTGCGTGCCGTTCATGGTCAGCTCCAAGTCCTACGGCATCGTGTGGGACAACCCGTCGGGCACGCGCTTTGTCGCGGGCATCAACGGGCGCACGGTGTTCCAGTCCAAGGTGGGAGAGCGCGTCAGCTTCTTCGTCATCACCGGCGACAAGCCGGAGGCGCTGTACTCGGGCTATGCGCGGCTGACCGGCAAGACGCCGATTCCGCCCAAGGCGGCCTTTGGCCTGATCCAGTCCAAGGCGCGCTACGACAGCCAGGACCTGATGCTCAAGGTGGCCAAGACCTACCGCGAGAAAAAGTACCCGCTCGACGTGATGGTGCTCGACTGGTTCTACTGGACCCGCATGGGCCAGATGGACATCAACCCGGCCGAGTTCCCGGACCCGGACGGCATGAACAAGCAATTCCATGACATGGGCATGCAGTCGATCATCTCGATCTGGCCGCGCTATGAAACGTCGGGCCGCTATTTCAACGAGCTCGATGCCAAGGGCTATCTGCTCAAGGACAAGGATGGCAAGACCGTCGACGGCCTGCCGTTCCGCTCCGACCGCACCGGCGGCTTGATCGACCCGACCAATCCGGCCGCGCGCGCGTGGTTCTGGCAAAAGGCGCGCGACAACATCCTCGCGCGCGGCTTCGACTATCCATGGCTCGACGAGACCGAGCCTGACCTGGTGCCGGACGGCTTCTTCTACGCGATCGGCTCGGGCGACCGTTACCACAACCTGTTCCCGCTGCTGCACGTGGAAGGCGTCGCGCAGGGCATGCGCGCGTGGAAGCCGAACAAGCGCGTGTTGATCCTCTCGCGCGCCGCGTATCTGGGTTCGCAGCGCACCGGCGCGCTGTTCTGGTCTTCGGACATCCATCCAAGCTGGGAAGCGCTGGCGCGGCAGATCCCGACCGGTTTGAACATGACCGCCTCCGGCATCGCCTACTGGGGCAACGACATCGGCGGCTGGCAGGGACTGCCGCAGGCCACCACGGCCACCAAGGCGCCATTGCTCGATCCATCCGATGCGCGCGACGTGATCGGCCAGTATCACGATTATCCGGAACTGTTCACGCGCTGGTTCCAGTACGGGACCTTCCTGCCGACGTTGCGCGTGCATGGTGACCGCAAGGGCAATGAATTGTGGTCCTTCGGCCGCGCCGCCGAGACCATCCTGGCCGACTACGACCGCCTGCGTTATCGCCTGATCCCGTATCTGTACTCGAGCGCCAAGACCACCTGGGACACAGGCGCGCCTTTCATGCGTCCGCTCTGGATGGACTTCGCCGGCGATCCAAACGTCGCCAATATCGGCACCGAATACATGTTCGGCCCCGCCTTCCTTGTGGCGCCGGTGACCGAGCAGGGACAGACGCAGAAGGATGTTTATCTGCCGGCGGGCGCCGATTGGTACGACTACTGGACCAACCAGAAATTCAGCGGCGGCCAGTGGGTCAAGGTGGCCGCGCCCATCGAGCGGATACCGGTGTTCGTCAAGGCGGGATCGATCGTGCCGGTCGGCGCGGACATCCAGTCGACGGCGACCAAACAGGCGATCGCCGCGATCCATGTCTATCCGGGCAGGGATGGAGAGTTCAACCTGTATGACGACGATGGCGCCAGCTACGACTATGAGAAAGGCAAGGGTGCGACCACCACCACCTTGCGCTGGAACGACGCCACGCAGAGTTTGAGCGGCAGCGACAAGGCGCTGGTCAAGCTGGTGAAGGTCATCGGAAAATAGGTTTGAATGAGGCGTCGCCGCAACGCCTCCTGTAAATGTTGATCAATCTCAATAGCTTGCCCCGCATAGATCAATACTATTTCTACGCGGCTAGAACATCGATGCCGATCCGTCCCAAAAGCTAAAACAGGAGGCGTACGATGGTCGCGAGCGCGGGTGAGAAAATTGTTCAACTGGGATCGTATGCGGCGTCGAAGCGGGATAATTCGATCTCCGGCCTGTCGTCCGGCGCCTTCATGACGGTGCAGCTGCACCTGGCACGTTCGGCCAGCTTTTCGGGCGCCGGCATCATCGCCGGCGGACCGTTCCGCTGCGCCGAGACGTATCGCTCGCGCGAGGTGGTGGCCGCCGAAGACGCCTATATAGAGAACTCGCTGTACATCTGTATGAGTCCATTGATCGCGCAAACCTCGCCGGACCCCAAAAAGCTGGCGCAGATGACGCGCGACACCGCAGCGGCTGGCCTGATCGACAATCTGGCCAACCTGGCCGACGACCGGCTCTACATTTTCACCGGCAGCCGGGATGACGTGGTGTATTCCGACGTGGTGGCGCGCACCCGCCAGTTCTACGAAATGCTGGGCGTCAAACCGGAAAATATCGCCTACCGCGACGACGTGCCGGCGGGCCATTCCATCATCACCAACAACCCGGAGGATTCCGTGTTGGCGATGAACCAGCCGCCGTACATCAACAACGGCGGTTTCATGCAATCGCACGAGATCCTGGATCATATTTATGAGGGGCTGAAACCGCCCGCCGAGCGTCTGGCGGGGCAGCTTGTCCGTTTCGACCAGACCGAGTTCCTGGGCGCGGACGCGCGCTGGGCCAGCATGAGCCGCTTCGGCTACGCCTACATTCCGTCCCAGGTTGTGGCTGCCAAGGTGGCCGCGCCGCGCGTGCATATCGCCCTGCATGGCTGCAAACAAGGCTACAACTACACCGACTACGTCAACGGCCGCGCCGACACCGCCAACCGGCCGCCCTATGGCAACCGCTATATCACCACCACCGGCTACAACCAGATGGCCGAAAGCAACGACATCATCGTGCTGTACCCGCAAGCCGAAGGCACGGACAACGGCGAGATCCAGAATCCGGACGGTTGCTGGGATTGGTGGGGCTACAGCAGCAAGGATGCCAAGTCGCTTTTCTATTCGCGTGACGCGGTCCAGATCAAGGCCATCCACGCCATGCTCGACCGTCTTTGCGCTTGAAGCCACCAGGAGGATGTCATGACCCAATTTCCCGTTTCCGTCGGATCGAAAACCGGCGCCGCGCCGGACCCCGCTGCCGAGTCAGAGGCGCTCGCGTCGAGTGCGCTGACGTCCGTCGCCCATGTGCTGACCACGCACAGGCTGGCGAAAAAATACGCAGCGAGCATGGCCAACAACGGCGCTTTGTCGCTGAGCTTGGCGACGCGGCTGTGGGACCCCGAGGTCTGGAGCGAGTCGATGCAGTTACAGGCGGCCATTCTACGCCGCTTGCAGGCGCAAGGACAGAATTGGCGTACCGGTTGCACGGTGCTGCTGGAAGATTACGGGCAGCTGCGGCAGGCTAACACCATGTCCAAGTTGCTGGAGAAGCAGTGCAATTTGTCGTCGCAGTTCGCGCAGTTGCTGGGCAACCAGGCCACGAATTTCGTCGCGCTGCTGGAGAATATTGATGTCGATTACGGCTATTGGGCGAGCCAGAAGCAGTTAATGCCGTCGGCTGACCAAGGATGAACGGCTGCGCTGCAGGCAGGTTGATCGGCGAGATCAACGCAGCGAATGCCGCCGAATCTGTATCTGACCGTAGTGAGTTCTCTCGCGATTACTCGGGTTACGTCCGCTAGGCGGCTGTGGACCGCTGCGCTGCTTTGTGTCGACCGGAGCTGTTGTCGATCGTTGTCGGGCGACTTAATGACTGGGTGCCAGCGGTCCGTCAAGCCGCGCGCGACGCCGTCATGGCGATGTCCCATAAGGTGCCGCCGGCGCAATTGCTCGCGACGCTGCCAGCGATTCACCATCTACACGCCGCTGGACGAACCGAGATGCGCAATCGATCGAGGCGTTCGAGAAGGACTTGATACGTTGGCCTTGAATTGCGGAGTCCGGACGACATCGCGTTGGTAAAAACGCAGGCGTCGCATCCAGAGCTTTCCGTGCGAAGAGCTGCGTTAATGGCTTGGATCAAGATGTCTCCGAACGAAAAAGATGACGTCGCCCTTGCGGCGTTAATGGACGACGCCTTACCCGTGCGCAAATTTGCGCTTCAGGCGGTTCGAAAGCACGGGGCCTATATTCCCTTCATCGCGGTCCGCACCCGTTTGACCGAAATTGGGGATCTCGCCCTGTTGCTGTTGTTTGCTGAAAACAGGGGGTGGGACGGTCTGGAGTGTATTAGGTCTACGACGCCGGTTGATGGCAGTTGATTTTTATCCGAGGGAGTTGGGGACGAACCCTTCGTCGGTCAGTGCCTTTATGACTCCGCGTAACAGATAATTGTTGGTGAAGCAGATCGAGTACTGCCTCGCGCCCGGGTGGATTGGTTGAAGCATTTTCAGCTCGACCAGTCTTTTTATTTGATATGTGCGTTGATTGTCGGACAGCTTCGGCATAATCTTCTTCAGGTCCGCCGACTTCGCGTTTTTTAGCCGAACAACCTCAAGTAGAACATGATACTCGTCGAGAGTGATCAACTGCCGGGATCGAGATATATTGAGTGCAGGGATAAGAATTTTTTGCTCGATGTAATCGTACTGTGTCAGCCTATCGACTTTTTGAAGTTCAAGCAAAATACCTTGCAAGACGTAGGTACACCAGTTTTCGATTCCTTGCGAAATTCCCGTGTCTGCGTCGCCAAGCATTTGGTAGTAGAGCTCTCGGTTGTTACAGAAGACTGCGGTCGGATTTAGCACCCGGCCGTCCTTTACGTTGAAGCCATACTTGATGAGCAAGGCATATGTCAGCAGCCGGACAACACGGCCGTTTCCGTTTGAAAAAGGATGGATCCATCCGAAACGGTGATGGGTGAGTGCCACTTTCATCAGGTCATACTTTGGTGCCGACGTGGTATTTACGAAGTCAGTTAATTCCTTCATATACTGCGGCACTGCGACCGCCTCAGGCGGAAGATGCGACGACATCGCGATCTTTACGGGTCCTTCGCGATATGCACCTGGGGTTTTGTCCCCTTCACGCTCAAGGGCGCTGACGGCGATGTTGTGCAGGTCGCGTATGAACGTTTCCGTCAGCGCCGCACCTGGCTCCATGGCATCGTCGACATATCGCATGGCTTCTTCGATGTTCGTGATTTCTTTCATCTGATCATGGTCGCCAACCATGGTCCCATCGCCGCCGCCCACAGCGGCGTCGACAAGATCGGCCAATGTGGTGTGATTGCCTTCGATGCGGGCGGATCCCAAGCTCTCCAGCATGTGGAAAATGTGCTTGAGCTGGAAGAACACGCCAACAGGCGTGGTTCCGCCTAGCTGTAGTCGGCGAAGATGCTCCAGTTCATTGACGACATCGACTAGCGGCGAGTCAAAAGTCGGGTTGCATAACTTGAGCTCGAAATGCTGGAACCTGGGACTATTCATAGAGGTATCAAACGTTATTGAGAGAACTGTCAATAATTATCTCAAATTTTATAGAAAAAATCCTATAAAATCAACCGGTTGCGTGGGTTTGATGAATTCGCTATCTGGAATTGATCGAGGGCGTATCTGGAAATCCAACCTCCGGTATTGGCAAAACTTACCGCTACCGAATGAAAAGCCAATCGATCGACCTCAAGGGATCTTTGGGGCGCTCATAACAAAAAAACCGCCGTTCTCACTGCGAGAAGGGCGGTTTGTTTTTGTACTTAGTCATGCGGACTGAAGTGAATTCTTGGTGGTGATAGGTGGACTTGAACCACCGACCCCAGCATTATGAATGCTGTGCTCTAACCAACTGAGCTATATCACCTGCAACGCCCAGCATTATCGGGGTTGGGCTTTGGACTGTCAAGGGTGGTCCAAAGATTTTTCTAAAAAAGTGCGTGCAATCGCGTGGCTGTCGCTAAAACGTTAGCATATTGGTATCCTGATGCTGGTATCCTGACGCCGGGACTATCAGCATATAACGAAATGGAGAGGGTATGGCCACCAATATTTTTGTGAATTTGCCTGTGCGCGACTTGCCGAAATCGGTGCAGTTCTTTACCCACCTCGGCTATTCGTTCAACCAGCATTACACGGACGAGGGCGCCACTTGCATGATCGTCGCCGAAAATATCTTCGTCATGCTGCTGACCGAGGAGCGCTTCAAGACCTTCACGCCCAAGCCGCTGAGCGACGCGCGCACCTCGACCGAGGTGCTGGTGTGCCTGCAGGTCGAGTCGCGCGACCAGGTGACGGCGCTGGTCAACAAGGCCATCGGGGCCGGCGGCAGCGCCTACAAGGAGCCGCAGGATCACGGTTTCATGTACGGCCACGGCTTCCAGGACCTCGACGGTCATCTGTGGGAAATCATTTATATGGATTCGGCTCCGCCGACCACGTAACGCACGTCACGGCGTAGCGGTCTATCCCAGCTTGTCGGCGATCCGCGCCAGCATCGCGCCGGCCGGATCGGGCGCCAGGCAGTCCAGCGCCACGCGCTCCGGCATGGAACGCAGCCACGTCAACTGGCGCTTGGCCAGCTGGCGCGTGGCGATGATGCCGGTCTCGCGCATGGTCGCGTAGTCGATCGTCCCGTCCAGATACTCCCACGCCTGCCGGTAGCCGACGCAACGCATCGACGGCAGTCCCGGATGCAGGTCGCCGCGCCGGCGCAGCACTTCCACTTCGGTGATCAGATTGCCGTCTTCCGATTCTTCCAGCATGATGTCGAAGCGGCGCGCGATGCGCTGGTGTAGCACCGCGCGGTCCGACGGCTCCAGAGCGAACGACAGCAGTTCGAACGGCAGTTCGGTCTTCTCCCGCAGCGCCAGCAGCTCGGACATCGGCTTGCCGCTCAGGGCGCAGATCTCCAGCGCGCGCTGGATGCGCTGGGCGTCGTTGGGGGCCAGCCGCGCCGCCGTTTCCGGGTCCAGTGCCGCCAGCTTCGCGTGCATCGCCGGCCAGCCGACGCGCGCCGCTTCCTCTTCCAGTTCCGCACGCAGGGCCGGATCGGCGCCCGGAAGGTCGTCCAGGCCATCGGCCAGGCCTTTGAAGTACAGCATGGTGCCGCCGACCAGCAAGGGCAGGTTGCCACGCGCGACAATCTCGTCGACCAGCCGCAGGGTATCGGTGCGGAACTGCGCCACCGAATACGAATCGAGCGGGTCGAGGATGTCGATCAGGTGGTGCGGCGCGGCGGCGCGCTCCTCGCGCGTCGGCTTGGCGGTGCCGATGTCCATGCCGCGATACACCAGCGCCGAATCGACAGAGATGATCTCGGACGGAATACGCTGGGCGATCGCCAGCGCCGACGCGGTCTTGCCGGAGGCCGTCGGTCCCATGATGGCCACCGCCAACGGCTTTGATACGGATGCATTCATCTTATTGGCCGCGCAGGAAGAGCTTATCGAGCGCGCCGATTTCCACCTGCACCCAGGTCGGGCGCCCGTGGTTGCACTGGTCGGCGCGTTCGGTGATTTCCATCTGGCGCAGCAGGGCGTTCATTTCCTGCGTCGACAGGATGCGGTTGGCGCGCACCGCCGTGTGGCAGGCCAGGGTGCCGAGCAGCTCGTTCTGGCGCTCGATCAGCACGCGCGAGCCGCCGAATTCGCGCACGTCGCGCAGCACGTCGCGCGCCAGCGTCTGGGCGTCGGCGTTCTTCAGCAGCACCGGCACCGAGCGCACCGCCAGCGTGGTCGGGGACAGCGCGGCGATGTCGAAGCCCAGCGCCTGCAACGTCTCCTGGTGCTCCTGCGCGGTGCCCACTTCCACTGCGTCGGCGTAGAAGGTGACGGGGATCAGCAGCGGCTGCACCTGCATCTCCTCGCCGGCGACGCGGCTCTCCAGCGCGGTCTTCAATTGTTCGTAGAGGATGCGTTCATGCGCGGCGTGCATGTCGACCAGCACCAGGCCCTTGGTGTTCTGCGCCAGGATGTAGATGCCGTGCAGCTGCGCCAGCGCAAAACCTAACGGGAACTCTTCCTGCGCCATCGCGGCGGAGGACACGGTGAACGGGCTGGCCTGCGGCAGCGCCATATCCGCTTCGGCGCGGTAGCCGTCGATGCGGCCGGCGCCGCCGAACAGCGCGCCGTATTTCTCGGTGCTCTGGGCGACGCCGCCCTCGTTGCCGCCGAAGCGCGGCGCGCCGAGGCCCGCGCCCGTGCCGAAGCCTGGGCCGTTGCCGCCCATACCGCCGGCGTCGCCGTTGCGCGATCCGAACGGCGACGGCGAGAATGTCGGCGAGTAAGCGGGATCCAGAAGCGCCGGCCCCAGACCGAACGAGGTTTGTTCGCCGCGCCAGGCCGCACTGCCCAGGCTTTCGGCCGCAGGCAGCGGCGACGGCACGCTGCCGTGCGCGGTGGCCGATGTCGACGCCAGCGCGCGCTGCACCGCGTGGAAGACGAATTGGTGCACCGCGCGGCTGTCGCGGAAGCGCACCTCGATCTTCGACGGGTGGACGTTGACGTCGACCAGCGCCGGATCGAGTTCGAGCGCCAGCACGTAGGAAGGAAAGCGGTCGCCGTGCAGCACGTCCTGGTAGGCGGCTTTGACCGCGTGCACCAGCACCTTGTCGCGCACGAAGCGCCCGTTCACATAAAAGAACTGGCCGTCGGCGCGTGCCTTGGAGGCGGTCGGCAGGCCGGCGTAGCCGTGAAGGCGCAGCGCGCCGCCTCGTTCGTCGATCGGCAGGCGCGCTTCGGCAAAGCCGTCGCCGAGGATGTGGGCGCTGCGCTTGGCCATCTCGCTGACGTTCCAGTGGTCGATGGTGCGGCCGTTGTGAGTGAGCGAGAACGACACGTCCGGGCGCGCCAGCGCGATGCGGCGCACGACTTCGGCGCAGTGGCCGAATTCGGTCTGCTCGGACTTGAGGAATTTGCGGCGCGCCGGCGTGTTGAAGTACAGGTCCTGCACGTCGATGGTGGTGCCCAGGGCGCCGGACGACGGCGACACGACGCCGTTGTGCGAGCCGACGATTTCCCACGCATGCGCGGCGTCGGCGGTACGCGACGTCAGCGTGACGGCGGCCACCGAGGCGATCGAGGCCAGCGCCTCGCCCCGGAAGCCGAGCGTGCCGACGTTTTCCAGGTCGTTCAGCGAGGCGATCTTCGAGGTCGCGTGCCGGGCCAGCGCCAGCGGCATCTGCTCGGGCGGGATGCCGCGCCCGTTGTCGGTGATGGCGATGCGTTTGACGCCGCCTTCCTCCAGCCGCACGGTGATCTGCGTGGCGCCGGCGTCGAGGGCGTTCTCCAGCAGCTCCTTGACAACGGCGGACGGTCGTTCGACCACCTCGCCGGCGGCGATCTGCGAAATCAGCTGGTCGGGCAGGGCCTGGATCGGGCGGGGAGCGGCGGGGGCGAGGGTTTGGGTGTCTGGCGCGTTCATCGCAGCGATTATAACGCCGGGCGCTCGCGCACCGGTATCGGCGCGTTGCACAGCTCCACGTAGTTGGGCGAGAACTTGTTCCACGGGCCGCCGCGATTGCGCTGCGCCTCGATCACCCGCTTGTAGATCGGCGCCTCGCTGCGCATCACCTCCAGGTTGCTGCGCTCCGCCTCGGGCACGTCGGCCGCCAGGCGCACCGATTTGATCGGCGTCCTGGCTTCGTTCGCACCATAAAAGCCCATCGCCTCGCCGCCGCGCGGCTGCGTCG
The DNA here is from genome assembly GCF_979254035.1 of Duganella sp. AC237. NCBI lineage: Bacteria > Pseudomonadati > Pseudomonadota > Betaproteobacteria > Burkholderiales > Oxalobacteraceae > Duganella > Duganella sp. AC237. Next base: position 5,931,498 of record NZ_CEEDEW010000003.1, on the reverse strand, counting down.
CCAGCAGCGCCATGCCCGACACCACCCGTCCGATGACCGTCACGTTGCGGTCCAGGTGGCGCGGCGCGTGGCCGTTGACGGCATACAGTTCGGCGCCGCTGCCGCTGTCGGTGTCGTTGTCCCGGCCGATGCCGACCATGCCATAGCAGTGCGCCAGCCAGGTGGTTTTGGTCTTCGGATCGCGTCCGACCGGGAAGCCGTTGGAGTGGCCGATTTGCGGCGCGTAGCCGTCGAAGTCCATCTGGCGCACAAAATGCTTATCGTTGGACATGGGGACGGTGAACTCCGCCGTCACCTTGGCCTTGGCGCTGCCGAGCGGCCTGGGTTTTGTTTCGGCGTCCGGATCGCCCCACTGCGCCACGTAGTTGTCCTGCGAGCGCAGCACGGCCAGGCCGTCGAAGTACTTTTCGCCGACGAGGGTCTTGAGGTTGGCGATGCTCAGGGGCGCGAAATCCGGCGCCAGTTCGATCACCACGCGTCCGGCCGGCAGCTCCATGTACAGGGTGTTGTTCGGGTCCAGCGGACGCCAGTCGGCCGGTGTGGATTGTTTGACCAGATCGCCGGCGCTGGGCCGGGCCGGCAGGTCGGCGGCGAAGGCCGTGGCGGCCAGCGCGCTGAGCGGGACTATATAAGTACAAGTACGTAGCAAATCGGTCAGGGACATCCGGAATCTCCTTGGTTGGACGTATCCGCTTGCTGCGGGTACGCGGACGATTGTAAACTGGTTGGGAGGGGCTGGAAACTTCGACCTTTCGCGGCATTGGTGGTGTATGATTCCGGCGCACACTTTATGGGAAGAATATGGATTTTATGCAATTCTTCGACATGATCCTTCATGTCGACAAAACATTAGAAGTGATCATTCAACAATACGGCACCCTGGTTTACGCTGTGCTGTTCGCCATTATTTTCTGCGAAACCGGGCTGGTGGTGCTGTTTTTCTTCCCAGGTGACACACTGTTGTTCATCGCCGGCGCGCTGTGCGCGGTGGGCGAGATGAACCTTGCGCTGCTGATGTTCCTGCTGATTACGGCGGCGGTGACCGGCAATACGCTCAATTACTGGATCGGCGAGGCCATCGGCCAGAAGGTCTTCACCCACGATTACCGCTGGCTCAACAAGGACGCCTTGCGCAAGACGCACGAGTTTTTCGAAAAGCACGGCGGCAAGACCATCGTGCTGGCGCGTTTCGTGCCCGTGGTGCGCACCTTCGCGCCGTTCGTGGCCGGCGTGTCCGACATGACGCATACCCGCTTCCAGCTGTATAACATCACCGGCGCGGTGCTGTGGGTGGTGCTGCTGACCACCGCCGGCTACTTCTTCGGCAACATTCCGCTGGTGCGCGACCACCTGACCGAGATCGTCATGGTCGGCGTCGGCGTGGCCGTGGTGCCGATGTTGCTGGGCGGCGCCTGGAAGCTGGGCCGCCGCGTGATGGGCCGCTAAGCCGCATCCAGCCTCGATCCTTGACGGTTTCAAGCACGCCGCGCGGTCCGCGCGGCGTGTCGCTTTGTAAACTCCCCTGAAATAATTCTCCCCGCCAACGCCGGCGCGTCTCAAGTTTTGCCCAAATGCATCCGTAAACCAGTAGGTAATTCTCTTACTCTGGAAACTCATGCGTACCGTGCCCTCCCTGCTCACCCTGATTGCATGCTGCTGCGTCGTCACGACCGCCGGCGCCGCAACCGATCCGCCCGTTTCGCCGTCGGCGAAATCCCCGATCGCCGGTGTGGGCAGCGTGCGCGCCGGCGGTGCGTCCGCCGCCAGCGCCGCCAGCGCGTCCAGTGCGGCGTCGCCGGTGCGCAAGCCGACCGAGGGCGACGCCGAGGCCGAACTGTCGGCCAAGATCGCCGCCCGCCTGGCCATCATGCGCGCCAACCAGCAGGCCCGCGCCGCCGCTGCGGCCAAGGCCAAGAAGGCGGCCGTGGTGGCCGCCGCCGCGCCACCGCCGGCGGCCCCCAAATTCTTCAGCAACACCTGGTCCTACGAGGGCGAGACCGGTCCCGCCAACTGGGGCAAGATCAATCCCGCCTGGGCCAAGTGCGGCAGCGGCAACCGTCAGTCGCCGATCGATATCCGCGACGGCATGAAGGTCGAACTGGAACAGATCAGCTTTGACTACCACCCCTCGACGTTCAATGTGACCGACAACGGCCACACGGTGCAGGTGATGGTCGGCGGCGGCAATTTCCTCACGGCGCAGAACCGCATGTATGAACTGGTCCAGTTCCATTTCCATCGGCCGTCGGAGGAGCGCATCAACGGCAAGGGCTACGAGATGGTGGTGCACCTGGTGCACAAGGACGTGGAAGGGCGCATCGCCATGCTGGCGCTGCTGCTGGAGCGCGGCAAGCCGCAGCCGGTGATCCAGACGGTGTGGAACAACCTGCCGCTGGAAAAACTGGAGACCCTGGCGCCGTCGGTGGTGCTCGATCCGATGGACCTGCTGCCGGCGCGGCGCGATTACTTCACCTTCATGGGATCGATGACGACGCCGCCCTGCCAGGAGGGCGTGTTATGGCTGGTGATGAAGGAGCCGGTGCAGGCCTCGCCGGCGCAGCTGGCGCTGTTCAGCCGCCTCTATCCCTTGAATGCGCGGCCGGTCCAGCCGGGCTCCGGCCGCATCGTCAAGGAATCGAACTGAGGACGGGTTTTAAGTCAGTCGGCGCAGATGCGGTGCTTGCCGGTCCAGGTGGCGCCGGCTTCCAGCGGCCGCTGGTCCGCGCGCGCCGGCTCGATGCAGACGAAGCGCAGATACTCGTCGTCGGCCAGGTCCACCAGCGCGGCCGCATCGGCCTGACCCGGATTCCACACCACCCATTCGCTGAAACCCTGCTGGTCCAGCCGCAAGGTGGCGTTGGCCGTGTTTAGCGTCAGCGACGGCGTCGATTGGTACAGGCGGTCGTGCTTCTCGGTGAAATGCAGCGCCGGATGCTCCTGCGTGGCCGTATTCAGATGGTGGTCGGTGTACTGCTGGTGTTGCAGGCCGCTGATGCTGGTCGCGCTCAGGTGGCCGACGTCGTAATAGGTGTGCAGCGCCACGCCGAACGGGAAGGCCTGCGCGCCGCTGTTACGGACCGTGAACTCGGCGTCGAGCGCGTCGCCGTGCAGGGTAAAGCGCAAGGTCAACGCGAAGGCGTGCGGCCACGCTTGCGCATGTTCCGCCGCCAGATCGTCCTGATCGAGGCTGAACTCCAGGAAGGAATGGCCGCCGTCGCCGCCGCTGTCCGTCAGGCGCCACGTGCTGACGCGCGCGAAGCCGTGGCGCAGGCCGGGGCCGCGCACATTAAACTGCGGGAAGATGACCGGCACGCCGCCCCGTATCGCCTTGCTGCCGTCGAGCGGCGTTTGCGAACTGACGAACAAGCGCTCCTTGCCGTCGGCGGTTTTCCAGGACAGCAAATGGGCGCCGAACAGCGACACCGTCGCTTGCGCGCCATCGGCGGCGGTGATTTGCACCGCTGGCAGGGCGCCGAATTCAGTCATCGTAACTACAGCCATGGTTCTTCCGTAAAGTGAATGAGGTGGTTAGGTCGGGCTCAGGTCAGCCGGTTCTTCGCCAGCGGCGGATTTTTGGCGAAATAGCGCCGGATACCTTTGACGATGGCGTTGGCCATCTGGTTCTGGTAGCCGTCGTCGAGCAGCTTGGCCTCTTCCTCCGGATTGGAGATGAAGGCCGTTTCGATCAGGATGGACGGAATGTCCGGCGCCTTGAGCACCGCGAAGCCGGCCTGCTCGACCGAGCCTTTGTGCAGGCGGTTGATGCCGCCGATCTCGCCCAGCACCGACTTACCCAATTTCATGCTGTCGTTGATCTGCGCCGTGGTGGAGAGGTCGAACAGCACGCTGGCCAGCTGGCGGTCGTGGTTCTTGACGTTGACGCCGCCGATGGTGTCGGCCTGGTTTTCCTTGTCCGCCAGCCAGCGCGCCGCAGTCGATGTGGCGCCTTTTTCCGACAGCACGAACACCGACGAGCCGCGCGCGGACGGCTGCACGAAGGCGTCCGCGTGGATCGACACGAACAGGTCGGCCTGCACCTTGCGCGCTTTTTCCACGCGTTTGCCGAGCGGGACGAAGTAGTCGCCGTCGCGCGTGAGCATCACGCGCATGTTGGGCGCTTCCTCCAGCTTGGCCTTGAGGCGCTTGGCGATCGCCAGCACGATATCTTTTTCCTTGCTGCCGTTCTTGCCGGAGGCGCCGGGGTCTTCGCCGCCATGCCCGGGATCGAGCGCGATGGTGATCATCCGCACAACGTTGTTCTTGTCTGCTTTGTCGGCCTTTTCGGCGGCCCTGGCCTGGGCCTCGGCGGTTTTGACCTGGTCGCGCAGTTCGGCGCGCGGCTCGGCCTTCATGTCCGGCTTGAGCGCGTCGAGCTGTTCCCGAGGCGTCGGGGCGTTGGCGGCCATTTCCGCCTCGCCCGGTTTGAGCGGCGGCATGTCGCCTTTCGGCGTGCTGCCGGCGGCGGCCGACGACGATTCCGGCGGCGGCTTGCCATCGCTGGACCAGTTGCCCTTTTCGATCATCGCCGCGATCGGGTCGACTTCCTTGACGGGGTAGAGGTCGAAGATCAGGCGGTCCTTGTAGTTACCGGCCGGCGGCAGCGTGAAGACCTGCGGCCGCACTTCCTCTTTCAGGTCGAACACCAGGCGCACCACGTTGGGCCGGTTCTGGCCCACGCGCACCTGCTTGATGTACGGGTCGTTGGACTGGATCTTGGCGACCAGGCTTTTGAGCGTCGGATTGAGCTCCAGCCCCTCGATGTCGACCACCATGCGTTCGGGGTCCTTGACGATGAAGTGCGTGGCCTTTAGCACGGCGTCGTTTTCCAGCGTGACGCGGGTGTAGTCGTCGGCCGGCCACACGCGTACGGCGAGGATTTGCGCGGCGCTGGCGCGCAGCGGCGCGGCGAGCGAGGTCACGGACAGCATCAGGGTGGCGCCGGCCTTCAGGACGGTGCGCCGCGAGACGGCGGGAGTGGGCTCCGCGCTCACATGTTGGGGGCGAATTTGAGGCTTTGAAGGCATGAGTTACCCAGGGCGGTGGACGCCTGCAATTCTACATCACGGCCGTTGCCGGCCACGGTCAGGTACAGGTCGATGTCGGGCGGTGGCAGCACGCGGTCGGCCTTTTCAGGCCATTCGACGATGCAGATGTTGTCCCCGTTGAAGTCTTCGCGGAAGCCGGCGTCGAGGAATTCCTCGGGGCTGCCCATGCGGTAAAGGTCGAAATGGATGACGCCTACGGCGCGGCCGCCGAGTGCGATGCGATAGGGTTCCGACAAGGTGTAGGTCGGGCTTTTGACGGTGCCGGCGTGGCCCGCCGCGTGCAGCAGGGCACGGGTGAGGGCGGTCTTGCCGGCCCCCAGGTCGCCGTGCAGGTAGATCGTCAGGCCCGGCGCCAGCGCGCGCGCCAGGGCCGCGCCCAGTGCGGCGGTCGCGGCTTCGTCGTGGAGATGGGCTGTGAAGTGCTGCATCGAATAGAATGTCATGTTGGTGGAATCGCCAGCCATTGTAACCGCCCGCGTCCTTCCGGGGTGTACCCTCATAAGCCACTGATGTCCTTGCCTGTATCCAATTTAGCCGAACTCGCCCTCAGCATCAAGCGCTGGGGCGTGGAACTGGGCTTTGCCGAAATCCGCATCACCGACATCGACCTCAGTCACGCCGAGGCGGGCCTGCGGGCGTGGCTGGACGCCGGCATGCACGGTGAAATGGACTACATGGCCGCCCACGGCATGATGCGCGCCCGTCCGGCCGAACTGGTGCCCGGCACGGTGCGCGTGATCAGCGCGCGCATGAACTACCTGCCGAGGGAGGCGGAAACCGGGCAGGAGGCGGCCCCGGAGGCCGGCGATTGGCGCGAGCATGAACGGCGCCGGCTGGCCGATCCCGGCGCCGCCGTCATCTCGGTCTACGCGCGCGGCAGGGATTATCACAAGGTGCTGCGCGCCCGGTTGCAGCAGCTGGCCGACAAGGTCAAGGCCGAAATCGGCGACTTCGGCTACCGCGTGTTCACCGACTCGGCGCCGCTGATGGAGCTGCCGCTGGCCGAAAAGGCGGGCCTGGGCTGGCGCGGCAAGCACACCTTGCTGCTAAACCGCACCGCCGGCTCGATGTTCTTCATGGGCGAATTCCTGGTCGACTTGCCGCTGCCGGTCGATCCGCCGACCGGCGCCCATTGCGGCCAGTGCTCGGCGTGCATCGACATTTGCCCCACACAGGCGATCCTGGGGCCGGGGCGCCTGGACGCCCGGCGCTGCGTGTCCTACCTGACCATCGAATTGAAAAGCGCGATTCCGGCCGAGCTGCGGCCCCTGATCGGCAACCGCGTGTACGGCTGCGACGACTGCCAGACCGCCTGCCCATGGAACAAGTTCGCGCAGCGCGCGGTGCTGCCCGATTTCGACGAGCGCCATGGTTTGGGGAGCGCCTCGATGGTCGAGCTATTCGGCTGGAGCGAAGAGGAATTCAACCGCAAAATGGAGGGTAGTCCGATCCGCCGCATCGGCCATGAGCGCTGGCTGCGCAATCTGGCGGTCGGCCTGGGCAACGCCGCAGCGGCCGGCGCGGCGGGCGACGCGGCGATCGTCGCCGCGCTCACGGCGCGTCTGGCGCACCCGTCGGCGCTGGTACGCGAGCATGTCGAGTGGGCGCTGGCCTGCCACGCCGAAGGCACCGCGACCCAGGCCTGAGCACTGGTTCGCGTGGCCCGATTGGGCTACACTCATGCGGTTATTTTCCTTTAAAAGACCGATGCCCATGCAAACTTCAACCAGGTTCATAGCGCTGCTTGCCGGCGCCTCCTTCTCCCTCGCCGCGCAGGCGGTCAGCTTCGACGCATGGGCCGACAAGGTGGCCGACGCCAAGGTGCGCAGCGATCCGGAACAGGCCACGCAGAAGCAGTACTTCAGCGGCAAGGAGCAGGACGCGCTGGACCGCGCGCTGACGCCGAACACGCCGGAATACCGCAAGGCCGAAGTGGCCAAGGCCAAGGCCGCGCTCAAGCAGCTGGCGGCCATTGATCAAAAGCCATTGACGCCGCAGCAGCGCGCCAGCGCCGCCGCCATTGCGTGGAATCTGCAGGGTGCGGTCGACGCGGTGGAGTTTGAGGATCACCAGTTCGTGTTTAACCAGTTCACCGGCCTGCATGTGCAGATGGTGAACTTCCTGTCGCAGCAGCATCCGATCCGCAACCAGCGCGACGTTGAAAACTATCTGGCGCGCCTGAAGTCCGTCGCCGGCAAGATCGACACCGGCATCGCGCGCGCAAAGGGCGCCGCCAGCCGTGGCTTCCTGATGCCGACCTTTATCACGGAATCGGCGATCGGCCAGTTGGACCGCTTCCTCGACGGCGGCGCTGAAAAGAACGTGCTGGTCGCCTCGCTGGCGCAGCGCATGGCGGCGTTGAAGGAAGTCTCGCCGGAGCAGCAGGCCAAGTTCACGGCGGAGGCCACGGCGACCGTCAAGCAGGCGATCCTGCCGGCGTTCGAGCGTACCCGCACGCTGCTGAAGGAACAGCTGCCGCGCACTACCGCCGACGCCGGCCTGTGGCGCCTGCCGAATGGCGACAAGGCCTACGCGCTGGCGCTGCGCCGCATGACCACTACCGACTACACGCCGCAGCAGATCCATGACATCGGCCTGAAGGAAGTGGCGCGCATCGAGAAGGAGATGGATGGTTTGCTGGCATCGCTGGGCTACAAGGAGGGCGGCATCAAGGAGCGCATGGTCAAGCTGGAGGCCGATTCGCAGCCGAAGGAGGCCGATCCGCGACCGGCGATGCTGGCGCGTTACGACGCGTTGATGCGCAACGCCGAGGCGCGCGCGAAGGATTTGTTCGATATCACGCCGAAGGCGCCGGTGGTGGTCAAACGTGAACCGGCGTTCACGGAGAAAACGGCTGCCGCGCATTATTCGGCGCCGGCCAAGGACGGCACGCTGCCGGGCGTCTTCTGGGCGCCGATGCCGGGACCGGACTTCCGCATCGTCGGCATGCGCACGTTGGTGTATCACGAGGCGGTGCCGGGCCATCACTTCCAGATCGCGCTGCAGCAGGAGAATACGGGCTTGCCGCGCTATCGCCGCGACCGCGTGTTCGCATCGGGGTCGGCGTATGTTGAAGGTTGGGCGCTGTACGCGGAGCAGCTGGCGTCGGAGAACAAGTGGTATGACGGCGATACCGTTGGACGTCTGGGCCAGCTCGACGCGGAGCTGTTCCGCGCCAAGCGGCTGGTGGTCGATACCGGCCTGCACGCGATGAAGTGGACGCGCCAGCAAGGCATCGATTACGGCATTCCGGCGTCGGAGGTGGAGCGTTATGTGGTGATGCCTGGGCAGGCGTGCGCGTACAAGATCGGCATGATCCGCATCCTCGACCTGCGCGCGAAGGCGGAGAAGGCGCTGGGCGACAAGTTCTCGATCAAGGGCTTCCACAACACGGTGCTGCAGACGGGCGATGTGCCGCTGTCGGTGCTGGAGAAAGTGGTGGACGAGTGGATCGCCACGCAGAAGGGGTGACGCGCGTCAGGTACCCGTTTTTTTTGGCGCTTTTTTGAACGGGTGTTCGCCGGGCAGCGTGATCTTGGCCTTTGACCAGTAGGCCTCTACCGCTGCCTCATCATTTGGATCGTAAGGCGAATCCGGATCGTCAACCCAATCGGGTGCCCTGGCAATTGCCGCGTCAATTTGTTCTTGGGTGAAATAGGTTTCTAAAATACTTTTGCGTTTCATGTTTGTCACCGTATCTGCAAGAGATGATGCGCGCGTTGTCGTCACGTGCTGTCCAGATCATGACGACAACGTTCCCGCGAAACATGCACAGGCTTTTTAAACGTATTTCGTTGTGCCCGGCGCCGCTGTCCTGCTCGGACAGCATTGGATAGTCAAAAACGGCTTCCAGGTCAGCAAAATCGATGCCGTGTTTCCGTAGGTTTTCTCGCCGTTTATTGTCGTCCCATGTAATCATCGGACGATCATGTCATCCCATGTTAGGCGGCGATATGAGGGAAATCAAGCAAGTTGATGGGGCTTTACTTCAGCAAGCCCGCCAGCTCGACAGCCGTTTTGACCTGCATCTTGTCGAAGATATGCGCGCGGTGCACTTCCACCGTGCGCATGCTGATGCCCAGCTGGTCGGCCACCACCTTGTTCATTTTTCCGGCCAGGATCAGGTCCAGCACCTCGCGCTCCCGCACCGACAGCGTCGCCAGGCGTGCGTGCACGGCCGCCATCTCGCCGGCCTTGCGCGAGCCGGCCAGGCCTTCCTGCACCCGGTCCATCAACTGGTTGTCGTTGAACGGCTTCTCGAAGAAATCGAAGGCGCCGCGCTTCAAGGTATCGACCGCCATCGGCACGTCGCCATGGCCCGTCAGGAAAATCACCGGCATGCGCTGCGTCAGTCCGCGCGCGGCCAGCTGGTCGAACACCGCCACGCCGTTCATGTCCGGCATGCGCACGTCGAGCAGCAGGCAATCGCCGTCGGCGTCGAATTCGCCCATCTCCACCTGCTGCAGGAATTGCAGCGCGCCTTCGTAGGCGCGCGACGAGATCCCGCGCGAAGTGGCCAGCCAGGTCAGCGAGTCGCGCACGACCGCTTCGTCATCGACGATATGCAGCATTTTGTCAGGTCTCCTGTTCCGTGACCGCCGTCACCGCCGGCAGCACGAACGTAAATATGGTTCCGCCTTGCGGATTGGGGCTGTAAGTGAGCGAACCGCCGTGGAATTCTATCGCAGTCCGGCAGATGTTCAATCCCATGCCCATCCCCTCGGCCTTGGTCGAGAAGAAGGGCGAGAACAAACGCTGCGCCACCTCGTCCGGAATGCCGTGCCCCTGGTCGATCACGGCCACGCTCACCTGCGCGGTGGCCGCATCATACTCCGCCACCACGTTGAGCATGCGCCGCTGTGGCGGAATGTGCTGCATCGCTTCGATGGCGTTGCGGGTCAGGTTGAGCAGCACCTGTTCGATCATCACGCGGTCGGCCAGCACCGCCGGCAGATCCTGGGGGATGTTGGTTTGGTACGAGACGTAGCTTTGGCGCGCCTGCAACTCGATCAGCGCCTGGATGCCGTCGAGCAGCGACTGGATGCCGACCGACTGGCGTAGCGGTTCGCGCTTCTTGACGAATTCGTGGACGCTGCGGATGATCTGGCCGGCCCGCTGCGCCTGCGCGCTGGCCTGCTCCAGCGCGGGTTTCAGCAATCCCGCGTCGACCGCGTGGCCCTTGTCCTGCGCGCGTCCCAATACATTGAGCGCGCCGGTGGTGTAGCTGGAGATGGCGGCCAGCGGCTGGTTCAGTTCATGCGCCAGCATCGAGGCGATTTCGCCCATCGTCGCCAGGCGCGCGCTGGCCTGCAGCTTTTCCTCCTGCTGGCGGTTCAGTTCCTCCACGCGCTTGCGGTCGGAGATGTCGAGGATGGAGCCCATCCAGCCGGTCTGCTTGCCGTGGTTGTCCACCAGCGGCGCCTCGAACACCAGCACCGGCACGCGCTGACCGTCCGGACGCTGGAAGAAGGTCTCGAACTGCGGCGTGACCTTGCCCGCCAGGACCGAGGCGAAGCGGGTCTGGTATTCCTCCATCGCTTCCGGCGCCCAGTAGGGCATCGGCGGCAGCCGGCCGACGATGTCCTCGGCCGGATAGCCGACGATCTGGCAGAACGCCGGATTGACGTAGGTGATGCGTCCTTCCAGGTCGCGCGCGCGCAGGCCCGTCACCAGCGAATTTTCCATCGCGGTGCGAAACGACATCTGCTGGCGCAGCGCGCCTTCGGCGGCGAGCCTGCGCGAGATGTGGCCCCACAGCGCCACCAGGCTCCATAATAATCCGAGTGAGAGCACGATGACCGAGCCGACCAGCAAATTGGGCAGCAGCTTGGGCGCGCTCTTGACGCTGTCCGTCACCAGCCGCACCGAGGCCCCGGGCAGGTCGAGCGCGCGCTTGTGGGTGTAGACGCCGTGCCCCGGGCCGGCCGCCGCGCGGCGCGCCAGCACCTTGTCGTCGCGGTCGACCAAGGTGACCTGGTTGTCCTGCGCGAACCACCACGGCACCATTTCGTCGAGCAGGGCGCTGGTTTTATAGGTGGCGACCAGGTCGCCCAGGTAGTCGGCGCCGTTGAACAGCGGCACGTGGTAATCCATCAGCACTTCCGAAGGCGCGGCTGAGGGGTTGGCCGCTTGCACCTCCGGCTGCGTGTACATCGCGTTGCGGGTCTTGCGGGTGAGCTCCATGGTTGCGCGCGAGGCCGCGGTCAACACCACCGGCGTCGCTTGCGGGTCGCTGGTGGCGACCAGCGAGCCGTCCGGCCGCAGCCAGACCACCCGCAGTAGTTCCTTGCCGTTCTTGAGCACTCGGGACAGGCGGTCGTGGCCCTGCTGCGGCGTCAGGCGCCCGATGCCGATCTCCTGCGCCAGCGCGGCCAGGCTTTCCTCGTCCCTGCCTAATTGAAAGCGTATCGTTTGCTCAACCCAGAGCGTGTCGGCGATCAGCTGTTCCTGGCGTTCGTTGCTTTCCATCTGGCGCGCCTGCCACGGCAGCCAGATCAAAATCGCCAGAAAAAACAACACCAGCACGATCGGCAAAACCCAGCGCAGCGTCGAGTTTGCGCTGGGGCGTCGGGCTGGGAGCGGCTGGGAATGCGGGTTTGTCATGGGCGCTCAGGGTATAGCGTTGGCGGAACGGAGTCATTGTGGTTTTCCACAATTGAATAATGCGACGTTGTCCTGAAGAATCTATCAAACTACAATAATAGTGTACTTTTACATCCCTCTGGAGACCGTATGAAACTGAAACACGCACTGCTCGTGCTGAGCGCGGCATTGAGCTTTAACGCCTACGCGCAAGCGCCTATCGTCATCAAATTCAGCCACGTCGTGGCGACCGACACCCCGAAAGGCCAGGCGGCAGAGCGGTTTAAACAACTTGCCGAAAAAGCCACCAACGGCCGCGTCAAGGTCGAGGTCTATCCGAACAGCCAGCTGTACAAGGACAAGGAAGAACTCGAAGCGCTGCAGCTGGGCGCCGTGCAAATGCTGGCGCCGTCGCTGGCCAAGTTCGGCCCGCTGGGCGTGAAGGAATTCGAAGCCTTCGACCTGCCGTTCATCTTCCCTTCCAAAACCGCGCTGTACAACGTCACCGAAGGCGAAATCGGCAAGGGCCTGATGAAAAAGCTGGAGCCGAAGGGCATCACCGGCCTGGCGTTCTGGGATAACGGCTTCAAGGTCATGTCGGCCAACAAGCCGCTGCGCGTGCCGGCCGACTTCAAAGGCCTGAAACTGCGCATCCAGTCGTCCAAAGTGCTGGACGCGCAGATGCGCGCGCTGGGCGCCAACCCGCAGGTGCTGGCGTTCTCGGAAGTGTATCAAGCGCTGCAGACCGGCGTGGTCGACGGCACCGAGAATCCGCCGTCGAACATGTACACCCAGAAGATGCATGAAGTGCAGAAGTACGTGACCGTGTCCAACCACGGCTACCTGGGCTACGCGGTCATCGTCAACAAGAAGTTCTGGGACGGCCTGCCGCCGGACATCCGCACCGCGCTCGACAAGGCGATGAAGGAGGCGACCACGTTCGAGAAAGCCATCGCCCAGCGCGACAACGATCTGGCGCTCGAAGCGATCAAGAAGACCGGCAAGACCGAGATCTACACCTTGAGCGTGAAAGAACAGGCGGAGTGGCGCAAGGCCCTGCTGCCGGTACAGCAATCGATGGAAAGCCGGATCGGCAAAGACCTGATCTCGGCCATCAATAAAGAAGCGGCAAAATAAAAGCGGCAATATAAGCCTGCCTGACGGGGCGGCGCTCGCCGCCCCGTCCACAATTCCTCACTGAAGGATCCCTCCATGAAATTCCTCGATAGACTCGAAGAATGGCTCATCGCGACCCTCATGGGCGTGGCCACCATTCTGATCTTTATCTCGGTCGTACACCGGTACCTGTCCGGCCTGCCGATCCCCGGCCTGCAGGACTACCTGATTCAACTCAATACCAGCTGGACGCAGGAAGCCTGCATCTACATGTTCGTCTGGATGGCCAAGTTCGGCGCGGCCTATGGCGTGCGCACCGGCATCCACGTTGGCGTCGACGTCCTGATCAACCGCATGAGCACGCCGTGGCGCGCCAAGTTCGTCGTGTTCGGCCTGCTGGCTGGCGCGGTGTTCACCGGCATCATCGGCACCCTGGGCGCCAACTTCGTCCATCACATGGCGCAGACCGACCAGACCTCGGCCGACCTCGAAATGCCGATGTGGATCGTCTACCTGGCCGTGCCGCTCGGCTCCTACCTGATGTGCTTCCGCTTCCTGCAGGTGCTGGTGTCCTTCGTCAAGACCGGCGACCTGCCCAAACATGACCATTCGCACGTCGAGGGTCTGGAAGAAGAACTGTCGGCCGACAAAGGAGCCAAAGCATGAACGCCCTGATTATCTTCGTGCTGCTGCTGGGCCTGATGTTGACCGGCATGCCGATCTCCATCTCGCTCGGCCTGACGGTGCTGACCTTCCTGTTCACCATGACCCAGGTGCCGATCGATACGGTGGCGCTCAAGCTGTTCACCGGCATCGAGAAATTCGAGATCATGGCCATCCCGTTCTTCATTTTGGCGGGCAACTTCCTCACCCACGGCGGCGTCGCGCGGCGCATGATCAACTTCGCCACGTCGATGGTCGGCCACTGGCACGGCGGCCTGGCGCTGGGCGGCGTGCTGGCCTGCGCCTTGTTTGCTGCGGTGTCGGGCTCGTCGCCGGCCACCGTGGTGGCGATCGGATCGATCATCCTGCCTGCCATGGTGCGCCAGGGCTATCCGAAGGCGTTCGGCGCCGGCGTCATCACCACCTCGGGCGCGCTGGGCATCCTGATTCCGCCGTCGATCGTGATGGTGATGTACTCGGTCACCACCAACACCTCGGTCGGCAAGCTGTTCATGGCCGGCGTGGTGCCCGGCATTATGCTGGCCTTTTTCCTCGGCTTGACCACCTGGTATCTGGCGCGCAAGAACAACTATCCGCGCATGCCCAAGGCCGGCTGGGGCGAGCGCTGGGCGACCTTCCGCAAGAGCGCCTGGGGCCTGCTGCTGATCGTCATCGTCATGGGCGGCATCTACAGCGGCGCGTTCACGCCGACCGAGGCGGCCGCGATGGCGGCGGTGTACGCCTTCTTCATCGCCGTGTTCGTCTACAAGGACTTGAAGCTCAAGCAGGTGGGCAAGGTGCTGCTCGATTCGGCGGCCATGTCGGCGATGCTGCTGTACATCATCACCAACGCCATCCTGTTCTCGTTCCTGATGACCAGTGAGAACATTCCGCAGGCGATGGCCGAGTGGATCACCGGACAGGGCCTGGGCGTGATCACTTTCCTGCTGGTGGTTAACGTGCTGCTGCTGTTGGCCGGCAACGTCATGGAACCCTCGTCGATCGTGCTGATCATGGCGCCGATTCTGTTCCCGGTGGCGATGAAACTGGGCATCGATCCGGTGCACTTCGGGATCTTGATCGTAGTCAACATGGAAGTGGGGATGTGCCATCCGCCGGTCGGCCTGAACCTGTACGTGGCGTCGGGTATCACCAAGATGGGCATAACAGAATTGACCGTTGCCGTGTGGCCATGGCTACTGACAATGCTGGGCTTCTTGATCTTGGTCACATATGTACCACAAATTTCTTTGTGGCTCCCGAATTTAATTTACTCTTAAAGTAACGCTGCGCTGCAACCTGAAAAAAACGGGAAAAACCGAAAAAGATGCGTTATGATGGCGTCGCTCTCAGGGGTTCCCGAATAAGTAAAGTTGGTTCGGTAGCAAGGGCAAGGAATTGTAGGTGGGGAGTGTGATAGAAACGGTACTTAATACCGGCAATCGATCGAGGAGACACACGTTTTACAGAATGTCGTTGTGATAGTCGCTGCAGGCCGCCACAAGCGCGCTACGGGGACACGCAAACGACCGGGAACGTGAAGCAGGTTTAAAAACGCACCTTTCGGTGCGTTTTTTTTTCGCCTGGCGATTTACAATGCGGGCGCGGCGTGAAAACCTTCGCGCCGCCGCCGGACGCCTTTCGCGACTTCCACCAAAAAAGGTTGTCGCGGACACGCAACATCATGGTGCGTTGCGAAAAACGGCTGAGATCAACGAAGACCCCTTTTGGTGCATCAACTGTGACGAATATACAACAGCAGCGTGAAATTTTTTCTGCCATCGTGGAATTGCCATTCGGGAAAATTGGAGTGCGCACCGCAAGTGGTCTGATCACGGAGCTGTGTTACCTGCCGCCCCATTTTGATGCAAAGGATGCCGAGGACGCGACGGCGGCGGAGGCGGTTACCCAACTGCAAGCGTATTGTGCGGATGCCGATTACCGCTTCGACTTGCCGCTCAAGCAGGCCGGCACCGACTTCCAGAAGACCGTATGGGGCGCCATCAGTTCCATTCCGCGCGGCAGCGTTCGCACCTACGGCGAGCTCGCCAAGCACATCGGTTCGGCGCCGCGCGCGGTGGGGCAGGCTTGCGGCGCCAACTGGTTCCCGATCGTGGTGCCGTGCCACCGCGTCACCTCCGCCGCCGGCCTGGGCGGCTTTGCCAACAGCGACGATCCCAACGGCTACCTGCTGGGCATCAAACGCTGGCTGCTGGCCCACGAAGGTTCGAGCGAGTACGCATGGCAACAGACAACACTGCTCTGATCGACGAGTTCTGCGACAGCCTGTGGTTGGAGGACGGCCTGTCGAAGAACACGCTCGAAGCCTACCGGCGCGACATGCGCCTGTTCGCCCGCTGGCTCGAGTCGCAGCGGCCCAACGTGGCCGGGCTGGCGGCCGTGGCCACGCACGATATCCAGGGCTATATCGCCGCGCGCCACGAGGACAGCGGCAAGGCCACCTCGTCCAACCGGCGGCTGTCGGTGATCAAGCGCTTTTACCAGTTGATGCTGCGACAGCGCCGCATCACCGACGATCCCAGCCTCAAATTGGTATCGGCCAAGCAGCCGCACCGCTTCGTCCACACCTTGAGCGAAATTCAAGTTGAGGCCTTGCTGGCGGCGCCCGACGTCAATACTCCGCTGGGCCTGCGCGAGCGCACCATGCTGGAGCTGATGTACGCCAGCGGCTTGCGCGTGTCGGAGTTGGTGGACCTCAAGATGCTGGAGCTGAGCCTGAACGACGGCGTGCTGCGCATCACCGGCAAGGGCGCGAAAACGCGGCTGGTGCCGTTCGGCCAGCAGGCCAGGATCTGGATCGAGCGCTACGTCAAGGATGCGCGCGGCGTGATCCTGAACGGCCAGGTCGACGATGCGCTGTTCGTCACCGGACGCGGCGGCCCGATGACGCGGCAGATGTTCTGGGTGGTGATCAAAAAACATGCGTTGAAGGCAGGCATCACGGCGCCGTTGTCGCCGCACACCTTGCGGCATGCTTTTGCCACGCACTTGCTCAACCATGGCGCCGATCTGCGCGTGGTGCAGTTATTGCTTGGTCATTCGGACATCTCCACCACGCAAATCTACACCCACGTCGCACGGGAACGCCTGAAACATCTGCATGCGCAACATCATCCCCGAGGCTGAAAAACTTGCATCGGCCGTATCTGCGTCATAATGTGAGCAGGTAATCAACCGGATAGAGAAGAGGTAGCAAATGGCGAAGACAAACTTCCAGTACGAAAAACGTCAGCGCGAGCTGGAAAAGAAGAAAAAAGCGGATGAAAAAGCCCGGCGCAAGGCCGAGCTGAAGGCCAACCCGGGCTTGGCCGAGGAGGGCGAAGTGGTCGAGGACGACGAAGAGGGCGGCGAGCCCAGCGCCGAGCCGGCCAAGGAGTAAGCCGAAGCAAGCCGGCCGCGGTTCCACGTAGGGCGGATTAGCGCGGAGCGCGTAATCCGCCATGCATGCGTTGTCGGCGGCGCTTGGCGGATTACGGCGTGCCGCCTAATCCGCCCTACGTGTCTCCCAGGCGTTCATGCGGTTCAGGCGTGGTGTTTGACTTCGTGCAAGTGCTCGACGACTTCCTCATGTTCCTCATGCTGCCTGCGCTTGAAATACCGCACGCAGCGCTTGCCGAGGTTGTCCAGATACGTATAAGCCACCGGCACCACCACCAACGTCAAAATGGTCGACGTGATCACCCCGCCGATCACCGCGCGGCCCATCGGCGCCTGCGTTTCGCCGCCTTCGCCCAGGCCGATCGCCATCGGCAGCATGCCGAACACCATCGCCAACGTCGTCATCAGAATCGGCCGCAAGCGCACCTGGCCCGCGCTCATGATGGCCTCGAACTGCCCCGCGCCCTCGCGCTGCGCCTGGTTGGTGAAGTCCACCAGCAAGATCGCGTTCTTGGTCACCAGCCCCATCAGCATGATGAAACCGATCACCGAGAAGATGTTCAACGTGCTGCCCGTCGCCAGCAGCGCCACCAGCACGCCGATCAGCGACAGCGGCAGCGACATCATGATCGCCACCGGCTGCAGGAAGCTGCCGAACTGCGACGCCAGCACCAGGTAGATGAAGATCACCGCGATGCCGAGCGCGATCATGGCCGACGTCATGCTCTCTTCCATTTCCTGCGCGTTGCCGCCGACGTCGAAGCGCACGCCGTCCGGCAAGTCGATTTCCTTCATGGCCTTGCGCACGTCGCCGTCGACGTCGCCGCCCGGACGGCCCTCGGTGTTGGCGTAGATCGCCACCCGGCGCTGCAGCGCCTGGCGCTTGAGCACCTGCGGGCTGAACGACGGCACGAAGTCGACCACCTGGCGCAGCGGCACCATCACCGGACGCCCATCCGGGCCCAGCTTGCTCGACGCCAGCGACAGGTCCGCCAGGTCGGCCACCTTCTGCCGGCCCGATTTGGGCAACTGCACGTTGACGTCGTAGTTCTGGCCGTCGGGGGCGAGGAAGTGGCTGGTGGTGTCGCCGGCCACGAACGGACGCAGCGCGGTGCCGATCTGCTGCACGGTAAGGCCCAGGTCGCTGGCCAGCTCGTTGTTGATCTTGACCGTGGTCGACGGATTGGCGCCTTCCTGGCTGTACTCCAGGTCGACCAGACCCTTGATCGGACGCATCTTGTCCATAAGACGGTGCGCCACGGCGTCGAGCTTGCCTTCGTCGGTGCCGAGGATGGCGATGAAGATCGGCTTCCAGCCGACCGACATCGTGATGCCGGCGATCCTGGACAAGCGTTCGCGGATCTTGCCTTCCATGACTTTCTGCGACGGCCGCTTGTGGGTCTTGCGGTCGACCAGCTTCATGTCGATGCGCGCCGTGTTGCGGCCGTCCTCGGTGCCGACCACCGCGATGACGCTGGCGATCTCCGGGAACTCCTTGAGCGCCGCCTCGACCTGCTGCACCTTGTTGTCGTTGTATTCCAGGCTGGAGCCGACCGGCGTTTTCATCTGCAGGTTGACCCAGCCGTTGTCCTGCTCCGGCATCATCTCGCCGCCGATCATCGGCACCAGCATCAGGCTGCCGGCGAACAGCGCGAAGGCGAACGCCAGGGTCAGCTTGCGCCAGCGCAGCGCCAGTCCCAGGACTTTGCCATACACCACGTGCAGCTTATCGACGCCGCCTTCGAGCCAATGCATCAGGCGGCCCAGCCACGGCACGTACTTGAAGCGGTCCTTGACCGGATCGGGCCACACCGACGACAGCATCGGATCGAGCGTGAAACTGACGAACAGCGACACCATCACCGCCACCGCCACCGTGATGCCGAACTGCAGGAAGAAGCGGCCGATGATGCCCTGCATGAAGGCCACCGGAATGAACACGGCGACGATCGCGAAGGTGGTGGCCATGACGGCCAAGCCGATCTCGTTGGTGCCGTCCTCGGCCGCCTTGCGGTGGTTCTTGCCCAGGCCCAGGTGGCGCACGATGTTTTCGCGCACCACGATGGCGTCGTCGATCAGCAGGCCGATGCACAGCGACAGGGCCATCAGGGTCAGGAAGTTCAGGGTGAAGCCGAACACCTTCATCGCGATGAAGCTGGCCATGACCGAAATCGGCAACGTCAGCCCGGTGATGATGGTCGAGCGCCACGAGTGCAGGAAGAAGAACACGATGACCATGGTCAGCACGGCGCCTTCGACGATGGTGCGCTTGACGTTGTCGAGCTGGCTCTGCACCTTGACCGATTCGTCGTTGAGCAAGGTCAAGGTGATGTCCGACGGCAGTGACTTCTGCAGCTCGGCGACCACCTTCTGGATGCGCGTGCCGACCTCGACCACGTTGGCGTCCTGGACCTTGGTGATGTCGATGGTGACGGCGCGCTGGCCGTTCAGGCGCGAGATCGACATCTCCTCCTGGGCGCCGTCGATCACCGTGGCCACCTGTTCCAGGTAGACCGGGCCGTTGGCGCGGCGGGCGACGATGATCTTGTTGAAGTCGCGCGCCTCCTTCATCTTGTTCTCGACGCGCACCAGCTGCTCGTTGCCGGCGAAGCTGATCGAGCCGGCCGGCAGGTTGGTGTTGGTGGCCTGGATCGCGGCGATGACCTCGTCGACGCCGATGGCTTGCGCGGTCAGGTCGTTGGGACGCAGGCTGATCAGGATCTGGCGCGCGGCCATGCCGTTCAGGCGCACCTGGCCGACGCCGGCCACGCCCTGGAAGCGCTTGCCGATGACCTGGTCGGCCATGGTCGACAGTTCGCGCAAGGTGTGGGCGGTGGCGGTCAGGCCGATCTGGGCGATGGGGCGGCTGTTCTCGCCCTCGAAGCGGACGATGAACGGGTCCTTGGCTTCCTTCGGGAAGCGCGGGCGCACCATTGCGATCTTGTCGCGGATGTCCTGCATCGCCTTGTCCATATTGGTCGACAGCTCGAAGTCGACGTAGACGCCGGCGCGGCCTTCCCACGAGTTGGCGCGCAGGGTCTTGATGCCGCTGACGGTGTTGACCGCTTCCTCGATCGGCCGCGTGATGTCGTTCTCGACCGCCTCGGGCGACGCGCCCGGGTAGTTGACCTCGATCATCGCGGCGGGAATGTCGACGTTGGGCATCGCTTCCATGCCCAGTTCGCGGTACGAGAACATGCCCAGCACCACGAGCGCCACCATCACCATGGTGGCGAACACCGGGTTCTGGATACTGGTTTTAGTGATCCACATGATCAGCCTTTCGCCAGCATGGCCGCTTTGGCCAAGGTTTTACCCTCGGCCTGCGTCGCTGAGGCGGGCAGCTTGACCAGCGCGCCAGGCTTGACCGCGTTCAGCTTGGAGACGATGACATTGGCGCCCTTGTCGAGGCCGTCGGTGACTTCGACATAGCCTTCGTCGTCGTTGCGCAAGCCCAAGCTGACGGGCTGCGCCACCACCTTGCCGTTCTCGATCTTGTACACCACCTGCTTGCCCTGGTCGTCGCGCAGCGCCGTCATCGGCACGATGGGCGCGACGCCGGAGCGCTCGGTGACGATGCTGCCCTTGGCGAACATGCCGGCGCGCAGCGCGCTGTCGTCGTTGCGCACGGCGATGTAGACCAGCATCGCGCGCGAACCGGCCTCGGTGGCCGGATTGATACGCGCCACCTTGCCCGCGAACTCGCGCTTCTGGAAGCCGTCGACCTTGAAGCGAACGTCCTGGCCGACTTTCACGCGCGGGATTTCCGACGCCGGCACCTGCGCCTCCAGGGTCAGTTCCGACAGGTTGACGATGCTGTAGATGGGCATGTCCGGCGCCAGCTTCTCGCCGGCCTGCACGTGGCGCTTGCTGACCACGCCGCTGATGGGCGCCTTGATGATACCGTCGTTAAGCGCGATGCGCGCGATCTCGACCATCGCGGCGGCCGACTTGACGTTGGCGCGCGCCAGCGCGACCGTGTTCTGGGTCGAATCGAAGGCGTTTTGCGAGATGTATTTTTGCGACAGCAGCGCCTGGCTGTTGGCTTCGTTCTTGGTCGCCATCGACAGCTTGGCCTGGGCTTCGTCGAGCATGGCCTGCTGCTGTTGCAGGCGCGCGCGCAGGTCGGCCTGGTCGATGCGCGCCAGCACCTGGCCGGCGCTGACGGCCATGCCTTCCTGCACCGTGGTGGCCTCCACCACGCCCGAGATCTTGGACTTGATGGTGGCCGAACTCAGGGGCGCCAGCGAGCCGGATAAGGGCAAGCTGACCGCCAATGATCTGGCATCGATGGCCGCGATGTCGCCGCTGGCCAGTTCGAAGACTTCCTGTTTTTCTCTTTCTTGCCCTCGGCCTGCGCCACGGGTGGCGTCGGCGCGGCCTGGTTGCCGCGCATGACGGTCCAGCCGCCGGCCGCCAGGCCCAGCACGATCAGGACAGCCACCGGCTTGCGCCAGTTTTTATTGCGGACCGTGGGCATCGAAGCAAGGGGCAAGGTTTCAATTTTCATATCGTTCTTCTGCGAATGTTGTGACGCCGGAGGGACCGCGCATGTTGGTACTTTATGAATTTGCAAGGGCGGTCGCCATCGAAATGCGACGAGTGGCGCAAAAGCGCGGCTGAAATGCATAAAACCGGGATCAAGCGTGTTTGAGGCAAGTCAATGGGGGTTCCGCCGCAGGCGCAAGAATGGCGAAGGCCTGCGAGGGCGCGATCGCCAAAAGAGGCCCATGTGTCTGTCGACTTTCATCTGATCTACGAAAACACCAGCGACGCCATATTGCTGGTGCGGGACGGGCGCGTCGTCGGTGCCAATCCGGCCGCGCTGGCCATGTTCGAATGCGATGCGCCGGCGGACATGCTCGGGCAGGCGCTGGCCGACTTTTCGCCGCTGCGACAGGCCGAGGGCGTGCTGTCGGCGCCGCTGCTGTGCGAGCTGGCGGCGCGCGCCCACGGCGACGGCAACCATCGCTTCGAATGGTGCTGCGTCGGCCGCCGGGGCCGCCAGTTCTGGGCCGAGATACTGATGACGGCCGTCGCGCACGAGGACGGCGTGTTGCTGTACACGGCGATCCGCGATATTTCCGCGCGCCGCACCGAGCAGTTGACGATGTACCTGGCGCTGATGACCGACCTCGCCGACCGCCGCCGTACCGAGGCGCGCACCCGCCATCTGGCCGAGCACGATTTCCTGACCGACCTGCCGAACCGCGTGCTGCTGCTCGACCGCATGAGCCTGGCGCTGGCGGCGGCCCGGCGCAACCAGCGCATGGCCGCCATCCTGTTCCTCGACCTGGACCGCTTCAAGTACATCAACGACACGCTCGGCCACCATGTCGGCGACTTGCTGCTCAAGGAGGTGGCGGCGCGGCTGGTCAAATGCGTGCGCGGCGTGGACACGGTCAGCCGCCAGGGCGGCGACGAGTTCGTCGTCATCCTGGCCGATATCGGCAGCATCGCCCAAGCCGCGCACGTGGCGGCCACCATCCAGCAGGCCATCGCCCAGGAGTTCGTGCTCGAGCCGCACCGGCTGCACGTGAGCACGTCGATCGGCGTCAGCATCTTTCCCGACGACGGCGCCGACATCGAGACCTTGATGAAAAACGCCGACCTGGCGATGTACCACGTCAAGGAAAGCGGCCGGAACGGCTACCAGTTCTTCAGCCCGGAGATGAACGCGCAGATCGTCGAGCGCGTGGCGTTCGAGAACGAACTGCGGCGCGCGCTGACCAACCGGCAATTTATCCTGGAGTACGAGGCCGAGGTCGACATTGCCAGCGGCGAGCCGCTGGGGGCCGAGGCGCTGATACGCTGGCGCCATCCGACGTTGGGATTGCTGCGGCCCGAGCGCTTCATCGGCGTCGCCGAGGACAGCGGGCTGATGGTGCGGATCGGCGAGTGGGTGCTGGAGCAGGCCTGCCTGGCGGCGCGGCGCTGGCGCGACGCCGGCCATCCGCTGGTGGTGGGCGTGAACCTGTCGCAGACGCAGTTTTTGCAAAAGAACCTGGTCGACAAGGTGCGCGCCGCGCTGGCGGCGTCCGGCCTGCCGCCGGCGCTGCTGCAGCTGGAGCTGACCGAGGCGATGCTGATGAAGCACAGCGCGGGCGCGTCCGTCACCCTGGGCGCGCTGCGGACGCTGGGCGTGCGGCTGGCGCTGGACGATTTCGGCACCGGCTACACGCGGGTGGGGCATCTGAAGGAATATCCGCTGGATAAGGTGAAGATCGACCTGTCGTTCGTCAGCGGCATCGGCGAAGGGGAGGGGGAGGGGGAGGGGAATTCGGTCGTGCACGCGCCGGTGGTCAACGCCATCATCGCCATGGCGCACAGCCTGGGGCTGACGGTGCTGGCCGAGGGCGTGCAGACCGAGGCGCAGCTGCGCTTCCTGCGCGAACATGGCTGCGACCAGTATCAAGGGCGCTATGCGCGGGTAAGCGGAAGCCTCGACGGTTTAGGCGGTCTGCTAGATGGTTGAGGTAACCCAAAACACTTCTAAAGCACGTAGGGCGGATTAGCGCAGCGTAATCCGCCAATGCGTGCGTTTCGGCGGCGCACGCATCGGCGGATTACGGCGTACCGCCTAATCCGCCCTTGTATCTTGAACGAGTTAGTGGTTAGCTACCATTAACTGAGGTGAGGGACATCCTGTATCCGCCCTGAAGGCTCGACCTTGTCACGTAGATTAGGCCCTTCACCTCTCCTCCACACCAATTATTCGACACTGGACGGTAGCCAAGGGCAATGACCCTGTATGTACAAGGTGAGTGGGTGTGATTGATCAACTTCAAGATATTTTAGATTATGTTCTATCTCGGCATTGATGTTTCCAAAGCAAAACTAGACTGCGCCTTGCGCAACGCTGACAGCGGCAAAGTAAAGACGAAGGTAATCCCGAACACAGCTGAGGGATTCCAAAAGCTGTTGGACTGGTTGAAGAAAAACGACGCGCCGTCGCCACACATCATCATGGAGCCCACCGGGGTGTATCACGAGTTGGCCGCCTTCTTTTTTGTCGACGCCGGTCTCACTATTTCATTGGTTAATCCCGTCCAGCTTCGAAAATATGCTGGTGGAATCAACGTGAAAACCAAGACGGATAAGATGGACAGCCAGGTCCTGGCTCGCTTTGGCGCCGAGCACAAGCCCGCGCCTTGGGAACCACCGTCGGCCGCAGCACGCACCCTTAAAGCCTTGCTGGCACGACGTGACGCCGTCGCCGACGATCTGCTGCGTGAGAAGAATCGACAGGAAAAACTGGAGGCTACTGAGACGCCCCAGTTGGTTACTGAGTCGGTGGAGGGGTCAATCAAATTCATCGAGGCCGAGTTAAAGCGGCTGCAAAAATGCATCGATGACCTGATAGATAACGACCCGGACATGCGCGGTAAAAGAGAATTGTTGAACTCCATTCCAGGCGTGGGGGAACGGGTTTCGAATCACATGACTTGCCTGCTGGCCGGGCGTGACTTTAAAAGTGGGGAGCAGCTTGCCGCTTACCTTGGCCTGATTCCGGTCAGCTGGGAGTCTGGAACCTCGGTTCGCGTACCGCCACGTATGTCCAAAGCCGGGCCGGCCCATTTGAGGAAGCTGCTGTACATGCCAGCAATCGTGGCAGTAAAACGCAATCCACACATTAAGGCACTCTACGAGCGCTTGCTTGAGCGCGGCAAATCCAAAATGTCCGCCATTGGGGCTGCCATGCGCAAGCTCGCACATTTGTGCTTCGGTGTCGTCAAGACTGGACGGGCTTACGATAAAAATTTTGCCATTCAGTCTTGACGATCAAGACGGTATCTACGTGTCACCGCGTCAACGCCAGCTACATCTCGGTGGCGCGTTCGCGGCCGCGCCGCTCGTCGTACATGCGCACCCGCACCAGCACCTGGCCGTGGTCGGACGCCTCCGGCTTGGCCTGCAACAGGTGGTCGTTCAGGTACGTCACGTCCATCACCTCGCCGACCGCGAAGCGCGACGCCGGGTTGAATTCCTCCGACACCAGCACGTGGTCGATGGTCATGTAATGGCCCTCGTGGATGTTGGTGTAGCCGACGTGGCGCAGGCGGTCGCGGCCGCGCTGGATCTGGTTGCTGTCGAACAGCCGGCCACTCAATTCCTCGTCGGCCAGCCCGACGCAGCCCGAGCCCATGACGATGGTGGTGGTGACGGCGTCGGCGGTGTCGTTGAAGTCGCCCAGCACGATGCGCGGGCGGCGGCCGTCGCGGTCCATCTGGCTCAGCAGCGCGCGCAGCGCCACCGCCTCGGTGCCGCGCCGTATCAGCGAGCGCAGGTTGGCCTGCGCGTACAGCATGGCCTCGTCGCCCGGGTCGCCGTGGCGGTAGTCGGGGCGCTTGGATTTGAGGTGGATCACCAGCACGTCGATGATGCGCTGGTCCGGCAAGACCACCTGCGCGTGCAGCGGCGCGCGGGCGAAGCGGTCGGCGTCGCGGTTACCCTCGGGCATGGCGACGCCGTCGGGGAACAGCTGGTAGGCGTGGGCGGGCGCCGCCAGCGGCAGGCGCGAAATCAGCGCCACTTGCGGCGTCAGGCGCGGCTCGCCGGTGTGCGGATCGGGCGCCGGATCGAAGCCGGACAGCGACGCGTCGCGGTAGCGGCGGCTGGCGGCCAGCACGTCGCGCAGCGCCGCCATCGAGAACACTTCCTGCAACCCGATGACGTCGGCGTCGAGCTGGTCGAGCTGCTGGGCCGTCCACACCACCTTGGCCTGGTATTGGTCCGGCGTGAGCGGCGCCAAGTTGTCGTACAATTTCGCCCCAGGCTGGGAAAGATTGCAAACATTGAAAGTGGCAAAGCGAATTTCCTGCTGCATAATGAGAAACTCCTGTAGACGACAACCTTCACGAACAGCGTATCACGCATGGCCAAAAAAGAGCACATCTCCGAGACCCCGGCGACGCAGTTTCTGCGCAAGCACAAGGTCATTTTCACCGAGCATCCCTACAACTACGAGGAGCACGGCGGCACCAGCGTGTCCTCGCGCGAGCTGGGCGTGGACGAACACCACGTCGTCAAGACCCTGGTGATGCAGGACGAGACCGCCAAACCGTTGATCGTGCTGATGCACGGCGACTGCAAGGTGTCGACCAAGAACCTGGCGCGCGGCATCGGCTGCAAGTCGGTCGAGCCCTGCAAACCGGACGTGGCCACGCGCCACAGCGGCTACCAGATCGGCGGCACCTCGCCGTTCGGCACCCGCAAGGCGCTGCCGGTGTACGTCGAGGATAGCATCCTTGCGCTGGAAACCATTTATATCAATGGCGGCAGGAAGGGATATCTGGTCGGCATCGCGCCGCAAGTGCTGGTCGACCTACTGGGGGCCAAGCCGGTCCACTGCGCTCTGGCCGACTGAGCGCTGGCAGTGTATATTCTTGGGTCCCCCGTGGGGATGTCACATTTTTTGAGGAAACAATGAATACAGTTTGGATGACCGTGGCCGCTTATCTGCTCGGCTCGATCTCGTTTGCCGTGATCACGAGCAAGTTGTTCGGCATCGCCGATCCCCGCACCTACGGTTCCAAAAACCCCGGCGCCACCAATGTTTTGCGCAGCGGTAACAAGGCGGCGGCCATCGTGACCTTGATCGGCGACGGCGCCAAGGGCTGGCTGGCGGTGTGGCTGGCGATGCGTTTTGAGCAACAGTTACAGATCGGCGACGCCACCATCGCGCTGGTGGCGCTCGCGGTGTTCCTGGGCCACCTGTGGCCGGTGTTCTTCCGCTTTGTCGGCGGCAAGGGCGTGGCGACCGCGCTGGGCGTGCTGCTTGGCCTGAACCCCTGGCTGGGCCTGGCGACCTTTGTGACGTGGCTGGCGGTGGCGTTCGCGTTCCGTTACTCGTCGCTGGCGGCGCTGATCGCGGCGCTGTTCGCGCCGTTCTACTACGGCTTGCTGTTCGGCTTCGATCCGCAGCTGGCCGCCGTGTTCATCATGTGCGTGTTGTTGATTTTCCGTCATCGTAAGAATATCTCGAACTTGATCGCGGGCAAGGAAAGCCGCATCGGCAGCAAGAGCAAAGACGCCGCCAAAGCCAAAAAATAAAGTCTTCGAGGGAACGGCGCTTGAATTTGAGACGAGCGCCGCTATATGCTGACTTATCACTTTCAGCAAAGGCCCCCGCATGAGCACTCCTGTCAAAATCGATTTCGTCTCCGACGTTTCCTGTCCCTGGTGCGCGATCGGCCTCAAGTCGCTGGAACAAGCGCTGGACAATATCGGTGGCGAGGCGGACGTCAGCCTGCATTTCCAGCCGTTCGAACTCAATCCCCAGATGGCCCCCGAAGGCCAGAACATCGACGAACACCTGACCGAGAAGTACGGCTCGACGCCAGAACAGCAGGACCAGGCGCGCAGTATGATCCGCGCGCGCGGCGCCGAGGTGGGCTTCGATTTTGCCATGCACAAACGCAGCCGCATCTACAATACCTTCGACGCCCACCGCCTGCTGCATTGGGCCGAGACCGAAGGCGAGGGCAAGCAGCGCGCGCTGAAGGAGGCGCTGTTCGCCGCCTACTTCACGCTGGGCGACGACCCCAGCTCCCACGAGGTGCTGCTGCGCGTGGCCGGCGAGGTGGGGCTGGACACGGCCGTGGCCGCCGAGGTGCTGCAATCGGGCCGTTATGCCGCCGACGTGCGCGAGCGCGAGCAGTTCTTCCAGCGCCATGGCATCAACTCGGTGCCGGCCGTGATCATCAACGAACGCCATTTGATCTCGGGCGGCCAGCCGGCCGCCGTGTTTGAAAAGGCGCTGCGCGAGATCATGGCGCAACCCTAAATAATTTGCGGGTCAGCGCCGGGGCGGATGTCCGCGACTCCTGGTTTTGTTATAAAATTAACTGGCAGCATCCACTTATAATAAAATCGCGTCGCTACCCCGGGGACCCCATGTTGGCCGCAGACAACGTACACACGCTGACCACCTCCCGCCCGCCAGCCGACCAGTTCCGTCTGGCCGCGCTGCACCGCTACGACATCCTCGATACCCCCGCCTGCGAAGACTTCAGCTTCCTCACCGAGCTGGCGGCGCGCATTTGCAACGTTCCCTACGCATTCGTGTCGCTGGTCGACGCCGACCGGGTGTGGATCAAATCCTGCGCGGGCATGCACATGGGCGAGCTGCCGCGCGGCGAGAGCTACTGCTCGCTGGCGGTATTGGGCGAGGCCGCCACCGAGATTCCCGACCTGACCGAGGACTACCGCACCGCGCGGATGGCCCTGACCGTCAACGCGCCGCATATGCGCATGTACAGCAGCGTGGCGCTGACGTCGTCGGACGGTTTCGCCATCGGCACCTTGTGCGTGATGGATACCAAGCCGGGCGGCCTGGACGAGGAGCAGCGCTCGATCCTGTCGCGGCTGGGACGCCAGGTGATGGCGCTGATCGAATTGCGCGCCAGCGAACGCACCCTGGCCGACGCCGTGCGCGAGCTCGAGCTGCTGGCCACCACCGACGAGCTGACCGGCCTGCACAACCGCCGCTCGCTGCTGCAGCGGCTGCGCTTCGAGGCGGCGCGCGCCAAGCGCTTCCGCTCGCCGTTGTCGGCGGTGATGATCGACCTGGACCACTTCAAGCGCATCAACGACGAACACGGCCATTCGGTTGGCGACCAGGTGCTGGCCGGCGTCGGCCGCCTGTTGCGCGAAAGCGTGCGCGTGATCGACATCGCCGGCCGCTACGGCGGCGAGGAATTGTGCGTGATCCTGCCCAACACGCCGCTGGACGGGGCGCTCAAGTTCGCCGAGACCTTGCGCGGCAAGATCGAGGCGCAGCTGCATTACGCGGGCGCGCGGCCGCTGCCGGTCACGGCCAGCTTCGGCGTCGGCGCGTTCGACCACATGGAAATCGCCGACGCCGAGAGCCTGCTGCGCCAGGCCGACGCCGCCCTCTACCGCGCCAAGCATGCCGGACGCAACCGCGTCGAGGGCGCGGTCCTTGAACGACACTGAAAGGAATTACCTGATGCCCACTGCCACCTGGAACGGCGCCGTCATCGCGCAAGCGAGCGACGACGAAGTCGAAATCGTCGAGAACAACGTCTACTTCCCGCCATCGGCGGTCAAGTCCGAATACCTGAAGCCGAGCGACCACAGCAGCCGCTGCCCGTGGAAAGGGACGGCCAGCTATTACACCGTCAGCGTCGACGGCAAGGACAACGAAAACGCCGCCTGGTATTACTCGCAGCCGTTGGACAAGGCGGCGCAAATCAAGGACCACATCGCGTTCTGGCGCGGCGTGGACGTGCAGCGCTAGATGACGGTGTTATTGGCAGTACGGTATTTGCCGGGGTTGACTGTTCGGTCCGAGCGCGTCTAGCAAATGGATAATTTTACCCACAGCATCATCGGTTTTGGCGTTGGAGAACTGGTGCACCGCAGCTTGCCGCGCGAAGCGGATGACAGCTCGCAGCGCGTGCGGCACCGCTTGTTGCTGGTCTCGTGCGCGCTGGCCAGCAATTTTCCCGACCTGGACCTGTTCCTGACCCGGCTGCTGCCCGACCCGCTGGGCTATCTGCTGCACCATCGCGGCCATACGCATACCGTCTTGCTGGCGTTGCCGCAGGCCTTGCTGCTGGCGGCGCTGCTGTGGCTGTGCTGGCCGTCGGCGCGGGCGCTGCTCCAGTCCAGCCGCACGGCGCGCTGGGGCCTGGCGGCAAGCATCACGACAGGCTTCGCGCTGCATCTGTTGATGGACTACACCAACTCGTACGGCGTGCATCCGTGGTATCCGTTCAGCGGCCGCTGGTTCTTCGGCGACATGGTGTTCATCGTCGAACCGCTGTTCTGGGTGGCGATCGGCACGCCGATGGCGCTGATCATGCGCTGGCGCTTGGCGCGCTGGCTGGGGTTTGCCGGCTTGTTCGCGGCGCTGGTGTTCTTCGCGTCGAGGGAATATCTGGGCTGGCCGTCGGTGGCCGCGTTGCTGCTGATCGCACTGGCGTGCGGCGCGGCCCAGTGGCGGGCCGGCGCCAACGGCAGGGCCGGGCTGCTGCTGGCGCTGGGCGTCGGTATCGGCTTTATCGCGGTGCAGGGCGCCGCTTCGCAGCTGGGGCGGCGGTTGATCGTCTCGGCGCTGCATCAGGCCGATTCGTCGTCGCGCGTGCTCGACGTGGTGATGACGGCATATCCGTCGCAGCCTTTGTGCTGGAGTTATATCAGCGTGGAAAGCCACGAGGCGGCCGGTAGCTATCGCTTGCGGCGCGGAGTGGCGAGCGTCGCACCGACCTGGTTGGCGCCGCTTTCCTGTCCGGCGGCGCTGGTGGAATCGCAGTCCGCGCAGGCGTTGTCGTCGTCGGTGATGCAGTTCGAGACCAAGGACGGCAGTCTCGCCGCGCTGCGTGCGTTGAAGAACGGCAATTGCCAGGCCGACGCCTGGCTGCGTTTCGGTCGCGCGCCGTGGCTGGACCTGACCAAGGGCGAATTGTCGGATTATCGGTTTGCTTTGACGCCGCGTGGGAATTTCACCACGTTGCACATCGCGCCTGCGGCTGCCTGTCCGCAAGGCGTACCGGGTTGGGGCTATCCGCGTGAGGATTTGCTTCTACCAAAGCATTAAAATTACCACTTTTCCACGTAGGCGGATTAGGCGGAACGCCGTAATTCCGCCCTACGTGTCCCCTCGATTTCTCGGTCCCCCAT
This sequence comes from Duganella sp. AC237, assembly GCF_979254035.1. Taxonomy (NCBI): domain Bacteria; kingdom Pseudomonadati; phylum Pseudomonadota; class Betaproteobacteria; order Burkholderiales; family Oxalobacteraceae; genus Duganella; species Duganella sp. AC237. The sequence goes on along the minus strand of NZ_CEEDEW010000003.1, from coordinate 5,901,046 downwards.
CGACAATAATGGTGCGGATGCACGTTTTTAGTGCTTGCCTAGCCGTATCGTGTGGTGTCTTTGAGACAAAAATCTCTAGAATAGATCGATTAGGACAAACTTTGTCCAATCTTCTTGGCACGACAATTGCATTGCTATTGAGAAAGGAAGAAGATCGAATCTTAAGGAGGAACGTTATGAACGCAACTGAAGACAAAGCAAAATCGAATCTGTTCCATGAATCGTCGGCGGACGAGCACCGTTCGCGCAGCGAACGTATCGCCGCGCGTGGCGTGTCCCTGAGCAAGGTCAAGGGCAAATACCTGATTCCGCTGGTTGGTCTGGCCGTGCTGGCCTCGATGGCCTTCGCCCAAGGCTAAGCTGATCACACCACCTTGATCTCGTCCAAGGGCCAGCGCGGCCGTACGTTGAACGAATAATCGCGTTTGGCCGCGTCCGGGTTGATCATCAACCGCATCGCGCCCGCGAAGGCGATCATCGCGCCGTTATCGGTGCAAAACTCCAGTTCCGGGTAGTACACCTTGAACTTCTTCTTGGCGGCGGCTTCGTTCAGCGAGGCCCGCAGCTGGGAGTTGGCCCCAACCCCGCCGGCAATCACCAATCGCTTCAACCCCGTGTGCTTGAGCGCCGACACGCACTTGGCCGTCAGCACCTCGACGATCGCATCGACGAAACCGCGCGCGATGTTGGCCTTGTCCTGCTCGCAAATATTGGCGATGACCTTCTCGTCATGATTCTTCACGACCGTCAGCACCGCCGTCTTCAGGCCGGAGAAGCTGAAATTGAAATCCTTGGTGTGCAGCATCGGGCGCGGCAGCTTGTAGGCCGTCGGATCACCGAACTCGGCCAGGCGGGAGATCGCCGGTCCGCCCGGATAGCCCAGGCCCAGCAGCTTGGCCGATTTGTCGAACGCCTCGCCGGCGGCATCATCCAAAGTTTCGCCCAGCAAGGTGTACTGGCCGACGCCGTCCACCCGCATCAGTTGCGTGTGGCCGCCCGACACCAGCAGCGCGATGAACGGAAACTCCGGCGGCTGCGACGCCAGCAGCGGCGACAGCAGATGGCCTTCCAGATGGTGCACGCCCAACACCGGCTTGTCCAGCGCCAGGCCGAGGCTGCACGCGACCGACGAACCCACCAGCAACGCGCCGGCCAGGCCGGGGCCTTGCGTGTAGGCGATGGCGTCGATGTCGGCCAGCGACTTGCCGGCGCTTTCCAGGGTCTGCGTCAGCAGCGGAATGGCGCGGCGGATGTGGTCGCGCGAGGCCAGCTCCGGCACCACGCCGCCGTATTCCTCGTGCATCGTCACCTGCGAATACAGGGCGTGGGAGAGCAGTCCGTGTTGCGTGTCGTACAGCGCAAGGCCGGTTTCATCACAGGAGGATTCGACGCCGAGAACGATCATGAAAGGGCTGCAAGGTGAAAGGGTAATCCGCCATTGTAATGGAAAGCGCGCCCGTTGACCTTGCGCCGCTGCACCACTCGATGCGGGCACCGCACCGGCCGGGTGCGCGGTTTTGCCGTTCGGACAGTGTTTTACCTCGATTTAACGTATTTGCCGTGTGGCACCAGTTTTGCTTAGAGAAGGATCTGAAAGTTGACAGCCGGAGGGCGCTATGTCGGAACAATGGAAGCTGATTTGCAAAGTGAAGGATGTGCCGCTGAGCGGGGCGCGCCTTGTGCCGCGTGGACTGGCTTGGCAGGAATTGCCGGGCGTGGCGCTGTTCCGCACCGACGAGGAAAGCGTGTTCGCCGTGCTTGAGACGGTCGACGTCGAGCCGCGCGAGAGCGTTGCGCGGCGCTATTCCGTCAAGGTGGAGGATTGCAAGGTCTACCTGGACCTGGAGGAGTTGGGCGCCCCGGCCAGCAAGGCCGAGGCGGCGCTGGCCGGCTCGTTCGGCGTGGCCACCAGGGTGATGGCCTTCGGCTAGCTTAAGGGCGCTTCAGCAACTGCTGATGTGCGTCGCGCAGCATCTTTTCGGTGGTTTCCCAATCGATGCAGCCGTCGGTCACAGAGCATCCGTATTTCAGCTGGCTCAGATCGGCCGGGATCTTCTGGTTGCCGCCGACGATGTTCGATTCGATCATCACGCCCACCAGCGACTGGTTGCCCTGCACCACTTGATGGATGACGTCGCCCATCACCAGCGGTTGCAGTTCCGGCTTTTTGTAGCTGTTGGCGTGCGAGCAATCGACCACCAGGTTGGCCGGCAACTTTGCCTTGGCCAGCGCCTGCTCGGCGATCGCGATCGACACCGAATCGTAGTTCGGACGGCCGTCGCCGCCGCGCAGCACCACGTGGCCGTAGGCGTTGCCGCGCGTGCGCACGATCGATACATTGCCTTGCGCATTGATACCCAGGAACGCGTGCGGATGCGCCGACGACAGGATGGCGTTGATGGCGATGCTGATGTCGCCGTCGGTGCCGTTCTTGAAGCCGACCGGCGTCGACAGGCCCGACGACATTTCGCGGTGGGTCTGCGATTCGGTGGTGCGCGCGCCGATCGCGGTCCAGGCGATCAGGTCGCCCAGGTATTGCGGCGAGATCGGGTCCAGCGCCTCGGTCGCGGTCGGCAGGCCCAGTTCGCAGACGTCCAGCAGGAACTGGCGCGCCTTTTCCATGCCGACATTGACGCGGAACGAATCGTCCATGTCCGGATCGTTGATATAACCCTTCCAGCCGGTCGTGGTGCGCGGCTTTTCGAAATACACCCGCATCACCAGCAGCATGGTGTCGGCCACTTCGGCCTGCAGCGCCTTCAGGCGGCGGGCGTAGTCCAGGCCGGCGACCGGGTCGTGGATCGAGCACGGGCCGACGACGACGAACAGCCGCTTGTCCTGGCGGTCGATGATGTTGCGCAAGGCTTCGCGGCCCTTCATGACGGTCTCGGACGCGCTGTCGGTCAGCGGCAGCTTGGCGTGCAGGGCCTCGGGCGACGGCATTGGCGCGAACGAGGTGACGTTGATATTTTCGATGTCTGGGGAAATCATGATTGGACTGTATTTCTTTTCTGGGGGATAGATAGTGTAGCCGAATTAGCTAATACCGGTTCCGCCAGTAAGGTTTTTTCACATTTCGGCAAAATCGTTTAAGCTTGACGTCATGACGATATCGAACACTGAACCCTTCCTCGCCGCCCGACTCATCAAGGAGATCGGCCGCGGCAAAAACGGCGCCCGCAGCATGACGCGCGACGACGCCCAAGACCTCTACCAAGCCATGCTGGACGGACGCGTGTCCGACCTGGAGCTGGGCGGCATTTTGCTGTCCATGCGCATCAAGGGCGAATCGGTGGAGGAAATCGCCGGCTTCCTCGACGCGGCCGAGGGCTCGTTCGAACCGCTGACGGCGCCGCCCGGGCAGTTCGCGCCGGTGTGTATTCCAAGCTATAACGGCGCCCGCAAGATGGCCAACCTGACGCCGCTGCTGGCCATGCTGCTGGCACGCGAAGGCGTGCCGGTGCTGGTGCACGGCGTCGCGCACGACCTCGGCCGCGTCGCCAGCGCCGAGGTGTTCGAGGCGCTGGGCGTGCCATCGGTGCGGCACCGCGCCGAGGCCGAGGAGGAGATGGCCAAGGGCCACGTCGCCTTCATCACCATCGACGCGCTGGCGCCGAAGCTGGCGTATATGCTGTCGCTGCGGCGCCGGCTGGGCGTGCGCAATTCGACCCATACCCTGGTCAAGATCATGCAGCCGTTCGCCGGACCGGCGCTGCGGCTGGTGTCCTATACCCACCCGGAATACCTGGAAATGCTGGGAGAATATTTCACCACGTCGGCGCTGCACGAGCGCGGCGACGCCTTCCTGATGCGCGGCACCGAGGGCGAAACCGTGGCCAACGCCAACAAGGCGCAGCAGATCGACTGGTTCCACGGCGGCCTGCGTACGACCCTGGTGCCCAAGCAAACCCAGGTCGGCGAGCTGCCGTTGCTGCCGGAAGATAAGAGCGCGGCGGCCACCGCCGAGTGGATCGCCTCGGTGCTGCGCGGCGACGTGCCGGTGCCGCCGTCGATCGCCGAGCAGGTGGCGCAGTGCCTGCTGGTGTCGCGCACTTTGCAGTCGCGCCAGCGGGTCAGCGAGCCGATCGAGTAAATCGGCAGCGTGGGGCGGGCCGCGCGACTCGCGTACAATACCGCCCCTTATCTGATGGGAACTCAATATGGCAAAGTTTGATGTGGCAGTAATCGGCGCGGGCGCAGCCGGCATGATGTGTGCGGCGACGGCGGCCCAGCGCGGCAAGCGCGTGGTGCTGGTCGACCATGCGACCAAGCTGGCCGAGAAAATCCGCATCTCCGGCGGCGGGCGCTGCAACTTTACCAACATCAATGCCGGTCCGGCCAATTTCCTGTCCGAGAATCCCCACTTCTGCAAGAGCGCCTTGTCGCGCTACACGGCCGCCGACTTTGTCGCGCTGGTCAAGAAGCACCGTATCGGTTACCACGAGAAGCATCGCGGCCAGCTGTTCTGCGACGACTCGGCCGAACAGATCATCGACATGCTCAAGGACGAATGCGCCGCCGGCGACGTCCACTGGTGGATGCCGTGCAAGGTCGAAAGCGTCGCACAAGGCGGCGAGGGCGGCTTTATCCTGCAGACCGATAGCGGCACGATCGAAGCCGATAGCGTGGTGATCGCCACCGGCGGCCTGTCGATCCCGAAAATCGGTGCGACCGACTTCGGCTACCGCATCGCCCAGCAGTTCGAACTGCGCATGGTCGAGCCGCGCCCGGCGCTGGTGCCGCTGACCTTCGACCCGCAAGCGTGGGCACCGTTCGTTGAAATGGCCGGCATCGCGCTGGAAGTCGATGTCGAGACCGGTTCCTTCAAGGGCCGCAATCCGACCGGCGGGCGCTTCCGCGAAGACTTGCTGTTCACGCACCGTGGCCTGTCGGGTCCGGCGATCCTGCAAATTTCCAGCTACTGGACGCCGGGCACGCCGATCGTCATCAACCTGATCCCTGAACTGGACCTGGCCGCTACCTTGATCGAAGGCAAGGGCACGATCAAGAAGCAGCTGGGCAATGTGCTGTCGCAATGGCTGCCGGCGCGCCTGGCCGAAGGTTTGCTGCTGGCGCACGGTTTCGCGCTGGACGCGCGCCTGGCCGACATGCCCGACGCGCATCTGCGCAAGCTTGGCGCCGCGATCAACCAGTGGACGCTGACGCCGAACGGTTCGGAAGGCTATAAAAAGGCCGAAGTGACGCGCGGCGGCGTCGATACCCGCGAGCTGTCGCAGCAGACCATGATGGTCAACAAGGTGCCGGGCCTGTACTTCATCGGCGAGGCGGTGGACGTCACCGGCTGGCTGGGCGGCTACAATTTCCAGTGGGCGTGGGCATCGGGTGTGGCGGCGGGGCAGTCCGTCTGATATACTCGTCGTTCCTGCTGTAGCGGCGCTTGTGCAATCGTTGAAGTTATAGAAAGATTGCCTCAGGTTGTGTCACTGATGCCGCATTGTTTTTGCAGGGAAAACCACACGACGGGCCGTCCACGCGGCCTGTGGGGTTCCATTTTGCTGCAAAAGCTGCTATAGTCTCTTTCTCCCTATAACCTCAAACGGTTTGAATTTTTACATGACCACTATTCGCCTTAAAGAAAACGAGCCGTTCGAAGTCGCAATGCGTCGCTTCAAACGCACCATCGAAAAAACCGGTCTGCTGACCGAACTGCGCGCACGCGAGTTCTACGAAAAGCCAACGGCTGAGCGTAAGCGCAAGCTGGCAGCTGCCGTGAAGCGTCATTACAAGCGCATCCGCAGCCAGCAACTGCCGAAAAAACTGTTCTAATTCTGCTTTACGCAGACCCAACCCGGCAGCATGGCGCTTGCGCCGCGGGTTGAGTTTTAGAAGATACCCGCTCCGGTCATCCGCAGCGGGTTTTCGCATTTATACACCATCATTTACCGAGGGAAATCCACATGGGCCTGAGAGAACAAATCACCGAAGACATGAAAAACGCGATGCGCGCCAAGGAAGCGTCGCGCCTGGCCACCATCCGCCTGATCCTGGCCGAGATCAAGCGCAAGGAAGTCGACGAGCGTATCGAGGTCAACGACGACCAGACCGTCGCCATCGTGGAAAAAATGATCAAGCAGCGCAAGGATTCGATCACCCAGTTCGAAGCCGGCAACCGCCAGGATCTGGCCGACATCGAAAAAGCCGAGCTGGTCGTGCTGACCGCCTACATGCCCGCCGGCCTGTCGGACGAGGAAATCGCCGCCGAAGTGGCTGCGGCCGTGGCCGCCTCGGGCGCCGCCGGTCCGCAGGACATGGGCAAGGTCATGGCCATCGTCAAGCCTAAGCTGGCCGGGCGCGCCGACATGACCGTCGTGTCGGCACTGGTCAAAAAGGCGTTGTCCCCGGCATAATCAGCATGCCGCCGGGTTGTTGTAACCTGGCGCTGTTTTTACCTCCGCCGTGCCTTGATTCGCATCAAAACCGGATCGGCGCGGCGGTATAGTCTGAAAAATTACCCGACCGCTCAGCCCTGTGATCCCACAATCTTTTATCTCCGATTTGTTGAACCGCGTCGATATCGTCGACGTTGTCGGACGCTACGTGCAGCTGAAAAAAGGCGGTGCGAATTTCATGGGCCTGTGCCCGTTCCATAGTGAAAAGTCGCCCAGCTTCACCGTCAGCCCGACCAAACAGTTTTACCATTGCTTCGGCTGCGGCGCCCACGGCACCTCGATCGGCTTCCTGATCGAATACTCCGGCATGGGCTTTGTCGACGCCGTCAAGGACCTGGCGCAGAACGTCGGCATGGTGGTGCCCGAGCAGGATGACAAGATCCCGCCGGCGCAACGCGCCCAGATGCAGGCCCAAAGCCTGGCCTTGTCCGACGCGATGACCCAGGCGTGCGACTTTTACCGCGCCCAGCTACGCGGCGCCACCGACGCCATCGCCTACCTGAAAAATCGCGGCCTGACCGGCGAAATCGCCGCCCGCTTCGGCCTGGGCTACGCGCCGGCCGGCTGGGACGGCTTGAAAAGCATCTTCCCCGACTACGAGGCGGTCGCGCTGGCCGAGGCCGGCCTGGTCATCGACAAGGTCGACGAGGATGGCGGCAACCGCAAACGCTACGACCGCTTCCGCGAGCGGATCATGTTTCCTATTAAGAATACCAAAGGCCAGGTCATCGCCTTTGGCGGCCGGGTCCTCGACCATGGCGAACCAAAGTACTTGAATTCTCCGGAAACGCCTTTATTTTCAAAGGGATTCGAGTTGTATGGCTTGTTCGAAGCGCGCCAGGCGATCCGCGACGCGGGTTACGTGCTGGTGACGGAAGGCTATATGGATGTGGTGGCGCTGGCGCAGATGGGGTTCCCGCAAGCGGTGGCGACCTTGGGCACGGCCTGCACCACCCATCATGTACAGAAATTGTTGCGTCAGACCGACATGGTGATTTTCAGTTTCGACGGCGACAAGGCCGGCCGCCGCGCCGCACGGCGCGCGCTGGAAGCCTGTCTGCCGCACGTGACGGACAACAAGACCATCAAGTTCCTGTTCCTGCCGACCGAGCACGACCCGGACAGCTATGTCCGCGCGCATGGCAAGGAAGCGTTCGAGCAGGAGATCCATGAGGCGATGCCGCTGTCGCAGTTCCTGATCAAGGAAGTGGTCGGCGAGCATGATTTGCAAAGTCCGGAGGGCAGGGCGCGCGCGCAGTTCGACGCCAAGCCCTTGCTGCAATCCATGACGCCGACGGCGTTGCGGCTGCAGATCGTGCGCGGCCTGGCGCAGCTGACGCAGACCACGCCGTCCGAGATCGAGGTGCTGTTCGAGCTGGCCAAGCCGGTCGCGGTGGCCCGCAAGGCACCGCCCCGCAGCGGGCGTCCGGTGCCGGTCGGGCTGGAATTGCAGATCGTACGGCTGCTGGTGGCGCATCCGCCGTTGTCGCTCGATATCGATGCGGCGGCGTTGAAGGCCTTCGAATTCTTCGGCGCCGAGCCGGCGGAGCGGCTGGCGCAACTGGTGGGCGCGGCGCAGGCGATGGGCCCGAACGGCAGTTTTGCGGCGTTCGCGCAACATTTGAAATCGCAGGGAGACGAGTACGACGGCATCATCGCCGAAGTGGTCAAGGAGTCCGAGTCCGATTTTGATGCGGTGCGGGCGTTCCTGCGCGGAGCGATCCGCCAGGTCAAAAACGACGCGTTGAAGCAGGAATTGAGTCAGTTGTTCGCCGCCGGCCTGTCATCCGACGAGATTGGCGTGCGCTATCGGGAGCTGACTTCGCAGCAAGACCAACTATTGCGCGAAGCGCAGGCGGAGTTGGCGAACCGATAATGTTGCGGTGCGATGGAGTGGAGTTGCAATGCGTTTTTGGATGTCATCTTTTTGTCATGTTTCCGGCGGGGGAAGTGGGGCTCTTCCCTCTGGATATTGAAAAGTGGCGTGCTATAATAAAACGCTAAGTGTTGTATCTTTTGGCATCGTTTTTTGTTCAGAGTGTGTTTGTTTTCAGTAAGTTAGGCTCTTGATCGACATGGAAAGACGCAGTGTCGGCGGCCAGGGCCAGCTTTGGTTTAGTCGGCGAACCTCCCGTGGGGACGCTATCAGCGGACCTTCTGTTTGCTGTCTAACCTAGTCATGGTTTCTTGCCCCCACGCACGTGTCCGGATGCAGTAGAATTTTGCCGACAGCGGTGGATTTCTGTGGACGTCGATCGGTCTGACCGGGTGTAAGTAAGTCGTAGTATTGTCGAACTGCTCGGCAAGTTCGAAGACGTAGGTTCCAAAAAAATTGAACCGCAAGAAACTTTATCCTAAATAAGCAAGTCGTTGTGTAATCGAAAGCGCCTGTGCCAATCAAGAAACCTGAATCCAAAGCGGCTGCAAAGCCGAGCAAAGTGACCGCCCAATCCGCCAAAACCGCGGACAAGTCGGAAACGCGCGTCGCCAGCGGCAACCCGCCCGTGGTCAGCCAGACCACGGACGCCGCCACGCTCGCGGCCATCGATACCTCGGGCTACGTGCTGCCATCGGTCAAAGTGCCGGGCCGGCGCGGGCGCAAACCGAAAGAATTCCAGCCAGAAAACGACGAAGTCGCCGCGCTGAACGCGGTCGAACGCGCCGAGCTCAAGGCCGTCGACAAGGCCAAGGCCAAGGACCGCAAGGCCAAGGAAAAGGCGTTGCTCAAGGACGCCTTCTCGTCGGACACCGAAGCGACCGAGGAAGAGCTCGAACGCCGCCGCCAGAAACTCAAGACCCTGATCAAGTTCGGCAAGGAACGCGGCTTCCTCACGTACGCCGAGATCAATGACCACCTGCCAGAGAACATCGTCGATCCGGAAGCGATCGAGGGCATCATCGGCACCTTCAACGACATGGGCATCGCCGTCTACGAGCACGCGCCGGACGCCGAAACCTTGCTGCTGTCGGACAACGTGGCCACCGTCACCAGCGACGACGAAGCCGAGGCCGCCGCCGAGGCGGCGCTGTCGACGGTCGACTCCGATTTCGGCCGCACCACCGACCCGGTCCGCATGTACATGCGCGAGATGGGCTCGGTCGAGCTGCTGACGCGCGAGGGCGAGATCGAAATCGCCAAGCGCATCGAAGACGGCCTCAAGGACATGATTCAGGCCATCTCGGCCTGCCCGGTGACGATCGCCGAGATCATTGCCGCCTCCGACCGCATCCGCGCCGACGAGATCAAGATCGACGAGATCGTCGACGGCCTGGTCGATGATAGCGACGAGGTCGCCGCTGCGCCGGTCGTTGCCGCGCCGGCCGAAGAGGACGACGAGGAAGAGGAAGAGGAAGAAGAGGAAGAAGAGGAAGAGGAAGAAGCGAGCGCCTCGGGTGCCGCCGGTTTCTCGGCCGAACAGCTCGAAGCGCTGAAGAACGCCGCGCTCGACAAGTTCGACGTCATCTCCACCCAGTTTGACAAGATGCGCCGCGCCTTCGAGAAGGAAGGCTACAACTCCAAGGCTTACATCAAAGCCCAGGAAGCGATCTCGTACGAACTGCTGGGCATCCGCTTCACCGCCAAGGTGGTCGAAAAGCTGTGCGACACCCTGCGCGGCCAGGTCGACGAAGTGCGCCACATCGAGAAGCAAATCCTCGACGTCGCCGTCAACAAGTGTGGCATGCCGCGCGCCCACTTCATCAAGGTCTTCCCGGGCAATGAAACCAATCTGGACTGGGTCGACGGCGAAGTCAACGCCGGCCACGCATACAGCGCCATCCTCGGCCGCAACATTCCGACGATCAAGGAACTGCAGCAGCGCCTGATCGACCTGCAAGCGCGCGTCGTGCTGCCGCTGCCGGACTTGCGCAACATCAACCGCCAGATGGCGGCCGGTGAAATGAAGGCGCGCAAGGCCAAGCGCGAAATGACCGAGGCCAACTTGCGTCTGGTGATCTCGATCGCCAAGAAGTACACCAATCGCGGCCTCCAATTCCTCGACCTGATTCAGGAAGGCAATATCGGCCTGATGAAGGCGGTCGACAAGTTCGAATACCGTCGCGGCTACAAGTTCTCGACCTATGCGACCTGGTGGATCCGCCAGGCCATCACGCGCTCGATCGCCGACCAGGCGCGCACTATCCGTATTCCGGTGCACATGATCGAAACCATCAACAAGATGAACCGTATTTCCCGCCAGATTCTGCAGGAAACCGGTGCCGAGCCGGATCCGGCGACGTTGGCCATCAAGATGGAAATGCCGGAAGATAAGATCCGCAAGATCATGAAGATCGCCAAGGAACCGATTTCGATGGAGACGCCGATCGGCGACGACGACGACTCGCACCTGGGCGACTTCATCGAGGACAACAATACGCTGGCGCCGTCCGACGCGGCGCTGCACGCGTCGATGCGCGGCGTCGTCAAAGATGTGCTCGACTCGCTGACGCCTCGCGAAGCCAAGGTGCTGCGCATGCGCTTCGGTATCGAAATGTCGACCGACCACACGCTGGAAGAGGTCGGCAAGCAGTTCGACGTCACGCGCGAGCGCATCCGTCAGATCGAAGCCAAGGCCCTGCGCAAGCTGCGTCATCCTAGCCGTTCCGACAAGCTGAAAAGCTTCTTAGAAGGCAACTAAGGCTTGACTAGCGGCTGTGCTAGCCCTTATGCTCGCGAGTTCGTTTTAAAAGCGAGCGCGTGTAAGAGGGGCTAGCCGGTTCCCAGCGCATCTGCAACACCCTGGGCCTCTAGCTCATGCTTGGTTAGAGCAGCGGACTCATAATCCGTTGGTGCCGTGTTCGACTCACGGGAGGCCCACCAATAAAATCAAGGACTTAGGTGAAAATCTAAGTCCTTTTTTCGCTTCTATGGCGTGGTCCGGTACAATTTCGGTACAGTAAGCAAAATTCGACAGTACTGGAGAGTTAATGGCTACCATTGTAAAGACCCCCTCGGGCACCTGGAAAGCGCTCATCCGCAAGGCCGGATGGCCTACCACCATCAAGACATTTCGCCTGAAGAAAGACGCGGACGACTGGTCGCGCCGAACCGAAGACGAGATGGTGCGCGGCTTGTTCATACAGCGTGGACCTTCCGAGCGGATGACGTTTGCGGCGGCGATGAAGCGTTATTTGGCTGACGTGACGCCGACGAAGCGGCCGCTCACGCAGAATGCCGAGAAAAACCGAGCCGTCTCTTTGGTCGAGTTTTTCGGGAAATACTCGCTGGCGGCGATCACGACAGAATTGATCGCGCAGTACCGCGATGCACGGCTTGCCGGCGAAGATCGACCGAAGGACGGCAAGGCCCAGCCCCGCGCCGCAAACACGGTACGGCTCGATCTGGCCTTGATTGGCCACCTCTTCACCGTTGCGGTGAAGGAATGGGGGCTTGGCCTTCCGTACAATCCGGTGCTGAATTTGCGCCGTCCTTCGCCGGGGCCAGGCCGCAATCGTCGCCTGAGTGCTGACGAAGAGTCGCGCCTCTTGGCCGCCGTCGATAAACACTCCAATCCGATGCTGAGCTGGATCGTTCGCATCGCCATCGAAACCGGTATGCGGTCGTCCGAGATCGCGACGCTGCGACTCTCCCAGGTCGAACTTGAACGCCGCATCGTTCGCTTGATTGAAACAAAAAATACGCTGCCTCGCACGGTTCCGCTCTCGATGGCCGCCACCGAAAGCTTTCGCCTTGCTCTAAATAATCCGGTTCGGCCGGATGGAACGGACCTCATCTTTTACGGTGAGCCTGGTCGAGATGGAAAGCGCCGGCCGTACAACTTCAACAAGGTATGGGCGGACGTTAAGAAGGGTGTGGGCGTCACCGACTTCAAGTTTCATGATCTTCGCCACGAGGCGGTGAGCCGCCTGGTGGAGTCTGGGTTGAGCGACCAGGAAGTGGCATCCATTAGCGGGCACAAGTCAATGCAGATGTTGAGACGATATACGCACTTGAGGGCCGAGGACTTAGTGGCGAAGCTTGATAGCCTCAAGAACGCGAACACCTGAACGAGACTATTTTGCCAAACCTATTCAAGAAAATAATCGACAGCATTCGAGAGGATTTAGGCGCGCCGGTCAGCCTTTTACGCCTCCTCTCCGAACACCCCGAAGTCCGGGTGCCGCTCGACGCCCCGCCGCGTTGCATCGACGCGCATAGCATTGTGCGTTGGAACGATCTAGGTGAATCGCCATATGACCATTATCCGAGCCATCGACGCGGCACACTGCATGGCTGGAAAATGCGCGGCAAGTGCGAGTACGGTAGCTTCATTCTGCATCGGCCTGAGTACGAGCAGATTGGACAGCGCGAAATCTCGGAAAACTGGACATGCGACATAACCGAGATACATGGCTTTTCGGCCTCAAAGTCTGAACTTCGAGACTTCGTTAGCACCGATGAGATGGTCGAAACAAACTCTACCGACATGATCGACGCGATCTCCCACGAGAAGTTGAAGAAAAATCTCGCGCACCGGGAAATCCGTATCATCCACTCTCCGGGCAGCGACCATTTCGGCCGCTATTTGTGGGACGGGCGCCTCTTCCTCATCAATAGCGGCGGTTCGCATCACTTTGCAGCGGCCAAGTACATCGCCGCGCGTCTGCCTGCGCCGGTGCCGCTGCGCGGGGAGCTATACACATACTCCCTGAACGCGGTTGCCATCGCTTCGTTACGGCGTGACTTCGAGATGTTCGTCATCTCGGACGAAACCAACATATCTCTGGGCTTCCACGATGCCATGGTGGCTTTTCGTGCCACTTGGCTGTGGCATCATCTGCCGCGCCCTTTTGAAAACGCCAAGGCGGTTTTACTGCCCAAAAACGAGGCCCGCTCAATGCGCGTGGCCGACTTGCTGCGGCAGGCTTGTGTCGCTGATCTGGGGCAATACCTTTCCGAACTGGCGTCTCTGCAGTCGCACCGCTGAAACGCTGGCACGCGAATACGACAAGGCCTTCGCAGCCGGGCGCTCACTATTGGCAGTAACTCAGTCGCCGTTTCAAAATGAATTTTCTTGGCCTCGTCAAACAAGCTTTAGCTTCGATGACGACTTCGCTTGATAGCTGAGTGATTTGGCAAAAAATTCAAGCGGATCGTCGAGATAATCTCGAATCGGGTTTTTCGTAAAGTACGAACCGGCCGCCAAAAGCTCTTGTATTTTTCCCGTATCGAGCAGCAGTTGGGCTTGCTCCTGCGCCCTGACTGACTCAAGCACATGCGACCACGCATGGAGGGCTTCTAGCTGAGTCCTTATCGCCGGTTGGCTCAAGGCTAAAGTCACGGCTTCATAGAATCCGTCCGTCGCTTTGCCTGCCCAACCGAATTTTGATACATCAGCTCTTTTTCGCCACGCTGTGAGCAGCGCGGTAAGCCAAGTGAGGTCGAACGCGGCGGGCAGCACATCGAAAAGGGACTCCGCCGTATCTTCGGGCAGATCGACGGCGTTAACGTCGCCCCACAATGCCCTCCATAGTCCCGCCGGACCATCCAAGAAAATTTCCGCTGTTCCCGGCGCAACTGTTTCGACAAAATCCAATGTGTCGCTATCCGGCCGTTGCGTCCCTTTTTTGTAGTTTTTCCAGCGATCTCCTTCTGCATGATTGCTGTCGTAGTCGCCGGCCGCTTCGGATAACAGCTGCATTTTGCGACCAATAACCTTCGGGCGTGCCTTCACCTCATCAAGCGACTTCGCGACGGCGTAAAACCAAGCCTTAATCCTAATCGCCAAACGATTAGTTTCATCCTCCGTCCGGCTGGGGCGGCCGCCTTTCTTTCTGGCTTTTCCTAAAACCAATACCTCAGCCGAACGACGAGCGTGGGCTGACGGGCATGCTTGCCGGCCTGTCATATCCGGTGCAGGGGGGGCGAAACTCGTAGTTTTGCCCCCCTTAAATTCTGTGGGGTCGAGATTTAACATCCTTCCATCTTACAACGCAATGCCATACGCAGCCATAGAAAGGAAGGTTTAGTCATGACCATCGAAGAAACACTGGTAACAAAATATGGGCCGTTGATGTCGGTCACAGCTCTCTCGTCGGTTCTTGATCGGTCGCCGGAAAGCGTTCGCGTATTTCTTCGCTCGAACGGTGAAAGTGCGCAGCGCCTCAACCTGGCGAAGGTGAAGGTCGGGCGTCGGCTGTACTTCAGGACGGCGGAAATTGCTCAGGTTCTGAACGGCCAATAGGACGTATGCAGTGACTCTCATCGTCTCCTCGAAAACGAACTGAAACATGACCTTCCGTTCCATCCGCGAGGTAGTTGCGCCGGCGTCCAACGACTTGCTCAAGTACGTGGAAGACGTGGCAGCCCGTGCCAAGGCGCGGCCCCGTCAGGCTGAACTTCCGAGTCCGATGATGGCGCGCCAGCTTCCCTTGTGGGCCGACGAGATCAGATGCATGCCGAACGAAATCTTGCGTTCGGCACTCTTCAACGCTCGAAACCGCAATGAGCCTCGGCGCTACTTCAAGAACGAGTCCATCGCGATCATCGATCAGTTTGCTCGCATCACTTTCACCGGCGAAGAGCTTCGCCAGAACGACGAATTGGTCTGGCTGCAGCTAATCCACCTGGCGAAGGGGTTGCCCGCAGGAGCGCCGATTGAATTCACCGGCTACAGCATGATAAAAGCGCTGCGGCTTACAAAGGGCAAGCCGAACGCCGGCCACACTGCGCGGCTGCTTGAAAGCCTTCAACGGATGCAAGCCACAGCACTATCTATCTACTCAAAACGGCTCGCGCACGGTGTCAGTCTTTCGATGATCCCACGGTTTGAATGGCAGGACGAGTCAACAGGAAAACGTCTGCCGAAGTGGCGGGTGTTCATCGCGCCCGAGCTGGTTGATCTCTTTGGAAGCGTGCATTTTACCTACCTACTCTGGGAGCAACGTCTGGCACTGCCGTCGGGATTGGCGACGTGGTTGCATGGATATTACGCGTCGCACCGCAAGCCCGTTCCGATCAAGTTGAGCACGTTGCAACGAGGGTGCGGTTGCGGCACCGGCAGTCCGCGCAAATTCAAGCAACTGGCGATGGCCGCATTGGTCGAGCTGGAGCGCGTCGGATTTCTAAAAAAAGGAAGCGTCATCCAGGGCGAGTTGGTCGTCGTGGCGCGTGCGTGATCTTGCCGTTTGCTTCGGCGCCAGCATACCAGTGCTACCGCCGTATGAGGTACGGAGTACCGCCCTTTGAAGGACGAACTGCCGCCGTATGAAGTAAGCACTACCGCCTGATGAGGTTCGCAAGTGTAGCCCCATGAAGTACGCGCAGACGCGACGAGCGCGAGTCCTGGCCTGGCTTTGCCGTGATTTTCCACAGGCGCTAACCAGTCTTTAACCTTTTCTTAACCATGTCCGCCAACACGGACTTTTACGCACGTCGGACGTGTCGCTGTCATCGGCATGTCGGGAAATTCAATCAATGAAACCAAAGGAGAAATAGCTATGACTCATGCAACGATGCGAAAACACATTCTGGGCGTACTTGCAGGCACAGTGGTCATGTCCATGGCCCATGCCGGCAGCGTCGCCGGCAACGGCGGCTCGACCGAGATAACACAAATTCTGAACAACTTCGAGCTGGTCACACAGTCGGCACAAATGTATCAACAGGTCCAGCAGGCGATTCAGCAGGTCCAGATGGAACAGCAGCAGTTGAAAAATTTGCTGAATGCCCCGCAACAGCTTTGGGGTCAAGCGCAGCAGGACTTGACCCAACTGGCGCAGCTTGTATCGCAGACCACCGCGATCAGCTATGCGGCCGGCAATATCGACCAAACGTTTCGCGCTGCCTATCCTGGGTATGCAAAAAGCGCTGGCGCGACCAATTACGGAAACAAGTACAAAGCACTGATTGGCCAAGCCATGGACGGTCTGAATTCGGCCTTACAGTCAGCTGGCCTGAACGCCTCGCAGTTTACCAGCGAGCGCGCAGCAATCCAGCAGATTCAAGGTATGTCAGGTGGCTCGCAAGGTTCGTTACAGGCCATCCAGGCCGGCAATATGATCGCGTCACAGACGATTGATCAACTCCAAAAGCTGCGCCAACTGCTGGCCGCTCAAACGCAATCGCAGTCGAACTACTTGGCCGCCCAGGCACAAGTTCAAGCCGACCAGACCGACGCGACGCAGACCCTCATGAAGCAAGGCAATGGGACGGTACGGCAGTCCGGCCAAAGCGGATTCACGAACTTCTAACCAGGGGGAATCATCAAATGCAAACGCTAAATGATCTGACCAGAAACCTAACGCGCCGACAAAAGAAATGGGGTTCCCTCGCCGCTGCCATTTTGATCGTCGCGATATTTTCACTCCTGACGGGGTGCCACAGCAAAGCGGATGAAGAAGCAATGCAACGCCAAAAAGAGCAGGATGCCGCCATGAAGAAACTTACCCACCAGGGCGACGGCACGGTGCGCAAACCGGGCCAAAGCGGCTTTAAGGGGTACTAGCCATGAAGAACAGAAAGTTGTGGGTGCTGGTCGCTTGCCTTCTATTGGTTGCCTCTCCGGCCTTTGCAGGCCCCGAGTACGATCTGGGTTCAATCATGACGCAGTATCAAACGGCTGCTACGCAGTTCGGACAGAATATTACCGCCATTGCCCTGAAGCTGACCTATACCCTGTTCACGCTCGATATCGCTTGGCTGGTGCTAAACCGCATCTTCAAGAATGCCGACACCATCGAAATCGGCACCGCCGTCATCATGCGCATCATGTGGATCGGCCTCGTAGTTTGGATCATCAACAATCCAAGCGTTCCGCTCGCCTTCGTCAATAGCTTCATCCAGATCGGGAAGACTGGCGCCGGCACATCGGCAATCAGCCCCGGCGACGTGTTCTGGCAAGGCATCGACCTGGTGAATCTGATGATGACAAAGTTTTCGGATAGTTCCACGGTGATGGGCGTGCCGGTCCCGGCCGGAATCGCAGCGATGAGCAATCCGTTCGCGGCGATCCTGATCGGCATGGCGCTCATCATCATCGTGGTCTGCTTCGCGATTCTGGCCGCCCAGTTCGCCGTCGCATGGGTGCAGCTCTGGTTCTATCTTGCCGTCTATCCGATTGTCCTGGCATTTGGCGCGCTGACGTTCACCCGAGACATGGCTATGAAAGTCATCACTACGCCAATTGTGTATGGCGTTCGATTCATGGCGATCTACTTCATTATCGCAGTCGGCACTACGCTCGCGGCCGCATTCGGCACCGAGATTGCGAACCTGTCCTTGACCAACCTCGCGCCGATCTGGACTGTGTTGGCCGGCTCGGTGCTGCTGCTGATGTTGACGTTAAAGGTTCCTACCTTGGCGTCTGACCTCTTGGGCGGGACCGCTTCCTTGTCTGCTGGCGATGGTGTCGGCGCGGGCTTGGTCGCCGGCGGTGCAATCGGCGCTGTGGCGGGCGGGGCCTATGCGCTTGGAACCGGTGCTGCCAACGGCGTCGCCGGTGCAATCAAAGCCGGCCAATCCGCTATCGGCCAGGCACGTGAAAAAGGGGCAAGTGGAGTGATGGCGACCACGGCCGGCGCAGCCGGCGCGATTGGCAGCGCCGTTGGCGAGGCCGCAATGGGCAAGGTGAAGGGGCTCGGTGCTCAATCAGCTGGCGGTCAACTGGCAAATCGGATTGACGCCAAAACAGCAAACATCCGGGAGGCAAAAGCAGCTGGCAATCCGGTTGCCTCAGTTCCTGGTGGGCAGCCAGCAGCACCCGCATCGCCAGCTGGACCGCCAAGCTTGGTTCCGCCGGCCCCGAGCGCGGATCAACCGCCGGCCAGCGCTGTCACGCCGCCGGCATCAACACGCGAAACGCCGCCTGCGCCTAGTGATGGAGCGAGCGGTGGAATGAGTGGCCCGGTTTTGCCCGTTGCGGAACAAACCACCGCTATGCCGTCAGCACCGTCCTCTACGGCCACGCCGGCAGATTCGGCGAGCGCGCCTGCCACCGATGCACCCAGAAGTTCTATAAGCGCGCCTGCGGCCCCCACATCGCCGGCCGCAAGCGGGGGAAACAGCGGCACTCCAGGTTCGCATCCGGTAAGTCCATCCCCGGCGGGCGCGAGTATCGCGGCCGACGCAGCAAAACAGGTGCTCCGTGAAATGGAGAAGACTGGCGGCGCGGCGGGCGGCTCAATCCAGACGCATCACGGGGAAGTGTAGGCAAATCCGATGACTGAGTAATCGAATTTGAAATGAATATTGATGAGTCAGTCATCACATTGACGAGAAGGAATCCGAATGAAAAAGGCATTGAAAATTGACGGGTTCGCCGTGGAGATATTCCCTTCGGTGCGACGTGGCTCTACGGCTTGGACGGCGTGGCTCCAGGAGCACCCAGGAGCAAGGGCCGAGGCTGCTGGTTACGAGGAAGCGATAACGGCATTGCAGGCCAAGTGGGATGAAATCAAAGCGGCCTATCGGGAGGAGAACTTGCCCGTGCCGACGCCGCCGAGACGCAGAGGCAACAAACGAGTCCTCGACAAAATTCGCATGTTGGGCGAGCGCAAGGGGACCGTAATTGTTTAGCCTTTTTGGCGTCGATGTCGCCCCACGAACTGCGGCGCCAAAAACAAAGAGGTTACAGATCGATCACACGAGATACCAATTCGATTACAAGAGGGTTACACGGCGGTTCCAGCAGGATTACAAAAAGATTACAAAACGGTGTCAATCGGCTAAGCGAGACGCCGAGGCTTCACGTCGAAAGGAAGCGTGTACACGCCTCCGTTTTGCATAAAAAGAGGTAACGGCGCCGATGGCAGCCTTCTTTCTGTTGTGGCAATGGGCGGCGGCGGAGCAGTGGTGGCACTTGATGGCGCGGTGTCGGAGCCGTGTTCGCAGTTGGGTGGAAATCGTACTACGCAACCCCAGACTATTTTTCTTAGGGGAACATAAAGGGGGTATTGCGCTCCGCCGCTGTTTTCTTGGTTTTACGTTGCAGCATGCGGCTTTGCCGCGTACTGCGTTTTGAAGAATAGTATTGCGAACGCAACACGTACTTGCAATACGGATTTTGGAGGTATTCATGGCGGCAAAACGGACATATTCAGTGCGCTTGGACGATGAGCAGCGGCGGCAGCTGGAGGAGCGGTCGGGCGGGATCGGGTTGCCGGTCGGGCATCTCATCCGTGGCGCGATCACTGACTTCCTGCGGCAGCAGGATTAAAAGGACTACTTGTCCGAAGTGGAAATGAGGATCGCGACCGCGATCAATCGGCTCGGCCGCCAGGTGGAAAAGGACCGTGCAGAACAGCAGTTGGTGGTCGGCATGCTTGACGGCCTGCGTGAGTGGTTGGCGTTCACATTGCCGACCCCGCCGGACAAAGTCGCGGCGCACGCGCTCATGGTGGAGCGCAACAAGAAATTCTTGGAGCAACTGCCGATGCTGTTCGTTTCGCAAAGCAAAGCGAAAGTAACGGCGTACATGGACGCCAACGACCGCCTTGCGGAACCGTGCCCGAAATGCAGCACTGGTCGCCTGAAATGCAAGGAAGGAAAAAATGGACTGTTCTGGTACTGCACGAATTGGAATGCGGCGCCGAAATGCAGTGTCACTTTTCCAGACGATGGCGGCCGACCACTTTTGCCAGCAGGGGAAGCCGGCGATCAATGAATTTGCGGAATTTCTGACGAGGAGAATTGACAATGCAAAGCAGTATTGAAATTGCTTCAGCAATAGTGACGATGGCCCGGAAAATGTCCATTCGCCACGTGTTTGACGACACGCTGCAAAACCGAGGTGCCGGCGTGCTGCGATACGTTCTGGCAATCGGCGCCGAACGCTATTTGGCGTGGCAGGACGATGACGCAGACGAAATTGTGGTGTCACCGCTCGAACTTTGGGATGCGGAAAACGTTGCGGAAGCATTCGATGATGCGGTGCCCGTTTGGCTTGTGGGTGACGAAGGACGCGCTTCTTCTGAAGCGTATTTGCCAGGGGATGAATAACTGGTTGCGACCTGAAAGGTTGCGCCAGACTACTTTTACGCTGTTAATTCACACAGCTCGCCAGATGGCCGAGCCGATACCGAAGACGATGGCGACAAGAATGGCCATCAAAATCAGGTTCCATATGAGGTTGGAAAGTTTGGCAAACACATATGCACTCATGCCGGCGCCGACGATGACTCCAGTAAAGCGAATCCACTTAGGCAATGCCATGCCACCCAGTTTGAGGAATGCAACATAGGCAAGAACTCCGCCGATCAACAGTCCGATAAATCCAAATAAACCGGCCCGAGCTTCGCGGCTTTCGCGGCGTTCGGCCTGGATCAAGGATTCCTTGCTGTCGTGATATTCAGTTGTGCCGTCAGCTGCGTGACGGCCAAAGCGTGTTCCCATATGCAAATCTCATCTAATGAAAATATTGTTGAATAGCACGGAATGCCGACGCTTCAGTAGTCCAGCCGCCAGCCCGGCGCTGGCGCTATTTCAGTAGCAGAGGACGTGGGACGCTCGCGGGGGGCATGTCGCTCCACCATCAACTGCTATTGAGTTACACCAATCTATTGCGCATCGCTGGTCGGAATTTTTTCGCCAACTGAGCTTCGTGCCAGCGAAAAGGCAGGCTCGTATGCTTTTGTCAAGTTCGCAGCATCTGCCTCAGCAACCGCTATTTTCACTGCTTGCCTTGCCGCTTCCGTGAAGGTATCGCTAAGAATCAGGTTTTCAAGGGTTTTCATTCGAGTCCTCCTTGACCAATTATAGGTCGTTCAGTGGGCAATCGTGTCCATCCTCGGCGCGGATTGAGTCCGGCCAGCCAAGTCGAGCGAGCGTTTCAATCAATGTGGTTCGTTTGACGCCGAAATTACGGCAGACAGCCGCCTTCGACATGCCACTTCTTAACGCAGTGGTGATCGCCTCTAATTTCTCGCCAGCAATGATGGGTGGCCGTCCGCCAACCCGTCCACGCCGCTTGGCCGCAGCCAAGCCCACGACGACCCGTTCTTGCGCCAATGCTTTTTCGTACTGGGCCAAAACTCCAAATATTTGGAAGAACAACTCGCCGGAGGGCATCGTAGTGTCCATTCCCTCGGAAAGCGAGCGGATGGCAGCTTGCTTCTTTTTCAACGAGTTGACGATGGACAACAGATGCGATAACGAACGGCCCAGTCGGTCCAGTTTCCAGACCACCAGAATGTCACCAGGTTGTACGACCGCCAGCGCATCCGTCAATCCTGGTCGCTCATCTTTGGCGCCCGTACCATGGTCTTCAAATAAATGCCGGCTATCGACGCCAGCCGCCATGAGCGCGTTGCGCTGCTCGATGGCGGTCTTGCTATCCGACTCGGACGATACCCGCATGTAACCGACAAGCATGTACGAAAACCCTAAGTGAGTGATTTGCGTATGGTATATCATAGCGACACTGTTTTCCGTGTATTTCTATACGTACATGGAAAACAGCGCGGACGTGTGATTTCGCCATGTCGGAAAACATGTTTTGTGACAGCGAAACCAGGCGGGTAGAACAACAAGAAAGAGGAACACCGATCAAATGGCATTGCATCCAAACTTCCCCCTGTCACCCTACGAAACGTTGAATACAGAACAACGTTGGTTTCCTGCGGCGGAAGAACTTCGCAGTACGGCCTACGAAAAGCTGCTTCCGCCGCTGGTGGCGAAGGTGCGTGAAGAGGTGAAGGCGTGGCGGGATGCGGGATATGCAGGCGCGTCCGGCACATCGCGTGCGCTTCTGGCATGGTGGTTTGAAACTGACCACCTTGTTGAACAATCGGAAGGCTCGCCGAGCCAGTTTCGCTACTACTTCGCGCAACGCGAAGCGGTCGAGAGTGTCATCTGGCTCTATGACGTGCGTGGCGCACGCGACAAATTCGACCTATTGCGTTTCGATGCCTCCGGCGCGGTATCCAGTAACATGTTCGATGAGGACTGGCCGCGTTTCGTGGTCAAAATGGCTACGGGCGCTGGTAAGACGAAGGTGCTATCGCTGCTGATCGCCTGGAGCTATTTTCACAAGCTCTACGAGGCGGGCTCTATGCTGGCACGCAATTTCTTGTTGATCGCGCCGAACATCATTGTGCTCGACCGCCTGCGGACCGATTTCGACGGGCTACGTATATTCTTCAATGACCCAGTGCTGCCAGACAATGGACATGCGGGCCACAACTGGCGGGATGACTTTCAGATTGCGCTGCACATTCAGGACGATGTGCGCATCGTGCGCCCAACAGGGAATCTCTTTTTGACCAACATCCACAGGGTCTATCTGGGCGACGTGCAGGACCCATCCCTCGACGATGACGATTTGCGCGACTATTTTCTTGCTCCGTTCGGCGCGAAGCCAGTTGGCAAGACAACCGATAGCAATACTGATCTTGGCGAGATCGTGCGCGAGATCGACGAACTCGCTGTATTTAACGACGAGGCACACCACATCCACGACAGCCGCCTAGCGTGGTTTCAATGTATCCAGGACATACATCATCGGTTGCTGCAAAAGGACCTACGCTTGGCAATGCAGGTTGACGTGACGGCTACACCTCGTCACGACAACGGCGCGATCTTCGTGCAAACCGTGAGCGACTACCCCTTGGTCGAGGCCATTGCCCAGAACGTCGTGAAGCATCCGGTATTGCCAGATGCTGCCAGCCGAGCCAAGCTCACCGAACAAAAAAGCCCGATCATTACCGAGAAGTATGCTGATTATCTTCAGCTTGGCATTGAAGAGTGGCGCAAGAGCTACGCCGAGCACGAAAAGCTAGGCAAGAAGGCTGTGCTATTTGTGATGGTAGACGACACCAAGAATTGTGACGAAGTGGGTGAGTACCTGAAAAAGATATGCGTCGAATTGGAGGACGGGGTGCTGGTGATCCACACTAAAGCCAACGGGGAGATTTCCGAAGCCGCATCCAGCAAGAACAAGGAAGAGTTAGCGGTTTTGCGTAAGCAGTCGAATGAAATTGACACTTGGAAATCGCCCTTCAAAGCGATTGTGTCGGTTCTCATGCTTAAAGAAGGCTGGGACGTGCGCAACGTGACCGTCATCGTCGGCCTACGAGCCTATGCCGCCAAAAGTAACATCTTGCCCGAGCAGACGCTCGGACGTGGCCTGCGGCGTATGTATTTCGGCAGTGACCAACGCGAGACCGTCTCGGTTATTGGCACCCCTGCCTTCATGGAGTTTGTTGAGTCTATCCAAAACGAAGGCGTCACTTTCGACCGTGTTCCAATGGGTGGTGCTGGCGGGCGGGAACGGCAGGATTCGCTGGTGGTCGAAGTTGAAACGGAGTCGCCTGACAAAAATATCGACGAGCTTGACATCACGTTGCCGCGCTTGACCAGGCGCTTTAACCGGGAATTCAAAGACCTGACGGAGCTTCAGCCAGAAGTATTTGGAAATGCTAAGTTAGCCATCAAGGCATTTACTCCGGAAGAAACTCGGGAAATTATTTTCAAGACCATGCTTGACGCCGAGATAGATCACACCGTGCAACTGGATGGAGCTGGGCCTGGCGAATATCGTTCTGTGGTTGCATTTTTTGCCCGCCAACTTCTTAAAGACTTGCGTCTCGTTGGCGGTTACGATCAACTCTATCCCAAGGTCAAGACGTTCGTCCGAGATCACCTTTTCACCGGCGCTGTCGATCTGGATGACCCAGTGATCCTACGTAACCTGTCCGAGCCGGAAGTCGGCAAGGTGGTGGTCGATAACTTCCGTGCTGCGATCAACGCGCTGACGATTTACGAAGACGGTAGCTCGCGTATTGACGGGTACATTCGGTTGCGTGACACCCGGCCGTTTAGAACGGAGCCGCGTGGCTTCGTGCAGGCGAAAAAGTCGGTTTTCAATCGCATCGTCGGCGAAGTCAATGCCGACGGTCTCGAACTCGCATTTGCAGCGTTCCTAGAAGCTGCACCTGACGTGCAGGCGTTTGGCAAGAATTATATGGCCGTAGGCTTCAAGATCGAATACGTTAGAGGCAACGGCGAGTTGTCTAGCTACACGCCAGATTTTCTGGTTCGCACCACGGATGGCTTGGTCTGGGTTGTCGAAACCAAAGGTCGCGAGGAGCTTGACCTGCCGCAGAAAATGGCACGCCTACGTCAATGGTGCGAAGACGCCACTGAAGCAACCAAGGACGACGGCGGCCCAAGCTACCATTTCGTTTATGTCGATCAGAAGAGTTTCGAGCAGCACAAGCCGTCATCGTTCGCGGGGCTGGCGACAACTTTTCGTGAATACCAAGAGGGCTGAGAATGGCACGTCAAGACAAAAAAACCTACGACTTGAGCGAAGCCGAGCAGCGCGATCTAGTTACGTTGATTCAGCAAGGAAAATCCTTACCAGAGAAATACCGATTCATCCTGTTCGAGGACAAGCGCGAAGTCGAGCTGGTCTGGAATGGCAAGACGCGTGACGTATGCACCACGGTACTGCCCTTCCAAACGCTCGAACACATTGACGAGCCTCGCACCGAAACCAAGGTGCAGGAAGACTTATTCGATAGTCGTGGCCGTCAGTTGCACGGTTGGACAAACAAACTAATCTGGGGCGATAACAAGTTGATCTTGTCATCGCTGAAGGCGGGTGCGTTGCGTCAGCAAATCGAGGATGCGGGCGGTCTCAAGCTAATCTACATCGACCCGCCTTTTGACGTGGGGGCGGATTTTAGTATGGACATCGAGATCGGCGGCGAGACCTTCCACAAGGAAGCCAACTTGTTGGAGCAAATTGCCTACCGTGACACATGGGGGCGCGGGACCGATTCATTCATTGCAATGATTTATGAGCGCTTAATCTTAATGCGTGATTTGTTGGCGAAGGATGGGACAATTTATGTGCATTGTGATTGGCGGGTAAGCTCTTATATTCGGCTCGCGCTGGATGAGGTTTTTGGCGCCTTCATCGCTGAAGTCGCTTGGAAAAAGCTTCGATCACCTAAGGGGCAAACCGGACATTTTTCCAATATCAAAGATAGTATTTTTATCTTCGCCCGCTCTGATTCGCCTTTGTTTTCTGCCCAATTTGTTGATAAAGATGAGCGGCTACTGGACACCCATTATCGCCACGTGGATGAAAAGTCAGGTCGTCGGTACAACCTCGATAATTTCACTCAAAATGGCACTGGCCCGGCGCGCCAGTTCGGCGACAAGCTCCTTGCGCCGCCGCCTGGAAAGCATTGGATTTGGTCGCAAGATCGCATTGATGAAGGTATGAAGGAAGGCATGATCGTGTTCTCGAAGAACGGCGTTCCATATGTGAAACGCTTCTTCGATGGAAATGAGGGCACGAGAGTCGGCGACATCTGGGACGACATATTCCCCGTAAATCAAATGGCAAAGGAACGACTGGATTACCCGACTCAAAAGCCCGAAGCGCTCCTTGATCGCATCATCAAAGCCAGCAGTAACGAAGGCGACTTAGTTGCGGACTTCTTTTGCGGGTCTGGCACAACTGCTGCTGTCGCGGAGAAGTTGGGCCGAAAATGGATCGCTACCGACCTTGGTAAGTTCGGTATTCACACCACGCGCAAGCGGTTGATTGGCGTACAGCGCGAGAAAAAGGCAGCAGAGCAAGACTTCCGTGCTTTTGAGGTGTTGAACCTTGGCCGCTACGAGCGCCAAGCCTACTTGAATATCGGTGGGCGCCTATCGGGCGAACAGAAGACGCGAGCTCTTGCCCAGAAGGAAAACGAATTCCGCGAGTTGATCCTGCGCGCTTACAAGGCTACCGCCTTTGGCAGCAACGAAGTTGGACAAGCGCAGGACGGATTTTTTCATGGTGCGCGCAATGGTCGGCTCGTTGTAATCGGTCCAATCAATTTGCCTGTTGGTCGGCTATTCGTCGAGGAGGTAATCATTGAATGCCGCAAGCGCGGGGCGTCCCGTGTAGACGTGCTGGCCTTCGAGTTCGAAATGGGACTGTTCCCTGCCGTGCTGGAAGAGGCGCGCAGCAAGGGCATTGAGCTTGCTCCGAAATACATTCCTGCGGAAGTGTTCGACAAACGTGCGGTGGACAAAGGCCAGGTGGTTTTCCACGACATCAGCTTTGTCGAGGCCACACCGCGCTATGACAAGAAAAACAAACTCGCGGTTAAGATCGAGCTAACTGATTTTTCAGTTTATTACACGCAGGGTACAGCCGAAGCAGCGATTTCCGCCATGAAGGAAGGCAAAAGCGAGGTCATGTGTGAACACGGGCAACTCTATAAAGTGAGCAAGAGCAAGGACGGAATAGTCAAAAAAGACCGGCTCACCAAGCTTTGGACGGACTGGATAGATTACTGGGCAGTAGATTTCGACTACATGCAGCGCAAGGAGATAATCAAGGTGCCAGTCGGGGCCGGACTTGGAGGCGTTACATCACTGGCAGGACATGATTCGCAGCAGGATGGAATTGCACTTCCACAGTTCGAGGAGCGGTGGACGGGAGGATACATTTTCGAGAACGAGTGGCAGAGCTTCCGCACCAAACAAAGCCGGGATTTGGAGCTTTCTACTGCGCAACATACTTACGACCGCCCCGGACGGTACTTCGTTGCGGTCAAGGTGATTGACATTTTTGGGAACGACACGATGACGCTAGTGCCAGTCAATGTTGGGTAACTATCTTATGCTCCGTAGCGAAAATACAATTCGGGGAACCGGAGATGGAAATTATGGAAAGTAATAAGACGCGATCAAATGTCCTGAATGAGGCGTTGAATCAACCGAATGGTGCGCGGTTCTATCGGTGTGCGCTTCAAGTGAATCCGTTCGCCTATCACGGACGGCACAGCAAGCAGACGGTGTTTCAGAACGAGGTTGACTACAATAACGCCGTCGTCGATGCTTGCATCACTAACGGCATCGAGGCCATAGCCGTCACCGATCATTATCGTGTGGCGGATTCGTGGGGGCTGATTCGCTTGGCGCGGGAACGTGGCATCTTTGTTTTTGGCGGATTCGAGGCCGCGTCGAAGGACGGTGTCCACTTTCTTTGCCTATATGATCCCCAAAAAGACGACAAGTTAGAGCATTGCATCGGTGGGTTAGGTATTCACAATACCAGCGACCTTTCTCCCAATGGCGACAAGGATTGTCTGGAGCTTCTCGAATGCGTTCGCCACCAAGGCGGGATCGCTATCGCAGCACATGTCGCCGCCGATAACGGCTTGTTAGTGACGCTTGGAGGCCAGCCGCGAATGAGCGCCTGGAAATCGCCAGACCTTCTTGCCTGTGCGCTGCCCGGCCCAACTAATGCAGCTCCGCAAAACGTGCGCGCCATCCTGGAAAACAAGGATGCCCAGCATAAACGTGAACGGCCAGTTGCCGTAATAAACGCATCTGACGTGAACAGCCCGGAAGCACTTAACGAGGCACGATCAAGCTGTTTTATCAAGATGTCAGCCCTTTCGATTGAGGGGTTACGCCAAGCTTTCCTTGATCCTGATTCGCGAATTCGCCTGAATTCTGATCCTGCCCCGGAGGCACATGCGGAATTCATAGCTATGGCTTGGGAAGGCGGCTTTCTTGACGGCACCCGATTGCATTTCAACGGAAACCTAAATGTCTTAATCGGCGGACGAGGCACTGGAAAATCGACCATCATTGAGAGCCTTCGGCATGTCTTGGCCATCGATCCCATCGGCGAAGAGGCAGTCAAGGCGCATCAAGGTGTTCTCAAACACGTATTGAAGAGTGGCACAAAAATTTCATTGCTTGTTCGGTCGCACCATCCGGCCAAGCACGACTACACAGTCGAGCGGACGATCCCGAATCCTCCGGTCGTTAAGGATGAGTTCGGCAACGTCTTGAACCTGTCGCCTCGTGACGTAGCGCCCGGCGTGGAGGTGTTTGGTCAACACGAAATATCTGAGCTGACTAAAAGCCGCGAAAAGTTGACACTTCTGTTGGAGCGGTTCGTCGAACGTGATCCGAATGCCAATACCAAAAAGGCGAAATTGCGCCTTGACCTGGAGCGGTCGCGCAGTCGGATCGCTGAAGCGCAACGCGAGATGATACAAATCGAAGAGCGTCTTTCATTGCTGCCCAGTCTTGAAGAGACGCAGAAGCGCTTCCAAGATGCTGGACTTGAGGACCGCCTTAAAGAGAAAAGTCTTTTGGTTCGTGAAGAGCAAGTCTTAAAGACACTTGAAGAAAGACTTGCACCTATTACTTCCGTGCAGCAGGAGCTTGCTGAGTTGTTGCCGATTGATGCTGCATTTCTGTCACCCAAGGCGCTCGAAGGTTTACCAAACTGCGCAATGCTTATTGAGGGCGCATCGATCCTTGACCGTGTCACGAATAGTCTAAAAGTAATCACGGGCCAAATTCGTCAATCCATTTCCCAGGCCGAAAGTGAAGTGTCAACCTTGCGCGCTCGATGGAATGAGCGTAAGCAGGTTGCGGAAACCAACTATCAAACCGTGTTGCGCGAGCTTCAAAAATCAAAGATCGACGGCGAGGAATTTATCCGTTTGCGTCGCCAGATCGAGGAATTAAGGCCTCTACGGGAAAAGAAGGAAACGCTGATTCGCGACTTAGGGGTATACCAGGCCAATCGCCGGAACTTGCTTGATGAATGGTTCAATCTTCAATCTGCGGAATATCGCGCTCTTGAGAAGGCCGCCAAACGGGTATCGAAGAAGCTCGACGGACGGGTTCGTGCGATGGTCGCGATGGGGGGCAATCTTGACCCGCTCGAAAAGCTGTTGCGCGATGAAGTGGGCGGCAATCTGGCCGCATTGTTGGATCGCTTGAAGAAAGGTTCTATGCTGCAGCAATTAGGCGATGGCAACACGAGCTTGTCGTTGCCTGATCTAGCCCAACGCTGCCGAGAGGGCAAGGATGCACTGGTGAACAATTATGGACTTCCGCCGGCCGGCGCTGAGCGACTGGCCCAGGCCAAGCCCGATGTGTTCATGAAGATCGAAGAGCTTGAACTTCCAGCAACCACCAAGATCGAGTTGAACACAGCACCTGACGGCGAACAAGCAACTTGGCAGACTCTTGAAGCACTATCGACGGGGCAAAAAGCGACGGCTGTTTTGTTGCTACTGTTGCTTGAATCGGAGGCGCCGCTCGTCATAGATCAGCCAGAGGACGACCTAGACAACCGCTTTATTACGGATGGCGTCGTACCGACGATGAAGGATGAGAAACGCAAACGGCAATTCATTTTTTCGACCCATAATGCCAACATCCCGGTGCTTGGCGACGCGGAGTTAATTATTGGTCTTTCGACTGGTATTCAGAATGAGTCCGTTCAAGGACGGATCAACGAAAGGCACATGGGTTCAATTGACATCCAGCCTGTGCGCGAGATGGTCGAGGAAATTCTTGAGGGCGGTAAAACTGCTTTCGAGATGAGACGCCAAAAATACGGATTTTAGACATGACAATAACTCACACCGAACTACTGGAAATTATTCGCAATGGCGAAAATTCCGGCGTTGAATTCAAGCGCGATGACATTCAGAACCACGACCTGGCAAAGGAACTCGTTGCCTTTGCAAACCTTGAAGGCGGGATTGTTCTGCTTGGGGTTGAAGATGATGGCACCATTAGTGGCATTACACGGCCGAAGCTCGAAGAATGGGTCATGACGGCCTGCCGTGACAAGATACGGCCGGGCCTCATTCCATTCTATGAGCAAGTCAAGGATTTTGAGCCTGGCAAGGACGTTGCTATCGTGCGCGTTTCACGAGGTTTCGACGTGCATACTCTTTGGCACAACAATAAAAATGCATATTTTATTCGAGTCGGAACCCAAAGTCGTGAGCCGACCCCGGAAGAACTCGGTCGCCTGTTTCAGCAGCGGGGCAGCTTCCGCGCTGAACTCCGTCCGGTATCCGGTGTGGCGCTCGCCGATTTGGATATGCGGCGTTTAAAGAACTATTTTGTCGGCATCAGGGAGCAGGATGTGCCGGATGACAATGACGAAGCCGGATGGAAAACGCTTCTTTTCAATACGGAGATCATGGTTGAAGACGGCATTACTGTTTCAGGCATTCTTTTGTTTGGACGAACCCCCAATCGATTCCTGCCGCAAGCTGGCATCGACGCAGTAGCATTTCCTGGATTGAACAAGGAATATGCGGCCCGCGAGCGTAGTGCTTTGCGCGGTCCGATAACGCCGCTTCTAAACGATGCCGGCGAGATCGTCGAAGCCGGGCTGGTTGAGCAAGCCCTTGCCTTTGTTCAGCGAAACACCGCCGTTGTAGGGCAGCTTGAAGAGGGGGGCGCCCGTCGTGAGGAAACTTCTGACTATCCGCGAGAGGCCATCCGCGAAGCGATCGTCAATGCGCTGGTCCACCGGGACTACTTGCTATCGAGCACGGACATTGAACTTTCGATTTACGACGACCGCATTGAGATCATTTCTCCCGGCCGCTTGCCGAACGGCATTACGCCGGCACGTATGCTGACTGGTTGCCGTGCGTCACGAAATCAGCTTATTAAAGATGTGATGCGCGACTACCGCTACCTTGAGCATTCCGGAATGGGCGTTCCGCGCAAGATCGTAAAGTGCATGAGAGAACACAACGGCACCGAACCCGAGTTGGTCGAAGACGGAGAACTTTTCACAATTCGGCTCTTTCGTTAGTTGATTGGCATTGTTGTTATTTTGCGGGCGAATCCTTGGGGCAGCTGTTGATGCGTTGTGCCAAACGGCCAAGCGTGTGCCGTCGCGAACAAAAGCGGCACGGGCGCGGTACAGTGGCGGTACACGCGTAGCGATCTCTTGACTTACGTAGATTTCGCTAACCCATTGATTCGTTGTATACTCTTGCCTTCACCAACCCCTGCTTACTTTACGTCCATTTCCCTATGTGCACGGTTTCAACGGCAAACTCATAATCCGTTGGTGCCGTGTTCGACTCACGGGAGGCCCACCAAATTCGGTAGTGACATAAAAGCAGTGGCACAAAGGGTTGGCGATCGCGCTAACCCTTTTTTATTTGTGGCTGCGAAACCTCCTTCCCCAACAGGGCGAAATCGGCCGGGACCTATTGGCAAACTAGCATGCGAAGGTATTCATGATGCTATTCATTTTTCATATTCAGAAAGCGGTTTGCTCCTATGGGAATCAGCTAAATCTTTCTATTCACCGTAACCATAACTGGTCTTGGCGCAGCAGCTGCCCGGTGCTTTCGGAAGCTAGATCTGGTGATATGTTCTTAGCGACGCGGCCAAGTTCCGTCGGCGAGTTTGCTTTGGATCGTGGCCGGGGCGGCTGGTACCCGTAAAATCCGAAGTTGGAAATGACGTCATGGCAGAAAATGCTGATGCGCTACGAGCCTTCCAATAGAAAAAGCCCATACTCGTGCACCCAGAAAATTGATTCTTCGACTGCTGATATGACGATGACTCACGAAACCCGACCACCGTCGCCTCCTCCGGTTGACAGGGCATCAGACAGCGCGGATGATGGGCGGATGGAAAAGCGCGTCGAAAAACTTGAAGCCGAGCTTGCCGCGATCAAATTGGATATTGGAATCATCAAAGCCAATGGCGCGACAAAGTCTGATATCGCTGAGCTCAGGGCGACAGTGTCGGAGGCTAAGACCACTATTATTTTGTGGGTTGCCACCGCCGTCATTCTTGCGCAGATACTACCTGGGCTGTTGAAGAATTTTGGACTTATGTAAGAAACAAGCCCGCGCTAGCGGGATTATTTATGTGTCTACACCCAGTCGTTCGCAGCCGAGTGTCACGCCCTAACGCGCCGGCATAATTTCCTTCTTAAACCAGTCATCAAGCATCTGTTTATCGTGTCCGTACAGATCCTGGTTATAGCTGCGCGAACCCATCAGATAGTTTGGATCGGACAACTCGCTGTCGCCGCTGCGTAGCACTTTGCCGTCCTGCTCGATGCTGTAACGCAGATGCATCCTCGGCCAGTCAGCCTGGCCCTTCATCACGCGGATATCCCGCACCGGCACTCTCGGAAACACATCGCCGGCCAGATCGATATCGATAAATTCGACCTTCAGTTGTTGGCCTTCCGGCAGCTTCAACGCTAGCAGATTCAGGTGTTCACGGAAAATCATTTCCATCGATTCGCGGTCGGAAGCGAAGCGCGGCACATCGGTCATTTTTTCGGGATTGATGAAAGTGACCGTGGCTGCCGCAGTGGCGCTCACGGAAGCCACTGCACACACGATGACCAATCCTAATTTGCCGACGAGCTTACCCATAAATGACAGACCCTCTCTGTACTCCGCGAATGAGCTATAAATATACGCTCATTCAGTGCAGGTGTCCCGGCCAAGAACAGCAAGGGGCGCTGCGGACGATAGCGCTAATTAAGTCAGTTCCCAAAACCAGACTTCCTTGCTTGACCACCAGCAATCGCTCGCGCATTTCTTTGCGCCGCCGGCCAGAGGCGCGACGAGGTCGATGTGGCCGTTCTCGTAGACACCAGGCATCAAATGGAAGAAGGAAACGATACCGCTGCGATTTGCTATCCCTTTTTCATGTTCTCCCGCCTTGAACTTTTCAGGCCGGCCTAACATTGATTTCTTCGATAGAATATTTGACAGTTTGGACTGTCCCGGTTCGATTCGTTTGCCTCGGTGTATCCCCGATTTGATCGGCATGCGCCCCTCGGGAATCGGTACACCCGACTTGATCAAGGCAAGGCTGACACGGATGGCACAGGTGTTGGCGTAGACTTCATTGGTGATCAAATCGTCCCAACCGATTTCCTTGAAAAGTTCGGGGAGCTTCACAATTTTGTTGGATGAATAGTTTTTCCAAAGTACGTTGAAAGGAGGGGGAGTCAGCATCGCGGCACCTATTTTTGAGGGCAGGGAAATTTTTCGTTGAACAGTTCGAGCAGCAACGGGGCGGCATTGTCAGGGAGTGGGCTAGTTGCCACTCGCTTGTCCAATTCCGTCAGCATTCGAGACTCCACCTCCATCGGTTTTAATTTTCGTGGCGCGCACCAACTGATACCTTGGGTGGAATCGATCACGCCCGCCAGATAACCCTCGGCGTAGCGCTGCTTGTTTGTCGAATCGGCACTTTGGTTCGATGAGGGCATGGAGGAATTCCCAGTTAGCTGGCGTATGAATTCTTCGCCGGTTAGATGGGGAGTAAAGACGCAATTTCCGGCCGTGGGAAACTTCGCCACAAGTTGGTCGCGCAGAATTTTCCCTGCACTCGACAGCAGTAAATTCAAGCGGCTGTCCGTTACTTTTGGAGAATTTTTTTCCAGTTCCCTCAATGCCCACTTTCCAGCGTTGGCCTCCGTTTTGCCGGTCGGCAAACACCAATCGCGGCCTTGGCCAGCATCTGCGACTCCGGCCAAGTAGCCTTGCGCGTGATGGAGAACGTAGGGACTTCCGGCGCCGGGAACGCTGGGATGTGGAAGGCCCCGATATTCCGCAACGAACATATCGGCTGTCAGATACGGCGGGAAAATATCGCCTTGTTCAGGAGCCGCTGGTGATTGCCCGGCAGCCCCGATGGTGAGCAACAGCAAAGTCTCAGGAAATTTCATGGCGAGGAAATCCTATGCCACTTTGTTTGCATTCGCGTCCCATCCACCGGCAGTGCTGCCGCCCGTGCCGCCCCCAACTTTTTGCTGAGTGTACTTCCACTTAATCTTTGAAAATTTCAACGCGACACTCTCGTTCAAAATGCTACCAGCTTCAATGGCGGGGGTAACTTGCCCGATCAAAACGTTTTCGAGTTCGATCTCGAAATATTTGATTGGCTGACCTTGGCCGTCGGCCCGCATGAATTCGAATTTGGCCTTCGGGATGGTTTTACCCATCGCGCATGTTTGCATTAGAATCGGCGATGATCGGTCTGCAAGCTTGCGAAAGAGGATGTCGCTCAGCTCACACCGCTCGGCGCTATGCCCGCACTAGACGAGGAGCACGCGGACCTGGGCTGTGTGATGTTCCAGTGGATGGCTTCGCACTCGATCCAGTCCCGATGCTTATCGTCCATCGATTCGCCCTTGATGCCTTCGATTTGCAGGTATACGTCGATTGCCATGATGCCTCCGTAGGTGATTGGGTGACTACTGGAAGCATTGTTACCCGTTCCATAGCGGGGTACGTTGGGACGCGTCAAGCCAAGAGTCATCGCTGTCATGCCAGCGCCGGCCGCGCGAAGATGCCCACCAAATTTATTTTGCTGGGCATCCAGTTGCATACATGCCAAAATTACCGCCGCAAGCGCTTCCACAAAAAGGATAATCGAATGAATTTGCCTTCCCTGTCGCAACTGGCGCCACACGGCACCACCCTGATGGCGCTGACCATCGCCGCCGTGTTGCTGACGCCAGGCCCCACGAATACGCTGCTGTTCCTGGCGGGAAGCCGCGATGGCTTCCGCCGCTCGCTGCGACTGATCGCTGCGGAGTGGGGCGGCTACATGATCTCCATCAGCATCTGGTGCGCTTTCCTTGCATTGGCCGCCGCGGTCGCGCCCTGGGCGCCAACCGTCGCGCGCGCCTGCGCTGCGACCTACATCGCGTACTCGGCGGTCAAATTGTGGCGCACCGCGCCCCAGGCCGGCGCCGCCGGCAGCGCGGCCATCGGTCCGCGCGAGTTGTTCTTCGTAACCTTGCTGAATCCGAAGGCGTTCTTCTTCGCCACCGTGGTGTTTCCTCCGCTGTCCGATGGCGCCGCCGCGTTGTCGCAGGCTTACTTGCTGTTCAGTAGCCTGTTGCTGCCGATCGCCGCGCTGTGGATCGCGATGGGCTCGGCGGTGCTGGCCTACCCGAGCGCGACGCCGCGCCAGCCGCTCGTGCACCGCATCGCGGCTGGCGTACTGCTGGCGTTTTCGGGATCGATGTTCGTTTCGCTGCTGGCGTCCGCTCGCTGAGAAACCACACCGGACCAGCCGGATTTTTTCCGGCCACATCCAATCGCGCGCGTTGCTTCTATACTAAAATCGCCATTCAAAATGAACACTCAATAGGAGAAACGGGATGATAGATCTGGATCGGCGCAGTCTGGTTCTGGCCGCTGGCGGTGCATTGGCGGCAGCGACGGTTGGCGCTCCGGTGTGGGCCGCGACGCCCGAGCGCAAGCTCGGTTATGCGATTGTCGGCCTGGGCGGTTACGGCCTCGGCATCATCATTCCGCAGTTCAAAAACTGCCAGCACAGCAAGCTGGTCGCGCTGGTCAGCGGCGATCCCGCCAAGGCCAAGCGCGTGGCGGCCGAGTACGGCGTGCCGGAGTCCGGCATCTACGATTACAAGAGCTACGACAAGCTCAAGGACAATCCCGAGGTCGATGTCATCTACATCTGCCTGCCCGTCTTCATGCACAAGGAATACACGGTCCGTGGCGCCGCCGCAGGCAAGCACATCCTGTGCGAGAAGCCGATGGCCTTGTCCGCCGCCGAGTGCGAGGAGATGATCGCGGCCTGTAAAAAAGCCGGCAAGAAATTGATGATCGGCTACCGCAGTCACTTCGAGCCGTACAACCTGGAGGCGATACGCCGGGCGCGCGCGGGCGAGATCGGCAAGCTGCGCTATTTCCGTTCGGAGCACGGGTTCACGGCGGGCGGGACGTCGTCGTGGCGCTTGAAGAAGGCGCTGTCGGGCGGCGGTTCGTTGATGGATATCGGTATCTATGCGCTGCAGGCAGCGCGCTACATGACGGGCGAGGAGCCCATCGCCGTGTACGCCAAGGAGACCACGGACCGCTCGGATCCGCGTTTCCGCGAGGTCGAGGACATGATCGAGTTCCAGCTGGAGTTTCCTTCCGGCGTGATTGGTTCATGCATGTCGATGTACAGCGCGAATCAAAACCACATTTTGCTGATGGGCGACAAGGGCCGCATCGAGCTGGAGCCCGGCACCGCTTACAGCGGCCATCGCATGTGGGTGGGCAATGGCCGCAGCAACGAGATCACGCCGCCGCCGGGACCGGGCAAGACACAGTGGGCGGGCCAGCTCGACCATATGTCGACCTGCGTGATCGACAACCGCGAGCCGATCGTGCCCGGCGAGGAAGGGTTGCGCGACATGCGCATCATCGAAGCGATCTACAAGTCGGCCCGCGAGCAAAAGCGCATCGTGCTGTAATTTAACCTTCGGCTTTGCGGGCTTCCTCGGCGATCTTGATGTCCAGCATCGAGATCACGAGGTCGTCCTCCGTCAGCAGTTCCTTCAGCGGGAAGCCGTCCTCCATGGCGATCACGGCGCCCGCCGTCACCTTTTCCTCCACTTCGCCGCCCGGCGGCGTGTGCGGCATGAAGGCGAATTGCGGAAAGCGCGTTTTGCCGTGTTCGGCGATTTCGTGCAAAGTCCTCGGCGCGGCGCGCAGCAGGCCGTTGCGCACATGGTTCTGCCGATCCTCGCCGCGCTGCTTGAGCAGCGCCGTCAGCCGGACGATCTCCTCCGTCAAGCGGTCGGACTCCGCCTGCTGATGGCTGAGCTCGTCGTCGGTGAGCGCTTCCTCCCACTGCGTCAGTTTCAGCAGCCCGCGCTTGTGCAAGGTCTGCCGTTGCAGGTCGATCTCGATGGCGGCGGCGCGGGTTTGATGCGAGTCCAGGTCCTGGGCGATGCTGGCGTCGCCGTTGGCGCGGTGCCATTTGTCGCCGAAGTTGAACACCAGGCCGTCGAAGTAGAAGTACATCGGCAAGCCGTTCGCCGGGGCGTATTCCAGCACTTGTTTTGCCGTCATATTCCAGCGGGCAGCCAGTTCCGCCAAAGTCAGGGTCAGGGGTTCAATCGTGGGCATGATGGGCGCTAGTCGAATCGTCAATTATTGGGCGCCATTTTCTCACAGTCGCTTGCATCCCGCGCCAACTTGTTGTGCCGGCGATTACGATTTTGACGTTTTGACCCGCTGATTTTGCCCAGGACGGCTACTGTCGACGAAGTCGTTGTTATACTTTCCGGCGAGACAGCATTCGACTGTCCAGACTCTGGAGACGATATGACGGACCGCAGGTTGAAGAAGATAGTGATCGTTGGCGGCGGCACCGCCGGTTGGATGGCGGCCGCGCCGCTGGCCCAGCGGCTGGGCAAGGATTGCCAGATCGTGCTGATCGAGTCGCCCGACATCGCCACCGTCGGCGTCGGCGAGGCGACCTTGCCTACCATCCGCTATTTCAACGCCTCGCTGGGGCTGGACCACGCCGAATTCCTGCGCAAAACGCAGGCCTCCTTCAAGCTGGGCATCGAATTCAAGGACTGGGGCTATATCGGCAACCGTTTCTTCCACGGCTTCGGCGACTTCGGGCCGAAGATACAAGGCCGTTCGCCGCATATGCACTGGCTGCATCTGGCGCGCGTCGACAAGAACATTCCATCGTATGAAAACTGGTCGATATCGACGGTGATGGCGCGCAACCACCGCTTTGCGCCCGCCAACCCCGACGATCCGTATTCCTACGGCTTCCATTTCGACGCCGCGCTCTACGCGATCCATCTGCGCGAGTACGCCATCGAGCGCGGCGTGACGCGCATCGAAGCGACCATCGACGATGTCGAGCTGCGCCCGGAAGACGGCTTTATCGCCGCTGTGAAGTTGAAGGACGGCCGCCGCATCGATGGCGATTTCTTCATCGATTGCTCGGGCTTCCGCGGTTTGCTGATCGAGGGCGCGCTCAAGGCCGGCTATGACGACTGGAGCGACCAGCTGCCGTGCAACAGCGCGCTGGCGATGCTGTGCGCCAAGGCCGAGAAGCTGGAACCGTTCACCACCGCCACCGCCAAGGCGGCCGGCTGGCAATGGCGCATTCCGCTGCAGCACCGCACCGGCAACGGCCACGTCTACAGCAACGCCTTCACCACCGACGAGGAGGCGGCCCGCGTGCTGATCGACGGCCTGGACGGCGCGCCGCTCGACGAGCCACGGCAACTGCGCTTCGTCACCGGCCGCCGCCGCAAATCGTGGATCAAGAACTGCGTGGCCCTCGGCCTGGCGGCCGGCTTCATCGAGCCGCTGGAATCGACCAGCATCAACCTGATCGAGAACGCGGTGGGCAAGTTGATCGAGTGTTTCCCGGATCGCGATTTCCTGCCTGAATCTACCGCCGAGTTCAACCGCTACATGGCGTATCGCTACGAGTCCGTGCGCGACTTCATCATCATGCATTACAAGCTGACCCAGCGCACCGACACCGAGTTCTGGCGTTACTGCGCCAACATGCCGATCCCGGACAGCGTGCGGCACCAGATCGAGCTGTTCCGCGAAACGGGCAGGGTGGTCATCTACGACCAGGACGGTTTCGGCGATCCGTCGTTCATCTCGATGTTGCTGGGGCTGGGCGTGGTGCCGAAGGTCGACGATCCGTTTGTCGCCGCCATCGACAGGGATGCTTTGCAAGCCCACATGGCTGGCGTGCGCGCGGACATCATTAAAAAGGTGTCCACCATGCCCTACGTCGGCGATTACCTCGCGCGCGCCGTCGCCCAGTAACGCCGGCCGACGTTCAGCCCAGCCGCTTGCGCATGAAAATGGTCGCCTGCGGATTGTCGTTGTAGCGTTCGCAGCGCTCGTAGCCTAGCTGGTCGTACAGCTTGATCGCCGCGTGCAGGTCGTCCTTGGTGTCCAGATACACGGCGCTGTGGCCTGCCTGCGCGGCGTGCTCTTCCAGCGCCCGCATCAGCGCCTGGGACAAGCCGCGCCGGCGGTAGCGGTCGGCCACATACAGGCGCTTGCACTCGACCGCGCCGCCCTCGGCACCGCCGGTGTCGACACCGGGCAGCGGCCGCATCGCCACGCAGCCGGCCGGGTCGCCGTCCACGTACGCGATCCACATCGCCGAGCTGGCATCGTCGAGGAAGGCGCGGATGGCGTGGTCGTCGTCGCGCAGCACCACGCCGATGACGTCGAAATATTCGTACAGCAAGTGGCGCGCGTCGTTCAACTGAGCGGCCGTGGCGCGCACAAGGTGGGTGGACGGCGGCGCCAGGATTTCCCGCACCTTGCTCATTGCCGCCATCAACTCCGCGCGCTGCGTTTCGCCCAACTGGTCGAGCATGCGCACCGTTTCCGACGCGACGCGGCGATTGATGTCGGCGATCGCGGCCTGGCCGTTGGCGGTCAGGCTCAGCAAGGTGGCGCGCTTGTCCTGCGCCGACCGCACGCCCTCGATCAGCCCGCGCTCGCTCAGCGAGCGCACCATGCGGCTCATGTAGCCGGCGTCCAGCCCGAGCTTGGTGCGCAGATGGTTGGCGGTGCAGCCCGGACAGTGCGACAGCTCGTACATCATCCGGCTTTCGCTGAGCGAGTAGTCGGTGTCGAGGTAGCGCCCCCGCAGCAGTCCCAGATGCACGGTGTAAAAACGGTTGAATTGCCGCACCACTTCGGCCTGTTGTTGCATTTGCTGATCCATATGACCCCGTTCGGTTTGCTATTAGTTGCCTTCGGCAAGTACTTTTGCCGACTATAGCGTTGTTGCGCCGTGCGGTCAACATGGCGCGCATGGCAGGCGGTAAAATGACGCCTTCCCCCTAGCGGAGTAGCGAAGATGATGTTTCTTAAAGTGCCGTTTGCGGAAAAAGACGAGGCCAAGGCGCTGGGCGCCCGCTGGAACGGCGAACGCAAATCGTGGTACGTGCCGGACGGTAAGCCGACCGAGGCGTTCGAACGCTGGTTGCCGCCCGGCGGCGCCGATTTCGTGCCGGCCAAGGCCGCCGCCGCGCCAAAGGCCAAGCCGGCCTCGGTCGACTCCTATGTCGGCAAATCGGTAATCGGCAAGCTGTACCAGGAATTGCCGCACGACTGCAATCCGTTCGAGGTGTGCCCGGTCTGCGCGCCCGCGCTGGCCACGTCCGGCTGGCAGGCGGCGCACGAGGACGTGGCCAGGTTGCTGGTCGGCCTGCGGGGCTGACGCCGTGTTCATTCCATGGTCAAGCTGAAACTATTGAGATAGTGACCACGCGCGGGATCGATCTGTTCTAGAATACTGCTGAGATGCAGTATGAGACTCACCCACCTGAAGCCGCCGATGAACAGTCATACGATGCCGCCAGTTTTTCGCACCGAAGACGGTCCGGTCACACCCGTCGCCAGCTTCAAGCAACCCGCCGATATCTTTGAAGCGCTGTTTCAAAGCATACAAGGCGGCGAAAAGCATGTCCGGCCGCTGCTGGACTTGGTGCCCGATTCCCACTTTCTCGGCTTCATCGAGGTTGGCTACGCGCTGCGCGCCTGCCTGGAAGACATATCCCGCCGCGACTACCTGCTACAGCGCCTGCGCCCGCATCTGGACGTGCTGATCGGCACTTTGCCGGCGAGCATACAGCCGCACGGCATGCTGCCCAAACAACCGGCGCCGCCGGGTTTTCGCGACCTGCAACAGATCGGCGACGACGAAATCCGCGCCTGGCTGATCGAAGACGGCGGCCTGATCTATGGCGAATTCGCCCGCTACGAGCTCGATAACCTGTTCGACGCCATCGCGCCGTCGATCCGCCCCGGCGGCGTCATGGTCGACCTCGGTAGCGGATTGGGCAAGGTCGTGATGTCGGCGGCGCTGGCGTTCCCGTTCGAGCGCTGCATCGGTGTCGAATGCATGGGTTACCGCCATCGCATGGCCTTGCAGCGCCTGCACAATCTGCTGGTGCTGGCCGAGCGCGGCGTGGCGCACCTGCCGACGCCGCTCACCCCCGATGCCCCGCTGACCTTGCCTTTCGGCGACGCCGCCACCGGCGGCCATCTGATCGAGCTGGCCTCGCGGATCGCCTTTGTCGAAAGCGACATGTTCAAGGTGGACGTGCGCGGCGCCAGCCTGGTGTTCTTGTACAGCACCTGTTTCGGCCCGCTGATGGACGCGCTTGCCGACAAACTGGCGCGCGAGTTGCAAGAGGGCGCGCTGGTGACGACCACCACTTACGCGCTCAAGCATCCCGCGTTCACCTTGCTGCATTACTTCCCGGCCGGCACGGTCGCCTGGACCAACGTGATGCTGTATAAACGCACCGGCACGCTGGAATCGCTGCCGCCGGCGGACATCACGCATCCGCATCAACCGGACCCGGTGGAGTGGGAAGCGCGGGCGCGGCAGGACCTGGAAGCGATGAACGCGCGGGCGCGCACCGCCTAGAGCAGCCATTTACGCGCGGTCGCGACGATATTGTCCGACAGCGTGCGGGTAAACGGCGTCTGGATATCCCAGATATGCCAGGTCAGCGGCACGTCCAGCACGTGGCCCGGCGCCAGATCCACCAACGTTCCCGCCTTCAGCAGCGCTTCGCATTGCAGCAGAGGCAACATGCCATAGGCGAATCCCGCTTCCAGAAAGCGCACAAACCCTTCCGAGCTGGACAA
Organism: Duganella sp. AC237; assembly: GCF_979254035.1. Lineage (NCBI taxonomy): Bacteria > Pseudomonadati > Pseudomonadota > Betaproteobacteria > Burkholderiales > Oxalobacteraceae > Duganella > Duganella sp. AC237. Next base: position 5,859,449 of record NZ_CEEDEW010000003.1, on the reverse strand, counting down.
AGAGTGGTGCGGCACCCGTCCCGTATAGCCGGTGCGCTGCGCAATAAAGCGTGTTTGCAGCGCATCCTTGCGGTCGAAATACAAACTGGGCGCCTGCTGCACCGCCTCGGCCGTGAATCCGTCCGGGAACCAGCGCGCGGCGAAGGCCGGACTGCCGACGCACAGATACCGCATCGCCCCCAGCGGCGTGGCCGAGGTGCCGGCCACTTGTACGGTTTCGCTGGTGACGCAGCCGAACACACGGCCTTCGCGCAACATCGTCATCGTGTGGTCCTGGTCGTCCAGGCGGATCTGCAACAGGCACTCGCCCGAACTCATCAAGGGAGCGACCGCTTCCTGCAGCCAGGTGGCGGCGCTGTCGGCATTGATGGCGATGGCGATTTCCGGCCGAGCCGGGGCGCCGGGACCGGCGCGCGGGAACTCGGTCAAGGCCGCTTCCAGCAGTTGCACCTGGCGGTAATGGGCGATCAGCCGCTGGCCGGCCTCGGTTGCCACCGGCGGCTGGCTACGCACGATCAGCAATTCGCCGGCGCTGTTTTCCAGCATGCGGATGCGCTGCGACACGGCCGACTGGGTGATCGACAAGGCCGCAGCGGCCTTGTCGAAACTTCCATAGTCGATCACGGCGTCCAGCGCCGCCAGTCCCCGATAGTCGATGCGGCTCATTAGCGCTCCTAATATTTGGTCAGTAATATTAATTATACTTATCTTTTGGCGCAAGCTAAGCTGTCGTCCTTCAACACGGGAGAACGCATGGAAGTGACCGCATTTTTAAAGGGCATGGGACTGGGCGGCGGATTGATCGTTGCCATCGGATCGCAAAACGCTTATTTATTACGCCAGGCGTTGAAGAAGGAATACGTGCTGACGTGTATCGCCATTTGTATTATCTGCGACGTGATGCTGATTGGCGCCGGCGTTGCCGGCATGGGCCGGTTAATTGTCGAGGCGCCGGCACTGCTGTTGTGGATCAAATTGGCCGGCGCCGGGTTTTTATTCTGGTACGGGGTGAGGGCAGCACGTTCCGCATTCAATCCGGTTGCGATGAAAACCGACAATGATAAACCCGCCGCCAGCCGATATGCGGTCATCGCGGCGATGCTGGCGTTTAGTTTATTGAATCCGCATGTTTATCTCGATACCGTGGTGCTACTTGGATCGATAGGCGGCCAGCAGCCCGGCGATGGACGGACTTATTTTGCCTTGGGAGCGATGCTGGCATCTGTTATATGGTTTTGCAGCCTGGGTTTGGGCGCGCGATTCTTGATACCGGTGTTCGCACGTCCGCGTGCCTGGCAGGTATTGGACGGCGTGATCGCAGTGGTGATGTGGATATTGGCGGTCACCTTGTTCCTCTAGGGGGCGGACGGGGATAAGCTCAAAAATTGCTGGATCATGCTGATTTTTGGCATAAAAACGTCACTCCGGCCGCAGATTGCATGCTCCTTTGGGCAGGTAACTTAATCTGGTTGTAAATTTATTTCCACTGGGAACGAGTCGCGCTGCATTTCGCATACAATGCTGATAGTTGCCAGAATTGTGGCGCGCCGATCGAGTGGGAAGAAATGAGCATAGAACCCGGCAATTATTTAAGCGAATCGACAATGGCGGCGGCCTTTGCGTCGGATGCCATTCTCAGCACCTTGCTTATCTTTCTCTGGCTCACACAGCGCAAAGAGAAACATGCCTTATTCTGGGGCGTGGGCCAGTTGGCGATAATGACCGGTGTGATGACGTGGTTTATCGGCGCTCAATTACTGCCGCATCAAATCCGCCTTTTTATCTGCGCGCTGATGCTGACTGTGGGCATGGTCGGTTATTGGAGCGGAACCCAGTATTTTCTCGGTTCTTTGCGGCGCCACCATTTGCGCGCCATATTGATTGCCGCTGCCGGTTTAACCGGAATATTTTATCTGCTGTGGAATGCGTTTTATGACATAGTGGTGCCCGCCACCGCATCGATCAGCGGCGTGGTGATGCTGTGGATGGGCGCGCGCTTAATCCAGGCGCAATATCGTTACCGCTGGCTGGGATATACCCTGGTCGCGCGCGGAATATTCAACGTCGTCTCCTCCATTACCCTGGGACCGGAACTTTATCTGCTCTGGTTTGCCGGCACCTCCATCCTCAAGACGCTGTCCATGCTCGGCCTGATTTATGCGGTACAGGATGAGATCCAGCAACGCTACGTGCGCACCATCGACAGTCTGAGTCATGGCTTTTTGATACGGGACCGGCGCGGCTACGTCCATGTCGCCAACGAACGCTGCGCCCGCTTGCTGGGCTTCGACCGTGCCTCCGACCTGATCGGCAAGCACGTGTGCCAGTTGCTGCCCGACCTGACCGAGCAGATGGCCGACGAGTATTTTCGCCGCTTCGATGCCAAGGACGTCCAGTATCCCGTGACCGAAACGGCAACGTTTAGATTAAACAATGGCACCCGCCTGCCGGTCGAGATGATGGGGTCGCCATACATCGAGCGCGGCCGCTTGTATTGCCTGGTCCAGCTGCTCGACATCAGCGAGCGCAAGAAAAAGGACGACATGCTGTACCAGGCCGCCCGCATCGATCCGGTGACCGGCTTTTTCAACCGCCACGCGCTGTCGGCCGCGCTGGCACAGGAGGTCGCGGACGCGGCGGTGGCGGGGCGGGAATGCGCGGTGCTGTTCCTCGACCTGGACAAGTTCAAGCGGATCAACGATTCCTTCGGCCACGCCATCGGCGACGAACTGCTGCGCCAGACCGCCCACCGTTTATATGGCGTGCTGCGCCCGGACGACTTGCTGGCCCGTTTCGGCGGCGACGAGTTCATCATCGTCATTCCCGATCTGGCGCCGGGCACGGCGACGGAAATGGCCGCCCGGTGCGCCGAGCGCGTCATCGGCGCCATGGCCAGCCGCTTCGACCTGTCCCACCATGCGATCGCCGTGTCGGCCAGCGTCGGCGTCGCCTGCTATCCATTGCACGGAAGCGATAGCGATATGCTGATACGCAACGCCGACATCGCCATGTACGAGGCCAAGAAAGCCGGGCGGGGCGAGCTGCGGTTTTTCAACGACGCCATGAACGCCGCCGCCAAGGATGCGCTGGTGATCGACGGCGCCTTGCGCGGCGCCATCGAGGCCGGCGAATTCAATCTGCTGTACCAGGCCATCGTCGACGCCCGCACCGGCAGGCTGACCAAGGTGGAGGCGCTGCTGCGCTGGCATAGCGCCGAGCTGGGGTGGATGCCGCCGGACCGCTTCATCCCGGTCGCCGAGGACAGCGGCATGATCGTCGCCATCGGCACCTGGGTGCTCAACGAGGCCTGCCGCCAGATGGCGCGATGGCGCGGCGGCCCGCTGGACGGTTTGACGATCAGCATCAACGTCTCGGCCTGGCAGTTGGCGGACCCGGCTTTTGTGACGCTGGTGGAGCAGGCGCTCGCCAGCAACGGCCTCGACGGCCACCGGCTGGAGCTGGAATTGACCGAGCGCGTGCTGATCGACGACGGCGGCCAGGTGCGCGCGGTGCTGGGGCGCTTGCGCACCCTGGGCGTGAGCATTTCGCTCGACGACTTCGGCACCGGCTATTCCTCGCTCAGCTACCTGACCCGCTTCCAGCTGAACACCTTGAAGATCGACCGCGCCTTTGTCATGGATATCGAGCACAGCGAGCGCAGCAACAGCCTGGTGAACGCCATCATCGCCATGGGACACAGCCTGGGGCTGCAACTGGTGGCCGAGGGCGTCGAGACCGCCGGCCAGGCGGCGATCCTGGAAAGGATGGGCTGCCACTACCTGCAGGGCTACCATTTCTCGCGGCCGATCGCGCCGGACGAGTTGCTGCGCTTTGCCGGCGAACGGCAACGATCCGGCCTGTGATTAGCCGCAACATGGCAAGGCCGGGGCCGCATCAAAATGGCGGCTTAGCCGATTCCCTTTGCAAATTGTTGTCATGTCATTCAGATGTCATGTCGCGGTCATCGTAACGTCACATGCTGTTCCTACAATCTTGCGAGTTGATCATTCCACTAACCCGCAAGAAAGAAGAACACTCATGCAACAGCGCTTCCCTCTGAAACCTTTGTGCCTGGTGGTCCTGCAAGCACTGGCCTTCCACGCCTATGCCGCCGACGCCGCCGACGCCGCCGACAGCGCCGCCGCGGCGGGCGCCCTGGCCGGTCCGATGCAGTCGGTGGAAATCACCGGCCGCGGCCAGTCGCGCCAGGTGCAGAACATCAACAAGGCCGATCTGGCCGAGGCGCTGCCGGGCACCAGCCCGTTGAAGGTGCTCGACAAGCTGCCGGGCGTGAATTTCCAGTCCGCCGACCCGTTCGGTGCCTACGAGTGGTCCACGTCGTTCAGCATCCGCGGCTTCAACCAGAGCCAGCTGGGCTTCACCCTGGACGGCGTGCCGCTGGGCGACATGAGCTACGGTAACAACAACGGCCTGCACATCAGCCGCGCCATCTCGTCGGAAAACATCGGCAGCGTGCAAGTGTCGCAGGGCGCCGGTTCGCTGGGCACCGCCTCCACCAGCAACCTGGGCGGCACTGTGCAGTTCTTCACCCTGGCGCCGACCGACGAATTCGGCCTGACCGCCTCGCAAACCCTGGGCAGCGATTCGACCTCGCGCACCTTCGTGCGCGTCGATACCGGCCTGATCAACGGCGCCGTCAAGGCCTTCATCAGCGGCACCCGCCAGCGCACCGACAAGACCAAGGGCGAGGGCGCCCAGGACCAGGACCAGATCAACTCGCGCTTCGTGTTCAACTTCGGCGACAACAGCCTGACCGGCTTCCTGAACCATTCGGACCGCAAGGAAGTCGACTATCAGGACATGTCGAAGGAAATGATCAACCGCCTCGGCTACGAGTGGGACAACTACCAGCCGGACTGGCAGCGCGCCGTCAACGCCGCCAAGGGCCAGTTCAGCGGCGGCGTCAACAGCCTCGACGACGCCTACTATTCGGCCGGCGGCCTGCGCAAGGACACCTTGGGCGGCCTGACCCTGGACCTGAACTTCACGCCGGCCTTCCAGCTGAAGACCACGCTCTACAACCACGAGAACGAAGGCCAGGGCCACTGGTACACGCCGTACGTCGCCACCAACGCCGCCAACCCGATCTCGCTGCGCACCACCGAGTATCAAATCAAGCGCCACGGCGTGACGACCGACCTGACCTGGGACCTGGGCAACCACACCATCACCGCCGGCGCCTGGGGCGAGCGCAACGACCACACCGGCAGCCGCAACTACTACGCCGTCACCGGCCCGGCCGACACGATGGTCTACCTGCGCAACCCGTTCCGCACCGACTGGGCGCAGAACTTCATCACCACCACCGCCCAGTACTACGTGCAGGACAGCCTGAGCCTGATGGACGGCAAGCTCAAGATCAACGCCGGCTTCAAGAGCATGAGCGTGGACATCGCCGCCCGTAACATCGTCGGCACCCGCGCCGCCGGCAAGCTGTCGGCCGAGAAGAACTTCCTGCCGCAGGCCGGCGTCAACTACGCCCTCAGCGCCGACGACGAAGTATTTGCCTCGGCCTCGAAAAACATGCGCGCGCACCAGCCCGGCGTGAGCGGTCCGTTCTCGCAAACGCAAGACGCCTACAACGCCGGCGTCGCCAACCTGAAGCCGGAAACCTCGACCAACGTCGACCTCGGCTACCGCTTCAAGCGCGCCGACATCCAGGGTTCGCTGGCCGTCTACAACGCCCGCTTCGACGACCGCCAGCTGAGCGTGGCCACCTGCGCCGGCATCGTCGGTTGCCCGTCGACCTTCGTCAACGTCGGCAAGGTCGACACCAAGGGCGTGGAAGCGATCGCCGTGTGGAAACTGAACCGCGAAATCAGCTGGTTCAACTCCTACACCTTCAACGATTCCAAGTACAAGTCGGACTACATGGATGGCAGCACCCTGGTGCCGGTCAGCGGCAAGACCGTGGTCAACGCGCCGCGCAACCTGTTCAGCACCGAAGCGTCGTACGAGACCGTCAGCTGGTTCGCCCGCCTCGGCGGCAAGCTCACCGGCAAGCGCTACTACACCTACATGAACGACAACGGCGTGCCGTCGTTCTGGCTGGCCAACCTGTCGGCCGGCTACAAGATGAAGTCGCTGGGCATGCTCAAGGAACTGTCGCTGCAAGTGAACGTGACCAACCTGCTCGACAAGGAATACATCAGCACGATCGGTACCAACGGCTTCCAGGCCCGCGATCCGAACGGCACCGCGCAGACCCTGCTGACCGGCGCGCCGCGTCAGATCTTCGTCACCCTGAACGGCAAGCTGTAAGCTAAAACCATAGGCTTCCGCTGCGGCGGCAACAAGGCGTTCCAATCGATAAATTTTGCGTATCGCGCAAGGTTTAGAGACTGGAACGCTTTCGTCGCTTATGGGATACAACTACAAGCGTGGCGCTGGCAGCGCCGTGTGCGCCGCCTCATACTGTTCTGTCCGTTCAGCTATTGAGGAGTGCGCCGTGAAATGGTTTTATGACCTGAAAATCGCTACCAAATTAATCGTCTCGTTTGGTGCCGTGCTGCTGCTGACATTGGTGATGGGCCTGGCCGCGATGGTGTCGACATCACGGGTTAACCAAGCCTCGAGCGACATGGCGGAGAACTGGATGCCCAGCGTGCGCATGGCGATGGAATTGCGCGCCGACGTCGGCGAGTTCCGCCGGTGGGAACTGGCGCATCTGCTCAACACGGAAACGGCGCGCTACGCCACCTACGACAAGCGCTTCGAGGAAACGCTGGCGACGCTGAAGACACACCGCGAAGCCTACGAAAAACTGATCAGCAGTTCCGACGAACAAGCCATTGTGACCGAGTTCGACAAGGCCTGGGCCGCTTTCCTTGGCGACCATGGCAAGATGATGGAATTGTCCGCCGCCGGACGCAAGGAAGAGGCGCTGGCCTTGTCGCGCGGCACGTCCGCCGCCAAGCTGAGCGCGGTGACCGACGCCACCGGCAAGCTCGTCAAACTGAACATTGACGGCGGCGACGCGGCCAGCGACGCCGCCACCGTCACCTACGAAAACGCGCGCCTGACCTCGATCATTTTGTTGGTGGTCAACATCGGCGTCGGCATTGCGCTGGCGCTGTGGATCGCCCGCGTCGTCTCGGCGCCGCTGCGGCAAGCCGTGTCGGTGGCGACCGCCGTCGCCGGCGGTGACCTGACCCGCACCATCGACGTGGAAAGCGCCTGCGAAACGGGGCAACTGATGGGCGCCTTGCGGGACATGACCAATAATCTGCAGCGCCTGGTCAGCCAGGTGCGCAGTGGCACCGACACCATCGCCACCGCGTCGGCCGAGATCGCCGCCGGCAACCAGGATTTATCGTCGCGCACCGAGCAACAGGCGTCGAGCCTGGAGGAGACGGCGTCGTCGATGGAGGAGTTGACCAGCACCGTCAAGCAGAACGCCGACAACGCGCGCCAGGCCAACCAGCTGGCGCAGTCGGCCTCCGGCATCGCCATCAAGGGCGGCGACGTGGTGGGGCAGGTGGTCGGCACCATGTCGTCGATCAACGAATCGTCGCGCAAGATCGTCGACATCATTTCCGTGATCGACGGCATCGCCTTCCAGACCAACATCCTGGCGCTCAACGCCGCCGTGGAAGCGGCGCGCGCCGGCGAGCAGGGCCGGGGCTTCGCCGTCGTCGCCAGCGAGGTGCGCAACCTGGCGCAGCGCTCGGCGGCGGCGGCCAAGGACATCAAGTCGCTGATCAACGATTCGGTGGAAAAGGTCGAGGCCGGTTCGCAACTGGTCGACCAGGCCGGCACGACGATGAACGAGATCGTCTCCAGCATCACGCGGGTGACGGACATCATGAGCGAGATCACCTCGGCCAGCGCCGAGCAGAGCGACGGCATCGAGCAGGTCAACGTGGCCATCACGCAGATGGACCAGGTCACGCAGCAGAATGCGGCGCTGGTGGAGCAGGCCGCGGCGGCGGCCGAGTCGATGCAGGAGCAGGCGGCGCGCTTGAGCGAGGTGGTGAGCATCTTCAAGCTGGGCGGGACGGCCGCGATGGCGGCGCCGGTGGCGCGGGCGAGCGTGGCGCGCAAGCCGCTGGTGGCGGCGGCGCCGAAAAAGGCGGCCAACCCGGTCAAGCAGGTCGCCAATGGCGACGAATGGGAAACCTTCTAAACCACAGTTCCACGTAGGGCAGATTAGCGCAGCGTAATCCGCCCTACGTGCCTCCGTGGCTGTTTTTGCGCGCCAGCCACGCCTCGTGCGCCGCGCGATACTTCTCCAGCTCCTCCTGGTACATATCGTCGACGCACCAGGTGCACCCGCTATGGCAGCAGTCGCGCGGGTCCGGCGCTGGCGGCGCCACCGGCTCGGGATCGTCGGCCTTCATCGCCTTGCCCTCCATCACAGCGGCGGCATCGCCAGCAGCGCCATGTTGCGGCCCTTTTCCTTGGCGCGGTACAGCGCCCGGTCGGCCATCTCCACCAGCACCTCGGGCGAGGTGTCCTCGGTGGGCACGATCACGGCCACGCCGACGCTGATGGTCAGGATGCCGAACGGCGACTGCTCGTGCGGCATCCGCGCCAGCACCAGTTGCGCGCAAATCTCCTCGGCCGCGCCGAAGGCGTCGGTGGCGTCGGTGGCGGCCGCCAGCAGCGCGAACTCCTCGCCGCCGTAGCGCGCCACGATGTCGGTGGTGCGCCGTCCGTGCGAGGTGATCAGCTCGGCGACGCTGCGCAGCGCGGCGTCGCCGGCCTGGTGGCCGTAGTGGTCGTTGTATTTCTTGAAGTAGTCGACGTCGAGCATCGACAGCGCCAGGGTCTGGCCGGTGCGGGCGGCGCGCCGCCATTCGGCCTCGAGCGCCAGGTCGAAGCCGCGGCGGTTGCTCACGCCGGTCAGGCCGTCGGTGGTGCTGAGCGCGGCGAGCTTGCGGTTCGATTCCTCCAGCTCGCCGGTGCGCGCGGCCACCAGCGCCTCCAGCTCCAGCTGGTGCCGGGTCAGGCGGTGGATGCGGATCTTGTAGGCCAGCACCAGCGAGCCGACGATCAGCAGCGCCATGCCCAAGCGGAACCACCAGCGCTGCCAGAACGGCGGCGTGATGGTGATCTTCAACGTGGCCGGCTCCTCGTTCCACACGCCCAGGTGGTTGGCGGCCTTGACCCGGAACAGGTAGTGGCCCGGATTGAGGTTGGTGTAGCTGGCGCTGCGGTGCGAGGCGTCGGTGTGCACCCACTCGCGGTCGAAGCCCTGCAGCTGGTAGGCGTAGCGGTTCTCGGACGGTTCGGTGTAGTGCAGCGCCGCGAACTCGAGCGAGAACACCGACGCCTGCGACGACAGGGTCAGCGCGGTCGGCGCCGTCACCGGCCCCTCGGCCTTGACGTCGGCGCGCGGCTGGCCGTTCTGCAGCGAGTGGTTGAAGACGGTGATGTCGGTGATCGCCACCTGCGGCGGCACCGAGCGGGTGCGCACGTCGGCCGGCGTCACGGCGGTCATGCCGTGCACGCCGCCGAAGTACAGCACGCCGTCGGCCGAGGTGGCCGACGAGTTGACGGTGAAGCCCTCGGTCAGGCCGTCCGACGAGGTGTAGTGGCTGACCTTGCCCGTCTCCGGGTCGAGGCGGTACAGGCCGGCGATGGTGCTGCACCAGATATTGCCTTCCAGGTCGTGTTCGATGGCCAGGATCTTGTGCGCGCGCATCGCCGACGCGTACGATTTGAAGCCGATCTTGCCGTCCGGCCGGGTCTGCATCAGGTTCAGGCCCTTGCTGGTGCCGACCCAGATCCGTCCCTTGGCGTCCTCGTGCAGGCTGACGATGTTGTCGTCGGACAGGCTGGCGGTGTCGTTGTTGGCATGGCGGAAGTGGGTGAACTTGCCGCTGGCCTGGTCGAGCAGGTCGAGCCCGCCGCCGTTCCATTCGGAGCCGGCCCACACGCGCCCGCTGCCGTCCTCCAGCACCGCCGAGGTGCCGTTGACGCTGCGGCTGCTGATATTCTGCGGATCGTTGTAATAAATCTTGCGGGCGTCGGTCTTCGGGTCGTAGCGGATCAGGCTGTTGCCGGTGGCCAGCCACAGCGCGCCGCCGCTGGCCGGCGCGATGGCATTGATGTAATCGCTGGCGGTGTTGCCGAAGTGGATGGCCTGGAACGGGCTGTCGGGCGTGTCGAGGCGGTTCAGGCCGTTCGAGGTGCCCAGCCACAGCGGCTTTTTGCCGTCCTTGTCGGCGCGCGTGTCCTGGAACATGCTGTAGACGATGGAATGCGACAGCTTGCCCGGCGTCTTGTCGTCGGCGTGGTAGCTCTTGACGACGGTGCTGGTGGCCGGATCGTACAAGCTCATGCCGACGTTGCCGCCCATCCACAGGCGCCCGTCCGGCGCCCGCGCCAGGCTCAGCAAGGCGTTGCTGGCCGGCGCCGAGCGGCGGTCGATGCGGAACGGCACGTGGCGCGTGAAGCCCTCGCTCGACAGGTTGGCCAGCGCGATGCCGTCGGTGAACGAGGCGATCCACAGCATGCCGCCGCGGTCCTGCATCACCGCGCGCAGGTTGTCGCCCGGCAGGCTGTACGGATCGTCGGCCGCGTGCACGAACTGGTCGAACTTGCCGTTGGCCTCGTTCCAGCGCAGCAGCCCGGCCGACAGCGTGGTGCACCACAGCACGCCCTTGTCGTCGACGTCGAAATTGGTGATGCGGCTGTACGGCGAATCGATCGCCTTGCGCGTGTTCCAGTCGCTCTTGCCGTCCCAGCGGATCACGCCCGACTCGGTGCCGATCCACAGCGCGCCGGAGCGGTCGAACTGCAGCGCACGCACGATGTTGACGCGGGCGTCTGGCACCGGCGCCGGATCGACCTGGTGGTGGCGGAACACCTTGCCGCCGGGCGCCAGGTAGTCCAGGCCGCCGGGCCAGGTGCCGATCCACACGCCGCCCTTGTCGTCCAGCGCCAGCGCGTTGAGGTCGTTGCTGGCCAGGCTGTCGGGGTCGTTGTCGTCGTGGGCGTAGACGGTGAACTTGCCGGTGTTGGGGTTGAAGTGCTGCAGCCCGCCCCAGCTGCCGATCCACATGCCGTCCTTGCCGTCGGAAATGATGTTCTTGACGATGCGGTGGTTCTTCGGCGCCTTGGGCGGGGCCACCACGGTGAAGTTGTTGCTCTCCGGGTTGAAGCGGGCCAGCCCGGCCTGGGTGCCGGCCCAGATGCGGCCCTGCTTGTCCTCGTAGATGGCCGAGACGCGGTCGTGGGGCAGGCTGCTCGGGTCGGTGGGGATGTTGGTGTACTTGACGGCCTGGTAGCCGTTGTAGCGGTACAGGCCGTTGGTGTGGGTGCCGACCCAGACGTAGCCTTTGCGGTCCTGCATCATCGACAGCATCGACGGCTCGTCGCCGCCCAGCGGGCCCAGTTTCTTGAAGCGCAGCGACGGCGCCGGCGCCGATTGGGCCGGGGCCGCCGGGGCCGCCTGCGCGGCCGGCGACATGGCCAACAGCGCGGTCGGCAGCGCGGTCAGCAGCGTGGCCAGCAGGGCGGGCGAAATGGACAGCAAGAGGCGATGGCCGCGGCGTAAGGCCGGTGATAGCACAAACATGGTGGAGTATCCGATGGCGTAACGGGGTGCACGTCAGCGGGCGATGTTAAGCCCGGTTAAGATAAATTCTGTATAGAAACCCTATTATACATGCCAATGATGCAATGGTTTCGATATAAAAGCCGGCACTTTTAGCGTATTGGCCTTATTTAGGGTATAGTTTACGGCGCTTATTGTCTCCTGCTCGTTGTATTTGCTGCCATAGCGCTGCCACCGCATCATCCTTTTCGCACTTCCCCGGTGCCGCCTCCGTCGTGGGGCGCGCCGCCGGGGCGGGCAGCGCAGAATTTGTCGTTAATTGAAGAAAGCTTGGCTGTCCGCCGCAGGACCGCCGCATACACTATGTCCGAAACCGAGATCACCACCCCGTCCGCCATCGAACCGGCCGCCGCCCAAGCCGCCGCCACGCCAGAAGCGCCAGTGACGCCACAGCCAGCGCCACCCGCCGCAGCATCGGCACCGCAGGAAGCCCCGCCGGCGCCGGAAGCGCAACAAGTCCGGTTCGCCGATTTCGGCCTGTCGCCGGACATCCTGCGCGCGCTCAACGACCAGAGCTATGTGCACCCGACGCCGATCCAGGCCGAAGCCATTCCCGTGCTGCTCAAGGGGCGCGACGTCATGGGCGCGGCCCAGACCGGCACCGGCAAGACCGCCGGCTTCGCGCTGCCGATCATCCAGATGCTGCTGGCCCACGCCAGCACCAGCACCTCGCCGGCGCGCCATCCGGTGCGCGCGCTGATCCTGACGCCGACCCGCGAACTGGCGGTGCAGGTGGCCGAGAACGTCAAGGCCTACGCCCAGCACACGCCGCTGCGCTCGACCGTGGTGTTCGGCGGCATGGACATGAAGGGCCAGACCGTCATCCTCAAGGCCGGCGTCGAGATCGTCATCGCCACCCCGGGCCGCCTGCTCGACCATATCGAACAAAAGAACATCAGCCTCGGCCAGGTGCAGATGCTGGTCATGGACGAAGCCGACCGCATGCTCGACATGGGCTTCCTGCCGGACCTGCAGCGCATCATCAACCTGCTGCCGAAGCAGCGCCAGAACCTGATGTTCTCGGCCACGTTCTCGCCGGAAATTAAAAAGCTGGCCAACACCTTCCTGACCGACCCGGTCACGATCGAGGTGGCGCGCAGCAACCAGACCGCCGACAAGGTCACGCAAGTGGTCTACAAGGTGCCGGAAAACCAGAAGCACGCGCTGACCGCGCACTTGCTGCGCCAGCGCGACTTGAAGCAGGTGATCATCTTCTCCAACACCAAGATCGGCGCCTCGCGCCTGGCCAAGGGGCTCGAGCAGGAGGGCATGAGCGCGGTCGCCATCCACGGCGACAAGACGCAGCAGGAACGCATGGCCGCGCTCGAGTCGTTCAAGAAGGGCGAGATCGACATCCTGGTGGCCACCGACGTCGCCGCGCGCGGCCTCGACATCACCGACCTGCCGTGCGTGATCAACTACGACCTGCCGTACAACGCCGAGGATTATGTGCACCGCATTGGCCGCACCGGCCGCGCCGGCGCCTCCGGCGACGCGCTGTCGATCTACTCGGACAAGGACGAGCGCCTGCTGGCCGACATCGAAAAACTGATCAAGCAAACCATCCGCCGCGGCGAGCTGACCGGCTTCAATCCGGCGCCGGCCTTCGGCGAGGGCGCCGAGCGCCGTCCGCGCCGCGACGACAGCGGCAGCCGCGATGGCGCCAGCCGCGCCCCGGCCGCGCGCGCCGGCGAGCGGCCCGAACGCGCCGAGCGGAGCGACCGCGCCCCGCGCGCCGGCGGCTCCGGCTACGGCGGCGCCCGCCGCGAGAAGGTCGATCCTTGGTTCCTCAAGCCCTACGAGCCGGCCAAGAGCGCCGCGCCGGCGCCTGGCGCCACCCTGGGCGGCGCCACCGCCAAGCCCAAGCAGAAGCTGGCCTTCCTGCTGGGCGGCGCGCCCAAGTGATCAACCGCGTCCGCCGGCGCCCACGGCGTGCGCCGGCGCGCCGTCCGGCGGCGCACGCCGGTCCGGCACCAGCTTGAGCAACCACCGGCGCACCAGCGACGACAGCCCCTGTTCCAGATAACGCTGCGACAAGGCGGCCAGCGACAGCGCCAGCGCGGTCGACAGGAACACATAGCCCCAGGTTGCATACAACTGCTGCTTGCCCAACGCCGTCAGCGCGTCGAGTGTGATCTTCTGCGCCAGCAAATGGGTCAAATACAGCGAATATGAAATCGTCCCCAGCCACAACAGCGGGGACGGCACGCGGATCTCGACCGTCTTGCTGGCCAGCGCCATGGCCAGCACCAGCAGCGCCAGCGGCCAGCCATAGCCGCTCGGACCGTGCGTGATCCCCAGTCCCCCATAGACGCTCCAGCCGGCCAACGCCACGGCCAGGCCCAGCAGATGCCAGGCCAGCGCACGGCTGCGCAGCCGGGTCCAGTCTTGCAGGTACAGCCAGCCGATGCCCACCCCCGCCAGGAACTCCAGCACGAACGGGTTGGTGACGATGGCCAGATAGCCGACCCGGTAGCCGAGGTCGCGCTGCACGTCCATCGCGGAGGCCGCGTCCATGCCGGGCAGCACGAGCACCGTCAGCAGCACCCACGCCGTCAGCGCCAGGCCGCGCCAGCGCGGCAGCAGCATGGCGGCCGCATACACCAGATAAAAATACATTTCGAAGGCCAAGGTCCAGGCCACCGGCAGGCTCAGGCCGAAATACGGCGCATGGCGTGGATCGGCCGGCAACATGGCCAAGGTGTGCCACAGCGCGCGCCGGTTCTCGGCCACGTGCAGGTAGCCGTCGTACAGCACGACCACGCCCAGCAGCGTGACCAGCGCATAGACCGGCCACACGCGGGCGAAGCGCTTGATGGCGAAACGCGCCGCCTCGGCGCCGCCGCCGCCGCTGCCGGCGGTCGTGTAGCACATGATGAAGCCGCTGATGATGAAGAACAGGTCGACGCCCATGGCGCCGGGGCCCAGCCATTGGTCGGCCAGCGCATAGGCCGGGGTGCCGAGCAGGGCGTAGCGGGCGTGGGTCAGTACGACGAGCAGCGCGGCCACGCCGCGCAGCAACTGGATCCAGTCCAGGTTTTTCCGATGATTCATGTAACGATGTTCCGGTGAGACGCATGGTTTGGGCGCGGCGCAATTTTAACCGGCCTGAGCCATTACATTCTCACCAATTCCCACCGGTGCGCGGGTCTGCTCAGGCGGCGCGCCTGCGGAACACGCCCACCACGATATCGCTGGGGAAGGCGCGCAGCAGCGGCAGGGCCAGCATCACGGCCACGTAGTTGGCGTACAGCGCCACGATGCCGAGGTCGCCGGCGCAGCGCAGCCGCGCCATCAGGCCGCCGGCGCGCACGGCCGGCAATTCCGTGCTGAGCACTTGCGTGAAGCCGGCGTTGTCCGCCAGCCGCGCCAGGTTGGCCGGACGGAAGTAGTGCACGTGCGGCGACGGCAGCCCTTTTTGCCAGAGCCGCTCGAACGGTCCGCGCACGCCGGCGCGCGCCAGCAGCTTCGACAGGCGGTAGAACAGGCCGGCGCTGCTGGGCAGGTTGAGGATCAGGATGCCGTCCGGCGCCAGGCGCGCGTGGCAGGCCGCCAGCGCCGCGCCGATGTCGGGGATGTGCTCGATGACGTCGTTGAAGACGATCACGTCGAAGCGCTCGCCCTCGCGCAGCGCGTCGGGGAAGTAGCCGTTGCGCACCGGCAGGCCCTTGGCGACGGTGGCGGCCGCCACGCCGGTGTCCGGCTCCAGGCCGAGCACCTGGAAGCGGGCGGCGGCCGCCTCCAGGAACCAGCCGTGGGCGCTGCCGACGTCGAGCAGGGTCGAGGCCCCCGGCGGCGCGTGGCGCGCGGCGTAGTCGACCAGCGTGCGGAAGTTCTCCTGCCGGATCGCCTTCAGGCCCGCTTCGCGGTCGGCCTCGTTAAGGCGGGTGTGCGCCGCCGCTTCGTTGATGGTCGGTTGCAGCGCTGCGCTTTCATAGCCGCAACCCGGGCAGGTCCGGTGCCAGTCCGACAACCCGGCCACGGTGCTGGCGCCGCAAACGATACATCCCATGGTTCGCTCCAGATGCTTGCTTAAGAAAGGAGCTTAAAGTTATTGCAGTATGACCTTAATTGCAAGTCATTTCGCCGCCCCCGGCGCCGCGCCGGCCGGCTGGGCGTCGTCGATCACCTGCAGGGTGTACAGGGCGAGGCCGAGTTTGCGTTGATCGGGCCCGCTGCCCAGCTCGTATGGCGAGGTCGGTTGCGGAATCGCGATGCGCACGGTGCGCGCCGCGCCGCTGGTGGTAAACACCAGCTCGCGCGGACCGTGCGCGGGCGGCGCCCGCAGCGGCACGGTCTGGCCGTCGATGGTCACCGCGATGTCGCGCTGCGCGTTGGGGCCGTAGGCGGCCACGTCCAGCCGCAGCCGCAAGCGGCGCGGCAGCGGCTGCGCGAAGCGCAGCGTCACCAGCGGGCCGTCCGACCAGCGACCCCAGTCCTCGATCCCGGACAGGCCGGTGCTGCGCATGCGGTCGCCTTCGCTGTCGGCGAAGTCGTACAGATCGGCCGCGCCGGGGGGCGCCACGCGCAGCAGCGTGTAGCCGCGGTCGCCGCTGTGGCGGGTGGCCGCCGCCGGCAGCTCGTAGTGGCCGATGGCCAGCAACCAGCCGTTGGGGTAGCGCAGCTGCTCCGCCGTGATGGCGCTGCCGGCCGGCAGCGCCAGCAGTTCGACCTTGGTGTTGTCGAGGAAGAAGCGGGTCTTGAACAGGGCGGCGATGTCGGGCCCGACGATGGTCAGGCGCTCGGTCTCGCTGCGGTTGAGGTACTGGTGCGCGAACAGGCCGGCCTTGACATAATCGTCCGCTTTTTTCTGGCCGCCGGCGACATGGTTGACCTGGACGGCGCCGACCAGCAGCGCGGCCGGCACGTAGCCGAACAGGAACAGTTGGGCGCCCAGGCGCGCGCGCGCGCCCCACGCCAGCGCGCACAGCGCGCCCAGCGTGGACAGCACCGGCAACGCCCAGCCGCGGGCGCCGAGCGCGACGCCGAACAGCGCCGGGCTGTCGATGTGGTTCGGGGTGTAGGCGGGCAGCAGGTACACGGCGCTGGCGCCGACCAGCAGCGCCAGCGCCGCGCCCAGGCCCAGCGCCAGCGGCGCCGGCGCGCGCCGGGCAGCCGGCGCCGACAGCTGCGCGCCGGCCACGATGAGCAGCAGCGGCAGGGCGAAATCGTAGTAGCGGATGTGCAGGCGGGCGCCGCTCTCGGCGCCGCTGCCGGCCACGATGGCGGTGAACAGGGCCGTCACGCCGATCAGCGCCGGCAGCATCAGCGCCGTGTAGGCCAGCAGCGCGCCGGTGCCGGGCGCGGCGGCGTCGCGCTGGCGCCGGCTGGCGCCGTGCAGCGCGGCGGCCGCCAGCGGCATGCCGAACAACAGCACCAGCGCCATCAGGTGGCCACGCAGGTTGCCCAGCGCCAGGCCGATCAGCACGCCGGTGCCGGGCCGGGTCTGGGCCTGGTTGGCGTAGATCGTGCCCAGCAGGTACAGGCCGTTGCGTCCGGCATACAGCAGGCCGACGCCGAAGCGCACCGCCGCCGCCGTGGCCAGCGCCACCGCCAGCCACAGCAGCGCGCGCCGCGTCCAGGCGCCGTGGCCGGCCGCCGGGTCGCGCTGGAGGTGGGCGCGCCACACCAGATACACCAGATAGCCGGGCAGCAGGAACAGCGCGTGCACCTTGACCATGGCCAGCGCCCCCAGCACGGCCGACGCCAGCGCCACCGAGCCGGTGTCGGTGGCGCCGCGGGCGCGCAGCACGCACCAGCTGAACAGCCAGAAGCCGCAATAGTACATGGCCTCGGGCATGAAGTAGCTGGTGTAGGTGTTGCTCGGCGCCAGGATGGACAGCACCGCCACGGCGGCGGCCGCCGCCGGCGCCATGTACTGGCGCGCGATCAGGTAGATGAACGGCGCGGCGGCCACCAGGAAGCCGGCGTTGAGCAGCCGCGCGCATTCGAGAAAGCCGTCGCCGCAGCTGTTGCTCAAGCGGTAGACCGTGTAGTACAGGTAGTTGGGGATCTCGGCGCGGGCGAACGGGATCAGGCGGGCGAAGCTGCTATAGGTCCACTCGTCGCCGAACACGCTGGGATATTGGCCGATGTTGCGCAGCGCCACATAGGCGAACACGGCCACCAGGGCCGCCGGGAACAACGCGCCGCTGCGCGCGCGCGGGAAGAAACGGAGGAAGGCTTGCATGCGTCCAGTCATTGGGGTTTGAAAATCCAGTGCTTGCCGGCCAGGTAGCCGATCGCGGCCACCAGCGGCAGCGCCAGCACCTTGCCGGCCAGCGGCTGGCCCAGCAGCAGCTGGGCCGCGCCGACGCAGGCCAGCGTCGCCAGGTAATTGAGGCCGACCACGCACAGGTAGCGGCCGAAGGCGCCCTGGCCGCCGTGGTCGCGGAACGTGAGGTTGGCGTGGAAGCCGTAGTTGACCAGCAGGCCCGCCAGGAACGCCGCGCTGGTGGCCGGCAGCAGCGCGACGTGGTAGGCCAAAAGCAGGCGCAGCAGGCCGATGTCGACCAGCGCGCTGAGCACGCCGCCGGCGACGTAGACCAGGAACCGGCGTGTCAGGAACGTGCGCTTAAGCATCGCGCTTTGCCAGCGGCGCGCGCTTTTGCAGCGGACGGCGCGGCACGGAAGCGATGTCGTAGGCCAGGAAGGCCAGCAGCAGTTGCAGGCCCATCAGGATCGGCATGGCCGACAGCATGACGGCCCCGGCCGCCGTCGGCACGCCGGCCTGGGCCGAGGCGATCCACTTCCAGCCGCCGAAGGCGCTGCCAAAGCCCAGCAGCAGCACGCCGAGCGGCAATTCGATCGAGGCCAGCGACATATTGCGCAGGTAATAGTTATAGAACACCCGCTTGCTGAAATTGCGCACGTGCTTGGCCATGAACTCGGTGACGATCTTGGAGATCTTCAGGTTGCTGACCTCGTCGCCGTAGACGGCGTCCATCGGCACGTCGTGGACCACGGCGCTGAGCGTGTTGAGGCGGAACAGCATGTCGGTCTCGAAGAAATAGCGCCGGCTGATCTTGGCGAACGGCAACAGGCGGGCGGCGTCGCGGTGGATCGCCGTGTAGCCGTTGGTGGGGTCGAACAAGTCCCAGTAGCCCGACGAGAGCTTGGTCATCAGCGACAGCACGGCGTTGCCGAACAGGCGCATCGGCGGCATGCTGCGGATCTGCTCGAGGTTGAAGAAGCGGTTGCCCTTGGCGTAGTCGGCCTCGCCGGCGAGGATGGGCGCGATGAAGGCGGGAATGAGCGCCGGGTCCATCTGGCCGTCGCCGTCGACCTTGACGATGACGTGCGCGCCGTCGGCGATGGCGGCCTGGTAGCCGGTCATGACGGCGCCGCCGACGCCCTGGTTTTCCGCGTGCCGCAGCACCACCACGCGGGCGTCGCTGTGGTTGGCCTCGACGAAGTCGCCCGAATGGTCGGGACAGCGGTCGTCGACCACGTAGATGCGGTCGACCTCGGGGCCGATGGCGGCCAGCACGCCGAGGATGTGGCGCGTCACCTTGTAACTGGGGATGACGACGGCGACGGTGGGGGCGTTGGTATGGGGCATAGAATCCGATAATAAAAACCGCGGCGCCGGGCGCCCGCGCTTGGTTACAACTCGTTACATTTAAGGCAATCAATTCCGGAACGTGATTATACGGGAGGGCTCCCATTTAATATATTGTCAAAAGCAATTTTTGGTTTATCATGGCGCCCACTACAAATACGCCATCCCGACCGCCACGCCGTGCCGCCGGTCAGCCCGAGGTCATTCATGGTTTTCAGTTCCGCCACGTTCCTGTTTTATTTCTTCCCCCTGTTTTTGCTGCTGTACTACGCGCTGCCGTGGAAAAACGGCGTGCTGCTGATCGGCAGCCTGGTGTTCTACGCCTGGGGCGAGCCGCGCTTCGTGCCGCTGCTGCTGCTGTCGGCGCTGCTCAACTACGGATTCGGCTACCTGATCGCCGCCGCCACCGCGCGCGCCCGGCAGGCCGTGCTGGTCGCCGGCGTGGCCGCCAACCTGCTGTTCCTGATGTATTACAAATACATCGGCTTTTTCGCCGGCATGCTCAACGACGTCATGGCGCCGTTCGGCCACGACGTCAAGGTGCCGGCCGTGGTGCTGCCGCTGGGCATTTCGTTCTTCACCTTCCAGGGCATTTCCTACCTGATCGACCTGTACCGGCGCGACATCGAGGTGCAAAGCAGCTTCTGGCGCTTCGCCATGTACAAGGCCATGTTCCCGCAACTGATCGCCGGCCCGATCGTGCGCTACCGCCAGATCGCCCACGAGATCGCGCACCGCGACCTGCCCAACGCCCGCATCTGGGCCGGCTTCCGCCAGTTTATCATCGGCCTGGCGCAGAAGATGTTGATCGCCAATACCGTGGCGCTGGCGGCCGACCGCCTGTTCGCCCAGGACCCGGCGCAGCTGACCACCGGCGGCGCCTGGCTCGGCATCGCCTGCTACACGATCCAGATCCTGTTCGACTTCGGCGGCTACTCCAACATGGCGATCGGCATCGGCCACATGCTCGGCTTCAGCTACCCGCCCAACTTCCAGCGGCCCTACGCGGCGCTGTCGGTGACCGAGTTCTGGCGGCGCTGGCACATCAGCCTGTCGAGCTGGTTCCGCGACTACCTGTACATCCCGCTGGGCGGCAACCGCCACGGCCCGTTGCGCACCTACTGCAACCTCGGCCTGGTGTTCCTGCTGTGCGGGCTGTGGCACGGCGCGGCCTGGACCTTCGTCATCTGGGGCCTGTGGCATGGCGCCCTGCTGATCGCCGAGCGGCTCGGCCTGGGCGCCGTGCTGGCGCGCGCGCCGGCGCCGCTGGCGCAGGCCTGGACCTTGCTGGTGGTGATGGTCGGCTGGGTCTTTTTCCGCGCCGACAGCGTGCCGCACGCGCTGTCGTTCCTGCGCACCATGGCCGGCCTGCAGCCGGCGGTGGCCGCGCCGCACGCCTGGCAGGCCGACTTCACGGCCTCGTCGGCGGCGGCGCTGGCGATCGGCGTGCTCATCGCCACCGTGCGCCCGGGCCGCGCCGCGCCGCGCGCCACGGCCGCGCTGGGGCGCCTGGGCGCGCCGCTGCGCGCGGCCGCGCTGGGGCGCCTGGGCGCGCCGCTGCGCGCGGCCGCGCTGGCCGGCGCCCTCCTGCTGTGCGTGCTCAACATGGCCGCCGGCACCTACAACCCGTTCATCTATTTCCGTTTCTGATATGACGTCTTCCTCACTAGGGCCGCTGCGCCGGCACGCCGCCAAGATCGCGCTGGTGGCGCTGTTGTCCGTGCCGGCGCTGGCCGGCGCGCTGCGCGCGGGCGACCAGCGCGGCGAAAACCGCGCCCTGTCGGCGCTGCCGGCCATGCCGGCCGACTGGCCGGGCCTGCTGGCGCTGCCGGCCAGGATGGACGCCTGGATCAACGACCACTTCGGCTTCCGCGGCGTGCTGCTGCGCGCCCACAACCGGCTGCGCTACCGCCTGTTCGGCGAGTTCCCGTCGGTGCAGATGACGGCCGGTCGCCACGGCCGCATCTTCCTGACCTCGCACAACGCCGCTTCGCCGCCGTTTTTGGCCGTCACGGCGGTATGCGCCGGCGGCCAGTTCAAGCCCGGCACCACCGATTACATCAACCGCCTGTTCCGCGACTTCCACGCCATGGGCCTGCAACCGCGCATGCTCATCGCGCCGTCCGGCCCGGTGGTCGAGTACGGCGACCTGCCGCGCTGGCTGGCGGCCCGCTGTGCCTCGCCGGCCACGCCGTTCGCCGAGCTGCTGGCCGGCGACGCGCTCGACCCCGAGGTGCGCCGCGCCACGCTCTATCCGCTGGCGCAGATGCGCGAGATCGCCGGTCGCAAGATGGTGTTCCCGAAAAACTGGTTCCATTGGAACGGCGGCGGCCTCGACGAGGTCGCGCAACTGACGTTGCCGCTGTTCGGCCATGCGCCGGAAACGCCGGCGCCGGCCTTCCCGCTGGTGCGCTACCAGAGCGCCTCGGACGTCGCCAACCTGTTCCAGGGCATCGAGATCCTGCGGCCGAACGAGGAGGCCGATTTCGCCGCCGCCGGCGTCGCCTCGTGCTACGGCGGGCGCTGCTTCCCCGAGTTCCAGGAGTACGCGGAAACCTTGTACGACATTTCGCGCTTCCACAATCCCAAGGCGCCCAAGCGCCGCCTGGTGATGCTGACCGACTCGTTCGGCTCCAAGATCGCCGGCTGGTACGCGCGCTACTATTCGGACGTCGAGCAGGTGGCCACCAACAACGTCTCGCAACTGAGCACAGAACAGATCGCGCGGCTCAAGCAGTATCTGTTCCGCGACCGCGGGAACATGGATCTGCTGATCCTTTATCACGACGGCGGCGCCAGCACCGGCACCCTGCAGTACGGGCTGGAACGGTTCCACGAAAAGCCTTAGCGGCCGCCGGCGGCGGATAAAAAAAGGGCGGCGCCGAGGATGGCGCCGCCCTTTTTGTGCCGCCGCGCTTTAGCCGGGCGCGTCGCCGCGCTCTTGCAGCAGCGCCAGCAACGCGCGCGTGTTGTCGGCCCAGGTCCGCCATGCCATGCCGGCCGAGGACGGGCTGGCGCCGCGGGCGTCGAGCGCCAGCCACTCGCGCACGGCCGTCGCCAGGCTGGCGCCGTCCATGCCGTCGAAATACTGCGCGTGCGCGCCGGCCACTTCCTTGAACACCGGCAGCGCCCGCGCCAGCACCGGCAGGTCGTGGCGCGCCGCTTCGATCAGGGGCAGGCCGAAGCCCTCGCCCTCGCTCGGCACCAGCAGGCAGGCGCAGTCGCGGTACAGGCCCGCCAGCGCATGGTCGTCCAGCCCGCGCAGCCAGAACAGGCGTTTGCCCAGCTCCGGGTGCTGCGTGAGCCGCCGCACGATCAGCGGAATGGTGCGCCGCGCGGCGGCCGGCAGCGCCGTCCAGCCCTCCGCGCCGACGATGACCAGGTTGACATCGGCCCCTTGCGCCCACAGCTGCTCGAAGGCGTCGAGCGCCTGCAGGTGGCCCTTGCGCGGCTCGATCGTGCCCACCATCAAAAAGCTGGGCCGCTCGGCGAAGCGCGCCAGCGCCGGGTCGTCGCTGCCCGCGGCCGCGTCGGCCGCCGCGCCGAGGTCGGCCCCGTGGTGCAGCACGGCCAGCCGCGGCGCGGCGGACGGCGCCGGGCCGCCGGCGGCGCGGCGCTGCTCCAGCCGTTGCGCCAGCTCGTCGCGCACGGCGCCGGAGATGGCGATCAGGCGGTCGCCGTTGGCGGCCACGCAGTCGAGGAAGGCGCCATGGGTCGCATCGGCGCCGGCCGGGAAGAATTCCGGCCGCAGCACCGGCAGCAGATCGTGCACCAGGAAGTTGACCGCGATGCCGCGCGCGCGCCAGTGCGCGTACAGGCCGGCGTCGGCCGCGGCCATCACCGCGCCCGGCGCGTAGTCGGCGCTGTAGAAGACGTCGCCGGCGCTGGTGTCGGCGGCCGGGTCGGGGTGCTCGCCGCCGATGCCCAGCAGGCGCGCGGTGTAGGCGCGCGCGTAGCGGTAGTGCCAGCGCCCGCCGGCGTCGCTCAGGTACACCGGCTCGACCCGCCAGCCCGGCAGCGGCGCGCGCAGCAACTCGACCACCTGCTGGCGCACCACCCGTTCGATGCCGCTTTTGAGGTCGTGGCGGGCGATGTTGGTGACGTCGACCAGCAACTGGCGCGGCTGGGTCGGGTCCGGCGCGCGCGCGATGCAGGCGGCCAGCTGTTGCAGGCTGGCCTCGTCGGTCGGCAGGTCGTCGCGCGCGGCGAGCGCGCGCAACAGGGCCGGCCGGCCGTGGCCGGCGTCGTCGGCCGCGCGCGCCAGCGCCGCCGCGTACAGGCGCGCCGCGTGTTCCGGACTGTGGCGCGTGCGCAGCAGTTCGGCCGCCGCCCGGCCCAGCGCCTGGCGGCGCGCGGCGTCGTCGTGCAGCGTCTCGATGGCCGCGCCCAGCGCCGCCGGCGCGAAATGCTCGGGCAACTGCCAGACGGCGTCGGTCGGCAGCGCCGCCATCGAACCGTTGGCGTTGACGATGGTGGCCAGGCCGTAGTTCATGCAGTCGAGCACCGCCGCCGAGGTTTCGCCGCGCGAGACGCTGCGCAACTGCACGCCGACATCGGCCGCCTGCAGGTACTGGTGGTAGACCGCTTCGTCGGTCCAGCCGGCGATGCGCACGCGCCCGCCGCCGGCGGCCAGCGCCGCGTCCATCGCCTCGCCATAGTCGCCGCCGTGGTTGGCGCCGACCAGCACCAGCACGCAGCGCTGGTCGGCCTGCAGGCGCGAGGCGCTCCAGGCCTGCACCAGCTCCAGGCTCATCTTGGTTGGCGCGACAAAGCCGAAACTGCACACCAGGAAGGCGTCGTCGGCGATGCCGAGCGCGCGGCGGGCCGCGCCGCGGTCCTGCGCCGCCGGCCGCGCGCGCGGCAGCGGCACCACGTCCCAGTTGGCGCCCGCCCGCGGCCCGTACCACTGGCGCGCCAGGTCGCGCGCATGGTCGGAATGGACGATCACGTGGGTGGCATCCTGTAATACGTCCAGGTTGGCCGGATAGCGGTCGCCGGTGGCGGCGTTGTCTTGCGGCCGCTGCGCGGCTTGCAGCGCCGGATAGCCGTGGCTGTCGAACAGCGCGCGCCACCAGACGCCGGGCATGTTGCCGCACATTTGCTCGTAGCACAGCACGTTGCTGAGGTAAAAGTCGTGCAGCACCACCACGCCCGGGTGGCGCCGCAACAGGCCGAACATGTGGCTGTGGTACGGGCTGTTGCCGAACTGGTAGAGGATGTGGTCGAAGCCGTCGGCGTTGGCCTCGAACCACTCGACCGTGCGGCGCGGCAGCGCGGCCAGCGACGGCGGCAACGCCAGCTTGTCCTGCTTGAGCACCAGTTCGATGTCGAAGTGTTCGGCCAGCGCCGGCAGCACCTGGGCCGCGTAATCGGCGATGCCGGTGCGCTCGGGCGGCAGCGGCGAGACGAACGCCAGCCGCGGCCGCGCCGCCGCCGCAGCCGGTGCGGTCGGCAGCGCGTCCGGCCGGGCGGCGGTATCCCATACTTCGAGCGCGCGCAGCGCCCGTTGCGCCGTCACATCCCACGAGAAGCGCGCGGCCTGGACGCGGCCGTGCGCCAGCAGGCGTTCGCGCATGGCCGGGTCGCCCAGCACGGCGGCGATCTTGTCGGCGATGGCCGGCGGCGAGTCCGGATCGAACAGCGCCTCGTCGCAGCCGATCACTTCCGGCACGCTGCTGCGGTTGGCGCCGATCACCGGCGCGCCGCACGCCATCGCCTCGAGCGCCGGCAGGCCGAAGCCCTCGTGGCGCGAGGCGAACACGAACAGCGCGGCGTTGCGGTACAGCTCGATCAAATCCTCGTCGCTGACGTAGCCGGTCAGCACCAGCTCGTCCGCCGCCAGGCCGTGGCGCCGCGCGTGCGCGGTCAACTGGGCGTGGTCGAAGTCGCCCAGCTTGCTGGCCACCACCAGCTGGTGGCCGGCGCGCAGGGCCGGCGACAGCAGGCTGTAGGCGGTGATCAGGCCGTCGATGTTCTTGCGCGGGTCGAACCCGCCCGGCGCGTACATCACCATCGCCCGCTTGATGCCGACGCGTTCGCACAGCGCGCCCCAGCGGGCGGCGTCCGGCGCGGCCGGGTGGAAGCTCTGGTCCACCGCCGAGGAGATCGCCACCACCCGCTCCGGCGCCAGGCCCAGCGCCTCGATGCCCTCCTGGCGCGAGTAGTCGGAAATGGCCAGCAGCATGCCGGCGCGCCGCAGCGAGGCGATCTTGCGCTCGTAGTGCTGGCGCTGGGCGGCGGTGCGCAGGTAGTTGTCGGGATTGAGGAACGGGATCAGGTCGTACAGCACCACGGCGGTGCGCGCGCCGCCGGCGAAGGCGCCCACCGACACCACGGCGTCGTCGACATAGCCTTCGAACAGGCTGGTGACAAGCACCGCGTCCGGTCGCAGCTGGGCCAGCGCGTACTCGCGCAGCAGCTCGGCGGCGCGGCTGCGCGGCAAGTGGCCGGGATAGGCCTCGGCCAGGCCGGCCGGCACCTCGAACACGCAAATGCGTTCGGGCGGCACCAGGCCGGCGAAGGCGGCGCGCAGCTCGCCGATGGCATCGCCCAGCACGCCGTTCAGCAGCAGCCAGACCTCGTGCCGGCCGGCGTGGCGCGCCATCCCTTGCGCCAGCGCCACGGAATAGCGGCCGATGCCGCGGAAGCGGCTGGCCGTCTGGCCGCCCTGCAGGTCGATGACGATACGCATCAGTGTTTCCTTGTTTTGTTCTTGAGCGCGGCCTGCAGATCCTGGTGGATGCGCGCGGTGCGCGGCGTCATGTCGCCGGTCGGCGCCGGCGGTTCCGGCGGCAGCGCCATGTTGCCGGCGGCGTGGTGCAGCATGGCGCGCAGGCGCGCTTCGAGCGACGGCAGGCGCGTCAGCAGGCGCCGCGCCAGCCCGGCCGCCAGCGGACGGCGCATCGCCACCCGCGCCAGCGCCAGCGCCAGCGCCTTCAGGCGCGCGCGGCCGCCGCCGCGCACGCGTTTGGCGTAGCCGCCCACCAGGCGCCAGGGCGCCGTGATGCGCCACGAGCTGCTCGCCAGCAGCGCGGCGACGCGGGCCTCGGCCTCGGCGCGCTGATGGGCCAGCTCGTCGAGGCGCGCGCGCATGGCGGCCGCCTGCGCCGACAGTTGCGCGGCGTTCGATTCGGCCAGCCGGGTCAGCCCGCCGAGCGCGCGCTCGACGCCGTCCAGGCGCAGCTTGCTGTCGATGGTGTGCTGTTCGAGCGCCGCCACGGCGGCGCGCTGGGCGGCGTCGCGCGCGAGCAGGCGCTGCTCGAAACGCAGCGCCATCGGTCCCAGCGCCAGGCCGTAGTCGGCCGCGAAGGCGGCCGCGAACGGCGCCAGCACGGCCGCGTCCGCGTCCTTCTGCGCCACCACCGCGTAATCGGGGCTGACGCCGTCGAGCACGTTGATCAGGCCGATCGGGGCGTCGCCGCGCAGCGCCGGGTCCTCCTGCAGGCGCACCACCTTGGGACGGGCGAAGCCGCCGTACTCGGTGACGAAGGCCAGCAACTGCGGCGGCAGCGGGCGCAGGTGGGTCGGATCGAGATAGAAGCTGGTGGCGCCGACCACCAGGTTTTCCGCGTTCGGGGTTTCCATGATCAGCAGGCCGCCCGGCAGCAGCACCCGCTG
Organism: Duganella sp. AC237; assembly: GCF_979254035.1. Lineage (NCBI taxonomy): Bacteria > Pseudomonadati > Pseudomonadota > Betaproteobacteria > Burkholderiales > Oxalobacteraceae > Duganella > Duganella sp. AC237. The sequence goes on along the minus strand of NZ_CEEDEW010000003.1, from coordinate 5,832,687 downwards.
CGCCTGTTCCACCAGCGCCTGCAGCAGCTCGAACGGGATGTGTTCGACCAGGTGGAAGGCCGACACCAGCGTCAGGCTGGCGTCGGGCAGGCGGCGCAGGCAGTCGATGGCGTCGCCCAGCTCGACGCTCAGGCCGCGCTCGCGGCAGGCCGCCAGCATGCCGTCGTCGAGGTCGACGCCGTGGGCGGCGAAGCCCTGTTCGCCCAGCAGTTCGAGCCATTCGCCGCGGCCGCAGCCGACGTCGAGCGCGCGCGGCGGCTGCTGCAGCGTCGCCAGCGGCGCGATGAACGGCGCGTACGCCGTCAGGCGTTGCTTGATGGTCTCGCGCGCGCCGCGGTAGCGGTCTTCGAAGGCGCGGTAGAAGCCGGCGCTCATCGGGCGATCTCGACCGCCGGCTCCATCCAGCTGGTCCCCACGAATTCTCTACGGTTCATATTCATCACGATAAACAGCAGCGCCAGGTCGCGCCACTCGAAGTTGTCGGCCAGGTGGGTCTCGCTGCTGGTGAGCGCGGTGGTCACCGAGTAGCTGCCCGGGCCCAGGTTGAGCGGGAAGCGGAAGCGGTATTCGACCTGCTCGCCGGCGCGCAGGTCGGTCAGCGCCTGTTCCATGTGGTGCGTGTTGGTGCCGTAGATCTGCTGGCCGAGCCGGTCCTTGATCATGTAGCCGAGCACCAGCCGCGGCAGGTCGGCGTGCACCGCCACCCGCACCCGCAACGTCACCGGCACGCCGACGTTGAGCACCTCGGCCGGCGCGCCGTCGGCGTTCTCGATCGTGATCGCCGTCACGGTGGCCTTGCCGTTGCCCGAGCTGGTCTGGGTGCGGCCGTCGGCCGTTTCGCTCTGGGCCACGGCGGCGCCGTCGCGCTCGGCGATGAGGGCGTTGTAGTAGTCCATCACCGCCTCCGGCGTGCCCTGGTGGGCCAGGCGGCCGCGGTCGAGCAGCAGCGCGCGGTCGCAGATCGACTGGATCGCCGCGCGGTCGTGGCTGACGATGAGCAAGGTCGTGCCGAGCTTGCGGAAGGCGCGGATGCGCTCGAAGCTTTTGTGCTGGAACCAGGCGTCGCCGACCGACAGCGCCTCGTCGACGATGAGCACGTCCGGGCGGCGCGCCGTGGCCACGCTGAAGGCCAGGCGCATCTGCATGCCCGACGAATACACCCGCACCGGCTGGTCGATATACTCGCCGATGTCGGCGAAGGCCTCGATCTCGGGCATGAGCGCGCCGATCTCCTCGACCGTCAGGCCCAGCAACTGGCCGGCCATGTAGGCGTTCTGGCGGCCGCTGAAGTCGGGATGGAAGCCCATGCCCAGTTCAAGCAGCGCGGCCACGCGCCCGGTGATCGTTACCGACCCGGTGGTCGGCACGGTGGTGCCGGTGATGAGCTTGAGCAGGGTGCTCTTGCCGGCGCCGTTGACGCCGATGATGCCGACCGCCTCGCCGGGCGCGAGCTGGAAGCTGACGTCCTCGATCACCCACTTGAGGCGGTGGCGCCGGCCCAGCGCCGGCAGCACCCACTCGGCCAGGCGGCCCCAGCGGGTGTGGTACTGCTTGTAGGCCTTGCCCAGTTGTTTGACGCTTATGGTGCCCATGGTGTGCTCGCGGTGGGGTGGTGCCGGGACGGCTCAGAGTTCATCGACCATCTCGCCGGAGCGCTTGCGGAACAGGCGCAGGCCCAGCGCGCACAGCGCCAGCGCCAGCAGCGCCGCCGGCAGCAGCTCGCCCCATTGCGGCGCGCGGGCGTCGACCAGGATGTGCTGGTAGGCGCCGATCACCGCCGCCAGCGGGTTGTAGCGCAGCGCCTCGCGCACCGGCGCCGGCAGCGCGGCGGCCGGATAGACGACGGGCGTGAACCAGAACCAGAATTGCAGCACGATGCCGAAGAACTGGGCGACGTCGCGGAAGAAGACGTTGAGCACGCCGAGCACCATGCCCAGCCCGATGGCCAGCAGCACCTGCAGCAGCAGCACCGGGAACAGGGCCAGGTAGACCGGGCCGGGGAAGGTGCCCGACAGCAGCAGGAAGGCGGTAAACAGGCCGAAGATGATGGCGAAGTTGACCAGCGCGTTGAGCACCACGATGACGGGCAGGCAGATGCGCGGGAACTGCAGTTTCTTGATCAGGTTGGCGTTGTCGATGAACATCGTCTGGCTGCGCGTGACGATCTCGGCGAACAGGCCCCAGGTCAGCACCCCGGCGCACAGGTAGATGCTGTAGGCGAAGGTGCCGCTGTTGCCTTGCAGCCGGCTGCTCATCACCTGCGAAAAGATCACCGTGTAGACCACGATCATGGCCAGCGGATTGAGCACCGTCCAGGCGGCGCCGAACAGCGAATTGCGGTAGCGCGACTGGAATTCGCGCTTGACGCTGCCGAGCACGAAACCGCGGTAGCGCCAGATCGCGCCGAGCAGCGCGCGCGCCATCAGCGCGCCGCTCCGCGGTGGCGGCGGGAACGGCCGGGGCGGCGGCGGGTGCGGATCGGGTTCGTCATCGGTGCGGGGCGCGGGGCCGGGTGGCAAAGCGGCGGATTATAGCATGGCGCCCATGGCGCGCATCCTAGCTGCGCGCCAGCTTTTGCAGCGCCTGCGGGTCGACGATGATCAGGCGGTGGGCGCCTTTTTTGATCACCCCCTGCTGCACCAGCGCCAGCAGGGTGCGGGTGACCGTCTCGCGGCTGGTGTTGATCATGTTGGCGATGTCCTGGTGGGTCGGCAGGTTTTCCACCACCTCGACGTTGTCGGCCTGTTTTTCCTTGATCAGCTCGAGGAAGGTGTAGATGCGCTTGGCGGTGTTGCCAATGCTCAGCAGGGCGCGGAACTCGGAGTCGCGCTGCACCTTGGCCGCCAGGAAGCGCAGCATCTGGTTGGCCACCGACGGCGAGTGCGAGAACAGGTGCAGGGCGGTGGCGCGCGGCAGCAGCGCCACCAGCACCTGGGTCAGCGCCACCACCGAGGCCGAGCGCATGGTGCCGTTGATGACGGCGATCTCGCCGAAGAAGTCGCCCGGCGCGAGCATGCGCAGGCCGATGGCGCGCCCGTCCTCGGTGATGTCGACCACCTGCAGCTGGCCCTGCAGCAGGAACAGCAGGCTGTCGCCGCTGGCGCCCTTTTGCAGCACCACCTCGCGCTTGGCGTACTGGCGCACGCGCAGGTCGGCGCGCACGCGCAGCATTTCCTCCTCGGTCAGCTCGGCGAGCAAGGGGATCTTGCGCAGGTGGATCTGCATGTTGACCGGCTGGCCGGCCTGCAGCGCGGCCAGCGCCTCCTCGGCCGTGAGCGTGACCGCGCCCGGATCGGTGGCCTCGGTCATGGGCGGGCGCCGGCGCCGGGCGCGGCGCGCGGGGGAAGGGGGGAATGCGTCATAAGTCGAGAAAAATCCGCTCGGTGTCACGGCCGGCGCGCGGCGCCGTGTTAGAAGTTATCCCAGCGCCAATTGAGCTGGACCAGTCGGCTATTATATTGAAACAGCGAGATGTTTTCCTGATTTCTTATCGCGCGCCACTCCAGCTGCAGGCTTTGGCGCGCGCTGAACGACCATTGCAGCGCCGCCCGCAATTGCCGGGTGTCCTGGTGGCGCACGATGTCGATCTGGTCGGGCGCGTAGACGTCGTCGCTGCGCCATACCTGGCGGGTGGCGCCCAGGTCCAGGCGCAGCTTGTCGCCCAGCGGCTGGCTCAGCTGCAGCGCGCCGTACCAGCCCTGGCGGTCGCCGCCGAGCCGGCCGTTCTGGCCGCGGTCGACCAGGCCGCTGAGCGAGGCGGTGAGCTGACGCGCGCCGCGCCAGGACAGGCTCGAGCCCAGTTCGAACGTGGTCGAATCGTAGCGGGTGCGGGTCGGATAGCGCATGTGGCTGACGCTGCCCAGCAAGGTCCATTGCAGCTTGTCGGCCAGCACCAGCGGCGGCGTGGCGCGCACTTGCAGCTGCTCCTGGCGCTGGTACAACTGGTTTTGCAGCCGCAGCGCGCTCAGCGCCACGGTGCCGTAGCCGCGCCAGGCCCCCCATTCCCACGGCCGCTCGTAGCCCACCAGCAGCGAGGCGTAGTCCTGTTCGTCGACGTGGTCGTTGCGGCGCACGTGCGCCTGCGCCAGCAGCAGCGAACCGTTCTCGTCGATCTGCTGCATGTAATCGAGGCCGGCCGAGCTGTGGTGGTCGGCCTTGGGGCGGAAGTCTTCGGCCAGCTCCCACTGGATCAGGTTGCTGCCGCTGCCGGTGCTGAACAGCGCGTTGCTGGCGCCCTGGTTGACGTTGTTGTCGTAGCCGCGCCCCAGGGTCGCCACCCACAGCGCCTTCCACGACGGCTTGGTGTTGCAGCCGCGTTCGCGGTTTTGCCGTATCAGTTCCTGGATGCCGGGCGGCGGCGCGAAGCGCGTCTCGATCTCGCGGAACAGCCGCTCGGCCTCGTCGGCGTGGCCCAGCGCGCACTGGCTCAGCGCCAGGTCGAGCCAGGCGCCGGCGTGGCGCGGCTGGTCGGCCAGAAAGCGCAGCAGCAGGGCGGCGGCGCGCTCGGGCTGGTCGTTGGTCAGCGCCCGCATCGCCTCGCGGTACAGGGTGGCGTCGCCGGCCGGCGCCGCCGCCTCGCCCGTGGCTGCCGCCGCCTCGCCGGCCGCGGCGGTGTCGGCGGCGGTCGCGGTCGCGGCGGGGGCGTTGGCGGTGGTGTCGGCCGCCGGCGCGGTCCCGGCCAGGCTGAGCGACACCAGCAGGGCGCTCAGCGCTCCCATGGCGGCGCCTCCAGCGTATATAGTTGCAGCGGGCGCTCCTTGCCGCGCAGCGTGTGCTCGCCCAGCGGCACGAAGGCGTGGCGGCTGGCGCGTTGGCGCGTGCCCTCGCCGATGATGACGTCGTACGGGAAATCGCGCGCGGCCTGCTCCAGGCGGGCGGCGGTGTTGACGCTGTCGCCGACGGCCGTGTAGATGCTGCGCGCGGCGCTGCCGAAGTCGCCGGCCATGGCCAGCCCGCTTTCGACGCCGATGCGCACCCGCACCGGGGCCAGCCCGTCTTCGGCGCGGCGCTGGTTGAAGCGCGCCACGGCGGCCAGGATCGCCCCGGCGGCGTCGAGCGCGAGGTTGGCGTGGTCGTCGTTGGGCAGCGGCGCGCCCCAGAACGCCACCAGGCCGTCGCCGGTGTATTTGTCGAGCGTGCCGCGCAGCGCCAGCACCGGGCGCGTCAGGCAGTCGAGGAAGTCGGTGGTCAGGCGCGCGGCCGCCTCCACCGACAACGCCTCGACGTGGGTGGTGTAGCCTTGCATGTCGGCGATCAGGGTGGTCACCTGCAGCTGGCGCGGCGCCAGCGGGTCCTGCAGGTTGCTGCGCAACAGTTCGTCGACGACGTCGCCGGCCACGTACTGGCGCAAGGTGTCGAGCAGGCGGCGCGAGCGCTGCTGCGCCAGCTGCCAGTGGAACGGCACGGCGGTCGTCAGCAGGAACAGGCTCGACACGAGCGGCCCGGCCGGGCCGTAGCGGTCGTCGTGGGGGGTGACCAGGTGGGCCAGCAGCAGCCACAGGCCGGCGCCGGCCGCCAGCAGCGCCACGTTGGCCGCCGCCGTCATGCGCGGCAAGGTGTAGCTGGCCAGGCCGGCGACGGCCAGGCAGAACAGCACCGCCACGGCCGCGCCGGGCCACGGCGCCGGCGCCAAGCCGGCCTGGCGGTCGAGCAGGCCGGTGAGCATGGAGGCGTGCACCAGCAGGCCGGCCGTGAGCGGCGCCAGCGGCGTGGGCACGCGGTCGCCGATGCTCAGCGCCGACGAACCCACCAGCACCAGGCGCCCGGCGACGAGCTCGGGCGGCACGCGGCCGTCGAGCAGGTCGGCCGCCTTGGCCCAGGTGTAGGCGTCCCACGCGCGCGCGTACGGCACCCGGACCGGCCCGGCGCCGGCCGGCGCCGCCGGCGCGCCGCCGGCGCAGCAATCGAACAGCGCGCGCGACAGCGTCGGGTACCAGCGGCCCTCGAAGGCGGTGTACATCGGCACCCGGCGCAGCATGCCGTCGGCGTCCGGCGCCACGCCGATGTTGCCGACGTGGGCGGCGCCGGCCAGGCCGGCGTGGTTGGCGATGTAGCCGTGCGCCGGGACGGCCGCCGCCGCCAGGGCCGGCGCCGGCGCCAGCCCGGCGCCCAGCACGCCGGCGCGCAGCGCCTCCTGGCGCCGGCCGAAGTCGAACAATTGCGCCAGCACCAGCGGCGCATGGCGCGCCAGCATCGCCATGCGGGCGTCGCCGCCGGCGTCGGCCGGCTTTTCCTGGAGGATGTCGAGCGCCACGCCGCGCGCGCCGTCGGCCAGCAGCGCCTCGACCAGGTCGGCCATGCGCGCGCGCGACCAGGGCCACGGATAGCGCTGCAGGCTCGCCTCGTCGATGTCGACCAGTAGAATGCGGGGATCGGGGCGGGTGTCGGCCTGCAGGCGCAGATACTGGTCGCGCACCCAGTCGTTGGCGCGCCCGGCCACGCCGCCCTGGTCCCATTGGAACCAGGCGGTGATCAGCACGGCCGCGATGGCGAGGCCGTTGCGTGCCAGGGCGGTGAGGGAGGGCGGGCTGCGCAAAATAGTGTGGTCGGTGGGAAGGGCGGCCGCTGGGGGCGCGTCAAGCTGTAAGCTATTGCCCAGTAGTAAAAATAATACGCGAGTATAACGTCCCGATCGCCGCCCCAACAAGCAAATATTAATTATATTACAATAATATGTCGCGTCAGCGCTCGCCGTGTGCGGGTTTTGGCCGCAAATTGTATCCAAATGCAAGAAAGTGACCTTCGTCACATACTTTAAAGCAGGATGGCGCAAAATGCGATACTGAAGGGGAATATCATGCGCAAACAATTTCATCTCGTTTTATTAGTCGCCGCGCTGCTCGGCGGCGTCGGCGCGAGCGCCGGCGCGCTGGCCGGGCAGGCTGGAACGGTCGTGTTCGTCACTGGCGGCGCCACGCTTGGCGCCCGCCCGGCCGTGCTCGACGCGGCGGTGCAGGAGGGCGACGAGCTCACCACCGGCGCCGACGGCTATATATATGTGAAGACGGTCGACAACGGCTTTCTGGTGCTGCGTCCGGGCAGCAAGGCGCGCATCGTCGCCTACCATATCGACGACAAGAATCCGGCCAACACGCGCGTCAAGTTCGAATTGACGAGCGGGGTGGCGCGCAGCATCTCGGGCACCGGCGTCAAGCAGGCGCGCCAGAATTTCCGCTTTAACACCCCGGTCGCCGCGATCGGCGTGCGCGGCACCGATTTCGTGGTCTACACCGACGACAAAACCTCGCGCGTGACGGTGGTCGCCGGCGGCGTGGTGGTCAGCGGTTTCGCCGGCGGCTGCGGTCCCGACGGCGGCGGACCGTGCGAGGGCGGCGGCAGCCGCGAACTGTTCGCCGGCCAGGCCGGGCTGATGCTGCAGGTCGAGCGCGGCCACACCAGCCCGCAACTGCTGCGCGGCCAGGTGCTGTCGCCGGCGGAGAAGGGCCCGCCGGCGCGCCCCGATGAGCCCAGCGGCAAGATCGGCGCCCCGGGCGCCGGCGGCGCAGAAGTCAATCTGGACGCCCAGAAGTCGGGCAACGTCCTGACCGGCAACAAGCAACTGAACCCGGCCGGCACGGCGGCGCCGAACGTGCAGCCGCCGCCCGAGGTGGCCATCTCGCCGTTGCCGCTGACGCCGTTGCCGCAGCCGGTGACGGTGTTGCCGCCGGTGGTCAATCCTGGGCCGACCGAGGTGATCTGGGGACGCTACGCCGCCATTGCCGGCGCCGCCGCCGACAACGCCGTCACCGACAAGATCAAAAGTGGCAGCTACGCCAACCCGGCGTTCCTGGGCGACTATCAGATCGCCCGCTTGAAGTCGAGCGCGTACGTCCCGCCGCGCGAGGGCACGGCCTCGTTCGCGCTGGCCGCCAGCGAGGCGACGTTGCAGCGCACCGACCGGGTGGCGGTGCCGGCTTCGGTGCAGGGCGCGTTCCTGACGGTCGATTTCGGCGCGCGCACCTTCCAGACCGGCATGACCGTGGTGGGCGACGAGATGCGGGTGCCGGTCAATATCAACGGCGACGTCACCCGGCTGGGCGAACTGGTCAATAGTTCCCTGCTGACCAATTCGCGCATCAAAGGTTATCTCGGCGGCGCCAATGCGGAAGAGGCGGCTTATTTATTCCAATATAAGACATTCGGTGTCACGGTCAACGGCGCCACTGCCTGGCGTCGGTAGCGATTTAATATCGTCGGTGAATATCCCGGTGCCGCGCCCGCGCGCGGTGCCGTTAAAACGGGTGATGCGGCATCGGCGGCGTCACCCGTTTTGCGTAAACGATCTGATGTGATATAAAGTGCGCCGGATAGAGTGTTGTCTTAAGCAATAGTGGGAATTGGTGATTATTTGTGTTTTCGCATACATAATCGACTGCTAATTAACAACTTGTTGCAAATTCCGTGGAAAAACCTTTTGATTTGTGATGCCCGTCACAACAATTGTTCTGCGGTATGGCAATATACTCCTACCTTCTGCAAAAGGGTTCAGTGTCATACGGCGCTGTATGCTCTGAACTGCGGAATTCAATGGTTTAAACCAAAAACTTTTTAAGGAATCATCATCATGGCGGCATCTGACTACTTCGGTATTGTTCAACAACTGTACGTTTCCTACTTCGGCCGTCCTGCAGACACCTATGGCCTGCAAGCCTTCGCTGAGCGCATGGACGCCGCTGGCGCGCCAAAAACCCTGACCGAACTGAACGAAGCAGCGCAAGCCGCTCCGAATTCGGCCGTCGGCCAACTGGTTTCGAGCTTCAATAACGCACAAGAGTCGATCGACCTGTACGGCACCGGCACCAGCCGCATCGAAATCTCCAAGTTCGTCAACGCGATCTACAAAAACATCCTGGGCCGCGACGCCGACACCGAAGGCGGTACCTTCTGGATCAACGCCATCGTCAACGGCAACCTGACCAAAGCCAACGCAGCACTGGCCATCACCCTGGGCGCGCTGGGTAACACCACCCCGCAAGGCTTGCTGGATGCGCAGACCGTGACCAACAAAACCACCGTCGCCACCACCTTCACCGATTCCCTGGACACCATCCCTGAAATCAACGCCTACTCGGGCAACGCCGCCGCAGGCGTCGGCCGTGATCTGCTGACCGGCGTCAACAACACCACCGACCTGACCGCCTACAACGCGAACATCAACGCCGCCATCGGCGTGATCACCGCGCCACCAGTGGTGACCACCGCGCTGACCGAAACCACCGATAACGTGCTCGGCGGCGCCGGCAACGACGTCTTCACCGGCACCGGCAAAACCTTCACCGCACTCGACAAGATCGACGGCGGCGCCGGCACCAACATGCTGACCGTGCTCGATCCGGACGGTTCGTTCACCGCCGGCCTGCCAGCAGGTTCGAGCATCAAGAACATCCAGGTGTTCAACGTCACCACCTCGGCCGGCATCACCGGCACTGCCAGCAGTGTGTATGACACCACCACGATCACCGGCCTGACCACGCTCAACGCCACGACCGCTGGCGTTGTCAATGTCAAGGTTGCTGAAACCGTTAGCTCGACCATCACCAACACCACCGCCGACGCTGTAACCGTCGCTGGCGGCAAGTCGGCCACCATCACCAACGGTGCCGGCACCGTCATCGTCAACGGCAACGCCGGCGGCCTGACCGCTGTCTCCGTTACCGGTGGTAAGGACGTTGCCATCAACACCGCCGCTGTCACCGGCGCGGTCGACGTGCTGACCAACGTTTCGCTGTCGGGCAACACCGGCGCGACCGCCACCATCCAGTCCGACGCGCTGACCAGCCTGTCGCTGAAAGGCACCGCAGTCGGCGCCACCGTGACCGCAGCTGCCGCTACCCGCGCACTGACCGTCAACGTTGACGGCGTCACCGGCGGCGCAACCGTCACCGACGCAGAAGCCACCTCGCTGACCCTGAACGCCACCGGTGCAGCATCGACCGTGACCCTGGCCGCCGACAAAGCGACCACCCTGGCCGTGACCGGCGCCAAAGCCGTTTCCGTCGCCCTGGGCGCAACCGCAGCCCTGACCGCCATCGACGCTTCGGCTTCGGCTGGCCTGACCCTGACCTCGACGCTGGCTAGCGGCGTGGCCTTCACCGGCGGCGCCGGCGCCGACACCATCACCGTTGGCGCAAGCACCAAAGCCATCGTTCTGGGCGCTGGCGACGACGTCGTCAACCTGTCCGTCGCTGCTCTGACCGGCACCATCGCCGGCGGCGCTGGCTCCGACACCCTGGCGCTGTCGGCAGCTAACGCTGTCACCGCTTCGGCTGACGCAGCCCTGGCTGGCAAAGTCACCGGCTTCGAAGTTCTGAGCCTGGGCGCTGTCGGCGCCGGTTCGGCCATCAACCTGGCCAACCTGAACAACGCTGGTGCCAACACCATCACCAAAGTGATCGTCGCTGGTGCTACCGCCGCGCTGACCGTCAACGGCATGACCGCGAACAACACCGTTGAGTTCACCGGTACCGCCACCGGCCAGACCACCACCGCCAACCTGGCCGACAACACCGGCACCGCCGACACCCTGAACGTCAGCATCAAAGCTGCCGTTGCTGGTATCAGCGCCGGTACCGTTGCCGCCGCTGGTGTCGAGACCGTCAAGTTCGCAACCGACGACACCGCCACCACCACGACCGGTATCCAGCACGCCGCCACCCTGACCGACGCTGCCGCTAAAGCCATCACCGTGACCGGCGACGCCGGCCTGGCGCTGACCTTCGCTGGCACCGCGCTGACCTCGTTCGACGCTTCGGGCGTGACCAAGGGTGCCGTAAGCTGGACTTCGGGTGACCTGGCTGCCGCCGCTACCATCACCGGTGGCGCTGGTGCCAACACCTTCGACCTGGGTGCTACGACCAAAGCAATCACCGTCACCGGTGGCGCAGCGGTTGACACCATCACCACCGGTTCGGGCGTTGCTGTTGTCAACACCGGCGCTGGCGCCGACGTCATCACCCTGGGTTCGGGTGCTGCCACCGTCAACGCTGGTGCAGGCAACGACATCATCAACCTGGGCACCGGCCTGAGCGTTGTTACCGGCGGCGCTGGTACCGATTCGTTCAGCCTGGCTGGCGTGACCGTCACCAACGGCAACACGTACGCGACCATCGCCGACTTCACCGTTGGTGAGACCATCGCCTTCACCGACGCTGGCGCTTACGCTGGTTCGGCCACCCTGGGCGCCAAACTGGCCCTGGCCGGCACCGCCGCCTTCGCCGACTTCCTGGGCGCAGCTACCGCTGGCGCCACCGCTGGCGAAATCAAGTGGTTCCAGTTCGGTGGCGACACCTACGTTGTCAACGACGCTTCGACCGCCACCTCGTTCGCCAACGGTGTTGATCAAATCGTTAAGCTGACCGGTCTGGTCGATCTGTCGGCCAGCACCACCAGCGCCGCCGGTATCGTGACCTACGTCGCAGCTTAATTCCCACCGGAATAGTGCCGGGCTTACCCCCGGCATGAGCTGAAGCAGGGCCAGACGCGAGTCTGGCCCTGTTTTTTTATGGGTGTCACCGGCGTGGTGTCGCTTGAATCGCGAAAATTGTGATGTGCATCACATAAATCGCACGGATTGGCTTATAATCTGTCCTGTTGGAAAATTACGGACGGCCGCCCGCCCGCGCCACCTCCACCGCTTACGCACCCATATGAAAACACTTCTCGATACAAAAAATGAAATCCAGCTGGCGTTGGCCGGCTTCAAGCGGACGTTCTACACCGTCGGCGTGTTCAGCGGCATCACCAACCTGCTGATGCTGGTGCCGTCCTTGTACATGCTGCAGGTCTACGACCGCGTGCTGGGCAGCCGCAACGAGATCACCCTGCTGATGCTGACCCTTGGCATGCTGGGCGCCTACGTCGTCATGGGCGCGCTCGAGTTGATGCGCAGCTTCGTGCTGGTGCGCGTCGGCGCCAAATTCGACATGACGCTCAACAAGCGCGTGTATTCGGCCGCCTTCGAACAAAACCTCAAGCGCAGCGGCGGCAACGCCGGGCAATCGCTGCAGGACCTGACCAATATCCGCCAGTTCCTGACCGGCAACGCCTTGTTCGCGTTTTTCGACGCCCCGTGGTTCCCGGTGTACCTGGCGGTGATCTTCGCCTTCGACATGTGGCTCGGCCTGTTCGCGCTGGGCGGCACCATCTTGCTGGTGATCCTGGCCTTCGTGAACGAGGCGGTGTCGAAAAAGCCGCTGGCCGAGGCCAGCGGCATGGCGATCATGGCCACCAACCTGGCCACCAACAACCTGCGCAACGCCGAGGTGATCGAATCGATGGGCATGTTGCCCAACCTGATGGCGCGCTGGTTCAAGCTGCACACCCGCTTCCTGACGCTGCAGGCCGAGGCCAGCGAAAAAGCCGGCACCGTCTCGGCGGTGACCAAGTTCGTGCAAGTGTCGATGCAGTCGCTGGTGCTCGGCCTGGGCGCGCTGATGGTGCTGGAAAACCGCATCAGCCCCGGCATGATGATCGCCGCCTCGATCCTGCTGGGCCGCGCGCTGGCGCCGGTGCAGCAGGTGATCGGCGTATGGAAAAGCTGGAGCGGCGCGCGCAGCGCCTACGAGCGGCTGGTCAAGCTGCTGGAGGAAAACCCCAAGCGCGAGGCCGGCATGGAACTGCCGCGGCCGTTGGGCCAGATCAGCGTCGAGGGCGTCAGCGCCGCCGCGCCGGGCAGCAAGGCGCCGGTACTCAAGGCGGTCAGCTTCGTGGTGTCGCCGGGCGACGTGGTCGGCGTGATCGGCCCGAGCGGCTCGGGCAAGTCGACCCTGGCGCGCCTGCTGGTGGGCGTGTGGCCGGCCACCGTGGGCAAGGTGCGCCTGGACGGCGCCGACATCTATCAATGGAATAAGGCCGAGCTCGGCCCGCACATCGGTTACCTGCCGCAGGACATCGAACTGTTCGGCGGCACCGTCAGCGACAACATCGCCCGCTTCGGCGACGTCGATCCGGAGCAGGTGGTGCTGGCCGCGCAGCGCGCCGGCGTGCACGAGATGATCCTGCGCCTGCCGCAGGGCTACGACACCGCGCTCGGCGACGGCGGCGCCGGCCTGTCCGGCGGCCAGCGCCAGCGCCTCGGCCTGGCGCGCGCGATGTACGGCGACCCGGCGCTGCTGGTGCTCGACGAGCCGAACTCCAACCTGGACGATATCGGCGAACAGGCGCTGCTGGCGGCGATCAACGATTTGCGCCGCCGCGGCAAAACCATCATTCTGATCACCCACCGCACCAGCATCATCGGCGCCACCAGCAAGCTGTTGCTGCTGCGCGACGGCATGGCCGAAACCTACGGGCCGACCAACCAGGTGCTGGCCGCGCTGCAGGAGGCGGCGCAGCGCCAGGCGGCGCAACAGGCCGGCGCCGGCCTGCAACAAGCCCAGGCGCAGCAGGCCCAGAACGCCCAGCAGGAACAGGCGCGCGACGCCGTGCACGCGGCCGAAGCCATCAAGGAACAGGAGTAAACGATGTCGAACCAATTGATCGAAAAAAAGGACGAGGCCGTCGAGGTCATCAGCCATGACGTCACGCCGCTGACCGTCAACACCGACGCCCGCGCCTATGCGCGCCTGGGCTGGCTCATCGTGCTGCTCGGGGTGGGCGGCTTCTTCCTGTGGGCCTTCTTCGCGCCGCTCGACAAGGGCGTGCCGGTGGTCGGCACCGTCGCCTCGGAAGGCAACCGCAAGACCGTGCAGTATCTGCAGGGCGGCATCATCGAGGAAATCCTGGTCAAGGACGGCGACCGGGTCAAGGCCGGCCAGACGCTGGTGAAAATGAACGATGTGCAGCCGCGCGCCCAGGTCGATATGGTCAGCAGCCAGCTACTGGCCGACCGCGCCGCCGAGGCGCGCCTGATCGCCGAGCGCGCCGGCAAGAAAACGGTCGCCTATCCGGAGTCGCTGCTGAGCAAGCGCAACGACCCGGCCACCGCCACCGCCATCGCACTGCAGGACCAGTTGCTGCTGGCGCGCCAGATGGCGCTGCAAAACGAGATGGCCGCCTACGAGCAAAACGTCGCCGGCCTGAAAAGCCAGATGATCGGCCTGACGGCCTCGCGCGACAGCAACAAGGAACAGGCCGCCATCCTCAAGGAGCAGGTCGAGAACCTGCGCGACCTGGCCAAGGACGGCTATGTCGCCCGCAGCCGCCTGCTCGACGTCGAGCGCAACTACGCGCAGGTCAACGGCTCGATCGCCGAAATCAACGGCAATCTCGGCCATTACCAGCGCCAGATCGGCGAGATCTCGGCGCGCCGCCAGCAGCGGCTGCAGGAGTACCAGAAGGAGATCAACACCCTGCTCGCCGACGTCCAGCGCGACCGCGAAGTGGCCGAGACCAAGCTGCGCGCGCTGCAGGCGGACCTGGAAAACGTCAACGTCAAGTCGCCGGTCGACGGCGTGGTCGTCGGCCTGAACGTGTTCACCAAGGGCGGCGTGGTGCAGTCCGGCTTCCACATGATGGACGTGGTGCCCAACGGCGAGGCCTTCGTGGTCGAGGCGCAACTGCCCGTCAACCTGATCGACAAGGTGCATGTCGGCCTGCCGGTCGAATTGATCTTCTCGGCCTTTAACACCAACAAGACGCCGCACATCGCCGGCGTGCTGTCGCAGGTGTCGGCCGACCGCACCACCGACGAGCGCACCGGCGCGGCCTACTACAAGATCCGCGCCAAGGTCTCGCCGGAAGGCTTGAAGACGATCGCGCACAAGAAGCTCGACGTGCAGGCCGGCATGCCGGTGGAGATGTTCATCAAGACGGGCGAGCGCAGCATGATCAGCTACCTGCTCAAGCCGGTCATGGACCGCGCCAAAACCTCGCTGACGGAGGAATGATCGTGGCCGCCATGTTGAACACCCGTCCATTGTGCCTGGCGCTGGCCGCCGCGCTCGCCTTCGCGTACAGCCCGGCCGCCTCCGCGCTGGGGCTGTACCAGGCCTACGAGGCGGCGCTGAAGAACGATCCGGCCTACCGCGCCGCCGTGCACGCCAACGACGCCGGCCAGGAAAACCGCAATCTGGGCCTGTCGAACCTGCTGCCCAACGTGGCCGGCTCCTGGAGCGGCAGCCAGAACCGTACTACCTTGACCCAGGGTAATTTCAGCGTGCCGCGCGACTACATCTCGCGCTCGGCCACGGTGCAGGTGCGCCAGACGCTGTTCAATCTTGACGGATGGGCCCGCTACAAGCAGGGCGTGGCGCAATCGAAGTACGCGGCGGCCCAGTTCGACAGCCAGAAGCAGGAGGTGATCTTCCGCGTCGTCAACGCCTACCTGGACGTGCTGTTCAAGCGCGACCTGCTGGAGCTGGCCCGGGTCGAGCACGAACTGTATGTCGAACAGCGCAAGGTCAACGACCGCATGTTCGACAAGGGCGAGGGCACCCGCACCGACATGCTCGAAACGCAGGCGCGGCTGGACGTGTCCGAGGCGCAGATGCTGGAGGCCGAGGACTCCCTGTCGCTGTCGCGCGCCAACCTGGGCGCCATCGTCGGCGCCGAGGTCGACAGCGTCGACGACCTGGTGCCGGAGTTCCGCGTGCGCCCCGGCGACGGCCAGAGCTTCGAGTACTGGAAAGGCGTCGCGATCGACACCAATCCGGACATCAAGACGCTGACCTACGGCGTCGAGATCGCCGACCAGGAGGTCAGGAAGGCCTACGCCGGCCACGCGCCGCGGGTCGACGCGGTCGGCACCTACGGCAAGACCGCCTCCGATTCGATCAACACGTTCAACCAGGACCAGAAGATCCGCAGCATCGGCATCCAGGTCAACATTCCGTTCTACTCGGGCGGTCAGACCAGCGCCGCGGCCCGGCAGGCGGTGGCCAACCGCGAGAAGGCCAAGGCCGACCTGCAGGCGCAGACCGACAAGGTGTTGCTCGAGCTGCGCAAGGATTACAGCGTGCTGGCCAGCAGCGTCAAGCGGGTGGACGCGCTGCTCAAGTCGGTGGGCTCGTCGGAGACCTTGATCAAGGCCACCGAGCAAAGCATCAAGGGTGGCGTGCGCATCAACCTGGACGCGCTCAACGCCAAGCAACAGCTGTACACCACCAAGCGCGACCTGGCGCAGGCGCGTTACAACTATCTGTTGACGTCGCTGCGCATGCGCGCCTCGGTGGGCACGCTCGACGAGACGGACGTGCGCGAGATGGCGGCCAATTTCCGCTGACCGCCACCGGCCCCGCCATGACGCCATCGCGCCCGCGCGATGGCGTTTTTTTTTGCGCGGGGACGGCCTGTGGCATACTGCCGACGGTTGTTTTCACAACCGATCGACAAGGGGCACGGATGGACTGGACCGCGGGATACGCGTCGGATATCGAATACACCGCCGGGTTTTACCCGGAGCAGGCGCCCGGCCACCTGAACCTGGTGTGCGCGCTGAACGGCAACGAGCCGCCGTCGCTGGCGGGGCCGTTCACGTATTTCGAACTGGGGTTTGGGCGCGGCCTGACCGCCAGCGTGCTGGCGGCCAGCAATCCGGGCGGGACCTTCTACGCCGCCGATTTCAATCCGGCGCACGTGGCCGGGGCCCGCGAGTTGGCCGCCGAGGCCGGGCTGGACAACCTCACGCTGCTCGAAAACAGTTTCGAGGAACTGGCCGCGGGCGCCGTCGCCGGCCTGCCCGGCTTCGACTACATCACGCTGCACGGCATCTACACCTGGGTGACGGCGGAGAACCGCCGGCATATCGTCGCCTTCATCAACCGCTACCTGAAGCCGGGCGGGGTGGTGTATGTCGGCTACAACGCGATGCCCGGCTGGGCCGGCGCGCTACCGCTGCAGCGGCTGCTCGTCGAGCATGGCGACGCCTTCCCCGAGCGCGGCAACGCCCGCATGGACAACGCCGCGCGCTTCGTGGCCGGCCTGTCGCAGGCGGGCTGCGGCTACATCGACGCCCAGCCGTCGCTGGCGCCACGGCTCGAGGCGCTCCGCTCGGGCAGCCGCAATTACCTGCTGCACGAATACATGCACAAGCACTGGCAGCCGCTGTACCACGCCGACGTGGCGCGCGACCTGGCCCTGGCCAAGCTGGAGTTCGCCGGCTCGGCGGCGCTGCCGATGGCCTATCCGCCGCTGTATCTGACGCCGGCGCACGCGGCGTTGATCGACACCTTCCCGGACCCGGTGATGCGCGAGACGCTCAAGGACTACCTGCTCAACACGAGTTTCCGCAAGGATGTGTTTGTCCGGGGGCTGCGCAAGACGGGACCGGCGCGCCAGGCCGAGCTGCTGTCGCGGGTGGGCGTGGCGCTGACCGTCCCGCGCGCCACCGTCGACCTGGCCTTCAAAACCCCGCTCGGCACCCTCAACGGCGCGCCGGCGCTGTACCATCCGGTCTGCGACGCGCTGGCGCGGCGCCCGCACACCCTGGCCGAGCTGGCGTCGTTGCCCGCGCTGGCGGGCAACGGCATCGCCAGCCTGATGGAGGTGGCCGCGCTGCTGTCGGCCAGCGGCCAGGCCGGCGTCGGCTTGCACGGCGGCGGCGGCGCCAGCGACCCGGCGCCGGCGCGCCGGCTGAACGCCGCGCTGGTCGGACGCCTGCGCGACACCGATGAATTCAAGGTGTTGTGCGCGCCGTCGGTGGGGGGCGCGGTCGGCGCCGACGTGATCGAACGGTTCGTCTATGGCGTGCTGGCGCGGCGGCCCGGGGACGACCGCCAGGACATCGGGCTCGACGCGCTGACCCGCGAGGTGTGGGCGGCGATGGACGCGGTCGGGCGCCGCCTGGCGCGCGACGGCGCGCTGTTGAGCGGCGAGGCCGACAACGTCGCCCAATTGCTGCCGCGGGTCGAGGCCATCGTCCGTGGCCAGCTGCCGATCTGGCGGCAGCTGGACATGGTGTAGTCCTGGCCCGGCCCTGGCCGAAACGACAAGCTTACCGGCGCGGCGAAACAATGGCATACTGGCCGCTCTATGTCACAATCGGGGGGAGCGCTGATGGATTGGACCGCTGGTTACGCGTCGGATATCGAATACACGGCGGGCTTTTACGCCGAGCAGGGGCCGGGGTATTTGAACCTGGTGTGCGCGCTCAACGGCTGCGAGCCGCCATCGCTGGGCGCGCCGTTCACGTATTGCGAGCTCGGTTTCGGCCGCGGGCTGACCGCCAACGTGCTCGCCGCCGGCAACCCGCATGGCACGTTTTACGCCGCCGACTTCAACCCCGCCCATGTCGCCGGGGCGCGGGCGCTGGCGGCCGAGGCGCAGCTGGACAATCTGACCTTGCTCGAAAACAGTTTCGAGGAGCTGGCGCAGGGAAGCGTGGCCGGCCTGCCGCTATTCGATTACATCACGCTGCACGGTATTTACACGTGGGTGACGGCGGAGAACCGCCAGCATATCGTCGACTTCATCAAGCGTTACCTCAAGCCGGGCGGCGCGGTCTACACCAGCTACAACGCGATGCCGGGCTGGGCCGCCATGCAGCCCCTGCAGCGCCTGCTGGTGGAATACGGCGACGCCTTTCCCAACCGCAGCAACATCCAGATGGAGGGGGCGGCGGCCTTCGTCGAGAAACTGGCGCAGTCCTCCTCGGCGTATATCGACAATCATCCCTCGCTCAAAGGCCGGCTCGATACGCTCAAGACCGGCAGTCGCAACTATCTTGTGCATGAGTACATGCACAAGCACTGGCAGCCGCTTTACCACGCCGACGTGGCGCGCGATTTCGCCCAGGCCAAGGTGGAGTTCGCCGGCTCGGCGGTGCTGCCGATGTCCTACCCGCTGCTGTATCTGACCCCGGAGCGCCAGGCCGTCGTCGACGCCATGCCCGACGCGGTCATGCAGGAGACGCTGAAGGATTACTTCCTCAACACGAGTTTCCGCAAGGACATCTTCGTGCGCGGCCTGCGCCGCATGGGCCCGGTGCGGCAGGCCGAAGTGCTGGCGCGGGTGGGCGTGGCGCTGACCGTCGCGCGTGGCGCCGTCGATCTGGCGATGAACACGGCGATCGGCACGTTCCACGGCAAGCCGGAGCTGTACAACGCGGTGTGCGACGCGCTGGCGCTGCGCCCCCATACGGTCGGCGAGCTGATGGCGCTGCCGGCCGCGGCCGGCCAGAGCATCGCCAATATGATGCAGGTGGCGGCCTTGCTGGCGGCCAGCGGCCAGGCGCTGGCCTACCTGGGCGGCGCCGCCAGGCCCGATCCGGCCGCTGCGAAGCGGATGAACGCCGCGCTGGCAAGACAGGTGCGCTACAGCGACGAGTACCAGGTCCTGGCGACGCCGCTGACCGGCAACGGGCTCAACGCCGATATGGTGGAACGCATCGTTTTCGGTCTGCTGTCCGCGGCCGCGGGCACGGTGGGGGTGGACGACTTGACCAGCCAGGCTTGGCGGCAAGTGAGCGCCTCGGGGCGCAGCATGCTGCGCGACGGACAGCGCGTGGACGGCGAGGCCGACAACCTGGCCGAATTGCGGCGGCGGGTGGAGGTGGTTTTACGCGACAGGCTGCCGATCTGGAAACAGCTGAAAATGCTGTAGCGGCGTGGCGGCCCGCCGCCGCCGGCTTATGCCAGCGCCGCTATTTCTTCCCGTGGCAATGCGGGCACGACTTCTCGTACACATACTCCGGCGACAACTGCTGGCGCGGCGTGACCACGGCGCGGCAGACGAAGCATTGCACCGTTTCGGTCGGCTCCAGCTTGGGGTTGAGCGCGGTACGGTAGTCGAACACGAAGCAGTCCCCCGTGTAGTGGGCGCCGCCGACTTCCTCGAAGTACTTCAGGATGCCGCCTTCGAGCTGGTAGACGCTGTCGTAGCCGATGTTTTGCATGTGGATCGCCGCTTTTTCGCAGCGGATGCCACCGGTGCAGAAGGTCACCACGGTCTTGCCGTCGAAGTCGGGCTTGTGGGCGGCGATCACTTCCGGGAACTCGGTGAACTTGCTGATGCGGTAGTCGACCGTGTTGTCGAAGGTGCCGACGTCGACCTCGAAGTCGTTGCGGGTGTCGACCATGACCACCGGCTTGCCGTGGTCGTCGACGCCGGTGTCGAGCCAGCGCTTGAGCGTGTGGGCGTCGACGAACGGCGCGCGGCCTTCCTCGGGCTTGATCAGCGGCATGCGCATGGTGATGATTTCTTTTTTGATCTTGACCAGCATGCGCTTGTGCGACTGCTCGACCGAATAGCTTTCCTTCACTTCCAGGTCGGCGAAGCGGGCGTCGCTGCGCACCCAGGCCAGGTACTCGTCGATGTGCGAGCGCGGGCCGGAGAGGAACATATTGATGCCCTCTGGTGTGAGCAGGATGGTGCCCTTGAGGCCGAGCCGCTGGCAGATCTCCTGGTACAGCGGACGCATTTCTTCGGTGTTGTCGAAGGTGACGAACTTGTAGGCGGCGATATTGACGTGGGCGGCAGCGGCTGCGATGGCGGCGGCATGCGCTTCAGCTTGTAAAGCGGTATTAGCGAGCATGATGGATGGGATCAAAAAAACGGAAGAGCCGGTATTATACGCGTTTTCTTTTGCTTATTAAATAGGCAGTCGGCAGGATATCAAAAACCCGGCTCGTGCGCAGGCGCTGTAAAATAGCCGGTTATTGAACCAGCGGTGGGCAGCATATGAACATGGTAGCAAACGAGCAAGTGGTGGAACACGTAGTGGCGCCGGATGAAGGCGTCGTGGCCCCGGTCGGCCCGGCCTTCGTCCATCTGCGGGTGCACTCGGAGTATTCGATCGTCGACGGGCTGGTGCGCATCGACGACCTGGTCGGCGCCGCCGCCAAGGACAAGCAGGCGGCGCTGGCCGTCACCGACCTGTCCAACATGTTCGGCATGGTCAAGTTTTACAAGAGCGCGCGCGGCAAGGGCATCAAGCCGGTCATCGGCGTCGACGTCTGGATCACCAACGACGACAACCGCGACAAGCCCTCGCGCCTGATGCTGTTCGCCAAAAACCGCATGGGCTACCTGCAGCTGTGCGAGCTGCTGTCGACCGCCTGGCTGACCAACCAGTACAAGGGCCGCGCCGAGATCCGCACCGAGTGGCTGGCCGAGCTGGCATCGAAAACCTACGACCTGCTGCCCGACGATAATCCGGCCAACGGCCTGATCGCGCTGTCCGGCGCTCATTTCGGCGACGTCGGCATCGCCATCGAAAACGGCAACCCGGCGCTGGCCGAAAAGAACGCGCAAAAATGGGCGGCGATCTTCCCCGGCCATTTCTACATCGAGATCCAGCGCGCCGGCCAGGCCAACCAGGAGACGCAGGTGCGCCATGCGGTGGCGCTGGCGGCCAAACTGGGCCTGCCGGTGGTGGCCACGCACCCGGTGCAGTTCATCTCCGGCGACGAGTACATCGCCCACGAAGCGCGCACCTGCATCGCCGAAGGCGAGATGCTGGCCAATAACAAGCGCGTTCGCCGCTTCAACGAGAACATGCGCTTCCTGTCGCAGGCCGAGATGCGCACGCTGTTCGCCGACCTGCCGGCGGCGCTGCAAAACTCGGTGGAAATCGCCAAGCGCTGCAACCTCACGCTGGTGCTGGGCAAGCCGCAGCTGCCGAACTTCCCGACCCCGCCGGGCATGACGATCGACGAGTTCCTGGTGGCCGAGTCCAAGGCCGGCCTGGAAAAGCGCCTGATTCATTTGTACCCGGACCCGGAGCGGCGCGAGAAGGAAAGGCCGCGCTACGAGGCGCGCCTGAAGTTCGAGACCGATACCATCTGCAACATGAAGTTCCCGGGCTACTTCCTGATCGTGGCGGAGTTCATCCAGTGGGCCAAGGAGAACGGCGTGCCGGTCGGACCGGGCCGCGGTTCGGGCGCCGGTTCGCTGGTGGCGTATTCGCTGCTGATCACCGATCTGGACCCGCTGAAATACAATCTGCTGTTCGAGCGCTTCCTGAACCCGGAACGCGTTTCGATGCCCGACTTCGACATCGACTTTTGCCAGGAGGGGCGCGACCGCGTCATCCAGCACGTCAAGGATTTGTACGGCAAGGAAGCGGTCTCGCAGATCGCCACCTTCGGTACCATGGCGGCCAAGGGCGCGATCCGCGACGTCGGCCGCGTGATGGACTTCGGCTACAACTTCTGCGACGGCGTCTCCAAGCTGATTCCGTTCAAGCCGGGCAAGCCGGTGTCGATCGCAGAGGCGATCGAGGAGGAGCCGATGCTCAAGGAGCGCCAGCAGAACGAGGAGGAGGTGGCGCAGCTGCTCGATCTGGCGCAGCAGGTCGAGGGCATCACCCGTAACATCGGCATGCACGCCGGTGGCGTGTTGATCGCGCCGGGCAAGCTGACCGACTTCTGCCCGTTGTACACGCAGGGCGGCGACGGCGGCGTGGTGTCGCAGTACGACAAGGACGACGTGGAGGCCGTGGGCCTGGTCAAGTTCGACTTTTTGGGCCTGACCACGTTGACGATTTTGGATCGCGCGGTACGCTACATCAAGGCGCTCGATCCGAAGGAAGCTGATTTCGACCTGGCGCGCCTGCCGCTGAACGACCGGCCGTCGTACGAGCTGCTCACCAAGGCGAAAACCGTCGCCGTCTTCCAGCTGGAGTCGCGCGGCATGCAGGGCATGCTGAAGGACGCGCGTCCCGACCGGTTCGAGGACATCATCGCGCTGGTGGCGCTGTACCGTCCGGGCCCGATGGACCTGATTCCCGACTTCTGCAAACGTAAGCACGGCGAAAAATTCGACTATCCCGATCCGCGCACCGAATCCATTTTGTCCGAAACCTACGGCATCATGGTGTATCAGGAGCAGGTGATGCAGATGGCGCAGATCGTCGGCGGCTACTCGCTGGGCGGCGCCGACATGCTGCGTCGCGCGATGGGCAAGAAGAAGGCCGAGGAGATGGCCGAGCACCGCGAGATCTTCCGCGCCGGCGCCGCCAAGGACGGCCTGACCGCGCAGAAGGCCGACGAGATCTTCGACTTGATGGAGAAGTTCGCCGGCTACGGCTTCAACAAGTCGCACGCCGCCGCCTACGCGCTGCTGTCGTACCACACCGCTTATTTGAAGGCGCACCACCCGGCCGCGTTCATGGCGGCCAACATGTCGCTGGCGATGGACGACACCGAGAAGGTCAAGATCCTGGTCGAGGATTCGATCGACATTTGCGGCCTGACCATCCTGCCGCCGGACATCAACAAGTCCGACTACCGCTTCATGCCGGACGGCCCGCCGCCGTCGGTGACCGGCAAGAAAGTCACGCAGATCCGCTACGGGCTGGGCGCCGTCAAGGGCTCGGGCCAGAGCGCGATCGAAGCGATCATCGCCGCGCGCACCGCCGGCGGACCGTTCACCAGCCTGTTCGACTTCTGCAAGCGGGTCGACAAGAAGCAGATCAACCGCCGCACCATCGAGTCCCTGATCCGTTCCGGCGCCTTCGATTGCCTCAACATCGACCGCGCGATTTTGCTGGCGTCGGTCGGCTTCGCGATGGAGTGCGCCGACCAGGAAGCCAAGGCGGCCAACCAGGTCAGCCTGTTCGGCGGCGACGACAGCGACCTGGTGGCGCCACCGGAGTATGTGAAGTGCGCGCCGTTCACCGACCGCCAGAAGCTGGCCGAAGAAAAGATCGCGCTGGGCTTCTATTTGTCGGGCCACATGTTCGATTCGTTCGCCCCGGAGGCGCGCCGCTTCGCCCGCACCAAGCTGGCGGAATTGGAGCCGTCGCGCGAGCCGCGCATGTTGTGCGGCGTGATCACCGGCATCCGGCCGCAGATGACGCAGCGTGGCAAGATCCTGATCGTGACCCTGGACGACAAGACGGCGGTGGTCGAGGTGACCGTCTATTCCGAGGTGTTCGAAGAGAACAAGCGCATGTTCAAGGACGACGAGTTCCTCGCCGTCGTCGGCAAGGTGTCGGAGGACCGCTTCTCGGGCGGGCTGCGGATCTCGGCCGAGCGGGTGTTCGACATCGTCACCGCGCGGGTCAACTACGGCAAGCAGCTGGCGATGTCGCTGCCGACCACTGTGGACGCGAAGAAGATGGCCGAGTTGCTGGCGCCGCACCGCATGGCCGATGGTCTGCCGGTGGCGATGAAGGTGGCGCCGCAGGGCGTCAAGTGCGTGTTGCAGCTGGGGGAGGGCTGGCGCGTGGCGCCGTCGGACGACCTGCAGCTGGCGCTCAAGCAGGGCCTGGGCGCCAGCGAGGTCGAAATCGAGTACTAAGAGGATTCACCCGCAACCCGACCCGATGGGGTCTGACCCTGCGGGGTCAGACCCCGGTGTGCCCGAGGTACGGGTTGAAAATGTTAAATCTGCTCGTTCAGGCTGGTGATCGCGTACCCCTTGGCGCCGATCTGCTCGAGCGGGTGCACGATGTGATAGCGCGGCAGGTCGTCGCTGTCGTCGTCGACCTCCACTTTTTGCGCCTCCGGCTGCCAGTCGGTGTTGGTCGCCTCCTCGGGAATCGGCTTTCCTTCCGGCACGGCCAGATAGCTGTGCTTACCTTCTGCTTCATCTCGGCAATAAATATCCACACGCATGGCATTTCCTCCTTGGGACAAAAAACCATGGTAACGGATTTTGATTTGCCGGCGCGCACGCCCGGTCAGGCCGCCGCCCGCGCCGCCTCGGCGCGCCAGCCTTCGATCACCGCGAACACCTGTTGCGGCGTGATGGCCAGCATGCAGGTGCAGCGCGCCGGATCGCTGCAATGGCCGCACATGGTGCTGTTGACCAGGTTGGTTGCGCGCGGGCCGATCGCGGCCCAGCGCGACGGGTCGATCGGTTTGAGCGGCGGGAACAGCCCGGCCACCGGCCGTCCCAGCGCGGCGGCCAGGTGCAGCGGGCCGGTGCCGCTGGCGACCAGGCCGTCGCAGCCGCCGACCAGCGCCGTGAAGCCGTCAAGGTCGAGCCGTCCGCACAGGTTCTCCACGTGCGGCAGCGCCAGCAACTCCGGCGCCAGGCCGGCCAACAATTCGCCCTCGGCGGCGCTGCCGGTGACGAGCACGCGCACGCCGGCGTCCGGTCCCAGCATCCTGGCCAGCGTCGTGTAGTGCTCCAGCGGCCATTCGCGGCCGTTGCCGTTCGATTTCGGATGCAGGATCAGCTTGAAGCCGGGGGCGGCCAGCACGGCGTCGGCGGCCGGATGGCGCGGCGTGTCCAGGCCGTACAGCGAGGCGATCTCGTCGAGGCTCGGGATGTGGCTGAAGCCGAGCGGCTGCAGCAGCTTGAAGCTCAGCTGCGCCTCGTGCAGGATCGGCAGCGACTTGGCGCGCATGTGGGCCAGGCGGTTGCAGGTGAACCAGTGGTAGAAGCGGCGGATGCTGCCGACCCGGCGGGCGATGCCGGCGCGGCGCGCGGCCACGGCCAGCTGGCGCCGCGGATAGGCGAACATCACCGTGTCGCAGCCGCTGCGGGCCATGCCGCCGGCCAGGTCGCCGTGCCAGTCCTCCAGCGCCTGCACGGTGTCGACGTGGCGGCACTGGGCCACCACGGCGGCGGCGTAGCGGCGGCACAGGAAGGTGATCTCGGCCTGCGGATACACCTGCTTCAGGTAGCCGGCCAGCGGCAACGTCAGCACCACGTCGCCGATGTTGTCGGTGCGGGTGATCATGATGCGGCGCGGCGGCGGCGTGTATTGCGTGGCCAGGCACAGCCCGACCAGGCTGCCCACCATCATCACATAGAACACCTTGGTCTTCATCAGCCAGAACATCACGTCCGTCAGGCCGAAGCCGATGAACGCCACCACCACCACCAGGCCGGCCAGCGCCAGCGGGTATTGGCCCTGGTCCGGACGGCGCAGCTGGCCGATGAAGTAGCGCATCGGCGCGATGTAGAGCAGCAGCAGCAGGGCGGCGTCGAGCAGGCCGCCGGTGGCCAGGCAGTGCAGCAGGTCGTTGTGGCCGCTGCTGAAGGTCAGCGCCGGGCCCTGTTGCAGCCGGCCCTGGGCCGCCAGCGCGTTGAGCGCGGCGTGGAAGTCGTCGCGGCCCACGCCCAGCCACGGATGGTCGACAAACATCATGACCGAGGCGCGCCACAATTCCAGGCGGATGCCGACCGAGGTGCTGGCGTCGCCGGTGGCGAGGTAGCGCTGCACCTCGGCCACGGCGATGGCGATGCGGTCGGCCATGCCCAGCGCGGGCACCGCGCACGCCACCGCCACCAGCGCCAGCAGCAGGCCGAACAGCACCAGCATGTTGTAGCCCAGCACGCGGCGGCCGTAGACGGCCAGCGGGATCATCACCAGCGGCAGCGCCAGCCAGCCGCCGCGCGAGCCCGACAGGATGGAAGCGAGCAAGCCGCACAGCAGCGCCACGCCGGGCACCCAGGCCAGGCGCGTGCCGCGGAAGGCCGACACGCCGCACAGCGCCATCAGGCCCGACGCCAGCGCCAGGTTGCCGAACGTGATGGCGTGGTGGGTGAAGCCGATCGCGCGGCCCTCGTCGCCGACGCCGGCGGCGACCTGGTATACGGCCACCGCCGCCGACACCACCGTGGTGGCGCACAGTCCCATCCAGAAATAGCGCGCGCGCGGGCGCAGGTGGTACATGACGCCGATGCAGGTCAGGCCCAGCAGCAGGCGCGCCGGCCCGTCCAGGGTGCGCAGGCCCTGGTCGTCGAGCACCAGGCGCACCAGCGAGACGAAGAAGTAGGCGGAAAAGGCCAGGATCACGCCCGAGAGCTCGAACCAGTATTGCTGGTAGGCGCTCCAGACGGGGCGGAAACGGATCAGGAACACCAGCAGGATCACCAGTTGCACCGCGCCCAGTCCGGACTTGCTGCCGAGCGCCAGCGCGGGGAGGGCGAACAGAAGCGTGGAGGCGAGCGGACTGCCTTTTTCGGGCAGCAGCGGCGGGTTACTGGCAGTATTCATTGGCACACGGGCCGGCCGGAGGGCCGCAGCGGAAAAGGCCGATTATAGCAGTTCATTGTGGCACTATCCGGCTTCGCAGCGGGGTCCGGCGGCTTGTCGCGGTGGCGGCGATGGGCGATAATCGACCCGCCCCGGGCGCCGTCCCGACGATGGAAAGAGCCCGTGTTGCAAGAAAAGAAAGTCCTCGCCGGCGGCACGCCGCGCATCCTGGTCATCTCCCCCAACTGGATCGGCGACGCGGTGATGGCCCAGCCCCTGCTGCAATTGTTGCGCGCCGCCCATCCGGACCAGCCGATCGACGTGCTGGCGCCGCCGGCGGTGTCGCCCGTGTGGCGGCAGATGACCGAGGTCGACGAGGTGCTGGAGACGCCGTTCCGCCACGGCGCGCTGCAGTTGCGCGAGCGCTGGAAATACGCGCGGCTGCTGCGCCGGCGCGGCTACGGGCAAGCCTACGTGCTGCCCAATACCATTAAATATGCGCTGATCCCCTGGCTGGCCGGCATCCGGCGCCGGGTCGGCTACAAGGGCGAGAGCCGGCACGGCCTGATCAACGTCATGCACCATGACGAGACGCCGCCGCGCCCGATGGTGGCGTTTTACGCGGCGCTGGCCGCCGCGCCGCTGGCGCACGGTGCGCTCCAGGGCGCGGCGTTCCGCGCCGCCCTGCCGCGTCCGCGCCTGTTGGCCAGCCCGGCGCAGATTGCCGCCGTGTGCGCGCGCACCGGCATCGATCCGGCGCGGCCGCTGGTGGCGTTCGCGCCGGGCGCCGAATTCGGCGGCGCCAAGCGCTGGCCGGCGCGCCATTTCGCCGGCCTGGGCCAGGCCATCCTGGCCAACGATCCATCCACGCAGATCGCCTTGCTCGGCTCGCCCAAGGACATGGAGGCGTGCGCCGAGGTGGCCGCCGCCATGCCCGCCGGCGCGGCCGTGTTCAACCTGGCCGGCGCCACCAGCCTGGCCGAGGCGATCGCGCTGATCGCGCGCGCGGCGGCGGTGGTGGCCAACGATTCGGGCCTGCTGCACATCGCCTCGGCGCTCAACCGGCCGGTGGTGGCCCTGTACGGGCCGACCGATCCCGATCACGCGCCGCCGTTCTCGGACCTGGCCGCGTCGATTTCGCTGCGGCTCGATTGCTCGCCGTGCAAACAGCGCGAATGCCCGCTCGGGCACCAGAACTGCATGGTGCAGATGGCGCCCGAATTGGTGTGGAATAGCTTGCGGCCCATGCTGGTGCGGGCCGCGCCTGCTTAATACCGCTTAATCCGTGACCGGATAATTGAACCGGCTGACCACCCCGCTCGGGGTGGTGACGGTGATGGTCAGCGCGCCCGAGCGCACCGGGTTTGTGCACAGCAAGCTGGACGCGTCCTGGCCGGCATCGCTGATCAACGTCACGCTATAGGTCCACGCCGCCGAGTCGGCCGAACTCGTGTTTTGCACCGTGTAGCTTGGCACACCCATCAGCAGTCCGTTGGTGGCGGCGAAGGTGATCACGGTGCCGGCCGGCAGCGGATTGCCCGGGCGGTCGAACAGCCACAACGGATCGCCCGCATGCGCCGCGCGCTGGTTGCCGGCGAACACGGTCGGATTGTCGTCGCGGATGGCGAACTGGTAGCTGCGCGGCAAGTTGTCGAACTTGGTGCCGGTCACGCATTGCGACAGCGCCAGGGTGCCGATGGTTGGCGCGCCGTTGGCCGCCTCATTCAGCAGCGAGACATTGGCCGTGCTGTTGGACAGCACCATCACCATCCCTTGCCGCACGTGCACCGTGTTGGCGCCGCCGGTGTTGACGTTCGGCGTGGCTTGCAGCACGCCGTTGTAGGCGCCGTTGCCGCCCTGGTTCCAGCCGCCGTTGCCGTTCGAATCGATGTACTGCTCGCCGCTGGCGCGCGCCGCGTTGCCGCTCTTCCAGATGTCGTCGCCGAAGTTGGCGTTGGCGTCGGTCACGGCGCGGTCGTTGCGGAACGGCTCGCCAAGATCCGTATAACTTTCCCCGCTCTCGAACAGGTTGTTGCCGTTGGCGTCGACGAAGCTTTCCTCGCCCAGCGCGTAAGCCAGGATGGTGACGCGGCCATCGGCCGGACGCGGATTGCCCGCGCAGTAGCGCACCGTACATTCGCCCGGCGTGCCTTTCTGGGTGATGACGGTGCCGTCGGTCAAAGTGGTGCTGGTCAGGCCGGTCAGGCAGGAGGCGTCGATGGAGCCGCCCTCGGCGGTGAAGCTGACGGCGGTGCCGTCCGGCGCCGGATTGCGGAAATGATCGGCCAGGCGGGCGGTGACGAGCGTGCCGGCCGGCGCCGGGCAACCGTTGAACTGGCCGCCTTCGAGGTTCTTGACCACGGCGCTGAGGCTAAAGCTGCTTTGTTCCGGCACGCCGGTCGACACCACCAACTGGTCCGACAACGTGCTCAGGCTGGTGCCCGGCAGACTGGCCGTCACCCGCACCGGCGTATTGACGGTGCCGGCGGCCACCGTGGTGGTCACCAGGCCGTTGGCGCCGGTGGTGCCGCTGGCCGGATTGAGCGTCAGGCCGCCGGCGGTGGTGTTGAGCGAGAAGTTGACGGCCTGGCCGGCCACCGGGTTGCCGCTGCGGTCGAGCACCTTGAAGGTGATGGTGGCGCTTTCCTGGCGGCCGGCGCCGCCGCTGCCCTTGAGCGCGATGTTTTGCGGCAGCGCCGAGACGAAGGCCAACTGGCCGGCGCTGGCCGGTTGCACCGTCAGGCTGGCGCTGCTGCTGATCGGGTTGCCGTTGAAGGTGAAGCTGGCGGTGACCACGTCCACGCCGCCGCAGCCGAGGTCGGTGTAAGAGGTGCTGGCCACGCCGTTGACGGTGGTTACCGGCGAGGCGATGCGCGCCTTGCCATTGGCCACGCACGGCGACGTGAACGCGACCGACTGCGCCGGCGCGTACGGCGTGCCGCCATTGAGCACGGTGGCCGTCAGGCTGGCGGTGCCGCCGGCGGCCAGGGTGGTCGGGGCGGCCACCGGCGCGCCGAGGGTCAGCTGCGGCACCTGCACGGAATATGGGGCGTTGGCCGTGACGATCGCGTTGGCCACGGTAGCGGTGGCGCTGACGGCGAAGGCGCCGGACACGCCGCCGGCCGCCAATGTGATGCTGGCCTTGCCGCCGGCGTCGGTGATGGCGCTGCCGCTGGCCGGCGTGAACACGCCGGTCTTGTCGGTGGTGGTGAAGGTGACCAGCGTGTTGGCGACGGCCTGGCCGGCGGCGTTCCTGAGCGTGGCGGTGACGGTGGCGCCGCGCTCGGGCGTGACGCTGGCGACGGCCGCGCCGCTGCCGTCGGTCAACGCCAGCGTAACGGCGGCCGCGCCGGTGGCAGGCGCGCCGGGAGTTGTGCCGCAGCCGGGCAAGCTGCTGGGCCGGCTCGGATCGATGGTGGTGCAGCCGCCGTTGGCGCCGCCGGAGCCGCCGCCGCAGGCGGTCAGCGCGACGGCGACCAGCACGGTGGCGCAAGCGGCCACTAAATTGTTGGCCCAGCGCGGGGACGGTATTGTTCTGAGCATGGTTACTCCTGATTGAAATGGGGGGCGGCGGTGCTGTTCATTGTCAACAGCGCGACGTCGGGCAAGCGTTTGGGTGCGGCGGTTCCGGTCGCGCGGGCGGCGCGCGTGGCCCGTCCCGGCGCGACGTGGTCACGGCCCAGCACCAGGCGCAGCGCCAGGCCGCCGGGCAGGGCGCGCGCCGGCAGCAGCCGGGCGCGGCCCTTGAGCGCTGCGCGCACCAGGTCGGCGCGGTCGCGCTGGCCGGGAAGATATTCGATGATGGTGTCGCGCTGATGGTGGCCGCGTTGGTTGACGATGTCGACCCCGGCCGCCATGCCGAGCGCGCCGCTGGCCGTCAGCAGGCGCCGGGTGCGCTCGCCCAACCCGCGCGTGCCGTTGCCGTTGACGATCTGGATGCCGCCGGCGTCATCGTGCGGGTTAGCTACGGCGGAGGCCGGGGACGACGGCACCGTGGCCGATGTGGCGGCGACCGCCTGCAAGCTGAATTCGTTTGGCGCCAATGGCACCAGTTGCCAGCGCGCGCGTGCCGGGCCGTCGGCCGCGACCGGTTCGGCCGGGGCCGGCGTTGCAGCGTCCGTGGCGGCGGACAGTGTCGCGTTGGCCGTCGCCGGCGCCAAGCGCGCCAGGTTGGCGCGGGCCTGCGCGTGCAACGGATCGATGCGCAGCGCCTGCTCGAGGGCCGCGCGCGCCGGCCCGGTTTGGCCTTGCAGATAGTACAAATAGCCCAGATTGTTCAGCGGCTGGGCTTCCCTGGGAAAGTCCGCCACCAGCTGGCGCAGCAGGTCGACGGCCTCCGCCTGCCGGTCTTCGCCGGCCAGCAGCACGGCGCGGGCGTTGCGGGCGTCAAGCCGGTCGGGACGCAGCGCGATCGCGCGGGAGAAGGCGTCGTCGGCGGCGGCCTGCTCGCCGCGCTGCTGGTGGTAGCGGCCCAGGCGGTACAGTGCGTCGGCTTCGTCGCCGCCGTGCTCGACACGCATGAGTGGCGCCACCGTCCAGTGCGGCCGGGTCGGCGCGGCGCCGCAGCCTGCCAGCAAGGCGCCCAATGCCAGCAACGGTAGCAGCCGCGCGGCCATCAGTTGCTTCCCGTCAGCGACGGTATCAGGTTGCGGTAGATGTTCAGTATCGCCGGCCCCAGCAGCACTACGAACAGGCTCGGAAAAATGAAGAAGATCAGCGGGAACAGCAGTTTGAGCGAAATCTTGGCGGCCTGCTCCTCGGCGCGCTGGCGGCGCTTGGTGCGCAGCAGTTCGGACTGCACGCGCAGCGAATCGGCGATGCTGGTGCCGAAGCGGTCGGCCTGGATCAGCAGCGTCACCAGCGCCTCGACGTCCTCGACGCCGGTGCGCAGCGCCAGGTTGCGCAGCGCCTTTTCCTTGGCGCTGCCGGCGCGCAGCTCTAGGGTCACCAGTTGCAGCTCCTCGGCCAGCACCAGACTTTTGAGGCCGATCTCGTTGGCCACGCGCGCCAGCGCCGCGTCCATCGCCAGACCGGCCTCGACGCACACCGTCATCAGGTCGAGCGCGTCGGGGAAGCTTTCGAAGATGTCGCGTTGGCGTTTTTTCAGCACGTGGTTGAGCACGACGTTGGGCAGGTAGTAGCCCAGCCCGGCGGCCGAGACCAGCCACACCATTTTGAAGTCGCCGGGGCCGGAGGCGCGGCTGCTCAGGTACAGGAACACCAGCAGCGGCAAGGCAACGACCAAGCCGGTCTTGCCGGCGTAGAACAGACCGGGGGTCGACGGCGTGCGCCAGCCGGCGTTGATGAAGCGGGTGCGCACCGGCGAGTTTTCCCAGCCTTCGGCCGGCACCGACAGCTTGGCCAGCGGCGCGGCCAGATTGATGGCCGTCTCCAGCCAGCGCGCGCCGCGGCGGGTGACCTGGCTGCGTTCCTGCAGCGCCTCGAGCCGGTCCTTGACCGGGTTGGCCGTCAGCAGGCGCACCGCCAGCAGCACGCCGCCGAAGACGAACACAAACAGCACGGCCAGGAACAGGATCTGGATCAGCGTCATCAAAGCTCCTCAGACCCGGATATGGGTGATTTTGCGGATGGCCAAGACGCCGATGAGCATCATACCGGCGGCGCCGTAGAGCATCTTGCGTCCGAGCGGATCGGTGAACAAGGGATCGAGCCCGCCGGGGTTGGCCAAGGTGGCCAGGCCGCCGACGGCGAACGGCAACAGGCCCAGCACCCAGGCCGACATGCGGCCCTCGGCCGACATCACGCGCACCTGGCCGAGCAGCTTCAAGCGGTCGCGGATGATGGCGCTGATCGAGCTCAGCAGGTCGGTCAGGTTGCCGCCCGTCTCGCGCTGGATCAGCACGGCGATGACGAAGTAGCGCAGGTCGGTGCTGGGCACGCGCGTGGCCAGGTTCATCAGCGCGTCCGGCATGGCCACGCCGAAGTTGACCTCGTCGAAGACGACGCGGAACTCGGCGCCGACGACGTCGTGCATCTCCTCGCCGACCATCTTGAGCGCGGTCGGAAAGGCGTGGCCGGCGCGCATCGCCCGGCTCATCATGTCGAGCGCCTCGGGCAGCAGGCGCTCGATGGTGGTGATGCGCAGCCGGCGCGCGCGCATCGCCTCGAGCACCGGCAGCCAGCCGCACAGGCCGGCGAGCACCAGGCGCCCCACCCAGGGCAGGCCCATGCTGGAGAACACGATGAAGCCGATCAGCGCGCAGCCGCCCATCAGCGCGCACAGCTGCGCGGTGCTCATGGTGCGCCCGGCCTGCAGCAGCAGGCGGTCGAGCTTTGCGATGCCCGGCACTGCCGCCAGCAGGCGGTTGAGCGACGCATCGCGGCTGTAGGTGCGCTCCTTGGTGATCGATACGGCCAGCTCGGTGCCGCTGTCGCCGATGGCCGCGCGCAGGCGCCGCGCAACGCGCTCGGCCTCGGGGCTGCGGGTCTTGTTCCAGCCGGTGAACACGCCCCACACCAGCAGGCCGACGGCGCCGAACACGAGCGCGCCGAACAGGATCAGACGAAGGTCCATGGCGGGTCCTATTTGGTCACCGGATCGAAGGCGCCGGTCGAGACGTTGATGCCGAAGTTGCGCAGGCGCTCGATGAAGCGCGGGCGCACGCCGCTGGCGGTGTGGTGGCCGTGCACCGCGCCGTCGTCGCCCAGGCCGGTCTGCTTGAAGGTGAAGATTTCCTGCATCGTGATCATCTCGCCCTCCATGCCGGTCACCTCCTGGATCGACATGACCTTGCGCTTGCCGTCGGTCATGCGCGAGACCTGCACCACCACGCCGACGGCGCTGCTGATCTGCTGGCGCATGGCCTTGGTCGGCAGGTTGGCCGCCGCCATGCTGATCATGTTCTCCAGGCGGGTGAGGGCGTCGCGCGGGGTGTTGGCGTGGATGGTCGCCATCGAACCTTCGTGGCCGGTGTTCATGGCGCCCAGCATGTCGAGCGCCTCGGCGCCGCGCACCTCGCCCAGGATGATGCGGTCGGGCCGCATGCGCAGCGCGTTGCGCACCAGCGCGCGCTGGCTGACCTCGCCCTTGCCCTCGATGTTGGGCGGACGCGTTTCAAGACGCACGACGTGCGGCTGCTGCAGTTGCAGCTCGGCCGCGTCTTCCACCGTGACGATGCGCTCGGTGCGGCCGATGAAGCCGGAAATCACGTTGAGCATGGTGGTCTTGCCCGAGCCGGTGCCGCCGGAGATCAGGATGTTGACCTTGGCCTTGCCCAGCCCCTGCAACACCTCGGCCATGTCGGCCGTCATGCTGCCGTAGGCGACCAGGTCGGCCAGGCGCAGCGGGTCGGCCGAAAAGCGCCGGATCGACATGATCGGACCGTCGATGGCCAGCGGCGGGATGATGGCGTTGACGCGCGAGCCGTCGGGCAGGCGGGCGTCGACCATCGGACTCGATTCGTCGATGCGCCGGCCCACGCGCGAGACGATCTTGTCGATGATCTTCATCAGGTGGGCGTCGTCGCTGAAGGTGACGTCGGTCAGCTCGAGTTTGCCGCGCCGCTCGACGTAGATCTGGCGGTGGGTGTTGACCAGGATGTCGGAGACGGTCGGGTCCTCCAGCAGCGGCTCGAGCGGGCCGAAGCCGAGCATCTCGTTCTGGATGTCGCGCGTGAGCGTCTTGCGCTCGGCGTCGTTGATGACGACGGCGTCCTCCTCGAGCAGCTTTTCGACCAGGTTGCGCAGTTCGATGCGGATCTGGTCCTGGCTCAGCCGCTGCATGCTTTCGAGGTCGACCCGGTCGAGCAGCTGCGCGTGCAGGCGCTGCTTGAGCTTTTGGTAGGCGCGGTTGTCGATGGCGACGGCGCGCTGGCCGGCCACGCGGGTTTCGCCGCTTTCGAGCCGTTCGCGCAGGGAGATGGGAGGTGTGGACATGGTCGTTTAGCCTTGGTAAGGGGGCGCGGGGTCAGGCTTTGCGCGCACGCAGTTTGGACAGCCAGCCGCCGCCCTGCTGCTCGGGCGCGGCCTCGCCGCTGAGCTTGCGCGACAGTTCGACCAGCGCCACGCTCAGCGGACTGGTCGGCGCCAGCTGGATCACCGGCACGCCCTGGTTGACCGAGCGCGCGGCGGCGTCGTAGTGGTTCGGCATGGTGATGCTGACATCGGTGTCGAATGCGCCTTCGAGGTCCTTGAGCTTGATTTCGCCGCCCTTGTCGTGGCGGTTGACGATGACGCTGATCTTGTCCTTGCCGTATTCGAGCGAGCGGAACACGTTGAGCATGCGCTTGCCGTCGCGGATGTAGGGCAGGGTCGTTTGCAGCACCGGATAGATCTGGTCGGCGTGGTCGAGCGCGCGGATAGTGACCGCGTCGAGGCTGCGGCCGACGTCGAGCAGCACGAAGTCGTAGTGGCGCCGCGCCAGCTTGAGGATGGCGTCGATGTGGTCGGGCTTGACGTCGTTGGCGTGGGTCGGGTCCGACGGCGCGGCCAGCACGCCGTAGTTGGGCGTGACGTTGAGCATGCTCGAGGCCAGGAACGACGGGTCGAGCCGGTGGATCTGCTGGGCCACGTCGCTCAGGGTCGCCAGCGGCTTGTGGTCGGAGACGAACAGCGAGGCGTCGCCGAACTGCAGGTTCATGTCGATCAGCGCGACCTTGTATTTGCCGCTGGCCGCCAGCGCGTAGCCGAGGTTGGTGGCCAGGAAGGTGGCGCCGCTGCCGCCCTTGCACGAGATGAAGGCGAACACCTTGCCGTTGGCCTGGCTGCGGCGTTCGAGCTTTTCGCCGATGCGTTCGATGGCCGTGTTCAGGGTGGCGCTGGTGGCCGGCGACGGCAGCACCTCGCGCACGCCGGCGCGCATGGCCTGCATCAGGAACTCCGGGTCGCGCGCTTCGCACAGGGCCACGCAGGCGATGCGCGGGTGTTGCGCCGAGAAGCGTTCGAGCAGGTCGAGGTCGCCGTCCTCGACCGACGGGCGGTCGATGACCAGCACGTCCGGCAACTGTTCGTCGCCCAGCATCGACAGGCGCGCCACGCCGCCGCCCAGGTGGTCGACCTCGTCCGAGGGCGAGCGCGCGCGCAGCATGCGCATCACGTCGGCCAGGTGCCGCTCATCGCGGGAAATGACAGCTATCTTCAATTTGATTCCTGCTCGCTGGTGGGTGGGTCGGCCGGTTACCTGATGCCCGAACCGATGGTCGGGCCGCTTTGCTGCAAGTCCTGCGTGGTCAGGGAACGCTGGTAGTTCTCGTAGGCGGCGGCCGCCGCTTTCGCGTCGAGGCCGTTGACGGGGCGGCGGTCGTTGACGGCGGCCGGGTCCAGCGTCTGCGCGGCAACAGCCGCGCGCATGCTGGCGCCGAACTGGCGGTCAATATTGGGCGCGTTGGCGCAGGCCGACAGCGCGCAGGCAGCCGCCAGGGCCAGCAGGCGGGCGCCGCAGCGGCGCATCGAAGAAGGTTGTGCGGGCATTGGATGTCCTATTTCACGTCGAAGCCGGCCGGGCCGGGCTGTGCGGACTGCGCAGGCGGCGCGCCGCCTTCGAGCTTGCCGCGCAAGAAGAAGTCGGCGCGGCTCGGCTCACTGTAGCCGTCTGTCGGCAGTTTGGGGTTGGGCGGCAGGGGCCGGGCCAGGTGCGGCGTGACGATGAACACCAGCTCGGTGCGGTCGCTCTGGAAATCGCTGCTGCGGAACAGCGCGCCGAGCACGGGGATCTCGCCCAGTCCGGGGAAGGCCTTGATGTTGGTGGTCACGTTGTTCTTGATCAGACCGCCAATGGCGAAGCTCTGCCCGTCGAACAGCTGCACCGTGGTGCTGGCGCGGCGCGTGGTAAACGATGGCAACACGGTCGTCGCTGCGCTGTTGCCGCTGGCGATGCCGACGCCTTCGCGGTTCAGTTCGGACACCTCGGGGGCCACCTTCAGGTTGATGCGTCCGCCCTCGAGCACCGTTGGCGTGAATTTGACCGCCACGCCGTATTCCTTTTCCTCGAGTGTGATGGTGGGGGTGCCGCCGGCGTTGCTTTGCGCGACGGGAATATAGATCTTGCCGCCGGCCAGGAAGCTGGCCTCCTGGCCGCTGATGGCCATCACCGTCGGCTCGGCCAGGATCTTGACCAGGCCGTCGTTCTTTTGCGCGTCGAAGGTGAGGAACTTGCCGTTCTTGCCGTTGAAGGCGTCGAGCTTGCCGGGGTTGCCGCTGAGCAGATTGCTCAGCAGGGTGTAGGTCCAGCTGCCGCTGTTGCCCACCAGGCCGACGCTGGCGCCGAGCTGGTCGACCAAGGTCTTGGAAATTTCGGCGATGCGCACCTCCAGCATCACCTGTTGCGGCGCCGCCACGGCCAGCATATTGATGACGCGCCCGCCCGCGCCGCCGGCGCCGGTCGGGGAGGCTGGGGCCGCCGCGCTGGTGGCCGGCGTGGCCGACGACAACAGCGCGGCCGGATCGGCGCCGCCCGCCGCCGGAGCCGCCGGGGCCGCCGGGGCCGACCCCGCGCCGGGACGGCTGTTGCGCTGCAGGTAGGCGCCGGCCACCGACACGATCTGGGCCGCCTTGACCGAATCGCTCACCACGCCCGACAGGATCAACGCGCCGCCGGAGACGGTGATGTGGATGTCTTTCTCGGTCGGGAACAGCTGGTCGAACTGCTGGCGCAGCGCTGTGCTGTCGAGGCCGACGACGATGTCGATGATGGTGGCCTGGTTGGCCTTGTTCCACAGGATCAGGTTGGTCGAACCGGTCGATTTACCCAGCAAATACACTTCGCTCGGATTGAGCAGGATCACGTCGGCCACCTTGGCGTCGCCGACGGCCAGCCGCGCCACCGGATAGGGCAGGTGCATCAGGGTCGACTTGCCTTCGGACAAGGTCATCAGCGCGGCCAGTTCGGTGCCGCGCGCGGCGGTGAGGGCGGGGGCGGAAGCGATGGGCGCGGGGGCCGCGTTCGCCAGTGCCGGCAGCGCGCACAGCACGGCCACGGTGGCGCATGCCAGCAGCGGGAGACGGGAGGGCGCCGGCCGGGCCGCGCGCGTGGTTGCAGTCATCAAGGCTATCTCTCTGGTGAGGGCTGTATCGTTTAGAACTGCTGGGAACTGCGGTCGAGGCCTTTGATCATTTCCACCTTGTCGCCGGCCGGCGCCGGCCGCGGCGCGGCCGGTCGTGGCGCAGCGGCTGCCGGGGCCGGTGCCGGCGCTGGCGCGTGCGCCACCGGCTGTGGTTTGCCCTCGTCGAGCAGGCTGCTCTTGGTGGCGCCCTCGGTGTTGGCCGACAGCGGATCGATCTGGTTGCGCAGCACCAGCGACAGCGTGCCGACGCTGCG
Organism: Duganella sp. AC237; assembly: GCF_979254035.1. Lineage (NCBI taxonomy): Bacteria > Pseudomonadati > Pseudomonadota > Betaproteobacteria > Burkholderiales > Oxalobacteraceae > Duganella > Duganella sp. AC237. The sequence continues at coordinate 5,794,663 of NZ_CEEDEW010000003.1, read as the reverse complement.
CGCCAGGTCGAGCTTTTCAACCTGCTCCGGCGTCAGCTCCAGTGTCACGGCGTTGACCACCTTGGGCTTGGTGTCGTCGCGGTTCGATTCCTGCGCGATGGCCAGCACCAGGATGCGTTCGAGCACGATCTTGGAGATCGCCTGCTCGCGCACGCCGTTGTCGCCGCCGCTCTCGCTCTGGGTGTTGACCAGGATGTCGACGAAGTTGCCCGGCAGCGCGAAGCCGGCCACGCCGACAACGTCGTTGACGCGCACCGTCATGGCGCGCTTGCCGGCCGCCACCACGGCCGACAGGCCGCCGCTGGTGCCGGCCGGGGCCAGCTTGCTTTCCATTAGCGGCTCGCCGCGCAGGATGTTGGTGCGCGTGATGCGGCCTTCGAGCGACTTGGCGTCGACGATGGCGCCGGGCGGCATCGAGTTCACCGGCCAGTCGACCATGTGGATCAGCTCGGGCGCGACGCGCGTGCCCATGCCGATGTCGAGCAGCGCCACGGCGACCTTGTTGCTGTTGCTGGCCGACTGGCCGGCGATCCACTGCGCGGCCAGCACCACCGCCGCCAGCGCCATCACCAGCGCCACCGCTATCATCGTCAAGGCCCGCGTATTTCTCATGCTGTGCTTTCGTGGTTATTCGTCGTTGTTGCCTGCGGGCGCGGCCAGGCGCCAGTTAGGCCGTTGGCGGCTGGTCGCGGCGGTCGCGTTCTTTTTTCTGCTGATCGTTGACCCGGCGCGCGCCGGCGCCGGCGAAGTAGTTGTTCCACGCCCAGTCGAGCGCGCGCCGGTCGACGCGCGCGGGCGCACCCTCGTAGCGGGCCAGGTCGCGTACCTGACGAATCAGGTCGCGCGGATAGCAGGCCAGCAGCGGCGTGTCTTCTTTCGCGTGGTGTTCGCTGAGCAGGTAGGCAAAGGCGTCGGCATCGAACTCCATGCCGTATTGCGTGCACGCCTGTCTGAAAAGCAGCTCATATTCCGCCTGGGTTTGGGGCGGCACTTCGATCTTGTAGGCCAGCCGGCGCAGAAAGGCGCCGTCGGATAATCGCTCTGGCAAGAAGTTCGAGGAGAATACCACGACCACATCAAAAGGTACCTGAAAAATGTGGCCTGTATGCAACGAAAGATAATCCACGCCACGATCCATCGGCACGATCCAGCGGTTCATCAGCTCCAGCGGCGAGCAGCGCTGGCGCCCCAGGTCGTCGATGATGAAGATGCCGTTGTTGGCTTTGAGATGCGGCGGCGCCTGGTACAGGCGGGTGTTGGGGTCGAAGCGCAGGTCCAGCATTTCGAGCGTGAGCTCGCCGCCGGTGAGGGCGGCCGGACGCTGCACGCCGCGCACCCAGCGCGCGTCGAGCTGGCGCAGCAGCTCGCCGCCCTCGGCCGGCTCGGGCGGCTGGTCGCCGGCGGCCGCGCGGTGCTGGACCGGGTCGTAGAACGGCACCACCTCGCCATCGATCATGATGGCGTGGGGCACGGCGATGACGCCGTGCAGCAGGCTGCACAGGCGCTCGGCCAGGAACGTTTTACCGCTGCCGGCCAGGCCGTAGATGAACATCGCGCGGCCCGAGTTCATCGCCGCGCCCATTTGGTCGAGCACGGCCTGGTTGGCGACCACGTCGTGAAAGCCGGCGCGCACGTGCTCGCGCGTGACGTGCAGGTGGCGCACGCTTTGCGCGGCCACCTGGGCCACGTAGGCGGCCAGGGTGACCGGCGCCGGGCCGGCGTAGGCGTTGCGGTTGAGGCAGGCGACGGCGCGCTGCGCGCCCGCTTCGGTGAGGTTGTAGGTGAGGTCGGCGTCGGTGCCGCTGTGGCCGCTACGCGTGACCTCGACCAGTTTTTCAGTCTTTAGGAAGGTCACCAGCGGCGTGATGGCGCTGATGCTCAATTTCAAGTGGCTAGCCAGTTCGGGCAGCCGCACTTGTCCGCGCTGGAACAGGACCTTGGCCACCAGTTCGGTCAGGAACAGGAATGGCAGTCCAGTTTCCTCGATGCTGCGTGGCGCGCGGGCGTTGGCCGGCGCGTCGCGCTCGGCTGTGGCGGCCATGAGGTCCGGCTCGGCGTGCATGAATTCCTTGTCGTGATACGGATATGAAGATTGTCGGCAGATAATTGATCCAGGTCAACATCATGCGCGGTTCATGTGTATCGCGTGGCTAAAAAAAGACACACTTCTCAGGAAAACAACGCTTGCCCGTGCATAGCGCCCCACACCAAGTAGGGCAGGGTGCCGGCCGCGATGGCCAGCGCGTACGGCAGGCGGCCGCTGGCCTCCGCCGGCGCCTCGATCTTGATCGCCTCACCCCCGAGGCGGCGCATCAGTGCGTACACGCCCATGTGGTAGGTGTTGCGCACCATCGCGCGCAGGCGGCCGTTCCAGGCCGCGACCGCCAGCGCCAGCACGCCGCCGGCCAACAAGGTCAGCAGCACGCTGACGACGGTTCCCCACGGTCCCAGGAAAGCGCCCACCATGGCCATGAGTTTGACGTCGCCGGCGCCGAGCGCGCGCATGGCGTACATCGGCACCAGCAGCGCGAGCCCGGTCGCCAGGCCGGCCAGCGACCCCAGGAAGCCGATCCCGCCCTGCGGCGCGATGAACAGGCCGGCGCCGTTCGGATAGAGGCAGTTGAGCGCGATGCCCAGCACGGCGCCGCCGAACACCAGCGTGTTGGGGATGCGGCGCGCGCGCAGGTCGTTCCAGACGGCCAGCGCCAGCAGGGTGCACAGCAGGATCAGGGGCAGCTTGTTCATGACGCGTTGGACCGGAAAGGGGAGATGCTGCGATAGTAGCGCAGCGTGTTTGCGCCAGGCAAAAAAAAGACCGGCGTTGGCCGGTCTTGCGGTGTCGCTTGCAGCGATTAACGCAGTGCAGCGATGACGGCGTCGAACTTGGCCTTGAGCAGCGGACCCATCGTCGTGGCGGCGGCGCCGGCGACGACGGCGATGCCGGCGGCGATCAGAGCGTATTCGATGGCGGTGACACCGGCTTCGTCATTGATGAAATTTTTGATGGCGTTCATGGTCGTTCCTTCGATGTATGTATGTGAGATTGCGAAATGGTGTTACGGCATTCCACTAAAACGGGGGTCAGGTTTTAGGTCCTAAGACTGCTAGCAGCGTAATGATGACCACCACTGAAACGAGCGCGCCGATCAATGCATATTCGATCAGGCTGGCGCCGCCGGCGTCGCCGATGAACCGGCCGATGTCGCGTCCCCTGCCTTTTGATCCTTGCATCCCGCACTCCTGTTGGTCGTTCCTGGCTGATTTCCTCTCAGCTGTTTCAAGTTCGCTGCTGATGTATTGAATTCTACGGAAGCCCGTCTTGATCCACATCAGACGGATGTCACTTTGTCGGGGGAGGATTGTCACGATGTGCGCCGGCCGCGCCGTGACAAATGTCACGGGGGCGGCCTTTGGCGCGGTGTTGCGGGGAGGAGGGCGTCTAGGAGGCGTTCAAGCCGTGCCGGGTGGCGTAGACGTACAGTTCGAGGCGGTTGGCCACGCCCAGCTTTTGGTAGATCGTGGTCAGGTTGTTGCGCAGGGTCGGCTCGGCGATGAACAGCCTGGCGGCCAGCTCCTTGTTGGGCGCGCCGTTGCTGTCGGCGACGACGGCGACGATCTTGCGCTCCTTGGGCGTGAGCGTGGCGATGCGCGGCGCCTCGGGATCGGCCGGCGCCGCCGTGACCATCTTGTTGAGCAGCGCGTGGGTCAGCGCCGGGTCCAGGCACAGCTCGCCCCGATGGACTTGCCGGATTGCCGCCAGCACCACCTCGGCCGGCGCCTCCTTGCCGACCACGCCGCGCGCGCCCAGGCGCACCGCCTCGCCCAGCAGCGCCTGGTCGCGGTTGCCGCTGAGGATCAGCACGCGCGCGCCGCTGTCGGCCAGCAGCGCCGGCAGGATCTCGATCGAACTGCGGCCCTCGAGGTCGAGGTCGAGCACGATCAGGTCCGGGCGCAGCCGGCGCGCCTCCAGCAGCGCGCTGTCGTTGTTGTGGGCGGTGCCGACCAGTTGCAGCTCGGCGCCGGCGCTCTCGACCAGTTTTTCGAGGCCCCACAGCATGGTTTTGTGGTCGTCCACCAACAGCAGGCGGATCGGGGTGGCGGTGGCAGTGCTCATGAGGTAGTTCCAGGTTAGACCGGAATGGCAACGCTGACCACCGTGGCGCCGCGCGCCAGGTGTTCGATCGCTATCGTACCGCCCAGCGCGGCGGTGCGCTCGGCGATCGAACCGGGCAGGAATGGGGCCGCTGGCGGTTCCGGACTGTCGTTTTCGATGCGGATCAGCAGCTGGCCGTCGACATTGCTCAGGTCGACCAGCCCGCCGCGCGCCCGCGTGTGCTTACGGATATTGCTCATGCCTTCATTCACGATCTGGAACACCTCGGCGGCCAGGCGGTCGCTCACGCTCAGGTCGTCCGCCGCCCGCACCTCGATGGTGATGCCGTAGAAGGCGCGCACCTGGCCGGCCTGGCGGCGCAGCGCCACCAGCAGTTCGGCCTCCTGGCGCGCCGCGCCCTGGCGCACGGTTTTGGCGAATGCGCGCATGTCGGCGATGACCTGGCCGGTCATGTCGAGCAAGCGGTCCAGTTCGGCGGCGGCCGCGTGCTCGGCCTCCAGGCTCTGGCGCACCGCACTGATGCCGTGGCGCAGGCCGATGTAGGGCTGGATGGTGCTGTCGTGCAGGTCGCGGGCGATCTTTTGCCGTTCGCGGAAGGCGGCGTCGGACGCCAGGCGGTCGAGCAGCATGATGTTTTCGATGACCGGGAACACCTGCGCCGCCAGCTGCTGCAGGAACACGGCGTCGCCCCGGTTGAGGCGTTGCTGGTCCGACACCAGATAGATGCGGCCCTCGCCCTTGCGCAGCGGCAGCGGCGCGCTGACGAACGAGGCCGCGTCGAGCAGGTCTGCCAGCGGCTCGACGGCGTCCGCGCCGAGCCGCTGCCAGGCCGGCGCGCCGCTGCCGCGCTGCCCCGCCTCAAGCGTGCGCGGCAGGCGCGGGTGCAGCGCCCGCGTGTAGTGCACCAGCACGTCGTCGCCGAACGCCAGCAGCGGCGCGGCGGCGGCCTCGCTGAGCATGGATTGGGCGCCTTGGCGCGCTTGTCCGCGCGCGCTGGTCGAATGCAGGCGCCACAGATCTTCCGGTCCGTCGCGCATCAATAGCAGGCACTGGCTGGCATGGTGGAAGTCGCGCGTCTGGTGCAGGATCGAGGCGATGGTCTGGTCGACGCCGAAGCGCGGATTGGACAGCTGGCTGACCTCGCGCAGCAGGGCCAGGCGGCGCCGCTGGATCAGGCCGAGGCCGCCCCAGTAGGCGATCATGTAGCCGAGCGCGAGCACGAAGGTGGTGCGCAACCACAGCTGGCCCTGGTTGGTGCTGTTGTTGGCCAGCCACGTCGCCACCGTCAGCGCCGCCGCCGCCGCCAGCGTGATGCGCGCGCCCTCGTCGAAACCCCATTGGAACGACGAGGTCAGGATCACGAAGAAGAAAAATGGGTAGAAATAGCTGCTGCCGCCGCCAGTGCAGTAAATCATCAGGCAGTACCAGCCCAGGTCGAGCCAATAGACGACTTTGCCATGCCAGAACGGGTTGCCGTGGTAGCGCACCGCCACCAGCAAGGTGGCGCTGTGCAGCAGGTAGCCGATGAAGATTACCCAGGTCAGTGCGCCTTGGCGCTCGTAGGCGCCCATGTCGTCAGGTGCGATGAACAAAGTCAGCAGCGCCGAGACGGCCAGCACCAGACGCATGATGAAAATCATCGAGGCGCCGGCGACGTCGTTGTTGCGCGGTTGTGCTGCTATTTGCATGAAAGTTGTGGCTAAGCTGTCCAATGTGTGGCTCTCTAACGGCCCATGGAGCTTATACGGTTGCCCGAGAGCATTGGTTTCACTATAGTGAACATATATTAAATGATCGTCAAAATAGTTGCGCTGGCGACACGTCGGAGTCTACGCACAGAAGCATGTCCTGTCTAGCCGGATCTAGCACAGTGCGCGTGGATGATGTTGAGGAAAAACATTAAATGTCTACGCGAAACAAAATAAGCGCGCTACAATGCCTGTACCGCCACCCCGATCCAGTGGCGCCGGCGCCGGTATGCAAGCCACCGGAATCGCCTCCACCACAGTGCCGCGCCGCATGCGCTCTTGCCTGTCCCCCTGCTGTCCGCCTCACGGAAGCCTTGTTATGAATGTATCCAGATACCCGCGCGCGCGCCAGAAGGGCTCGGCAGCGGTCGAAATGGCGTTTATCGCGCCGGTGTTGTTTTTGCTGCTCATGGCCGTGTTCGAGTTCTCGATCATCTTCTTCACGTCGCTGACGATGCAGTACGCCGTGCGCGAGGGCTCGCGCTACGCCATCACCGGCCAGAGCGACCGCGACCCGGCCGCCAGCAACCGCCAGCGCTACCTGGCCATCATCCAGTCGATCAAGGACAATTCGGTGGGAATGTACGATTCGGTCAACCCCGTCATCACGGTCAACAACACCACCTACGCCACCGCCAACGCCTATTCGGCAACGATGTTCGGCGGCCCGGACGACGTGGTCGTCATCCGCCTCGATTGCAGCTGGCGGATCGTTACGCCGATCATCGGCGCGATGTTCCCGAACGGGACTTTGAAGTTTTCCGTGGCGACGACGATGCGCAACGAGACCTACCAATGAGGCGCCGTATGCCACTCCACACGCCCCCCCACATGCCGCGCCGCCGCGCCGGCGGCGTGGCCGCCGTCGAGTTCGCGCTGTGGCTGCCGCTGCTGCTGCTGCTGATCGTCGCGCTGGTCGACATCGCGCGCGGCGTGCAGGCCAATATGATCCTGATTAACCTGAGCCGGGAGGGCGCCAACCTGGCCTCGCGCGGCAAGCTGCAATTGTCGGAGAACGCGCAGGTCATCATCGGCCAGGTCGCCGCCTCGGGCTCGCCGCTGGACATGAACGAGCGCGGCATGATCTATGTGACCCGCATCATGGGGCTGGCCAGCAACGGCACCACGCGCAGCATCGTGCTCGAGCAGTACCGCTGGGACGACTCGGTCAACAACCGCGGCTTCCGCGTCAGCGGCTACGCGCCCGCGAGCAAGATCTGGACGTGCGGCAGCTGGGCCGGCGCCGTGGCCGGCACCTGCGCGGTGCCGACCGGCGCCAACGCGCCGGCGGTGTCGCTGATGAGCGGCTCGCTCGCCGACGGCGAGGTGATCTACGTGGTCGAGACGTTCTACAAATTCAACATGGTGTTCGCGCCATTTTCCCTCGGCTCGGTGTCGACTTCGACCATCGGCCCCGACCTCTACTCGATGACGGTGTTCTGATGAGACGCTTTTCCAAACCCCAACAACGCGGCATGGTGACGGTGCTGCTGGCGATCTGCGTGACGGTGCTGATCGCCTTCGTCGGACTGGTCCTCAGCGCCGGCCTGAGCTACATGATCAAGTCCAAGCTCAACGCGGCCACCGACGCCGCCAGCCTGGCCGCCGCGCGCGCCACCAGCATCGGCGGCGACCAGGCCACGCAGACGGCCAACGCGCGGGCGGCGGCGACGCGGTTTTTCAACGCCAACTTCCCGGCCAACTATTTGTTGTCGACCCCCACGCTCAACGAGACCCAGGTGAGTTTCAACGGCGGCGAGGTGACGATCAACGTCAGCGCCTCGGCCACTATGCCGAGCGTGCTGATGGGCGGTGTGGTGTCCGGGCCGCTCTCGCCAGGTGTGCTGACCGAGACCAAGCGCAAGGACCTCGACATGGTCATCACGCTCGACACCTCCGGTTCGCTCAGCGGCCAGGCGGCCACCGTGCGCAGCTCGGCGATCACCTTCCTCAAGCAATTCAATTCGGAGCGCGACCGGGTCGGCCTGCTGCATTTTTCCTACGGCGCCGTGCTCGACGATCCGATACGTCCGATCTTGCGCGGTTTCGACCGCACCAGCATGACCAACCACATCAAGGGGTACTCGTTCACCGGCTCGACGGCTTCGCCCGAAGGCATGTTCATGGCGCGCGAGCAGATCAACAGCGTGCCGACGGCGAACCTGAATCGCTCCAACCTGCGCGTGATCGTGTTCTTCTCGGACGGCGCGCCCAATTCCTTCGGCAGCTATCTGACGTGGAACAACGGTGTCAACTGCAAAACACCCGGCACCGTGACCACCGATGACGACGGTAGCGGCGAGCCTGGCGGCTTGTACAAACTCGACCAGCAATCCGACGACGTTGGCGGCGGCTGCACCCCGGAGACGGAGAACAACCCCACCTATCTGAAGAACCGCGCCTCCGCGCTGCCGGCCTTCTACAACGCGCACGTTCCGTATGACAGGTACATCGACCCGACGACGAAATACGAGTACCCGATCGTGACCAACTCGCCGCGCGTGGTGACCAACGCGATCACCTACCGCAATGTCAACCGCGCCGCGCGCAACCTGGTCGAGGCGATGGCGGCCAAATCGCGCGACGAGGGGATCTTCGTCTTCACGCTCGGACTGGGCTCGGCGCTCAAGGCCGGCAGTGGCGCCGATGGCGAGAAGGGCGAAGACACGCTCAAATGCATGGCCAATGCCACCGACGCGCCGAGCCGCTGCTTCAACCCCGCCAAGCCGATCGGGGTCTACTGCTACGCCGCCACCCAGGCCGACCTGACGCCATGCTTCTCCAAGCTGGCGAGTGCCATCCTGCGCATTTCGAAGTAAGCCATCAGCGCGCGGCGATCCGGCGCAGCGCCTTGTACGCGACCGGCGCCGGCACCACGTGGGCGCCGTCGAATTCCGTGTATTGCACCTCGTAGTCCTCGCGCGCGAGCTGGCTGGCGATGGCGCGTCCCTGCGTGACCGGCAGCACCTGGTCGCCGGCGCCGTGGGCGACGAAAATGCGCGGCCGTCCGACGCGCCGCATCGGTTTCATGAAGCCGGGCGAAAACGCCACGATGTCGCTGAACAGATCCCCGTTCATCAAGCCGACCGACAGCGCGTAGGAAGCGCCGTCGGAAAAGCCGCCGATCACCAGCGCGTCCGGATCGACGCTGTAGCGCCGCATGGTCCACGCCAGCACGCGGTCGAGGAAGGCCAGGTCGGGACCGTAGCCGCCCCGTATCACGTCCCAGCTATCGGTCAGCGAGCGCGGTATCAGCAGCAGCGCGCCGTGGCGTTGCGCGTGCGCGATGGCGCTGTCGTCGGCGCCGCCGAGCAATTGGCGCACGCCGTGCAGCAGCACGATCAATTGCAACGGACGCGCGGGCGCGCCGTCGACCGGGGACGGCACGTGCAGCACCGCTTGGCGGCCGTTGGCGAAGGCCAGCGTGTGGCGCCCTGGCGGCAGTTGCAGCGGCGGCGGCTGCTCGAGCAGCGCCAGCGGCCGCAACGCCGGACGGGCGCGCAGCCGGCCGTCGCTATGCGGGCCGGGCGGGGTCGGGGAAGGGGACTGCGTGGCCACGGTGCGTCCCCACGCCGTTACTTGTTGCGGACGTAGGAGGTCAGCTCCCAGCTGTCGCGGTTGAAAGTGCGGCCCTGCCAGTCGGTGTCGCGGTAGTCGAGCTTGACGAAGTTGTTCAGTTCCGGAGCGAACCAGACCGTCTCAGTCAGCTGGCCGTTGCCGCCGTTGCTGTTGGTTTCGTCGCCGCGGTAGAGCGCCTCGACCACCACCTTGATGGCGTCGAATTCGCCGGCCGGCGTCTTGATTTTTTCCCAGTCCAGCACCTTGCCCTTGATGCTGTAGCGCCAGTGCTTGCCCTGTTTCGGGTTGTCGCCGGTGACCTCGGTGTTCCATTCCTTGCCGGGCGTGAGCGGGAAGGCGTAGCGCGCGAACGACGGCGAGAAGTGCATCGCGCCACGGTCGACCGGGTTCATTTCGGGGCTGAAGAGCTGCTTGGCCACCAGCGCGTTGCCCGCCGCCCGCCGCACCTCCACATGCACGCCGGCGTCGTCGATGGCGGTCACCTCCATCTTGTTGACGTTGCCTTTGACGCCTTTCCAGACGTCCGTGTACTGGTAGGTCCAGGAGTCGCCGACGGCGGGCGTGGGCGTCGGCGCGGGCAAGTGGGCCTCGGCCAGTGCGAACGGTCCGGCCAGGACCAGGCAAAAGGCGATACAACTTTTCAAGGTGATGCTGTTGCGCATACTGTCTCCTTTAATTGTAATTTGTTCGACAACGTTATCACAATCCGAGACGCTCTCATCGGCTTTTCATCGGGCCCCGATGGGCGCATGCTCCTTCATCAGCTCGGCCACCCAGTCGATGAACACGCGCAGCCTGGTGCTGACGTAGCGGTTCTGCGGATACGCCACGTGCAGCGGCATGGGGGCGAGGCGCCAGTCCTCCAGCAGCGGCAGCAGTTCGCCGCCGGCCACATGGGGTTTGGCCATATAGCGCGGCAGCCACAGCACGCCCATGCCGGCCAGGCCGGCCGCCAGATAGGCGTTGCCGTCGTCGACGGCGACCACGTAGCGGCCCTCGATGGTCAGCGTCTCGTCGCCGCGGCGCAACACCACCGGATAGGTCTTGCCGGTGCGGCCCCATAAAAAACCGACCACGCGATGCGCGCCGTGTTCCAGCTCGCGCGGATGGGCGGGCACGGCGTTGCGTGCCAGATACGCCGGCGCCGCGTACACGCCCAGTTGCAGGTCGCCGACGTGGCGCGCCTTCAACGACAGGTCGCGCAGTTCGCCGCCGCGTATCACGCAATCGACGCTCTCGCCGATCAGGTCGATCGTGCGGTCGCTGACGCCCATGTCGATTTGCAGGTCGGGATAGCGGGCGTGGAACGCCGGCAGCGCCGGCATCAGGATCATGCGCGCCAGCGGACTGGGGACGTCGATCTTGAGCTTGCCCTTGGGCTGGGCCGAGGCGTGGGACAGGCCCGATTCGGTGTCGTCGAGGTCGGCCAGCAGGCGCACCACGCGCTCGTAATACGCCGCGCCGTCGGCCGTCACGTTGACCTTGCGCGTGGTGCGGTTGAGCAGCTTGACGCGCAGGCGCGCCTCGAGCTGCTGCACCAGCTGGGTGGCGCTGGTGCGGCTGATGTGGAGCGTCTCGGCCGCCTTCGTGAAGCTGCCGGTCTCCACCACCCGGACGAACGCCGTCATCGCATCGAACCTGTCCATGTCGTCTCCCTCAATTGATTGTTTGGATTATACAAACAGTGATGGGATATTTCTGGCGTTTATCTTCAGTTTGATTGCCATTAGACTGACGGTCTTCTAAACAGTTTGAGGAGTTACCCATGGCAACCCGTGATGTTGTTTCCCCGCCAGGCCGCCACGCCCTGTATGAAAAGCACCGCTACTCGCCGGCCGTGCGCGCCGACGGCCTGCTGTTCGTGTCCGGACAGGTCGGCAGCCGCGAGGATGGCTCGCCGGAGCCGGATTTGAAGGCGCAGGTGCGGCTGGCGTTCCAGAACCTCAACGCGATCCTGGCCGCCGCCGGCTGCACATTCGACGATGTGGTCGATGTCACCATCTTCATGATCAATCCGGACCAGGTCTTCGAAATGATATGGGGCGACGTGGCGCCCGAGTTTTGGGGCCAGGCGCCGTTCCCGACCGCCACCGTGGTCGGCGTGACGTGGCTGGCCGGCTTCCAGTTCGAGATCAAGGTGGTGGCGAAGTTGCCCAAGTAATCCGGGCGGCGGCCTATTTGTGCGCCGGATCGTAGGACAGCACCGTCTTGTAGCCGGCCGGCGCGATCGAGGTATCGAACGGGTAGGAGGCGTAGTTGAGGCGGTCGACCATGCCCAGTTCGACCAGGATGGTGTGCGGCGTCTCCTGGGCGCGCCGTTCCAGCAGGTTGACGGCGGCGTTGATGGCCACCCTGGTCTGGCTGACGCCCTTGGTGTCGGCCGCCGCGTCGATGTCGCCGTTATGGATCAGCCGTGCGATCTCGCCGGTGAGGTCGTAGGCGACCAGCCGCACCTTGCCGCTCAAGCCGGCCTGCCTGAGCGGCTCGAGCGCGGCCGGCGCGCAGCCGGTGCAGCCGAGGATGTAGTGGAGCTGCCCGCCGTGCCTGGCCAGCAGCTCGGCCGCCAGCCGCTGCTGGCCGGCGAAATCGCTGTCGCCGTAGCGGATGTCGAGGATGTTGACCGGGATGGCCGCGTCCTGCGCCGCGATGCGGGTGCCGTCGACTTCCCCTTTGACCCAGCCCGCGCCCATGGGGCCGGGCAGCAGCGCGATGTTGATCGATTTCAGTCCGCGCCGCTGGGCGTCGCGCACCACCCAGCGGGTGGCCTCGAGGCCCATGCCGCGCAGCGAGCTGGTGACCTTGAGCGCCAGGTCCTCGCTGCGGCTGTCGTTGGCCAGCTCGATCACCGGAATGCCGGCGGCGCGCGCCTTGGCGATCGAGGCGTTGTTGGCCGTCATGCCGATCGGCGACAGCACGATGGCGTCGTATTTGCCGGCGATGGCCCGGTCCATCATGCGCAGCTGGCCGGCCAGGTCGTTATAGCCCTCGGCCGGCAGGATGTCGGCGGCCACGCCCAGGCGTTTGGCTTCGCTGACCACGCCATAGGCGCAGCCGCCCCAGTAGGGGTCTTTCAGGTGGGGGAACAGGAAGGCGATGCGCCAGTGCTTGCTGGCCGGCGCCGCCATGCGGTACTTGCCTGGCACCACCCGGCCGCTGGCGAGGGCGTCGTCTGCCGAGCCGTTGGGCTGTACCGGACGAAAGATCGACAGCACCGGGATCGGCGCGAACCTGGGCGGTTGCGCGAACGGCGCCGGCGTGGCGGCGACGGCGCTCGCCGACAAGAACAGGCCAAGTAGCAGCGAGAGGCGGGGTAGGGACATCAACATGGTCGGGCAGCTGCCATTGTAAAACGGGTCGGAACGGATTGGACGGACCGGCGCGCGCTCATGAACAGGTTCCGGGCCGGTCGATGCCGACTAGTCTAGCACGCGGTGCCGCAAAGAAAGGTACTTGCGCGGGTGTGGGGGTACCGCTTGGACAGGATTGTTACCGAAATAAGAAAAGTGCAGTAAATGCATGGCATGTCATCAACATTTCATCGTTGGTGCATAAGCTGTTGTCTTGCATGACCGCCGTTTTCGTGTTTCCCCCGACAATCGACCTGGATCAATCAAATGCATATTTTTAAATTTGCGCTCGCCCGCACGCAGGTGCATGCATGAGCCGCCGTGACTTCCTCCGCACAATGGGCAAGTCGGCCGGTGCCAGTGCCGTGCTGGCGACGTTTCCACCGTCCATCCAAAAGGCGCTGGCCCTGCCCGCCAACCAGCGCACCCGCAGCCTGCAGGATGTCGAGCATATCGTCGTGCTGACGCAGGAGAACCGCAGCTTCGACCATTACTTCGGCACCCTGGAAGGGGTAAGGGGATTCGGCGATCCGTTCCCGATTCCCGTGATGGACCGGCAAAACCTCTTCAATCGCAAATCGGTCTTCGTGCAGCGCTCTGCCGGCGGGGCGCCGGTGCCCGGCCGGCCCAACTGGCCACAGGGCCGCGCCATCGCGCCGTTCCGGCTCAACACGGTGCAGGACTTTCCCGTCATGCGCGTGGCCGGGACGCCACATAGCTGGCTCGACGCCCAGCTGGCGTGGGACCACGGACGGATGAACGACTGGTGCGCGGTCAAGCAGAACCACTCGATGGGCTATTACGCCGACGCCGACATTCCCTTCCAGTTCGCGCTCGCGCGCGCCTTCACCATCTGCGACCACTACCATTGCGCCACCCAGACCGGCACCAACACCAACCGGCTGTTCCTGTTCACCGGTCACAACGATCCCCTGGCGGCCGCCGGCGGCCCGTCGACCGACAACAGCCGCGACGACTTCAATCCGGACATGTCCACCGACTACTTGTGGACCACCTATCCGGAGCGGCTCGAAGCGGCGGGCGTCAGCTGGCAGGTCTACCAGAACATGGCGGACAACTTCACCGATAACTCGCTGGCGGGATTCCGCTCCTTCCGCAACGCGTGGTACCGCCGGCCGGGCTATTCGCAAGCCCTGCGCGAGCGCGGCACCACAACGCGCGACCTCGACCTGCTGAGAGCCGACGTGCTGGCCAACCGCCTGCCGCAGGTCAGCTGGGTCGTCGCCACCGCCGAAGGCTCCGAACATCCGGGCCCCTCGAGTCCCGCGTCGGGCGCCGACTACATCGCTCGCGTGCTGGACGCCCTGACCGCCAATCCGGAGAGCTGGAGCAAGACGGTCCTGCTGATCAACTTCGATGAGAACGACGGCTTCTTCGACCACATGCCACCGCCGGCGGTGCCGGCGTACACGAGCTACAGCAGCAATCCGGCGCAGTCGCAGCTGGCCGGCGCATCGACCGTCGACACGACCGGCGAGTACCATCACGTGCTCAACGGCGCCGATGCGCGGACCCACCATCGCCCCTACGGTCTCGGGCCGCGCGTGCCGATGTATGTCATCTCGCCGTGGACCAAGGGCGGCTGGGTCAATTCGCAGGTCTTCGACCACACCTCGGTGATACGTTTCATTGAGGCGCGTTTCGGTGTGCGCGAGCCGCTGATCAGCCCATGGCGCCGCGCGGTGAGCGGCGACTTGCTGTCCTGTTTCGACTTCGCCAACCCGAACGACAACGGCTTCAAGCAACTGCTGCCGGAAACGGCTGCGCGCCGTTCGATGGCGCTGAGCCTGCCAAACACCAAGGTGCCGGCAACGCCGGCCACCCTGACGGCGCCCGTCCAGGCCGCCGGCGTGCGTCCGGCACGCGCGCTGCCCTACGAGCTGCAGGTGCAGGCGCAGGTGCCGGCGGGCGGCGGCCTGGTGGAGCTCAGATTCGACAACCTGGGCGAAGCCGGGGCGGTGTTCCACGTGTACGACCGCCTGGCGCTGGAGCAGGTCCCGCGCCGCTATACGGTCGAACCCGGCAAACAGCTGACCGGCCGCTGGAACACCGCAGCCGCCTACGATCTGTGGATACTGGGACCGAACGGCTTCCATCGCCACATCGTCGGGGACGTGCGCGGTGCGGGCAACGCCGCATGGCCGGAGATCAGCGTGCGCGCCGACCGCAAAGCCGGCGAGCTGCTCATCGACCTGGTCAACAATGGCGCGCAACCGTGCACCTTTGAACTGACCGCCAACAAGTATTACGCGAACAAGCCGATGGAAGTGCGCGTCGTCGCACGTTCGCGGAGCAGCGTCCGGCTGCCGCTGGCATCGAGTTCCAACTGGTACGACTACAGCGTGCGCGTGGCTGGCTTGCCGGGCTGGTTGCGCCGCTTCGCCGGCCACCTGGAAAACGGCTTGCCGTCGATCAGCGACCCGGCGATCGGCGGGGCAGCGCAACTTGACCAGTACCGCGTGGTCTGATTTTTACAAGGAGCTTTTCATGAAGTGCAAATTTCTCGTCGCCGCGGCGTTGTTCGCCGTGGCGTGTAGTGGTAACGCTGCCGTTACCTATGGTCAGAACCTCATTGTCAACGGCGATGCCGAAGCAGGCCTGACCGGCTGGACCGGCTACTCCGATTACAACAATTTCCAGGCGGTGGACTATGGCAACAACTGGGTCCTGCCCACCCAGCCTGGCCCGGTCGATCGCGGCACCAAGATGTTCGCCGGCTCCGGGCAGTATGCCGTGGGCGTTCAGACCCTGGACTTCGGCGTGCCGACGGCCCAGAACAGTTCCTATTCCCTGAGCGGATGGCTCGGCGGCTGGACCGACCAGGGCGACAACGCCCTGTTCTATGTGCAGTTTCTCGATGCGGGGAACAATGAGATAGGAAGCGCGGCGATCGGTCCCGTCACCCCGCAAGATCGCGGCAACCAGACCGGCCTGTTCTACCGGGAATCGTCGGGAATCATGCCGGCTGGCACCAGCAAGCTATCGTTCTGGCTGTCGATGGAGCGTCTGGTTTCGGGCGACAACGATGGCTACGCGGATAACCTGTCCTTCATCGCGCGGAATACTGTCAGCCCGGTACCGGAACCGGGTGTGGCGGCGATGTACTTGCTGGGCTTGGGCATGTTGGGCGGGGCGGTTCGCCACAAGACGCGCGCGCGCAGGTCGTAACTGGAGTTGTGCGGCGGTGACGCGCAGCGGGAACGCCGTCGCCGCCCTCGATCGCATCGACGCGGATCTGGAATGACGATCGCAGCAGGCACCTGTTGGCGTCTTCCAGATCCTGCTACACGTAGATCGCGTCGTACTGCTTCTGGTGGTGCGTGTCTCGATCCACTTGCCTTGATTTCATGCGACTGTCACAAATCCTGTCTATACTGATGACGTCAAAAAGGAAGTCATCGGATGTCCATGGAAGCATTAGCGATCAAGCCCGACGAAAACTCGTTGCCGGCCGCCCATTGTGATCATTTCATGGAAGCGATGTCGCGCATTCTTGCCAGCCGCACGTTTTCGAAGAGCGCCAGGCTGTCGGCATTCTTGCGCTATGTGTGCATGACCACCGCCGAGGGCGCCGAGAAAGTGTTGTGCGAGCAGAATATCGGCACCGCAGTCTTCGGCCGTCCGGACCATTACAATCCTTCCGACGACACCATCGTGCGCAGCAGCGCGCGCTTGCTGCGCCAGCGCCTGGCCACCTATTACGAGGAAGAGGGGCGCGATGACCGCTTCCGTATCAGCATCCCACGCGGTTCCTATGTGCCGGTGTTAGCCGCCGCTGCGCCGCCGCCTTTCGCGACCGGCGCGCACGCGGCCGCGTCAATGCGCGCCGGGGACGAGCCGCCGGCTGACAGCACGGCGCCGGTCGCGGCGACCGCGATCGAGCATAGCGCGTCCGTTGCGCCCGCCGCCGTCCGGTGTGCTCCTGCCACTGCTATTCCCGCAGCGCCCATGGCCGCATCCATGCCGGCGCGCCGCCGCTGGCTGTTCGCGCTGCTGACGATCGCGCTGCTGGCGGGCCTGGCATCCTGGCTGGTCGGACGCGGTGCGGCAACGCCCGTCGACGCGAGCGAGCGCTTCTGGGCTGCCATGCTCCCGGGCGATACCGATACCTCGCTGATCGTGGCCGACAACGGCCTGGTGATGTACCAGAGCGAGGTGCGCCGGCAGGTCGGGTTGAGCGATTACAACACGAATTATCCCGGTGATGCCGACACGGCGGGCGCCGCCAGAAGCGTGGTCCACTATGGCGCCCGACGCTACACCGCCATGTCGTCGGTAACGCTGGCGTCCGAGCTGGGCAAGCGCGCGCGCGCCGCGCCGCAGCGCTTCCATGTCCGCTTCGCGCGCGATGTGCATCTTGCCGATCTCAAACACGGTAACGCCATCCTGGTCGGCGTCGAAAACTCCAATCCGTGGTGGGCCTTGTACCGCAAGCAGTTCAATTTCCACATCGACTGGGATCCACTCTCGGGCGATTACACCATCCGCAACGACCGCCCGCGCCAGGGCGAGCAAGCGCTGTACGCGTTCTCCGGCCGCGACCCGGGCCGGCGCGGCTATGCGCTGATCGGCTTGAAGCGCAATCTCAGCGGCGATGGCTACACGCTGTTGCTGGGCGGCACCACCTCGGCCGGGACCGACGCCGCCATCGAGTACCTGATGAGCCCGGCGTCGATGGCGACGCTGATGAAGCAGGCGCTGCGGCCGGACGGCGCGATCGCCGGCTTCGAGGTTCTATTGCAATGCGTGCTGCAAGCCAACGGCAGCACCGACATCCAGGTGCTCGGCCTGCGCGTCGACCAGTCCTGATCCTCGACGCCTTCCCTCGCATGGCCTGTTCCCTGGTTGTCGTTGCGCCGCCGGCGTCGGGGCGAAACGCGCGCGCGATTGCCCCGCCTCGTTCGATGCGCCGGGTTTCACGGTGATTTTTCACCGTGAAACGGAAAAACACTTGCGAGCGCCGCTCTACACTGCCCTGCGTTGAAAGCGATCCGGCCGCACCGGCCGGAAAACCGCGTTTCGCACCACCACCTGGATCGGAGAGCATGACCATGCAATACACCATTTCCAAGCGCTGCCGGCTGATGGCCACCTCGGCGTTCGCGCTGGGCTTCGCGCTCGACGCCCACGCGCAGGACGGCAAGGAGAGCCCGGACGAGGCGGCGCCCACGGCCGTCGTCAACGTCACCGGCATCAAGCGTGCCTATCTGCGGGCCATCGAAAGCAAACTCGACCGTAATGGCATCGCCGATGTCGTCAGCGCCAACGAGGTGCAGGGCTTGCCCGACAACACCATCGTCGAAACCCTGCGCCGCGTGCCCGGCTTGTCGGTGCTGCCAACGCTGGACAACGAACATCCGCGCGACGAGGCGGCCACGCCGGTGCTGCGCGGCCTAGGCGCCGCCTACAACAACGTCACCATCGACGGCTCGCCGCTGGCTTCGCCCGGTACCCCGAACGGCAACCTCGGCTCGATCGGCCGCGGCGTGCGGCTCGATCTGCTGCCGTCGTCGATGATCAGCGAGCTGGTGGTGTCGAAAACCTTCTCGGCCGACCAGGAGCCGAACGCCATCGGCGGCGCCATCGACCTCAAAACCCGCAGCGCCTTCGAGCGCGGCGGCAAGCCGTTCTTCACGTTCGAGGGTTCGGGCGGGACGGCCAGCGACACCTCGCGTCCGCGCGACCAGGACCGCGTCGGCCAGCGCGCGGTCGGCACCGGCAGCTTCACCTTCGGCCCGGCGCGCCAATACGGCGCGGTGGTGTCGGCCAATTACCAGAAACTGGAGACGAGCACCGACACACACATGACCACCGACACGGTCTTTGAAAATTTCTACGACAGCAAAGGCAACCGCCTCAGTGGTAACAATCTGGGCAACGGCTATGCCGTCCCGCAGCAGGACAAATACTGGTATGTGCAGGATGAGCGCACCCGCCTCGGCCTGACGGTCAAGCTGGAAGCCAAGCCGAACGACCAGGTCTACGGCTTTCTGACGGCCGGCTATTACCGTTTCCGCGACCTGATGCAGCGTAACGAAAATCTGATCGACCCGCGCAACACGGCGCTGGTCTTCAACCAGACGCCGACGTCCGGTTCCTACCCGGGCGCCGACGTGGAGGTCGGTTTCTCGCAGCAGGACATGACCAGCGCCACCAAGCTGTTGCAAAGCGGCGCCGACTGGAAGATCGACGACAGCCAGACCGTGAGCCTGCGCGCCAACGTCTCGCGCGCAACGTACCGCGAGCCGATCCAGATGATTAAATACGCCACCAACGCCAGCTACAGCGCGCCCGGCATTGGCGGCGCTACGCCGGTGGCGACGCCGGAATACGCGTTCAACTACGACACCAGCGGCCTGAATCATTCGTTCAACGTCTCACCGGCCGCCTACAACAACCTGGCCAACTACAAGCTGCTGTATTACCGCGACAATTATGTCCGTTCGGCAACTGACACCATCGGCAACGTGCGCGCCGACTACCGCCGCAACCTCGACCGGCCGGGCCTGGGCTTTGCCGCTGGCGTGTCGTACACGCTGGACCGGCCGAGCTACAACATCTTCCGCAACGACATGCAGCCCAACACCGGCATGCCGGCGCTGACGCTCGCCGGCGTCACCGGTCCCGGCGCGCCGCTGAAGTACAACCGGAGCGGGCTCAACTTGATCACCATCGATCCGCAGGCGGCGCTCGCGCAGATCGCCGCGCTGCGGGCGGCCGGCGGCTTGAACACCACCAACCAGGTCAACTTCAGCAACCAGGACAACTTCGAGCACGTGGAAAAAACCGTCGGTGCCTACGCGCAGGTGAGCTTCAACGCGGACAAGTGGAAAACGCTGTTCGGCCTGCGCGAGGACCGCACCGAACAGGAAACCAACGGCCGCGCGCTCGTGGCCGGCAGCTGGGTGGGCTTGCCGACCAGTTCCAGGTACGACTTCCTGCTGCCGTCGGCGCAGGTGACCTACCAGGCGACGCCGGAACTGGATATCCGCGCCGCCGCCAGCCAGACCATCGGCCGGCCGACCTATGATTCCTACGCCGCGCGCACGTCGATCAGCTTCGTCAACGTCGGCGACGCCGGCAATCCGAACGCGCAGGGCGTCACGGTCACTGTGGGCAATCCGCAGATCAAGCCGCGCCTGTCGACCAATACCGACCTGGCGCTGAACTACCGCTTGCCGAAGGCGGCCAACGGCCTGCTGTCGCTGGCGGTGTTCAACAAGGAGATCCGCGACGAGATCTTCAACCAGTCCTCGCTCGGCTACACCTATCAAGGCGTGACGTACGCCAACGCGCTGGTGTCGATGCCGGCCAATGCGTCGGACGCCTCGGTCAAAGGCGTGGAGGCGGCGGTCGTCGTCAATTCGCTGGGCTGGGTGCATCCGGTGCTGGCGGACGTCGGCTTCAGCGCGAACTGGAGCTTGCTGGACGGCCAGATGAGCGTGCTGAAAGCC
The DNA here is from genome assembly GCF_979254035.1 of Duganella sp. AC237. Classification (NCBI taxonomy): domain Bacteria; kingdom Pseudomonadati; phylum Pseudomonadota; class Betaproteobacteria; order Burkholderiales; family Oxalobacteraceae; genus Duganella; species Duganella sp. AC237. Next base: position 5,774,400 of record NZ_CEEDEW010000003.1, on the reverse strand, counting down.
GCCGGTGGGATGCGCCGCCTGGACCGTCTGGTGGGCCAGCCCGACCAGACCCGCAACCTGACAGTGTTTTATGCGAGCAAGGGGCTGGAGCTGCGCGCCGCCTATAACTACCAGGGCAAGGCGCTGCGCTCGATCGTGCCCGATATCGCCTGGCAGGACTTGTATTGGGCGCCGCGTGCGCAGATCGACCTGCAGGCCAGCTACCGGATAGCCCCGCAGTGGACGGTGTTTGGCCAGGTGCAAAACCTCAACCGCCGCCGGATGACCAGCTACACCGGCCCGTCGCAGAGCCTGCTCAAGGACACCTACTCGGTGCCGATGGTTGCGTGGATCGGCCTGCGCTACACGCCGAACTTTTAATGTTTTGACTGGACCCGCAACCCATGACTTCTTTATTTTCCCTTCCCCGGCTGGCCGCCTTCGCGCTGGCGGCTCTCGCCGCGCTAAGCGCCGCGTCCGCCACCGCCACCGCCACCACGAGGGCCGAGCAGATCCGCCAGAAGCTGCTCGATCCCGCCGCCGGCGTTTTCATCGCCGCCCACCGGGGCTGTCACAACGCCTCGCCACGGCTGGCGCTGTCGGCAGTGCCGGAGAACTCGCGGCCGGCGCTGGAACACTGCGTGCGGCTGGGTGTCGACATGATGGAGCTCGACGTACGCCGCGCCGCCGACGGCACCCTTGTGGTGATCCACGACACCACGGTCGACCGCACCACCGACGGCCACGGCAAGGTGTCGACGATGACGCTGGCGCAGATCAAAGGCCTGCGGCTCAAGCAGAACCTCGGCGGCGCCATGTCGCCGGAGACCACCGGCGAAAGCGTGCCCACGCTGGCCGAGATGCTGGAGGCGGCCAAGGGCCGCATCATGCTCAATCTGGATATCAAGGACGACGACATTTACGCGCAGACCATCGCCGAAGCGGTCAAACACGGCATGGGCCAGTACGTGCTGGTCAAAAGTTTCGTCGATGAGCGAACGGCGCAGGCGGTCGCCGACCAGCTGCCGTTCGCGTCGGTGCCCTATATGCCGATCATCGGTCCGTGGTCCGGCGCGCCCAAGGCGCAAAGCGGAGCGCGCATCGTTGAGCGGCAGCTGGCCGGGCGGCGCAAGCCGGTCGGCGTGGAGCTGGTTTTCCTGCCGTCGGCGCAGTTCCAGCCGCTGCGCGAACTGGTGTCGCAGGCCAAAGTGAGGCTGTGGGCCAACAGCCTGACGGCGGTCGGCGTCATCAGCGTGATCGGCATGGGTGGCGACCTGGAGGCGCTGCGCACTTCTGGCAAGACGTGGGGCGCGCTGTTCTCAGCCGGCGTCGACACCATCCAGACCGACGAGCCGGGACCGTTGCTCGATTACCTGGAGCGCGAAGGTATCAAGCACTAGGGGAGGGCGCGCTGGATCGGATGTGATTCAGCCCAGGAGCTCCTGAGCGAACGCCGTTTCCGCCCCAGCATTAATCGCTCAGGACCACCTCTTACTTACAAGGAATGGCAGCACTCGACCTGGTCGCGCTTGCCGGTGCCGATTTCACCGGCACCTTTGGCCACGAGACGGGGGCTCTCCGGATCCATGTCAATGCTGATGGCCTTATCAAGGGCATTGACGCGGATCTGGCTTGACGAGCCGGCATTCATTGTTGCTTGACCCCGGCGTCGAACCGGGCCCGAGCATCTTCGATCCGGTCGAGGTTGCGCGCCACCCAAGCGCCTAGCTCCCTGACGGGTTCGACCATCTCCCGGCCAAGCTCCGTCAGGGCGTACTCGACGCTGGGCGGCTTGGTCGGATACACGGTCCGGGAAACGAAGCCGTCGCGCTCAAGTCCTCGCAGCGTGACGGTCAGCATTTTCTGAGAGATTCCCCCTATCGCCCGCCGCAGTTCGCTAAAGCGCAACGGCGCCGCATCGAGCTGCGTGACGGTTTGCATCGACCATTTATCGCCTACCCTGGCAAGGGCGCAGGTCAGGCGCGCGCAGCCGCCGGTTTCATCGGTGTGACTTGGTTTCACAAAAGTGCCTCCTTGGCATACGTTGGTTTCCTGTATAGAGTAGGTAACCAAAGGAGACCATTGTATCTCCTTCTCAACAGGAGCTATCCAAACATGAAACAAGTTGTCTTGATCACCGGCGGAACCTCCGGCATCGGCCTCGGATTGGCCGATGCCTTCATCGGGCGCGGCGCGCAGGTGGTCGTATGCGGCCGTTCCGACGCCGGGCTTCAACGCTTTACCCGCGACCATCCGGCCGCTGTCGCCATCAAGGCCGACGTGACCAGCGCTGCGGACCGCAGCGCCATACTGGCAGAGCTTGCCCGGCGCTTCGGCCGGCTCGATGTTTTGATCAACAATGCGGGCAGCTTCATCGAGCGCGATTTCACCTCGGGCGACGACGCCACGGGAGGTCTGGAGGAGGAGGTCGCGCTGAATCTTACGGCGCCAATCGAACTGACCGGCGAGGTGCTGAATCGATGGCCTGCGATCGACGCGATCGTGTTTGTCACCTCGGGCTTCGCGCTGGTGTCGCCCACGCGCGCACCCACCTATGGCGCCGTGAAAGCTGGATTGAGGGGCTATGCCGAAGCGCTGCGTCGGCAGTTGGCCCCGAGGGGAACGCATGTCCTGGAAGTCGTTCCGCCGACGGTCGACACGCCGATGACCGCAAACCTGACGGTGAAGAAGATTTCCACCGCAGAGGTGGCGGCGGTTACGCTGAAGGCGCTGGAACGCCGACGGCCGCTGGCGCTACCCGGCGCCACCAAACTGATGCCGTTGCTGCTGCGCATCGCGCCGGACACCATCAAGCGCATGGTCGCGGCGATGTGATGATGCGAATTCTCACGGATTGAACTGCCTGGCATCTCAGTTTTCATGTTTGCCTAAAGCGTTTCATCGAGTGGCAGGATTTCGATCCGGCGAAATTCCGTTGGATGGGTCTCCGCCTGGATGGCGATGTAGCCGCTTTCCAGCATCTGGGGGAAGCCTTTCGCCATCAGTCCGCGACTGTGGGGATCGCGCGGGTCCAGCTGAGGCTGGCTGTAGCTGATCACGGTCTCGCCATCAAGGATATGCTTGATTAATTTTCCACCGCGAACTTCAACCTCGATTGTTACCCATTCGTCTCCCATATACACTTTCGATTTGGCCGAAGTGCGGTGGGTGGTGGTGAGCTGCCCGTTGAAGACCGCTCTGGTGTGCGGGGTGCAGAACGATCCGTTGTTCTGGTCACCTGGGCCGCCTCCACCAAGCATCTGCACCTCAATCGACGCGGGAAAGTCCTGGTCGAGTTCCATGGTATCGGGCGGTTCACTAAAAATCATGATGCCGTTATTGCGAAAGCCCCAACCCGGAGCGCCCGCGAGCTGTTTGCCGACGAAACGGTATTCCGCCCGGATGCGGTAGTGCGACAGCTTCTGCTTCCAGAACAGGTGACCGAATTCGCCGTTGAATTTGTCGTACTCGCTGTAGTCGACTTTGAGGATGCCGTTTTCAACCTTGAATGTGTTTTTGTAGTTGACGCCGGCCTGATGGCCTTTGAACTTCGGAGTCCAGCCGGATAAGTCTTTCCCGTTGAATAGCTGAATCCACGTGGCTTGGTCAGCCTGTGGCGCCTTAGCACTTTTTGATTCAAGCGAGTTGCTGTGGACACCAACACACCCCGTCAACGCAACCGCGCAAAGAAGGGGTGTCAGTTTTATTTTCTTCATTGCCCATCTCCAGATGGCGGTTGCTAATCAAGCTACATCAAGATGACGTCGTACTGCTCCTGGTGGTACGCCGTCTCCACCTGCAACGAAATCTTCTTGCCGATGAAGTCCCCCAGCATCGCCAGGTGCTGCGACTCCTCCTCGAGGAACATGTCGACCACTTCCTGCGAAGCGAGGATGCGGAACTCGCGCGGGTTGAACTGCTTGGCTTCGCGCAGCAGTTCGCGCAGGATCTCGTAGCAGATGGTGCGCGAAGTTTTCACTTGACCCTTGCCGGCGCAGGCCGGGCAGGGCTCGCACAGGATGTGCGCCAGCGATTCGCGCGTGCGTTTGCGCGTCATCTCCACCAGTCCAAGCGCCGAGAAGTTCGACACCGAGACCTTGGTGCGGTCGCGCGACAAGGTCTTTTTGAGCTCCTGCAGCACGGCGTTGCGGTGCTCGTTGTTCTCCATGTCGATGAAGTCGAGGATGATGATGCCGCCCAGATTGCGCAGGCGCAGTTGGCGCGCGATCGCGTGCGCCGCCTCCAGGTTGGTCTTGAAGATCGTGTCGGCGAAATTGCGTCCGCCGACGAAGCCGCCGGTGTTGACGTCGATGGTGGTCATCGCCTCGGTCTGGTCGACGATCAGGTAGCCGCCCGATTTGAGATCGACACGCCGGCCCAGCGCACGCAGGATCTCTTCCTCGACGCCATACAGGTCGAACAGCGGCCGTTCGCCGGTGTAGTGCTGCAGGCGTGGCAGCACGCCGGGCGTGTAGGCCTTGCCGAATTCGACCAGGTTCAGGTAGTTCTCGCGCGAGTCGACCTGGATGGTGGCCGTGTCGTCGTGGACGAAGTCGCGCAGCACGCGCTGCGCCAGGCTCAAATCCTGGTGCAGCAGGGTGGTGGCGGGGCGCGTCTTGGCACCGTGGACGATGGCGCCCCAGGTCTTGCGCAGGTATTCGACGTCGGCGGCGATGTCGGAGTCCGACGCGTCCTCCGCCTGCGTGCGCACGATGTAGCCGCCTTTTTCGTCGGCCGGCAGCAGGCTTTGGAGCCGCGTGCGCAGCGCTTCGCGCTCCGATTCCTTTTCGATCTTTTGCGAGATGCCGATGTGGGCGTCCTGCGGCAGGTACACCAGCATGCGGCCGGCGATGGAGATTTGCGTCGACAGGCGCGCGCCCTTGGTGCCGATGGGGTCCTTGATGACCTGCACCGTCAGCACCTGGCCGTCGAACAGGATTTTTTCGATCGGGGTGGGGGCGGCGTTCTGGCCGCCGTCGTGCGGGCGCGCCTCCCAGATGTCGGCCACGTGCAGGAAGGCGGCGCGTTCGAGGCCGATGTCGATGAAGGCCGATTGCATGCCGGGCAGCACCCGCACCACCTTGCCGGAATAGACGTTGCCGGCCAGGCCGCGCGTGAGCGTGCGTTCGATGTGCAGCTCTTGCACGGCGCCTTGCAAGATCAGGGCGACCCGGGTTTCCTGCGGGGTGATGTTGATCAGGATGTCTTCGTTCATTTGTCTCGGCGGCCGGCTGGCGCGGCTTCTGTGGCTATGTGAAGACTGATCATACACGCCACTTACGGCAGCGGCAAACCCGCCTGCCGCAGCAGCTGCGCCGTCTCGTACAGCGGCAGGCCCATGATGCCGGAATGGCTGCCGGCGATATGTTCGATGAATTGCGCGGCGGGCCCCTGGATGCCGTAGCCGCCGGCCTTGTCGTACGGTTCGAGCGTGGCGCAGTAGGCGGCGATGGCGGCCGGCGACAGCACGCCGAAACGCACTTCCGACACCTGCGTGATTTGCCCGGTGAAGTCGGCCGAATGCACGGCGATGGCGGTCAGCACCTGGTGGGTGCGGCCCGACAGCTGCGTGAGCATGGCGCTGGCTTCGGCGCGGTCGGCTGGTTTGCCGAGGATTTGGCCGTCGATGGTGACGGTGGTGTCGGCGGTGAGCACGGCGCGCGGCTTGAGGTGGCGGCGCTGCACCAGGTTGTAGCCGAAGGCGGCTTTTTCCTGCGCCACGCGGGCCACGTAGTCGAGCGGCGCTTCGCCTTCAATGACGTTTTCGGTGACGTCGGCGCCGCGCGGGCCGTCGGCACGCAATAACAATAATTCAAAATCGATGCCGATCTGGCGCAGCAGTTCGCGCCGGCGCGGGCTTTTAGAGGCGAGGTAGATCTTCTTTTCGACGAATTTCATTTGATATTTTCTGACGCCGTCAAACCCGGTGGTACGGATGATTTTGGGTGATCGACCAGGCGCGATACAGTTGTTCGGCCAACAATACCCGTACCATACCATGAGGGAGCGTCATACTGGAAATCCGGATCAGGCCTTCGGCGCGCGCCTTGAGCTCCGGATCGAGGCCGTCGGCCCCGCCGATCAGGAAGGCGGTATCGCGACCGTCCTGCTGCCAGGCTTCCAACTGCTGCGACAGGCCGACCGAGGTCAGGTCCTTGCCACGTTCGTCGAGCGCGATGATGCGCACCGATTTGGGCAGCGCCGCCTCGATGCGCTCGCGTTCGAGCGCCATCGCGGTGGCAGCGGTTTTGCTGCCCGAACGGTCGACCGGCTTGATTTCCTTGAGCACGATCTTCAGTTCCGGCGGCATGCGCTTGGCGTATTCGGCGAAGCCCGTTTCGATCCAGGCCGGCATTTTATGGCCGACCGCAGCGATGATCAGCTGCATCGTGGATTATTCCGCGACTTTTTTGATACGCTTGATGACCGTCTTGGCCGGCGCTTCGTCGGCTTTCGGCTTGGCGGCCTTTGGCGCTTTCGGCTTCGGTGGCAGGGCTTTCAGCGCTTCGGCCGAGGCGACGGCGCTCTTGGTCTTGCCGACCTTGATCGTTTTGCCGACCGGGATCGCGGCCTTCTTGGCAGCCGGTTTCTTCTCGGCGGCCGGTTTGGCGGCGGCGGCTTTGCGGGCCGGGGTTTTCTTCTCGATCACCGGCGAGGCGTCGACGGCTTTTTTGCCGGCGGCCAGGTGGCTGGAGATTTTCTTCGGCTCGTCGGCTTCCTCGCCTTCCTTGGTCGACTTGCGCTTGGCGGCGCCCAGCTTGACCGGCTTGTCGCCCCAGATCTCTTCCAGGCGGTAGTAGGCGCGGATCGGCGCTTGCATGATGTGGACGATCATGTCGCCCAGGTCGACCAGCACCCATTCACCGGTGTCCTCGCCTTCCATGCCGTAGACGTCGCCGCCGGCGGCCTTGACCTTGTCGCGCACCGAGGCGGCCAGCGCCTTGGTTTGGCGGTTGGAGGTACCGGAGGCGATGGCGATGCGGTCGAACAGGCTGGTCAGGTGGGTGGTGTCGAACAGCGTGATGTCTTGTGCCTTGACGTCTTCGAGGGCGTCAACGACGAGGGATTGCAGTTTTTTGATGTCCATTTAGCTTTTGTATAGATTGTGTTGTTCAATATAGTCTAGCACTAGCGGCGGGATAAGCGAGTTTGCCTGTTCCCCCCGTTGTAATGCCGCACGTATTTCGGTGGCGGAGATATCCACCGCGAAGTCTTGTGCCAGATAAGTCAGACCGTGCGGCGTGTTGCGGATTTGTTCAGGCGTTCCGATACGACTGGAGAACGCCGCGGCGACCGCCGGCGGAAGGCCGGCGGCGCCTATGTCGAAGCCAGGGCGGGCCGCTACGCAGATATGGGCGTAGTCGAACAGCGCCTGCCATTCATTCCAGGTGTCGAGCCGCTGCAGCTGGTCGGCGCCCATCACGAAGGCGATGCAGGCGTCCGGTCCCAGTTCGGCGCGCACCAGGCGCAGCGTCTCGATGGTGTAGGTCGGCAGGCCGCGCGCTGCGCGCTCGATTTCCTGCATGTCGATGGCGACGTCGAACGGCTGACCCTTGAAGGCGATGGACACCATCTCGGCACGCTGTTCCGGCGTCGCTTTGAGCATGGCTTTTTGCCACGGCAAGCCGGCCGGAATCACGCGCAGCTGGTCCACTTGCAGCAGTTGCGCGAAATAGGCGCCGAGGGCGATATGACCGTGGTGGACCGGATCGTAGCTGCCGCCCAGCAGTGCTACCCGCTGTGCCATGGCCTTTGTCACGCGGCCAGCCAGTCGCGGTGCGGCAGGAAGTCGGTGTACAGCGCTGCTTCCGGCGTGCCGTCCTCGGGTTCCCAGCGATAGCGCCATTTGACGATCGGCGGCATCGACATCAGGATCGCCTCGGTGCGGCCGCCCGACTGCAGGCCGAACAGGGTACCACGGTCGAACACCAGATTGAATTCGACGTAGCGGCCGCGCCGGTAAGCCTGGAAATCGCGTTCGCGCTCGCCGTACGGCGTGTCCTTGCGGCGTTCCAGGATCGGCAGGTAGGCCGTCAAGAACGAATTGCCGACGCTTTGCATCAGCGCGAAGCTCTGGTCGAAGCCTTCTTCGTTCACATCGTCGAAGAAGATGCCGCCGACGCCGCGCGCCTCCTTGCGGTGCTTCAGGTAGAAATACTCGTCGCACCACTTCTTGTAGCGCGCGTGCAGGTCGTCGCCGAACGGCGCCAGCGCGTCGTGGCAGCTTTGGTGGAAGTGCTTGACGTCTTCCTTGTCGCCGTAATAGGGCGTCAGGTCCATGCCGCCGCCGAACCACCATGCCGGCTCGCCGTTGATGGTGGTCGTGGTGAAGAAGCGCACGTTCATGTGCACCGTCGGCGCGTATGGATTGCGCGGGTGGATCACCAGCGACACGCCCATCGCTTCCCACGGGTTGCCGCCCAAATCCGGACGCGCGGCAGACGCGGACGGCGGCAGCTTGGCGCCCATCACGTGCGAGAAATTGACGCCACCGCGTTCGATGACGTTGCCTTCTTCGACCAGGCGCGAAATCCCGCCGCCGCCTTCCGGGCGCTCCCACTCGTCGCGCAGGAAGGCCTTGCCATCGAGCGCTTCGAGCGCGTCGATGATGCGGGCCTGCAGATCGAGCAGGAAGGCCTTGACAGCCGCTGGATTCGGGGCGGAGAGCATTGTATTTAGTGTTTCAGGCCGCGCCAGCCGATGTCGCGGCGGCACTGCATGCCTTCGAAGGAGATCTGGTCGACCACTTCGTAGGCCTGCTTTTGCGCCAGCTTGACGCTGTCGGCCAGGCCGACCACGCACAGCACGCGGCCACCGGTCACTTGCAGCTGGCCGCCCACTTCGGCCGTGCCGGCGTGGAAGGTCACCGATTCCGGCGTTTCGGCCGGGATGCCTTCGATCACGGCGCCCTTGAGCGGCGCGTCCGGGTAGCCGGCGGCTGCCAGCACCACGCCAACGGCGGTGCGGCGGTCCCATTCCAGTTCGACCGTGTCCAAGGTGCCGTTGACGGCGTGTTCCATCACCGTCACCAGGTCGGTCTTCAGGCGCGACATGATCGGCTGCGTTTCCGGGTCGCCCATGCGGCAGTTGAATTCCAGCGTGCGCGGATTGCCGGCGGCGTCGATCATCAGGCCGGCGTACAGGAAGCCGGTGAAGACGATGCCGTCCTTCGCCATGCCGGCGATGGTCGGATTGATAATCTCGCGCATCACGCGGGCGTGCATCGCCGGCGTGACGATCGGCGCCGGGGAGTAGGCGCCCATGCCGCCGGTGTTCGGGCCTTCGTCGTTGTCCTTTAGGCGCTTGTGATCCTGGCTGGTCGCCAGCGGCAGCACGTTTTTGCCGTCGCACATGACGATGAAGCTCGCTTCTTCGCCGGCCAGGAATTCCTCGATGACGATGCGCGCGCCGGCGTCGCCGAAGCGGTTATCGGCCAGCATGTCGTCGACCGCCTGATGCGCTTCGTCCAGCGACATCGCCACCACCACGCCTTTGCCGGCGGCCAGGCCGTCGGCCTTGATGACGATCGGCGCGCCGTTGGCGTCGATGTAGGCGTGCGCTTGCGCCACGTCCGAGAAGGTCTGGTATTTGGCGGTCGGGATGCCGTGGCGCTGCATGAACGCCTTGGCGAAGTCCTTCGACGACTCCAGCTGCGCCGCCTCCTTCGTTGGACCGAACACCTTCAGGCCTCGGGCGCGGAACAGGTTGACGATGCCGCCGGCCAGCGGGGTTTCCGGGCCGACCACGGTCAGGCCGATGTGCTCCTGCTCGACGAAGGTCGCCAGTTCGTGCAGATCGGTGATGTTGACGTTGACCAGGCGCGAATCGCGCGCGGTGCCGCCGTTGCCGGGGGCGACGTAGACCATCTGGATGCGTTCCGATTGCGCCAATTTCCATGCCAGCGCGTGTTCACGGCCGCCGGAGCCGACTACCAATATTTTCATAAATCCTCAGTCTTCGATCAGCGTGTTGGAATAGACTTCCTGGACATCGTCCAGCGCTTCCAACGCGTCCAGCAGTTTTTGCATCTTGACGGCGTTGTCGCCGGTGATGACGGTTTCGGTGGCCGGCTTCATGATGATCTCGGCCACTTCGGCCTTGAAACCGGCCGCTTCCAGCGCATCCTTGACGGTCGCGAAGTCGTGCGGGCCGCACAGCACTTCGAAGCCGCCTTCTTCATCGGCCACCACGTCTTCGGCGCCGGCTTCCAGCGCCACTTCCATCAGCGCATCCTCGTTGGTGCCGGGCGCGAACAGGAACTGGCCGCAATGCTTGAACATGAACGCCACCGAACCCTCGTTGCCCATGTTGCCGCCGTTTTTGTTAAAGGCGTTGCGTACTTCGGCCACGGTGCGCACGCGGTTGTCGGTCATGCAGTCGACGATGACGGCCGCGCCGCCGATGCCGTAGCCCTCGTAGCGCACTTCCTCGTAGGCCGCGCCGTCCTCGCCGCCGGTGCCGCGCGTGATCGCGCGTTGCACGTTATCCTTCGGCATATTGGCGTCGGCCGCCTTGTCCACCGCCAGGCGCAGGCGCGGGTTGGTCTGGATATCGCCGCCGCCCATGCGCGCGGCGACGGTGATTTCCTTGATCAGACGTGTCCAGATCTTGCCACGTTTGGCGTCGGTAGCGGCCTTTTTGTGCTTGATATTGGCCCATTTGCTGTGTCCAGCCATGTTCAGTCTTCCTTCGGCGCGGTTTTATTCGGGGTTGGCGATAGTCGTTGCTATGCGGTGAGGGCGGTATTTTAACATAAGGCAGGGCGCCGAAACCGCCGCCCTCTGCGGCCGGGGCCGTTTGGCCGTACAATCGAGGGATGGACAAAAGCATAACGAATGTGAGCCCGGCCCGTTCGGCCTATCTGGGCGGCCTGGGAATCGCCATCGGCGGCGCGGTGCTGTTCTCGACCAAGGCCATCGTCGCCAAGCTGCTCTACCGTTATGACCTCGACGCCGTCACCGTGCTGGCGTTCCGGATGATCTTTTCGCTGCCGGTGTTTGCCGCCGTCGCCGTCTGGAAGATGCGCACCGGGCCGGCGCTGTCGAAGGCGGACCGCTGGCGCCTGATCGGCCTGGGGCTGGTCGGCTACTATTTATCCAGTTTCCTCGATTTCCTCGGGCTGCAGTACATCACGGTCGGCCTGGAACGGCTGATTTTGTTCCTGACGCCGACCTTCGTGCTGCTGATCAGCTCCACCCTGCTCAAGCAGCACATCAGCGGCAAGCAGTGGCTGGCGCTGCTGACCTCCTATTGCGGCATCGTGTTCGTGTTCCTGCACGACCTGGGCAACGGCGGCGCCAACGTGGCGCTGGGCGCGATGCTGGTGACGGGATCGGCCGCCGCCTACGCCGTCTACCTGCTGCTGTCGGGGGAGATGGTCAAGCGGCTCGGGGCGCTGCGGCTGGTGTCGTACGCGATGTGCGTCTCCAGCGTGGCCTGCATCGCCCAGTTTTTCATCCTGCGGCCGGTGTCGGCGCTGGCGCAGCCGATGGGCGTGTACGGCCTGTCGCTGGTCAACGGCATCCTGTGCACGGTGATGCCGGTGTTTATGACGATGGCCGCCGTCGAGCGCATCGGCGCCGGCGCCGCCTCGCAGGCGGGCATGATCGGTCCCGTGTCAACCTTGTTTCTGGGCGCGCTGCTGTTGGGCGAACCCGTCACGTCCTGGCAACTGGCCGGCACCGCGCTGGTGATCGCCGGGATTTATCTGCTGTCCAAGAGTAAAAAATAAAACTGGATAAACCGTATACATGGATAACGTTATGAAAACCCGCATCGCCCTGATTGCCCACGACAAGAAAAAAGACGACATGATCCTGCTGGCGGGCCAATACCGCGCTTTCCTGTCGACCTGCGACCTGGTTGCCACCGGCACCACGGGCGGGCGTTTGATCAGCGAGCTGGGGCTGGAGGTGGACCGCAAGCATTCCGGGCCTTTCGGCGGGGATTTGCAGATCGGGTCGATGCTGGTGCAGGGCGAGATCGATTGCGTGATCTTCCTGCGCGATCCGATGACGCCGCAGCCGCACGAGCCGGACATCAACGCGCTGGTGCGGGCGTGCGACGTGCACAACACGCCGTGCGCGACGAACGTGTCGTCGGCGCATTTGGTGTTGTCGCAACTGCAGTCGCTCGCCGCCGCCGGTAATTAGATAACCCGGCAATAACCGTTAAATCACGTAGGGCGGATTAGCGTAGCGTAATCCGCCATGTATGCGTAGTCGGCGGCTCAAAGATGGCGGATTACGGCGTTCCGCCTAATCCGCCCTACGTGGTTTAGATTGTTTCAGTCGCGTGTGGCCGAAGTTGTATTCGGCGTTACACTGCGGATATTGAGTAACGGAGGCAATCATGACCAAGGCAATTCGTATCAACCGCGTGGGCGGCCCGGAGGTGATGGAGCTGGTGGACGTGGACCTGCCGCCGCCCGGCCCCGGCGAGGCGCAAGTGCGCCACGGCGCCATCGGCCTCAATTTCATTGACGTGTATTTCCGCACCGGCCTGTATCCGCAGCCGCTGCCGGGCGGGCTGGGCATGGAAGGCGCCGGCACCGTCGAGGCTGTGGGCGAGGGCGTGACCGAAGTGAAGGTCGGCGACCGCGTGGCCTATGCGGGCCGGCCGAACGGCGCCTACGCCGAGGCGCGCAACATGCCGGCCTCGCAGCTGCTGGTGCTGCCGGAGAAAATCGGCTTCGATATCGCCGCCGCCATGATGCTGCAAGGCTTGACGGTGCAGTATCTGCTGCACCGCACCGTGCACCTGAAGGCGGGCGACACGATCCTGTTCCACGCCGCCGCCGGCGGTGTCGGCCTGATCGCCTGCCAGTGGGCCAAGGTGCTGGGCGTGACCTTGATCGGCACCGTCGGTTCGGACGAGAAGGCGGCGCTGGCGACCGAGAACGGCGCCGACCACGTGATCAACTACAACCGCGAGAACTTCACCGAGCGGGTACGCGAGATCACCGGCGGCAAGGGCGTGTGCGCGGTGTACGATTCGATCGGCAAGGACACCTTCATCGGATCGCTGGACTGCCTGGCGCCGCTCGGCACCATGGTCAGCTTCGGCAACGCGTCCGGACCGGTGCCGCCGTTCGCGCTGAGCGAGCTGGCCAACCGTGGCTCGCTGTTTGTCACGCGGCCGTCGCTGGGCGCCTACATGGCCACGCGCGAGGACCTGGAGGCGGCGGCCAAGTCGCTGTTCGGCGTCGTCAACAGCGGCGCGGTCAAGATCGACGTGCGCCAGCGTTATAACCTCGCCGATGTCGCCCAGGCGCACAGCGATCTCGAAGCGCGCAAGACCACCGGCTCGACGATCATACTGCCATGAGCGGCAGCATTTTCGAGGAGGACAAGGTCAGGGGCAAGCAGCTGCGCGACGACGAAGAGGAAGACGACGGCGACTTCTCCGACATGCTCAGTGAGATGCGCATCCTGCTGCCGGGCGCGCAGATGTTGTCGGCCTTCCTGATCATCCTGCCGTTCAACGCCGGTTTCGCGCATATCGACCATACGGAAAAGCTGCTGTTCCTGGCGACGTTTTTCCTGGCCTTGACCAGTCTGGTGCTGCTGAGCGCGCCGGCGATCCAGCACCGCTTGATGCGGCCATTGAAAGACCGGGCGCGCTTCAAGCGGGTGGCGACCAAGCAGATCGTGGCCGGCTCGTTCGCGCTGGCGATCGCGCTGGTGCTGGGCACCGACCTGGTGATCTCGGAGGTGTTCGGGTCCACCGTCGGCATGGCCACGGCCGGCATCATGGCGGCGTTGATCGCCGTCGCGTGGTGGCTGATGCCGATGTATTTGAAGCGGCATTCCGGCGTTTAAAGCGCGTTGAACTTCAGCCCAGCGCGTTTTCCAGCTGCGCGAAATTAAACGGCTTCAGCAAAAACTTGGCCGACGCGTCCGACAATCCGGCATTGTCCTTGTCATGCCCGCTGACGAACACGATATCAAGCCCGGGCTGCCCGGCGCGCGCCTGCGCCGCCAGGTCGATGCCGGACATGCGCGGCAGGCTGATGTCGGTCAGCAGCACCTCGATATCCCCGCGCGCCATGCGCTGCAGGGCTTCTTCGGCCGAGCCCACCGCGTCGACCAGGTGCCCCAGCGACTCCAGCAACTCCGCCGTCAGCATGCGCGCGTCCTCGTTGTCCTCGACCAGCAGGATACTGCGGCGGCGGCCGCAGCCCGGCTGTGCCGGCGCCGCCTTCATGCTCGACCTTTCCCTGTGCAGCGCTTCGACGTGCTGGCGGTTGGCGAACATGAACCTGATCTTGCGCGCCAAATCCTCGCGCCGGTAAGGCTTGCTCAGCAACTCGACCCCGGCGTCGAGCCGACCGCCATGCACGATGGCGTTTTGCGTGTACCCGGAGGTGAACAGGATCTCCAGCCCCGGCAGAATGGCCTTGGCCTTGCGCGCCAGGTCCGGACTGCGCAGCTCGCCCGGCATGACCACATCGGTGAACAGCAGATCGATCGGCAAGCCGCTGTCGATGATCGATAGCGCGCTTTGGCCGTCGCTCGCCTTGAGCACGGTGTAGCCGAGGCCCTTGAGGATCTCCACCACCGTTTCCTGCACTTGCAGGTCGTCCTCGACCACCAGCACGGTTTCGTTGCCGCCGACCACAGGACCGTTGAGCGCCGCCGGCAAGCTATCGAGCTCCGCCATCGAACGCGGCAGATACAACTTGAACGTCGTGCCGTGGCCGACTTCGCTGTACACCTTGATGTGGCCGCCGCTTTGCTTGATGAAGCCGTAGGCCATGCTCAGCCCCAGGCCGGTGCCTTCGCCCTCGCGCTTGGTGGTGAAGAAGGGCTCGAAAATCTTGTCGGACAGATCGGACGGGATGCCGCAGCCGGTGTCGGAGACGGCCAGCATGACGTACTGGCCGGCGCATACTTCGGGATGGCCGGCGCAATAGGCGGCGTCCAGCTCGGTGTTGCGCAGCTCGATCGTCAGCTTGCCCTGGCCATCCATGGCGTCGCGGGCGTTGATCGCCAGGTTGAGCAGCACGTTTTCCAACTGGTTGGGGTCGATCAGCGTGTGCCACAGGTGGTTGTCGACCGCCAGTTCGACCGCGACAGATTCGCCTATCGCCCGTTGCAGCAGGTCGTCCATCGCGCCCAGCAGCTCGCGCAGGTCGGCCACCACCGGTTTCAGGGGATGGCGGCGCGCGAAGGACAGCAACTGCGAGGCCAGCCGCGCGCCGCGTTCGACCGCGGTCGTGGCCGTCGTCAGCCGCTTCATGGTGGCCTGGTCGGCGCCGGCCGACAGTTGCAGCAGTTGCAAATTGCCGGAGATGATCTGCAGCACGTTGTTGAAGTCGTGGGCGACGCCGCCGGTCAGCTTGCCGATCGATTCGAGCTTCTGCGCCTGCAACAGCGCCGATTCGGTTTCCCGCAGCGCTTCGGCAGCGCGTTTTTCGTCGGTGATGTCGCGCCCGACCGCGTGGATCAGGTCGATGTCCGGCACCGCCGTCCAGGAAATGTCGCGCCACGAACCGTCCGCGTGGCGGTAGCGGTTTTCAAAGCGCAGCGTGGTCAGGCCGCTGGCCAGCCGGCCCACTTCGCTCGAGGTGGCCGCCTGGTCGTCCGGATGCACCAGGGTCATGAAGTTGCGGCCGACGATGGCGGGCGCCTCGTAGCCGAGGATCGCGGTCCAGGCCGGATTGATGGAGATGATCTCCGCGTTGAAGTTGGCCACCAGCATCAAATCGGTGGACAGGCGCCACATGCGGTCGCGGTCGGCGGCCTGCTGGTTGATGCGGCGCTCCAGCACCGAGACCGATTCGTGTTGCTTGCGGTAGGCGTCGCGCAGCGCCTCGGCGTCGAGCGCGCGGCCGGTGACGTCGGAGATGAGGCCGGTCAGGTGGTTGTCGTAGCCCGGTTGCAGATAGCGGCTGCCGCGCATGTGGACCCAGTGGATGCTGGTGTCGGGCCAGACGACGCGGAACTCAAGGTCAATGCCGGCGGCGCCGGTTTGCGTCGATTGCACGGCGGCGGAGACGCTTTTGCGGTCGGCCGCGTGCACGCGCGCGAGCAGGTGCTCGAGGCGCCAGCCGGTGGTGCCGTCGTCGAGGCCGAAGCATTGTTCGAAGGCGGCGTTGAAGCTGATGCAGCCCGAGCGCACGTCCAGGTCCCACTCGCCGTAGCGCGCCACTTCCAGCGCGAAGCGCAGTTTGGTGGCGAGCTTGCGTTCGCGCTCGTCCGCGTCGCGTTGCTTGGTGATGTCGCGCGAGATCGACAGCAGGCCTTGCAGCGAGCCGTCGCTGCCGAGCAGCGGGCTGACGACCACGTCCCACCATTTGAGCGTGCCTTTGGCGGTGGGGCAGAGCGCCTGGAACTGACCGATGCTGCCGGCACGGGCGGTGGCCATCGCCAGGTCAACGTGTTCGCGCGCCGCCTCGGGCCACAGGCTGGGCCACATCGCGCCGCACACGGCGCCAAAATCGTCGATCTCCATCACGCATTGGCCGTTGATGTTCATCGCCATCAGGCTGCCATCGATACCAAGTATCTTGACGCAGTCGGGGCTGTTTTCGAAGATCGACAGGTGGGCCTGCTGGCGCAGCGCGTCGGCGCTCGCCGCTATCAATGCGGTGTGATCGTGTGTTTCCATAAAGCTCCAAGGACCCGGGACGGATTTCGCGGTAAAAAGTTGTGCGGTCTCGCGGGGTCTGGGCTAGTGGCACGTCCGCAGTGTACATCAGCGAACTCGACGGTTCGCGTCTCGTTGAGCAAAAAAAATCGAGGATGCAAGTTAAGTACGCAAGCGTACAGATGAGTTAGCTCAGCTTGGCTATTCTGTCTCTCAAGCCAAGCCATTCCGGTTTGCACCAAACAGGAGCAACATCATGAACAAAGACCAAATCGAAGGTAAGCTGAAAAACATCGGCGGCAAGATTCAGGAAGAAGTCGGCGATCTGATCGACTCGCCAGAGCAAGAAGCCAAAGGCCTGGCTAACCAAGCCGAAGGTAAAGTACAAGAGAAAGTCGGCGACCTGAAAGAAGCCGCCAAAATCGCCACCAAGTAATTTAGGTCGCAATTGAAAAAAGCCCCTGGGTGCTTCGGCACACAGGGGCTTTTTGGTTGTGGAGCAAAGTTGAAACCCGGTCGCAATCACCGGGCCCACTGGCGCCGGTGTCAGCGGGCCGGCGCGGCCTGCCCGGCCACCGCCGCCGGCGCTTCCACCGTCTGGGTGCTTGGATCGATCTTGAGGTCGACCCGGCGCGGCACGCCGCTCTGGCCGGGGAAGCCGGTGAACGCGCTTTGCACCAAGGCCGGCATCACATACGGCGTGGCCTGGATCAAGCTGGTATTTTGCACCGTTACGTCATACAGCTTGCGGCCGGTCGTGGTGTTGATGGTCACGCGCAGCTGGCGCTGGTACTGGTGCTTGATGCGCTCTTCCACGCGCATCGTGTGGAAACGGAACGGATCATAAAAATACGGGCGATAGCCGTAGCCCCAGCGCGAATAACCCCAGCCGTAACGGCCGTAGCCCGGCCCCCAGTACGATCCCATGAACGGATCGTCCGCTTCCAGCACGCGCACCGGATGGTCGATGGTCACGTATTTCATGCCCACCAGTAATTTCGGCTGTTGGCCCTCGGCGGCCTGGCGGAAGCCCAGCTTGCCCAACTCATTGCTCACGAGAACTTGGTAGCTGCGGTATTCCAGCGTGTCGTCGGCCCCCTGCGGCGCTTCGAAGGCATAGGTTTTGTCCGGCAGGTCGGCCGGCCAGTCGTTGAAGGCGGTGACATTGCTGCGGATGGTAGTGGCGCAGCCGCTCAACAGCATGACGGCGGCAGTCGCCAGGATGGCGAGATATTTCATGGTGGTGACCTCTCAGGTAAGACGGTATTTTCCAGTACTGAAGTTTACGACGCGCGCCGGGACCGTGCACGATTATTACAGATTGTTACGGCGGCGTGGAAACAAGCAACTTATTCATGGCAACTTATTGCGCCAACTTGGCCGCGGCCATGTCCGTCGCAGGCAATTCACACGTCCACAGGCGCTGGTATTGGTAAAATAGGCTTTTGCCTACGTCCACCCAGAGCCCCCATGCGCACAGATAGCAGCCCCACGACGATATATCGCAAAGATTACACCCCTCCAGCGTTCCTGGTCGATACGGTTGAACTGGGCTTCGATCTCGATCCCGACCGCACCGTGGTGGCCAACCGCATCACGATGCGGCACAACCCGGCGAGCCAGAGTCAGGACATCGTGTTGCATGGCGAGGAGATCGAATTGGTGCAGCTGCGCATGAACGGCAAAGCGCTGGCGCCGACCGAATACAAGCTCGACGGCTCGACCTTGACGATCCGGAAGGCCCCCGCAGATGTGGTGCTGGAGATTGAAACGCTGTGCGCGCCGGTGCAAAACACCACGTTGTCCGGGTTGTACGTATCGAACGGCAACTTCTTCACGCAATGCGAGGCCGAAGGCTTCCGCCGCATCACCTATTTCCCGGACCGTCCGGACGTGATGGCCAAGTACACCGTCATGCTGCGCGCCGACAAGGCCGCCTACCCGGTGCTGCTGTCGAACGGCAACCTGATCGAAGAGGGCGACCTCGACGACGGCCGCCACTACGCCAAATGGGAAGACCCGTTCAAGAAGCCGTCCTACCTGTTCGCGCTGGTCGCCGCGCGCCTGGTGTGCCAGAAGGAGAAGTACACGCTCAACTCCGGACGCGAGGTGCTGCTGCAGGTGTGGGTGGAGGACGGCAACCTCGACAAGACCGACTACGCCATGCAGTCGCTGAAAAACTCGATCCGCTGGGACGAGGAGCGCTTTGGCCTGGAGCTGGACCTGGACCGCTTCATGATCGTCGCCGTCGGCGACTTCAACATGGGCGCGATGGAGAACAAGGGCCTCAACATCTTCAACACCAAGTTTGTGCTGGCCAATCCGCGCGTGGCGACCGACGTCGATTACGCCGGCATCGAGGCGGTGGTGGGCCACGAGTACTTCCACAACTGGACCGGCAACCGCGTCACGTGCCGCGACTGGTTCCAGCTGTCGCTGAAGGAAGGCCTGACGGTGTTCCGCGACCAGGAGTTCAGCGCCGACATGATCGGCACCGACAGCGGCCGCGCCGTCACCCGCATCGACCAGGTGCGCACCCTGCGCCAGGCGCAGTTCCCCGAGGACGCCGGCCCGATGGCGCACCCGGTGCGTCCCGACTCCTTCGTCGAGATCAACAACTTCTACACGGTGACCGTGTACGAAAAGGGCGCCGAAGTGGTGCGCATGTATCAAACCCTGTTGGGCCGCGAAGGCTTCCGCAAGGGCATGGACCTGTACTTCGAACGTCACGACGGGCAGGCGGTGACCTGCGACGACTTCCGCGCCGCCATGGCCGATTCGAGCGGCCGCGATCTGCGCCAGTTCGAGCGCTGGTACAGCCAGGCCGGCACGCCGGTGGTCACCGCGCGCACGCGCTACGACGCCGTCAAGCGCAACTTCGACATTATCCTCAGCCAGCGCTGCGCCGCATCGGCCGGCCAGCCGGACAAGCTGCCGTTCCACATTCCGGTGGCGGTCGGCCTGCTGTCGGCAAGCGGTAAGGACCTGCCTTTAACCCTGGAAGGCGGCAAGCACGCCAAGGGCGCCACCACGGTAGTCCTGGAGTTGACCGAGCAAGAGCAGATTTTCCGCTTCCGCAATGTCGACGAACGTCCGACGCCGTCGATCCTGCGCGACTTCTCGGCGCCGGTGGTGCTGGAATACGATTACACCGACGCCGAACTGCTGCACCTGTTCAGCCATGACAGCGACCCGGTCAACCGCTGGGAAGCGGGCCAGCGCCTGGCCATGGCGCGCCTGCTCAAGCTGACCGCGCAAGTGGCTGCCGCCGGCGGCAGCGACGCCGGCCTGAAACTGGACGCCACCTTCATCACCGCCCAGCGCACCTTGCTGACCGACGACACGCTCGATCCGGCCTTCCGCGAGCTGGCCTTGATCCTGCCGTCGGAAACCATCATCGCCGAGCAGATGGACGTGGTCGACCCGCAAGCGATCCACACCGCGCGCCAGTTCATGCGCCGCACCATCGGCGCCGCGCTCAAGACCGAGCTGCTGTCGCAGTACCACGCCAATCAGACGCCGGGCGACTACAGCCCGGACGCCTTGTCGGCCGGTAAGCGGGCGTTGAAGAACCTGTGCCTGTCGTACCTGATGGTGGCGCCGGACATGGCGGAGCTCAAGCTCGCGCAGCAGCAGTTCGAAAAGGCCGGCAACATGACCGACCGCTCCGCCGCGCTGGTGGCGATGATCCACAGCGGCGCCGAAGCCGGCCCGTATCTGAAGAACTTCTACGAAGACTTCGAAAGCGAAGCGCTGGTCATCGACAAATGGTTCGCCATGCAGGCGTCGGCGCCGACCACCAACGTCGCCGGCGTGCGCAAGTTGATGCAGCACCCGGCCTTCACGCTGAAGAACCCGAACCGCGCGCGCAGCTTGATCTTCAACTTCACCAGCGGCAATCCGTCGCAGTTCCACGCCGCCGACGGCAGCGCCTACGAATTCTGGGCCGAGCACGTGATCAAGCTCGATGCCATCAATCCGCAGGTCGCCGCGCGGCTGGCGCGCGGCATGGACCGCTGGCGCCGATACGCCCCGGCGCTGCAAGCCAAGATGAAGCGCGCGCTGGAAAAGGTCGCGGCCCGCGCCAAGCTCTCGAACGACGTGCTCGAAGTGGTGACCAAGGCACTCGCGAACTAACAACGATTTAAACGATTTATATTTCACCACAAGGGAAACCATGAAACGCATCAGCCTCACTCAATACCTGGTCGAAGAACAGCGCCAGAACAACACGATCCCGGCCGAACTGCGTCTGCTGATCGAAGTGGTCGCGCGCGCGTGCAAGACCATCAGCCACGCCGTGGGCAAGGGCGCGCTGGGCGAAGTGCTCGGCACCGCCGACACCGAAAACGTCCAGGGCGAAGTGCAGAAAAAGCTCGACATCATCTCCAACGAGATCCTGCTCGAAGCGAATGAATGGGGCGGCCACCTGGCGGCGATGGCGTCGGAAGAGATGGAAACCATCCACCCGATCCCGAACCGCTATCCGAAGGGCGAGTACATGCTGACGTTCGATCCGCTGGACGGCTCGTCGAACATCGACGTCAACGTCTCGATCGGCACCATCTTCTCGGTGCTGAAGGCGCCGGAAGGCATGGGCGAACCGACCGAGGAAGCGTTCATGCAGGCCGGCACCAAGCAGGTCGCCGCCGGCTACGCCGTGTACGGCCCGCAGACCATGCTGGTTCTCACCACCGGCAATGGCGTCAACTGCTTCACGCTGGACCGCGAAATGGGTTCGTGGGTGCTGACGCAGCGCGACATGAAGATCCCGGCCAAGACCAAGGAATTCGCCATCAACATGTCGAACGCGCGCCACTGGCACGCGCCGGTCAAGCGTTACGTCGACGAGCTGCTGGAAGGCGAAACCGGCCCGCGCGGCACCAACTTCAACATGCGCTGGGTGGCCTCGATGGTCGCCGACGTGCACCGCATCCTGAACCGTGGCGGCATCTTCATGTACCCGGCCGATACGCGCGACACGTCGATGCCGGGCAAGCTGCGTTTGATGTACGAGGCGAATCCGATGGCTTTCATCGTCGAGCAGGCGGGCGGTTCGGCCACCGACGGCACCCAGCGCATCATGGAGATCCAGCCGCACAAGCTGCACCAGCGCGTGCCGGTGTTCCTGGGATCGCGCGATGAGGTGGCGGTGGTGACGGGCTACCATCAGGGCTGATTGGGCGGTTTCTAGCCTGTTTGGCGCACAAAGCAATGACATTTTTGCAGCACGGCTAAAATTTATTGGTTTAGGGCTAGCGTGCAGTAAGAAATATTTGTTAGAATGTGCGACTTCGCCGCTTTAGCTCAGTTGGTAGAGCAGTTCATTCGTAATGAAAAGGTCGCCAGTTCGATTCCGGCAAGCGGCACCAGAACACAGTAGTTTGCTGTACCAGAAGTCTTGAAACCCGCGTTCTCCCCAGGAGGCGCGGGTTTTTTGTCGTTTACTGTCGTTCGGCTGGATATCGCTGGCGGGAATGCAGTACCGACACGATTTCGATTACGTTCGGCGAAACGCGATACACGATCACGTAGTTGTGGTGCACAACGATCTCTCGGGTGCCGGCGAGTCGTCCAACACGGTAGAGGTAGGGATGCTGCGGCAACTGTGATGTCGCGCGTTCGATTTCATCCTGTAGCTTGGAGGCGGCGACGTCATTGCGCTCCGCAATGTAGTCGATGATCGTGGCCAGGTTGACCCTGGCCCTTGGAAGCCACCGAACCAGAAGCATCCATCCTCCAGAAAATACAGTTTAGCGAACCTGTATTCATTCTGGCTTCACGATGCATCGCTCGGTTTGTTCTTACTCCGTTTGGACGCGATTAGCGCTCGCATTTCAGCCATGACCTGATCATGCGGAATGCTCGGACTCGGGTCGTCGAGGGATGCCTGCACTTGTTCACGGAACCAACGATCATAAGCTGCCGCATCTTCCGCAGTAGCAAATTCCGATTCGATGGGGGAAAGGGGCGTTTTCATAAGGCCAAGGTTACACCAGATCGTGCCACTGTGCCTTCGAATTTCTCGCGTCAAGTACATCGAAACGAAATGTTTACTGCGGCTATGGCGATGGAGCGGATATTCGTTTGGTGCACCGGTTACCTGTGGCAGTCAAGCGCTGCGAAATAAGAGAGCAGAGGTCACGGCAGCGACTTGTAGCAGCCAGGATCCGGTCCGAATGAGTGCACTTTCGCCGAGCACCTTGACGGACTGCGCGCGGAGGCGGCGATCAAAGAGTCCATGGCGAGAGCATACACGCGCCGCGATTGATTTGGTCGGATCGATGGCGTTACACTAGCTGCGGCGCATCGCCACTCGACTTCAATAGAATAAAGGCCTAGAAAATGTTCAGTCATGTGATGATCGGTTCGAATGATATCGAACGTTCCAAACGGTTTTACGACGCCGTGCTTGGCGTCCTGGGCGCGGGTGAGCCGTTCCGCAATACCGCAGCTACCGGCCATGAGCGGCTTTTTTATCGACACGAAGGAAATACCTTCGTCATTACTCAGCCGATCAATGGCGAGCAGGCGAGTTGCGCGAATGGCGGCACGATTGGTTTCAAATGCAACTCTCCTGAGCAGGTGCGGGAGTTTCACGACGTGGCGGTCGCGCATGGCGGCAAGTCGTGCGAAGAGCCGCCAGGCCTGCGTGACGGCAGCTTGGGGGCGATGCATCTGGCTTATGTTCGCGATCCGGACGGGAATAAGCTGTGTGCGCTGTATCGCGTTAAGTAGCTCCACGTACCCACCACAGCCTCGATTTGATGCTTCCGTGTTGCCAAACCTCTAGCGTTAAGTGCGCTCCCAAGCGCCTAAATAATGTAAGATCATTTTGATAACTTACTTCACTAGGGAGAATACCGGATGAAACGCAATGCCATCATAGGCGCCATGATCGTGGCCGCAGCACTCGCGGCTTGCAAAAAGCATGAGAAGGTCGAGGAGGCACCGGTTGTCGCCGCGCCCGTGCCTGTCACCGCGCCCGACCCCGCCGGCGCAGGCAAGGTTCCGGCGGCCGAGCAGACCGACGAACAGCGCGAGGCAGCCAAGAAGCAGGCGCTGCTGGCCTACGGCGTGATGGAGGATAAATACATCAACGATCCGCGCGCGCAGTGGGCGACGGAGGCCAAGGCCAGCTCGGTCTTCGGCGACCAGGACGGCAAGACGCCGTCCGATTCCAACCTGGCCAAGAACGCGGTCGGTCCGAGCGATGGCAATACGTGGACCAATAACCATATCGATCAGGGTTTCGATTGGCTGGAGACCGCTTTCGCGACGCCGGTCAACGCCACCGAGGTGCGCTTTGTGCTGCCGAGCGGGCAGGGCGTGGAGGCGGTTAACAAGGTCGAGTTGCAGGATACCGACGGCAAGTGGAATACCGTGTGGGAAGGCGTGAGCGATGTGAAGAAAGACGAGCGCGGCAACCGTACCTGGTTCGTGAAGACTTTCAGCAAGACCGCGTACAAGGCCAAGGCGGTGAAGGTGACTTACGCGAACAACCTGCAGCATGACTATAAGGTCATCGATGCGGTGCAATTGGTGGGTGATAAGTAATCGTGTGATCGGTGGGCCGCTGGCGGCGCATGCATGGCGGATAACGCTTCGCTAATCCGCCCTACGTGGTTTAGATTGGCTCGTCGGCTGTCGGTCTTCGTTATAGATTGTCGGCGGCGCGGCGCTTGTCGGGCTCGTTGAGCACGCGGGCAATGACCGGGAGCGGGACGCCGGCGTCTTCCAGGAAAATGGCGGCGGCTTCACGGCCGTCGGTCTCAAGCATGGCGATGCCGGCGTGCACGGCGATGGCCTTGGCGCGGTCGGGTCGGGAACGTCGTTCTGTCATCATATGGCCTCCTGTCGTTAAGAGGACAGTATCACAAAAGCAATGGCCTTGCGCGCACCCACCGCACGCCGGCACATGCCTGCGCGGCGGCCGTTACGCGCTCTTGCGGGCGAAGCTGGCGCGCATGTCGCACGCGGTGCCGATGGCGCGCAGGATTTCTTCCATGCCGGCCGGTTTGGTGATGTGCTGGTCGAAGCCGGCATCGTGCGTGCGCTGGCGCGTGCCCTTGTCGCCCCAGGCGGTGAAGGCAACCAGCGCGAGATTGCTGAATTCCGGCTGCGCACGCAAGGCGGCGGCGACCTGGAAGCCGTCCATGACCGGCATGCCCAGGTCCAGCAGGATGACGTCAGGCGCGAAGTCCTTTGCGCTCTGCAATCCCTCGGCGCCGCTGTAGGCGACGGCGGTCTGGTAGCCGTACAGACCCAGCAACTCTGCCGCGACGTCCGCCGCCTGGCTGTTGTCGTCGATGATGAGTAGACGTTTGGTGGAATTGGACTGGTCCATGATATCGATCGAAAAAGTGAGCAACTGAAGCGTTGCGTCTTTCGGCAGGGGCCAGGCCGGGTTTGGTTGCGCGTGCGTTGAATCTGGGCACGGCGGGCAGGAAGAGAATTGCTTTCCTGAACCAGATTATAGGGCTAAACCAGTATCTGAAGGCAAGGTATTTAACATTTCTGTGCGTATAAGCGGCTCTATTTCTTGAATAATTGCATGGTCGTCACCACTTGAGTTCAGATCCAATATCGAAAAGGAATGATGATGACGATTGAGAAAGCCATTCTGGCCGGCGGTTGTTTTTGGGGCATACAGGATTTGATCCGTAAAATGCCGGGTGTCGAAACCACGCGCGTCGGTTATAGCGGCGGCGACGTGCCCAATGCAACGTATCGCAATCACGGCACGCATGCCGAGGCGATCGAGATTCATTTCGATCCATCGGTGATCAGCTATCGCAAAATCCTGGAATTCTTTTTCCAGATTCACGATCCGAGCACCGCTAATCGCCAGGGTAACGATGTGGGCATGAGTTATCGTTCGGCTATTTTCTATGTCGACGACCAACAAAAAGCGACGGCCGAGGACACCATCGCCGATGTGAACGCGTCCGGCTTGTGGCCTGGCAAAGTGGTGACCGAGCTGGCGCCGGCAGGTACATTCTGGGAGGCGGAACCCGAGCACCAGGATTACCTGGAGCGTATTCCCAACGGCTACACCTGCCATTACGTCCGTCCGGACTGGCGGCTGCCGAAGCGCTGATATCGCCTGTAGTTGTTTTTTTTGATTGGTAAAACTACTTTAAAAACAGCTACTTGAGGATCGGAAGGTATACGGAAGGTGGTATTCCCGGTCGGCCGCTACAGTGCATCCATGCATTGCGTCCACCGGAGAGTACATCATGAGTCAACTATTTACCGCCGTTTATGAAGTCAACAGCCCCGTCGATGGCGGTCCGACCTTGCGGTTGAATCTTGTCGTCGACGGGCGCAACGATAGCGTCGTCGGCCACGTTCAGCTGGATGATTTTTCCGGCGCCAGCAAGGCTATCTCAGTGCGTGGCCATCACGTCGAAATCGACGGCGAACAGCCCATGCAGGCCATCGTGCTTGCCGGTACGCCGACGATCTTTCCATGCAAGGACGAAGATCCGAGCGCTTTCCAATTGCTGATGGTATTGCCGACGGCCTGGAAAGACGGCCAGGTTTGCTACAAAATGAGTTTCGGTAAACGCTC
The DNA here is from genome assembly GCF_979254035.1 of Duganella sp. AC237. Lineage (NCBI taxonomy): Bacteria > Pseudomonadati > Pseudomonadota > Betaproteobacteria > Burkholderiales > Oxalobacteraceae > Duganella > Duganella sp. AC237. The sequence goes on along the minus strand of NZ_CEEDEW010000003.1, from coordinate 5,748,257 downwards.
GCCACGGGTCCTGGAAATCCACGACGGTATTGCGCGCGCCGTGATGCAAGTCGCGAATTAATCTGTTTATATTCACACCCGCTTTAGTACCACTTTTTTATCCCGCCCAATTGGTACTCGCCGATAAACAAAGTGTTTATCCGCGGGTACTCTTTTACCAGTTTCATGCCCAGATAAGGCATCTCGTCGACGTCGTTAGTGGGCGCTTACTATCTGTGTCGTGACTGTTATGGTTCATTTCTCCCGAGACTGTTTTCCTTGCGCAATTGGTATTAGAGTGGATGCAATTATTAAAACCACTTGACTACCAATTCTTTCGGTTCCATCCTGAAAAAACAAGAAAAGCATAGATCACCCACCCGAAGGAGAGATGATGGAACATGCAGTGAAGGGGAATGCGGCCGTGATGGGCCTGATCGCCGGCATGCTGGCGGCGTGCGGCGGGGGGAGCGACACCCCCGCTTCCGATACATCGAACAAGTTGCTGGCGGCGGTTCAAACCGCTGCGGCGGCCGCCGATAGTTGTCCGGCCTGGTCGTCCACGGCGATCTACACGGTCGATATGTGCGTGACCTACAACGGCGCCGTCTACAAGGCCAAGTGGTGGACGCAGAATAACGTCCCAGGCACGGAGCAGTGGGGACCTTGGGCTTTGCAAACCACCACGCCGACACCGACGCCCACTCCAACGCCGACGCCCACCCCTACACCCACTCCAACACCAACCCCGACGCCCACCCCAACGCCTACTCCAACACCGACTCCAACGCCCACGCCAGTCCCTGGCGGCCGTGAAATCGGCTCCTACTTCGCGCAATGGGGCGTCTACGGCCGCAGTTACGAAGTGGCCGACATCCACACCACCAAAACGCCGGTCAACGGTGTGCAGACCAGCGTCGCCGACCAGCTCACGTTCATCAACTACGCCTTCGCCAATACCTATGCCAAGAACGGCGGCTATGAATGCGACATGGTGACCAAGGCCGAAACCGGCGGATCGAATCCCGGTTCGCCGGACGCCGGCACCGGCGGCGATGCCTACGCCGATTATCAGCGCTCGCCGGCGCGCACCGTCAACGGTCAGGCCGTGCCGTGGGATGCGCCGTTGAGCGGCAACTTCCTGCAACTGAAGCTGCTCAAGGCCGCGCACCCGAACCTGAAGATCTTCATTTCGCTGGGCGGCTGGAGCTGGTCGAAGAACTTCTCGGCGGCCGCCAAGACCGACGCGCTGCGCAAGCAGCTGGCCAAGTCCTGCGTGAAGATGTTCATCGCCGGCGACCTGCCGGTCCAGGATGGACGCGGCGGCGCGGGCGCGGCCAAGGGTGTCTTCGATGGTATCGACATCGACTGGGAATACCCGGGCGGTGGCGGCCAGACCTACAACACCGTCGACACGGTCAACGACAAGCGCAACTTCACCTTGCTGATGGCCGAATTCCGCGCGCAGCTCGACGCGCAGGGCGCCATCGACGGCAAGCGCTATGCGCTGACCGCGGCCATCGGCGCGGGCGGCGAGAAGATCGCCCAGACCGAACCGGCGCTGTACGGCCAGTACATGGACTGGGTCAACCTGATGACCTATGACTTCCACGGCGGATGGGAATCGACCACCAACTTCCACGCGCCGCTGTACCACGATCCGGCCGATCCATCGACCGGCAATCTGGCCAAGTACAACAGCCACGATTCGATCACCGCGCTGGTGGCGGCAGGCATGCCGCGCAATAAGATCCTGCTCGGCGTGCCGTTCTATGGACGCGGATGGAAAGGCGTGGCGGCTGGACCGAACGGCAACGGCCTGTATCAAAGCACCGGCGGCGCGGCGGCCGGCGCCTACGAGGCGGGGATCGACGACTACAAGGTGTTGATTAACAAAACCGGGTCGCGCTGGTATCATCCGGTGACGAAGCAGCTGTACCTCTACACCGGCAGCGGTGAGTGGTGGAGCTACGACGACCCCACCGTAATCGCGACCAAGATGCAGTACGTGCGCGATCAAAACCTGCGCGGCGCCTTCTCTTGGGAGTTGGACGGCGACGCCAACGGCGCCCTCACCAACGCCGTCTGGATAGGAAGATAAGCGATGACGCGTCATGCCGCCGTTACACCCGTAGCTGTCAACGACGCATGGCGCACCTGGATCGCCGAGAACCTGATGCTGGGCGGCCGGCCGGAAGGCCTGGTCGGCATTCTGATCCAGTCCGGCGTCAGCGAGCAGGAGGCGCTGGCGGAGGTCGACGCCGCGCTGCGCAGCCCTTACCTCAAGGGTGCGTCGCGCTTGCACAACCGGCTGGCGAAGCGCGACTGGGTGCTGGGCATCCAGTCGCGATTGAACCGTCTGGCGCCGACCGGGGTGCCGCGCCGCGCGCGCCTGTCCGGCGATGCCTTCCTCGAAGAGCACTACCGCAGCAACCGGCCGGTGATCATCACCGGCATGCTGGACGACTGCGTCGCCCGCACCAAATGGACGTTCGATTATTTGAGCGGGCATCTGGGCGAGCGCGAGGTGGAGGTGCAGTTCGGCCGCGATGCCGATCCGAATTACGAATTGAACAGCCAGGCGCACAAGCGCCGCATGCTTTTTGGCGAATACGTGGAACTGGTGCGCGCCAGCGGGCGCACCAACGATTTCTACATGACCGCCAATAACGACGAGAGAAACCGCGAGGCGCTGCGGGAGCTGATGGCCGACCTGCCGCCGCTGGCCGAGTATCTGAACGACGAGCGGCGCGGCTTTTTCTGGTTCGGGCCGGCCGGCACGCTCACGCCGTTTCACCACGACCTGACCAACAATTTCATGATCCAGATCGCTGGCCGCAAGCGCGTGCGCTTGATCGCGCCGTGCGACATTCCCCATCTGTATAACCAGCGGCACTGCTTTACGCCGGTCGACGGGCGCGCCATCGATCTGCAGCGCTTCCCCATGATGGCGAACGTTCCGGTGACCGACTGCGTACTGGCGCCGGGAGAGATCCTGTTCCTGCCGGTGGGCTGGTGGCATTTCGTCGAGGCGCTCGATGTCACCATCACCATCTCCACCACCCATTTCAAGTGGGACAACGACTTCTATTCGGGTTACCCCGCCAACCACGACTTCTGATCCAGGTGTCCGGATCGATTACAATCGTCTTGCCGACTGTAGACGCAAGCGAGGCCGCCATGCCCATGCACTACCTGCGGGCCTTGACCGGGCCGCACCGCACCGATATCAGCAACCGCCGCCTTGGCCGCGCGCTGGCCTTCGTGGCCGGCGCGGTCAACGCCGGCGGTTTTTTCGCGGTCGGACAATACACCTCCCACATGTCGGGCATCGTCTCTGCGCTGGCCGACAACGCCGCGCTGGGCGACATGGCGCTGCTGCTGGCGGGGACGATTTCGCTGGTTGCCTTCTTCCTGGGCGCGGCCACCTCCGCGATCCTGATCAACTGGGGCCGCCGCCGCGGCGCGCATAGCCGCTACGCGCTGCCGCTGATGCTGGAGGCGGCGCTGCTGATGGTTTTTGGCCTGATGGGTAGCGGGCTGGCGGAGCATGGCCATATCACCGCGATCGTCGCTCTGCTTTGTTTTGTGATGGGACTTCAGAACGCCATCGTCACCAAGGTCTCGCGCGCCGAGATCCGCACCACCCACGTCACCGGGCTGGTGACCGATATCGGCATCGAATTGGGCAAGCTGTTTTACTGGAACGTGGGGCAGGCAAGCGGAGATGGCGCGACGCGGGACAAGGTCGTGGCGGACCGCAATCGGTTATCCTTGCTATGTTCCTTGCTGGGCGCTTTCCTGCTCGGTGGCCTACTGGGCGCGTTCGGTTTCAGATTCTTGGGGTTCATCGCCACCGTCCCGCTGGCGCTGGTGGTGCTGTCGCTCGCCATCATTCCTGTTTTCGATGACTTTTACAACACGTATTGATATACCGATGATCAGACCCGCCACACCGGACGATGCCAGCGCCATCGTCGAAATCTACAACCACTACGTCGCCACCACGGTGATCAGTTTTGAAGAGCGCCCCGTCACGCCGGACGAAATGGCCGGCCGCATCCGCGACGTGATGGCAACCTTGCCCTGGCTGGTGTACGAATCCGAGGGCACCGTGCTCGGTTATGCGTATGCGACCAAATGGCGCGTGCGCAGCGCTTACCGCTATTCGGCGGAGACCAGCGTGTACGTCGCGCCGGGGCAGGGCGGCAAGGGCATCGGCTCGGCGCTGTACACAACCCTGCTGGAGGAACTGCGCGCGCGCGAAATCCACATGGCCATCGGTGGCATCGCGCAGCCCAATCCGGCCAGCGTGGCCTTGCACGAGCGCCTCGGTTTTGAAAAAGTCGCCCATTTCAAACAGGTGGGCCGCAAGTTCGACCGCTGGATCGATATGGGCTACTGGGAGCTGCAACTCGGTTGACGGGTCTTGGGCTTCGCCCTTAGAGTTGACTGCGCCGTTGACCCGTTATTGGGGCGCATCGTGCGTCGGGGCCGCCGAAAAGTTGATATGATGTGGCTTTGTTAACACCGGGTTCGCCCGCAGCCATCATGCCACAGGCCAGCATCGACACCGAATTAGCGACATGTGACAGCGAGCCTATACGCACGCCCGGCAGCATTCAGCCGCATGGCTTTTTGCTGGCGCTCTCGCCCCAGCTCGAGGTGCTGCAGGTCAGCGACAATCTCGCCGATTTCACCGGCATCGCGCCCGAAAAGGCGCTCGGCCGCCCACTCACGGACGTCATCGGCGCCCGCAGCGCGCAGGCGCTCGAGCACAGCCTGCGCGGCGGCCAGTTGCGCGAGCGTCCCGCCTATATCGCCACCGTCGGCATGGAAGGCGAACCGTTCGACGTGCTGGCCCACGCCTACGACAACTTGCTGGTGCTCGAATTCGAGCGCGCGCGCGGCACCATCGACGCCGGCATCCAGCAGCTCTATCCATTGGTGGGCGATTTCCTCAACAAGATCACCGACGCCGACACCATCGTCGAATTGTGCCAGCTGGCCGCCACCGAGATCCGCGCGCTGACCGGTTTTGGACGGGTGCTGGTCTACAGCTTCGACGAGGAAGGCCACGGCAACGTGCTGGCAGAATGTATCGGCGAAGGCTACGACGGCTACGTCGGCCAGCGTTTCCCCGCCAGCGACATTCCGCGCCAGGCGCGCGAGCTGTATCTCGCCAACCGCATCCGCCTGATCCAGGACGCCGACTACCAGCCCTCCCGGCTGGTGCCCGCCGAAAATCCGCTGACCGGCAAACCCAACGACCTCTCGTTCGCGTCGCTGCGCAGCGTTTCGCCGATCCACCTGCAATACATGCGCAACATGGGCACGATGGCGTCGATGTCGGTGTCGCTGATCGTCAAGGACAAGCTGTGGGGGCTGATTTCCTGCCACCATTCGGAGGCGCGCCACCTCAGTTTCCACCAGCGCAGCGTGTGCGAGCAGTTGGGACAAATCCTGGCGCTGCGCATCCGCAACCGCGCCGATGCCGACCAGCTGCAGTTCCGGCTGGAGGTGCGGCGCGTGATGGTCAACCTGCTGGGCGGGCTGACGCAGGGCGCGGACTTCATCGAAAACCTGCGCAGCGTGCTGCCCGAGCTGCTGCGCTTCGCGCGTGCCGGCGGCGTCGCCATCGTGGTCGACGACCGGTTGATCAGCTACGGCCACACGCCGGACGACGACCAGATCCGCGGCCTGGTGGCCTGGCTCAGCGCCAACGTCCACGAAGACCTGTTCCACAGCGACCGCCTCGGCACCGTCTATCCGCCGGCGGCCGCCTACACCGCCTCCGCCAGCGGTTTGATGGCGATGCAGATCTCGCGCATCCACCAGCACTACCTGCTGTGGTTCCGTCCCGAGGTGGTGTACTCGATCGACTGGGCCGGCCGCCCGGAAAAAATGGAGAAGTCCCCCGGCATGCTGTCGCCGCGCACCAGTTTCGCCAGCTGGCGCGAGGCGGTGCACGGCACTTCCGCGCCGTGGCACGAGGGTGAACTGGAGCTGGCGCTGGAATTCCGCACCGCGCTGCTGGGTATCGCGCTCGAACGCGCCGAGCAGATGGCCGACCTGGCCGAGGAACTGGGCCGGGCCAACAAGGAGCTGGAGGCGTTTTCGTATTCGGTGTCGCACGACCTGCGCGCGCCGCTGCGCCACATCGTCGGTTTCTCCGACTTGCTGATGGAGACCGCCGGCAGCGACAATCCGGAACGGCGCCAGCGCTTCCTGGTCAACATCAAGGAATCGGCGCGGCTGGCGGGCAAGCTGGTGGACGATTTGCTCAGTTTTTCGCAGATGGGCCGCGCCGCCTTGCGGCCGGTGCGCGTGCGCATGGACGATCTGGTACGCGGCTGCATCGACAAACTGGCTCCGGATACGCCCGCGCGGCGCATCGATTGGCAGGTGTCGCCACTGCCGGTCATCGTCGCCGATCCGTCGTTCCTGCAGCTGGCGTTGTACAATCTACTTTCCAACGCCGTCAAGTTCACCGCGCAGAGCGATCCGGCCGTCATACGCATCACCAGCGAGCAGCTACCCGGGGAGACCGTGTTTCACGTCGCCGACAATGGCGTCGGCTTCAACATGGATTACGCGCACAAGCTGTTTGGTGTTTTCCAGCGGCTGCACCGCATGGAGGACTTCCAGGGTACGGGCATCGGCCTGGCGAATGTACGGCGTATCGTGGAGCGCCATGGGGGCCGCGTTTGGGCGCGGTCGGCGCCGGGAGAAGGAGCGACGTTCTCCTTCGCCATACCGACCAATACCAATACAAATACCGATAAAGTTTGAGGCACGCCTATGTTAAAGCCTATCCTGCTGGTTGAAGACAACCCTCATGATCTGGAGCTGACGCTGATTGCGCTGGAACGCAGCCAATTGGCCAATGAAGTGATCGTCGTGCGCGATGGCGCCGACGCGCTCGATTATCTGCACGCGCGCGGCACTTTCGCCAACCGCGAGCAGGGCAACCCCGCCGTGGTGCTGCTGGATCTGAAACTGCCGAAGGTCGACGGCCTGGAAGTGCTGGCCGAGATCCGTGGCAGCGCCACCCTTAAAAGCATCCCGGTGGTGATGTTGACGTCGTCCCGCGAGGAGCAGGACCTGATCCGCAGCTATGAGCTGGGCGTGAACGCCTACGTGGTCAAGCCGGTCGATTTCCAGGAATTTGTGCGGGCCATCGCCGACCTGGGGATTTTCTGGGCGGTGCTCAACGAGCCGCCGCCGGGATCGCACCGCTACGTCAAGCCGCAGTAGCTAGGCCGCGGTAGTCGCCACGCGCTTGCGCAGCAGGTGGCGGATGCGCGAGCTGAGGGTTTCGACGGTATAGGGTTTTTGCAGCAGATTGACCCCCGGCGGCAGTTTGCCATCGTGCGACAGCACCCCTTCCGCATAGCCCGACGTGAACAGGATCTGCGTGGTCGGCAGCTTCTCGCGCACCAGTTCACTCAATTCCAGGCTGCTCACGCGGCCAGGCATCATCACGTCCGTGAACAGCAGGTCGATATGGACGCCGCCGTTGATCAGGTGCGTGGCCTGTTCGGCGTCGGCGCTGCTCAACACCTTGTAGCCCAGCGTCGACAGCATGTCGACGGTGGCGGCGCGCACCGCCTCCTCGTCTTCCACCACCAGGATCGTTTCCACGCCGCCGGTCAACGCCGGCAATGAGGCGATGTGCCCCGGTTCCGCCTGCGCCTCGCTGCGGCGCAGGTAGATCTGCACGCAGGTACCGGCGCCCAGCGTGCTTTGCAGGCAGATCTCGCCACCCGACTGTTTGACGAAACCGTAGGCCATGCTCAGTCCCAGTCCCGTGCCCTGGCCGGTCGGCTTGGTGGTGAAGAACGGTTCGAACGCCCGTTGCATGACTTCCGACGACATGCCGGAGCCGGTGTCGGCGATTTCGATCAACACGTAGTCGCCCTGGCCGTCGCCGATCTTGGATAGCTGTTCCGAGCCGGAAGGCAGGTTGCGGGCGCGGATGGTCAAGGTGCCGTCGCCGCCCATGGCGTCGCGCGCGTTGATGGCCAGGTTCAGGATCACATTATTGAGCTGGCCGACATCGACGTCGGTGTTCCACAAGCGCGTCGCGATATCGGCGATGACCACCGCGCGCGGACCGAGCACGCGGCGCAGCATGTCGTCCATATCGGCCAGCACCGGCGTCAGGTCGACCACCGCGCTTTGCAGCGGCTGGCGGCGCGCGAATGCGAGCAGGTGCGCGGCCAGCCGCGCGCCGCGCTCGACGCCATTGAGCGCGTTCTCGATGCGCGCCATGCCTTGCGGGTTGACGTCGCCGACCATCTGCAGCAGATGCAGGTTGCCGCTGATGATTTGCAGGACGTTGTTGAAATCGTGGGCGACGCCGCCGGTCAGCTGGCCGATCGCTTCCATTTTCTGCGCCTGGTGCAGGGCGGCCTGGCTGACCCGCAGTTCCTCTTCGCGCTGGCGCAATTCCAGGAAGGCGGCATCGCGCTGCTGGCGCGCCTGGTAGGCGGCGCAGTGGTAGCGGATGCGCGCCTCCAGCTCGCGCGCCTCCGGCCACTTGACCAGATAGTCGTTGGCGCCGAGCGCGAAGGCCTGCGCCTTGATATCGGCGTCGTCCTCGGACGACAGCAGGATCACCGGCAGATGCTCGGTGTGCGGATCGGCGCGCAGCATGCGGATCACATCGAAGCCGTCGGCGCCGGGCATGCGCAGGTCGACCAGCAGCACGTTGGCATCGACTTCCTTGCACAACTGGACCGCCAGTTCGGCGCGATTGTCATAGCGCAGCGTGATGCCTTGTTGGCGCGCCATGTGATAGCCGATCAGGTCTTCGGCCATCGCCTCGTCGTCGATGAGCAGGACGGAGCAGTTCTGGGATTGGTTTTGGTTCATAGGCAGTATGCTGATAGTAATTAAATTTTACCTTAGCTCCATTTTTCCAGAAGTTGCGCGCGTCTACTGTGCGCGCGCTAGCATTTCACTGTGTAAAATCTTGTCATCGATAAGAAAGTGGGAAATATCTTGGAAGAAATTTCCGTCAGGGAACGCGATGTGCTCGCCGCCTTGCGGCAGGCCACCGCGCAGCGGCACGCCGAGCTTGACGCCAACACGCCTTTGGCGGCGGGCGACGTCGATCTGCGCGCTTACCACGATCATTTGCGGCTGCTGGAGCAGTGGTTGGCGCCGATCCAGGAGTGGATGGAACGCTTCGACGAGGGGCCGAAGCTGCCGCCTTATCTGGATGCGATCAGGAAGGATCTGGCGCATGCTGCATTCGCTGGGATGCCGGCGGCGCCGCACAGCGGGGCTGCGGTGGCCTGGCCCGCCCAGAGCGGGGCGGCGTGGCGCTGGGGCGCGTGCTATGTGATCGAAGGCTCGCAGTTGGGCGGGGCGGTGCTGTATAAAAGGCTGGCGGAGCGGCTGGCGCCGCATCCGCTCAACTATCTGCGCGGCGCCGGTTCGCCAGGTCCGCACTGGCAGCAGTTCGTCGCGGCGCTGCGCGAACAGGTGGTGGACGCGCGGGAAATCGCCGACGCCTGCGACGGCGCCCGGCGGGCTTTCGACAGCCTGATCGCGCTGAACCGCGCGCGATCGGCCACAGGTTCGATATCGAATTAAAAGCGGGTCAATAGCTGGTCAACGGCACCGGCTGACCAGCTTTGAAGGTGAAGATCGTCACCGGCGATTGCTTCATGTCGCCACGCTCGTCAAACGCATAGGTGCCGGCGATGCCCTTGTACGAACCGGCGCCGATGACCGCCGACACTTTCTGCGGATCGATCGAATTCGCCTTCTGCATCGCCTGCGCGTACATCATGGTCGCATCGTAGTACGACGCCGCATAGACGTCGGCGTCCTGCTTGTAGCGCGCCTTGTACCTGGCCTTGAAGGCCGGACCGCTGGAGGCCTTGTCCAGGATCGCGCCACCTTGCGAGCACAGGACGTTGTCGGCCACCGCGTCGCCACCCAGCTTGCCCATCTCGCTGGTGCAGATGGTGTCGCCGCCGAGCAGTTTGGCGGTGATGCCCAGCTGCTTCATCTGGCGCACCATCGGCGCCGCCTGCGGCGCGTAGCCGCCGAAGAAGATCGCTTCGACCTTCTTGTTTTTCAGCTTGGTCAGGATGGCGTTGAAGTCGAACGCCTTGTCGGTGGTGAACTCGTGTCCGGCCACGGTCATGCCGGAGGCTTTCGCCTGCTTCTTGAATTCTTCCGCCACGCCCTGGCCGAAGGCGGTGCGGTCGTCGATCACGGCGACGTTTTTGAACTTGAGTTCATTGGCCGCGTACAGCGCCATCTTGGAGCCGAGCTGGGAGTCGCTGGCGTTGACGCGGAACAGGCCCTTGTAGCCTTGCAGCGTGATCTTCGGATTGGTGGCGATGGTGGCGACCAGCACGCCGGCATCGTTATAGGCGCGCGAGGCGGGGATCGCGACGCCGGAGTTGTAGGGGCCGACCACGTATTTGACGCCGTTGTCGATCAGCTTTTGCGCGGCGGCGACGCCGGCTTTCGGGTCGCCCTGGTCGTCCTCCGACAGCAGTTCGAATTTGAGCTTCTTGCCGGCCACGGTGATCGGCTTGGCGTTGAGCTCCTCCACCGCCAGGCGGGCGCCGTTCTCGTTGTCCTTGCCGGAAAACGCCTGGGCGCCGGACAGCGGGCCGCTATGGCCGATCTTGACCACGGTGTCCTGGGCGTAGGCGCCGGTGGCGGCCAGTAGCGCCGTGGCGGCGGCGATGTGCTTCACGCTGTGCTTCACGCTGTGCTTCAAAGTCATGCGAACTCCCGATGTCGATGGTTATGAAATGCAATCCGTGATTATCGCTAAAAACGAATCGTATTATCGTGTGACTTTGGCACGGGATCGGGAATTATTTGACACGATCGGCCTTTAAATGCCGGGCGATCGAAATTTAATTCGGTAGGCGGGAGGTGGTCAAATGTGGCGGTGGCGTGATGGCGCGCCGTTGACGCGCCATCCTTGTGCCGATTTCCGCATGCAGCGGGCTGCATGCCGCAGGCGTTACTGGCCAGGGCCGATGCCGCGGGCACGGGCCGTCGCGCTGACGGCCGAAACGCGCGGAACCGCGCTGACGGCCGATTGCGTGGCGCGCGCATTGGCGCCCAGCAGCGCCGGGTCGGTGATGTTGTATGCGGCGATGGCCGCCGCCAGTGCCGGATTGCCCTGCAGCGGATTGGTTTGCACCGTGGACGCCTGCACGGCGGCCAATTGGGCGGCGCGGGCCTGTTGCTGTGCATCGGCCGCCGCCGCGTTGGCGGCTGCCAGATTGCTGGCGGTGGTTTGTGCGGCTGCGGCCTGCTGGGCGGCGATCGCGCCGGCGGCGTTGGCCGCTTCCGGCGACGTTGCCGCAGCCAGCGCGGCGCGTGCCTGCGCCGCCAGGGCGCTGGCTTCGGCGCTCTGCGCCGCCAAGGCGTCGGCGGCGCTTTGCGCAGCCTGCGCCTGCGCCAGTGCCGACGCGGCGGCGGCGTTGGCTGCCGCCAGATTGGTCGCCGCGTTTTGCGCCGCGACAGCCTGCTGCTCAGCGGTCGCGTTGGTGGAATTGGCGGCGGCTGCGGCGGCCGCCGCGTTCTGCGCGGCGTTGGCCTGCGCCGCCGCCTGCGTGCTGGCGGCGCTTGCCGCGCTCAATCCGGATGCGGCCTGCTGCCGCGCCGCCTGTGCGGCAGCCGTGGCCTGCGCGGCGTCGGACGCCGCCTGCGCCGCGCTGCGCTCCGTATTGGCATTGGCCGCTGCCTGGTTCTCTTGCGCCGTATCGGCCGCGGTGGCCTGGTTTCGCTCCGCCTGATCGGCAGCTTGCAGCGACTGCGCGGTTTGGCTTTGCTGGGATGGCAGCGCGTCGATGTTGGCTTCCTGCGTGTCGGCTGCCTGCGCGGTGGCCTGCCGCGCGATCGCTTCCCGCGCCTCGGCGTTCTGCGCGGCGATGACTTCGGCGGTGGAGGCCTGCAGCGGATTGACGATCGGCGAATCCGGCGCCGTCGCCCGTGGCGCGAGCGGCTGCTCCAACTCCGCGCGCTGCGCCGCCAGCCGGTCGGCGGCGGTGTCGGGCAACGGAATCTGCCTGAGCAGATCGAGTTCGGCGCGCGCCAGGTCCAGTCGCGCGTTGGCAACGAGATCTTCCGGCGTCAACGCATTTTGCTGCGCGCTGGCCAGCGCGGGCAGGGCGCCGCTGCCCGCGGCGCTCAACTGCTCCGCAAAGCGCGTCGCCAGCTCGCTGAAGGTGTCGAGCGTGTTTTGCAGCGTATTGGTGGTCGACTGGTTGTCGGTGTTGAAGGAGGCGCGCAGGATCTCGTTGTCGAGCGACAGGCCGGCCGCGGCGTCCGACAACAGCGGCGGCTGCAAGGTGACGCCGATCCGGGACAGGCTCTGCGCCAGGCTTTGGGCGGCGCTCTGCGGTTGATTCGGCTGGTTGGCCTGGTTTAGTTGCTGTGACGCCTGCGCACCGAAAGTCTGCCGGTTCAAACTGTCCACCAGATTGTTGAGCAGGGACGGCCCTGGCGGCTGGGCTTGGTTGAAATCCACGCTCGGCAATAAGTTGAAGGCGTTCACTACATTTTGCGTGGCGTCATTTAATGTCGCGGCGCGGGCTGCGGCCTCTTGCGGATCGGCGCCGTTGGCGACCGCCGTCTGCAACTGGGCGATTTGCTCGCGGGACTGCGATACCGTCAGCAAGAAGTTGGCCACCGGCGACAAATCCACCTGGACCGATGCTTGCGCTGGGGCATCAAGTGCGGAACCGACCGGGGCGATCGTCGAGGAGTTGACAGCGTCGACTGACGCGGCAGGCGACACCAGCGGAAAGTTCGCCGGATTCGGCCCGCTCAGCGTGGTGGATGAGATGGGAAACATAGCGCTCTCCTCGAATCGGTTTGACGGTATTTTATCCGAGCATCCGCCTTATCGGCGGGCCCGTCAGTGTGGCAACTCACTTAGCGGCGCATCAACCGATAACTTCGCCCGAGGTCGTCTTTTTGTTAGATTGCGCACGGTAGCGTTTGACCAACAAGCCTATCTTGGTTCCTGCAGTGTTGAATACAAACGACCAACAACCGAGAGGAACCATCATGGAAAACAGCATCGATACTAAAATCAACGGTACCACTGGTAATAACACCGGCAACAACGCCGGCAACAGCACCCGCGACGGCGTGACCCAAATTGGCAAGGACCTGCGCGCCGACGCGCACGCCGCCATCGACCGTGTCGCCGACAAGGTTCCACCAACCGCCGACCGTCTGGCCACCCGCGCCCACAACGGCGTGGACAAAGTCGCTGACGGCGTCGAAAGCGTTTCCGGCACCGTGGACAGCGTCTCCGAGCGTCTGGCCGTCCGCAGCAAGCAAGTCACCGAAAGCTACAAGAAGCTGGCCGAATCGGGCCGCAGCCATGTGCGCTCCAGCCCAGCGATCTCGGTGCTGATCGCCGCCGCCGCGGGCTACGGCATCTCCAAGCTGCTTAACTCGCGCAAGTAATCCAGGCTGCCCGACCGGTATCGCTGCTGGTGCGACCGGCGGCCCGTGCGGGCGCCGATCACCAAGGGAAACCCAATGGCAACTAGCAAAAAGACGCCGGCCTCCGTAATGGGGGCTGGCTCCGTATTGAGCACCGTCGCAGGACCATCAACCTCTACGCCCCCGACCAGTTTGGGCGGCGTGCCCCAGGAAGCCGCCTTGCTGGCCAAAGTGGGCGGTACCCAGGCGGTCGCCGAGGGCATGCCCTTCAACGTCAATAAGCCGGGCGAACATGGCGACGCATCGCGCACGCCGCAGCCCGGCCAGACCGTCGCACCACCGCATCCCATCGCCGGCGCCAGCACCACGGGCGAAACCACCGCTTCGCCCAAAGTCGGCAGCGGCGTGCCGCCACACAGCGTCAACGCCACCATCGAGCCGCTGGACCGCGTGCGTGTCGATTCCGCCGACCAGCGCCTGACCACCAACCAGGGCGTGCCGGTCGCCGACAACCAGAATTCGCTCAAAGTCGGCCTGCGCGGCCCGACCGCGATGGAAGACTTCATCCTGCGCGAAAAAATCACCCACTTCGACCATGAGCGCATCCCCGAGCGCGTGGTGCACGCGCGCGGTTCGGCCGCCCACGGCTACTTCGAAAGCTATGGCGATTTGAGCGCCGTCACGCGCGCCGCGCCGTTCGCCGCCGCAGGCAAACGCACGCCGGTGTTCGTGCGCTTCTCCACCGTCGCCGGCGAGCGCGGTTCGGCCGACACCGTGCGCGATGTGCGCGGTTTCGCCGTCAAGTTCTACACCGACGAAGGCAACTGGGATTTGGTCGGCAATAACATGCCGGTCTTCTTCATCCAGGATGCGATGAAATTCCCGGACCTGGTCCACGCCGTCAAGCCCGAGCCGCATTTTGCGATGCCGCAGGCGTCCAGCGCGCACGACACCTTCTGGGATTTCGTCACCTTGATGCCGGAATCGACCCACATGCTGCTGTGGCAGATGTCGGACCGCGCCATCCCGCGCAGCTACCGCACCATGCAGGGCTTCGGCGTGCACACCTTCCGCCTGGTGAATGCCGATGGCGTATCGGTGTTCTGCAAATTCCACTGGAATCCGGTGCCGGGCACGCACTCGCTGGTATGGGACGAAGCGGCCAAGATCATCGGTGCCGATCCCGATTACCACCGCCGCGACCTGTGGGAAGCAATTGAAGCCGGCGCCTATCCTGAATGGGAACTGGGCCTGCAGATCTTCACCGAGGAACAGGCGGAGCAATTCCCGTTCGACGTGCTCGATTCGACCAAGATCGTGCCGGAGGAACTGGTGCCGGTGCAGATCGTCGGCAAGATGGTGTTGAACCGCAATCCGGACAACTTCTTCGCCGAGACCGAGCAGGTGGCGTTCTGCACCGCGCACATTGTGCCGGGCATCGACTTCACCAACGACCCGCTGCTGCAAGGCCGTATCCACTCGTATCTGGACACGCAGATCAGCCGTCTCGGTGGCGTGAACTTCCACGAGATTCCGATCAACACGCCGGTGGCGCAGGTGCACAACAACCAGCGCGACGGCATGCATCGGCAGGCGATCGCGCGCGGACGCGTGGCCTACGAACCGAACTCGCTTGCCGGCGGCAATCCGTTCCAGGCCGGCATGGCCGGCTTCCAGACCGCCTTCAGCAGCGTGAAGCAGGCGCCGGAGGACAAGGTGCGCGGCAAGCCGGAACTGTTCGCCGACCACTACTCGCAGGCGCGCCTGTTCTGGATCAGCCAGACGCCGTCGGAGCAAACCCACATCGTCAACGCCTTCAGCTTCGAGCTGGGTCGCGTGCAGACGCCTGCGATTCGCGTGCGCCTGCTGTCGATGCTGGCCAACGTCGATCCGGTGCTGGCCGAAGGCGTGGCGCAGGGCCTGGGCCTGGAGGTGCCGGCGCCGATGCCGCTGGCGACCACCGCGCCGCAGCCCCACTATGCACCGTCGCCGGCGCTGTCGCTGCTGGCGCGTCCCGGCGCCGTCGGTGTCCAGGCGCGCAAGGTCGCCATCCTGGCGGCGCATGGCGTCGACGCCGCCGGTGTCAAGGCGATCTACGCCGAGTTGCTGGCCGCCGGCGCGGTGCCGCGACTGGTGGCGCCGCACCTGGGCCAACTGGTCGCCGCCGACGGCAGCGCGCTGGATGTGGAAATCACCATCCAGGGCGGCCCGCCGGTGCTGTACGACGCGGTGATCGTGGCCGACGGCGAAGCCAGTGCCAAGATGTTGATGGGCGATGCCGACGCACTCGATTTCGTGCGCCAGCAGTTCCGTCACTGCAAACCGATTCTGGCCGTGGGCGCGGGCGCCGATTTGCTGCGCAAGGCCGGCGTGCCGGAGAAGCTGGAAGACGGTACGGCCGACCCATCGCTGTGGTGTGTGGCGGCTGGCGGCGTGCTGCCGGCGCTGACGGAGTTCAAGGCCGCCCTGGGCGCGCACCGCAACTTCCAGCGCGAGGTTGACGCGGCTGCGTTGTAACCTGCAGTTCGTTTAGGTCGAAGGGGCGCCGGTCGAAAACCGGCGCCCCTTCCTTTTGGCGGGTCTCCAGAACTTCAACTATGGCGTGCATAGTGATATGCTCATCCCGACAACTTCTCTCCTTTAAAGACCTATAAGAACTGGCATCGATGGACGTGTACGCCCCTCAAGTCTGGCTTCCGCACGAGCGACCGGTACTCCCCGGATCGCCATCGAGTCCTATCCACACGACCGAGCGCCGGTTGGCGTTCTTCGTCATCGGCTTCATCGTCGCCATCACCGGCGGCTTGGGCAACGCGCTGGTGCTGGTCAACCTGCCTTACCTCCAAGGCTCGCTCGGCGTCTACTCGGCCGAGATCCAGTGGCTGCCGGCCGCCTATGTGATGACCAACGTCTCGATGAACCTCCTGCTGGTCAAATTCCGCCAGCAGTATGGCCTGCGGCTCTTCACCGAATTGTTCCTGGTGCTGTACGCGGTCGCCACCGTGGCGCACTTGTTCGTGCACGGGCTGGCGTCGGCGATCGCGGTGCGCGCCGCCCACGGCATGAGCGGCGCCGCGTTGTCCACCCTCGGCCTCTATTACATTCTGCAAGCCTTCCCGGCGCAGTACCGGGTCAAGGCGGTGGTGCTGGGCATCGGCTTCTCACAATTGGCGCTGCCGATGGCGCGCCTGTTCTCGTCGGACCTGATGGAGTTCGGCGAGTGGCGCGGCCTGTACTTCTTCGAGCTGGGACTGGCCCTGGTGTCGCTGGCCGGCGTGTTGTTCCTCAAGCTGCCGCCGGGAGACCGCATCAAGGCCTTCGAGAAAATGGACTTCGTCACCTTCGCGCTGTTCGCGCCGGGCGTGGCGCTGTTGTCCGCGGTGCTGGCGCTGGGCCGCACCGTATGGTGGTTCGAGTCGCGCTGGCTGGGTCTTTGCCTGGCCGGCGCCATCGTGCTGATCTCCGGCGCGCTGCTGATCGAGCATAACCGCGCCCGCCCATTGATCAACACGCGCTGGCTCAGTACCGCCAACATCGCGCGGCTGGCGTTGTCGGTGCTGTTGATCCGCATCGTGCAGTCCGAGGCCAGCGGCACGGTGGGCTTCCTGCAGGCGCTCGGACTGACCAACGACCAGATGCAAACGCTGTGGATCATCGTCATGATCGGCACCCTGGCCGGCCTGCTGGCGAGCGCGTTGACGATCACGCCGGCGCGCATTCCCGCGCAGTTGATGGTGTCGCTGGTGGTGATGGCGATCGGCGCGTATATGGATTCCAACGCCACCAATCTGACAC
Organism: Duganella sp. AC237; assembly: GCF_979254035.1. Classification (NCBI taxonomy): domain Bacteria; kingdom Pseudomonadati; phylum Pseudomonadota; class Betaproteobacteria; order Burkholderiales; family Oxalobacteraceae; genus Duganella; species Duganella sp. AC237. The sequence goes on along the minus strand of NZ_CEEDEW010000003.1, from coordinate 5,731,037 downwards.
GTCCGGTCGATATGTATGTCAGCCAGTTCCTGCTCGGCTTCGGCGGTGCCTTGTTCATCGGGCCCACGTTCGTCTCCGGCTTTGGCGCGGTGATCGCGGCGCCAAGTAATCTTGTCAGTTTCTCCGTCATGTTCTCGATCACGCAAACGCTGGGCAGTTTGCTCGGCTCCGCGATCGTCGGCACCTTCCAGGTGGTGCGCGAGAAGTACCACTCCAGCATCCTGGTCGAACATCTGACCCTTCTCGATCCGCAGGTGGCTGCGCGGATTCAAAGCGGCGGCGCTTCGCTTGGCGCGACGCTGGCCGATCCCTCGATGCGCAATGCGCAAGGAGTGGCGTCGCTCGGCGCCGCCGCTTCGCGCGAGGCCAACATCCTCGCTTACAACGATGTCTTCCTGATGATTACACTGGTGGCGGTGCTCACGCTCGCGTGGATGCTGGCGCGCCACCTTTGGTCGATCTGTGTGGTGTGCCAACCCAGTCCCGCGCAAAACGCGCAGACCGGCATGGCCAACGTCTCTCTTAACAATTCCGGATCACGCTGAACGACATGGCTACCAATACTCCCGATACTTCCGCTCCTCCTTCCGCCCCGGCCGCACCTGCCCCCGCCGCCGCGCCGCCGCCGGTGGCCGCAGCGCCCGGCCGTCGCGGGCAGATCGTTTCCACCATCGCGTTTTCGCTGGTCGCCCTGATCGGCGTGCTGATCGTGCTGTACGCATGGCGGCTGCCGCCTTTCACCAGCGCCATCGTCTCGACCGAGAATGCGCTGGTGCGCGGGCAGGTCACGCTGATCGGCACGCAGTTGTCCGGCTATGTCGTCGACGTCAAGGTGCAGGACTTCCAGCAAGTGAAGCAGGGCGATTTGCTGGTGCAGATCGACGATCGCATCTACCAGCAGCGCTACGAACAGGCGCAGGCGCAACTGGCGGCGCAGAAGGCGGCGCTGGCCAACTGGGAGCAGTCGCGCAAGACGGCGGCGGCCGGCGTGCTGCTGAACCAGGCCACGCTGGCCAACGCGCAGGCCCAGGCGGCCAAGTCGCAGGCCGACCTTGGCCGCGTCAATTCGCTGGCGGCCGACGGCTCGCTGTCGCTGCGCGAGCAGGACGCGTCGAAGGCTGCCCAGGCGCAGACGGTTGCCGCCGTGGCGCAGGCGCGCGCCAATCTGGATATCGCCAAACAGCAGGTGCAATCCGTGACCGTCAACAAGCTGTCCCTGGAGGCTGCGGTGGCCAACGCGGAGGCCGCGCTCAAGGCGGCCAGGGTGGATCTGGAGAACACCCGCATCATCGCGCCGGAGGACGGCCAGCTGGGGCAGGTCACCGTGCGCAAGGGCGCCTATGTCAACACCGGCGCCAACTTGATGGGATTGGTGCCACGCCAGCTGTGGGTGATCGCCAACCTGAAAGAGACGCAAATGAACAATGTTCAGGTGGGGCAGAGCGCCACCTTCAAGGTCGATGCGCTGGACGGCGCGGTGCTGACCGGGCAGGTGGAGCGGATCTCGCCGGCCACCGGATCGGAATTCAGCGTGCTGCCGGCCGATAACGCGACCGGCAATTTCGTCAAGATCGCCCAGCGCATACCGGTACGGATACGGATCGATCCGGGACAGGCCAAGGCGGTGCGGCTGGCGCCGGGGATGTCGGTGATCGTCAGCATCGACACGGCCGCCGTTCTGGATGACTCGGATGGCAAGCGCGCCACGGCGCGCGCCGGAGCAGGCCGATGAAGTGCCGGACACGGTTACATAGCCGGCGCGGCGCGCTGCGCGTCGTATCCATCGCGGCCATGCTGGCGCTGGCCGGTTGCGCCGCCAGGGTTGGCCCGCCACCCGCATCGACGCTGGAGACGCCCGCCGCATGGCGTACCGCGTCCGAAATCGGCGCAGGCCAAAGTGCCGCGCCGGTCGAGCGGCAATGGTGGCAGGCCTTCGGCGATCCGGTGCTGAGCGCATTGGTGACCAAGGCGCTCGAACACAATGGCGACTTGCGCATCGCGCGCGCCAGGGTGGCGCAGTACCGCGCGCTGGTGGGCGTGGCGGCGGCGGGGCAAAAGCCGAACGTCGTCGTGGATGCGACGCCGACTCGCGCGCGCCAGTTGGCGTCCAACGGCCAGCCTTATGTCACCAACATCTATCAGGCAGAAATCCAGGCCAGCTACGAAGTGGACCTGTGGGGCCGCCTGGCCGCCGCGACCGACGCCGCCACCGCCACCTATCAATCGGAGCAGGCCAACGCGGACGCGGTGGCCCTGTCCATCGCCGCCACCGTCGCCACCGGATATCTGAACCTGCGCGGGCTGGATGCCCAACTGGCGCTGACCGAGCAGACGCTCAAGCTGCGTGAAGAGTCGCGCGACCTCGCCAAGCGCCAGTTCGATGTCGGCTACAGTTCGCGGCTGGAGTGGCTGCAGGCGCAGGCCGAGTACCAGACCACCGCCGAGCAGGTGCCGCAGTTGAAGCGTTCGATCTTCGAGCAGGAGAATGCGTTGTCCATCCTCACCGGCGGCAATCCGGGGCCGATTCCGCGCGGAGCGGAGCTCGCGCAACTGGCGCCACCGCCGGTGCCCGAGGGGCTGCCGTCCGAACTGCTGCGCCGGCGCCCGGATATCGCGCGGGCGGAATACAATCTGGTCGCCGTCAATGCCAATCTGCGGGCCACGCGCGATCAGTTGCTGCCGTCATTCAAGCTGACGGCCGGTGGCGGGATACAGAGCCTGAAAATGCACGACTTCCTCAATTCGCCGACGGCGCTGTGGCGGCTGACCGGCGCCATCGCCGCGCCGGTGTTCGAGGGCGACCGCGTGCAGTCGCAGACCGACTCGGTGGCGGCGCAGCGCGACCAGCTGACTTTCGCGTATGAGAACGCGGTGCGCACGGCGTTCTCGGAAACCGATAACAGTCTGGGGGCGCTCTATCAGTTGAACGAGCAGGCGGTCCAGAACGACGCGCGTCGCGCCACGGCCGCCGAGACCTTGCGCATCGCGCACAATCGCTATCGCAACGGCTACGCCTCGTATCTGGAGGAGCTGGACGCCCAGCGCACCTTGTACAGCGCCGACGTCGGACGTCTGCAATTGCGCACGCGGATACTGGTGGCGTCGGTCGATCTTTATCGCGCGATGGGCGGCGGCTGGGTGGCGCAGCCGTAGTCTTTCGCAAGGGGCTTGTTTGGATATCTTGAAATTAGCTGGTTTGTTCGTGGTGGCGTTGTTGTGGCTTCGGTTTGTAGACGGCATTGCGCTAAGCCGCTGGGACTTGGCGGGTGCGGCGCTTGCCTTGTGCGGCATGGCCGTCATAGCGTTTCAACCCGCCACCTCCGGTTGACTATAGAAGGAGATGGAGATGAGAAGATTTGTCTTGCCGGCGTTGGTGCTGGCGTTGCTGTCCGCAAGCGCATGGGCGGATTGCAGCGCGCCCTCGACCCAGTCCGAGATGACGCAGTGCGCCGGGCAGGCTTATTCGGCGGCGGATAAAAAGCTGAACCTCGCCTATAACGAGTATCGCGCCCGGCTGAATGCCGGGCAAAAGAAGAAGCTGACGGAGGCGCAGCTTGCGTGGGTGAAGTTCAGGGATCTGTCGTGCGCATTCGAGAGCTCGGGCGCGGAAGGAGGCAGTGCATATCCGATGGTGCGCAGCACTTGTCTCGCCGCGAAAACCGAGAGCCGCTTGAAGGAGATCAAAGCGCTGCAGGAATGCCGGGAAGGGGATATGAGTTGTCCCGCGCTTAAAGATCGATAGAAGGGGCTTGGTTAGGACTCCAACTCCGTGATGAACCGCGCGACAAGATCGCGATCCTTCTCGGTCTTAATGCTCTTCTTGAGCACAGGAGCGACATGATACGCAATGAATTGGCGATCATTTGGCTTGTTCGATATCGCCTCCTTGACCACCGAAATCAACGCGGACAAGGACATGAATGAAGCAAATACTTCATATGGTTTCGAGCTTGCGAACGGAGTCTTCTTCAAGTAAAAGCGCGCCAAGCGCAATTGATCGGTTTTTTTCCATGACCGATGCGGGATGACTTTGAAAGCGTCACTGTAGTTTGCAGCTTCGATCGGAAAAGTCTCCATTAGGAAACTTGCCGCATCTTCGGATGCCAATCCTTTGAGCTTGATTTCAATCTGAGTTTGGTTATTCATGCGAACCCCCTTCAGTACTCAACAAATAATCCAAGAGGCAGCCCAGCATAACTCGCCCTTACTGCAGGCGGTTGATAATGGCCTGAGTCATTCCGCCAATGGACAATGGTTCCGCGCTTTGGCCCCATGTTATTCGCGAAACGATGATAGACGGAATTTGTCTCTCCCAAGGGTGAGCGTCGTGCCTGAAGCGTGTCTCCAACAATAGTACATCGAACCCGTTTGGATCGCCATTGCATCGTGTTGTCGGCGATCAAACGGGCCGTGCGGCTTATTTGACTGGAATGCAGAGTTCAGCGGAGAACACACCGGTCTCGGGGTTCATCGCATAATCGGCGGGATAGCGCTCCATGCAGAGGCCGGGGGCGAAGATGCCCTCTGACTGTATCCGCCCGAAGAACTCTCCCCATGCCGCCGGCATCTGGTCAGCCGTGCCCTCGAACTGCGCAATTGCATAGCGGCCGGCCGGCAGCGTCGCTTCCTTGGCCGGTTCGGCGATCGGATAATCGGCCGCCACGCCGACGCAGGCGTCGTAGCGGCATTCGCTTGGCGGCGTGGTGCCCGGGTCGTCCTGCGCCACGCCGTACGTCACGCGGTTGTGCAGGCCGAAGGCTTTCTGCCACGGCGTGAACACCTCTTTCCAGAACTCGCCAATGGCGGCGCCGAACGGCCCCTTGTAGCGCAGGTACGCGACGCGCACCGCCGGTAATTCCTTGATCTCGTATTCCATGTTGGTCTCCTGATGCTTGATTAATGTCCGCCCGCGACTTTGCGCAGCGGCTGGTCCTTTTCGTCAACCGGCGCCGGGTGGCGGCGCAGTTTGCGCACCAGACGCCCGAGCAGATGTTCGAAGTCGTCGATGTAGGTGAACACCGCCGGCACTACCAGCAGGCTCAACAGCGTCGACGTGATCAGGCCACCAATCACGGTGATCGCCATCGGCGAACGGAAGCTCGGGTCGGCGCCCCAGCCCAGCGCCAGCGGCATCATGCCGGCGCCCATGGCGATGGTGGTCATCAGAATCGGGCGGCTACGCTTGTGGCATGCATCGACCAAAGCGTCGAAGCGGTTCATGCCTTCCTGGCGCGCCAGAATAGCATAATCGACCAACAAGATTGAGTTTTTCGTAACGATCCCCATCAGCATGATCAAGCCGATCATCGACGGCATCGACAGCGCGCTGCGGGTGATCAGCAGCGCGACGAAGGCGCCGCCGATCGACAGCGGCAGCGCCGCCAGAATCGTTACCGGCTGCATGAAGTCCTTGAACAGCAGGACCAGCACGCAGTAGATGCACAACACGCCGATCAGCATCGCCAGGCCGAAGCTGGCGAACAGCGCGGCCATCTCCTGGGTGTCGCCCAGTTCCGCGATCTTGACCGACGGCGGCAGGTTTTTCAGCGACGGCAGCGCGCGCGCTTCCGCATCGACTTCGCCGAGCGCGCGCCGGCCCAGCTCCACTTCGAACGTGACGTTGCGGCTGCGGTTGAGGCGATTGATTTGCGCAGGACCACTTTCCATCGTGATGGTGGCGACGGTCGCCAGCAGCACCGGACCGTTTTTGCCCGGCACCGTCAGGCGGCCGATGGCATCGAGGTCGGCGCGCACGGAATCCGGCAGTTTGACGCGGATCGGCACCTGGCGCTCCGGCAGATTCATCTTGGTCAGGTCGGTGTCGTAGTCGCCGGCCGTGGCCACACGCACGGTCTGGCCGATGGCGTTGGCGGTCACGCCCAAGTCGGCGGCCTTGGCGAAGTCCGGCGTGACGATGATCTCCGGACGCACCAGCGAGGCGCTGGACCGCACGTTGCCCACGCCTTGCAGCGTGCGCATTTCGCGTTCGACCTTTTGCGCCGTCGCTTGCAGCACGACCGGATCGTCGCTGCGCAGCACCAGCTGCAGCTTGACGCCGTTGTCCGGCGGTCCGACCTTGAAGCGGGCGCCCGGAATGGCGTCGAGACGGCTGCGAATCTGGTCGTCGATGTCGGCCATCGATTCCTTGCGGTCGGTGCGGTGGACCGTGGTGATGGTCAGCACGGCGCTGCGCGCCTCGGCCGCTGCGCCGGGCGCGAAGGCGTCGCCGCTCGAGCCGCCGCCGATGGAGCTGAACACCGATTTGACGCCGTGTACTTCCATCGCGGCCTGGCGTGCGCGTTCGGCGATGACGCTGGTCTCCGCCAGGGTGGAACCGGGCGGCAGTTCCAGGTTGATCTGGGTTTGCGCGCGGTCGGCGGCCGGCACGAAGCCGGTCGGCAGCAGGCCCACGAGCGAGATCGAGCCGACGAAGAACGCGGCGGCGGCCAGCGCCGTGATGCCGCGATGCTTCAGGCACCAGCGCATCACGCGCAGGTAGCGCAGCATCATCCAGCTGTCTTTTTCCTCCGCATGCGCGATCGGCTTGAGCAGGTAGGCCGCCATCATCGGCGTGAGCAAACGCGCCACCACCAGCGACGCCAGCACCGCGATCACCGAGGTCCAGCCGAACTGCTTGAAGAACAGGCCGGCGACGCCGCTCATGAAGGCGGTCGGCAGGAACACCGCCACCAGCGCGAAGGTGGTGGCGATGACCGCCATGCCGATTTCGTCGGCCGCTTCCATCGCCGCCTCCATCGGAGTTTTACCCATGCGCAGGTGGCGCGCGATGTTTTCGATTTCGACGATGGCGTCGTCGACCAGCACGCCGACCACCAGCGCCAGCGACAGCAGGGTGACGGTGTTGAGCGTGTAGCCGAACAGGTAGATGCCCAGGAAGGCCGGCATCACCGACAGCGGCAGCGCGGCGGCGGCCACCAGGGTGGCGCGCCAGTCGCGCAGGAACCACCACACCACCAGCACCGCCAGCAGCGCGCCTTCGTACAGCAGCTCCATCGAGCCGTCGAAGTTTTCCTCCACCGGCAGGGCGTTGTCGATGACCTGTTTCAGCACCACTTTCGGGTTGTTCGCCTCCAGCTCCTTGACCGCCGCGCGCGCGCCCTTGGCCACGGCCAGTTCGCTGGCGCCCTTGTTGCGGAAGATCTCGAAGCCGATCACCTGTTTGCCGTCCTGCAGCGCGATGGCGCGCGGCTCGGAGACGGTGTCGGTGATGGTGGCCACCTGGTCGAGTCGCACGCGGCGCCCGTCCGGCAACGGCAGGTCGATGGCCGCCAGTTCGGCCGCGCTCTTGACGGTGCCGATGGTGCGCACCGATTGCTCGGCGCCGCTGACGTCACCGCGTCCGCCCGGCGCTTCCTTCTGCACCAGCCGCAGCTGGCGCGACACGTCCAGCGCCGACACGCGCAGCGCCGCCATGCGTCCCTCGTCCAGCTCCACGCGGATTTCGCGGTACACGCCGCCCACGCGCTTGACAGAGCCGATGCCGGGCACCGCCAGCAGGCGTTTGGCGACGACGTTGTCGACGAACCAGCTTAGCTCCTGCTGGTCCATTTTTTCGCCGGGCACTTGCGCCGCGGCGGCTGTAAACGTCAGCACCACGCGGCCGGCGGTGGAGGCCTTGGTCACGGTGGGGTCGCGCAGCTCGGCCGGCATGTCGGCCTTGATGCGGGCCACGGCGTCGCGCACGTCGTTGACGGCGTCGGAGATCTGCTTCTCCAGCACGAATTCGATGGTGGTGGTCGAGACGCCGTCCAGCACCGTCGTGTGGATGTTCTTCACGCCCTGCAAGGTGGCGACGGCGTCTTCGATCTTGCGCGCCACTTCGGTTTCCAGTTGCGCCGGGGCGCTGCCGTCCAGGGTGGCGGTGACGGTGACGATCGGCAGTTCGATGTCGGGGAAGTCCTGCACCGGATTGGCCTTGTAGGCCATCAGCCCCGCCAACGTGAGCAGGACGAACAGCATGATCGCCGGGATCGGGTTCTTGATCGATAAGGAGGAAAAATTCATCGCGTGTCCTTATTTTGCCGCAGGCGAGACTGCCGACGGGCCGGCGGCGCGCGCGGGCGCGCCCTCGGCGACGACGTGTACCAGGTCGCCGTCGTTGAGGAAGCCGGCGCCGCGCAGCACCACTTGCATGTCGGCCGTCAGGCCCCCCTTGACCTCGATGCGCTCGCCCAGGCGGCGGCCCGGTTGCACCTTGATCTGACTGACCTTGCTGTCCGTGTTCAGGCGGAACACGAAGCTGAAGCCGTCGCGCACCACGATCGATTGCTGCGGCACGGTCAGCGCGTCGGATTTACCCAGCTCGAACTGGCCGCTGGCGAACATGCCGGCCTTGAACGGCGCCTCGCCGGCGCCGGCGTTGAGCGGCAGGTCCACATACACCAGCGCCGAGCGGGTTTGCAGGTCGACGGTCGGCGCGATCATGCGCACCTTGCCCGTCACTTCGCTGCCGTTGGCAGCCTTCACGATGGCCGGGGTGCCCGGCTTGAGGCTGCGCAGGTCGGCGGCCACCACTTCGGCGCGCCATTCCAGGCGGCCCTGGCGGATCATGCGGAACAATTCCGTGCCCGGCGCCGACACCGAGCCGACGGTGGCGTTGGCGGTCCGGGCGGAGATGATGCCGCTGTCCGGCGCCACCACCCTGGTGTATTTGAGGCGCAGCTGCTGGTTCGCCAGCGCCGCCTTGGCCGAGGCGATGCGGGCGTTGGCGGTTTGCTCGGTGGTGTTGTACTGGCTGATTTGCTGGGCGCTCAGGGCGCCGGAGTTTTGCAGGGTGCGCGCGCGGGCGGCATTCGCCACGGCGTCGGCGGCGTTGGCCTCGGCTTCCTGCAGCGCGGCTTTCGACTGGGCGATATCGGCGTTGATGGTCTCGGCCGAGAACACGGCCAGCACGTCGCCGGCCTTGACGACGTCGCCGACGTTGACGCGCACCTCGGTCAGTCGCAAGCCGTTCGATTCGCTGCTGACGCTGGCTTCCTGCCAGGCGGCGACGTTGCCGTTGGCGGCCAGCTTGATCGGCGCGCTGGCGGTCGATGGCCTGGTGGTGGTCACGGTCAGCGCGGCTTTGGGCGCGTTGGCTTTCTTTTCATCGGCGGCCTGCGTGGCCGGCGAGTACACGGCCATGCCGATGCCGGCAACGACGAAGACTGCCAACACGGCGATGGCGAGCGGTTTCAGATTGGTTTTCAGAGTTTTCATGATTGGACGAATAGGTTGTTTTTATTGGACGTTGGTGCCGCTGGCATTGGTGTTGGCACCTGCGGTGGCGACCGCCGGGGCGCCGCCGGCCGGCGCGCTCCAGCCGCCGCCGGCGGCGCGGTACAGCGACACCCAGGCGGCGCTGCGTTCGCGCTGCAAGTTGATGACGGTTTGCTCGGCGGCCAGGCGGGTGCGGCGCGCGTCCTCCAGTTCGAACAGGCTCGCCATGCCGTTCTTGTAGCGGTCTTCGACGGCGGTGAAATTGACGCGGTAGCCCTCCAACGCCGTCTGGGCATCGGTGGCGCGGGCGGCCGTGCCGTCCAGGTTGACCAGCGCCTGTTCCAGTTCGCTGACGGCCTGGCGCACGGTGGAGCGGTAGCTGGCGACGGCGGAGTCGTAGCGCGCGCCGGCCGCGTCGACGTTGGCGCGGCGCCGGCCGGCGTCGAAGATCGGCACCGACACCGACAACGGGCCGATGGTCCAGGTGTCGGTCTTGGTGTTCTCGCCGCCGGAGCGGAAGTTGGCGATGCCGACCGAACCGGATAACGTCAGGCGCGGATAGCGCTGCGCCTGGGCGTTGCCCACTTCGGCGCTGGCGGCGGTCACTTCGCGTTCGGCGGTGAACACGTCCGGGCGCTGGTTCAAGGTGTTGGCCGGCAGCGCGGCGATTGCCATGGCCGGCGCCACCGCTTCGGACGCCGCCACGCCGTCGATCAACTTCCGGCGCAATTCCGCCTCCGGCAGCGCCGTGAGCGCCACCAGCACCTTGACGTTGACGTCGCAGGTGGCACGCTGGGTCAGATAACGGTTGTTGCCTTCGGCCGCGCTGGCGCGCGCCAGCGCCAGATTGGCGGGCGATTCGAAGCCCGCGGTCGCGCTCAGCTCCGTCAGGCGCGCGGTGTCGGCGCGCGAGGCGGCATCCTGTTTGGCGACCGCCAGCAATTGTTCGCAGGCGCGCAGCGCGTAGTATTGGTTGGCCACTTCGGCGGCGACGGAGACGCGGGCGTCATGCCAGCCGGCGTGCGCGCTGTCGAGGCGCGCCTGCGCGGCGTCGCGGGTGGCGCGGTTGGCGCCGAAAACGTCGATCTCCCAGGCTGTCTGCAAGGCCGCCTGCGAGGTGGTCCCCATCGGCAGTGCCGATTGCTGGTTGGCGCGGCTGATGCTGCCCGTGCCGTCGAGCGTCGGCACCAGCGCGGCGCCGGCGGCCACGCGGTCGGCGCGCGACTGCGCAATGCGCGAGGCGGCCGATGCCACCGTCGGGCTGACCGCCTGCGCCGATTCGATCAGCTGCACCAGCAGCGTGTCGCCCTGGTGGCGCCACCAGGTGGCCAGGTCGGCCTGGTTGCCGTTGTGAGGTAACTGCGGGGGCAACTGCGACGGCAGCGGCGCTTGCCACTGCTGTGGCGCCTGGGCGTCGACGTGCGGCGCTGGTGGCGTCAGGGCGCAGGCGCTAAGCGCCGTGGCGACGGCCAATGCCGCCGTCGCGCGTACGATAATCTTCATGCTTTCCTTTGGAATCTAAGTTTTTCGGCGTTGAACAGCGCTTCGGCATAGTCGACCAGCCGTTCGCCCCACTCGGTTATCGCCTCCGGCGTGGACAACATGTGCGGGGTGATCGCATTGATGACGTCTTGGGAGATCAATAATTGTACGCAGAGGGCAGGAATCGAATAAGCCAGCCGGTGGACGTCGTCGGTGGCCTCGGCCAGGCCCAGATGGCGGCACAGCACCCCGACCAGCGCCAGGTGCTCGGGTTTGATGTTGTTTTCCACTTCCATCGCCCATAGCCCGGTGGGCTCGAGCATCTCGCGGAAGAACAGTCGCAACATCACGTCCGCCTCCTGCTTCTTGTTCAGCAGCGGGGCGATCATCTGGCCGTAGTAGCCTTCCAGCGCTTGGCGCAAGGTGAAATGCGGCTGGTCGAACGCGGCCAGATTCCCTCCCGCCTCGGCGCACATAAAGCTGAAGCAGGCCTGGTACAGCCCCGCCTTGTCGCCGAAGTAGTAGCTGATGGCGGCGACGTTGGTGCCGGCCGCCTGGGCGATCTCGCGCGTCGAGGTTTTGGAAAATCCCTGCTGGCCGAACAGCCGCATCGCCGAGACCAGCAGGCGCTCGCGCGACTGCTCGCCATCGGAGCGTGGCTTGCGGACGTCGTCCGCTGGCTGGCTGGCGGCGGCGGCCGTGATGGGGGCTGTGGGGGAAGGGACTTTAGTGTTCATGGCGCGATTACATCACATAACTCAAACAAATGATATAACTAAATCGTTTGTTTAGTTTAGTGATGAGGTATCGCAGTGCAGCAGAGCTAGCGCATCGACAACTCTTCGGCAAACACCAAAAAAAGGGCAAAAAAAAGCCCGCGACCGTGAGGTGGCGGGCTGAATTCCAATGTTCAGCGAACGGTTGGAGGAGACAGTTCCAATATATCCCGATTTATGTTGCGGTGCAATACGGTAGAAATACTGTGTTTTTGTTGCCACACCGCATAACTCAGCAGTTCCGCGCTATCCGCGACGCGGCAACGCCAGGGTAAACGTGCTGCCGTGGCCGAAATCGCTCTTGAAGAACAGCGAGCCGCCGATCAGGTTGGCGAGGTTCTGGCACAGGTACAGCCCCAGTCCGGCGCCTTCCGCGTGGCGGGTCGAGGTCGAATCGAGCTGCGAGAACGCCTGGAACAATTTGCTCTGGTCTTCCTCGCGGATGCCGGCGCCGCTGTCGGCCACCGAGAACTCGATGAGGTTCTGGCCTTCGCCCGGGCGCAGCGCCAACGTCACGCGGACGGTGCCCGTTTCGGTGAACTTGATGGCGTTATTGCCAAGGTTGAGCAGGATCTGCGTCAGCGCGCGGCGGTCGGTCTCCAGCACCAAGGCCCCCGGCGCCAGGTCGATCTCCAGCGCCAGTCCTTTTTGCAGCGCCAGCGGACGCAGGGTGTCGACGACGTCGGTGACCAGCTCCTGGCACTGCACCGTCTCCAGCTCCAGTGTCACCTTGCCGGCTTCGATCTTGGCCACGTCGAGGATGTCGTTGATCAGCGAGAGCAGATGGCGCGCGCTGGTGCGGATGGTGTTGAGCTGCTTGTCCTGCTCCACCGTCAGCGGGCCGGGGAGCTTCATCAGCAGCGCGCCGGTGAAGCCGATGATGGCGTTGAGCGGCGTGCGCAGCTCGTGCGACATGTTGGCGATGAAGGCCGACTTCATGCGGCTGGCCTCGGCCAGCTCGAGGTTTTTCAGCGCGATCTCGCGGTTGATGGTTTCCAGTTCGCCGGCGTGGTGGGCCAGCCGCATATTCAGTTCGATCACCTGGCGCTCGCGCGCCTGCAGTTCGCTGTTGACCTGCACCGCCTGCTCGTAGGTGGAGATCAGCAGGTCGAGGATTTGCTGGCGTTCGGCGTTGATGAAGTGCTTTTGATCGCCCAGGTAGAGGGCGATGCCGACTTCCATGTTCTGGTTCTTGCGCAGCTTCTGGTTCATCAGCATGTGGCCGATGCGGTTGAGCAGATAGTCTTCCGCGTACGGTTTGCGGATGAAGTTATCGGAGCCGCATTCGATGCCGCGGATGATGTCCTTCGGATCCATCAGCGACGTCACCAGGATCACCGGGATGTCGCGCAGGTCCGGATCGGTCTTGATGGCGCGGCACAGCGTGTAGCCGTCCATTTCGGGCATCACGATGTCGGACAGCACCAGGTGCGGTTTGCGTTCGCGGATCGCCTCCAGCGCCAGCCGGCCGTTGCCGGCCACGCGCGCCTTGTAGCGCATCGACTGGATCAGGCGGCGCAGTCTTTCGGCCTGGGTAGGGCTGTCTTCGACGATCAGAATTTCGATTTCGTCGGGCTGTATCTCGTAGCTGGCGTCCACAGACGACCCTCCTGATTGCTGTATTTAGCTGATGTGACTATATCGGATTTAGCTGTTAAGCAGGGGATTTTCCTGTCCCTGGAAGCCACCGGCGCGCCAGGTCAGCACCAGCGTATCACGGTGGCCATGCCCGGACAGCGGCTGGATCGGCGTCGATTCGTGGATCACGGTGGCGTCGTCGAGCAGCAGCATGGTCCACGGCGCGGTCATCGTGAAGCGTTTACCGTTCGGTCCATCGGCTTCAAAGATGCGAGTCTCCCCGCCCTTGATGCCGGCGCGCGCGATCAGGATCACGGCGACGAAATCGACGCCGTCGCGGTGCGCGCCTTCCGGGGTCGGGCGGCCGATGCCGTCGGTGGTGTCGATGCGGAACTGGTGTGCCTCCACGTACCACGGCTTGCCCACGTGGGCGTCGCCGCGCGCGGCGGCGCATACCTGGCCGATCGCCGCCACCAGCGCTTTCCAGGCCGGCTGCGCCACGGTTTCCGGCAGCATCGGCTCGAACAGGCGGTTCATGCCGCCGTGCAGGGCGTTGTACTCGAGCGGCTGCCAGTGGGCGCGGTGCGCCGTCTGCGTCAGTTGGTCGCCGTCCTGCACGAAGCACGAATGGCGGCGGCGCCGATAGCGCCCGCCGTCCTTCAGATAGTTATCCAGCTCCAGCGCATCCCAGGCGGGGATGAGCGCATTGAGCTCGGCGATCGTCACGCCGGCCAGCGCGGCCACGTCGCCGGGCGCCAGCAAGGCGTAGCCGGCGCCGCGCAGTGTCGCCACGGTGTCGCCGGGCGGCGTAAAAATCGGGGCGGAGGTGGTCATGCGCTTAGCCGGCCGAGGCCATCAGGCTGGCGCGCAGCGCGTCGAGCTGCTGCTTCATGCCGACCACCTCGTCCAGGGTGCATTTGGTCGCTTGCAGGATCGACGGCGGCAGCTTGGCCGCCTCGTGGCGCAGCGCATCGCCCTGCGGCGTGAGCGTGATGATGACCTGGCGCTCGTCGCTGGCGGCGCGGGTGCGGGTCAGCAATTCGGCCTGCTCCATGCGCTTGAGCAGCGGCGTCAAGGTGGCCGAATCGAGGAACAGGCGTTCGCCCACTTCCGAGACGGTCAACTCGTTTTTCTCCCACAGCACCATCATGACGAGGTACTGCGAGTAGGTCAGGCCCAGTCCGCGCAACAGCTTGCGATAGATTTTACTCATCGCCAGCGATGTCGAATAGAGCGCAAAGCACAGCTGCCCGTCCAGCTGCGGTACGGCGGCTGCCGTGGTGTCGTCGGGGTGTTTTTTCGTGTTCATGCTTTCATTATGGGTAGTGCGCTATACAATTGCAAGCGATTGCGTGTAAAAAAATGTTAGGGGCAGATTAGGCTGGAGATTAGGCTAGTTATTCGGCCCCACTCAGTTATGATTGAGTCGGATGCTGCGCGGACCAGCAAGCGACAGCGGTTGTATAGGACCAAACCGGGGGAGTAGCGGTACATGAACGTCAAAAAAGCCATCGTATTGATCGTTGACGAGGCTTCGGACAGTCTGATCGAGATGCATAGCCTGTTGCAGAAACAGTACGAAATCCGGCTGGCCAACAGCGGCCGGGCGGCGCTGTCGGTGATGCAGCAGGTGCCGCGCCCGCATCTGGTTGTGCTGGACACGGCGCTGCCTGACATCGACGGCTACACCGTCTGCCAGCAGCTCAAATCGAATCCCGACACCGCCGACATTCCGGTGATCTTCCTGCAGACGGCGTCCGAGGATGACCAGGAGCGAGCCCTGATGGAGGGCGGCGCCGACGTCGTCGTCAAGCCGGTGGTCGGCGACGTGTTGCGCGCGCGCGTCGACACCCACCTGCAGCTGCGCCACTCGCGCGAGCTGCTCAAGCAGCAGCGCAACCTGCTCGAACACGTGGTCGAGGAGGTCACGCTGGAGCTGAGCCAGATGCTCGACGCGATGATCTGGGCGCTGGCGTCGCTGGCCGAGACGCGCGAATACGAGACCCCCAACCACCTGCGCCGCGTGCAGCACTACGTGGTCGCGCTGGCGCGCCAGCTGCAGGGGCACAAGCGCTTTTCCGAGGAACTCAGCGACGCCAACATCAAATCGCTGTACAAGGCCGCGCCGCTGCACGACATCGGCAAGGTGTCGATCCCAGACGCCATCCTGCTCAAGCCGGACCGCCTGACCGAGGCCGAATTCTCCGTCATGAAAATGCACACGGTGTACGGGCGCGACGCCATCGTCAACGTCGAAAACCACCTCGGCTACACCAACACCTTCCTGCGCTACGCGCGCGAGATCACCTATTCGCACCAGGAGAAGTACGACGGCTCCGGCTATCCGGAAGGCCTGGCCGGCGAGGCGATACCGATGTCGGCGCGGCTGATGGCGGTGGCCGACGTCTACGACGCGCTTATTTCCAAGCGGGTCTACAAGCCCGCCTTCACCCACGAGACGGCGATGGAGATGATACGCCAGGCCAGCGGCGAGCATTTCGATCCCGACGTGGTGGACGCGATGCTGACGGCCGAGGAGGAATTCATGGCCATCGCCGAGCGCTATAGCGACAGCCCGGGCGACGAGGGCGGCGACTCGCTGCCGTTCGTCGAGACCTGACCCGGGACCGACATGCGCTCGCGCGGCTTACTGGCTTTCGCCATCGGCATATGCGTGACAATCGGCATTTGCTACGTGGTGGCGACCGAGCAGCGCGCGCAGGTGCGGGCCAACTTCCAGCGCGACGCCGACAAGGTCACGCGCGACACCGAGGTGCGGCTGCAGACCTACTTCGACATGCTGCTCAGTATCAAAGGCATGTACGCGCTGGACAACCGCATCGATCGCGCCGGTTTCAACCGCTTCATCCGCGAGCTCAAACTGGACCGGCGCTACCCCGGCTTCCAGGCGATCCAGTTCGTGCGGGTGGTGCCGGAACCGCAGTTGGCCGCGTTCACCGAGTCGGTGCGGGGCGACACCAGCGTCGATCCGCGCGGCTATCCGGCGTTCCACGTCCATCCGGCCAGCCGGCGCCCGGTCCACTACATCATCGAATACACCGAGCCGCTCAGGGGCAACGAGAATGCCTTCGGCCTCGATCTGGCGACGCTGCCGCTGCATTTGAAGTCGCTGGAGATGGCGCGCGACAGCGGCGACATCGTCGCCACCGAGCGCATCACGCTGGTGCAGGACAACAGCGGCGAGCCGGCTTTCGTGGCCCGCGCGGCGGTCTTCCGCAACGGCATGCCGATCCAGACGGCCGAGCAGCGCGACGCGGCGCTGGTGGGATTCGTCGCCATCGTCTTCCGCGTCAACACCCTGATGCGCGAAGTGATCGACGCGCCCTTGCTCGAACATCTGCACGTGCGGATCGAGGACAGCGGCTACGGCGGCAAGGCTATGCCGCCCGCCTCGGGCGACAAACTGTTGTACGACAGCGACGGCAAGGTCGATGCCATCGAGCCGGCCAAATTGCTGCCGCTGGATTTAACGTCGGTGAAGGTGCTGCCGGTCGGCCATCGCCGCTGGCTGATGCGCTTCCACGGCCACGAGGGCTCGCGCTACGGCAGTTCGTCGATGCCGGTGCTGCTGATCGGCGTGGCGGGATTCATCATCAGCGCCTTGATCGCGGCGCTGCTGGTGTCGGCGCGGCGCCTGACCGACACCAAGCACGGGCTGGAACACAGCCTGGCGGAGCTGGAGCGGCAAAAGAGCAACGTCGAGCAGGCGCGCAGCGACCTGGCGTCGGTGGTGCAGACGCTCAAGCAGGCGCAAACCAACCTGGTGACGGCCGAGAAGATGGCGGCGCTGGGCGCGCTGGTGGCCGGCGTCGCCCACGAACTGAATACGCCGATCGGCAACAGCCTGCTGACGGCCAGCGCGTTGAGCGACATGGTGCGCGATTTCGAACGGCGCCTGGCGGCCGACGGCGGCCTGAAACGCTCGGCGCTGGAGGCGCACCTGGCCGAGGCGCGCAAGGCCTGCGACATCATGAACCACTCGTTGACGCGTGCCGCCGATCTGATCACGTCGTTCAAGCAGGTGGCGGTGGACCAGGCCAGCGGCCAGCGGCGCACCTTTCGTCTGGAGGAGGTGGTGCGCGACACGCTGGCGACCTACGCCACGCAGCTGCGGCGACACGCATGCGAGGTCGTTGTCGACGTGCCGCAGGATCTGGAGTTCGATTCCTATCCGGGCAGTTTGGGCCAGGTGCTGAGCAACTTGATCGGCAACGCGCTGCTGCACGGTTTCGACGGGCGGGATTGTGGCGCCATCCATATCCGGGCGCGGCGCAGCGCCGAGGGCTCGGCGACGCTGGAATTCCGCGACGACGGCGTCGGCATGACGTCCGGCACGCTGCACAAGATCTTCGATCCGTTCTTCACCACCAAACTGGGGCAAGGCGGATCGGGACTGGGGATGAATATCGTTTATAACATTGTCACCGGGGTGTTGCGGGGGACGATCAGGGTGGAGGCGGAACCCGCGAAGGGTACCTGCGTGACCCTGGAGCTGCCATTGGACCCGCCACAGTGACAACTGGGCGGTCCCTCAATCGCAATACCGTTCGCGCAGCAGCGCCAGCATCGCCACGTTCAGCTCCCACGCGTTCGACACTTCCTTTTGCGTGTAGGGCAGCGTTTGCGTGTACGGCACCGGGCCGAATTCCGGCGTCAACGTCATGCGCCCGGCGCCGGCCGCGCGGCGCAGGCGCACCACCTCGTCCCACCACGACAGATGCGCCGCCAGCGCCGCCTGCGATTCCGGCGCGCGGAAGTCCGCCACCTGCGGCCCTTGCGGATGGCCGACGCGCGCGTGGATGTGGCGCACATGCGGCAAGGTCGCGGCCAGGGTTTGCGGCTGGTCGTCGAGCAGCGATTCGCAGGCGCAGCACCAGTGCGACAGATCGGCCGTCAACCGCAGTTCCGGCATCCGCTCCAGATACGGCAGCAACAGCATCGGATGCGCGCTGAAACGGCTGCGGTGGATCTCGTGGTAAATCGGCACGCCGTGGCGGCGCGAGATGGCCTGCGCCAGTTCCAACAGCGCGCCGTTCTGCTCCGGCGTGAAGTAGTCCTTGCCGGTCTGCGAGTTCACGTGCAGCGGCTTGGCGGCGCAGGCGTTGTTCAACAACTCGTCCAGCGCGTCGCGGTGGGCGTCGAAGTCCGGCACCAGCGCCGTCTCCCACTGCGAGGCGATCAGTCCCAGCCCGGCGGCGGCGATGCGGCCGGTCCAGTCTTCGCGCGCGGCGGCGTCCAGCGGCAGCGACATTTCGATGCCGTCGAAGCCGGCCGCCTTGACGCGGTCGACGAACACCTGCGGCGCCAGCTCGTTGTTGCCCCAGTGGGCGGCGAAGATTTGTACGATCAAAGGAAACCCCGCACCGGGAAGCTGGCGTCGCGCTGAATCCAGTTCAGCGGCGAGTATTCGGTGGCGGCGTCGGTGACGTGCAGCGTGTAGGCGTGGCGCGAGAACGCCGAGCGGTTCGGCGCGCTGTAGTGCGGCAGCAGGCCATGGAAGCATACCAGGCTGCCGGCCTTGCATTCGAGCGGCACGGCGGTGCTGTCGTCCGGCCATGGCATGTCGCTCAGTTTTTCCATGCGTACGTGGTCGCCGGTGCGCAGGAAGCGTTCGCGCATCGGGCCGCGATGGCCGCCCGGTTCGGCCCACATGCAGCCGTTCTCCAGGGTCGCGTCTTCCAGCGCGAACCAGAACGTGGTCACGCTCACCGGATCGGTGTCGAAGTAGGTGGCGTCCTGGTGCCAGCGCACCTCGCCGCCGATGCCGGGCTGCTTGAAGATGTACATCGACTGCCACACCTGGGCGTCGTTCAGGCCCAAGTCGCGGGCGACGGCGACTAGGCGGGCGTCGGCCGAGAAGCTGCGGAACACCGGATCGAGATCGTGCATCGCGTGGCCGATCTTGTTGATCGACAGCGACTTGTCCTGTTTCAGCTCGCCGTCCGGGCCGAAGGCTTCCTCTTCGAAGAAGCAGCGTATCGTGTTGTCGGAGCGCAGGAAGTAGTCGTCGGTGGTCTTTTCCTGTTCGACGGTGCTGAAGATGCCGGCGCCTTTCGGGTCGAATTCGTTGACAATCTGCGCGGCGCGCGCGCGCAGCCCCGCGATCTCGGCGGCGCTTTTAAAGTCCGGCAGCACGATGTAGCCATCGCGTTGGTATTGTTGTTTTTGCGCGTCTGTCAGCATGCCCGGCTCCGGAGTGATAGTGAGGATCGAACATTGTACGGCGCGGCGCGCGGCCGGACAATCCGCAAAAGGTTGACACATTGTCGTCAAAGTGGAGACAATCGGGCATGGATCAGTTACGCGCAATGGAGATATTCGTCGAGGTGGCACGGCTGCGCAGCTTCAGCGAGGCGGGCCGCCGTCTGGGGCTGACGCGGGCCATGGTCAGCAAGCATATCCTGCAACTGGAGGATCGGTTGCAGGCGCGCCTGCTGCACCGTTCGACGCGTGAGGTGAGCCTGACCGACGCCGGCCAGGCCTACCTTGCGCCGTGCATGGCGACGGTGGAGCAGGCGCGCGAGGCGGCGCGGGTGGTCGCCCACGCGGGCGCGGAGCTCGCCGGGCCGCTGCGGATACAGGCGCCGTCCAGCTTTGGCAGCGAATGGCTGGCCGGCGCGGTGGCGCGTTTCAACCTGCTGCACCCGCAGCTGTCGCCGATGCTGTACCTGGACGACGCGCTGCTCGATCCGATCGAGCATGGCTTCGACCTGACGATACGGGTGGGCGGCATTCCGGACGTGCATGCGCTGGCGATGCGGCCCCTGGCGCCGTGCCGGGGCGTGTTGTGCGCCTCACCGGAGTACCTGGCGCGGCATGGCGTGCCGCGCACGCCGGAGGATTTGCACGACCACCGCTGCCTGCATTTCAGCCATCTGACCGATGGCACGGCGTGGCACTTCAGCAAAGGGGAGGAGCGGCGCACGGTGCGCGTGCAGGCGGCGTTCACCGCGAATAATGGATTGGTGCTGCAGCAGGCCGCGCAGCAGGGGCTGGGCATCGTCTACAACACGACCTTCCTGGCCTGGCGCGCGCTGAGGGAGGGCGCGCTGGTGCCGGTGCTGGCGGACTGGGAGCTGCCGCTCAATTATCTGAGCGCGCTGTATCCGGCCAGCCGCCAGCTGTCGCCGAAGGTGCGGGCGTTGATCGATTATCTGGTGGCCGAGTATCAGCCGGTGCCGCCTTGGGACAACAAGTTGAAGGACCACGGATCCACGTAGGCGGATTAGCGTAGCGTAATCCGCCAATGCGTGCGTCTCGGCGGCTCACAGATGGCGGATTACGGCGTTCCGCCTAATCCGCCCTACGTGTTTTAGATGGTTTTTAAGCCACCTTAACCTGCCACGCGCCTTCGCGGTAGACCTGCTCGTCGTCCAGATACACCGCCTCGGTCACCGCGAACACGTCGACGTGATAGCGCGCCTCCTTGCGCTTGAACTGCGGCTTGGCGTACACGCCATGCTTGGCGCCCAGCGACAGGTGAATGCCGCACATGCGCTCGAAGGTGCCGATGTCGTCGACCATGCAATCGCGCGAAAACGCCCGGTTCATGCCGAACCCCAGCTCGCGCAGCCACACCTCGCCCTCGTGCGCGCGGATGATGGCGAGCATGTTGTCGAATTCCGGCGTGGCGTTTTCGGCGCCCACTACCCGGCCTTTTTCAACGATCAACGTCACCGGCGTGGCCGGCTTGTTGACCAGGAAGGCGGTGTCGCCGAAGACGAAGATGCGTACCCGCCCGTTGACCGCCTCCAGGTCGCGCGCCTCGGTGAACACCTCGCCCAGCGGGAACTGGCCGCCGACGTTGTTCATGCCGCTGTAGTCGCCGATATTGAGCTTGGCCGATTCGAACGGCGAGCCGAAGACCAGCCGCTCGCCGTCGCCGCTGTCGACCACGCCGTGTTGCGCGGCGTCGATGCGGGCCTTGAGCGCGTGGCCGACGCCGCGATAGTAGGCCGGGTCGTAGGCCAGCGAATCGATGTAGTGCAGCCCCTGCTCACCCGGCATGCGCGACAGGTGCACATGCTCGATCACCTTCAGTCCCCGCTTGAACAGCTCGATGCGGATGCGGAAGGCCTCGAGCCGGAAGCTGGTCGACTGGATCAGTACCACCAGGTCGCCCGCCGCCATGCCGGCGAAGGCGGCCAGCACGTCGTCCGGCGAGACGGTGTCGAAGTCGACGAAGCGCGCGTCCGGCACCACGCGCCGGTAGGCCTCGGTCAGCGCCCGGTTGAGGTCGGTGCGGGTGTCGTAGACGATCAGCGCGCCGCGCGGCGCGGCGTGTTCGATGGCCAGCGCCAGGGTGTCGCGCACATTGCGCTCGGCCGTGTCGACCGCGTGGTCGGGAATGTCGCCGAAGCGGGGAGTAGTCATTAAGGAAACAGGGTCTGCCGTGGGGAATGCCGCATTAAAGGTGGGATTATAACGCTTTCATATGGGCATTCGCGTCGCCGCCACGCCGCAGCGCATTCTCCTTGTAATGACCAAGGGAGCGATATAGAATCAGGAATATAGCCTAGCAGCAACTCCTTGGCATAACAACAGGATGCATATGACGGTAATAATGGGACAGGATTTGCCGCTGGAGCGCCCGGACGCGAACGGACGCGCCGCGTTGTTCGTGCCGACGGCCAGCATCAAGGAAGACGTGCTGGAGACGGTGCGCAAGGGTTCGGCCATTGTCGGTTTCGGCAATCATGACCGGACGTTAACCATCTATTACGAGAGCAACCGCTTCAACGAGCCCAATCTGGTCAAGTGGGAGCAGAAGGCGCGCAAGGCCTTCGAGCGCCTGGCCGACAACCTGCCGACGGTGTCCAAAATGGTCAGCAAGCCGGAAAACTTCGAGCAGGTCGGCTACATCAGCAGCAAGGGTATCCTGATCCGGCGCATGGAAAAGTTGTTGAACTGGCTGGAAACATCGGAAGCCGGCGACACCGCGCCGACGTCTGAAAACATCGTCTTCACGCCGCCGCCCCCTCCCAAGAAAATCGACTGATCCCGCAGTCTCCCTGTCATCGTGTCCCGTGCGCTGCATCGGCGCCGGATGTTGTATGTTAATGACAATATGTAATTCTTGAGGGAGACTATCATGGCTGTTAATACAAGCACGACCATTCGCGGCGCCGGCGCCTTGCTGCTGGCGGTAGCGGCGTTACTGAGCGGTTGCCAAAAGGACGATCCGAGCGAGGCCGGTCCGGCCGAGCGCGCCGGCCGCAAGGTCGACCAGGCCACCGCCAAGGCTGGCAGCGAGCTGAGCCAGGTGCGCGAGAACGCCGGCCAGCAGATGAGCGAAGCGGCCAGGGACACCGGCCAGAAGATCGACCGGGCCGCCGAGACCGCCGGGGAAAAACTGGACCGCGCCGGCGAGACGGCGGGGCAGAAGATCGACAGCGCCGCCACGACCGCCGGGCAAAAGTTCAACGAGGCCACCGATGCGGCCGGCCGCAAGCTGGAACAGGCGGGCGAGAAGATGCAGGAAAAGGCGCGCGAGCGCGAAGCGGGCAGTACGCCGGCGAAGTAACGGCCGGCAAATAACCAACGGTGAGGTCAGGCGGCGGCCGGCGTCAACGCCTGCGCCGCCGTCTCGCCCAACACCACGCTCAAATCGACGAATCCGTCGCGCCATGCGCGTTCCAGGTCTTGTTCGATCGCCTCCATCGATGTCCGTTCGAGGTTGGCGAAGCCGCGTACCCCGTACGCGCGGTTGCGTCCGTGCGACTTGGCCAGGTACAGCGCCATGTCGACCAGGTTGACGGCGCGCTCCCACGGCAGCGGCATGCCGCCCGGCGTCAGCGGGAACGGCGAGAAGCCCACCGACACCTTCACCGAAATATCGTGCCCCTGATAGCGGATCGTCTGCGACGAGATGCCCGTTAAAATACGCCGCGCGATGTCGTCCAGGCCGTGGCGCGGACTGGCCGGCAGGAAGGCCAGGAATTCCTCGCCGCCCCAGCGCACGATCATGTCGGTCTCGCGCAACGCGATGCGCAAATTCTCGGCGATCATCTTGAGCACGGCGTCGCCGGCGGCGTGGCCGTAGGTGTCGTTGATGTTCTTGAAATGGTCGACGTCGAGCAGGAACAGCGCGCCGACAATGTCGTTGCGGTGTTCGGCGCGCTTTTCGATTTCGGGCGGCAGCTTTTCGTGCGGCTTGAGTCCGCGCATGTACTCCTGGAAGTGGCGCCGGTTGTACAGCGACGTCAACGGATCGAGCGTCGATTGCGCCTTGAGCTCGAGGTTTTTCTCCTCCAGCTGCGCGTTGGCGTTGCGCACCTTGCGGTACAACATGCCGATCATCACCGAGGCCAGCCCGAACACCAGCGCCAGCAGCCACCAGATGCGCTGTTGCAGGCGGCGGTTGTCGATCTCCACGCCCTTGAGCTGGTTCTCCCGGCTGAGCAGTTCGATCTGGCGCTGCTTCTTCTCGGTCTCGTATTTTTCCTGCAGCTCGAGCACCGCTTTCTGGCGCTGCTTCTCGAACAGTTCGTTCGACAGCTCGCGCTCGCGGTGGTAGGCCGACAACGCGCCGGCCAGGTCGCCCGAGCGCTCCAGCACCTCGCCATACTCGCGCAGCACCTGTTGCAGATAGGGTTTGTTGTTTTCCCGCTCATAGCGCGCCATGCCCGCCTCGTACTGTTCCTTGCCTTCGGCGATGCGGCCCATCGCCAGATAGGCTTGGGCCAGGTTGATGCGCGCCACGGCGGTGCTCGATTCGTCGTTGCTGCGCTGCGTCACGCTCAAGGCTTCGAGCGCGTATTGCGCGGCGCGCGGGTAGTCCCGCTCCTTGAGATAGCTGTCCGACAGGTTGACCAGCGTGGAGCCGACCATCCGTTCGGCGCCCAGCTTGCGCACCAGTTGCAGTGTGCGCAGCAGCGCCGCCAGGGCGCGTTTGGGTTGTCCGGAGTCGATCGCCAGGCCATATTCGGTGGTCTTGGCCATCGCCATGCGGCCCGGCGAGTTGAGTTTTTCGGTCTCGGCCAGCAGCTCCACCAAGCTGGCGGAGGCCTTGTCGAATTCCTTCATCTGCGTGTAGAGCGTGGTCAGCGCGTTGAGCGCGGCCGCCGGCATCGCCGGATCGTCCTTGACGGTGCGCGACAGGTCGACCGCCTGCTGCAACTTGATCAGCGCCTGCGGAAAGTTGCCCTGCTCGGCGTAGCTCTGGCCGGCGGTGATGGTCGCCTGCGTGCGCAGCGCGGCGTTGTCGGTGGTCGCGGCCAGTTTTTCGGCGTCGAAGGCGAGGGCGTGGGCGGCGTCGATGTCGGCCTTGGCGGACAGTACGTAGACCTTGTTCAGCATGCCCTTGGCGATGATGCCGTTGTCTTTGAGGCTCTTGCCGTAGGCGATGACCTCCTCGGCGCCGGCCATCGCCTCGGCGTTGTCGCCCATGCGCATGCGCGAGGCGCTGATCTGGACCAGCAGTTCGGCGCGGGTGTACGGGGATTTGTCGGCCGCCTCGGGCTGCAAGGTCAGCAGCTCGGCCAGCGCCTTGTCGGGCACGAAGCGGCTTTGCTCGCGGATGTCGAACAGGCGGCTGTTGAGCGCGGCCTCGTCCATCTGGGCGAAGGCCGCCAAGGGGCAGAGCGTGAGAGCCGCCGCCAGTGCGCTGCTACGCGCCTGGATCAACCACCAGCTGTTTCTCTTCACCGCCAACGCCAAGCCCCCTGAAAGCGCTCCGCCACTGCGGAGTCGTCCGGGTAATTATATTCGTGTTGCAACTTCGAAAGACGTGGTACGCGTATTTTTCATCGAAAAGCGCACATGTTGACAAAACAAGCTGGCCGGGTTGGCAACTTCGTATCAACTTAGTGGCAACCCCGTGGCAACCCCGTGGTAATTACGCGGCCAATTGCTGCAACAGGTACAGCCGCTGATACAGCCCGCCGTCGATCTGCATCAGCTGCTCGTGCGGCCCGGTCTCGGCGATGCGGCCGTGATTGAGCACGATGATGCGGTCGGCGTCGCGGATCGTCGACAGCCGGTGCGCGATGGCGATCACCGTCACCTTGCCGCGCAATTCGTCCATCGCCACCTGCACGATCTGCTCCGTTTGCGAGTCGATGTGCGAGGTGGCCTCGTCGAGCAGCAGGATGCGCGGCTGTCCCGCCAGCGCGCGGGCGATGGCGATCAGCTGCTTCTGGCCGACCGACAGGCGCGAGCCGCCTTCGCCCAGCGAGGTGTCGTAGCCCTGGTCGAGCGCCGTGATGAAGTCGTGCGCGTGCGCCGCGCGCGCGGCCGTTTCGATCTGCGCCTGCGTCAGGCCGCGACCCATGTCGATGTTCTCGCGGGCGGAGGCGGCCAGCAGGAACGGATCCTGCGGCACCAGCCCGACCTCGGCGCGGAAGCGCTCGTTGTCGATTTCGTCGAGCGGCACGCCGTGAATGGCGATGCTGCCGTGGCGCGCCGGGTAAAAGCGCAGCAGCAGCGACAGCAGCGTCGACTTGCCGCTGCCGGTGTGGCCGACGATGCCGAAGAACGCCCCCTGCGGAATCTCCAGCGACAGGTCGTGCAGCACCGTCTGGCCTTCGTTGTAGGCGAAGTTCAGATGGCTGATCGCCACCGCAGGCCGGGCGCCGTCGTTGTTGCCGACCTTGCGGCTGTCGGCTCGGGCGTTGTTGCCGTTGCTCGGCGACGCGGCGGCGTGCTCGTTGGCCGCCGCCTCGTCCAGCAGGGTCGCCACGCGGGCGCTGGCCACCACCGCCTGCTGCAGTTGGCTGAACTGCATGGTGATCTGGATCAGCGGCTCGATCACGCGCGCGAGGTAGCTGATGAAGGCGTACAGCACGCCGACCTCGGAGGCCGTCATCTCCCGGTTGCCGAACATGAAAATCACGGCCGCCAGCAGGATGATGTTGAACAGGTCCAGCGCGGGGCGCAGCAGCCAGGCGTTGGCGCGCAGCTCGGCCAGGCGCGCCGTGTAGTGGTCGTGGTTGGTGGCGGCGAAGCGGGCGCCGAAGCGGGCCTCGGCGTTGTTCGCCTGCAGCACGCTCATGCCGCCGATCGACTCGGCCATCTGGCCGTTGATGTCGCTGCGCAGCGCGCGGGCGCGGGTGACGGCCGGCGCGCTCCAGCGCTGGTACAGCCAGACGATCACCAGCACCGCCGGCAGCAGCGCCAGCACCATCGACATCAGGCGCCAGTCCAGCCACGCCATCGCGGCGATGGTGCCGACCAGGACGATGGTGCTGTCGAGCATGACGAACAGCACCTGGATGTACAGGTTCTTGACCGCCTCGGTGTCGTTGGTCACGCGCGAGACCAGCTGGCCGGTGATGGCGCGGTCGAAGAACGACATCGGCAGCAGCAGCACGTGGCCGTAGACCATTTGCCGCAGCCGCATCACCGAGCGCATCGCCAGGCCGGAAAGGCGCACCAGTTGCAGGTAGCGCAGGCCGCTGGCGATCCAGCCGGTCAGCAGCAGGCCGGCCAGCAGCGCCGCCATGCGCGGCCAGTCCAGGTGGCGCGGCAGCAGGTGTTCGTCGATCAGCGCCTTGCCCATGATCGGGCCGAGCACCTCCAGCAGCGCGGCCAGCATCAGCCACATCACGGCCCAGCCCAGGTGGTGCTGGTCGGGGCGGGCGGCACGGTGCAGCAGCGCGAACGCCTGGCGCGTCTGGCTGCCGGTTTTTTCTTCGGTATTAGAGGGCATCGAGACTGGCTTCCAATTGTTGATAGCGCCACTGGCTGGCATACCAGCCATCCTGCTCCAGCAGTTGTTCGTGGCTGCCGGTTTCGCTGATGCGGCCGTCGCGCAGCACGACGATCAGGTCGGCGTTGACGACGGCGCTCAGGCGGTGGCTGGCGATGACGGCGCTGCGGCCCGGGCGCGCCTGGCGCAGTTCCTCCAGGTGCTCGAGGATGCGCGTTTCGGTGCCGGTATCGACCGCCGACAGCGCGTCGTCGAGCAGCAGCAGGTCGTTATCGGCCAGCAGCGCGCGGGCGATGGCCACGCGCTGGCGCTGGCCGCCGGACAAGGTGATGCCTTTTTCGCCGACCTCGGTTTCATACCCGTTCGGGAACTTGAGGATGTCGTCGTGGATGGCGGCCAGGTTGGCCGCGTGCTCGACTTGCGCGCGGGTGGCGCCGGGGCGGGCCAGCGCGATGTTGTCGGCGATCGACGACGAGAACAGGAACGACTCCTGCGGCACCCAGCTGATGGCCGCGCGCAGCGCGTGCAGCCGGTACTGGTCGAGCGGGTGGCCGCTCCAGCGCACGCTGCCCGATTGCGGCGTGAGCTGGCGCATCAGCACGCGCAGCAGGGTCGATTTGCCGCTGCCGGTTGGGCCGACCAGGCCCAGGGTCTGGCCAGGCTTGAGTTCGAGCGTGATGCCGCCGAGGGCGGGCGCCGATTGTTCCGGATAGGCGTAGCCGACGTCAGTCAGCGCCAGCGGGCCGGGTTCGACCTTGGTCAGGCTGCCGTGGTCGTCGATGGCCAGCGGCGCGTCGAGCATCGGTTGCAGGCGCGCCCAGGCGGCGCGTCCGCGCTCGATCAGCGACAGCACCCAGCCGGCGGCGAACATCGGCCAGATCAGCTGGCCCAGGTACATGGTGAACGCGGTCAGCGAGCCGATGGTCAGCTGGTTTTGCCACACCAGATAGCCGCCCACGCCGATGGTCAGCGCGCTGGCGGCGGTCAGGGTCAGGCCAACGGCCGGTTCGTACGCCGCTTCCCACACCTGCGCGCGCAGGCTGGCGTCGGACGCATGCCGCGCCAGCTCGCCAAACTGCTGGGCGCTGCGCTGTTCCAGGCCGAGCGCGCGCAGGGTGCGCACGCCGGACAGGGTTTCCTGCACATGGTCGTTCAAGTCGCTGAAGCGCTTGAGCGAATCGGTGGAGGCGGTGTGGATGTGGCCGGAGATATACCAGAACGCCCAGCCCATCAGCGGAAACGGCAGCAGCGCCACGCAGGCCAGGCGCCAGTCGACGCCGAGCAGCATCACGCCCAGCACCAGCACCAGGGTCAGCGCGCCGTCGAAGCCGGCCAGCATGGCCTCGCCGGCGGCCATCTCGATGGCGTCGATATCGTTGGTGGCCAGCGCCATCAGGTCGCCGGTGCGCTGGCGCTGGTAGAAGCCGGCGCCCTGCAGCGACATGCGGGCGTACAGGCGGGTGCGCAGCGACACGCCCAGCTTGTAGGCGGCCCCGTACAGGATCTGGCGCCACGCCACGCGCAGGAAATAGATGGCCAGGCCGATCAGCAGCAGGCCGCCGATTTCCATCAGCAGGGCGTTGCCGGACAGGGTGTGGGCGGCCAGGCCGTCGATCATGGAGCCGACCTTGCGCGGCACCCAAACGGTGAGCGTGGCCACGCCGGCCAGCATCAGGCCGGAGACGGCATAGGCGCGGCTGTGCTGGCGTACAAAGCCGCCAATCAGCGCTGAGAGTGTAGACATGTTGCCTCGGAATAGCGTGGGGCCGGCGGAACGTTGCCGGCGCGTAGTCCGTTAGGATACAGCAAGGCAAAGAAAAGCGGGCCGGAGCCCGCTGGTTTGATGCGTGTGCGTGTGCGTGCGCCTGGTGCGCGGAGCGGCCTGTTATTTCTTGCCCTTGCCGCCGCTGATGATGTCGAGCGGCTTGCCCGGCGCCGGTTTGCCTTTCGGCGCCACTTCCTTCAGCTTGGACGGCTTGGTCTCCGGCGCCAGCGCGATCGGCTTTTGTGCCGGCGCGGGGAAGGCGGATTTCACCGGGTCGGGCTTGACCTCGGCCTTGACTTCGACCGGCGCGGGCGGCTCGATCGGGGCGGCGGCCGGCTTCGGCTTGACCGGGTTCTTGGCCGCTTTCTGTGGCGGCGAAGCGAGCGGTTCGTTGGCCGAGGCGGTCGAGGCTTCCGCGATCACCGGCGCGCTGTCCGGCGTTGCCACGGCCACGGCGGCCGAAACGGCGGCGGACAGGGTCGCCGGCGGCGCGGCAGGCTCGGGAGCCGGTGCGGTTTCGACCAGCGGCGCGACGACCGGGGCGACCGATGCGAGTGGCGCCGGCGTGGCGACGGGCGCCGGGGCGGCGGCCAGGACCGGCTTGGCCACTGCCGCCAGCGGCGACGTGCTGGCCAGCTGCTGCGCCTGTTCCTGTGCCTGTTTCATGCCGCTCTGCGCGCTTTGCAGCAGTTCGGTCTGGGCGGCGGTGGCGATGCTGACCAACTGGCGGCCATAGGCCAGCAGATTGTCGAAGCCGGTCGGCTGCCCCGCGTTCAGGCCGAACAGCTCCTGCGGACCCTTGGCTTCCAGCAGCTTTTTGGCGGCTGCCGACGATTTCTCGACCGAGGCCTTGGTGGTGCTGAGATTAAGCGCGATGACTTTTTCGGCGCTGTCGACGGCGGTGCTGGCGAAGGTATTAAAAATCTTAAACTGTGCTTCCAACTGCGACTTGGTGACGGCGGAAAACTGTTCGGTAAGCGAAGACATGGTTTCTCCTGGACGACGGTGGAACGTCTGTTGCGATGCAATATGAGAACATTCTAGCGACGAACAACAGCCTTGGAAAGTTATTTTTTGTACCACTGCGGAAAGAGTGCCGCTAGGAAAAATGCGGAGTGAGCACTACTTCACGGAAGTTTGATCCAGCGCAAAACGTCCCCGAAACACACGTCGATTGCTGCGGCGCAACAAGTGGTGGTTTTATCTGAAAATGACTACAATCGACTTACTGAAAAACAACGCCGGGAGCGTCTCCATGGATGTGGTCATCCGAAATGCCAATCTGGCCGATGGCCGGCAAGGTGTCGATATCGCCGTCGAACACGGGCGTATCGCCGCCATCGGCCTCGCGCTGCCGATCACCGCCGCGCGCGAGATCGACGCCGGTGGCGATCTGGTCAGCGCGCCCTTCGTCGACGCCCACTTCCACATGGACGCCACGCTCAGCTACGGCCTGCCGAGGGTCAACGCCTCGGGCACCTTGCTTGAAGGCATAGCACTGTGGGGCGAGTTGAAGCCGGACCTAACGCAGCAGGCGCTGATCGAGCGCGCGTTGCAGTATTGCGACTGGGCCGTGGCCCGCGGGCTGCTGGCGATCCGCTCGCATGTCGATGTGTGCGACGACCGCCTGCTGGCGGTCGAGGCGCTGCTGGAGGTCAAGCGGCTGGTGGCGCCGTATCTGGACTTGCAGCTGGTGGCGTTTCCGCAGGACGGCGTGCTGCGCAGTCCGACGGCGCTGGCCAATCTCAAACGCGCCATTGCCATGGGCGTCGACGTGGTGGGCGGCATTCCGCACTTCGAGCGCACCATGGCCGACGGCGCCGAATCGGTGCGCATCCTGTGCGAGTTCGCCGCCGACAAAGGCTTGCGGGTTGATATGCACTGCGACGAATCGGACGATCCGCATTCGCGCCACATCGAAACCCTGGCCTATGAAAGCAACCGGCTCGGCCTGCACGGCCGGGTGACCGGCTCGCACCTGACGTCGAT
Organism: Duganella sp. AC237; assembly: GCF_979254035.1. Classification (NCBI taxonomy): domain Bacteria; kingdom Pseudomonadati; phylum Pseudomonadota; class Betaproteobacteria; order Burkholderiales; family Oxalobacteraceae; genus Duganella; species Duganella sp. AC237. Next base: position 5,700,559 of record NZ_CEEDEW010000003.1, on the reverse strand, counting down.
GCACTCGATGGACAATTATTACGTCAGCAAATTGCTGCCGCTGATACGCGAGGGCGGCGTGGCGGCCATCGCCAATCCGCTGATCAACATCACCTTGCAGGGGCGCCACGACAGCTATCCGAAGCGGCGCGGCATGACGCGCGTGCCGGAGATGCTGGCGGCCGGCATCGACGTCGCCTTCGGCCACGACTGCGTGATGGATCCGTGGTACAGCCTGGGCTCGGGCGACATGCTGGAGGTCGCGCAGATGGGCCTGCACGTGGCGCAGATGACCGGGCAGGACGCGATGCGCGCATGCTTCGAGGCGGTGACGACGACGCCGGCGCGCATCCTCGGGCTGGAGCATTACGGCATCGCGGTCGGCAACCACGCCGACCTGGTGCTGCTGGACGCGGCCGATCCGGTGGAGGCGATCCGGCTGCGCGCGGCGCGCCGCCTGGTGATGCGGCGCGGCGAGGTGATCGCCGAATCGCCGCGCGCGCATGCGCGGCTCAATTTGCCGGGCCGGGCCGACAGCGTCAATTTCCGCCTGAACCGTTAGCGGCTGGACTTGGCTGGACTTGCCGGCGGAAATCCATGACAATCGAGCATGATTTTTCTGGTGACACGTAGGGCGGATTAGCGAAGCGTAATCCGCCAATGCATGCGTTTCGACAGCGCATGCATTGGCGGATTACGGCGTTCCGCCTAATCCGCCCGACGCGTTTCCGTTGGACTTACATTATCCGTACTGGAGCCCACTTGAAAGAAATCGCCATCCGCGCCGCCACGGAAGCCGACTTCGGCGCCATGTGGGAAATTTTCCAGCAGCTCATCGCCAGCGGCGATACTTATTACTTCGCCGCCGATACCAGCCGCGAAGATTGCCACGCCTACTGGTTCGGCCCCGGCGTGCAAGCGTATGTCGCGCTGCTCAACGGCGAACGCCTGGTCGGCATGTACCGCCTGATCCCCAACCAGCGCGACCGTGGCGGCCACGTCGCCAACGCCTCGTTCATGGTCAGCCCGGCGGCCCAGGGCGTCGGCGTCGGCAAGTTGCTCGGCGGTGACTGCCTCGACCGCGCCCGCGCCCAAGGCTACCTGGCGATGCAGTTCAACTACGTGGTCAGTTCCAATGTAGCCGCCGTGCTGCTGTGGAAAAAACTTGGTTTCTCCATCGTCGGCACCCTGCCGCGCGCCTATTACCACCAGTACCTGGGCTACGTCGACGTCTACGTCATGTACCAGTTGCTGGACGACCCCTCCCATTGGCCCGACGCCTGACTTCATGAACATACTGGACACCGAACGCCTGCGCCTGCGCACCATCGAAGTCGATGACGCCGCTTTTTATTACGAACTGGTCAACGATCCGACGTGGCTGGAATTCATCGGCGACAAAGGCATCCGCAGCCTCGACGACGCCCGCACCGCCATCATCGACGGCCCGCGCGCGATGCAGCAGCGCTGCGGCCATTCGCTGTACGTGATGGAGCGCAAGGGCGACGGCCGGGCGCTCGGCCTGTGCGGCCTGATCCAGCGCGATACGCTGCCCGGGCCCGATATCGGCTACGCCATCCGCCCCGCGTTTTTCGGCCAGGGCTATACCCATGAGGCGGCGGTCGCCGTGCTGGCCTACGCGCGCGGCGTGTTGGGCATGAAGCGTGTGCTGGGCTTGACGGACCCGGGCAACGTCAATTCGATCAGCCTGCTGCACAAGCTGGGCCTGAGCTTCGTCGAGAACCGGCCGTTGCCGCCGAATGATCGTCCTACCAATATTTACTGCATCGAGTTTTCTCCCCAGCCGACCTGATCTGTTGCAACGGCGCGAATCCTTCCTGTTTCCAGCATGCCGGTCTTGGCATCCTTGCGCGGCAAGCGCATGATGAAAGTCAACTCTTGCCATAGGAAAAACTATGAAACTCGGCGATCTGAAGATAGGGGTTCGACTGGGGTTGCTGGGCGCGTTCTTTTTTGTCGCGCTTGCCATTGTTGCCACGGGTGGCTGGCGCGCGCTTGGTGACAGCGACGCACGCAGCCTGCAGGCCTTGCAGCGCTCGCTGGCGATCAGCCAGGCCATCGACACCGCGCGCGGCGCGCAGGTCGAATTCAAGATCCAGGTGCAGGAGTGGAAGAACATCCTTATACGCGGCAACGATCCGGCGCAGCTGGACCGCTACACCAAGGCCTTCGTCAAAGCCGGCGAGGCCACCCGCGCCAACCTGCAAAAACTGGATGCGCAACTCGACGCGCTCAAGCTGGGCACCCCGCTGGTCGACGACGCCATCAAGACGCAAAGCGAGCTCGGCGCGCGCTATCTCGAGGCGCTCAAGCAATACGACTCCGCCAATCCCGAAAGCGCCAAGGTGGTCGACAACCTGGTCAAGGGCATGGACCGCGAGCCGACCAAGAAGATCGACGATATCGTCGCCTACATCGGCAAGGAGTCGAGCCGCCTGATGCGGCAGATGGACGAGGAAAGCCGGGCCGCGCACGCCGAGGCGATGCTGGTCATGGGCATCACCCTGGCGGTGACCCTGGTGGTCGGCTGCGTGACGGTGTTCTGGCTGATCAAGAGCATCACCGTGCCGCTGCACGCCGCCGTGGGTGTGGCGCAGACGGTGGCCGGCGGCGACTTGCGCAGCGAGGTGCGGGTCGATAGCAAGGATGAGATCGGCGAGTTGCTAGGCGCGCTCAGGACCATGCAGACCAATCTGAGCGGCATCGTCGGCAAGGTGCGCGCCGGCACCGAGACCATCCACGGCGCGACGGTGGAAATCGCCGCCGGCAACCTGGACCTGTCGGGCCGCACCGAGCAGCAGGCCAGCTCGCTCGAGGAGACGGCGGCGGCGATGGTGGAGCTGACCACCACCGTCCAGCAGAACAACGCCAACGCCAACGAGGCCAGCAAGCTGGCCGACGTCGCCTCGCGGGTGGCCGAGCGCGGCGGCGACGCGGTCGAGCAGATGGTGCAGACGATGGGTTCGATCAACGAATCCTCGCGCAAGATCGTCGACATCATCGGCGTGATCGACGGCATCGCTTTCCAGACCAACATCCTGGCGCTCAACGCGGCGGTGGAGGCGGCGCGCGCCGGCGAGCAGGGGCGCGGCTTCGCGGTGGTGGCGTCGGAGGTGCGCAACCTGGCCCAGCGCTCGGCGTCGGCCGCCAAGGAGATCAAGGCATTGATCGGCGACTCGGTCAGCCGCGTCGAGGCCGGCAGCCGGCTGGCCGGGCAGGCCGGCGAGACGATGGGCGAGGTGGTCAGCAGCGTGCAGCGGGTGACGGCCATCATCGGCGAGATTTCGGTCGCCAGCGGCGAGCAGCGCGACGGCATCGAGCAGATCAGCATCGCCATCAGCCAGATGGACAGCGTGACGCAGCAGAACGCCGCGTTGGTGGAGGAGGCCGCCGCTGCGGCAGAGGCGCTGACGCAGCAGGCGGAAAGCCTGACGGAGGCGGTCAGCATTTTCAAGCTGGAGGAGCAGGCCCAAGGGCCGGCCGCGCGCTTGCCGGCGCCTGAACGGCGCAAGTTATTGCCGGCTTGAGGAACATCTGAACTTGGTTTGACGCCCGTCAAGCGCTCCGCCGAACGCCCATTGCTGACGGGCAGTATCCATTATGATTCGCTCTTCACCGCTGTACCAGAAGAAGAGGGATCCCATGGAGCTCCTGTGGCCGGCATTGATAGGCGTCACCCCGTGTCTGTTGGCGCTATGGTATGGCGAAACGCGCGCGCGCGTGCTGCGCCGGCGCTGCGCGCATTTGCAAAGTGCGTTGGAAACGCAGCGCGACACCGAAATGCGGCTCGACTTCATCGCCCATCACGACTGCCTGACCGGCCTGCCCAACCGCCTGCAATTCCAGCTGCGGCTCGAACACGGCGTGGCCTACGCGCGGCGCCACAAAAGCCTGCTGGCGGTGCTGTTCGTCGACATCGATCATTTCAAACATATCAACGACACGCTCGGCCACGACGCCGGCGACCAGGTGCTGGTGCAGTTCTCGCAGCGGCTGCGGCAGTGCGTGCGCGAGGTCGATACCGTGGCGCGCCAGGGCGGCGACGAGTTCATCCTGTTGCTGACGGAGCTGCGCGAGGCCGACGACGCGCGCCAGGTGGCCGAGAAGATCATCGCCGCCATCGGCGCGCCGTTCACCATCCACGGCGAGTCGCTGCCGGTGGCCGCCAGCGTCGGCGTGGCGGTCTACCCGGATGACGACGAGAGCATCGAAGACCTGGTCGAGAAGGCCGACCTGGCGATGTACGCGGCCAAGCAGCGCGGCAAGGGCACCAGCGTGCGCTTCCTGCCGAGCATGCAGGTGAAGGCGTACTCGCGGCTGATCCTGGAGACCGCGCTCCGGCACGCGCTCGACCACAAGGAATTCGTGCTGGCCTACCAGCCCAGGCTCGACCTGCGCGAACAGCGCATCACCGGCGTCAAGGCGCTGCTGCGCTGGAACCACCCGGAGCTCGGCCTGGTGATGCCGCTCGATTTCCTGCCGGTGCTCGAGGAGAGTGCGCTGATCCTGCCGGTCGGCGCCTGGGTGCTGGCGACGGCGGCGGCGCAGGCGCGATTGTGGATGGACCGCGGACTGCCGCTGACGGTGTCCGTGCATCTGTCGCCGCGCCAGTTCTACCAGAAGGACATCGCCCAGACCTTCGCCGCGATACTGGAGCAGGCGGGCGTGCCGGGCCACCTGATCGAGCTGGAAATCACTGAAGGCATGCTGATCGACCGTAACCAGAATTGCGAGGGCACCTTGCGGCGCTTGAAGGAGCTCGGCGTGCGCATCTCGATCAGCGATTTCGGCACCGGCTACGCCTCGCTCAATTATCTGCGGCGCTTCCCGGTTGACGTGGTAAAGATCGACAAGGGCTTTATCGACGAGCTGCAGGGCGCGCGCCAGCCCGCCGACATGCATGATGGCCCCAAGGCCGCCAACACGGCCGCCACCAAGGGCGCGGCCGACGGCGCCATGGTGCGCGCCATCATCGCCATGGCTCACACGCTGAACATGCGGGTGATCGCCGGCGGCGTCGAAACCGGCGATCAGCTGGCGCGCTTGATGGCGATGAACTGCGACGAAGCGTTCGGCTTTTGCCTCAGCCCCGCCGTCTCGCCCGGCGAGGTGGAGACCTTGCTGGCCAACCGCGGCCGGTGCATCGAGTTGATCACTTCGTAGCGGCGAAGAACCAGGTCAGCGGCAGGTGCACGCGCGCTGCCCACGATTTTTCGTTGTGGATGCCGTCGGGTGACTCGTAAAAATACAAATCCTCATCCAGTTTGTAGCCTTGCGCCAGCATGGCGTCACGCATCTTCAGCGTATGCTCGATACCGTCCTTCTTGGACCCGGCATCGAGGTAGAACTTGACCGGCTGCCGCGCGGGCACGTTTTTCATGAACGCGCCGTCATTCCACCAGAACGAGCCCGATACGCCACCGGCCTTGGAGAAGATCTCCGGATGCCGCTGGGCGATATACACCGAGGCCAGGCCGCCCAGCGAGGAACCCATGATGGCCGTGTGCTCGCGGCCGGGCAGGGTGCGCAGGTTGGCGTCGGCCCACGGCTTGACCGTATCGACGATGAATGCCATGTAGGCGTCGATGTTGCCGCCGCCGTGTTTCGGGTCGCAGCAGGGCGTGTATTCGTCCATGCGCGCCTTGGTGTTGTCGATGCCGACCACGATGGCCGGCTCGATCGCGCCGCTGGCGATCAGGCGGTCCATCGTGATGCCGATATCCCATGCGACGCCGAAAGCGGCGGTCCTGGCGTCGAACAGGTTTTGGCCGTCGTGCATGTACAGTACCGGATAGCGGTGCTGCGGATTGGCTTCGTAACCCGGCGGCAGGTAGATGCGCAGATTGCGGCTGTTGCCCAGTTGCGGCGACGCGAAATTTTCGACGATGCGGATGGTGCCGGCCGGCGCGGGCGCGGCGGCCGCGTCGGCGCCAGCGCTGGCGCCGGCATCGGCGCCGGCCTGCGGTGCCACCGGCATGACGCGCACGCCGTGGATGTCGAACTTGTTCGACGGTCCCTTCACGCCACCGGCGTCGCTGTAGGTGGTGTTACTTTTCAGGTAGGTCATGTTGTAGTGGTCCTCCAGTTCCAGGCGGTAGCCGCCGGCCTTCAGCACGGCGCGGATCGGCGTCGAATACGACGGGCCTGCCTGATCCGGCGAGTGCGGCAACTGAACCACGCCGCCGGCCACGATCTTGCCGCTGTCGTCCTTCAATGACAGCCATTTTACGCCGCCGCTGATGCCCAGGTTGATCTGGTGCGCGGTGTTGCGGTACTTGATCTGCAGCGCATAGCTGCCGTCGCGCGCCACCTTGATGTCGTTCACCGCAAACTTGTCCGCCGGCGCGCCCCAGCCGGCGATGCGTCCGCCGGTGGCGGCAATGCCAGACTGGATGCGGGCGTCGGCGGCGCCGATTTCGAGCCCCGTTTCGAGGCACACCGGCGCGCTGTGGTGGCTGCGGTTGCCGGAACCGCTATACATCGCCTCCACCGCGTAGCACACATTTCCGCCATCGCCATCGCCCTTGCCGGGTCGCGGCGCGCGGCGATCGGCCCACTTGCGCGCCGTGATGCGTTGCGTCGCCAGTTCGCCGTTGCGATAGATGTTGTAGACCACACCCTTGCTGGCACCGGAGGGGGAACCGGGATAGGCGATGTGCAGGGTGGGGAAGCCGTAGCTGCCGCGTTCCAGCTTGGCGATGTGCGGCTCGGATGGCGCGTACACCGACGGATCTTCGACCAGCGGTTTTGCGCGGACGTCGCGCTTCTCTTGCCGTCCTGGCAGCAGCTCGCCCAAACGGATGTCGATCTGGTTGTCGCCGGCCAGCGCCGACCAATCCAGCGATTGGGTGGCGGCCTTGCCGTTCACCGTCACGTTGTCGACCGCGTAGTAACCTTGCGTGCCGGATGGCGCGGCGGCGGGCAGAAGCAGACGCACCCGCAGGCGTTTGCCGCGCACCTTCAGGTTGTCCAGCGTCGCCACGTCGGTGCCGGCGAACGCCTCCCGGCGCAGCTTGGCCGTAACGAAAGGCCGCAGCGCGATGCCGCTGTCGGTCGTCCGCACGCCGAATACCTCGCCCACCACCATGCCGAGATAGGCGCCCACGGACCAGAGTTGGCGGCGCGAGTTGACCACCGGTCCGCTCAGGTCGACCTGCTTGCCGTCCACCTTGCGCTTATCCTCCAGCATCGGTTGACCGGAGATCCATTCCAGGTTCTCCATGTTGGACAGGTTCAGCGCGGCGCCGCGCATCAGCGTGTCGTAGGCCGCGTCGGCCACCGCCACGTTGCCGTGCATGGCCGCCGCCTTGAGGCCGTAGGCCGTCACGAAAGGCCACATGGCGCGGTTGTGATAGACGGCCATGCCGGCCTGCTGCGGGAAGATCACCGGCGCGCCGAGCGGGCCATGCGGATAACGCGCCAGGATGCTTTGCGCCTGCCGTTCGTCGGCGATGCCGGTGACGATGGCCAGCGACTGTCCCAGCCAGTCATACTTGTACAGCGGGGCGCCGTCGAAGTGGCCGGCGGTCAGGCTGCTGTACATGCCGGTGTCGGCCTGCCAGAAGCGCTGGTTGATGGCGCGCTTCAGATCGGCCGCCCACGCCGCGTACTTGGCGGCCAGCGCCTTGTCGCCTTGTTCCTCCGCCAGTTGCGCGGCCAGTGTCAGCGCCTTGTAATGGCCGGCGTTGGTCGACAAGGCCTTCGATGTCGCCATGCTGGCCAGGTCGCCCGGTATCCAGGCCGCATAGCTTTGATCGCGCCAGTCGAGGAACGATTCTTCGCCGTTGTACAGGCCATCGGCGCGGTTGTAGACGGCGATCCTGTCGTTTTCCAGGGTGTTGGTCAGCGCCTTGAGCGCGGTGGCGGCGAACGCGCGGCGCTCCTCCGGCGCCAGCGCCTTGAGCGCTTCGTCGGCGCCGAAGGCCCAGCTGACACGGTCGGTGCTGACCGGCCAGCTGCCGCCGCTGCCGGTGTCCTGGATGATCTGCAGGCCGTCCGCGCTGCCGGCGACGTGCGCGCCCGGCTGCACGCCATCGCGATAGCCGGATAGCTTGAACAGCAGCGAGTTGCGCACGCGTTGCGGATCCAGCATGCCAAGGCCCAGCGACGCGGCGTAGGACAGGTCGCGGGTCCACACGTAGTGCCATAACTCGCCGGTCTCGAAGCACTCGCAGGGAATGGCGTTGCCGCCGTTGTAGCTGCCGTCGCGGATTTCGCTGACGGCGTCCTGCTTCATCTCGACACCGGCCAGCGCGAACAGCGCGTCGAAGGCCAGGGTGCCGCTGCGCACCGTCGGCAGGGCCGCCGATTCCTGATAGGTGATTTGTTGCTTGCCGCCTTCGCGCACGCGCATCGTGGTCGCCTGCGTGTAGCTGCGCAGCGCTGCGTTGGCATCCGGCGTCGCATAGCGGACGGTCTCCGGCTTGCCGTCCCAGGTTGGATAGTTGGCGGTGGCTGTCGTTGCGGCCGATGCCAGCGAAGCGAAGGACATGGCGGCGCACAGCGCGGTCAGGCGAAAACTCATTGTTGTATCTCCAGTGTCATGCTTTTCTTTATAGATATCCACGGTGGGCGTTACGTAGTCGTACTACAACAGCCGATTTCGCGGCTCGAACCCGGTATGTTCTCCCCCGGGCCGGGGAATACCCTGTATGGACGACACGACCAAGCAGAGCGCCACCGCGAAATTTACTCGAAATACAAAAATCTTGTGGTTTTTCGGCGGCGTGACGAAATAGCGCGCATTTTCGCGGCCTGCGACGGCGCCGGCATGCCGACAACTCAGCAGTAAACTGACATTTGCTTTCAAAAACACGTCGTTTTTTCGGAAAATATGTAGTTCTACTACATATGATTCGGCATAGTCCTGTAGTGGAAATACAACGGCAAACGCATCTTCATAGGGAAGCCGCTTGCCTCCAAGCCCGGCAATCCGTAGGTAAACAGAAGTTCAATTGACAGTGAATCTAGTTTTAGTACAAAATTCTTGCCAGAACGTCTTGAGAACGTCAGCTTTTCCTTGGATTCCCGTGTAGTTGTGACGCCCCGATGCGGTGCGCCTGATGTTGCGGGAAATTAATTTATGTCGTGTTGAGGGGACATTGAATGAGTATTTTCGCAAATAAGCGCAGCAAGACCGCTGCATTTCCACTAAAGCCGGTCGCAGCGGGATGCGCTTTGTTTGTCGCCGCGTTGGCCAGCCCGGCCTACGCGCAGACCACCGCCGACGCGCCGGCGGCGACCGAGGCGCCGATCGCGTCCGTCGTCGTGTCCGGTATTCGTCGCGGTATCGAGGGCGCGATCTCGGTCAAGAAGGATTCCAGCTCCATCGTCGAGGCCATCTCGGCTGAAGACATCGGCAAGCTGCCGGACGTTTCCATCGCCGAGTCGATCTCGCGCCTGCCAGGCCTGGCCGCCCAGCGCGTCGCCGGCCGTGCCCAGGTCATCAGCGTTCGCGGCCTGTCGCCGGACTTTTCGACCACCTTGTTGAACGGCCGCGAGCAGGTCAGCACCGGCGACAATCGCAGTGTCGAGTTCGATCAATACCCGTCCGAGCTGATGAGCGGTGTGACCGTCTACAAAACCCCTGACGCCGGCCTGGTCGGCCAGGGCCTGTCCGGCACCATCGACATGCAAACCGTGCGTCCGCTGAACTTCTCCAGCCGCACCGTGGCGTTGAACGCCCGTGGCGAGAAGAATTCGCTGGGCAAAATCGGCAACGCGAAAGACACCGGCAACCGCTTCAGCGCCAGCTACATCGACCAGTTCGCCGACCGCACGATCGGTATCGCGCTCGGCTACGCGCGCCTGGAGACTCCGATCCTGTCCAATGAAACCGGCTTGTACGAGCCGTGGAAACGCGATGCGCGCAACGGCCTGCCGGCCGGCACCTTCGCCTCGAACGGCATCAAGGCCGTGGCCCGCAGCGGCGAGAACCAGCGCGACGGCGTCATGGGCGTGCTGCAATACCGTCCGAACAAGCAATGGACCAGCATCCTTGACGTGTACGCGTCGCGCTTCAAGGCCGAGGAAACCGCCAACCAGCTGGAAATCTCGCTTGAGCAGAGCGAATCGAACTACAACCCGGTGCAGGTCAACAACGGCACCATCGCCGGCGGCACGCTCAACAACGTGCGTCCATTGGTGCGCGGCATGTACAACAAGCGCAAGGACGATATCCGCGCGCTGGGCTGGAGCAATGAATTCCGCAACAACGACTTCACCATCTTCGCCGACCTGAACTACTCGAAAGCCAAGCGCAACGAAACCGGCCTGGAAAACAATCTGCAATACAGCAACGGCGGCGCCTCGGCCCTGCTCGACAAGGTCAGCCTGGGCTACGGCAATGGCGGCTACTCGCGCCTGACCACCGGCCTTGATTACAGCAACCCGGCCAACCTGTTCGTCGGCAACACCATCTACGGCTCCGGCTATGGCAAGGTGCCGAGCGTGGAAGACGAACTGAAGGGCGCCAAGCTGACCGCCAACGTGCGTGCCGGCGGCGATCTGGAAAAAGTGTTCTCGAGCTTCGACTTCGGCGTCAACTACGCCGACCGCAGCAAGAGCAAGCGCCAGGCGGAAGGCGCCATCAACCTGGTCGGCGCGCCGATCGCCGTGCCTGGCAGCCTGCAGTATGGCAATGCGGACCTCGGCTTCGCCGGCGCCGGCTCGATTCCGACCTGGAACGTGCCGGGCATGGTCAGCCAGTTCATGTCGTTCCAGCCGAGCGAAGACCTGACCTACCTGATCCCGAAAGCGTGGACGGTCAACGAGAAAGTCGTGACCAGCTTCGCCAAGGCCAACATCGAGACGGAACTGAGCCCGACGGTGAGCCTGCGCGGTAACGTGGGCGTGCAGATGCAGAACACCACCCAGTCGTCCGATTCGCGCTATGTCGACAACAGCGCGCCGGCCGGCAGCCAGATCAAGCCGGTCCACGACGGCAAGAGCTACACCGACTTCCTGCCGAGCCTGAACCTGGCGTTCGGCTTCGAACACGACCAGACCGTGCGTTTCGGCCTGGCCAAGCAACTGGCGCGCCCACGGGTGGACCAGCTGCGTTCGGCGCTGGAAATCAACGTCGACACCGCCAAGCGCGAGCCGAGCGCCAGCGGCGGTAATGCCCGCCTGGACCCATGGCGCGCCAAGGCGGTCGACATTTCGTACGAGAAGTATTTCGCCAAGAAGGCGTATGTCGCGGCCGCCGCGTTCTTCAAGAAGCTGGATACCTACATCTTCACGCAGACCAAGGAATACGATTTCTCCAACTACTTCCCGGCAGGTTTCGTGACGGCTGATGGCCTGCCGCTGAACCGCCGCACCGGTAACTACACCGCCGCCTATAACGGCAACGGTGGCATCCTCAAGGGTGTGGAGCTGTCCGGCTCGATGCCGCTGAACATGCTGACCCCGGTGCTCGACGGCTTCGGTGTGAGCGCCAGCGCCACCTACACCGACAGCAAGATCGCCATTGAAGATCCAAGCGGCAGCATCGGTTCGAACATCCCGCTGCCGGGCCTGTCGAAGCGCACCACCAATCTGACCGCTTACTACGAGAAGAATGGGTTTGAAACGCGCATCAGCCAGCGTCGTCGTTCCGACTTCGTCGGCGAGATCGGCAACTTCTCGAACGACCGCGCGCTGCGTTATGTGGTGGGTGAGAATGTCGTCGACTTCCAGATCGGCTACACCTTCAACAGCGGTGCGATGAAGGGTGTTGGCTTGGTTTTGCAGGTCAACAACCTGCGCAACGCCGCGTATGAAACCTATAACGGCGACCGCGCCCAGCAGCTGGAATACGCGAAGTATGGCCGCACCGTGATCGCTGGCGTGAACTACAAGTTCTAAACCGGTAGTATCTGAGCTCTTCAGCCCTCGCCAGCGCAAGCCGGCGAGGGTTTTTTTCTTATGGCTCAGGAGTTTATTTCTGGGCGGCGGCGAAGGCGGCGTTTTGCTGGTCCAGCCACGTTTTCAGCGGGGCGAAGTACTCCAGCAGCGCGCCGCCGTCGATCTTGTCCTCGCCCGATATCGCCTTCAACGCTTCCGGCCATGGCTTGCTGGCGCCCATCGCCAGCATCTGCTGCAGCTTGGCGCCGGCCTTGGCGTTGTCGTACACCGAGCAGCGGTTCAGCGGACCCGCATAACCGGCCTCGCGGCACAGCGCGCGGTGGAACTGGAACTGCAGCATGTCGGCGAGGAAGTAGCGCGCGTACGGCACGTCCGCCGCCACGTGGTACTTGGCGCCGGCATCGAAACCGCCCGCCACCATCGCGGCCGGGCGCTTCATCCCCATGTATTGCTCGCGTAACTGCCACCAGGTTTTGTCGTAGTCATCCGGCTTGGTCTTGCCGGCATAGACATCCCAGCGCCACTTGTCCACCGAGTAGGCGAACGGCAGGATCGCGACTTTCGACAGCGCGCGCTTCAGCAGGTCGCCGACATCGGCGTCGGCTTCCGGGGCTTGCTCCATCAGGCCGACCTTCTTCAGATAATCCGGCGTGATCGACAGCGCCACCGTGTCGCCGATGGCTTCGTGGAAGCCGTCGTTGGCGCCATTGCGGAACAGGAAGGGCTGCTTGTTATAGGCCAGGAAGTAGTACACGTGACCCAGCTCGTGGTGGATGACGGTGAAGTCCTCCGCCGTCGGCGTGATGCACATCTTGATGCGCACGTCGTCCTTTTCATTCAGCGGCCAGGCGGAGGCGTGGCAGACGACGTCGCGGTCGCGCGGCTTGGTCAGCAGCGAGCGTTCCCAGAACGTGGCCGGCAGCTTCTGCATGCCCAGCGAGGTGTAGAAACGCTCGGCGTATTGCGTCATCTGCTTGGCGTCGGTCTTGCGCGCTTCCAGTACCTTGGTCAGGTCGTAGCCGCTGGCGCCCGTTTTCGGCTTGAGGATCGGGTACAGGTTGTCCCAGCTCTGGCTCCACATATTGCCGAACAGGTGAGACGGAATAGGGCCGGTCAGCGGCACCACGTCCGGGCCGTAGGTTTCGCGCAGCTTGTAGCGGGTGTAGGTGTGCAGCGATTCGTACAGCGGCTTGACCTGCTGCCACAGGCGCTCCATTTCGGCGGCGAAGGCTTCCGGCGGCATGTCGTACTGCGCGCGCCACATGGCGCCGGTGTCGGCAAAGCCCATCTGCTTGGCGCCCTTGTTCGACAGCGCGATGTATTCGGTGTACTTGTTTTTGTACGAAGGCGATTGCGCGTGCCAGCCCAGCCACATTTCCCTGAGCTTGGGCTCTTCGCGACTGTTCGCCAGCACCTTTTCCATCTCGCCCAGCGCCATGCAGGCGTCGCCGGTGCCGTCGTCCTTCTTGACGCAGTATTTGGCCTTGCCGTAGGCGCCGTTCATCGCCGCCTGCAGCTGGGCGTATTGTTCGCGCTCCTTCGGATCGGCGAAGACCAGCGTTTGCTGCAGCAGCATCAGCTTGCGCGCCGATTCGGCCGGCAGTTTCAGGCCGTTGAAACGGCGCGCGCCGATCGCCGCTTCGCCGGACGCCGTCAGATAGCGCTCGGCGAAGTAGGAGGCGATCGCCTCGGTGTCATCGGTGATGAAGTTGGAACCGACCCAGGCGCCGCGCGCCTGTTCGTTGTTGAGCTTGTTGAGGCGTTCTTCCGTGTCGGCCAAAAAGCGTTCCGCTTCGGCGACGGTGGGTTTTTTTGCGGGGGCGGCCAGCGCGGTAACGCTGACGGCTGTCATGGCGGAAGCCGCCAGCAGCGTGCTGATAATTTTTGGTGTCAAGTGCATCTCCCTGGGTAGTCTTGTCGGCCATCGAATCCGCTGAGTCGATGGCCAGCAATCATACACGCTTACAGGGCGATGGAGACCGTCCGCGAAGGCATGGCGTTGGGTGGCAGCACCAGTGTCAGCAGCTTGCTGCCGGCGTCCCAGGCGAAGGTCGTCACCTTGCCGTCGACCCGCACCGACGCCGGCTTGGCGCCGACGTTATGCACCGTCAGGTCGACGCTGCGTTCCGGCCGGCGCCAGTTGTCGCCGATGGCCGAGTCGATGCTGATCGACAGGCCGCGCCGATACACCTTGCTGGTGAAGGTCACCAGCTCGTACTTGCCATGCTCGAACGCTTGCGCGGTCAGGCCATCGTCGTCATACAGTTTGCCGGTGGCGGTTTTCACCGACGCGTCGTGGTAGTAGTGCAGCTCGATGTTCTTGGTCGTGTAATCGCGCGTCGTCTGCACCACGCGCGTCATCGGGATGAAGGCGCCGGCGCGCACGTACACCGGCACGTGGTCGGGGCTCAGTTTCACCGAGCGGGTGGCGCCGCCGGCCTGGCGCTCGCCGGTATAGAAGTCGAACCACGCGGCGGTGGCGGGGAAGTAGACGTCGGCCTTGGTGGCGCCGGCCTTCATCACCGGCGTGACCAGGAAGTCCTTGCCCCACAGGTAGGTCGACGACATCGCCCGGACCTTGGCGTTGCCCGGTTCCTCGTACACGATGGGGCGCATCAGCGGCAGCCCTTTCTGGTTGTTGTCGAAGGCGAGCGTGTAGTTATATGGCAGCAGGCGATAACGCATGCGGATGGCGTCGCGCGCCAGCGCCTTGGTTCTGTTGTCGCGGAAGACCGGCTCCGACGGCACTTCCTCCTGCGCGTGCGGGCGGAATACCGGCTGGAACACGCCGTACTGCAGCCAGCGCGCATATAGCTCGTTGTCCAGCACCGGGTTGGCGAAGCCGCCCAGGTCCGAGTGCATATAGCCGGCGCCCTGCATCCCCATTTGCAGCGAGATCTCCGGCTGCGATTGCAGTCCGGCCCAGCTGCGATCGACGTCGCCCGACCACGGGATGATGCCGTAGCGCTGCGTGCCGGAGTAGCCGGCGCGCATCAGGATGAACGGACGCTCGGTGGGGAAGTCCTTTTCGTAACCCTCGGCCACCAGCTTGGCCCACTGGTGGCCGTAGACGTTGTGGACTTCGTCGGCGCTGCCGGTGGCGTGGCGCATCTCGGTCGGATGCAGCTCCGGTTCGCCCAGGTCGCCCCAGACGCCGGTCACGCCTTGCAGGCGCAGGTCGCGGTAGATATTCCACAGCCAGTCCTTGCCGGGCTGGCCGAAGATGTCGATCAGGCCCGTATGGCCGAAGAAGAAGTCGTAGGCCAGCGGCTTTCCATTGGCGTCGGTGCCGAGGATCTTCTTGTCGACCGCTTCCTTCCAGCGGCTGGAGGTGTCGACGACGAATGGTTCGCTGATGACCACCGTCTGCACGCCTTTTTGCTTGAAGTCCGAGATCATGCCGATAGGGTTGGGGAAGTTGTCCGCATCCCAGGCCAGGTTGCCCATCGTGCCCTTGACCTCCTTGCCGAACCAGTACAGATCGAAGACGATGGCGTCGAGCGGGATGTCGTCGGCGATGAACTTGTCGACCACCGCGCGCGCTTCCGTCTCGCTATGGTAGCCGAAGCGCATGGCGAAGTTACCGAACGCCCAGCGCGGCGGCATCGGCTGCTTGCCGGTCAGGTAGGTGTAGTTGTCGACCACGTCCTCCCATTTGTCGCCGGCGACGATTTGATAGGTCTTGCGGCCACCGATGGTTTCCCAGCGCAGGCTGTTGTCCTTCTTGCTGTCGAAATCGAGGTAGCCGGTGCGGGTGTTATCGAAATGGAGCGCGTACAGTTTCGACGACAGCGCGATCGGCATGCCGTAGTTAAGCTGCTTCGATGTCGCGCCGTAGCCGTAGTCCGCCTTGTTATACAGCGTGAAGCGGTTGCCGCGCCGGTTCATGCCGACCGCGCGCGCACCGGCGCCATATAAGGCTTCGTCCTTGTCGAGCGCGAATTCGATCGCCTCCAGCACGCGCGGCGCGCCCTTGTTGATATCCTTGCTGCCGGTCGCGACGTCGTCGGTGACCTTCATGTAGCCCTTCTTCTCCGCGACCAGCTGCTTGCCCTTGTACGCGTACGAAATCTGGAACGGCGACTTGGTGACCGTGACCACCAGGCCCGGTGTCGCGTACTCGATCTTGTCTGCCTTCTCCGAGAACGAGGTGGTCACCGCCGCCGGCGCCAGCACCACCGCGTGCGAGGCCGGATCGGCCGTCTCGCCCTCGGGGATGAAGGTGGTTTCGATGATGCTGCGGGTGTAGGGCTTGATCAGGTAAACGCCGTCGCTGGTGCGCACTTCCATGAAGCCGCCATGCAGCTTGGCGCTGGCGAAGATGCGGCCGGCGTTCTGCGCCAGCGCGGACGGGGCGTGGCCGGCAAACAGGGTGAATAGTGCTAATGGCAAAACGGCAAGTTTAACGAAGGGATTGCTTGTCATGTCGGGTAAAAGTCTCGTGATGTGTAATGTTCTGTTGTTTGGCTACATTTGGCGACGAAATTTGGTCCAAGGTGCGCCGTTTAGCGTTATTTTACCTTGGTATCCTTTCAATTGACACACATGGGGTGTCGTGTTATTTTGCTACAAATTTCAATAATCGGGACGCGTCGCATGAAATCTTCCAGCAGCAAGCCCATACTGTCGTTCTGGCAGCTATGGAATATGAGCTTTGGCTTTTTCGGTATCCAGTTCGGCTTCGCGCTGCAGAATGCTAACACCAGCCGGATTTTCTCCACGCTCGGCGCCAATCCCGACGATTTATCGCTGTATTGGCTGGCGGCGCCGGTCACGGGCCTGCTGGTGCAACCCATCATCGGCTACCTGAGCGACAATACCTGGCACCCGCTGTGGGGCCGCCGCCGTCCGTTCTTCTTCATCGGCGCGGTGCTGGCGTCGCTGGCGCTGTTCCTGATGCCGAATTCCTCGGCGCTGTGGATGGCGGTGATCGTGCTGTGGATGCTCGACGCCGCGATCAACGTCTCGATGGAACCGTTCCGCGCTTTTGTCGGCGACAAGCTCGGACCGTCGCAGCAGACCGCCGGCTTCGCGATGCAAACCTTCTTCATCGGCTGGGGCGCGGTGATCGCCTCGCTGCTGCCGACCATCTTCGCCGACTATCTGGGCGTGAGCAATGTGCCGGTCAACGGCGCGATACCGGACACCGTGCGCTATTCGTTCTACGCCGGCGGCGCGATTTACATGATCGCCGTGATGTGGACCGTGCTGACGGCGAAGGAAGAACCGCCGAGCGACCTGGAAGCGTTCCGCGTCGAGCAGCAGCGCAGCCGTGGCCTGGTCCACGCGCTGACGGAGATCTTCAGCGGCTTTGGCAAAATGCCGAAGACGATGGTGCAGCTGGCGGCGGTGCAGTTCTTCACCTGGATCGGCCTGTTCGCGATGTGGATCTACACCACCAACGCCATCGGCGAAAGCGTCTACGGCACCACCGACGCGCAATCGGCCGCCTTCCAGCAGGCCGGCAACCACGTCGGCGTGATGTTCGCCGTCTACAGCGGCGTGTCCGCGCTGGCCGCGTTCATCCTGCCGGTGTTCGCGCGCCACACCAGCCGCAAGTTCGTGCACATGACTTGCCTGGCCATCGGCGGCGCGAGCCTGATCAGCCTTTTCGCGATCCAGGATCCGAACATGGCCTTCGTGCCGATGATCGGCGTCGGCATCGCTTGGGCCAGCATCCTGACCATGCCGTATGCGATCCTGGCCGGCGCGCTGCCCGCCAACCGCATGGGCTACTACATGGGCGTGTTCAATTTCTTCATCGTGATTCCGCAGATCGTCAGCGGCCTGCTGCTCGGCTTCATGACCAAGCACGTGTTCGACGGCCACGCCGTCAAGACCCTGATGCTGGGCGGCGTGTGCATGCTGGTGGCGGCGGTTTTGACGATGTCCGTCCAGGATAACGCGGACCCCAAGGGCTGATGATGTAATATTGTTCGTGAGACAAGTATGTTGTGCGACGCGATTTGGCCGGAACAGGTACAACCGTCGCAGCGCGGTGACGCGTGATTGGGCGGGATTGCAACCCGTCGTTGTCACCCGATGTCACCAATTTGTCATTCTTATCCACCCGGAGCGAACATGAGCATTCAGACAGTCACCACCACACCTTTCCCCGGCCAGCGGCCGGGGACTTCCGGCCTGCGGAAAAAAGTCACCGTCTTCCAGCAGCCGTCCTATCTTGAGAATTTCGTGCAAAGCGTGTTCGATACGCTGGGCGATGTCGCCGGTAAGACGCTGGTGGTCGGCGGCGATGGCCGCTTCCACAACCGCGAGGCGGTGCAGGTCATCCTGCGCATGGCGGCGGCGCACGGCTTTGCCAAGGTGCTGGTGGGCCAGGGCGGCATCCTGTCGACACCCGCCGTCAGCTGCGTGATCCGCAAGCACGCGGCGCTGGGCGGCATTGTGCTGTCGGCCAGCCATAATCCGGGCGGACCGGATGGCGACTTCGGCATCAAGTACAACATCGCCAACGGCGGTCCCGCGCCGGAGAGCGTGACCGAGGCGATCTTCCAGCGCACCGAGACGCTCACCGCCTACCGCATCAGCGACGCCGCCGCCATCGACCTGAATAAAATCGGCGCCTCGCGCATCGAGCAGATGGACGTCGAAGTGATCGACTCCGTGGCCGACTACGCGGAACTGATGCAGGAGCTGTTCGATTTCGACGCCATCAAAAAACTGTTCGGCGGCGGCTTCCGCATGTGCTTTGACGGCATGTCCGCCGTCTCCGGCCCTTATGCGAAAGCGATCCTGGAAGGGATGCTGGGCGCGCCGGCCGGTACCGTCATCAACGGCGAGCCGCTGGAGGACTTCGGCGGCCACCATCCGGACCCGAACCCCGTCAACGCCGCCCAGCTGATCGAGCTGATGGCCGCCGACGACGCGCCGGATTTCGGCGCCGCGTCGGACGGCGACGGCGACCGCAACATGATCGTCGGCCGCAAGTTCGACGTCACGCCGTCGGACAGCCTGGCCGTGCTGGCCGCGAACGCGACGCTGGCGCCGGGCTACAAGTCAGGCCTGAAAGGCATCGCCCGTTCGATGCCGACGTCGCAGGCGTCGGACCGCGTGGCCGCCGCGCTGGGCATCCCGAGTTTCGAGACGCCGACCGGCTGGAAGTTCTTCGGCAACCTGCTCGACGCCGGCCAGGCGACGCTGTGCGGCGAAGAGAGCTACGGCACCGGCTCGGACCATATCCGCGAAAAGGACGGCCTGTGGGCCGTGCTGTTCTGGCTTAACCTGCTGGCCGTCACCGGCAAGTCGGTCGAGCAGCTGGTCGGCGAGCATTGGGCGCGCTTTGGCCGCAATTACTATTCGCGTCACGACTACGAGGGCGTGCCGGTCGAAGGGGCCAATGAGCTGATGGATTCGCTGCGCATCAAGCTGGCGACCTTGAAGGGCACGGACCTGGGCCACTACGTCGTCGATTTCGCCGACGATTTCGAATACACCGATCCGATCGACGGTTCGGTGTCGAAGAAGCAGGGCATCCGCATCGTCATGACCAACGGCTCGCGCATCGTGTTCCGTTTGTCGGGCACCGGTACGGAAGGGGCGACCTTGCGCGTTTATCTGGAACGCTACGAGGACGATCCTGCCATGCACCACCTGCCTACCCAGCAGGCGCTTTCCGCATTGATCTTGATCGCCGAGCAGGTCGGCGGCATTGAAGGATGGACCGGACGCGCGCGTCCGACCGTCACCACATAACTACATAGGACGACAGCATGGAATGGACGAAGTGGAGTAAACGTACGACTCTTGCAATGGCTTTGGCAATGGCCTTCGGCGCGCCGGCAGTCGCCGCCCAGGCGGTGGCAAAATCGGTGGCTAAATCGCCGACACCGCCGGCGGCCGCAAAAAAACCATTCCTGTGGGAGAACGCCACAGTCTATTTCCTGCTGACGGACCGCTTCAACAACGCCTTCACCGGCAATGACCTGGCCTATGGCCGCAACGCCGACGCCGCGCCGCTGCGCGGATTCATGGGCGGCGACCTGGCCGGCATCACCAACAAGATCAACGACGGCTACTTCGACAGCCTGGGCGTGAACGCGATCTGGCTCACGCCGCCGGTGGAGCAGATCCACGAAGGCACCGACGAAGGCACCGGCAAGTCCTACGGCTTTCACGGCTACTGGGCGAAAGACTTCACCGCCGTCGACGCCAACCTGGGCACCGAAACCGATTTCCGCAATTTCGTCGAAGCCGCGCACGCGCGCGGCATCCGCGTCATCCTCGACGTGGTGATGAACCACATCGGTCCGGAGACGACGATCGACAAGGCATGGCCGCAGCAGTGGGTGCGCACCGAGCCGGCGTGCACGCACAAGGATGCGAAGACCACCATCGAGTGCACACTTGTGAAGAACCTGCCGGACGTGCGCACCGACAGCAACGAGGAGGTCGAGCTGCCGCCGCAGCTGGTGGAAAAGTGGCGTCGCGAAGGCCGCTATACGCAGGAGGTCAAGGAACTCGACGAGTTCTTCAAGCGCACCGGCTATCCGCGCGCGCCGCGTTATTACCTGATGAAGTGGCACGCCGACTGGATACGCAAGTTCGGCGTGGACGGCTTCCGCGCGGACACGGTCAAACACGTCGAGGCGGGGGTGTGGAAGGAATTGCGCACCGTGGCCGATGCCGCGTTCGAGGACTGGAAGCGCGCCAATCCGGACAAGAAGCTCGGCGACGACAAGTTCTACATGACGGCGGAAGTCTACAACTACGATATCGCCCATGGCCAGAATTACGACCTGGGTGGGCAGAGCGCGAATTACTATCAAAACGGCTTCGATAGCCTGATCAACTTCGGCCTGGTACGCGATGCGAACAAGGATTACGAGGCGCTGTTCAGCAGCTACTCGAATGCGCTGCATGGCGGCGTCTTGAACGGCTACTCGGTGCTGAACTATCTCGATTCGCACGACTACGACCAGCCGTTCGATCGCGAACGTAAAAAACCGTTCGAGAGCGCGACCAAGCTGCTGCTGGCGCCCGGCGCCGCGCAGATTTACTACGGTGACGAAACCGCACGCAAGCTCGATCAGGCCGACGCGGTGGGCGATGCCAAGCTGCGGACGTTCATGAATTGGGATGAGCTGCAGCAGAACACCGCGCGCGACGGCTACAAGATCGCCGACGTGCGCGCGCACTGGAGCAAGCTGGGCCTGTTCCGCCAAGCGCACGTGGCGGTGGGGGCGGGCGTGCACCAGCAGCTGCAAGCCAAGCCGTATGTATTCAAGCGGACGTACGACAAGGGTGGGCTGCGCGACAAGGTTGTCGTGGCACTGGACCTGCCGACCGATAAGGCCAGCACGATCAATGTGCACGGCGTGTTCGCCAATGGCCAGAAGGTCAGGGACTACTATTCGGGCAAGACGGCGGTGGTCAAAGGCGGCAAAGTCGGTTTCGGCACGCGCAACCCGATCGTGCTGATCGGACAGTAACGCCCAATCGCTACTAACGCGCCTGGTGGCGGCGGCGCGACGCCGCCGTGTTAACCTTCGGCCGCGTCAGCGAGCACAATGCGCGCGCCTCGCGCCGGGGAATGCTCGCGGCGACCGCATTGTCCCACGCGCTGCTGTCGCGGCACCACGCCGCGAAGGCTTCCACCTCCAGCGGACGCGCGAACAAATACCCCTGCGCCTCGTCGCAGCCGGCAGAGCGCAGGAACGCCAGCACGTCGCCGCGCTCAACGCCTTCCGCCACCACGCGGTGCCCCAAATCCTGCGACATCGTGATCATGGTCCTGACCAGGCCCTGTTGACGATAGTCGTCCTCCAGACCGAGGATGAACGACTGGTCGATCTTGACCACATTGGCGGGCATGCGCTGCAGGTACGACAGGCTGCTGTAGCCGGTGCCGAAGTCGTCGATCGCCAGGTGCACGCCGGTGCCGGCCAGCGCTTCGAGCATGGCGTTGGCCTTGACCGGCTGCTCCATGATGGCGCTTTCGGTGATCTCCAGCTCCAGGCATTCCGGCGGCAGCCCATATTGTTCCAAGCCGGCGACCACGCGGTCGGCCAGGTCCGGCTCCAGCAGATTGGAGGCCGAGACGTTGAGCGACAGCTGCAGCTCCAGGCCGGCCTTGCGCCATGCCTGCTGCTGGCGCAAGGCCCGGTTCAGCACCCACGCCGTCGTCGCCTGGGCCAGGCCGGAGCGTTCGATGATGGGAATGAATTCGCCGGGACCGATCGGGCCGAGCGTCGGGTGGGTCCAGCGCAGCAGCGCCTCGGCGCCGATGCACTCGCCGCTGGCGATGTCGATCCGCGGCTGGTACACCAGCCGCAGTTGATCGCGGCTGGTCAGCGCCGCCGCGAAGTCGTTGAGCAGGTCGAAGCGGCGCTGATACAAGCGGTCTTCAACCGCCGAATACACGGCGACATGGGTGGTCTTGTCGAAGGCGTCTTGCGCGGCGCTTTGCGCCTGTCGCAGCACGTTCAAGCCATCGGCCGTGCCGACTTCGAACGGCGTGACGCCGATCGACGGCGTGGTGACGAATCGCAGCTTGCTGATGCTGACGCCGATCTCCAATTTCTCTTCCAGGATCGGCAAATAGTTTTCGAGCTTTACGCCAGGCTCGGACAGCAGCGCGAACTGCATGGCGGCGACGTGATAGACCTTGCGGTGCGGCCCCGTCTCGGCGCGTATCCAGGCCGCCGAATCGATCACCAGTTCGTCGAGGAAGGTTGGATTGAGCGCGCGCACGGCGTGCGACATCTGGCCGGGGGTGGCCAGGTTGATCAGTACCGCCAGCCGCTGCTCGTTGGCGGGCCGGTCGCGCTGCATATCCTGGAAGTCTTCGATGAACTGGTTGCGGTTCGGCAGGCCGCTGAGCGGGTCCATGCGGCCCAGCGCGTGGTGCATCTCGATTTGCGACATGACCATCGCGGCGAGATCCGACAGGATGTCGAGTTCCGCCTGCGTGGTCTCGCGCGGCTCGGTGCCCAGCACGCACATCGCGCCCAGGCAGTAGCCGTCGATGGTGGTCAGCGGCGCGCCGGCGTAATAGCGGATGCCGCTGGCGGCCAGCGGGCTGTCGCGGAAGGCCGCATCGTTCAGCATATCGGGGATCACCAGCACGCGGCTGCTGTCGGCCACTTCGCCGCACGGCGCGAGCAGGCGCGGGATCGAGGTGTGCTCGACGCCGACGCGCGACTTGAACCACTGGCGGT
The DNA here is from genome assembly GCF_979254035.1 of Duganella sp. AC237. NCBI lineage: Bacteria > Pseudomonadati > Pseudomonadota > Betaproteobacteria > Burkholderiales > Oxalobacteraceae > Duganella > Duganella sp. AC237. Next base: position 5,677,535 of record NZ_CEEDEW010000003.1, on the reverse strand, counting down.
CGGCGTCCGTCAGCGACACCGCCGCAATCGGCAGGTCGAACAGGCGCGCGGCCATGCGGGTGATGCGGTCGAAGGCGTCGCTGGGCGGCGTGTCGAGCAGGTTGAGTTTATTGAGCGCCTCCAGCCGGCGCGCTTCATTGAGTTGGCAAGAAATAGTCATGGTCCGGTCATTCTTTAATTGGTTGACAAGGTGCTATTCAATGCGGGGTGAGGCACTGGCGGGCGCGCGTGACGGCAGGGTCACAGGCGCCTGTTGAACGGCAAGAGGTGAGCGTGTCTAAGGCTCTGCGGCTCTGAGGCTGTTTGCAATAAGGAAAACATTATTGCGTTGATGAAATAAATCATAGCACGATTTTTAAATCGCTGCGCGCGATGCGCGTAAAAATTGCTCTGCGACAAATACGCGAGGGGGAAAACAGGGGCGGGAAGAGGCCCGCCCTGTGGCTTTATTGATACTGCGGATCGGTGGAGAGGGAATAGGGCGCGTCGGCCGGTGATGTCGCGCGCCGTGTTTCTGGCCGGGCCGCCATGTCGAAGTCAAGGGTGGCGCCGCGCGTCAGGTCCGCGTGACCGAGCCAGTTCTTCGACGTGGCCTTGCCGTCGACCTTCAGCGCGCGCACGTAACGCTTGCTGTCGCTGTTGGCGGGTGCGTTGATGACGACGGTTTTTCCGTTCTCCAGCTTCAGCGTCGCCTTTTTAAACAGCGGCGCGCCAACCACGTACTGCGGCACCGCCGGGGTGACAGGGTAGAAACCGAGCGCGGAGAAAACGTACCACGCCGAGGTCTGGCCGTTGTCCTCGTCGCCGCAGTAGCCGTCCGGCGTCGGTTTGTACATGCGGTTCATCGTCTCGCGCACCCAGTACTGGGTTTTCCATGGCGCGCCGGCGTAGCCGTACAGGTAGATCATATGCTGGATCGGCTGGTTGCCATGCGCGTACTGGCCCATGTTCGCGATCTGCATTTCGCGGATCTCGTGGATCACGGCCTTGTAGTAGCTCTCGTCGTAAATCGGCGGCAGCGTGAACACTTCATCGAGCCTGGCGACGAACTTGTCGCGCCCGCCCATCAGCTCTATCAGCCCGTTCACGTCCTGGAACACCGACCAGGTGTAGTGCCAGCTATTCCCTTCGGTGAAGGCGTCGCCCCATTTGAAGGGGTTGAACGGCGACTGGAAGGTGCCATCCTTGTTCTTGCCGCGCATCAGACCCGTCTCCGGGTCGAACAGTTTTTTGTAGTTCAGCGCGCGCTGGCCGTAGATGGCGATCTCGGAGCGCGGCTTGCCCAGCGCCTTGCCCAACTGGTAGATGGCGAAATCGTCGTACGCGTATTCGAGCGTGCGGGCGGCGTTTTCGTCGATCTTGACATCGTAGGGCACGTAGCCCAAATCATTGTAATAGCGGACGCCGGCGCGGCCGACGGCGCTCATCGGCCCTTCGTTGTCGGCGCCGTGCTTGAGCGCCTGCCACAGCGTTTCGATGTCGTAGCCGCGCAGGCCCTTGATGTACGCCTCCGCCACGACGGAGGCGGAGTTATTCCCGATCATGACGTTGGCGTAGCCGGGACTCGACCACTCGGGCAGCCAGCCGCCCTCCTTGAAGTCGTTGACCAGGCCCGCCTGCATTTCGCGGTTGATCGACGGGTACATCAGATTGAGGAAAGGGTAGAGCGCGCGGAAGGTATCCCAGAAGCCGGTGCCGGCGAACATATAGCCCGGCAGGACCTGGCCGTTGTAAGGACTCCAATGGACGATGCGGTTGCCGGCGTCGATCTCGTAGAGCTTATTCGGGAAGAACAAGGTGCGATACAGGCTGGAATAGAAGGTGCGCGTCTGCTCCTCGCTGCCGCCTTCGACGCTGATGCGGCCCAGCGTCTTGTTCCAGATATCCCTGCCTTTTTGCGCGGTCGTGTCGAAGCTGTCGTCGGCCAGTTCACGCTTCAGGTTCAACTCCGCCTGTTCCTCGCTGATGAAGGAGGAGGCCACCTTCATGCCGACCTTCTCGCCTTTGGCGGTCTTGAAGCCGACCAGCGCGCCGGCATGGTCGGCCGCCAGTTCCAATAGGTCGCCGGCCAGCTGGTCGCCGTTCCACAGCCTGGTGGAGGCGAACGGCTTGTCGAAATGGATGACGAAATAGTTTTTGAAGCTCTTGGGCAGCGGACCGCGCGCGTGGCGGGTGCTGTAGCCGACGATTTTGCGTTCGGCCGGAATGACCTTGATGTACGAGCCTTTGTCGTAGGCGTCCACCACCACGTAGGCTTCGTCGGTTTGCGGAAAGGTGAAGCGGAATTGCGCGGCGCGCTCGGTCGGTGTGATTTCGGTCGTCACGTCGGCGTCGGCCAGGTAGACGCTGTAGTAGTAAGGCTTGGCCACTTCGGCCTTGTGCGAGAACCAGCTGGCGCGGTCGTCCTGCGTGAATTTGGGTTTGCCGCCCGCCTGGCCGACCACGGGCATGATGGCGAACTGGCCGTAGTCGTTCATCCACGGCGACGGTTGGTGCGTTTGCTTGAAGCCGCGGATCTTGTCGGCGTCGTAGGTGTAGGTCCAGCCATGGCCCATCTTGCCGGTTTGCGGCGTCCAGAAATTCATCCCCCACGGCAGGGCGATGGTCGGGTAGGTGTTGCCGTTGGAGAGTTCGGGCTTGCTGGCGGTGCCCATCAGTGGATTGACCCAGTCGACTGGTTCAACAACGGGCGCCGCCGATGCCGATCCGGCTAGCGCGAACAACACAGCCGGCAAATAAAGTGCGTTCAGTTTCATGATCTGGTTCAATGCATCAACATCGCCGCCCCAGCCCCCAGCAGTGCCAACCCACCAGCGGCCATGCCGCTGCGCGGCAACCGCTGCGCCGCATACGTCAGCATCAGCACCGCCATCCACCCAGCCGCCGTCAGCGCCCCCAGCCACAGCACCCAGCCCTGCGTGCTGCCGCGCAGCGCCAGGCAAGCCAACAGCGACAATAACAGCTGTCCGCTACCGTACCACCGCAGCCGGCGGCGCTGCGCCGGCGACGGTTCCGTGCCCCGCCCGTGCACGTCGGCCCAGTGGCGATCCATCGCCAGGCCCAGAAAAGCCAATCCCGAAAACGCCCCGGCCACCGCCGCGCATCCCGTCATTAACGCATAGATCGAAGTCATGCCGCATTCCCCGCAAGTCAAATTTTTGTCACTGGCGCGCGTCCCAGTCGTGACGAATAATAAAGCAGCAGGCCGCCGATCAGCAAGGTCACGCCATCGAAGCGGCTTTGGGTTCCAGAGGGGTGATGGGTATTTTTACTCTACGAATACCACCGCGCTGCGCGCCGGCAGCGTGAACGTGCCGGTGGCGGCGTCGTACCGCGCTTCTTGCGCCACGCGCTTGTCCGCTGCGCCCGGACGCAGATGCACCGGATGCAGCTGGTAGCGGCGGTTCTTTTCATCGTCCACGGTGACCCGCTGCGCGACCTTGTCGACGTTGATCAGATACGTGATCGACTTGAAGTTGGCGCCAGGGTAGCCGGCGCCGTCAAGGTGCGCGACGATCACCGTCGGCACCTGCGTCGATCCGGTGTTGTGGAAGCGCAGGCGCTGCTGGATGTCGAGCGAGGTCCGCATGCGGAACAGCGTGCTGCTCGAACGGATCGCCAGCAAATCGCGGAAGGCGTCGCGCGACCAGGCGATGTCCGCCGGCGCGGGCTTGATCGCGGCGTTGGCCAGCAGGGGCTTCATCAGCGCGTAGTCCTTGCCGTTGTCTTCTTCACGCGGCAGACCGGTGCCGTAGTAATTGTCCTGGTAGGTCCAGTCCAGGCGATTGAACCAGTCGCCCGATTCGAAGCTGTTGCGGTCCAGGGATTTGGAACGCAGGATGTCGAAGCCCGCGTGGAAGTAGGCCACGCCCTGGCTGAAGGCGTTGATGGCGGCGCCCAGCATTTGCACCTGCGCGCGTTCGGCGCCGGTGGTTTCCAGCGGCAGCTTGTAGACGTTGATGTCGAACAGCGTCTGGTTGTCGTGGTTCTCGACGTAGTTGACGGTTTCCGATGGCTGGCTGGCGTAACCGGCCGGCTGGTTGCCGCCGTAGACGATGTCCTGCAGCTGCTTGCTCTCGTCCTGCCAGGTGCGCATCGTGTAGTTGCGCAGCGAGCCGGCCAGGCCGACCTTGACCATGTCCGACGCTTGCAGCAGGTCGCCGGCCGGGCGTGCTGGCGCTTGCGCGTTGGGCGCGTAGACCAGGCCATTGATGTAGCCCTGCTGCGCGATGATCTGGGCGCTGCCATCACTCGCGCCACCGCCGCGCATGGCGTCGCGCGCGCGGTCGCTGAAGGTGCCGATGCCGCTGCCGTTCAGCGACAACTGCGAGGCCTGCACGAAGCGGGCGCCATCGGCCACTTCGCCGAAGTTCCAGCCTTCGCCGATCAAGTCGATGCGGCGGCCCGTGGCGCGGTTGACGCGCGCCTGCAACTCCTCCATCGCGGCGCGCGGCTGGTGGCCCATCAGGTCGAAGCGGAAGGAGTCAATCTTGTACTGCACCGCCCAGGTCTCGACCGAGTCGATCATCAGCTTGGCCATCATCAGGTTTTCGGTGGCGGTGTTGTCGCAGCAGGTCGAGCGTTCGATGCCGCCGGTCGCGTTCAGGCGGTGGTAGTAGCCGGGCACCACGCGGTCCAGCACCGACTTCTCATTCTGGCCGGCGATGAAGGTGTGGTTGTACACCACGTCCATGCCCACGCGCAGGCCGGCCTTGTGCAGCGCCTGCACCATCTGGCGGAATTCGACAATGCGCTTGGCGCCGTCGGCCGGATCGGTGGCGTAGCTGCCTTCGGGCGCGGTGTAGTGATACGGGTCGTAGCCCCAGTTGTAGCAGTCGGTGAATTTGACCTTGGTGACTTCCGCCTGTTGCTCCGGGCCGTCCGGTTTGAGGCCCGGCAGGGCGGCGATGTCCGGCGCGACGCAGCCCTGTTCCGGCACGGTGGCGATGTCGTAGACCGGCAGCAGATGGATGTCGGTCATGCCGGCGCGGCTGAGCGCGGCCAGGTGCTTCATGCCGTTGGAGCCGGTTTCGGTGAAGGCGGTGTACTTGCCCCGGTTGGCCGCGCTGACAGTGCTGTCGTTGATCGAGAAGTCGCGTACATGCAGTTCGTAGACCGTCATGTCGGTCGGCGCCGCGACCTTCTTCGGCGACGGCGTCCTGTCCCAGCCGGCCGGCTTGAGCCTGGCGGCGTTCAGGTTGGCGACGTAGCTGCGTTTGGAGTCGGTGGTCAGGCTCACCGAGTAGGGATCGGTGACCAGGTTGCGCACGATGCCGGCAGTGGGCGTCATGACGTCGACGAGGTATTGGTAATAGGCGCCGTTGGCGCGCGCGGACCAGATGCCGGTGGCGTCGTCGCGCTCCATCGGTGTGATGGCGCTTGCCTTGGACGAGCCGCTGGCGTAGGTGCACACGGCCACATTCTGCGCGGTGGGCGCCCATAGCTTGAAAGCCGCGCCGCGCCCATTGACTGTCGCGCCGAGGTCCTTGACCTTGGCGGCGCCGGCGTACAGGTCGTCCAGCGCGCCGGCGATTTGCAGCGACGTCACATCGCGCACGACGCCGTCCTCGCCTTCCCGGACCAGCAGCACTTGCTGCGTCAGCAGCCGCGCAGCATCGGGAACGCCCAGCACCGCGCCGTCGCCGACAAACTTGAAACGCCGCGCGACATCGGATGGCACGGCGCCATCGTAGCGCGACAAAGTCAGCTCGCCGTCCGCACCTGTGACGCGCGCACCGGGCGCCGCGCGCAGCAAGGCATTCGCCGAATAATAGAGTTTAAACACCCCGTTGCCCGCATCCGCCCCCGGCCATTTGATCAACTGGCGGTTGAGCCAGTAGGCACGGGCGTCGATGGCGGGCGCCGCACGCAGCGGCGTGGCAAACGCGCCGTCGCAGTCCGCCAGCACCGGCGCGGCCGAAGCCGCCAAACATGTCAGCGCCAGCGCGCCCCCAAACGAACCCGCCATCAAACGCCTACCAGCCATATTCCGTCTCCATACCGTTGATTTGAGTAGTGCGACTACAGAACTCGCGCATCACCCTTAAATTTGGCGGATATGGTACTCCAGAATCTGTAGTTTCGATACGAAACACCGTTCGGACGCATCTACTTCTTATCAAAAATTAACATAAAGCCGCATGGTGTACGGATTTTCTTGCCGCTTCGTTTACACCCTGTGCCGTACTGTACGCCCTGTATCAATCGGTAATTGTCGGGTGTGGGTCGCGCGCGCGCTGCTATCTTGGCCGCGTCGTTTCCAATTTACAAGGGCTACCATGATATTGCTATTTTGCGGCCTGTCCGGCGCGGGCAAGTCGACACTTGCCAACAGCGTCAGGGACCGGCTTGGCCTGCAGTTAGTGCCGGTTGAAGTCATCGATGGCGACGCGTATCGCGCAAGCTTATTTTCCGACCTGGGTTTTTCACGTGAGGACCGCAGCGAGAATTTGCGCCGCCTGGGCTACCTCGCCGACAAATTCGCGGCGCATGGCATCGTCAGTATTGTCAGCGCCATCAGTCCTTACGACGAAGTGCGCAAGGAGCTGGTCGCGCTCTATCCGGATGTGAGGGTGGTGTTCATCGATTGCACGCTGGAAGAACTGCAGCGGCGCGATACCAAGGGATTGTACCGGCGCGCCAGCCTGCCCGACGATGCGCCCGACAAGTTAAACTGCCTGACCGGCGTCAATGATCCGTTCGAGCCGCCGTCCGAACCGGATCTGTATTTCAACACCCGCGACAGCGGCGTCGCCGAGTGCACCGCGCGCATCTGCGAGTATGTGCTGGGCCAGACTGATGTCGCAAAGCGCAGAAGGACGCGGCGTGGCCAATAACGTCCTGGTCATCGCCGGTATGCACCGCTCCGGCACCTCGCTGATCACGCACTGGCTGCACGATTGCGGCCTGCAGGTTGGCGAACGCCTGGTGGGCGCGGGCACTGGGAATGTCGAAGGCCATTTTGAAGACGAAGACTTCTTCCAGCTGCACCAGCAGATCCTGATCGACAAAGGTGTTCATCCCGACGGCCTGCATCCGCCCGAGGCGATGACGCCGAGCGCGCGGGAGCAGGCCGAGATGCGGTCCCTCATCGACGCGAGAAATTCCAGTTTCCCCCAATGGGGCTGGAAGGAGCCGCGTACCTGCCTGTTGCTGGACACGTATTCGGCCTTGCTGCCGCAGGCGAAGTATCTGGTGCTGCTGCGCGATTACGAGGAGGTCGTGCATTCGCTGCTCAAGCGCGACTTCGGCCTGCTCGATAACCGATACCGGGCAAAAAGCTGGCCGTATCGCATGGCGTGGAAGTGTTTTTACCGATCTATTCGGCTGGCGCGGCATCGCCGCAAGCACCGCGAGCGTTATCTGAAAGCCTGGGTGGTGTACAACCGGAAGATCCTGCAGACCTTGGACAAGCTGCCCAGGCACCGCTATCTGGTGGTGAATTACAAGTCGATGCAAAGCCAGTGCGCCGAGGTGTTCGGTTTTCTGTCGATTCACTGGTCATTCCAGCTGCGTTACAAGAAGTTCGCCAGCGTGTACCGCGATGAGCTGATCAGCCGCCAGGCCGACGTGGCGCCGTTGGCGGTCGATCCTGTCCTGCTGGCCGAGGCGCGGCAAATCGGCACGAACCTCCAGCTGTACCTGGATTGCAGCCGGCAGCGCCTGGCCGCCGTGTCTATTTGCCGCCGGCCTTCTTCGCTGGCTGGTTAGTGCAGGTGGTATTGTCCTTGTGCGCGGTGGCGATGTTTTCGCCGCCGGAGGCATCGACACCGCCTTGAGGGCGGTGGCAATCGGCCTTGGCACCCTTTGGCGGCTTGTTGTCGAAACCAGGTTTGCTGGTCGGCTGCATGCCTGCGTTGCCGTTCTGGGCGCCGGTATTGGCCTCGGCCTCACCCTTGGCTGCGCCCTTGGACTGGAAGGCCGTGGCGCCGGTGCTGCCGGTGGGTTGAACAACATCCTTGTCCGACATCGGTTTGCTTTGCGCCTGCGCGCCTGCGCTGAAGGCAGCGGACAGGCAGAAAGCGGCGATTCCGATGGCGGCTTTGGCCTTGGTGGATTGGGTGGACATGATCGTCTCCTTGAATGCGCTAATAATGCGACGATTGTTTCACACCCAAAACACTTTCCAAGTAGGATACCTGCTCGTGTGCAAGTCGGATTGCACGCGCTCGGCAGTGTTATTTTGCCGCGACGCGGTAATTATCGACCATCTTGTAACGCATCGCGTAGAGCGCGAACAACCCTGCCGTCAGCAGCGCGAAGCCGGCGAAGAAGAACATCTGGAACGCGATCGAACTCATACCGCTGGTGGCGATATGCGCGCTGACCGCGTCGTTCTTCACGCCCGAATTGACGATCAATACCCACAGGTTGCCGACCGTGACAGCCAGATACCAGAAGCTCAGGATGATGCCCTTCATCGGCGCGGGGGCCTGGCTGTAGGCGAATTCCAGGCCGGTGGCCGACACCAGCACCTCGCCCAACGTCAGCAGCGCGTACGGCAGCAATTGCCACAGGATGGAGACCTTGTCGCCGCCGTCCATTTGCAGCTGAATGGCGCCGATCACGATCCACGCCGCGCCGGACAGCGCGATGCCCATGCCCATGCGGCGCAGCGGCGTCGGCGTGATGCCGATGGCGCGCATCAGCGGGAACAGCGCAATGTTATTCAATGGGATCAGCAGCATCACCAGGATCGGATTGATGGCCTGCATCTGCGCCGGCAGCAGGGTGAATTCCCAGCCGAAGATGGATAGCAGCGGGCTGTCCATGGCGTTGGCCTGCACGATCCAGGTCGACGCCTTCTGGTCGAACAGCGACCAGAATGGCGTGATCATCGCGAACACGATCAGTATGCGCAGCACGGCGCGCACGCCTTCCACCGCTTCGTCGGTGTGCAGGCCGCGCGCGCGCTCGAGCTGCATCGACACGCCGAAACCGCCGAACGCCAGCAACAGTACCAGCGCGGTACAGGCGGCGATCACAAAGCCCCACTGCGGCGACATGCACAGCGACAGCACCGCGCCGGCCGCGCCAATGCCGGCGACGATCAGGCCCGGACGCGATTTGCCCGGCGCCTTGGCGAACAACGCGGTGCGCGCGACGCTGCTGAACGAATCCGGATTGGGCGCGGCCGGCGGCACGTGCACGTATTTTTTGCGGCCGATCCAGAACACCAGCGTGGCGATGGCCATCAGGATGCCGGGAATGCCGAAGGCCACGGCCGGGCCGTAGTCGCGCAACATTACCGGCATCAGCAGCGAGGCGAAGAACGAGCCGAAGTTGATGATCCAGTAGAAGGCGTCGAACACCAGTTTGGCGCGGTTCTTGTTGGTCTGGTCGAACTGGTCGCCGACGAAGGCCACCACCAGCGGCTTGATGCCGCCCGAGCCGAACGCGATCAGCGCCAGGCCGAAATAGAAGCCCTTGAGATTGTCCTCGAAGATCGCCAGGCAGGCGTGGCCCGCCACGTAAATCAAACTAAACCAGAACACGGTCTTGTATTTGCCGAAAAAGCGGTCGGCCAGCCAGCCGCCCAGCAGCGGGAAAAAGTACACACCGATGACGAAGGTATGGAAGACGTGCTTGGCCTCGGCGGTGCGGTCTTCCATCGGAATGAACAGCAAAAGCGTGCTTAGAAGAAACGGCGTGAGGATGTTGCGCATGCCGTAAAAGCTGAAACGCTCGCAGCCCTCGTTGGCGATGATGTAGGGAATTTGTCGGGGCATCGGCCCGTTGCCGTTGGCGATAGCGCTGCTGGTCACGTAGTTTCTCCTAAAATTTGTGTAGTTTGACTACTCATTTTTGTTTTATGAATTCCGATAAAAACTCATAACTAATTGATTTGTATGAATTAATTGTGATAATTCCAAATCTTGTACACGATTGAAAAAAACAATATCGTGATGTATATTCTCTACAAACTCATCCGCGCGCCTTCCACGACACGCAGCCAACCCCGGATTCTCTTATGACTAAGCAACTAACTCAAGTTTCCCCGCACATTAAAGACTGGTATCGCGAGGCCATCATCTACCAGGTTTACCCGCGTAGTTTCTTCGACACCAACGGCGACGGCATCGGCGACATGCCCGGGATTACGGCAAAGCTGGACTATATCGCATCGCTGGGCGTGGACATCGTCTGGATTTCGCCATTTTTCAAATCGCCGATGAAGGACTTCGGCTACGACATTTCCGACTACTGCGACGTCGATCCGATGTTCGGCACGCTGGCCGACTTCGACACGATGATCGCCAAGGCGCATAGCCTCGGCCTGAAGATCATGATCGACCAGGTGATGGCGCACACCGCCGAGGAGCACCCGTGGTTCAAGGAGAGCCGGGCGAGCCGCGACAATCCGAAATCCGACTGGTACGTATGGTCCGACCCGGCGCCGGACGGCAACCCGCCAAACAACTGGATGTCGGTGTTCGGCGGCTCGTCGTGGCAGTGGGATACGCGCCGTCGTCAATACTATTTACATAATTTCCTCGTCAGCCAGCCGCAGCTCAACTTCCACAACCCGCAAGTGCAGCAGGCGCACCTGGACGCGCTGCGCTTCTGGCTCGAACGCGGCGTCGACGGCATCCGCCTGGACGCGTCGAACTTCCACTTCCACGATCCTGAGCTGCGCAGCAATCCGCCGGCCGTCAACCGCGACACCGCCACCGTGTCGGACGTGAACCCATACGGCATGCAGGCCCACGTCTACGACAAGAGCCGTCCGGAGAACCTGCCGTTCCTGCAAAAGCTGCGCACCCTGCTGAACGAATACCAGGCGGTGTCGATCGGCGAAGTGGGCGCCGACGATTCGCTCGCTGTCATGGCCGAATACACCGCCGGCGGCGACAAGCTGCACATGGCCTACAGCTTCAACTTGCTGGTGCCTACCTGTTCGTCGCACTACATCCGCAAACAGGTAGAGCAGTTCGAGGCGCGCGTGAAGGGCGGCTGGGCCTCGTGGTCGGTCGGTAACCACGACGTGCAGCGCGTCGCCACGCGCTGGGGCGGGCCGGGCGCGCCGAAGGCGTTCGCCAAGATGATCCTGGCGATGCAGTTGTCCCTCAAAGGCACGCCGTGCCTGTACCAGGGCGACGAGCTGGCGTTCGCCGAGGCGGACGTGCCGTTCGAACTGCTGCAGGACCCGTACGGCATCACCTTCTGGCCGGAGTTCAAGGGCCGCGACGGCTGCCGCACGCCGATGGCGTGGACCGGAGAAGCCGATGGCGGCTTCACCACCGGCAAGCCATGGCTGCCGGTGTCGCCGGACCATATCGCCAAGGCGGCGGCGGTGCAGGAATCGGATGCCGAATCGTCGCTGGCGTTCACGCGCAAGTTCATCGCCTGGCGCCGCAAGCTGCCGCAGCTCACGCGCGGCGGCATCCAGTTCTTCGACACGCCGGAGCCGGTGCTGGCGCTGCGACGCGATGCCGACGGCGAGCGCGGGATCATCGCTGTGTTCAATCTTGGCGGGGAACCGGTCAGCTTCACGTTACCGCAAGTAGCGGGCGCCGAACAGATGGAAGGTTACGACCTGCCTGGAACGGTGGACGCCAGCCAGGTGCAATTGCCGGCCTTCGGCGCCTGGTTCGGCTACGCTCGCAGCTAACCCGGACGGCCATGCGGGGTCGGACCCCACTGGGTCCGACCCCTAAGACGCGACGCAAGCGTATCGCAAGACGGGGCTTGGTTTAACGCCTTTACTTCTTAACACCAGATATTTCGGGTATGCTTCCGCCAACTGTTTTGACTGAATCGAACGATGAAACAAGCTGAAGTAGACCAAAAACTCAACCGCACGGCGTTCGCCGACGGCCCGCGCCTGCTGGCCGACATCGGCGCGACGCACGCGCGCTTCGCTTTGCAAACGGCCCCCGGCGAATTCCGCGCCGTGCGTGTGCTCAAGTGCGACGACTTTAGCGACATCGTCGCCATGCTGCGATCGTACCTGTCCGACCACGCCGACATCACCTTGAACCACGCCGCGCTGGCGGTGGCCAATCCGGTCAGCGGCGACCATGTGCGCATGACCAACCGCGATTGGGAATTCTCCACCGACGAAGTGCGGCGCGCGCTTGGCCTGCACACTTTATTAGTGGTGAACGACTTCACGGCGCTGGCGATGTCGTTGCCGGGCCTGAAACCGGCGGATCTGATGCAGGTGGGCGGCGGCAAGCCGGCCTCGAACTCCGTCATCGGCGTGCTGGGACCGGGCACGGGCCTTGGCGTCTCGGGCGTGATCCCGACCGTCGACGGCTTTGTCACGCTCGGCTCCGAGGGCGGCCACACCAACTTCGCCCCGGCCGACGAACGCGAATATTCGATCCTGCAGTACGCGTGGCAGACCTGGTCGCACGTCTCGACCGAGCGCCTGATCTCCGGCCCCGGCATGGAAATCATCTACCGCGCCATCGCCAAGCGCAATGGCCGCCAGGTGCGCGACCTGACCTCGCAGGAGATCATGGCCGGCGCGCTGACCGACAAGGATCCGCTGTGCCTTGAGGTGCTGGAGTGCTTCTGCGCGATGCTGGGCGGCGCCACCGCCAACCTGGCCGTCACCCTGGGCGCGTTCGGCGGCATGTTCATCGGCGGCGGCATCGTGCCGCGCATGGGGGAGTGGTTCGCCTCGTCGCCGTTCCGTTCGCGCTTCGAGGCCAAGGGCCGCTTCACCAGCTACCTGTCGGAGATTCCGACGTACGTCATCACGACGCCGAATCCGGCCTTCTACGGCGTGGCGACGATCTTGTCCGAGCACCTGCGCGGACGCAGCGGCGCCAATACGTTGATGGAGCGCGTGCAGCATCTGCAGCACGAGCTGACGCCGGCCGAGCAGCGCGTGGCGCAGCTGGTGCTGGAGCAGCCGCGCCTTGTGCTCAACGAGCCGATCGCCGACATCGCGCGCCTGGCGGAAGTGAGCCAGCCGACGGTGATCCGTTTCTGCCGCTCGCTCGGTTTCCTCGGCCTGGCCGATTTCAAACTGAAGTTCGCCAGCAGCCTGACGGGCGCGATACCGGTGCGTCACAGCCAGGTGCGCGTCAGCGACAGCACGCACGACTTGAGCGCCAAGGTCATCGACAATACTGTTTCCGCGATTCTGAAATTCCGCGACCAGCTGGACGTGCGCTCGCTGGACAAGGCGATCGCGCTGGTGGCCAAGGCCAAGCGGGTCGAGTTTTACGCGATGGGGAATTCGCGCGTGGTGGCGCTGGATGGCCAGCACAAGTTCTTCCGCTTCCGCATTCCGACGTCGGCCTACGGCGATTCGCACTTGTTGACGTTGGCGGCCGAGCTGCTCAATCCGGGCGACGTGGTGATCGCCATTTCCAATTCGGGCAAGCTGCCGGACCTGCTCGAAGCGGTCGACGCGGCGCGCGCGGCGGGTGCCGACGTCATCGCCATCACCGCCAGCAACTCGCCGCTGGCGAAGAAGGCCAGCGTCTGCCTGGCGGTCGATCACACGGAGGACAGCACAACGTTCCTGTCGATGATCTCGCGCATCTTGCAGCTGCTGCTGATCGACATCCTGTCGGTGGGCATCTCGCTCGACACGCAGAACTCGCGCGTGGTGGTGCAGCAAAAAGCCAAGAGCGGCGAAACCGACAACCGGCGCCTGCTGATTTCCCACCTCGACAGCTGACCGCGAAACGGCAGCAACCCAAAGGCAGGCCGTTATGGTCTGCTTTTTTTTCGCCTGTTACAAATCGAAACTTGAAGTCTTCCAAAAATACGCTAAGATATATCTTAATAAGTTATATCTTAACTTGTTATATCTGAAGAAGGAGTTCCAAATGTTTCGATTCTCACATCATTCACACCATCCCCATGCGGCACATGGTCCGCATCACGGCGGTGGCGGCGGCCGCGGCCGCGGTCCAAAAATGTTCGATGCCGGCGCCATGCGCTATATCGTGTTGCAACTGATTTCGGAAAAGCCGCGCCACGGCTACGAGATCATCAAGGAGCTGGAGCAGCGTTCCGGCGGCGGCTATACGCCCAGCCCGGGCGCCATCTATCCGCTGCTGTCGATGCTGCTCGATATGGGCCATGTCGCCGCCACGCCCGACGGCAACAAGAAGCTGCACGCGATCACGCCGGAAGGCGAGGCCTTCCTGGCCGAGAACCGCCAGTTCGTCGATGCCATCGTGGCCCGCATGAGCGATCCGGCCGAGTCGCGCGACGACTTGCGCACGATCATGCACGAGCTCAAGCACGCTGTCATCGCCCAGGGACAGGAAAACCATCCGAGTGCCGCCAAACTGGAGCACATCCGGGCGATCCTGCGCCGCACGACGGCCGAGATCCTGGCGCTGGAGTGAGCATGACCACTCCTGCCGCGCTCACCCTGGCCCCGGCGCGCGAGCGCCTGGTCCTGTGGCTGCTGGCGCTGATCCAATTCACCGTCATCATGGATTTCATGGTGATGATGCCACTGGCGCCGCAGCTGATGCAGGCGTTCACGATCACGCCGGCCGCCGTCTCCGGCGCGGTGTCGGCCTACGCTTGGTGCGCCGGCCTGTCCGGCCTGCTGGCGGCGATGTATATCGACCGCTTCGACCGCAAACAGCTGCTGCTGTGGATGTTCGCGCTGTTCACCTTGTCCAACCTGGCGTGCGCCATCGCCCCCAATTTCCATGTGTTGGTGCTGTCGCGGGCCTTCGCCGGCGTGACCGGCGGGGTGTTGGGCGCGATGGTCATGGCCATCATCGGCGACCTGATTCCTGCCCACCGGCGCGGCGCGGCCACCGGCGTCGTGATGACGTCGTTCAGCCTGGCGGCGGTGGTCGGCGTGCCGACCGGCGTGATGCTGGCGGCGCACTTCGGCTGGGCGTCGCCGTTCTACCTGCTGGTGCTGTTCTCGCTGGTGATCTGGGGCCTTGGGGCGCGGACCTTGCCGTCCATTACGGGCCATCTGACGCGGCGCGTGCCGCTGTCGGCCGTGCTGCCGAATCTGATCGGCCTGTACCGTGTACCCAACCACCTGAAGGCGTTCGCGCTGTCGTTCGTCAACATGATGACGGGCATGCTGGTGATTCCGTTCATCTCGCCGGTGCTGGTGAATAACCTGGGTGTGAAGCCGGCCGAGATCACCTATGTGTATCTTGCCGGCGGGTTGGCCACGCTGGTCAGCGCGCGCATGGTGGGCAAATGGTCGGACCGCGCCGGCGCGCAAAAGGTGTACCGCTATCTGGCGCTGCTGTCGGTGTTGCCGATGATGTCCATGACGCACATGCCGGCCATGCCGCTGGTCGCGGTGATCCTGTTCTTTCCGTTCTTTATGACGGCTGTGTCCGGACGCACCATTCCGCTGCAGGCACTGATGACCACCGTGCCGGACCCGTCCAAACGCGGCGCCTTCCTCAGCGCGAACTCGGCGATCCAGCAGCTCGGCAGCGGCGTGGGCGCCTTGCTGGGCGGCCTGACCCTGCATACGGACGCGGCCGGCCACATCCTCGGCTATGGCTGGAACGGCTGGATCGCCGCCGGGCTGACGGTGTTCTCGGTGCTGTGGGTGGGGAAGGTGGCGAGCGCAGTGGAGGCGACCCCGGCGAAACCGGCGCCGCAAGAGCAGAAGGTCGCCTAAGCGCTAGCCGTCGATGTTGATGCGCTTTTCCGGATGCTTTTCCCGGCGCCAGCGTGCCAGGCTGATGACTTCGTCGTTGGTGGCGTCTTCGACCAGGATCTCGTCGTCGCTCGACGAGACCAGGAAGCTTTCCCAGCGCTGCGCCGATTCGGCGCTGTTTTCGACAAAGCTGAACTGCCAGTAGCTTTTGCCGTTGAGCTTGCGCGGCGTCGGATCGTATTCGATCAGCGCGCCGCGCACTTTTCCGCCGGAGCTTTTCTCCAGCATCGACGACCATTGTTGCAGTTCCGGCAGCGCCATCAGCGCTGCCGACGCTTGTTCCTTGGTGCGGGTGGCCTTGGGTTCGGCCTGGGCGGCCGGTTCGCTGGCGGCCGGACGCGGCGCGGCGGCGCGCGGCGCCTTGCTGGCCGGCGGCGCCTTGCTGGCGACGACCGGCTCAGCCGGCTTGACCGGCGCCGGCGGCACCGCCACCGGCGTCGTGTTGTTGAGATAGACACCCACGCCGACGGCCAGCGCGACGGCGGCGGCGCCGGCGATGGCCAGGGTACGGGGGGACGGAGAGCGAGATGCCATAAGGGATAGCCTGGACTATTTTGTTGACGGCCATACTAAACCAAAGGCATCCATCGGGCAACTTCAACCCTCCAGTTCGCCTATGAAAGGGCGTGTTTTTGCAGGAAACAGCAGATATTGGGCGTCAACATGCCCGGTGCGATGCCCAGCCGGCGCGCCAGCCATAGCACCGGTTGCAGGCTGCGGACGTCGGCGCCGCCGCGCAACCGCGAGCGCAGCAGGAAATTATCGGGGTGGGCGGTGTCCAGATTGTCGTAGTGGGGGCCGAAGCCGCGCCGCATCGCCCACGGCCAGACGCCGCGTGGCAGCGACTTGCCGAGCACACGGTCGATCCAGCGCGGCAGGTAATTGACCAGCCAGCGCCCGCTGTGCGCCTCGCGTGGCCAGAGCCGGTTGCTGGAACCGGTCAGCAAGATCAGCCCGCCCGGCGCCAGCACCCGGTCGAGCTCGCGCTGCACGGCCGGCAACTCGGCCGGCGCCACGTATTCGAGCACGCTGTTGCAGGCGATCAGGTTGAACTGGCCGTCGGCGAAAGGTAGCCGGCGCGAGTCGGCGACGTGGGAGAAATCGATGTTGTCGATGCCGTAGCGCGCGGCGTTGAGGCGCGCCAGCGCGACCCAGTCGGCCGAATCGTCGGTGGCGCTGACCTTGGCGCCCAGGTACGAAAACAGAATGGCCGAGGCGCCGATGTTGCAGCCGAATTCGAGGATCTGCATGTCCGGCAGGCGCAGCGGCATCACGTCCAGTACCATGCGTAGCTGATCCCATTCATAATCGACCTTGCCGCCGACCCAGGGGTCGCGCGGCTTGAGCCCGAGCTGGCCCGCCAGGGTGTCGAAATCTTGCTGTTTGGTATGTTGCGTGGGGGCGCAGTCCATGGAACCTCCTGAAAGTGAATGCGTCTCAACTATAGGAGGCTCGTTGCCGGGACTGCTTGTCGTAGCGCAAACGGGCCGGTTGCCATGCAGACGCCGCCGAAACGCATGCATGGCGGATTACGCTGCGCTACGTATTTCCGGAGAAGGTTTAAACTTTCGTTGGGGTGTCTATATTATTTTGGTATCAGTTGCGCGAGATAATTCATTGGCGGCACTATAGCCATTTTTGTACCATCTTCGCAGTATAAGAAAAGGACTCTGACTAGTGGATAAGACAATTCTGGGCGTCGACTGGGGCACCAGCAACCGGCGCGCCTATCTGATCGATCAACAAGGCAACTGCCTGGCGGAACACGAAGACGGCCAGGGCATGCTGGCGGTCGGCGGACGCGAGCGTTTCAGCGCCTCGCTCGACGGCTTGCTCGATGCCATGCACCTCGATAGCGACGTGCCGGTGATCATGTCCGGCATGGTCGGCAGCGCCTCCGGCTGGCAGGAAGTCAACTATCTGGACGCCTCGGTGCCGCTGACCGAGCTGCCGCAACATCTGGCGCCCGTCACCGATCCGGCCTGGGCCGGCCGCTCCCATATCGTTCCAGGCTATTGCTACCGCAACGGCGCCGCCGTCGATGTGATGCGCGGCGAAGAAACCCAACTGCTCGGCGCCGTGGCGCTGGGCAAGCGCGACGGCTGGCTGGTGTTGCCCGGCACCCATAGCAAATGGGTGCTGCTGCGCGACGGCGTGATCCAGTCGTTCGCCACCTACATGACCGGCGAGCTGTTCGCCATGTTGTCGGCCGGCGGCACACTGTCGTCGATGATGGCCGGCGACACCAGCGACGCCGAAGGCTTCGCCACCGGGTTGAACCAGGCCGCGCGCAACGAGCCGCTGTCGAACACCTTGTTCCGCGTGCGCGCCGGCGTCGTCTCGCGCACCTGGCCGCAGCAGCAGGCCGCCGCCGTCGTCAGCGGTTTGCTGATCGGCGCCGAGTTCGCCGCAGCGGCGCGCGAGGTGCCGGCCGACGGCAGCGGCGCCGGCATCACCGTTATCGGCTCGCCGGCGCTGGCCGCCCGCTACGCCGCCGCCGCCGCCCACTTCGGCTTGAAATGCGAAGTGCTCGACCCACATCACGTGTATTGCACGGCGATTTCCCAATTCATCAAGCAGGGCTGATCATGACTATTTCCCATCCAACCACGCCGCTGGTCGCCATTTTGCGCGGCCTGCAACCGAGCGAGGCTGTCGCCGTCGCCCAAACGCTGTATGACGCCGGCTTCCGTGCGCTGGAAGTGCCGCTGAACCGTCCGGGCGCGCTCGAGTGCATCGCCGCGATGGTCGCGCTGAATCTGCCCGGTACCATGGTCGGCGGCGGCACCATGCTCAGCGTCGAGCACGTCGAAGCCGTCTACGAAGCGGGCGGCCGCCTGCTGGTGTCGCCGAATTGCAATCCGGCCGCGATCCGCCGCGCCGCCGACCTGGGCATGTACTGCGCCCCCGGCGTGGCCACGCCGACCGAGGCGTTCGCCGCGCTCGACGCCGGCGCCCACGCGCTCAAACTGTTCCCGGCCGAGATGATCGGCCACGGCGGCCTGAAGGCCATGCTCAGCGTGGTGCCGGCCGGCACCCCGATGTGGCCGGTGGGCGGCGTCACGCCAGAGACGATGCCGGGCTGGGTCAAGGCTGGCGCCACCGGCTTCGGCATCGGCGGCGCGCTCTACACGCCCGGCGTGACCATCGAGCAGCTCGGCGAGCGCGCGGCCGCGTTCGTCAACACCTGGCGCGGCTTGGCCGCCTGATTCCTTTCATCCTGGGATAAAACGAATGAGCAAGCATGACGTGCAATGTCTGTGGGAAGTGGGCGCGCAACTGGGCGAGGGCCCGTTGTGGGTGGCGGAGCAAAACCGCCTGTATTTCGTCGACCTGAAAAATCAACAACTGCACGCGCTGGGCACCGCCAGCGGCGAGCGCCATAGCTGGACCATGCCGGATTACATCTGCTGGCTGATCGCCCGCAAGGACGGCGACGGCTTCATGGCCGGCTTGCGCGACGGCATCGCCCGCGTCTGGCTCGAGCCGGAGCTGCGCATCGAATACCTGGCGCGTCCGTTCCCCGAAGGCAGCGGCCTGCGCATGAACGACGCCAAGGTCGACGGCGCCGGCCGCATCTGGGCCGGTTCGATGCACAACACCGATTACGCCCAGGCGATCGGCATGTTGTTCCGCCTCGACAAGGACTTGACCTTGACCGTGGCCGACAACGAATATCACATCTGCAACGGCCCGGCATTCAGCAACGACGGCGCCACGATGTACCACACCGACAGCTTCGAGGGCCGCACCTACGCCTATCCGCTGGCGGCCGACGGTACCCTGGGCGACCCGCGCGTGTGGCGCCAGTTCGAGTTCGACAAAGAAGGCGCGCCGGACGGCATGACGGTCGACAGCGAAGGCTGCGTCTGGGTCGCGCAGTGGGGCGGTTCGCGCGTCTGCCGCTACTCGCCGCAAGGCGAACTGCTGGAAACCATCAGCGTGCCGGTGCGCAATCCCGCCTCGTGCACCTTCGGCGGCCCGGACCTGAAAACCTTGTTCATCACCACCGCCAGCGAGGACAACACGCCCGAGGAGCTGGCGAAGTTCCCGCTGACGGGTTCGTTGTTCTCGGTGCGCGTGGAAGTGGCCGGCGTTCCCGCCGCGCGCTTCGGTTAATCAGCGGCTCAGCAATAGCAGCGCCGGCCCGTGCCGGCGCGGTATCCCGAATGTAAAATGTGCCGCGCGACGCGGCAGGGGGAGGTGCGCACAGGTGGCAGGCAGCACAGCGTAGTACAACTATAAAAATCAATAAGACACTGGAGACACAATGACATTCAAGAATTTGCTCGCCGCCATCTGCGGCGTGGCGATGGGCCTTGCTGCGTCCGTCGGTTCCGCACAAACGTTCGCCAATGGCGCCGATGTCGGCTGGGTCAGCCAGCAGGAGTCGAGCGGCTATTCGTTCTATAACAGCAGCGGCGTCAAGACCGACCCCTTCGTGCTGTTGAAGAATCTCCAAATCAATTCGATCCGCCTGCGCGTGTGGGTCAATCCGAGCGGCGGCTGGAACGACGGCGCCGACGTGCTCTACAAAGCCAAGCGCGCCGCCGCGCAAGGCCAGCGCATCATGATCGACTTCCACTACAGCGACAGCTGGGCCGATCCGGGCAAGCAGACCAAGCCTGCCGCCTGGGCCAACCATACGCTGGCCCAGCTGAACAACGACGTCTACAGCCACACCCAGGGCATCCTGAACTATCTGAAGACCAACGGCATCAACGTCGAATGGGTTCAGGTCGGCAACGAGATCAACAGCGGCATGCTGTGGCCGGAAGGTAAGACCACCAGCTTCGGCAATCTGGCCGGCCTGATCAACAGCGGCTACAACGCCACCAAGGCCGTCTATCCGAACGCCAAGGTGATTCTGCACCTGGCCAACGGCCACGACAACGCCGTGTTCCGCTGGTTCTTCGACGGCGTCAAGGGCGCCGGCGCCAAGTGGGACGTGATCGGCATGTCGCACTATCCGCCGGCTTCGGACTGGACCAGCTACAACAACAAGATCTCCACCAATATGTGGGATATGGTGTCGCGTTACGCCAAACCGGTGATGGTGACCGAAGTCGGCATGGACTGGACCCAGGCGGCGACCTCCAAGGCGATGATCGCCGATCTGCTGAGCAAGACCAAGGCGCTCGGTTCGAACGGCCTGGGCGTGTTCTACTGGGAGCCGCAGGGTTACCCTGGCTGGCAGGGCTACACCATGGGCGCGATCGACGCCAGCGGCAAGTTCACCATCGCGCTGGACCCGTTCTAAGCCGTATCGTTCCGCACATGACGTCGCGGCTTACCGGGCCGCGACACTCAATGTCCAGTTGACGCCGAAGCGGTCCTTCAGCATGCCGAACAGCGGCGTCCATTGCGCCGACTGCAGCTCGGCCGTGATGGTGGCGCCGGCGGACAACTTGTCCCAATAGGCGCGGATCTCGTCCTGGGTTGTTGCCTCCACGGCGACCAGGAAGGCGTTCTCGCCCTGGTTCCATGGCGCGTGCGACGGCACGTCGTAGGCCATCACGCGGAAGCCGGTCTCGGCCGCCACCTGGCCCCACATCAGCTGGTCCGCTTCGGCTGCGTTGGTCACCTGATTGAAGTCTTTATACGTCATGGCATTGACCTGTCCGCCGAACACGGATTGATAGAAGTCGAGCGCCTCGCGCGCCTGGCCGCGGAAATTCAAGTGGATAACGGCGCTGACGGTTGCTGGTTTCATGTTGAACTCCGGTTGAAAAAAGGAAGCTCATTCTAGCGAGCGCCTCCGACAGTTTCTGTCAGGAGTCGACGTCTTCCCGCCGCCACTACCGGCACGCGCGCCGATGCATTTGCGGTATCGGCGAAATCGGGTGAGAATGCGTCGCTTGAACATTACAGCGGCGCTATCATGCAGAAACCATCGATCAGATATTTACACCTCGCTCCGGAAAATGACTTGCCGGTGCTGGAAGGCTTGGCCGCCTTCAAAGCCATCGTCATGGTCGAGGCGGAAGTGCCCGAGATGACGCGCTGGGACGTCAGCCGCTGGCTTGTTGAGTCCGGCTGTAGATATGCGCTCGCGTGGGGCGATCAATGCGAGGCATGGCGCGAATCGATCGACGACGCCAGCCTGGAGGCGACCGACTACGAGGACGTGCCGGAAGACCAGCAATTGCTGGCCACCGCGCATGAGGACGAGGATTTGAGCGAGGTCTTCTGGTTCGCCAAACACCGCGCCTCGCATCCCGCGCTGGAACTGTCCGAGACGCTGATCCTGCACATTGCCGGCGAACCGCGCCGCGACGAGATCGAAGCGGAGTTCCGCGACGCCTGAGTCTCAGGCTCCTTCATGATGGCGATCAAACGCTGAGCGTACCTGGCAAAAGGGCGGCGCGGCGCTGGCATATCATCGAGGCCTGCGTTCCCGCTGCGACGGAGGCCGGCATCATGAATCACAAGCCGTGTGGAAGGCTTGAGTCGGGAGCGCGGTGACGAGTTGCTTCGACGGCTACACAGCGAACAGTAACTTCGGCGCTCACACGGGCTTGTTTCGTCTCATGTCCAACCCCAACGCAGCCTTGCGCAGGCGGCCGTTGCGGCGTACGTAGTCGAAAGCGCCGCGCGTGTCGTACATCAGCTGATAGTGGTAATAGTTGATGTGCTCCAGCACCGCGAATGTCAGCAAGCCGCACGACCACCAAAGGTCCGCAGACGCGCCATCCGCCAACGCGATAAACACCGCCACGCCGGCGATCGCCACGACGTTCGAATATTTAAAGAAGTGGTACAGCGGCTGGAAATACGCAGGCAAGGCCTGACGCGTGACGGTCGACTGCAACTTCAGCTGCCAGTACAGCATCCCCTGTAACAGGATGTAGACCACCATCGCCATGGCAGCGCCCCGCAGTCCCCATGCGACGGGATCGTCCGACGTTTCCCATACCATCGAAAAGACGATGGGCAAGGCCAGCGCGGCGAATCCTTCGCCGTTGCGCAAATAGGTCATCCGGGCGCGTATCGTCTGCATGCGTTTGGGATTTTGTTGAGGAATTGCTAACTCTATCACAGGTCTGGCGGCCGTAGCGGTCGGCCGCAGTTACTTCGGTGCCCCGGGCGGCGCGGTGGTCAGCACATCGTCGTCCTTGCTCCAGGCTGGCGACGTGATCGCGTAGAAGTCCAGCGGCACGCCCTTGCTGGCCCGGATCGAGCGCACGGTGCTCGGCTGGATGACGATGTACGAGCCCGGCCCGATCGTTTGCACGTGGCCGTCGGTCCAGATCTCGCCCGTTCCGCTGAGCACGAAGAACGATTCCTCGCCTTCCTTGTTGTGGCTCCACGGGCTGGCCTTGCCCGGCTCCAGATGAAACAGCGCGACGCTGACCTTGTCGCTGCGGGCGCCGGCGGGCGCTGTCCTGCCGCTCAATTCGCGCAAGGTGACGCCGGGCGCGGCTGTGATGACCGGCAGACTGTCCGGATCGATAACGGGGGGCGGCGTCTGCGCCGAGGCGAGGACGGGCAGGGCGGCGAGCAGCAGGGCAAATGGCTTCATAGGTATCGAGGAAAAGGAATCAGCGGCGAGTGTAGCACCCTGCGCGCGCATAAAAAAAGCCAGCTTCCGAAGAAGCTGGCTTTTCCATGCAGCGAGGCGGCTCGGCCTGGGCCGAGCCGGCCGGCAATTACATCATGCCGTCCATACCACCCATGCCGCCCATGCCACCCATACCGCCCATGCCGCCGCCGGCTGCCTTGTCTTCGGTGACTTCGGCAACCATGCAATCGGTGGTCAGCATCAGGCCGGCGATCGACGCTGCGTTTTGCAGTGCCGAACGGGTGACCTTGGCTGGATCCAGCACGCCCATTTCAACCATGTCGCCATAGGTGCCGTTGGCGGCGTTGTAACCGTAGTTACCCGTGCCGGCCAGAACCGCGGCAACGACGACCGAAGCTTCTTCGCCGGCGTTTTGCACGATCATGCGCAGTGGCTCTTCCATGGCGCGCAGAACGATCTTGATACCTGCGTCCTGGTCCGGGTTGTCGCCTTTGATGGTGATCGAAGCGCGGGCGCGCAGCAGGGCTACGCCGCCGCCTGGCACGATGCCTTCTTCCACTGCGGCGCGGGTAGCGTGCAATGCATCTTCAACGCGGGCTTTCTTTTCTTTCATTTCAACTTCGGTGGCGGCACCGACTTTGATCACGGCAACGCCGCCGGCCAGCTTGGCCACGCGCTCTTGCAGTTTTTCACGGTCGTAGTCCGAAGTCGCTTCTTCGATCTGCACGCGGATTTGCTTGACGCGGCCTTCGATGCCTTCAGCCTGGCCAGCACCGTCGATAACGATGGTGTTTTCCTTGCCGACTTCGATACGCTTGGCTTGACCCAGCTCGTCCAGCGTGATTTTTTCCAGGGTCAGGCCGACTTCTTCAGCAACCACTTGACCGCCGGTCAGGATCGCGATGTCTTCCAGCATGGCCTTGCGACGGTCGCCGAAGCCCGGGGCCTTGACGGCGCAGGTTTTCAGGATGCCGCGGATGTTGTTCACAACCAGGGTCGCCAGTGCTTCGCCTTCGATGTCTTCGGCGATGATCAGCAGTGGACGGCCGGCTTTGGCGACTTGTTCCAGTACCGGCAGCAGATCGCGGATGTTCGAGATTTTCTTGTCGCACAGCAGGACGAATGGATTGTCCAGGATCGCGACTTGCTTCTCTGGGTTGTTGATGAAGTATGGCGACAGGTAGCCGCGGTCGAACTGCATACCTTCAACGATGTCGAGCTCGTCGTTCAGCGACTTGCCGTCTTCGACGGTGATGACGCCTTCCTTGCCGACTTTTTCCATCGCTTCAGCGATGCGCTCGCCGATCGACGCGTCCGAGTTGGCCGAGATCGAACCGACTTGGGCGATTTCCTTGGTGGTGGTGCATGGACGGGCGATCGCGGCGATCTGCTCGACGGTGGCGGCGACGGCCTTGTCGATGCCGCGCTTCAGGTCCATTGGGTTCATGCCGGCGGCAACGAACTTCATGCCTTCACGGACGATGGCCTGGGCCAGCACGGTGGCGGTGGTGGTGCCGTCGCCGGCGTTGTCGCTGGTGCGGGAAGCAACTTCCTTGACCATTTGCGCGCCCATGTTCTGCAGCTTGTCTTTCAGTTCGATTTCTTTAGCGACCGACACGCCGTCCTTGGTGACGGTAGGGGCGCCGAACGAACGTTCCAGCACGACGTTGCGGCCTTTAGGGCCCAGGGTGACTTTAACGGCGTTGGCCAGGATGTTGACGCCTTCGACCATTTTGGCGCGCGCTGCGTCGCCGAAGATTACTTCTTTAGCTGCCATGTTGTTTCTCCAGAATTAGGTGATGAGTGGAACCGCGTGCCAAGTGAATTTACTTGACGACGATTGCCATGATGTCTTCTTCGCGCATGACCATCAGTTCTTGACCGTCAACTTTGACGGTCTGGCCGGCGTACTTGCCGAACAGAACGCGGTCGCCTACTTTGACATCCAGCGGACGGACTTTGCCATCTTCGAGAATCTTGCCATTGCCGACGGCGAGCACTTCGCCTTGATCCGGTTTTTCAGCGGCCGCATCAGGGATGATCAGGCCGGACGCAGTTTTGGTTTCCTGGTCGAGGCGTTTGACGATTACGCGATCGTTCAAAGGGCGAAGGTTCATACAAAACTCCTTAATTAGCATTGGTACAGTTTGTTGTTGTGCCAAACTTGCCTAAATAACTAGATTGCCACAACGGAAAGTTGTCGAGGGCGCTGTTAGCACTCTCTCGGAACGAGTGCCAATTATAGGGACGACCATGTCGCTTTTCAAGGCGTGGAAGCTTGCGAATCATCAAAAAGCTAAGAAAAGCTGCAAATATGACTACAATGAAGGCCATGCATCAGGAATTTGAACCGCCGGAAGCGCTGCGCGACGCCATCAAGTGCTTTTGGCACAACGTGCGGGAATTCGACGGGCCCAGCTTCGAGGTCGTCCCCGACGGCTACGCGGAGATTATTTTCACCTTCGGCGGTGATTGTGGCGTTTCTTGTAACGGCCTCGTGCGTGCCTTGCCTTCGCCCTTCCTGATGGGGTTGCTCAATCAGCCGGTGGTGTTCAGCACGCAAAGCCGGTTGCAAGTCATCGGCGTCAGATGCTATCCATGGACGGTGTTCGACTTGCTCGGCCTGCCGCCCGGCAAGGACGGCTTGCGCGTCTTCGAGCATCCTGTCGCCCAGCTTCAGTCCACGCTGGATGTCTTCATGACGGCCGGTCGCGTCGACCATGCGGTGGCTGCGCTGGCCGTCTACTTTCTGGCCGCCCGGCCGCCCAAGCCCGTCGACGCGACGCTGTTCAAGGCGGGCGCCGCCATGCTGGAAGCCAACGGAGCGATGCCGGTCAGCGAGGTCGCCGCCGCCGCCCACGCGACGGTGCGCACGCTCGAACGCAAGTTCAAGCATTCGTCCGGCCATACGGTGAAGGATGTATCCGGCCTGATGCGTTTCGAGCAAGCGCGCAACCGTCTGTGGACCGAGCCGGACGTCAGCCTCGCCGCGCTGGCGCAGGCGCTAGGCTACACTGACCAGTCCCACCTGAGCCGCGAATTCAAGCGTTACTGCGGCGTGACGCCATCGGCTTTCGCGCGCAAGCGCAAGCGGTAGGAATCGCCAGTTTTTGTCGCGTTTATACAAGCCGGGCCGGCGCCGCGAAATCTACACTGCCGGTCATGAAAACTTACGATGTCATTATTTCAGGCGCGGGTCCGGTAGGCCTGTTCCTCGCGTCTGAACTGGCCTTGGCCAAATGTTCCGTCCTCATGTTGGAGAAGGCGGAGAGTCCGAATTCGCCGTTGAAGCAGATGCCTTTCGGCATACGCGGCCTGTCGGCGCCCAGCGTTGAAGCGCTGCACCGCCGTGGCTTGCTCGAGCAGCTTGAGGTGCCCAAGCGCGTCAAGAATGCGTTTGGCCATGTCGCTGCGGTCCAGGCCGGACACTTCGCCGGCATTCCATTTTTCCAACACAACATCGACATGTCGCAGTGGCCGAACCGCTTGCCAAGCTCGCCGCCGACCAGCCTGCTGTCCGAAATGGCGGAGACCGAATCGGTGCTGACGCGGCGTGCCGAAATGCTCGGTGTGGAAATCAGGCGCGGACATGCGGTCACCGGCGTCGATCAGACAGATCATGGCGTAACGGTGAGCGCCGGCGAGCAGGCGTTCCATGGACTGTGGCTGGTGGGCTGCGATGGTAGTCGCAGCGTGGTGCGCAAGGCCGGCGGTTTTGAATTCGCCGGCACCGAGCCGGAATTTACCGGCTACACGGTGAAGGTCGATATCGCCGATCCCAGCAAGCTCAAGGCGGGCCGCAACGTCACTCCGGAAGGCATGTACTTCCAGTCCCAGCCGGGTTATCTGGCCATGCAGGATTTTGATGGCGGAGCGTTCCATCAAAACGGCGAACCGGTCACGCCCGAACGCGTGCAGCATGTCTTGCGCCGCATCTCGGACACCGACGTGACGATCAGCAAGCTGCATGTCGGCACGACGTGGACCGACCGTGCGCGGCAGGCCACCAGCTATCGGCAGGGACGCCTTCTGCTAGCCGGCGATGCCGCGCACATTCACTCGCCGCTGGGCGGGCAGGGGTTGAACCTTGGACTGGGCGACGCCATGAACCTTGGCTGGAAGCTGGCTGCGACGATACACGGCCAGGCGCCGGATCGTCTGCTGGACAGCTATCACGCCGAGCGGCATCCGGTTGGAGAAAAGGTGCTGGACTGGTCGCGCGCGCAGGTCGCCATCATGCGGCCCAACCCGGAGGCGCGAGCGCTGCATGCGATTTTGAGCGATCTGATGAAAACGCGCGACGGGGCCACCTATGTCGCCGGAAGAGTATGGGGGATTTCCACCAACAGCGCGCCGAACTTCGCGTTTGAGGACGGCACGACGCTGGGCGATCTGATGCACGACGGCCGGGGAATGCTGCTGGATTTCGACGCCAGCGCCGCGCTGGAAGCTTGGGCGAACGAGGCTGGCATCAAGTATGTTTTCCGCAGCGCGAAAGAGCGGCTCGGCTTCAGCGCGTTGCTGATACGCCCGGACGGCGTCGTCGCCTGGAAGTCGGGCGACGACGCGACCGACGGCGACATCCGGCAAGCTGCCGCACACTGGTTCGGCGGCGCTTGCCGGGCGTCTTGAACCGCCTGCCGCCTGTCAGGGATCGAGCGGGCCGCCGTCGGCAAAGCGCTTGGAGGTCAGCCGCAGTCGTTCTGAAAGCCGGCGGCGCGCCTGACGGACGCGCGAAAAATACCAGTCGAAGGCATGGCGGATGGCGCACGCGAACAACATCATTTGCAGGTAAGCGCTCGTCGTAGCCCTTGGCGAGGCGCTGAAGCTGGAAAACAGCAGCACCAGCGCGCAGGTGATGAAGCCGAATTGCACCGTCCTGCGAGCCCGCGTGGATAGCTGCGTTCGTCCCGAGAAGTACCAGCCGAAGCCAGCATACAAGCCGCCGGCGATGGCGGTCATGGGCGCCAGGGTAGTTAGGGCCCAAGGCATCTGTTCCAACGAAAAGTACGAGGCCCCCGCCGATAGTATTGCCGCCAGCAGGGCGATCATGCCAACCAAGCGATACTGCTTGTGCGTTGCGGGGAGAGTCGAAGTCGCCGGCGATGGCGGTTCGGACAGGGCGGCCTGCGGTTCGGCCAGATCGCGGATATCGATCTCGAAGGCGGCGGCGAGGGCCATCCTGGTTTCGCGCGAGGCGCTGCCGTCGGCCTCGACCCGCTGGATCGTGCGCAGGCTGACGTCGGCGATCTGCGCCAGTTGCTCTTGCGACCATGCGCGTTCGGTGCGCATGCGTTTGATGGTTTTCGCGCTTACTTTCATATCGTCGTCCATTGTGGCTCCAGTTGTCAGGAATGAAACTGGAGAATGGGCCAATTATGCCTGAAACACTACGACAGTTTGCCGCCACCCAGGCGACATCGGGCCGCCAGCCACGTGATGACGGCGGCGTCGCGCATTTATTCGTGGTACAGCTGCGAGCGGCCGCCGTCGATCAGGATGTCGGTGGCGTTGATGAAGGGCGCTTCGTCACTGGCGAGGAACAGCGCCGTGGCGGCGACTTCCTCGGGTGTGCCCAGGCGCCTGCAGGGCAGCAGCGCGGCCTGGCGGGTGCGTTCGGCTTCCGGGTCCGGGAAGCTGGCGAAGTGGCGTTCGATCATGTCCGTGACGATCAGCCCCGGCGAGATCGAGTTGACGCGGATGCCGCGCGCGGCGTATTCCAGGCCGAGCGCGCGCGTGAGGCCGATCAGCGCGTGCTTGGCGACCGGGTAGGGGAAGCAGCCGGGGATGATCTTGTGGCCGTGGACCGAGGCGATGTTGACGATGCTGCCGCCGCCTTGCGCCAGCATCGCCGGCAGCACGGCGCGCGCGGCGTTCCAGGCGCCCTCCAGGTCGACGGCGAAGCAGCGCTTCCAGTCGTCGTCGCTCAGGGCCAGCGGATCGTCGAAGACGTTCATGCCGGCGTTGTTGATCAGGATGTCGATTTTGCCGAAGCGCTGCACGGTGCGCGCGACCAGTGCTTCCATCGCGGCGCGGTCGGAGACGTCGGCTTCGATGAAGATGGCGCGGTCAGGGCCGAGTTCTTCGGCGATGGCGCGGGCGTCGTCGTCGTCGCGGTGGCTGTTGAGGGTGACCATCGCGCCTTCGGCGACAAAACGGCGGGCGATGGCTGCGCCGATACCTTGTGTCGATCCTGTGACGATGGCGACTTTGTTCGATAAGCGGTTGGCCATATTTTGCTCCTGCTGGATGCGTTGTCGGCGGCTCGACGATGGCGGATTACGGCGTTCCGCCTGATCCGCCCCACGTGGCTCAATGCCGGTCGCCGCGCGTTTTCAATTGGTCCAGCAGCACCGCGACCAGCAGGATCACGCCGCGCATCAGATACTGATAGAACGCGTCGACATCCATCAGGTTCATGACGTTTTCGACCGTGCCCATGATCAGCACGCCGATCAGCACGCCGAAGATGCGCGCCTTGCCGCCCTGGAGCGAGACGCCACCCAGCACGCACGCCGAGATCACATCCAGCTCGAAACCCTGCGCGGCGTTCGGCTGGCCGCTGGTGATGCGCGAGGCCAGGATCAGGCCCGCCATCGCGGTCACCAGGCCTTGCAGCAGGAAGATCCACACGCGCAGCCGCTCGACGCGCACGCCGGCCAGCCGCGCCGCTTCCGGGTTGCCGCCGATGGCCAGCGTGTTGCGGCCGAAGACCGTCTGGTTCAGCAGAATGCCGAACACCACGAAGCAGCAGGCGCAGATCAGCACCGGCAGCGGCATGCCGAAGATGCGGGTGTCGCCGAAGTCGATGAACGCGTCGTTGTTGATGCCGACCGCCTGGCCCTGCGAGACGATGAAGGCCAGCCCGCGCACCATCAGCATCGTCGCCAGGGTGGCGATCAAGGCGTTCACGCGCAGGTAGGCGATCAAGACCCCATTGAGCGCGCCGATCAGGGCGCCGGCCGCGAGGCCCGCGCCGACGGCCAGCGCCACGCTGCCACTATGTTCCAGCACGATCGCGCCCAGCACGCCGGCGAAGGCGATGGTCGAGCCGACCGACAAATCGAAGTCGCGCGAGGCGAGGCACAGCATCATGGTGCAGGCGACCATGCCGATCTGCGCCACCGACAACATCAGGCCGACGACGTTGGTCACCGAGAAGAAGTTCTCGACGGTGACGGCCAGCACTGCGAACAGCACGACATACGCCAGCGGCATGCTGTATTCGATCAGCCATTGACGCGAGACCAGGGGAGCCGCCGGTTTGGCGGCGGGATTGATGGATGAGACGTTCATGCGATGCTCCGGGTATGAAGGGCAGGCGTTTCAATAGGGGCGGGGGTAGGTACGCCAGCGGTGGCATCGGGCAGCGCCAGGCGCAGCACCTCGGTTTCGCTGGCGTCGGCGCGTGACAGTTCGCCGCAGATGGCGCCTTCGCGCATGACGATCACGCGGTCCGAGATGCCCAGCACCTCCGGCAGTTCGCTCGAGACGACGATCACGCAGCAACCGCGTTCGGCCACCTCGTGGATGATGCGGTAGATGTCGTTCTTGGCGCCGACGTCGATGCCGCGTGTCGGCTCGTCGAGGATCAGCACCTTCAGCCCGGGTTCGGCCAGCCAGCGCGCCAAGATCACCTTCTGCTGGTTGCCACCGGAAAGCAGGCGGATCTCCTGCTGGCGGTTGGGCGTCTTGATGCGCAGCCGCGCAATGAATTCGTCGGCCAGCGCCGCCTCCTTCTTATGCCGCAAGAACAGGCCGGCGCGCAGGTCGATGCGGCGCACGCTGATGTTGATGTTCTCCGCCACCGAGGCCGTGGCCAGGATACCTTGCTCCTTGCGGTCCTCGGGACAGAGCACGATGCCGGCGGCGATGGCGTCGGTCGGCGCGCCGGTCGGCACGGTCGCGCCGTCAAGCAGCACCTGGCCGGCGCTGCGTGGATCCGCGTTGTACAGCAATCGCATCAACTCGCTGCGGCCAGCGCCCACCAGGCCGAAAAAGCCCAGCACCTCGCCGCCGCGCACGGAAAAGCTTTGCGGGCCTTTCATATGGCGGCCGTTCAGGCCCTGTATCTTCAGCCGTTCCTCGCCGAGCGCGCGCGGACGGTAGTCGTAGATGTCGCTCAGTTCACGGCCGACCATGTCGCTGATCAGGCGGTCGCGCGGCACTTCGGCCATGACGTGGTGCGTGACGATCTTGCGGCCGTCGCGGAAGATGGTGCAGGCGTCGCACAGCGCGTACAGTTCCTCCAGCCGGTGCGAGATGTAGATCAGGGTGCGGCCGTCGGCGCGCAGTTCGCGCACGAGGCGGAACAGGATTTCGGTCTCGCGGTGCGACAGGCTGCTGGTCGGTTCGTCGAAGGCGATGACTTGCGCATCTTGCATGATGGCCTTGCAGATCTCGACCATCTGGCGCTGCGCGATCGACAGGTCGGCCAACTTGGCGTCCGGCGCCAGGTCGACGCCGATGGCGGCCAGCTTCTCCGACACCATGCGGTAGGCCTTGGACTTGTCCAGCAGCCCAAAGCGGGTGGGCATGCGGCCCAGCAGCACGTTCTCCGCCACCGTCAGTTCGGGCACGTATTGCAGCTCCTGGTGGATCACGGCGATGCCGGCGCCGATGGCGTCCTTGGCGCTGGTGAAGCGGCACTCGGCGCCGTTGACCATCAGGCGGCCGCCGTCGGGCTTATATTGGCCACCCAGTATCTTGAGCAGGGTCGACTTGCCCGCACCGTTCTCGCCCAGCAGGCCATGCACCTGGCCGGCGTGCGCTTCGAAGCTCACGCCGTTCAGGGCTTTCACGCCGGGGAAGAATTTGCAGACCTCGTCGAATTGGAGGTAAGCCGCCATGGCTTACATGCCCATTTGCTTGCGGACGTCGGCCTGGTTGGCGCGCGTCATCAGCATCCCCTTGGTCAGCACTTCGGCCGGCGGGGTGCCTTTCCCGGTGATCCAGTTGTACATGTTGACCGAGGTTTCGTAGCCGTGCTGTTTGGCGCTGATCATCACCGAGCCGTAGAAGCCGGTCGGCGCGGGTTTGTTCAGCTCATTCTCGGCGGCCTTGGCGCCGCCGATGCCGACGCCCACCATGGAGTCGGCCTTGATGCCGCGTCCTTCGGCGGCGCGCACGGCGCCCAGCACCGCTTCATCGTTCAGACCCACGGCGACCCAGTGTTTGAAGCGCGCGTTCTTGGTCAGCGCGATATTGGCGGCGTTGAAGGCGCTTTCGGTGTCGGTCTTCGCCTGCGGCGCATCGACGATATTCGCGACCGGGAAGCCGGCGGCCTTGAGTGCGTCGATGGCGCCGCTGGTGCGTTCCTTGGCCGTCGGCAGCTGGTCGTAGGCGACGCGGATCACGCCCACTTCGGCGACGTTCCATTTGCGGTTCTTGACTTCGGCGGCGATGCCTTCGCCGACCTGCTTGCCGATGGCGTAGCCGGAGATGCCCATGTACGGAATCGATTCGATCGGTTTGCCGGTGCCGTCGACCAGGCGGTCGTCGACCGCGATCACTTTGAGGTTGTTGCGCTTGGCCGAACGTTCGATGGCCTTGCCCAGCTTGACGTCCGGCGCGCAGATGACGAAGCCCTGGGCTTTTTGCGCGGCCAGGTTGTCGATCGCGGCGATCATTTTTTCGCCGTTGGGGATGCCGATCTTGACCAGGGTGAAGCCTTTGTCCTTGGCCGCCTGCTCGGCGTAGCGCCATTCGTCCTGGAACCACGGCTCCTCGGCCTGTTTGACGAGGAAGCCGATCTTGACCGGATCGGCGGCGTGGGCGACGCTGGTGAATTGGGTCGCGGCGATCAGGCACAGCGATGCTGCGGCGAGCAAGCTACGTTTCATGGTAAGTCTCCGTTGATTTTGTTTTAAAGCGTTTTACGATGCCGCATATGTTTGCGCATTCGTTTTGTCTTGCGTTTATTTTTCTTCAGGCAGAAAAAAGCCGGCGTCGAAGCGCCGGCTCGTTCACTACCGCATCACCATTCGGCGACGCTGCCATCCGCATGGCGCCATACAGGGTTGCGCCAGTCGGGTGCGTTTTTGCTCGCGGCGATCACGCGTTCCTCGTCCACTTCCACGCCCAAACCTGGTTTAGGCAGCGGCTTGCAGTAGCCGTCGGTGATCGTGAAGTCTTCCTTGTTGATCACGTAGTCGAGCAGCTCGCCGCCCTTGTTGTAGTGGATGCCCATGCTTTGCTCTTGCAGCACGGCGTTGTACGACACGAAGTCGACCGCCAGGCACGAGGCCAGCGCGACCGGACCCAGAGGGCAGTGCGGCGCCAGCGTGATGTCGTAGGCTTCGGCCATCGAGGCGATCTTCAGGCACTCGGTGATGCCGCCGGCGTGCGACAGGTCCGGCTGCACGATAGCCAGGCCGCCGGCCGCGAACACGTTCTTGAATTCGAAGCGTGAGTACATGCGCTCGCCGGCCGCCAGCGGAATCGCCGTCATTTCGGCCAGGCGGGCGTAGTACTCGGCCTGCTCGGCCAGCACCGGCTCTTCGACGAACAATGGACGGAACTGCTCCAGTTCGCGCAAGAGAGTTTTGGCCATCGGCGCGGCCACGCGGCCGTGGAAGTCCAGGCCGAATTCGATGGTGTTGCCGAACGCTTCGCGGATTTCCGCCACGCGCTGCACGGCCTTGTCGACGGCCGCCGAGGTGTCGAGCATGCCCAGTTCTTCGGTACCATTCATCTTGAAGGTGTCGAAGCCGCCGGCTTTCAATTTGGTGATCTGTTCGATGATGTCGGACGGACGATCGCCGCCCACCCAGCTGTACATCTTCATGCGGTCGCGCACCAGGCCGCCCAGCAGTTCGTACACAGGCTTGCCCATCACTTTGCCCTTGATGTCCCACAGCGCCTGGTCGATGCCGGCGATCGCGCTCATCAGGATGGCGCCACCACGGTAGAAGCCGGCGCGGTACATGGTTTGCCACAGGTCGTTGATGCGGGCCGGGTCGGCGCCGATCAGATACGGTTCCATTTCCTGGACGGCGGTCTCCACGGTGCGCGCGCGGCCTTCGATGACCGGTTCGCCCCAGCCGACCACGCCTTCATCGGTCTCGATTTTCAGCAGCATCCAGCGCGGTGGAACACGGTAGGTCGTCAGTTTGGTGATTTTCATAGGAGAAGGAGAATAAGTTCAGGGAACAGCCTTCAGTCTAAGCGTCCCGCCTAGACAGGAAATATGATTAATTCAACACAAGCCATATCATTATCGAATAGCAGAAATAAGCCAGGCAGCTATCTGATATCAGCATAGCTGATAGTGGTAAATTCATATCAATTGTAAACCTTGTCCCTTTAGACTGGCGGAATTCTATCCTCCGGAGCACGGCCAGCATGATTGATTCCAGTACGCATGTCGCGTCGACCCCCGGCATCATGCTGCTGCGCGTCGGCCAGGCCGGCAGCGCCCTGCGCTGGGACCCCGCCGGCCGCTGCTGGCGCTGGCCCGATCCGCAAGGCGGCCAGTTGTACGCCTGGCCGGCCCCGGCCGGGATGCCCAGCGGCCTGCGCCTGCAGGAAAACGCCTGCGTGATGGCGTGCTGCACCTCCGGCCGCGTGCTGCTGGGGCAGGGCAAGCGCCTCGGCATGGTCGATCTGCCACTGCCGGGCCAGGCCAGCCGTCCGCTGCAAAGCCAGGTCCTGCTCACCGTCGACGCGGCCGAGCCGCGCACCAGCATCAGCGACGGCTGCACCGACCGGGGTGGCAATTTCGTCTTCGGCACCGCCAACACGGCAAGCGACCAGCGTGCCATCGGCAGTTTTTACCAGTATTCGCAACAGCACGGCCTGCGCCGGCTGGCGTTGCCGGTCGTGGTCAAGGCCGGCGGCATCGCCTTCAGCACCGACGGCCGCCGGATGTACTTCGCCGACACGGCCCAAGGCGCCATCATGCAATGCGAGTATGATTCCGAACGTGCCAAGGTATCGAACGTGAAAACGTTTGCACCGGTGCTGGCGCCGGGCGCGGGCGCGGCCGTGGTCGACAGCGGCGACCGCTTGTGGAGCGTTCAGGGCGGCGCCCTGGTCGAATATGCGCCGCACGGCGACGCGCTGCGCCGCATCGGCATGGCGCGCGAGGCGGCCGCCGGTGTGGCCTTCGGCGGCGAGGGCCTGCGCCAGTTGCTGGTGCTGGGCGCGAACGGCGGCCTGTACGGTCTGCCGCCCGATCTGGCGCCCGATTTGCCGGCGGACCTGGCGCGCCGGCCGCCCAGGGGCGTGCCGGACGTGCCGTTCGACGACGGCGGCGCCGCCCGCTTCGCCGTTCTGCCAGTACCCGTCATCGGTGATTGACGCTGCACCAGCCCGCCATATATGATGGGCGCTCAAAATAATCACCCTTATGACCGATTCCCGCTCAGACCGCTTTGTTCGTTCCCACCTGAAAACCCGCCATCTGGTCTTGCTGGTAGAACTGGGCCGTCATGGCTCCATCGCCCACGCGGCGCAAGCCGCCAACCTGACTCAACCAGGTGCGTCCAAATTACTGGGCGAGCTTGAACACGCGCTCGGCGTTCAGCTGTTCGAACGGCTCTCGCGCGGCGTCTCGCCGACCTGGTACGGGAAAGTACTGATCCGGCGCGCCGGCGCGGCGCTGGCCGAGATGGACGCGGCCCACCAGGAGGTGATGGAACTGCTGTCCGGCCTGCGCGGACGCGTGGGCATCGGCACCGTACTGGCGCCGGCCACCAGCCTGGTGCCGAAGGCGATCAACCTGCTCAAGTCGCGCCACGCGCGCGTGCATGTCGCGGTCAAGATGTCGACCAGCAAAGTGCTGGTGGAGCGCCTGCGCAGTGGCGAGCTCGATCTGGTGGTCGGCCGCATCCTCGACACGGCCGCCGCCGACGAACTCAATTTCGAACCGCTGACCGACGAGCCGCATCTGCTGATCGCGCGCAGCGGCCATCCGCTCGCCAGCCGCACCGACCTGCAACTGGAAGAGCTGATGCATCAGTGCTGGGTGTTGCCGCCGGCCGGCAGCATCCTGCGCGACCGCCTGACCGCGTTGTTTTTATCGCACGGCCTGGAGCAACCCGGCGAGACGGTGGAGACGCAAGACCTGCCCGTGGTCGCCAGTCTTTTGATGAGCAGCGACATGGTGGTAGCGCTTCCGGCGGACGCCGTGCAAGCGTATCTGCAAGCCGGATTGATGACGGTGCTGCCGTTCGATCTGGGCGTGAGCATGGATTCGTTCGGCATCGTGACGCGCAAACGGCACCAACTCTCGCCTGGCGCGGATGCAATGTTGTTGGCTTTGCGCGACGCCGCCGCCAGCATGTACCCGCATTATCATCCTCCGGCTTAATCTTCTTTCTATTCCTGTTGTCATAGCTGAGCTATTGCTCTTTTCGTCATTGTGTATGTCTGATATACGAACTTGATATGGACAGAATGCAATTAGCTATTGGCATCTGAACTAGTGTTTCGCTTAGCATCCAGTCTATCCGTCCGCTCTGTATCAGAGACGGAACTCATACAAACACTGGAGATGCACATGAAACACAAGAAAATGAGCTTGCTCATCGCCGCGCTTTTCACGACCCCGTTGATGGCGCAGCAGGCGTTGGCGCAAGACGCCGTTGCCACCCCTGCACCGGCAGCCGCAGCACCGGCCGCACCGGCCGCCGGCGAGATCCAGCAAGTGAACGTGACCGGCATCCGCGCCTCCGTGCGCAACGCGCTGGCGGCCAAGGAAGCCAGCAACAGCATGGTGGAAGTCGTATCGTCGGAAGACATCGGCAAGCTGCCGGACACCACCATCGCCGAATCGCTGGCGCGCCTGCCAGGCCTGTCGTCCGGCCTCGACCGCGGCAACGCATCGCAGATCGTCGCGCGCGGCATGGGCCCACGCTTCATCGGCGCCACGTTGAACGGTCGCGAACTGGCATCGTCGGAGCCTAACCGCGCCGTGCGTTTCGAGCAGTTCCCGTCGGAGTCCGTGACCGGCGCCACCGTCTACAAAACGCAGAACGCCGAAATCGCCGAAGGCGGCATCGCCACCACCATCGATCTGCAAACCGTCTCGCCGCTGAAGTACGCAGGCCGCCAGCTGTCGTTCAAAACCGATGCGCTGTACTACGCGCTGGCCAAGGACATCGCCGGCGCCGACAAGGTCGCGCCACGCATCGGCGGCATCTACGTCGACCAATTCCTGAACAAGACCCTGGGCGCGGCCATCGCCTTCAGCTACCAGGACCAGCCGTCGGTGCAGAAGAACGTGCGCCACTGGGGCTTCAACGAGAACAATTCGGCCGACATCAACGGCGACGGCAAAATCGACAAAACCCCATGGGGCTTCCAGGACGACGTGCGCCGTGGCAGCAACAAGCGCAGCAGCGTGCTGGGCAAGGTCGAATGGAAACCGAACAACGACGTCCTGATCACCGCCGACACCTACTACGCCAAGACCGCCATCGACGAAGCCCAGATGCAGCACTGGACCGGCGACATGGGCAACTGGGACGGCGGCAATTCGGGTAACTTCAGCAACCTCGATATCCGCAACGGCTACGTTGCCGGCGGCACCTTGAACTGGTCGCGCGTGATCAACAACGACGCCCACTGGATCCAGGACAGCAGCGTGTCGGCCAGCGGCTTGAACGCCAAGGTCAACCTCGGCGACTGGAAAGTCGAAACCGACCTGTCGACCTCCCACGCGCTGCGCAGCAGCCAGTGGCGCGACCTGCGTCAGAATTCGCTGGGCAGCATTCCCGTGTCGATCAACTGGTCGTTCACCGGCGATGAGCGCCAGAGCTACAACTTCGGCGGCATCGACACCGGCAACCCGGCCAACTTCGACGCGCCGACCTTGTACGTCGACACCGACGGCCATATCAAGGATCTGCTGAACGCGGCGTCGGTCACCGCCGCACGTTCGATCGAAAACAGCATCATCAACCGCATCAAGGTCGGCGTGCGCGCCACCGATCGCGAGAAGAGCTATCGCCAGACCACGTGGCAGCTGTCGCAGACCTCGGCGATTCCCGCTTCGGCCTACGAGACCGTCACCGTCGCCGGCTTCCCGTCGTATGTCGTGCTGAAGGACTTCGGCGCCAGCACCGCCGCGGCCTTCGGTCCCAACGCCTTCAATCCGGACGGCCGTCCGCAGACCCAGAACGATCTGCTGTCGGGCTGGAAGGTCAAGGAGCGCAGCACCTCGGCCTTTATCCAGGGCGACCTCGATGGCGAAGCCTTCGGCAAGACCTATCGCGGCAACGTCGGCGTGCGCGTGGTGCACACCAAGCAGACCGGCTACGGCATGCAGTCGGTCAACGGCGCGGCGCCTACCGACGTCGAAGGCGGCACCTCGTACACCGAGATCCTGCCTAGCCTGAACACCATCTTCAACCTGGACGAGAAGCAGGAACACCAGATCCGTTTCAGCCTGGCCCGCGCCATGTCGCGCGCGCCGATGGATGAAATGCGCGCCTCGCGCAACCTGAACGTGGTTGCCGATTCGACCCAGCCGACCACCGGCAGCGCAGGTAACCCCGAGCTGAAGCCGATGATGGCAAACCAGGTCGATCTGGCTTACCAGTGGTACTTCTCGAAAGGTTCGCTGCTGTCGGCCGGCGCGTTCTACAAGAAGGTCCAGCGCTACATCGCCCTGACCAGCGACACGACCATCATCAACGGCCGTCCTGCGACCGTGACGCGTTCGATCAACGGCGACGGCGGCGATATTCGCGGCATCGAGCTGGTGTATCAGCAAGCGTTCACCGGCCTGCCGGCGCCATTCGACGGCCTGGGCGTCGCCAGCAACTACGCTTACACGACCAGTAACATCCGCGAAGCCACGCCATCGGTCAATCCGTTCCCGATCGAAGGCCTGATGAAGCACAACGGCGGCGTGACCCTGTGGTACGAAAAAGCCGGTTACGAAGCGCG
This sequence comes from Duganella sp. AC237, assembly GCF_979254035.1. NCBI lineage: Bacteria > Pseudomonadati > Pseudomonadota > Betaproteobacteria > Burkholderiales > Oxalobacteraceae > Duganella > Duganella sp. AC237. Next base: position 5,638,497 of record NZ_CEEDEW010000003.1, on the reverse strand, counting down.
TCTGTCGGCCAACTACAAGAGCGCCTTCGTGCGCAATCCGACCTGGAATGCGGGTCAGTTGATCGAAAACGAAGCCGAGACCTATCTGACCTTGAACCTGGCCAAGCAACTGACGCCTAACATCCAGCTGCGCTTCGGTATCGACAACCTGACCAACCAGAAGGCCGTCTACACCAGCGCGAACATCCCGGTGCAGCAGGAAGTGACCGAGTTCGGTCGCCGCTTCAACCTGGGCCTGTCGTTCAAGCTGTAATGTCGTAGTTTGCTGTAACTTTTTTATCGTGGTTTTACGGAGCGGTGCGTGAGAGCGCTGCTCCGTTTTTTTTAACCCGCACGGCCAGGCGGGGTCGTACCCATCGGGTACGACCCCAGGTTTGCGGGTTTCGCCTACCGGGAGTCCAATTTGAATTCCAACATCTTCAATTGGCGGCGCTTTGGCGCCGCCGTTATGCTGCTCGCGGCCTGCGTTTCCGCCGATGCGGCCACCACCTCCAACACTTCCGCCAAGCCCGACGTCAAAGCGGGGCGCGAGCGCCTGTCGCTCGATCGCGGCTGGCTGTTCCATCTGGGCGACGTCGTCCAGCCGCCCATCGTCGGCCACGAGGAATCGTATAGCAACGCCAAGGCCGGCAACGCGCCCGGCGCGGCCGGCACCGAATTCGACGACTCCGACTGGCGCCGCCTCGACCTGCCGCACGATTGGGCCGTCGAAGGTCCGTTCGACCAGAAGGCCAATATCTCGCAAGGATATCGCCCGCGCGGCATCGGCTGGTATCGCCGCTACCTGAAGGTCGACCCGGCCGATCGCGGCCGTCATTTCGAGCTGCAGTTCGACGCCATCGCCACCCACGCCACGGTTTGGGTCAACGGCAATGTGGTCAACCGCAACTGGTCCGGCTACAACGCGTCCAACATCGACATCACGCCGTATCTGAACTACGGCGACTCGCTCAACACCATCTCGATCCGCGCCGACGCCGAGGCGATGGAAGGCTGGTGGTACGAGGGCGCCGGCATGTACCGCCACGCGTGGCTGGTCAAGCGCGCGCCGGTGCACGTGGCGACCGACGGCGTGTACGCCGTGCCGCGCGCGGGCAAACGCATTGGCAATCGTCAGCTCTGGACTTTGCCGGTGGAAGTCACCGTCAACAACAGCGGCAAGAAGGTCTCCGATGTCACCGTCGAAGTCACGCTGTTCGACCCGGCCGGCAAACAGGTCGGCCGCCAGACCGCCAAAGCCTCCATCGGTGTCTTGAAGGACGCCGTCGTCAAGCTGCCGTTCTCCATCAACGATCCGGCCCTGTGGTCGATCGAGAAAACCAATCTGTATCGCGTCACCACGCGGGTGATCCAGGACGGCACGGCGCAGGATGAAGTGTCGCTGCACACCGGCTTCCGCACCATCCGCTTCGACGCCCAGCAAGGCTTCTTCCTGAACGGCCAGCACCTCAAACTGCAGGGCGTGTGCATCCACCAGGACCACGCCGGCGTCGGCGTGGCGATTCCGGATTCGGTGTGGGAATACCGCCTGCGCCGTCTGAAGGAGCTGGGCGTGAACGCGATCCGCTTCTCGCACAACGCGCCGGCGGCCGAAGTGCTGGACATGGTCGACCGCATGGGCTTTGTCGTCATGGACGAAAACCGCAACTTCAATCCGTCGCCGGACTACATGAAGCAGCTGGAGTGGATGGTCAAGCGCGACCGCCACCATCCGGGCATCGTCCTGTGGTCGGTGTTTAACGAGGAGCCGGTGCAGGGCTCGGAAGTGGGCTACGAGATGGTGCGCCGCATGGCGGCCGTGGTCAAATCGCTGGACGACACGCGTCCCGTGACGGCGGCGATGAACGGCGGCTTCTTCAGCGACCTGAATGTGTCGCACGCGGTCGACGTGGTCGGCGCCAACTACCAGGTACCTGATTACGACCGCTATCACAAGGCCTTCCCGAACAAGCCGTTCACCAGCTCCGAGGACACGTCGGCCTTCATGACGCGCGGCGAGTTCAAGACCATCAAGGAAAAGGGCATCATCGCCAGCTACGACGACCTGGCCGACGCGGCCCAGTGGGGCAACACCCACCGCGACGCCTGGGAGGCGATCGCCACCCGTCCTTACGTCGCCGGCGGCTTTGTCTGGACCGGCTTCGATTATCGCGGCGAACCGACGCCGAACGACTGGCCGGCCGTCAGCTCGGTATTCGGCATCATGGATTTGAACGGCTTCCCGAAGAACGCCTACTACATCCACCAGGTCCAGTGGATCAAGGACCGTCCGCTGATCCACATCGCGCCGCACTGGAACTGGAGCGGCAGCGAGGGCAAGGACATCCGCGTGATGGTGATGGCCAATGTCGAAAAGGTGCAGCTGCTGTTGAACGGCAAAGCGCTTGGCGAGCAGCAGGTCGATCCGTTCCGCATGAACTTCTTCAACGTCGCCTACGCGCCGGGCAAGCTGGAGGCGGTCGGTTATCGCGGCGGCAAGGAAGTCGCGCGCACGTCGGTGGAAACCACCGGCGCTGCCGTCGCGCTGGAGCTGGTGCCGGACCGCGCGCAGCTGGCCGGCGATGGCCGCGACGCCATGCCGATCACCGTGCGCGCACTTGACGCGCAAGGCCGCGCGGTGCCGCTGGCCGATGCCAACGTCACCTTCGCGGTGACGGGCGGCGGCCGTTCGATCGGTCACGGCAACGGCGATCCGACCTCGCACGAGGATGAGAAGGGCGCCACGCGCCGCCTGTTCAACGGCCTGGCGCAATTGATCGTGCAGACCAACTGGGACAGCAAGGAGGCCGTCAACGTGGTCGCCACGGCGCCCGGCCTGAGCGCGGCGAAGATCTCGATTCCGGTCAAGGCGGTGGTGCCAGAGCCGTTCGTCACCAGCGCCGACGCGCCGACCACCTTCGTGCGCAGCTGGCGCGTGGCGCCGGTCAGCGACCAGCGTCCGGACCCGAACCAGAAACTGGCCGGCTTCGATATGAACACCTGGGGCTGGGGTTCGCCGCCGCTGTGGGCCGACGCGGGCGCCAGGTACCACCTGTACCGCTCCAGCTTCACGCCGCGCAAGAACCTCGCCAACGGCAACGGCTTGATCCGCTTCGGCGGCATCCGCGGCAAGGCCGAGGTGTGGATCGACGGCGCGCTGGTCGGGAAGAAGGACACTTATGCACCCGCGCCGCTGGACTTGCTATTGCCGGCGGGCACTGGCAAACGTGAGATCAATGTGATCGTCGAAGCCGAGCCCGGTCAGGGCAGCGGCATCGAAGGCCACGTGACAATCGAGCCGCAGGTAAAGTAATGAGGCTGGTAAAGTAATAAGATTGTGTCTTGCATTCTTAGCTATTAATTAAATCGTGGGACGGCAGCACCAAAATGGGGCTGCCGTCGCCTGATTCGGTTGACGGCGCCCCGCGCGCTGCCTATAGTGGCGGGATGATTTCCGAATTCGAAGAACTATCCGACAAGATCGACCAGTTGGCCGAGATGACCAACGCCTTGCGCCGCGAGAATGCTCAGTTGCGCCAAGCCAATGCCGCACTCGTGGTTGAGAACATGGGCTATCAGCGCCGCCTCAGCGAAGCGTCCGGCAGGATCGTGGCGTTGCTGGAAAAAGTGCCCGCGCTGGAGGACGAGTCGACGTCCGAGTCCGACCAGGACGATGTTGAGCAACCCGCAGCCGACCATCTGCCTGAAAAAGAGGATGTACGATGATTCAGCTGGATGTGTCCATCATGGGACAACCATACCGTCTGGTGTGCAAGCCCGAGGAAGAGCGCGCGCTGCGCGAAGCGGCCGCTTTGCTGGACAAGAAGATGACCAGCATCCGCGACGGTGGCAAGATCAAGGGCAACGACCGCATCGCCGTGATGGCCGCGCTGGGCATGGCGGCGGAATTCCTGTCGGTGAAATCGCCGCAGGGGCCGTTGTCCGACATGTCGATCCTGGAAGTGCAAACCAAGATCAGCGCCATGCACAAAGTGCTCGATAGCGCACTGACTCCACAAGAAACCCTGTTTTAATTCGCTAAACTCCTTCCTTTGCGGCGGACAAAAGAGTAAACTTCTTCGTACCCTGCGGTGTTCGCGATTGCCATATATTCCTTGAACCATTTATGTGCACCGGTTGCGGAATTTTGTTCGATGGGCGTGAGCGTCGCTAGACCGATGAACCCGAAATTGAACTAACTGTGACCACCTTGAACCGTTTGGTTCGGGATGCCGGCAAAGACGGCACAGGCGGGGCCTAATCCTAGAAAGCGGTTGTTAGCATGTGAATGCGCAGCCGCTTTTTTTCGTCTGGAGAAAAGCGATGCAATACTGGTTGATGAAGTCCGAGCCCGATGAAGTCAGCATCGACGACGTGATGGCGTCGAAGGATCACACCACGCCGTGGTTCGGCGTGCGCAACTACCAGGCGCGCAATTTCATGCGCGACCAGATGCAGGACGGCGACGGCGTGCTGTTTTATCATTCGAGCTGCCCGGAGCCTGGCATCGCCGGCCTGGCGGTGGTGGTGGGGGGGCCGTATCCCGACGCCACGCAGTTCGACAAGAAGAGCAAGTACTACGACGCCAAGGCGACGCCGGAGCAGCCGCGCTGGATTTCGGTCGATGTGAAGGGGACGGAGAAAACCCGTCTGCTGTCGCTGGCCGAGATGCGGACCATCACGGCGCTGGAGGATATGGTGGTGCTGCAGAAGGGCAGCCGCCTGTCCATCACGCCCGTCACCGCGGCGCAATGGAAGGCGATCGTCAAGCTTTTGAAGAAATGATCGGCGCGCGGCCTTTCTGTTTGACCTTGTAGGCCCACACCAGCATGGCGATGGCGCCGACGATCATCGGCAGCGACAGCACCTGGCCGGAGGTGATCGGCATGCCCAGGACGGTGGTCTCCCAGTCGGGCGTGCGGAAGTACTCGGTGAAGAAGCGCGCGCACCCGTACAGCAAGGTGTAGAAGGCGCCCACCGCCAGGCGCGGACGCTCCTTGCGCGCATACAGCCACAGGATCACGAACACCAGCAGGCCGTCGATCAGCATCTGGTAGATCGGCGACGGGTGGCGCGGCCCTTGCAGGAACACCGGATTGGGGAACAGCGGATACGAAATGTCCGGCCACATCATCGCCCATGGCAGCGACGGATCGGACACCACGCGGCCCGGCAGCTCGGAGTTGATGAAGTTACCCAGGCGCCCGGCCGCATAACCCAGCGGCACCAGCGGCGCGATGAAGTCGTAGACGTCGAGCAGGTTGCGGCCCGCGCGGCGCGCCCACACCGCCATCGCGATCAGCACGCCGAGGAAGCCGCCGTGGAACGACATCCCGCCATGCCAGATCTTGAAGATCTCGATCGGGTTGGAGAAGTATTTGACCGGCTCGTAAAACAGCACCTCGCCCAGGCGGCCGCCGATGACGACGCCGAGCATCCCGTAGAACAGCATGTCGTCCAGGTCCTCCTTGCGCCAGCCCTGCGCGGCGATGTGCGGCTGCTTGATGCGCACCCGGCCCAGGGTGATGAACAGGGCGAAGGCCAGCACGTACATCAGGCCATACCAGTGGATCGCGACCGGTCCCAGATGAATGGCGACCGGGTCGGGCATCGGATGTATCAGCATAAGGCGTTCTTTCCTAAGTTCTTATTCAGTAGTTCCAAAAAGCCGCGCAGCACCGGCGACGCATTGTCGCGGCGCCAGGCCAGGCCTGTTTCGACCAGCGGGCCGGTGTCGGCCAAGGCCCGGTATTCTACCCCGGGCCGCATCAGGTTGGAGACCGACTGCGGCACCAGCGCCATGCCCATGCCGGCCGAGACCAGGCTGACGATGGTCTGCATCTGGATCGCCTGCTGGCCGATCTCCGGCGTGATGCCGGCGTCGCGGAACACCGAGAGGATGGCGTCGTACAGCGCCGGCGAGATCGCGCGCGGGAACACGATCAGCGGCAACCGTGGCAGGGCGGCCAGCGCCACCTTGCCCTTTTTCGCCAGCAGGCCGGCCGGCACGGCCAGCACCAGCGGCTCGTTCAGCACCGGCAGGTAGTCCAGTTCCAGTTTGGCCTTGTCGGGCAGCGGGGGGATCAGCAGGCCGGCGTCGATGCGGTTGTGCAGCAGGTCGTCGAGCTGCAGGTCGGAGGTCGCTTCCTGCAGCGTGATCTGCACTTGCGGATAGGCGGCGCGGTAGGCGCGCAGGAAGGGCGGCAGCACGCTGTAGTCGGCCGAGGAGACGAAGGCCAGGGTCAGGCGCCCAATCTCGCCGGCGGCGGCTCGCTGTACCAGCTGCGGCAGTTCCTGCGCCTGCGCCAGCATCCGCCTGGCCTCCGGCAGCAGTGCGATACCGGCCGGCGTCAGCGCCACGCCACGGCGGCTACGCTCGAACAGCGCCGCGCCCAATAGCTGCTCCAGCGCCTGGATGGTCTGCGACAGCGGCGGCTGCGTCATGTGCAGGCGCAGTGCGGCCTTGCCGAAGTGGAGTTCCTCGGCCACGGTGACGAAATAGCGCAGCTGCCTCAGTTCCAGATTCATATGTGTTTGTATTGAAATTCAATCTGGTGATATTTTATACGACTCACAGAGTCGAAAATCATATATTTGACACCGGTACAGGGGCAAGGCAATCTGTCAGGCTACGCTCAAAGCCTTAGAGCCGCCTTATCATTGGAGAAACATCATGCCTGTATATCGTTCCCGCACCACCACCCACGGCCGCAACATGGCCGGCGCGCGCGCCCTGTGGCGCGCCACCGGCATGAAGGATGGCGATTTCGACAAGCCGATCGTCGCCGTGGTCAACTCCTTCACGCAGTTCGTGCCCGGCCACGTGCACCTGAAGGACCTGGGACAGCTGGTGGCGCGCGAGATCGAAAAGGCCGGCGGCGTCGCCAAGGAATTCAACACCATCGCCGTCGACGACGGCATCGCCATGGGCCACGGCGGCATGCTGTATTCGCTGCCGTCGCGCGACCTGATCGCCGACTCGGTCGAGTACATGGTCAACGCCCACTGCGCCGACGCGATGGTCTGCATCTCCAACTGCGACAAGATCACGCCGGGCATGCTGATGGCGGCCATGCGCATCAATATTCCGGTGGTGTTCATCTCGGGCGGCCCGATGGAGGCCGGCAAGGTGGTCAAGGTCGTCAATGGCACGCAGAAGATCATCAAGCTCGATCTGGTCGACGCCATGATCAAGGCCGGCGATCAAACCGTCAGCGATGCCGACGTCGCAGAGATCGAGCGTTCGGCCTGTCCGACCTGCGGTTCGTGCTCGGGCATGTTCACCGCGAACTCGATGAACTGCCTGACCGAAGCGCTGGGCCTGGCCCTGCCGGGCAACGGCACGATCCTCGCCACGCACTCGGACCGCGAGCAGCTGTTCCTGCGCGCCGGCCGCCTGGTGGTGGAACTTGCCAAGCGCCACTACGAGCAGGACGACTACTCGGTGCTGCCGCGCTCCATCGCCACCAAGGCCGCGTTTGAAAACGCCATGGCGCTCGACGTTTCGATGGGCGGCTCCACCAACACCGTGCTGCACCTGCTGGCTGCCGCGCACGAGGCGGGCGTCGACTTCAACATGGCCGACATCGACCGCATCTCGCGCAAGGTCCCATGCCTGTGCAAGGTCGCGCCGATGACGGACAAGTACCACATCGAAGACGTGCACCGCGCCGGCGGCATCATCGGCATCCTGGGCGAACTGGCGCGCGGCGGCCTGCTCGACACGTCGCTGCCGACCATCCACGCGCCGACCATGGCCGAGGCGATCGAACGCAACGACGTCAAACGCAGCGACGATCCGGCGGTGCACCAGCTGTTCCGCGCCGCGCCTGGCGGCGTGCCGACGCAGACGGCGTTTTCGCAGTCGGAACGTTTCGCGACGCTGGACCTGGACCGCAGCACCGGCTGCATCCGCGACAAGGCGCACGCCTATTCGCAGGATGGCGGCCTGGCTGTGTTGTACGGTAACCTGGCGGAGAAGGGCTGCATCGTCAAGACGGCCGGCGTCGACGAGAGCATTTTAAAATTCAGCGGCAAGGCGCGCGTGTTCGAGAGCCAGGATGCGGCGGTCGAGGCGATCCTGGGCGATACGGTGCACGAGGGCGATGTCGTCGTCATCCGCTACGAAGGACCTAAAGGCGGTCCTGGCATGCAGGAGATGCTGTATCCGACCTCGTACATCAAGTCCAAGGGCTTGGGCAAGGCGTGCGCGCTGTTTACCGATGGCCGCTTCTCGGGCGGTTCGTCGGGACTGGTGATCGGCCACGCGTCGCCGGAGGCGGCCGAGGGTGGCGCCATCGGTTTGGTGGAAGAGGGCGACTTGATCGACATCGACATCCCTAACCGCAGCATCAACCTGCGCATCAGCGACGCCGATTTGGCCGCGCGCCGCCAGGTGATGGAAGCGAAGGGCGGCGACGCCTGGCAGCCGGTCAACCGCGAGCGTTATGTGTCGCAGGCGTTGCAGGCGTATGCGGCCTTGACCACCTCCGCCGACCGTGGCGCCGTGCGCGATTTGTCGCAGTTGAAGCGATAAGCTATCTTTTGAAGGTGACTGACTTCAATCAGTCACCTCGAACGCCGCCGGGTCCAACTCGTCCAGCGTGACGATGGTATTGCGTCCCGGTTGCGCCGCCTGCTGCGTCAACCTGGCCCCCAGCTGCGCCAGGTAGTCGGCGCGGCAGCGGCGCAGCACATAATCCCTGAAATTATCCAGTTCCAGATCGCGCCACGCGCGCTCGCGGCCCTCGTCCGAGCGCACGCGCGCCTGCGCGCGCGATTCCGGCGTGATCTCGGCATCCCCCGCCGTCAAGCGCGTGTAGCCATAGCGGTCCATGAACTCGCCCGTCACCGTTTCGATGACATCGATCTCCGGAGTCGTCAGCTGCTGCTTGAACTTGTCGATATTGGCGGCGATCGGCGGATAGCAGTTCGACGACCATAGCGCCGACAATTGCGAGAGCTGCTTTGCCTCCTGCGAGCCCGCCACGTCCAGCATCTGCGGCAAAAAGTCGATGCCGAGGAAAACGCACACCTTTCGCAGCGTGACCTCCTGCTGCGACAGGAAATCCTCATAGCGTATCGTCAGCACCCGGTCCGGCCAGCACAGTCGCACATGGTCGGCGGCGCGGTGCGCGGCCAGCCAGGTCTGCGCGTTGAGCAGGCTGTCGAAATCGTGGATGATGGCCCGGTTCATCGACGCCACCTGCGCGCGCGGATCGCGCACCACGTTGACGAACAACATATCCGGATACAGCTCCATCTGCTGGTCGGCGTAGTGCACGCTGTCGAGCGACTTGTCCATCACCACGCTGGCGTGCTGGCGCTCGCCGGCGCGCAGCAGCAGTTCCCACACCACGCGGTGGATGTTGCGCGGCTGGTTGCGGATGGTTTCGAAGATCTCGACCGGATCGAACACCGCGCCCGGCCACTTGACCATGCTCACCGCCTGCAGCCCGACCACGTCGGTGACCATGCGGAAGTAGCTGCGGTCGTCGCGCAGGTCGCCGTACAGCGGCACCAGCGGCATCAGATCGACGATGTGCAGCGGGTAGGGCGAATAGAATTGCGGCGACATGTTCAGGCGCAGGCGCAGCGCGTGGCTGCCGCAGCGGCGCAGCGGTATCATCATCACGGGGCGCGGGCGGGCGCCCTGGGCAGCCGGGAGGTCAGGAGTTTTGGGGGCGGTAGTCATTCCATGTTCCTTTCAATTCGAAGTACTCGCAAAAGCGTTTCATGAAGCTGGCCAGTTCCTGGCGCGGCAAATGGTTGATGCCGGCGGCGGCGACCCTGCCGCCGCCGCCGTCGAATTGCCGGCATAGTCCACAGGCGCTGCGCAGCGACGGGGCGCCGGAGCGCACGCTGACCAGATACGAACCGTCGGCCCGTTCATTGAGCACGGCGAAGGATGCGCCGTCGCGCCGTGCCGCCAGCCGGTTGGCCAGCACGCCGCTGATTCGGCGCGACCATGGCGTCGCCGGCAGCAGGTAGATGGCGCCGCCCGGCTGCTCCAGGTAGGGTTGCAGCTGGTGCAGCCGGGCGCAGTCTTCGCGGTAGCCTTCGCGCAGGTCGCGGTAGACGGTGCTGGCGGCGATGAAGTCGAACGGATTTTCGTAGCCGCTCAATTCGCGGTACAGCGCCTCGGGAGCGATGTGCAGGTCTTCCGTGGATTCGCCGTAGGCGTTGTAGTTGATGGTCTGGCCCAGCTGCGCCAGGTCGGCGATGGCGTCATCGCGCAGGCCCATCTCCTTCGCCATCGTCTGTCCGACTTGTTCCAGGTTGTCGCCGAAGGCCGCCGTCACGGCCCACAGGCGATGGCGGCCACCGATCTGGCGGTCGACCAGGATGCTGGTGCAGACGTCGGCCGAGCCGTCGCAATGCAGGCGCAGACCGGGATGCTCGAAGGCGCAATCGGCCGAGTGGTGGTCGTAGTAGTCGATCCGCGCGCCGCCGTCCAGCAGGCGTCGCAGCTCGCCAGCGTTGGCGTCGAGCGAGATGTCGAGCACCACCACCTCGGCCGCGCCTTGCGGCACGCGCCGCAGCAGTTCGATATCGCGCTTGACGCCGGTGATCAGCGTGGCCTCGGCCGGCGCGTGCAGGCGTAGCTGGTGCAGCGCGCAGATGCCATCGGCGTCGCCGTTGAAGACGTCGTATTTCATAGGGATCAGAGGAAGCGGTACGACAGGTGCTCGAGCAGCTGTTCGCAGGACTGCTCCAGCGACAGTTCGCCGGTGTCGAGCGACATCGCCGGATCGAGCGGCACCTCGTACGGCGCCGAGACGCCGGTGAACTCCGGTATCAGGCCGGCGCGCGCCTTGGCGTACAGGCCCTTGGGGTCGCGCTCCTCGCACACGGCGCACGGCGTGCTGACGTAGGTCTCGACAAAATTGCCGCCGCCGATGATGTCGCGGGCGATTTCGCGGTCGCTGCGCAGGGGCGAGATGAAGGCGCAGATCACGATCAGGCCGGCGTCGTTCATCAGCCGCGCCACTTCCGCGCTGCGGCGGATGTTCTCGCGGCGATCGGCAGGGGAGAAGCCCAGGTCGCGGTTCAGGTGATGGCGCAGGTTGTCGCCATCGAGGACGTAGGCCATGTGGCCGGCGGCCATCAGCCTTTTCTCCAGCGCGCAGGCCAGGGTGGATTTGCCGGCGCCGCTCAAGCCGGTGAGCCACACGGTGGCCGCCTGCTGGCCCGCCTGGTGCGTGCGCGCCTGCGCCGTCACCTGGCTCGCGTGCCAGAAAAGATGGGGTACGTTGCCGGCCGCGCCGGTGGGTGCGAGTTTATCCAGTTTGCCCATGATCGTTTCTCCGTTGGCGAGTGACGCGGCGACTTAAAATTGTTCCCAGCTATCCGATGCCAGCGCCGGCGCCTTGGCTTTGGCCTCGGCCTTGGCCTCGACCTTGGCCTCGACCTTGGCCTCGACCTTGGCCTTGACCGGCGGGCGCGCTGGCGCATGTGCCAGCCGCTGCACCGGCGCGGCCTTGGCCAGCGCCTTCATGGGCTGGCGCAGCGCGCCCGCCTGCGCCTCGACGCGGAAGATGCCGACCACCTGATTGAGGCTGTTGACCTGGTCCTGCATCGCCTGCGCGGCGGCGGCGGCCTCCTCGACCAGCGCGGCGTTCTGCTGCGTCACGTCGTCCATCTGGGTGACGGCGGTGTTGATTTGCTCGATGCCGTTCGACTGCTCCTGGCTGGCCGACATGATCTCGGACATGATGTCGGTCACGCGCTTGACGCTGGCGACCACCTCGTGCATCGTCGTTCCGGCCTGTTCGACCAGGCGGTTGCCCGCTTCGACCTTGTCGACCGAATCGCCGATCAAGTCCTTGATCTCCTTGGCCGCCGCCGCCGAGCGCTGCGCCAGGTTGCGCACCTCGGTGGCCACGACGGCGAAGCCGCGTCCCTGTTCGCCCGCGCGCGCCGCCTCGACGGCCGCGTTGAGCGCCAGGATGTTGGTCTGGAAGGCGATGCCGTCGATGACGCCGATGATGTCGACGATCTTGCGCGCCGAGATATTGATGGCGGCCATGGTGTCGACCACCTGCGCCACCACGGCGCCGCCCTTGACGGCGACGCTGGAAGCCGATTCGGCCAAGCCGTTGGCCTGGCGCGCGTGGTCCGTGTTCAGGCGCACGGTGCTGGTCAATTCCTCCATCGACGAGGCGGTTTCCTCCAGGGTGCTGGCCTGCTGCTCGGTGCGCGAGGACAGGTCGAGGTTGCCGGAGGCGATCTGGCTCGCGGCGGTGGAAATGGTCTCGGTGCTGGCGTGCACCTGGGTGACGATCTGCGCCAGGCTGTCGCGCATGGAGCGCATCGCGAACAGCAGGCTGTGGTTGTCGCCCGGCCTGGTGTCGATCTGCACGGCCAGGTTGCCGGCGGCGATCTGGCCGGCGATCTCGGCGGCGTGCTCCGGCTCGCAGCCCAGTTCGCGCACCACGCCGCGCGTGATCAGCACGGCGGCGACCAGGCTGGTCAGCAGGGCCAGCGAGCCGATGATCAGCATCACCGTGCGCGCGCGGTCATAAGCCGCGGCGGCCGCCTCGGTGGCCTCCAGGTTCTGTTTCTCCTCGACGGCGATCAGCTTGCGTAGCATTTCCCACCAAGCCTTTTGCACCGGGCGGAATTCGTAGCGCAGCAATTTGTACGCCTCGTCCTGTTTTTGCTCCAGCGCCAACGCGGCGGCGCGCTGGATGAACGGAGCGGCCACCACGGCCTGCTTCTTGATCTGGTCCAGCAGTTGCTTTTCCTCGGCCGAGGTTTCTTCCAGCTTGCCGAACATGTCGGACATTTTGTCCTGGGCAGCGGCGTATTTTTTCTCCTGCTCGGCAATGCGTTTGATCTCGATCTGGATTTCTTTATCTTCTTTTAACAAAATCAGATTGCGCATCGCCAGCGCGCGCTCGGTGACGGTCAAATCCATGGTTTGGGCCAGGCGGGTTTCGACGCCGTTGACGTTGATAATCTCGTCCATGCGGCTCTGGATCTGGCGCATGCTGACCAATCCGAGCGCTATTACTACAATGAGAAACACCGAAACGAGGCCAAATCCCATGCCCAGCCGTTTCGCAATAGTCATGTTACGCGCTTTCATACTTCCTCCTGAGATCCGTCATGATCCGCATATGCAAATGAGAATTCCGCATATCGGACGATTCATCTTAGTGAGTGCTCTGCTTTAAAAAGTCTCCAATAGTCACTTTTGGTCGAGACGCAACAATGCGCGCCGGTATTGACGTAGGGTAAGAGAAGGCTTAGTTATGACGCGCCGACGGGCAAGCGGGCGAGTTCGGCACTAGCGGCGCGGGCGGGCGACTTGCATGCTGCAACAAAAGAAGAAGGTGGCGGGCTTTGCGGCCACTGTTGCGGTCTTACGACTTGTTGTCGAAGTTATCTTTAACGCGGGCCTTGCGGCGGCGTTCGTCTTCGTTATGCGCTTTTCGTTTGTCCAGGCCAAACAGGGGTTCCAGGAATTCGAACCAGACGAAGGCGAATACGCTTAACGCCACGATCCACCACCAGGAGAGCTGGGCGAACTTCCACACTTCAAAATAGCGCAGCGCGGATAGCGCCACGACCAGCAGAATGATAGGCATGTTGGTTTTCCTCCTGCCCTCATCTTACAAAGATTCTAGCTTTACTGGGAGCAATATTCTAATTCTGGGTCAACCCTTGGGCGGCTTATGCGTTAAATGCACAATAGTAAAACACGGTAGAATGATCGGCGGATCGAAAGCACGGAATTGATAGCACGCATTGATGGAACGCGTTGATGGAACGCATGGGCACTAACACTGGAGAGCACAATGAAACGCAATTTGATGATGGTAGGGATGGTAGTGGCGATGGCGTTCGCGTCGTCGGCGGCGATGGCGGATGCCGGCCTGGATCTGGCGAAGGCGAAGAACTGCATGGCGTGCCACGCGGTCGCGACCAAGCTGGTCGGCCCTGCCTATAAAGATGTGGCGGCAAAATACGCCGGCCAGAAGGACGCCGAAGGCAAGCTGGTCACCAAAGTGATCAAGGGCGGTTCGGGCACCTGGGGCGCGATCCCGATGCCGGCCAACCCGCAGGTGAGCGAGGCGGAAGCCAAGACCCTGGTCAAATGGGTATTGGCGCAGAAGTAGTCCACTTCTGGCCGGCCAAAAAAAACGCACCTACGGGTGCGTTTCTCATTTTTATTTGACAACTTCGACTTTGGTTTTCTTGCCGTCGGTGTAGGTGTACAAGGTCAGCGCGCCGTCCTTGATGTCGCCTTTCGGGTCGAACGAGATCAGACCGGTCACGCCCTGGTACTTGATCTTGTGCAGGAACGGCAGGTACTTGGCCGGCTGCGACGATTTGGCGTCGGCCATCGCGGTGGCCATCGTCATGATGGCGTCGTACACGTACGGCGCGTAGATCTGCACGTCGGCGTTGTATTTCTTCTTGTAGCGGGCGACGAAGTCGTCCATGTTCTTTTGCTGCTCCGGCGACACACCGCCCGCTTCGGCGCAGATCACGGTGCCGTTGGTGGCGGCATCGCCGGCCAGCTTGGCGAACGGCTCGGTGCAGATGCCGTCGCCGCCCATGTATTTGGCCTTGATGCCCAGCGCCTTCATCTGGCGCAGCAGCGGGCCGCCGACCGAGTCCATGCCGCCGAAGAACACCAGGTCCGGATTCTTGCCCTTGATGGTGGTCAGGATGGCGTTGAAGTCGGTGGCCTTGTCGTTGGTGAATTCCTTGCCGACGATTTGCACGCCCGGCAGCGCTTTCTTGGCGCCCTTGATGAATTCGTCGGCGACGCCCTGGCCGTAGGCGGTGCGGTCGTCGATGACGGCGATCTTCTTGGCGCCCATCTTGCCGACCGCGTAGGCGCCCAGCGTGCTGCCCAGCTTGGCATCGTTGGCGACCACGCGGAACGTCGAGTTGAAGCCTTGCTGCGTGTATTTGGTTTGCGTGGTGGCGGGGGAAATCTGTGGAATGCCGGCGTCGTAGTAGATCTTCGAGGCCGGGATGCTGGTGCCCGAGTTCAAGTGGCCGATCACGCCGTTGACCTTGGCGTCGACCAGCTTCTGCGCGACCGCCGTGCCTTGTTTCGGATCGCTGGCGTCGTCTTCCAGTTGCAGAACGAATTTGACCGGCTTGCCGTCGATCTTGAAGCCTTTGGCGTTCAATTCCTCGACTGCCATCTTGGCGCCGTTTTCATTGTCCTTGCCGAGGTGAGCCGACGGACCCGAGACCGGGCCGACGTGGCCGATCTTGATCACTTCTTGCGCACTGGCGCTGCCGGCGAAAGCCAGGGCGATGGCGAGTGGAATGAATTTAGATTTGAACAGCATATACATTCTCCAATGGTTGAATAGTCGACGGCTGTCTTGTGAACGCCGCAGTTTTTTCTGCAAGGCCAAAAGGTACAACAAATAATTGCCCGCGCAAAGGAGGAAACACGAAAGAACCGCGAAAGTTTTGCGCTTTTCTGATGCAGATCCAGAATTGGTACGGCGATCTATGATGCATTACCAAAATTGGTGCGGCGGTGCGCGCAAACGGGGCGATCCGCGCACCGTCCGGGCGCGGATCGGGAGGAGAGTGAGGATTATTTCTTTTGCGCTTGCAGGTGCGTCAGCTCCTGCGATACGGCGCGGGCGACGATTTTCTCGATGGTGTCGTGCAGGCCGATACGGATCTCGTTGGTCAGGCCGTGCAGCGCGTGCGTCAGGACCTCGGCCATGCTGTCCTTGATGCGCTGCTCGAGCACGAAGTCGACGCGCGATTGCAGCTTGCCCATGATGCGCTCGGACAGGCGGTGTTCCAGCATCACCCATTCGGCGTCGCTCCAGCCGTCGACGGCGTCCGCTTCGAGCTGGGCGGCCATTTCGGCGCGGGTGGAGGTGGTCAGCGGCGCGTTGGCCGTTTCGCCGGGCAGCAGGTCCCCGCCCAGCGGCTCGGCTTTGAGGACTTCCGTCAATACAGGGATACTGGCGTCAAACGATTGGGCTTGGCTCATGATTTTCCTGTGACAAAGTGGGTAAGTGGATAGTCTTGCTGCTTGTAGGCGACATAGCGCTTGCGGCCGGCAGCCGCATCATCCTCGTCGGAGGAAATCACTTCGATCATGCGCTCGAACTCGGCAACCCTGGCCGAGGAGCGGCGCGACAAATTCACTAATAATTCGGTGTGTGGTAATTCCGCCTCATCGTTGTCGGTGAGCACGATCGGCGTATGCGGCGCGAGCGGATCGCTGGCCAGCACGTGCGGCAGGAAGTCGGTCGCCGAAAATGTCCACATCGCCGCGTTAAGTGCAGCCAGTTGTGCCTCATCTTCCGCCATCAGCACCACGCGATGGTTGGCCGCCCAGGCCTTGCGCACCAAGCGGCAGGCGTAGGCGATCTTGTCCGGCACGTTGGTGTGGAAATCGATGCGTGTCATAGCTGTTGTTCTGTTCTGTAGAGGGGAATGGCGCGCGGCGCGGGCCGCGTGATTCCAGTTTATGCGAAAACCGTTTTTGGCGCTGGCATCGATGTTGCTATCGACGCCGCCGAAAATGAAAATGCCGCGCGACATCGGCATCCGATGCGCGCGGCGGTATATCTTTTAGACGACGTTTATTCAGGCAGCCATACCGCTGTGACGCAACAGCGCGTCGATGCTCGGCTCGCGGCCGCGGAAGGCGGTGAACGATTCGAGCGCCGGACGCGAACCGCCGACCGAAAGGATTTCCTGCAGATAGCGCTTGCCCGTTTCCGTGGTGGCCGACGGGCCCAGCGCCTTGGCTTCCTCGAAGGCCGCGTAGGCGTCGGCGGACAGCACCTCGGCCCACTTGTAGCTGTAGTAGCCGGCCGCGTAACCGCCTGCGAAAATGTGGCCGAAGGAATTCTGGAAGCGGTTGAACGCCGGCGGAATGATCAGCGCGAACTTGGCGCGCACTTCGTCGATCAGTTGCTGCACGGTCTTGCCGGTACTGGCGTCGTAGTCGTAGTGCAAGTGCATGTCCAGCAGCGAGAACTCGACCTGGCGGAGGGTCTGCAAACCGGACTGGAAATTCTTGGCCGCCAGCATCTTGTCATACAGCGCGCGCGGCAAAGGTTCGCCGGTGACGGCGTGGGCCGTCATATGCTCCAGCACTTCCCATTCCCAGCAGAAGTTTTCCATGAACTGCGACGGCAGTTCCACCGCGTCCCACTCGACGCCGGAGATGCCCGACACGCCCAGCTCGTCGACCGCCGTCAGCATGTGGTGCAGGCCGTGGCCGAACTCGTGGAACAGCGTGATCACTTCATCGTGCGTGAACAGCGACGGCTGCACCTTGCCGTCGACCACTGCCGGTTCGGTGAAGTTGCAGGTCAGGTAGGCGATCGGCGTTTGCACGGCCTGCTTGTCTGCGCGGCGGCCACGGGCGTCGTCCATCCAGGCGCCGCCGCTCTTGCCGGCGCGCGCGTACAGGTCCAGGTAGAACTGTCCGATCAGCTTGCCGTCGCGTTCGATGCGGAAGAAGCGCACGTCCTTGTGCCAAACAGGCGCGTCGTCCGGTTTGATCTCGACCGTGAACAGGTTCTGGATCAAACGGAACAGGCCGTCGACAACTTTATGTTCGGGAAAGTACTGCTTCACTTCCTGGGCGGAAAACGCGTAGCGCTGCTCCTGCAATTTCTCGGACGCGTAAGGAATATCCCAGGCCTTCAATTCGTCGATGCCCAGCTCAGCCTTGGCGAACTGGCGCAGTTCTTCCAGATCCTTCTCGGCGAACGGACGCGCGCGCTTGGCCAGGTCTTCGAGGAAGTTGACGACCTCTTCAGGCGACTTGGCCATCTTCGGCACCAGCGACACTTCGGCGAAGTTCTGGTAGCCGAGCAGCTTGGCTTCCTCGTCGCGCAGCTTGAGCAGGGTGACGATGTTTTGCGTGTTGTCCCACTCTTCCTTTTTGCTGAAGACCCCGCCTTGCTCGGACGCCTTGGTGGCGTTGGCGCGGTAGACGGTCTCGCGCAGTTCGCGCTTGTGGGCGAATTGCAGGATCGGGTAATAGGACGGGAAGTGCAGCGAGAACTGGAAGCCTTGCTTGCCGTCCTTTTCTGCGGCGGCGCGGGCGGCAGCCTTGACGTCGTCCGGCAGGCCGGCCAGGTCGGCCTCCTCGGTCACCAGCAGCTTGTAATCGTTGGTGGCGTCGAGCACGTTTTCGGAAAAGCGGGTCGACACCGACGCGTGCTCTTCCTGGATCGCGGCGAAGCGTTCCTTCTTATCGGCAGGCAGTTCGGCGCCGCCCATGCGGAAATCGCGGATGGCGTTGTCGACGATGCGCTTGCGCGCCGGCGACAGGGTCGCGAACTCGGGCGAGGCACGCAGCGCCTTGTATTTGTCGAACAGCGCCTCGTTTTGCGCCAGCGCGGTCCAGAATTCGGTGACCTTGGGCTGGTTCTCGTTGAAGGTCGCGCGCAGCTCGGGCGTGTCGACGACGTTGTTCAGATGGCTGACGATGCCCCAGGCGCGCCCCAGCAGCTCGGTGGCGTTCTCCAGCGGCGTGACGAAGTTCTCCCATGTTACTTGTTCCGATGGCGTTTGCAACTGCTCGACGACGGCGCGGCTCTTGGCCAGCAGGTCGTCGATGGCCGGGGTGACATGCTCGGGCTTGATCGCGTCGAAACGCGCCAGGCCGGAAAAATCGAGAAGGGGGTTCTGTGCGTCTGTGGTCATGTCAGCTTCCAAAAAGTTGTATTTAAGTGCGCGGTTAGCTGCGTTCCGCCGCCTCTACGGTATTCATCAACAGCATCGTGATCGTCATCGGACCGACGCCGCCCGGCACCGGCGTGATGTGCGACGCCACTTCCTTAACACCGGCAAAATCCACGTCGCCGCACAGCTTGCCGGCGTCGTCGCGGTTCATGCCGACGTCGATGACGATGGCGCCCGGCTTGACCATGTCGGCCGTCAGCGTGTTGCGGCGGCCGACGGCGGCGACCACGACATCGGCCTGGCGGGTGTACAGGCCCAGATCCGGCGTCGCACTATGGCAGATGGTGACGGTGGCGTTGGCTTGCAAGAGCAGCAGCGCCATCGGTTTGCCGACGGTGTTGCTGCGGCCGATGACGACCGCATGCTTGCCGCGCAGGTCGACGCCGGTGCTTTCAATCAGTTTCATGCAGCCGTACGGGGTGCAAGGGCGGAAGCCTTCCAGGCCCGTCATCAGTTCGCCGGCGCTGAGCACCGAGTAGCCGTCGACGTCCTTGGTGGTCGAGATCGCTTCGATGACCTTGTGCGGGTTGATATGTTTAGGCAGCGGCATTTGCACCAGGATGCCGTGGATGGCCGGATCGGCGTTCAGGGCGGCGATGCGCTCGAGCAGGGCGGCCTCGGTCAGGTCGGCCGGGTATTGCTCCTTCAACGAGTAAAAACCGGCGTCCTCGCAACCCTTGACCTTGTTGCGCACGTACACGTGACTGGCAGGGTCGTCGCCGACCAGGATCACGGCCAGGCCGGGCTTTTTGCCTTTGGCGGTGAGGGCGGCAGCACGTGCAGCAATTTCCGCGCGCAGTTTTTGGGAGAGGGCGATTCCGTCGATCAGTTGAGCAGGCATGATTTAACCAGGTGGGAGGGGAAAGCAGGATTATAAAGCGCCGGGGCGCGCCGCGCCGCGTTTCCAAGCAGTTTGACATGCTGCGGCGCACAAGATTTACATAGGGAAATTTCACGATACGAAATGTCGTATCATAGTTTGAAAAAGCAAAAAATCACTGTTAGAATCCCCACACGTCATTAAAGTAATAGTAAATAATTCATTAAAGACAGCGTTCCATTGGCCCAGAACGGACTAAAACGGGCACTTAACTCAGGAGACTTAATACATGTCAGCTCAACTTGACCAGGTAACGGCAAACACCGACCCTGATTCGCAAGAAACCAAAGAATGGTTGGATGCTCTGGCCGCGGTGCTGGAACAAGAAGGGCCTGAACGTGCTCATTACCTGATGGAACGCCTGATCGACCTGGCCCGCCAAAGCGGCTCGGACATCCCGTTCTCTGCCAATACGGCCTACGTCAACACCATCCCGACCAGCATGGAAGTCCACTGCCCGGGCAATCTGGAATACGAAGAAAAGCTGCGCTCGTGGATGCGCTGGAACGCCATGGCAATGGTCGTCAAGGCCAACCGCGTCGATGGCGACCTCGGCGGCCACTTGTCCTCGTTCGCCTCGCTGGCCAACATGCTGGGCATCGGCTTCAACCACTTCTGGAAGGCGCCAAGCGAAAGCCACGGCGGCGACCTGCTCTACATCCAGGGCCACTCGTCGCCAGGCGTCTACGCCCGCGCCTTCCTGGAAGGTCGTTTGACCGAAGAACAACTGACCCATTACCGCCGCGAAGTCGACGGCAAGGGTCTGTCGTCGTATCCGCACCCGAAACTGATGCCGGACTTCTGGCAGTTCCCGACCGTGTCGATGGGCCTGGGGCCGTTGATGGCGATTTATCAGGCGCGCTTCCTGAAGTACCTGCACGCGCGCTCGATCGCCGACACCACCGACCGCAAGGTTTGGGCCTTCTGCGGCGACGGCGAGATGGACGAACCGGAATCGCTGGGCGCGATCGGCATGGCCGCGCGCGAGAAGCTCGATAACCTGGTCATCGTCGTCAACTGCAACCTGCAGCGTCTGGACGGCCCGGTGCGCGGCAACGGCAAGATCATTCAAGAGCTGGAAGCGGACTTCCGCGGCGCCGGCTGGAACGTCGTCAAAGTCATCTGGGGCCCGGGTTGGGACGCGCTGCTGCAGCAGGATAAAGAAGGCATCCTGCGCAAAGTGATGATGGAAACGCTGGACGGCGAATACCAGAACTACAAAGCCAAGGACGGCGCCTACGTGCGCAAGCACTTCTTCGGCAAGCATCCGAAGCTGCTGGAAATGGTCGCCAACATGACCGACGACGACATCTGGCGCCTGACCCGCGGCGGCCACGATCCGCACAAGATCTACGCCGCCTTCAAGGTCGCGCAAGAGCACAAAGGTCAGCCGACCGTCCTGCTGGTGAAAACCATCAAGGGCTTCGGCATGGGCAAGCACGGCGAAGCGCGCAACACCGCGCACAACACCAAGAAGCTGACCGACGAAGCCGTGCGCGAAATGCGCGACCGCTACTCGATCCCGATCCCGGACGACAAGCTGGCCGACATCCCGTTCTACAAGCCTGCCGACGACGCGCCGGAAATCAAGTACCTGCACGAGCGCCGCGCCGCGCTGGGCGGCTACCTGCCGGCCCGCCGCCAGCAAGCCGACGAAAAACTGACCGTGCCGCCACTGAGCGCGTTCCAGAACGTGCTGGATGCAACCGCCGAAGGCCGTGAAGTGTCGAGCACCCAGACCTTCGTGCGTATCCTGACCACGCTGCTGAAGGACCCGAGCGTTGGTTCGCGCATCGTCCCGATCCTGGTCGACGAGTCGCGCACCTTCGGTATGGAAGGCCTGTTCCGTCAAGTCGGTATCTTCAACCAGCAAGGCCAGTTGTACGAGCCGGTCGACAAAGACCAGGTCATGTACTACCGCGAAGACAAGGCCGGCCAGATCCTGCAAGAGGGTATCAACGAAGCCGGTGGTATGAGCTCGTGGATCGCCGCTGCGACGTCGTACTCGACCAACAATCGCGTGATGATCCCGTTCTACACCTACTACTCGATGTTCGGTATGCAGCGTATCGGCGATCTGGTCTGGGCAGCGGCCGACATGCGTTCGCGCGGCTTCCTGATGGGCGGCACCGCCGGCCGTACGACCCTGAACGGCGAAGGCCTGCAGCACGAAGACGGCCATAGCCACCTGTTCGCGGCGGCCGTACCGAACTGCATGCCGTACGATCCGACCTTCGGCCACGAAGTCGCCGTGATCATCCAGGACGGTATGCGCCGCATGGTGGAAGAACAGGAAGACGTGTTCTACTACATCACCATCATGAACGAGAACTACCCGCACCCAGGCATCAAGCCAGGCCAGGAAGAGGGCATCCTGAAGGGCATGTACCTGCTCCAGGAAGGCGACAAAGACGCCAAGCAGCGCGTGCAACTGATCGGCTCCGGCACCATCCTGCGCGAATCGATCTTCGCCGCCGAACTGCTGAAGAACGACTGGAACATCGCCGCCGACGTGTGGTCCGCTCCGTCGCTGACCCTCGTGGCACGCGATGGCCAGGACGCCGAGCGCTGGAACCTGGTCAACCCGACCAAGGAAGCCCGTGTTCCTTACGTGACCCAGTTGATGTCGAAGACCTCCGGTCCTATCGTTGCGACGACCGACTACATGCGCGCCTTTGCTGAACAGATCCGTGCCTTCATTCCGAAGGACCGCACCTACCGCGTGCTCGGCACCGATGGTTTCGGCCGTTCGGACACCCGCGCCGCGCTGCGCGAGTTCTTCGAGGTGAACCGTTACTACATCACGGTCGCCGCGCTGAAATCGCTGGCCGAAGAAGGCAAGATCGACGTCAAGGTGGTTGAGGAAGCAGTCGTCAAGTACGGCCTGAATCCGAACAAGCCAAATCCGGTGACCCAATAAATAGAATACGGAGCAAACGCTATGAGCATTGTGGAAGTTAAAGTCCCGGATATCGGCGATTTCAAGGAAGTTGAAATCATTGAGTTGATGATCAAGGTCGGCGATACGATCAAGGTCGATCAGTCGCTGATCACCGTTGAATCGGATAAGGCCAGCATGGAGATTCCTTCGTCCGCCGCCGGCGTGGTCAAGGAAATCAAGGTCAAGGTCGGCGACAAGGTCGCCGAGGGTTCGCTGCTGCTGTTGTTGGAAGCTGAAGGCGCCGCAGCCGCGCCGGCTGCCGCCGCTGCTCCTGCGCCGGCGCCTGCCGCCGCTGCCGCCGCTCCAGCTGCGGCCCCCGCACCAGCCGCCGCGCCAGCCGCTTCGGCCGGTCCGGTCGAAGTCAAAGTGCCGGACATCGGCGACTTCAAGGAAGTGGAAGTCATTGAAGTGATGGTCAAAGTCGGCGACACGATCAAGGTCGATCAGTCGCTGCTGACCGTCGAATCGGACAAGGCCAGCATGGAAATCCCTTCGTCGCACGCAGGTGTGGTGAAGGAAGTGAAGATCAAGGTCGGCGACAAGGTCGCCATGGGTTCGATCGTGCTGGTGGTTGAAGCCACTGGCGGCGCTGCCGCTCCTGCCGCTGCCGCACCTTCGGCTGCTCCAGCTGCCGCAGCCGCTCCAGCCGCGGCGCCTGCGCCTGCGGCCGCTCCTGCTGCGGCAGCCGCCGCGCCGGCAGCGTCGCAAGGCTCGGTCCAAACCGGCAAGCTGGCGCACGCGTCGCCGTCGATCCGCAAGTTCGCCCGCGAACTCGGTGTCGACCTGCTCAAGGTGCCGGGCTCCGGTCCTAAAGGCCGCATCACCCAGATCGACGTGCAGAATTACGTCAAGGGTGTAATCGCCGGTACCGTGGCTGCTCCTTCGGGCGCCGCCAGCGGTGGTTCCGGTGTTGGTGGTGGCGGCAACTTCAGCGTGCTGCCATGGCCGTCGCTGGACTTCAGCAAATTCGGTCCGACCGAACTGCTGCCGCTGTCGCGCATCAAGAAGATCAGTGGCCCGAACCTGCACCGCAACTGGGTGCAGATCCCGCACGTCACACAGTTCGACGAAGCCGACATCACCGATCTGGAAGCATTCCGCGTCGAGACCAACAACGCCAATGCCAAGAACAAGGATGCGGCCAAGCTGACCATGCTGGCCTTCGTCATCAAGGCATCGGTCGCCGCGCTGAAGAAATTCCCGTCGTTTAACGCCTCGCTCGACGAGAAGGGTGAAAACCTGATCCTCAAGCAGTACTACAACGTCGGCTTCGCGGCCGATACGCCGAACGGCCTGGTGGTCCCGGTGATCAAGAACGCGGACCAGAAGTCGGTCTCGCAGATCGCCAAAGAGATGACCGACCTGTCGCTGCAAGCGCGCGAAGGCAAGCTGAAACCGACCGATATGCAAGGCGCCAGCTTCACCATCTCGTCGCTGGGCGGCATCGGCGGCACGCACTTCACGCCTATCGTCAACGCGCCGGAAGTGGCGATCCTTGGCCTGTCCAAGGCGTCGATCAAGCCAGTGTGGGACGGCAAGGCCTTCCAGCCTCGCCTGATGATGGGTACCTCGCTGTCCTACGACCACCGCGTGGTCGACGGCGCGATGGGTGCTCGCTTCTCCGTGTACCTGAGCGAAGTGCTCGGCGACATGCGCAAAATTCTGCTGTAAGGAGCGACTATGACCACAGAAGTGAAAGTGCCGAACATCG
The DNA here is from genome assembly GCF_979254035.1 of Duganella sp. AC237. Classification (NCBI taxonomy): domain Bacteria; kingdom Pseudomonadati; phylum Pseudomonadota; class Betaproteobacteria; order Burkholderiales; family Oxalobacteraceae; genus Duganella; species Duganella sp. AC237. Next base: position 5,614,281 of record NZ_CEEDEW010000003.1, on the reverse strand, counting down.
GCGACTTCGCAGAAGTTGAAGTGATCGAGGTGATGGTCAAGGTTGGCGACACGATCAAGGTCGATCAGTCGCTGGTGACCGTCGAATCGGACAAGGCGAGCATGGAAGTCCCTTCGTCGCACGCAGGTGTGGTGAAGGAAGTCAAAGTCAAGGTTGGCGACAAGGTCAAGGAAGGCGTGTTGCTGCTGGTGGTCGAGGAGGCGGCTGGCGCCGCCGCTGCGGCGCCGGCGGCTGCGGCCCCGGCACCTGCTACGGCAGCACCTGCAGTATCTGCTGCCGCAGCGGCGCCAGCGCCTGCTCCGGCAGCCGCCGCGCCGATCGCCGCGCCAGCCGGTAGCAGCTACACCGGCCAGGTCGACATCGACTGCGACATGATGGTGCTGGGTGGCGGTCCTGGCGGTTACTCCGCCGCGTTCCGTGCCGCCGATCTGGGCCTGAACACGGTGATCGTCGAGCGTTACGAAACGCTGGGCGGCGTGTGCCTGAACGTCGGTTGCATTCCGTCGAAAGCGTTGCTGCACGTGGCATCGGTGATCGACGAAACCGCACACATGTCCAACACCGGCGTTACCTTCGCCAAGCCGACCATCGACATCGACCAGGTACGCAAGTACAAGGAAGGCGTCATCAAGAATATGACCGGCGGTCTGGCCGGCATGGCCAAGGCCCGCAAGACGCAAATCGTCACCGGTGTCGGCCAGTTCCTGAGCGCGAACCACATCGAAGTGACCGCCGGCGACGGCAGCAAGAAGGTCGTGCAGTTCAAGCAGGCCATCATCGCCGCCGGTTCGGCGGTTGTGAAGCTGCCGTTCGTGCCTGAAGATCCACGCATCGTCGATTCGACCGGCGCGCTGGAACTGCGCCAGATCCCGAAACGCATGCTGGTCATCGGCGGCGGCATCATCGGCCTGGAAATGGCCACCGTGTACTCGACCTTCGGCGCGCGTATCGACGTCGTCGAAATGATGGACGGCTTGATGCAGGGCGCCGACCGCGACGCGGTCAAGGTCTGGCAGAAGTTCAACGAGAAACGCTTCGACAACATCATGACCAAGACCAAAACGGTCGGTGTTGAAGCGCTGCCGGAAGGGATCAAAGTCACCTTCGAAGCCGCTGAAGCCGGCGCCACCGCGCCAGCGCCGCAGATCTACGATCTGGTGCTGGTCGCCGTCGGCCGCAGCCCGAACGGCAAGAAGATCGCCGCCGAAAAAGCCGGCGTGGTTGTCAGCGACCGTGGTTTCATCCCGGTCGACAGCCAGATGCGCACCAACGTGCCGAACATCTTCGCCATCGGCGACCTGGTGGGCCAGCCGATGCTGGCGCACAAGGCGGTGCACGAAGGCCACGTCGCGGCGGAAGCCGCCGCCGGCCAGAAGTCGCACTTCGACGTGAAGGTGATTCCATCGGTGGCCTACACCGATCCGGAAGTGGCATGGGCCGGCATCACCGAGGACGAAGCCAAAGCCAAGGGCATCAAGGTCGAGAAGGGCCACTTCCCTTGGGCCGCCAGCGGCCGCGCAGTGGCCAACGGCCGCGCAGAGGGCTTCACCAAGCTGCTGTTCGACGCTGAAACGCACCGCATCATCGGCGGCACCATGGTCGGCACGCATGCCGGCGACATGATCGGCGAGATCGCCCTGGCGATCGAGATGGGCTGCGACGGCACCGACATCGGCAAGACGATCCATCCTCACCCGACCCTGGGCGAGTCGATCGGCATGGCCGCCGAAGTGTACGAAGGCGTCTGCACCGACCTGCCGCCGCCGCGCAAGCGCTAAGTTATCGCATCATCACAAAACCGGGACTCGTTCCCGGTTTTTTTATTGTCAGGTTCCGCATGTCTTCTTTTCCCTCCATTGTCCCGCTGCTGCTGTCGGTCGCGCTCTACACGAGCATTAACAAGTTGGCCGCTTTCCTGTACAAACGCGCGCGCCTGAGCTGGCGCGACGCCTGTATTTTTAGTTTGATTTTATTGATGGTGCTGGGCACGGCCACGCTGCTTAATCGTCTGTCCGGTAATGTGGCGCCGATAGCGGTGCTGGTGGTCGCCGGTCTGGTGATACAGGCCGGCATCGGCGCCTGGTTCCTGGCGCCGCGCGCGCGTACCGCCGCCGGTGCGCCGTTGGGCAGCAGGGGCGGGGCCGTGCTGGCGGTGATCGCCTATGCGTTGATGGGCGGCGTGGCCCTGTTGGCTGGACTGGCGATGAATAATTTGAATAGCTGATCAAGCTGCTGCCTGCGCGGAGGCGGGCAGGCCGAACACGCGATCGAAGGCCAGGCTGAAAAGGAAGGTGTAGATCATGAAGAACACCACCAGGCCCACGTCCAGCACCAGTGCTTCCCACAGCGTGATGTTCAACCACCATGCGAACAGCGGCACCAGTATCACTACCAGTCCACCTTCAAAACCGACGGCGTGCGCCACCCGGCGCGCGACGCTGCGCCCGCGGGTTGCCTGACGAGCTTCCCACGCCTCGAACATGCCGTTGTAAATGAAATTCCACACCACCGCGATGGTGGACGAGGCGATGGCGGCGACGCCGGAGTGGGTCGCGTCATGCCCGGCAAGCAGCATCAGGAAGCTGCTGGTGAGCGCCACAGCGAACAACTCGAACAGTGAGACGTAGACAACTTTTCGTTTTAAACCTTGCATGTTATTTCCTCTAAAAACTATTGCATGCATGGTAGTTGAGTATTTCTGATCGAAAAAGTCGACAGCTATCAGATTTTCTGACAGCATGGCGCATGGCCTTCTCCAGTGACAACGTTTTGATCTTCTTGGCCGTGATCGATCACGGTTCATTTTCCGCAGCCGCGCGTGCGCTGGGACGGGTGCCGTCGGCCGTCAGCATGGCAATCGCGCATCTGGAGGCGGAACTCGATCTGCAGCTGTTCGACCGCACTTCGCGCGACGTGCGTCCCACCGAGATGGCGCGCGCGCTGGAAGCGGAGGCGCGGCAGATGGCCGGCCAGCTACGCCGGCTGAAGGCGCACGCGCTGTCGCTGCATCAGGGACTGGAGCGGCGCCTGACGCTCGCCATCGCGCCCGAGCTGCTGTCGGCCGCGTGGAGCGTTCCTCTGGCGCGGCTGGCCGACGAATTCCCGTCACTGGAAGTGGAGGTGCTGTCGGCGCCGCAGGCCGACGCGCGGCGCATGCTGCATGACGGCTCGGCCCAGTTGGCGCTGCTCTATGAGCGTCCGCAGGTCGATGAGCATGAGAGCTTCCAGGAGTTGGGCAGCGAGGTGTTGGTGGCGGTGATCTCGCCGCGTCATCCGCTGGCGCGTGAGCGCAATGGGCACTTCCGGCTTGAGGATCTGGTCGATATTCGTCAGATCGCGATCGTCAGCCGCGAAGCGCACGAGGAGGACATGCGCGTGCTGGTCTCGCGTAAGTTGTGGCGCACCGATAGTCATCTGGCCATGCTGGGGATGGTGCAGGCGGGTTTGGGGTGGGCTTTTCTGCCCAGGCGGTTGGTGACGCCAATGTTGGAGGATGGGGAGTTGATTGGCATCGACTTCGCGACCATGAGCAATCAGCTGCGCTTGTGGGTGGATGTGGTGTGGCTGAACGACCGGCCGCTGGGACTTGGCGCTAAGCGCCTGATCGCGCTGATGAAGGATATCGAGGGGCTGGAGGCGCGGCCGGGGCATGTCTAAAACACGTAGGGAGGATTAGGCGGAACGCCGTAATCCGCCAATGCGTGAGCAGTCGAGACGCATGCATTGGCGGATTACGCTGCGCTAATCCGCCCTACGTGTTTTAGACATGTTTTAGACGAGTTCTAGATGTGAGGTTACCGCGTTAGCCGATATAGAAGGATCGCCGTGCGGATCGTGGCGCGCTCGACCGAGGCGATCTCCAGATCCTCATCCGGCGAGTGGGCGCCATTGCCGGCCACCCCCAGGCCATCGAGGCTGTCGATCAGCGGGGCGATGAACTGGATATCGCCGGCGCCGCGCTGGCCCGGCGGCAAGGCGGGGATCTCGCCCAGGCCAGCATCGGCGCTGGCTTGCGAGTATGTCTTCAAAACCGCGATGTTGCCGGCCGTCGGCGTCATCGGCGGGTAGGCGTCGTGGAAGACGATGCTGGCGCTGGTGCCCGGCAGGTTCTGGCCGACGATGTCGCGCATCCTGGCGCGCGCGCGGTCGCGCTGCTCGTAGCTCAGGTAGCGCAGGTCGCCCTTGACGGTGGCTACCCGCGAAATCACGTTGGTCTTGCCTGCGGCCTGGCCCTTGTCGCCGACAGCATCGACGTCGACATCGGTGCCGCCCAATATCAATCCCGGGCTGAAGGTCAGATCCGGCTCGATCACCCGCTGGCGGAAGCCGTCGAGGATGCGCGCGGCCTCGTACACCGCGCCGTAACCGGCTTTCTCGCTGAAGATGCCGCTGGTGTGGCCTTGCTTGCCCTTGACCTCCAGCTCCCACGACGACGAGGCGCGGCGGCCGATGGTGCCGGTGTCCTTGCCATCCTTGTCGCGCACCGTGCCTTCGAAGGCGAGTGCGATGTCGCTGCGTTTGGCGGCGGCCACCATGTCCGCGCGCGAGACGTCGATCGGCTCGCCCGCGTCTTCCTCGTCGCCGGTGAACATGACGGTGATGGTGGTGTCGTCCAGCGCGCCGACCTTGTGCAGCGCCCGCAGCGCTTCGATGATGACGACGTCGCCGCCCTTCATGTCGTTGACGCCCTGGCCGCGCACGCGGTCTCCTTCGCGCTTCCACAGCTGCACCGGGCTGTCTTTTTCGAACACCGTGTCGAGATGGCCGATCAGCAGCAGGCGCTTGCCCCGCTTGCCCTCGCGCGTGGCAACCAAGTGGCCGGCGCGCCGCACGGCCGGCGGCATGTCGATCCAGCGCGTGGCAAAGCCCAGCTGGTCGAACTGTTCGCGAAACAGCTTGCCCACTTCGCGCACGCCGTCATGGTTCATCGTGCCGCTGTTGATGTTGACCGAGCGCTCCAGCAGTTGCAGCCCTTGCGGCGCGTGCGCCTTGACCTCGGCGACGATTTTCTGCTCGGTGGCGGAGAGCGCGGCGGCATGGGCGGGACCCCAAACGGCCAGCGACAAGGTCAATGCGGCGAGGGCGGGCGGTGTCGTTTTCATCGGGGTTCCGGGTGGCGCGATCGGTATCAGTTGTTAGCAATTGTAGCCGACGGCGGTTTTGGGCGGCCATGGTCGCCGCGCGGCGCGGGAAGCTGGTATATTCCCATTGCAGATTTTTTTAAAGGATAACCATGTTTCGCTTGAAATTCGTCGTTGCCGCCGCCGCCCTGATGGCAGGCGCCGCCTTTGCCTCGCCAACCGCGCCGAAGAACGGCGCCGAGTACATTACCTTGAAGGCGCCGCAGCCGGTGCAGGCCGAAGGCAAAAAAGTCGAGGTCATCGAGTTCTTCATGTACCACTGCCCGGCGTGCTACGCGCTGGAACCGGCCATGCTGGATTGGGTGAAGAAGCAAGGTGACAACATCGTGTTCCGCCGCATCCACCTGCCGCTGACGGGCGCCAACGATCCGGAGGCGCATCTGTTCCTGACCTTGGAGGCGATGAAGCTGGAAGAATCGATGCACGCCAAGGTGCTGAGCACCTGGCACGTCGACCGCCAGCGTTTGAAGAGCGACGACGACAACATCAATTGGGCCGTCAAAAACGGCATCGACAAGCAGAAGTTCCTGGCCGTGTATAACTCGTTCGCGATCATCACGCGCTTGAAGAACGCCGGCCGCGTCGCCGCCACGTATGAAGTCAACAGCACGCCGACCATGATCGTCAATGGCCGCTACCTGACCAATCCGACCATGGTCGATAGCAGCAATCCTGGCCAGATCCCACGTCAGCAGTTGAGCCAGGCCACCTTGCAGGTGCTGGACGCGCTGGTGGCGATGTCGCGTAAATAAGGACCGGGCGCCAGCGCCGAATCTGTCGCTGGCTTAGTTGACCGTGAAGCGGGTCGGGATTTCGATGCCGCCCGTGCGCGCGGCTTCGGCGTAGGCCTTCAATTCCTGGATCAAGGCGTCCAGCTGCTCCTGTCCAGGGTTGGCCTGGAAGTTCTTGATGCGCTCATTCATGAGCGTTACTTGTTTGCTCCAGTCCAGTCGATTCAATTTGCTCATGTGTGCTCCAATTTAAAAATCAAGTATAGAACAAACTGCAAAGTTGCACAGCTTCTAACGTAGCACGCTGCGCAGGAACAGATCGAGCCCAGCCGTGGCCTTGGCCCGCAGCTGCTCTTGAGTGGGCGGCTCCTCCGACGGGAACAACAGTCCGGACATGATGTCGCCCAGAATACAGTTGACCAGATGCACCGCTAACGGCTCAAGCGCCAGCTCGGGCCGCAGCCGGGCCCGGATCTCCGGCCGCGCGAACAGCCGTCCCAGCTGCTCGCGCGATTGTTGCGGCCCGGTCTCGTAAAAAATCGCGGCCAGCTCGGGCGTGGTCCTGGCCTCGGCCACCACCATGTGAAACAGTTTGATGAACGCCGGCATCGAGACCAATTCCAGGAACCGCAGCGCGAAGTCGTTGAGGATCTCCTCTAGCGGGCGCGGGTCCGTCTCCATGCTGGTGGTGTTGGCGAATACGCTGGCGCGGCCCTGACTGATGACGGCGCCCATCAGCCCGGCTTTGCCGCCGAACTTGACGTAGATCGTCCGTACCGCCACATGGGCCTCGCGGGCGATCATTTCAAGACTGACCTTGCTATAACCCTTTTCCAGGAACAACTGCTTCGCCGTGTGCAACAGCGCCAGGTGGCGTGCTTCCTTGTCGGCCTCGCGCGGGCGGCCGGCGGCCTTGCCGAAGCAGGGCGAGGTGGGATCGGAGACGGCCTCGTCGGGGCAGTCCAGCTCCTCCGGCGCGGCGGTCGCGGTGGTTTGTAGGTCGGAAATTTTCATGGCGGTTAATGATAACGAATGCGGTCATGCTAGTCCAAATAAAAATGAAATGCAATCGTTTCATTTCTTGACTTTGGATTTGAACAGGCGAATAATGACCCTATTCCATTTCATTTATGCGGAGCAACACATGTCGAATCCACAAGAACAACAAAAAGTGCTCAGCGCCGTGCCACCCGCACAGGCCGCTGGCGCTCCCGGCGGCCCGGCCGCCACGGCGGCGGCGCCCGCCGGTCCGGCCAAGCCGAACCGCAAGGTGCTGGTCATCGCCGGCCTGATCGCCATCGCCGCCCTGGCAGCCGGTGGACGCATGTGGTACCGCAGCCATTATTTCGTCGAGACGGAAAACGCCTATGTGGCCGGCCACGTCACGCCGGTGTCGTCGCGCATTTCCGGCGTGGTCACCAAGGTGCTGATCGACGATAACCAGATCGTCCGCGAGGGCGATGTGATCGCCGAACTCGATCCGTTCGACCAGCGCGTGAAAGTGGAGCAGATCCAGGCGCAGATCGCCAGCGCCGAGCAGCAGGTGGTGCAGTCCGAGGCGCAGATCGCCCAGACCCAGGCCCAGGCCAGCGCTTCGGCCGCGCAGGTGGCGCAGTCGCAGGCCCAGTTGGTGCGCGCGAACCAGGACGCCGAGCGTTACGGCCAGCTGTATAACAGCCAGATGAAGGCCGTCTCCAAATCGGAGCTGGACACCGCCGTCGCCGGCCGCGCCAGCGCCATCGCCGACCTGAATGCACGCAAGGACAGCGCCTCGGCCGCCAAGGCGCAGATCGCGGCCGCCCGTTCGGCGCGCGACGTGCTCAAGGCGCAGGTCGACGTGCTGCGCGTGCAGCTCAAGGACGCGCAGCAGCAGCTGGCCTATAACCAGATCCTGGCGCCGGTCGGCGGCCGTATCGGCAAGCGCACCATCGAAGTGGGCCAGCGCCTGCAGCCCGGCCAGCAAATCACCGCCATCGTGCAGGACAACGTGTGGCTGACCGCGAACTTCAAGGAAACCCAGTTGGCCGAGCTGCAAAAGGGCCAGGAAGTCAACGTGAGCATCGACGCGATGCCGGGCAAGGAGTTGATCGGCACCGTCGAGAGCTTCGCGCCGGCGTCTGGCGCGCAGTTCGCGCTGCTGCCGGCCGATAACGCGACCGGCAACTTCACCAAGATCGTCCAGCGCGTGCCGGTCAAGATCGTGTTCAAGCCGGAGGACATCAAGGCCTTGAACGGCCGACTGGTGCCGGGCATGTCGGCGATCGCGGAGGTGTCGTTGAAGCAGAAGGATGAGGCCAAGCACGCCGCGGCACCGTCCAAAGTCGCGGCGCACTAAGGAGCCACTCCATGGCCAGCACCACGATCGATACGCCGGGCGGCGGGAGTAAGGCCGCCCCACCGCAAGCACCGATCATGCCGAGCGAGAAGGTCTCCGCCCGCACCTGGATGGCCGTCGCCGCCGGCATGATGGGCGCCTTCATGGCGGTGCTCGACATCCAGATCACCAACTCGTCGCTCAAGGATATTCTCGGCGCGCTGTCGGCCACGCAGGAAGAGGGTTCGTGGATCGCCACCGCCTACCTGGTGGCGGAGATCATCATCATCCCGATGACCGGCCTGCTGACGCGCGTTTTCGGCCTGCGCAACTACATGATGGGCACCACCGCGCTGTTCCTGGTGTTCTCCACCTTGTGCGGGTTCGCGTGGAACCTCGAGAGCATGATCGCCTTCCGCATGCTGCAGGGCTTCACCGGCGGCGCGCTGATCCCGATGGCGATGACCATCGTGATGACATTGCTGCCGCCGTCGAAGCGCGCCACCGGCATGGCCATCTTCGGCCTGACCGCGACCCTGGCGCCGTCGATGGGCCCGACCCTGGGCGGCTACCTGAGCGAAATCTACGGCTGGCCGTCGATCTTCTTCATCAACTGGGTGCCCGGCCTGCTGCTGATCTTCGGCATCGGGATCGGCCTGGAAAAGCAAAAGTCGCAACCGTCGCTGTTGCTGACCGCCGACTGGCTGGGCATCGCCTTCATGGCGGTGGGCCTGGGCAGCCTGACGATCTTCCTGGAAGAGGGTAACAGCAAGGACTGGTTCGATTCGTCCTTCATCATCACCTTCGCGGCGATGTCCATCGTCGGCCTGCTTGGCTGGGTGGTCAACAGCACAATGCGCCGGCAGCCCTTCGTCAACCTGGGGCTGTACGGCCAGCGTAACTTCGCCGCCGCCACCGCGCTGTCGATGGCGATGGGTATGGGCTTGTATGGTTCGTCGTTTTTGCTGCCGCTGTACCTCGGCCAAATCGCCGGCTATTCGCCGATGCAGATCGGTGAAGTGATCATGTGGTCAGGCTTGCCGCAGCTGTTCATCATGCCGTTCGTGGCCAAGCTGTCGTCCAAGATCGACAACCGCATCCTGTGCAGTTTCGGGCTGCTGTTGTTCGGCGGCTCGTGCATGATGAACGCCTACATGGACGCCAGTACGGGCTACGACCAGTTATTGTGGTCGCAGGTGGTGCGCGCGCTGGGCCAGCCTTTCGTGATGCTGACGCTGTCGAACTTCGCCATGAACGGCATCCAGCCGAAGGATATGCCGTCGGCATCGAGCCTGATCAACATGACCCGCAACCTGGGCGGCTCGATCGGCATCGCCCTGCTGGCGACGGCGCTGACGACGCGCGAGCACTTCCACTCGCAGCGCATCGGGGAATCGGTTAGCAACTTCGCACTGGCCACGCAGGATCGCCTGGCGGCGTTGACGCAATCGTTCATCGGCCAGGGCATGGACGCCAGCACGGCGTCGGACATGGCGCTCAAGGCGGTCGACGGCATCGTGCGGCGCGAGTCCTTCGTGATGGCCTACAACGACGGCTTCTTCCTGGTGGCGATGGTGCTGTTCGCCTGCATCGGCGTGCTTTGGTTCTCGGATAAAGTCAAAGCCCCTTCGGGCGGTGGCGGCGGCGGTGCGCACTAAATCGATGCGCGCGCTAACACTAACTAATTTGTGAGGTAACACCATGTTCAATTCAGCTTTGAAGCGCCTGACGCTCGCTGTCTCCATCACCCTGGCCGTCAGCGGCTGCGCCACCGTCGGCAGCGATTTCACCGCGCCGAAAAACGTCGCCGACGCTTCGTTCCGCCATTTGCCGCAGGCCGGCGCCAGCGAGGCGCATCTGCCGGCGCAGTGGTGGACGGTGTTCAACGACCAGACCTTGAACAATCTGGAACAGACCGCGCTGCGCGACAATCCGAGTGTGAAGGCGGCGGCGCAGCGGTTGGTGCAGGCGCTGGAGCAGGCCGGCGTGAGCCGCGCCAGCCAGCAGCCGTCGCTGAGCGTGAATACCTCGGTCGCCAACTCGCGCACCTCGGCGGAGACGTCGCAGGGGCTGGCGCTGGGCGGCCGTTCGATCAAGGGTAACAACTACACGGTCGGCGCATCGATGTCGTACGAGCTCGATCTGCTGGGCCGCGTGCGCCGTTTGGTGGAGGCGTCCGACGCGCAGGCGCTGGTGGCCGAAGCGGACCGCGACGGCGTGCTGCTGGTGTTGTCGTCGCAGCTGGCGACGACCTACTGGCAACTGCGCGGGCTGGATGCCGAGATCGCGATCCTGAAGGGCGCGCTCGATACCCGCCGCGAAAGCGAGGAGCTGGTGACGGCGCGCTTCGACGCCGGACTGTCGAACGAGCTGGATGTATCGCGCGCGCGCATCGAGTATGCCAACGCCAAGGCCGATTTGCAGGAAGTGCAGCGTCAGCGCAATTTGCTCGAACATAGCCTTGCCACCTTGGTTGGCGCTTCGCCGTCGGCGATGCTGACGGCGGCCAACACGGATGCCGTGGTGCTGCCGCAGCCGCCGGCGATTCCGGTCGGCCTGCCGGCCAGCCTGCTGGCGCAGCGTCCGGATCTGGCGGGCAGCGTGGCGAACCTGCGCGCGGCCAACGCGCAGATCGGCGTTGCCGAGGGCGCGTTTTATCCCTCCCTGACGTTGACCGGTAACTTCGGTTGGGCGTCGGAGAGCCTGCGCAAGCTGGGCGAGGGCAGCTCGCGCCAGTTCAGCGCCGGTCCGCTGGCGCTGTCGCTGCCGATCTTCGATGGTGGCCGCAACAAGGCCAACCTGGCGATCGCCAAGTCGCGCTATGAAGAGGCTATCGCCAATCACGAGACCAAGTTGCTGACGGCATTGCGCGAAGTCGAGGATGCGCTGTCGGACGTGCAGCAGCGCCAGTTGCAGGGCGAGGCGCAGTCGGCCTCGCAGGTGGCGGCGGCGCGCGGTTATCTGGTGGCGCGTGCGCGCTACGAGCGTGGCGTGTCGACCTATCTGGATGTGACGGATGCGCAGCGCAGCGCGCTGACGGCCGATCGGGCGGCGGTGCAGATCAACACCCAGCGCCTGCTGGCGGCGGTGTCGGTGGCGCGCGCGCTGGGCGCCGGCTGGCAGCCGTCGGAGCGCCTGGCGGCGGTAGCGAATTAAGTTTTACGCAATTGAGTTTTACGATTACGCGATGAGGCCAGCGGCGGTGCGCCGCTGGTCCTGAGCGTTTTGTCTTCGTGGCCCGGTACCCATGCGGGTCCGAATCGCTCCACAATGAAATCCACGAATGTCGTCAGCTTCGGCGTGGCTTGCCGGTCGCGCGGATAGACCAAATTCATCGGACGCGCTGTCGGCATGTAGTCGCACAATACCGGCACCAGCCGGCCGGCGGCAATGTCCTGCGCCAGCAGCACCTCCGCCTGCATCACCAATCCAAAATCCTGTAGCGCGGCCATGCGCAATGCCTGGCCATTGTTGGCGCGGAAGCGGCTGGCCTCGATGTTGCGGTTGCCGGTCTGCCCCTGCAGCCGCCAGCGCATGTTGAGCGACCACGCCATGAAGTCCAGGCATTCGTGCCGCGCCAGGTCGTCCGGGGTTTTCGGCGTCCCGTGCTTGTCCAGGTAGGCGGGGCTGGCGCAAATGGCCATCGCATAGTCGAACAGCGGCCGCGCCACCATCGTCGAATCCTCCAGCCGGCCGATGCGGATGGCGGCGTCATACCCTTCCTCCACCAGATCGACGGTGCGGTCGCTCAGGCTCAAATCCAGGCTCACCTCGGGATGCCGGCGCAGGTAGTCCGTCATCGCCGGCGCGATCCATTCGGTGCCGAAGGAAACCGGCGCGGTGATTTTTAGCCGTCCGCGCGGCACGCTGCGCATCGCCTCGGCGCCGGTTTCGGCGGCGGTGATCTGCGCCAGAATGGCCCGGCATCGCTCGACATACTGCGCGCCGATCTCGGTCAAGCTCTGGCGGCGCGTGGTGCGGGTCAGCAGGCGCGCGCCCAGCGTCGCTTCCAGCTGCGCGATGTGCTTGCCGACCATGACCGGGGAGATCTTGAAGTTGTCGGCGGCGGCCGTGAAATTGCCGGCATCGACCACCGCGACAAAAATCTCCATGCTGCGCAGTTTGTCCATGATTGCTAACCGTACGTTTGTAATGAACTTAATCTTAGCTCATTTATTCATGGCGTGATCGCCGCGATACTGGTCTCACTTAACCAGACAGGGAGTGGATCATGAAAATCGTCGTTATCGGTGCCTCGGGCACGGTGGGCAAATCGGTGGTGGAAGAATTGGGCAAGCGTCACGAGATCGTGACGGCGGGCTCAGGCAGCGGCCAGTATAGGGCCGACTTCACCGACATCGCGCAGGTGCGGGCGGCGTTCGAACAGATCGGCAAGATCGACGCGGTGGTGGTGGCCGCCGGCTCGCTGCATTTCGGCCCGCTGGCCGATTTCACGCCGGAGCAGTTCCACGTTGGCTTGAACAGCAAGTTGATGGGGCAGGTGAACGTGGCGCTGGTGGCGCGCGAGTATCTGAACGACGGCGGTTCGATCACGCTTACCAGCGGCATCGTGGCCGAGCAGCCGATCCGCAACGGCGCCAGCGCGACCATGGTCAACGCGGCGGTGGAAGGCTTCGTGCGCGCCGCCGCCATCGAGCTGCCGCGCGGCTTGCGCATCAACGCCGTCAGCCCCACGGTGCTGGAGGAATCGATGGACAGCTACGGTCCGTTCTTCATCGGCTTCGAGCCGGCGCCGGGCAAGCGCGCCGCGCTGGCCTACGCGCGCAGCGTCGACGGCGCGCAAACGGGGCAGGTGTACCGGGCCTGGTAGTGACAATCCGTGAGTATTCGGACATTGTAAAAAGCGTATGCTGCGGCTTCACTGATAGGAGAAGCCTCCGTGTTCAAAACCTTGCTTGGTCTGCTGGTTTTCTGCGTACCGGTGCACGCACTTGCCGCTTCGGCGCCCTTGAGCATGGAGAGCCAGCCCGAGGCCGTCGCCCGCTCGGTGCTGGGCGAACGTCCCGGCGCCGCCGCCGTGGGGCTGTGGCACGATGACAAGGGGTTCTACGCCGAGGTGCGCCGCACGGCCGTCGGCGGGGCCGCCGAGCGCCAGCCGGAAGGCGTGTCCCAACTGTTTGAAATAGGGTCGATCTCCAAGGTGTTCACCGGCCTGCTGCTGGCGCAGGCGGTCGAACGCGGCGACCTGGCACTCGCGGATACGCTCGGCAAGCTGCTGCCGGCGTCGCTGGACGCGGCGAAGGCCCGCGCGCTCAAGCTGAAGCCGGAAGTGGCGGCGATCACGCTGCGCCAGCTCGTCACGCATACTTCCTGCCTGCCGAGGATGCCCGCCAATTTCCCCGACCTGAACGCGGCCAATCCCTATCCCGGCTACACCCGCCAGATGATGCTGGCGGAGCTGTCGGCGCTCAAGCCGAAGCCGGCGCCGTGCGAGGCCGAGTACAGCAATTTCGGTTTCGCCGTGCTGGGCGAAGTGCTGTCGCTGCGCTATGGCAGCACATGGGAAAAGCTGGTCGGCGATCGCATCACCGCGCCGTTGGGCATGGCCAGCACCTTCCAGCATCTGCCGCAGCGGAAGGCGGACGGGCTGGGACGCATGGCGCCGCCGTTCAGCGGTGACAAGGCCGCTTCGCTGTGGGACTTCGACGCCTTCGCCGGCGCCGGCTCGCTGCGCTCCACGGCGCCGGATATGCTGGCGTTCGGCCGCGCGTTGATGGCGGGGCGCGGCGGGCCGCTGGGCGCTGCCGCCGAGCGGGTGCTGCAACCGCTGGCGTCGATGAACGGCGCGCAGATCGGCTACGCGCTGATCATGCGCGGCCCGCCGGAGCGGCGCACTTATTTCCACAGCGGCGGCACCGGCGGTTTTCGCACCCAGTTGCTGATGATGCCTGATGTCGGACAGGCGGCGATCGTCATGGTCAGCAACGCCGAGGCGCAGGCCGATTCGTTCGGCGCCGATGTGCTGGCCGCACGCTACAAGGTCGGCGACACCAGTATCGCGCTGGACGCGGCGGCGCTGCCGCAATACGTTGGCGTGTTCCGCGCGGACGCCAAAATCGCCTTCACCTTCGTGGTCCAGGACGGCAAGCTGTATGGCCGCATGACCGGGCAGCCCTACACCGCGATGACGGCGGCGGCGCCGGACGTTTTCACGCTGCCGCAATTTGGCGCCGAGTTCGCTTTCGGACGCGAGAACGGCAAAGTGGCGAGCATGCTGCTGCGCCAGCGCGGCGGCGAGATCCCCGCGCGCCGCACGGACGAGCCTGCGCCGGCCGTCGCCACCGACGCCGCCATCACGCCGCAACGCTACACGGGACATTATCTGACCGGCGGTGATGGTGCGCCCAAGCTCGACTTCGACGTGCGCGCCATCGACGGGCAGCTGTGGGCCCGTTTGGACCAACAGCCGCTGCTGCCGGTGTTTCCGGTGCCGGGCAAGGCCGGCCGCTTCGCATGGGATGTGGTGGCGGCCGAATTGCAGTTCGAGCCCGACGCCGACGGCGCAGCGGCGGCGTTGGTACTGCATCAGGACGGGCGCTCGATGCGCGCCACGCGGGTGGCTGGCGCGGCCACGCCCGCCGCGCAACCCGCCGGCGCCGACAAGGCCTCGAAGTAGCGCGGTGCGGCAGCGGGCTGGATTACAATACGGGCCTGACTCCACCCGAGGTTCGAATGAAAAAAATCCTGCTTCCATTGGCGATGGCGCTCGCCTGCGCCGCCGCTTACGCTGCCCCGGCCGACGTTGCCGACCTGAACAAAATGAGCAAGCGCTATGCGCCGATCGCGCTGACCGCCGACACCAGCAAACTCTCCGCCGGCGACAAGAAGGCCATCGTCAAGCTGATCGAAGCGGCCAAGATCATCGACGTGCTGCAACTGCGACAGCGCTGGGCCGGCAACGAGGCGCTGTGGGCCGCGCTGAAGAAGGACAAGACGCCGTTGGGCCAGGCGCGCCTGGGCTACTTCTGGCTCAACAAGGGGCCGTGGTCGATCCTCGACAGCCACGAATCGTTCCTGCCGGCAGAGATCGACGGCATCAAAATTCCCGCCAAGAAGCCTGAAGGCGGCAACTTCTATCCGGCCGACGCCAGCAAGGCGCAGCTGGAAACCTGGATGAACGCCTTGCCGGCCATCGACAAGGAACAGGCGCAGTGGTTCTTCACGACGGTACGCCGCAACGCCGACGGCCAGTTCACCACCGTCAAATATTCGGACGAATACAAGGCCGAACTGCAGCAAGCGGCCGCGCTGCTCAAGCAAGCCGCAGCCGCGACCGACAACGCTTCGCTGAAGAAGTTCCTCGAGCTGCGCGCCGACGCTTTCCTGAGCAACGACTACCTGGCTTCCGACTTCGCCTGGATGGATCTGGACGCGCCGGTCGACGTCACCATCGGCCCGTACGAGACCTACAACGACGAGCTGTTCGGCTACAAGGCCGCGTTCGAGGCGTACGTCAACATCCGCGACCAGAAGGAGACGCAAAAGCTCGACTTCTTCGCCAAGCACATGCAGGAGCTGGAAGACAACCTGCCGCTCGATGCGCAGTACCGCAATCCCAAGGTCGGCGCCATCGCGCCGATGGTGGTGGTCAACCAGGTCTACGGGGCCGGCGACGGCAACATGGGCGTGCAGACGGCCGCCTACAACCTGCCCAACGACGAGCGCATCATCAGCCAGCGCGGCTCCAAGCGCGTGATGCTCAAGAACGTGCAGCAAGCCAAGTTCAAGTCGACGTTGACGCCGATCTCCAAGCTGGTGCTCAAGCCGGCCGACCAGAAGGATGTCGATTTCGACTCGTTCTTCACGCACATCCTCGCGCATGAAATCACCCACGGCCTGGGACCGCACGTGACCAAGGTGGACGGCAAGGAATCGACCCCGCGCCAGGACCTGAAGGAAGCCTATTCGACCATCGAGGAAGCCAAGGCCGACATCACTGGCCTGTACGTGCTGGCCTACATGATGGACAAGGGCCAGCTGGCCGGTACCCTGGGGCAGGGCGAGGCGGCCGAGCGCAAGCTGTACACGACGTTCCTGGCGTCGGCGTTCCGCACGCTGCATTTCGGTCTGACCGATTCGCACGCGCGCGGCATGGCGATCCAGGTTAATTATCTTCTCGATAAGGGTGGATTCGTGTCGCACGGCGATGGAACGTTCTCGGTCGACTTTAAAAAGGTTAAATCGGCTGTCACAGATCTCGACCGCGAGTTTCTGACGATCGAGGCCACCGGCGACTATGCGCGCGCCAAGGAGATGATGGCCAAATATGTCGTCATCCGTCCCGACGTGCAAAAGGCGCTGGATAAAATGGCCTCGGTGCCGAACGATATACGTCCGGAATTCAAGACGGCGCAAAGCCTGCTGGCGAAGTAAGTCCTCACCTTCCTCCAACGGGGACCGTCAGGTCCCCGTTATCATTCCGCATACAGAGTAGCCTTTCGACTAAATAGTTCAACTTTGCCTACGTAGAAAAATACTTCCTTACGGCAATAAAAGTTTCCGTGATCGTGATAAAGTTGGTTTGAGGAAACCAAACCATGATCACGCGCCTACTTATCTCCCTGCTGCTGTTGTGCTCCAACTTCGCTTCCGCAGCGGAGTTGACCGACATGGAAACCCGCTGGCTCACCGCCGGATCGGCCATGCTGAAGTACGCTAAAAAAGAACTCAAACTGCCGATCGACATCATCGTACAGCCCACCGGCAAGCCGACCGACGTGCCGCTGGCGCTGGGCTTTCAAGATGGACGTTGCAAGCTGGTGCTGACGATGCGCAACCGGACCAACGTCGAAGACGTCCTGTCGACCGTGCCGGCGGAACAGCGGGCGCTGATGATCGAGGCGATGTTCGCACACGAAGTGGGCCACTGCTGGCGCTACGTGCAGGGCCAGTGGCACGAGATGCCGGCCGGTTTCGAGGAACACGACCACACCGACGACACGGCACACAGCCAAGCGCAAGCGCAGGAACTGGAGCAGACCCGCCGCGAGGAAGGCTTTGCCGATCTGGCCGCGCTGGCATGGATACAACAGCGCCATCCCGAACAATACGGCGCCGTCGCCGCGTGGATGCGCCAGGTGCGCCAACCGTCGTCGTCCGGCCCGGTGGCCGGTTCGCACACCACCATGGAATGGCTGCAACTGGCGCCGACCGGCGACGCCTTCGCCGCCGGGCTGCCCTTGTTCGAGCAGGCGAGCGACCTGTGGCAAAAGGGCTTGCTGAACCAGGAGGCGCGCGAGGATACCCGCCAGGGCCTGCGCCAGGCCTCGCTGCAGCGCTAGCGACATCGAAGTCAGGCTGTCGCCGCTCATAGCGCAGAAAATGCAATTCCCCAACTCTGTTCGTTCGCGCACAGAGGTTTCTCTGCTGTCGGCGTTTAATGTGTCCACCAACCACCACAATAAAGGGACACATCATGAACAAGCTCCTCTTCCTGCTTTTGGCCGGTGCAGCCAGCGCCAGTTTCGCCGCCACCCCAGCCAACGACACTGTGGCCTACAAGGCAGCCACCAACAAAGCTGCCAACGATTACAAGACCGCCAAGTCCGCCTGCGATGCGCAGTCCGGCAACGCCAAGGACGTGTGCGAAGAGCAGGCCAAAGTGGCCCGCGCGACGGCCGAGGCCAACGCCACGATGCAGTACAAGAACGATAAGAAATCGATCGAAAAAGCCCGCACCGAACTGGCCGATGCCCAGTACGGCCTGGCCAAGGAAAAGTGCGACACCCTGGACGGCAACGCCAAGGATAGCTGCCTGAGCACCGCGAAATCCCAGCAGACCGCCGCCATCAACGCCGCCAAGGCCGGCAAGGATGCCGCCGACGTCGCCCAGACCGGCATCGACTGCAGCGGCCTGACCGGCACCGACAAGGCGTCGTGCGAAGCCAAATCGAAAACCGAGCTGGCCAAGGATGCGGTCGCCGACACCGTGATCACCACCAAGGTCAAAACCGAACTGATGGCTGAGCCAGCGCTCAAATCGCTGGATGTTAAAGTTGAAACCACCAACGGCGGCGTGGTGCTGAGCGGCTTCGTGCCGTCGCAGGCCGAAGCTGACAAAGCGGTTGACGTTGCCCGCAATGTCAAAGGCGTCACCGACGTGAAGAGCTCGCTGCGCATCAAATAAGCGGTAGTTGGCTGTAACTCCCCCGATCGGGGCCTCCGCCGAGGCCCCTTTCTTTTCCTTGCATTCATTATGATCATAATTTAAAATGGCCGGGCAGCGCGGCTTCGTCCACGCCCGCGTCCGCACATCGCCGCAGCCATCGTCATTGCAAGGAGCATCATGTTCGCACTATCGCTTTCCAACTGGCTGCGGCGGCGCGGCTTGCACTATTCTTGGGTGATCGTCGCTGTCACCTTCCTGACGGGCCTGACCTCGTCGGCGGCGCTCGGCCTGCCGGGGGCGCTGTTGCAGCCGCTGTCCACCGAGTTCGGCTGGGACGTCGAACAGATTTCATCCGCGCTGGCGGTGCGCTTCGTGCTGTTCGGTTTGATGGGGCCGTTCGCCGCCATCCTGATGGAGCGTTTCGGCCTGCGCCATGTGGTCGTCACCGCGCTGACGCTGGTGGCGGCCGGCATGGCGCTGGCCACGCAAATGACGCAGTTCTGGCATCTGGTGCTGTTCTGGGGAATCATGCTCGGTATCGGCTCGGGCATGACCGCGCTGGTGCTCAGCGCCATCGTCTCCAACCGCTGGTTCGACAGTCGCCGGGGCTTGGTGGTGGGCATGCTCACCGCCAGTTCTGCCACCGGCCAGTTGGTGTTCCTGCCGGTCGGCGCCTGGCTGATCGAACGCTTCGGCTGGCGCATGGCCGTCATTCCCGTGTTCGCCGCCTGCGCCGTGGTCGCCGTGCTGGTGCTGCTGCTGATGCGCAACCGGCCCAACGAACTTGGCCTGACGCCCTACGGCGCGGCCCCGGGAACGGAAGTCGCACCGCCGGTGCCGCCTATGCACATCACGTTCGCCACGCCGTTCAAGGTGCTTGCCAGCGTCGCCGGCAACCGGGTGTTCTGGATATTGTTCGGCACCTTCTTCATTTGCGGGCTCAGCACCAATGGTCTGATCCAGACGCATTTCATTTCGCTGTGCGGCGACGCCGGATTGGCCGCCGTGCCGGCCGCGTCGGTGCTGGCGATGATGGGGGCCTTCGACCTGGTCGGCACCATCGGCTCGGGCTGGCTATCGGACCGCTACGACAACCGCAAGCTGCTGTTCATGTATTACGGCCTGCGCGGCTTGTCGTTGTTCTGGTTGCCGTATTCCGAATTCACGTTTTACGGGCTGTCGTTGTTCGCCATGTTTTATGGCCTGGACTGGATCGCCACCGTGCCGCCGACGGTGCGGCTGGTGGCGTCGACCTTCGGCAAGGAGCGCGCGGGCATGGTGTTCGGCTGGGTGTTCGCCGGCCACCAGCTGGGTGCGGCGGTGGCGGCCTGGGGCGCGGGCAGGGTGCGCACCATGATGCTGACGTATAACCCGGCCCTGTTCGCGGCGGGGGCAGCCTGCCTGCTGGCCGCCGGCGTCATTTTGCTGATCCGGCGCGCGGTGCCGCGTCCAGCCGGAACGTAAATATTTTCATAACTATGTTGCGCCGCAATAGTTCATCATGATATTGTCATTTGTGCCATGTTTGCCGGGGCGCGCCGTACGCCAGGCGGTTCCCGAAAGGTGAATACAGGGAGAGGCACTTTTAAAATACCTATTGCGCAAGGAACAATATGAATTTCATTCAGTCCAAACACTTCAAGTTGGTGGCCGTCGCCGCCATGTTGGCCGCAGGGGCCGTCCAAGCCGCGCCAACACCGCAGACCGGTAATACTTCGGATCCCAGCAATTGGCGTTTCACCCCCGGCATGAGCTTCAATGGCGTGGCCGGCGCGCTGGACGGCGTTGCAAAACTGAGCTTCACCACGCCGCAGGGCAACTACGCCTGCTCCGGATCGCTGCTGGCCGGCGGCCAGTACGTGATCACCGCCGCCCATTGCGCCGACGACTTCAGCAAGATGACCGTACAGTTCGGCTATGCCAACGGTAGCGCGGCCGTCACCCGCAATGTTTCGGTCGGCAACGCCACCGTCCACAAAGCGTGGAACGGCTCGCTCGACACCGGCGCCGACATCGCCATCTTGAAGCTCGACAGCGTGGTCACCGGCATCAAGGGCTACAACCTGAGCACCACCAACGACGTCGGCAAGGATTACCTGATGGCTGGCTACGGAACGACCAACCGCGCCGACGTCAACACGCCCACCAACTGGAACGATGCCGCCTGGGGCCACTACGGTTACAACACCTTCGACGTCACCAGCCAGGAGTTCAACGCGGCCTACTACCCGGCCGCCGGCTACGGCCCCGACGATCCCAGCTACTATGCACCGGGCGCCACCTACATGAGCGATTTCGACAACGGCACCGCCGCGCTGAACACCATCGGTCGCATGGGCGATGCCATTGGCGGCGCCTGGACCAGCGGCACCGGCCTGGGCACCATCGAGTCGATGATCGCCGGTGGCGATTCCGGCGGCGGAGATTTTGTCTGGAACGGCTCGGAATGGCTGTTGTCGGGCGTGCACTCGTGGGGCTGGGGCGGCGACAGCGCTTGCGGCGATCTCGGCCTGAGCGGCTGCGACAACGCGCCTAAAAACGGCTCGAGCTATGGCGACCTGTCGGGTTCCACCGCCATCTACTCGCACGTGGGCTGGATCAAGGCGGTGACGGCGGTGCCGGAACCGGAAACCTACGCCATGCTGCTGGCCGGCCTGGCGATGGTGGGCGTGGCGCGCCGCCGCAAGTTGACGTCGCAGGCCTGACGACACACGGGCGGCGGCGACTGCCGCTGTCCGTTTTCGTCTGGTTGCCATGTAATCAGCCTGTCACACCGGGGTGCCACAATGCGCACCACCGAAAACAGACAGATGCAGATTGCATGCGCAATGCCTTGAACGCCCGGCGGCCGCTGATCGCGGCCGCCGCCATGATGTCGCTGCTATCCGCATGCGGCAGCGACAGCGTCCCGACCACCGATCCGATTCCGGCCGACGGCTACACGTCCACCCCGGTCGCCTTCATGAGCGACGTGCACTTCGAGAACATCTACGGCGACTTCAAAAGCAGCCAGTTCTCAGGCATCCCCACCAAGGACGGCAGGAACGCCACCATCCGCACGATGTACGCGCAGCTGACGTCGACCCGTCTGTTCAACGAAAACTATTTCGCCTTCCGCGCCGCGCTCGACGATGCCTACGGCAAGAACATCCGCCTGGTGGCGCTGCCCGGCGACATTTCCGACGACGCCCAGCCGATCAACATCGACGGCCTGGCCGACATCCTGCGCGAATACCAGGCCAAAGGCATGCGCTTCTTCATCGCCCCGGGCAACCACGACCCGAACGAGCCTTACGACGACGATGAGGCCGGCAAAAACGACTTCCTCACGCGCGACGGCAAGGAACAAAAGATCTACGCGCCCAACAACGCCGCCTGCAAGGCCAAGGATCCGACCGTGGTCTGCACCGCCCAGCTGACCGAGCAGGGCTACGAGCGCCTGCTCACCAAGCTCGGCGACTTCGGCTACATGCCGAACAAGTCGGACGTTTATTGGGAGACGCCGTTCACCAAGTACGCGGACGGCAAATACAGCTTCGACGCCGCGTCGGCCTCGTCCGCGCTGAACAAGCGCCAGTTCGAGATCTGCGCGGAAGGCGAGGGCGGCAGCTACAAGGCCGCCGGCGAAACCAAGCTGGGTAAATCCTACACGCGCTGCACCAACATCATCGACGCCAGCTACCTGGTGGAACCGGTCAAGGGCCTGTGGCTGCTGGCGGTCGACGCCAACGTCCACGTCCCCAACGGCAAGTTCGATCCGGCCAATCCGACCGCCTTCGCCGGCTTCGACAACGCCGGCAACGCCGGCTGGAACAAGGTGACCACGCACAAGATCCATCAAATGGAATGGATCAAGTCGGTGGCCGCGCGCGCCAAGGCGCAGGGCAAGCAGTTGATGGCGTTCTCGCACTATCCGACGATGGACTTCTACGCCAACCAGACCGACGCGATGAAGGCGGTGTTCAAGCCGGGCGCCTTCCAGACGGCGCGCGTGCCGGAGGCGGCCACCACCAAGGCGCTGGCCGCGACCGGCCTGCCGCTGCACATGGGCGGCCACATGCACTTCAACGGCACCAACGATTACCAGGACGCCGCCGGCAACTACCTGGTCAACGTGCAGTCGCCGTCGCTGGCCGTGTTCGGCGCGGCGTACAAGATCGTCAGCTATCAGAGCAAGGACCTGGTCGATGTGCAGACGGTTGGCCTCAACAATGTGGCGCGCTATAACGAACTGTTCCCGTTGTATCAGACCGAGTACGACTACCTGCAGGGCAGCGTGCTGACCGGCGACGTCGCCAAGCGCTGGAACCGCAATATCCTCGATACCCGCTCGTATGGCGAATTCACCCGCACGTACTTCGGCGAGCTGTCGCGCCTGCGTTTCATGGACGAGTACTGGCCGTGCGAAATGAAGCAGGCGGCGATCTCGCTCGACGCGCGCCAGATGCTGATCCTGTCGCAGTTGCAGACCAGGGTGACCTTGGCGCAGTTGAAGGACAATCCGTCTGTGGTGCCGTTGACGGCCGCGTGTGCCGCCAAGGGGACCGTCGCCGAGGGTGGCGTGGCGGCAAGCCAGTTGACGGCGGACTGGGCGGCGGCGACGGCCAAGGCGGAGCAACTGGCGTCGGCGGCGAACTTGAAGCTGGATGATTTTGCCAAGATCAGCGCGTACGAGTTTTATGGCGATTTCCACCGGACGGTGTATGCCGGCGAGCTGGCGTTGCGCGACATGGGCGCGCAACGGGTGGCGCAGTACAAGGTGCTGATGGCGGCGTTTCCGGCATCGCCGGCGGCCATCGTGAAGATCGGCGATTTGCCGTCGGATCAGAACTCGGTCAACGTGCTGTTCCAGTATCAGTTCAAGCAGGTGTTCGGGATTCTGAAGGGGCTGGGTTCGGGCAAGCCGAGCGACAGCTTCCGTATCGACCTGAAGGCCAAGACGTTGACCAACACCAGTGCCACGGGGTTGAGTTTCAACTAGAACGAGGGGTGTTGGCGGCTCGTGGCGGATTACGGCGTGCCGCCTAATCCGCCCTAGGTGCCTCCGTGGTCAGGCGAGGACCCTGGCCACGGGATTTGAATTGACGAGGAAATACGTAGGGCGGATTAGCGTAGCGTAATCCGCCAATGCCGGCTCAGCCGGCGGCCGTCACTTCAGATACTTCGCCAGCCAGCCGTGTACTTCGCTGTAGAAATAGCGGCTGTTGTCCCCCTTCAAAATCCAGTGGTTCTCGTCCGGGAACACCAGCAGCTTGCTCGGCACATTCAAGCGCTGTTGCGTCGCGAAATTCATCAACGCATTGTTGGCCGGCACGCGATAATCCAGCTCGCCCACCGAGATCAAAATCGGCGTCTTGAATCCCGTGCCCTTTTCATGGTTCCCCGCCTGCATCACCGGGCTTTGCTCGCGCCACACCGGCAGATTGCCCCACACCGGTCCGCCACTGTTGACCTCGCGCCCAAAGATGCTGTCGCTGGTGCCCCACTGCATCACCAAATCCATCTCGCCCGCGTGCGACACGATCGCCTTGTAGCGCGTGGTGGTCGCCTGCAGCCAGTTCGCCAAGTGGCCGCCGTAGCTGGCGCCGCCCGCCGCCAGCTTGCTGCCATCGACGAAGCTGTACTTGCGCACCGCCTCGTCGACCGCCTCGTTGACCTCGTCGCCCGGACCCTTGAGCGGATCGCCCTGGATCGCGCGGGCGAATTCCTCGCCGTAGCCGGTCGAGCCCTTGTAGTCGGTCAGCAGCACCACGTAGCCGGGCTGCGCCAGCAGGTGGTAGTTCCAGCGCAGCACGAACTGGTCGCGCCACATATTGGCCGCGCCGCCGTGGATGACGGCGAACAGCGGATATTTTTTCGCCGGATCGAAGCCGGCCGGCTTGACGATCATGTTGTGGATCATGCGTCCGTCGCTGGCCTTGAACCAGAAGTGTTCCGGCGCCTGCCAGTCGATGGCCGCCGCGCGCTCGGTGTTGAACGAGGTCAGGCGCTTGGGCGCGCCGTTGCCGAAGGCGTACACCTCGGGCGGGTTGATCGCCGATTCCCACACGCCGACCATGGCCTTGCCGCCGGCGCTGAGCGAACCGATGGCACCGGTCGGCAGCGATGGCTCGGCGCGCAAGTCGCGGCCCGCGTAGTTGATCGAATGCAGCTGCTCAAGGCCGGCGTGCTCGAAACTGAACACCACGCGGTTGCTGCCATCCGGCAGCACGAAGCGCGAGACCGAACGGTCAAGCGACGCCGTGAGTATCTTCGGCGCCGGATCGGCGATCGGCCAGGCGAAGCTGGCAATGCGGCTGACGTCGTAGACCTTGCCCGGCTCCTCCGCGTCGGTCAGGCTGAACAAGGTCTTGCCGTCCTTGCTGAACTTGAGCGCGCGGTAGCTGTGCTTGTCGCGCGTCAGCTGCTGCGTCTCGCCGCCGGCGGCCGGCACCGAGAAGATTTGCGTGTAGCCGGCCGCGCGCGCCGCCTCGTCGCGGTTGGTCGACGCCGGGAACACGACCTCTTTGCCGTCCTGCGACCAGATCGCGTCGAGCGACTGGCCCTCGTCGCCCTGGCCGCCGCCAAAGCCCGGCAGCGCCGCCAGTTTGGTGCCCGACAGCAGGTCGCGCGGCTTGGCGCCGACCGCCGCCTCCATCACGAACAGGCGCACCTGCTTGTCGTCGAGCCACTTGTCGAAGAAGCGCGGCGGGAAGCTCTCGTAGGCGCGCACGTTGTATTTGCGGTCCTTGCGTTCCTTGGCGATTTTCTTGATGTCGTCCTCGCCGGCCGCGCCCGGGAAGGTTTCGCTGACGAACAGCAGCTGCTTGCCGTCCGGACTGAATTTCGGCTGGCGCGCGCCCAGGGTGAGGGTGGTCAGGCGCTGGGCTTCGCCGCCGCCGGCGACGTCGATGCGGTAGATTTGGCCGGCGTCGTCGCCGTCGCGCTTGGCCACGAAGACCAGCTGGCGGCTGTCCGGCGACCAGTTCAGCGCGCCTTCGCCGCCCTTGCTGAAGGTCAGGCGGCGCGCCGGGGTGTCGTCGGTTAGCGATTTGATCCACAGGTCCGACCATTGCTCCTTGCTGTCGTAGGCGGGGTCGGTGACGGCGAACACGGCCCACTTGCCGTCCGGGCTGGCGGTCGGGGCGCCGACCCGTTTCATCAGCCAAACGTCCTCATGGGTGATCGCGCGTTTGGCGGGCGCGTCGGCCGCCAGGGCGTGGCCGCCGAGCGCGGCGGAAAGGAGCAGGGCGAGCAGGGAAAGGCGCGGTGGTTTCATGGCGTGGTCGTTAAAAAGACAAAACGACGATAGTCGCCAAAACTGCGGTTGCTGTCAATCAAGTTTCTGCCGGCTGCGCTGGCGGGCGATCCGTCAATCCCATTTCTTCAGCAGGCGCGCCAGCTCGCCGGTTCGTTCCATCTGTTCGACGGCGCGCCGCACGCGCGCCGTCACCGCCGGATCGACGTGCGTGCCCAGCGCCATGTAGGTTTCGGTCTGGTACATCACCTGGGGCAGAATCCTGACCTTGGCGCCGTAGCCGGAACGCTGCACGAAACCTTTCAGCCCCGGCCCCCGGTGCAGGAAGAAACGGCCCCGGCGCGCCACCAGCTTTTGCAGATTGTTCATCGGGTCGGCCGCGCTGGCGCTGAATTGCAGGTTGCCGATGCGCTCCAGCGCCTCGGTGGTGCCGAAACCGCGATTGGTCAGGATCACGCCGTCGGCCCCCAGTTTGCGCACGTCATCCCAGCTGTGGATGACGACGGGGTCGTCGGCGCGGGCGAGCAACTGGAAGCGCAGCGGCAGCAGCGGCAGGTCGATATAGTTGTATTGCACTTCGCGTTCGGGCGTGCGCTGGATCGCGCACAGCGCGTCGTGCTGGTGGTTGGCCACTTCGGCGTGGGCCCGCACCAGCGGCAGCCACTGCTGGTCGCCGATGAAGACCAGGCCCGGATCGATGCGCTCGATGGTGCGGAAAATGTCGATGCACACGCCGATCACGCGGCCATCGCCGGCGTCGATGAACTTGGGGTCGGTGCCGGCCTGCGCCGCCACCCGCAAGGCGACGACCGGTGCGGCGGCCGCCGCATGCATGGCCGGGGCGGCCGCGAGCAGCAGCCAGCACGCCATCAGCGGCACTTTCAGCCGTCTCATGTCTTCTCTCGATGAATTGCACGCATATTTATTGCCATTCCGATATTGCTGAAGGACTTAATTTTTTAACTATCGGAAAGTATAACAGTGTGCCTGCCGCGCATATGGTTGGCTAGACTGGTTCGCCTTGCCAAAGAAAGGTATCGAGCTCGATGGCGCCGGTTGCCAGCACGCCTTCCGCCATCAGCCTCTGCGCGTGGTCGGGGATGGTGGCGGGCAAGTGGCCGCGCGCGTTGACGATGCGATGCAGCGGCACGCCGGTGGCGAGGCTGCGTTTGATGTAACCCGGAATGGCGCGGACAAAACCAGGGTCGGCGCCGATCGCCAGCGCGACATCGCTGTAACGCACGACCCTTCCGCGCGGGATCGTCGGCACGAAGTCGAGGAATCTTTGGTAGACCGATTCGGGCAGCGCGGGATAGCGGCCGGGGATCAGCTCGAGCGTGTCGCCGCGCTGGAGTTGACCGCCGGCGACGACCACGCCGAGGATGCCGCGCCGGCCGATCATGCCGGCCAGATCGTCGACCAGCGGCAGCAGTTGCTTGCAGGGTTCGCAGTGCATCGTCAGGCGGATCTCGATACCGCTGGCGCTGGTGAGCGCGCTGCCGGGCTGGAAGTCCCCGGGCCTGTCGGTGGAGATCACCAGGTTCTCGCGCAGCGCGCCGGCAGGCAGCGACAAGGCCTCAAGCTCGGACGCACTGGTCACCAGGATGTGGCGCGGACTGAGTCGGTGGGCGTTGATGTCGTCCTGGATGCCGAGTCCTTCGACCAGCGTCAGGCTGTCGGCGCGGGCCATCGGCTTGGCGTGGCGGGTTTTGACGAAGAGATGTTCTGCCTTGGCGCTCATGGGGCCAGTATAGCGTGGCCGCTCCCGCTCCCGCTCCCGATAGCCGGATCGCCCAAACAAAAAAAGCAGCTGCGATTGCTCGTAGCTGCTTCATCTGATACTGCGAATTCGGTGGTAGGCCGTGCGGGATTCGAACCTGCGACCAACGGATTAAAAGTCCGCTGCTCTACCAGCTGAGCTAACGACCCCCGAAAGAGGCCGTATTATATACAGCCCTGGGCGAAGTGCAAAGGGTTTTCTGAAATCATTTTATTGTTTCCTTCATTCCCAGCGCGGCCGTGACCTTGAGCACCTCGTCGGCGGTGGTCGCGCCTTCCTGGATTTTCAGCGCGCCGGCGATGCGCAGCGGCTTCATGCCGTCGGCCACGCTCTGGCGCCGCAGCGCGTGGATGTCGGTCTCCTCGCGCACCTGCTCGCTGAACGCCTGCGTCACCGTCAGCAACTCGTAGAGGCCGGTGCGGCCCCGGTAGCCGGTCTGGCGGCATTCCGGGCAGCCGACCGGGCGGTAGACCGTCGCCGGCTTCGGCAAGTCCCAGTCGCCGACGATGCTGTGCCAGATCTCGTCGCCCAGCTCGCCATCGGCGGCCTTGCAGTCGGCGCACAAGGTGCGCACCAGGCGCTGCGCCATGATGCCGATCAGGGTCGCCTCCAGCAGGTAGTAGGGCACGCCCAGCTCCAGCAGCCGCATCACGGCCGACGGCGCGTCGTTGGTGTGCAGGGTCGACAGCACCAGGTGGCCGGTCAGCGCGGCCTGGATCGCCATCTCGGCCGTGGCCAGGTCGCGGATCTCGCCGACCATGATGATGTCCGGATCCTGCCGCATCAGCGCGCGCACGCCGTCGGCAAACGACAGGTCGATGCCCGGCTGCACCTGCATCTGGTTGAAGGCCGCCTCGACCATCTCGATCGGGTCTTCCACCGTGCAGACGTTGACCTCCGACGTCGCCAGCGCTTTCAAGGTGGTGTACAAGGTGGTGGTCTTGCCCGAGCCGGTCGGCCCCGTCACCAGGATGATGCCGTGCGGACGCTTGGTCAGCGCGTCCCAGCGCTCGGCGTCGTCGAGCGGAAAGCCCAGTTCCGGCAGCGTCTTGACCACCACGTCCGGATCGAAGATGCGCATGACCAGCTTTTCGCCGAAGGCGGTGGGCAGGGTCGACAGGCGCAGCTCGACCTCCTGGCCGCCGGCGGTGCGGGTCTTGATGCGGCCGTCCTGCGGGCGGCGCTTTTCGATCACGTCCATGCGCCCGAGCAGCTTGATGCGCGCGGTCATGGCGATCATCACCACCGCCGGCACCTGATACACCTGGTGCAGCACGCCGTCGATGCGGAAGCGGATCGCCGCCATCTCGCGTTTCGGTTCCAGGTGGATGTCGGAGGCCCGTTGCTCGAACGCGTATTGCCACAGCCAGTCGACGATGTTGATGACGTGCTGGTCGTTGGCGTCGACCTGTTTGTTGATCTTGCCCAGCTCGACCAGTTGCTCGAAGTTGTTGCGCAGCGAGAGGTCGTTGCCGTTGGATTTGTTGGCCTTCTTGATCGATTTGGCCAGGCTGAAGAATTGGGCGGTGTACTGGGCGATGTCGAGCGGGTTGGCCATCACGCGGCGGATCGCGCGGCGCGACACCTTGGATATTTCCGCCTCCCATTCGATCGAGCTGGGATCGGCGGTGGCCACCACCAGCGTGTCGTGCGTGAGCTCGACCGGCAGGATGTTGAAGCGCGCCGCGTAGCTGGCCGACATGACGTCGGCCACTTTGGTGAAGTCGATCTTGAGCGGGTCGATGCGGATGAATTGCAGGCCGGCGCGCTGGGCCAGCCATTCGCATAAGGCATCGAGGGTGAGCATCTTGTGCGGCGGTTGCGCCGACAGCAGCTTGGCGTGGGCCACCGCGCAGAGAGGGTGCATCGGGCCGACCGTGTTCTTGAGGATGGCCTGGCTTTGCGCGTACAGTTCCTTGACCTCGGTCTTGCGGATCATGCCGTCGGCCAGCAGCCAGGTGTAGATTTGCTGCAGATCGAGCGGGGCTGGCTTGGTTGCTGGCTGGGCGGAAGGCATCGTTGCGGTCACTTTCAAAGTTGGGCGGAACGGTGATGCAACTTCGACGGCAATGGTGAGGATGTTGGCGGCGCCTGGCGGATTACGCTGCGCTAATCCGCCCTACGTGTTTTAGACAATTCTCACACTGTGGCCAGGCTTTGCGCTAATCCTTTGACCCATGACTTCGCCGGAAGTTTGGTCTCGGCGACGATTTGCGCGGCGCGCTCGGCCAGCGCCACGACATCGATCGCGCGCTTTCGTTTGAAGGCGATGGCGACGACGTTGCCGTCATGGACTTCCGGCAGGCACACCACCTGCTCGAACGCGAACTTGATCGCCTTGATGTTGCGCGCGTAGCTCGGGTGGTCGCCGAACAGGTTGACCGTCATGATGCCGTCGTCTTTCAAGCAGGCGTTGCAGGACTGGTAGAACTCGGCGCTGTCGAGCACCGGGCCGCGCGCGGTGGCGTCGTACAGGTCGACCTGCAACACGTCGAGCGCGCCGGCGTTGGCTTCGTCGTTGACGTAATCGAGCGCATCCATTTCCACCACGCGCAGCCGGGCGTCGTTCGGCGGCAGCTTGAACATCGAGTCGCAGATGGCGATCACCGACGGATTCAGCTCCACCGCCGTGACCGACGCCGACGGGAAGGTCGCGTAACAACACTTGGTCAAGGTGGCCGTGCCCAGGCCCAACTGGGCGATGGCCGCCGGCTCCTTGAGCCACAGCATCCACGCCATCATCTGCTGCGCGTACTCGAGCTCCGGCCAGTTGGGCTTGCGGATGCGCATCGCGCCCTGCACCCACTCCGTGCCGAAGTGCAGATAGCGCACGCCATCCTGTTCCGACAAGGTTACCGGCGCATATTTTGCCTTGCGCGCCGGACGGGAGGATTCTTCTTTTCGATGGATTTACGTTTGATCAGCATGGGGCGGGCTTGGGGGAGGGGAGCGGGAGGTCAGTGCGCATTATCCCGCGATGCCTTACCTCTAGGCAAGCCAAAAACGGCAATGCCGGTCGATGGACCGGCATTGAACGGGATTGCGCGGAATTCGGGCGATCAACGCTGCATCGGCTCGACCACCACGCGCAGGCGCACGCGCTCGCCCGGGTCGTACGACATGACGCTGGTGTAGTTGCGGCCGCGATAGTCGTAGGTGACCTCGTAGCCCGAGGTGCGCGATTCCCAATGGTCGACGGTGCGGCACTGCTTGACTTGCTGTTCCTGTACGCCGCCGCTGTTGGGCAGATTCTGGTTGTCGACGCGGTCGCCGACCACGGCGCCGGCGATGGCGCCGGCGGCGGTGGCCACCGAGCGGCCGCTGCCGCCGCCGACCTGGTTACCGGCCAGACCGCCGATCAGGCCGCCGATGATGGCGCCGCCCACGCCGCGCTGCGGCGCCGGCTGTTGGACTTGCACGTATTCGGTGCGGCATTCCTGGCGCGGACGGTTGATTTGCTCCACTTGCGGGGTGACGCGCACGACCCGGCCGAAATCCTCGAAATCGGCAGCCTGGGCGAAAGGCAGTGCGCTCACGCAAAGTACGGATGCGATCAATTTGGCTTGCAAGTTCATTTGGTACCTCGTTGTCTGTCAGGGGTGTCTTATCAGGGATTCTGATATTGCATGCTTCCTATGGTATTCCCGTTAGCGCCCCGGAACCAGTGGCCAATCGGTATCTGTGGCAACAAATTGTAACAGCGGCCAAGGCTTCCCGCCGGCGTGCCGGGAGCGGGGCCATAGTCATTCCGCGATGAAATTGTGCGGATTCGGGCCAAAACAGTCCAAAATTGTTCTGTTTCTGACAAATATTGCGTGGGCAATCACATTCGTGTTGATCTGGAAGGAACAACACGTTACCCTAATATGCGTATGGGATTCGAGAAAGATGTTGAATCAGCCACGGCAAGCTTAGACCAGCGGGCCGTGTAAAGTGGACAGGTGCTCAAATTATTTACTCATTAATCAACAAGTTAGGCACTCACGACAGCAAAGTGGACACACCGTACATACCAGGTCAAATGGGGGAAAACGAGACGCTGCTGATGACCGTGCCGCCCAACCTCGTGCAGTCGATCCGCGCCTTCCGCGTGGTCGAGTTGCAGGAGGAAGCGGCCCGCCTGGGCCACCACTTCCTGTACGCGCACTGCAATGCCGGCGCGACCAAGCAGCAAGTGCTGGGCATCATCGCGGAATCGTTTCTGTTTCCCAAAGGTATAGGCAAGAATTTTGACGGGCTGCGCGAGACGCTGACCGCAACCATGTTCAATGCCGGCACCCAGGAGGGTTTCCTGGTGGTGCTGGAGCAATTGCCCAATACCCAGAAATTTGACAAGGAAGCGCGGGAAACCTTATTGGACGTCTTCCGCGACGCTGCCGATTATTGGGCCGAAAAGAAAGTTCCATTCCGGGTGTTTTACTCCTTCGAGTAGGCCGGAATCCCCCTCCGCATCCCGCTTCGACCATGGGGCGGATGCCTGCTGCGCCGCAGCAATTCTCGGCATTTTCTGGTCCGGCCCGTGTGGACAAGGTACAATGTCGGCCTATGAAAAACATCGTCATCCTTATTTCGGGTCGCGGCAGCAACATGGAAGCGATAGTCCGCGCGGCGCAAGCCGAGCGCTGGCCCGCCCGTATTGCCGCCGTGATCAGCAACCGCGCCGACGCCTCCGGGCTGGCGTTTGCTGTTGAATACGGAATCAAGACGGCTGTTGTTGCCAACAAAGACTACGCCAGCCGCGCCGAGTTCGACGCCGCTTTGCAGACCGTGATCGACGGCTTTTCGCCCGATCTGGTGGTGCTGGCCGGTTTCATGCGGATTTTGACGGAGCCTTTTGTCGCGCATTACGCCGGCCGCATGCTCAATATCCATCCATCGCTGCTGCCGCTGTTTCCCGGCCTGGCGACGCATGCGCAGGCGCTGGCCGCCGGCGTGGCCGAGCATGGCGCGACGGTGCATTTCGTGACGGCCGAACTCGATCACGGGCCGATGGTGGCGCAAGCTGCAGTGCCGGTGCTGCCCGGCGACACGGTGGAAACCCTGTCGGCGCGCGTGCTGGAACAGGAGCATGTGATTTACCCGCGCGCGGTGCGCTGGTTTGTCGAGGGCGGGTTGACGATAGCGCAGGAAACGGTGCAGGTCCATGTGGACGAGCATGTGACCACCACAAAATAATTTAACCAAGGAATTCCATGAGATTGCCACCAGCGATACTCGCCAACGCCGAAGAAGTGTTGCGCGAGATTTTGCGCTTTGCCGCGCCCGCCGACACCACGTTGTCGCGCTATTTTAAAGACCACCCGCGCCTGGGCGGCCGCGAACGCGGCGGCATCGCCGAGTGCATCTACAACGTGCTGCGCAACAAATCGTTCTATACCGATTTCTCCGAAGCGGGCGGTGGCGCCACGATGCGCCGCCTGACCTTGCTGGGCATGGCCGACGCCGTCGGCCTCGATTCGATGGGCGGGCTGACCGAAGACGAGATCGCGTGGGTCGAGCGCATCCTGCTGATCGACCGCAAGGTGATGCACAAGTCGAGCCGCTCGAACATGCCGAAGTGGCTGTTCGACAAGCTGGTCGAGCAGATGGGCGAAGAGGAAACGCTGGCGCTGGCCGACGGCATGAACCAGCCGGCGCCGCTGGACCTGCGCGTCAACGCCATGAAGGGCACGCGCGAGGAAGTCGCCGCCGGGCTGGCCGAAGCGCCGATCCGCAGCACGCCGACGCCGTATTCGCCGCAGGGCCTGCGCGTGCTGCAAAAGCCGGCGCTGCAAAACCTGCCGCTGTTCAAGAGCGGCCATATCGAAGTGCAGGACGAGGGCAGCCAGATCCTGTCGGCCATCGTCGGCGCCAAGCGCGGCGAAATGGTGGTGGACTTCTGCGCCGGCGCCGGCGGCAAGACCTTGGCGCTGGGCGCGACGATGCGCAACACCGGCCGCCTGTACGCGTTCGACGTGTCCGAAAAACGTTTGGCCAAGCTGAAGCCGCGCCTGGCGCGCAGCGGCCTGTCGAACGTGCATCCGGTGCAGATCGCACACGAGCGCGACGCCAAGATCAAGCGTCTGGCCGGCAAGATCGACCGCGTGCTGGTCGACGCGCCGTGCTCGGGCCTGGGCACCTTGCGCCGCAATCCGGACGTCAAATGGCGCCAGCAGCCGAGCGCGATCGGCGAACTGCAGGTCAAGCAGGCGGCGATTCTGGACGGCGCGGCGCGCCTGCTCAAGGGCGGCGGCCGCCTGGTGTATGCCACCTGCAGCTTCCTGGAAGACGAGAACGACTTCATCGCCAAGCAATTCCTGGAAACGCATGCCGATTTCGAGCTGGTGCCGATGAGCAAAGTGCTCGCCGAGCAAAAGATCGACCTGGAGATGGGCGACTACCTCAAACTGCTGCCACACAAACACCAGACCGACGGCTTTTTCGCCGCCGTGTTCGAACGCAAGCCGATGCCGAAAAAACCGGCGCCGGTGAAGGAAGAAGAGGAAGCTGCCGACGAGGAGTAATCTTCGCCGTACGCAATAAGTGAAAGACCGGGAGATCGACCTTGCCCGGTCTTTTTTAACATTCATACGGCCGGGCCGCGCGTTTACGCTACGCTACGGCCTCTAGCCACACTCAGCAATAGACATGCCCAAACAACAGCCGCTTTTCAATCTGATCGAAGACCTTTCCGGCGACCTGCGCGATCCGGCGCTGCTATGGCAGATCGCCGCGATCGTCGTGTCGGTGGCGCTGGGATGGACATTGGCGCGGCTGTTGCGCAAGTACACGGGACGCGATGAAACCCGCAACGACATCATGCGCTTCGGCGTGGAGAGCGTCGGCCGGGTGGTGCCGCCGATGCTGGTGGTCGGCCTGCTGACTTTGTCGCGCATCGCGTTGCTGGAGTTCTACAAGCATCCCAACAACCTGCTGAAGGTGGCGATACCGATCTTCGGCTCGCTGGCGGTGATCCGCTTCACCGTCTACCTGCTGCGGCGCGTATTTGCCCGCCGCGGCGAGATCAGCCCGACGATGCTGGCGTTCGAGAAAATCTTCCAGTTGCTGGTGTGGCTGGCGTTCGTGCTCTACATCACCGGCCTGTGGGACGACGTCTTCCTTTATATGGATAACACCATCCTGCCGATGGGCAAATACAAGGTGTCGATCGCGGACGTGCTGCAAGCGATCGTGTCGGTGGTGGTGATGCTGATGCTGGCGCTGTGGGCCGGCACCGCGCTGGAGGAATGGCTGATGCGCCTGCAGGGCATGCACACCAGCCTGCGCGTCGTGCTGTCGCGTACGGTCCGGGCCGTGCTGATCCTGGCGGCCGTGCTGGTGAGCTTGTCGCTGGTCGGCATCGACCTGACGGTGCTGTCGGTGTTCGGCGGCGCGCTCGGCGTCGGCCTGGGTCTGGGCTTGCAGAAGATCGCCAGCAACTATGTGTCCGGCTTCATCATCCTGCTCGACCGCAGTCTGACCATCGGCGACATGATCACGGTCGACAAGTACAGCGGCAAGGTTACGCAAATCAACACGCGCTACACCGTGTTGCAGGCGCTCGATGGCATGGAGTCGATCATCCCGAACGAGATGTTGGTGTCGGGCGCGGTGCAGAACTCGTCGCTTTCCAGCAGCCTGGTCAATATTTCCACCAAGGTTTCCGTGGCTTACGACACCGATGTCGACATGGTGCTCAAATTGCTTGAAGAAGCGGCGCTGAGCGTCGAGCGCGTCAACAAGGAGCGCCTGCCGTCGGCCACCCTGCTGAATTTCGGTGCAGATGGTCTCGATTTGCAAGTCGGCTTCTGGATCGACGACCCCGAAAACGGACGCGGCGGCGTCACCTCCGACGTCAACCGTGCGATCTGGCGCGCGTTAAAGGAGCACGGCATATCGGTACCGTTCCCGCAGAGGGAAATGCGCATCTTGGGCGCGTTGCCACCGGCATTGGCCGGCGAAGAAAGCACGACCGTGCCAAAGGAAAACCCTGTGACCGCTGGAAATCCTTCCTCAAATCACCTTTGATTCAGCGTACAATTACAGGTTGTTAGCACGACTAATGGACTTCCTGCGCCTGTCGAAAACGCAATATTTGCGGAGCCACCGCGATGCGTGACACGCCCACTTTGGAGTATTAATGAGCTTTAGTTTAAATGCGGTACTGGATTTTCTGTCTAACGGGGTCACCCGATTTAGCGCCTGGGAAGTGTTTTTCTACACCCTGGCCGTTACACACATCACCATTGCCAGCGTTACCATCTATCTGCACCGCCACCAGGCGCACCGCGCGCTCGAGTTGCACGCGATCCCAAGCCACTTCTTCCGTTTCTGGCTGTGGCTGACCACCGGCCAGGTCACCAAGGAATGGGCGGCGATCCACCGCAAGCACCACGCCAAATGCGACACCGAGGAAGATCCGCACAGCCCGGTTACCCGTGGCATCAAGAAAGTGTTCTGGGAAGGCGCCGAACTGTATCGCGCCGAATCGAAGAACATGGAAACCATGGAAAAGTATGGCCATGGCACGCCGACCGACTGGATGGAGCGCAACGTGTACACCCGCTACAGCTGGGCGGGTGTGGTGGCGCTGCTGTTCATCAACTTCGCACTGTTCGGCGTCATCGGTATTTCCGTGTGGGCCGTGCAAATGATGTGGATCCCCGTGACCGCCGCCGGCATCATCAACGGCATCGGCCACTACTGGGGCTACCGCAACTACGACTGCTCCGACGCGGCCACCAACATCATCCCGTTCGGCATCCTGATCGGCGGCGAGGAATTGCACAACAATCACCACACGTTCGCGACGTCGGCCAAGCTGTCGTCGAAATGGTACGAGTTCGACATCGGCTGGGCGTACATCCGCGCGCTGGAAATCATGGGT
The DNA here is from genome assembly GCF_979254035.1 of Duganella sp. AC237. Classification (NCBI taxonomy): domain Bacteria; kingdom Pseudomonadati; phylum Pseudomonadota; class Betaproteobacteria; order Burkholderiales; family Oxalobacteraceae; genus Duganella; species Duganella sp. AC237. The sequence continues at coordinate 5,578,083 of NZ_CEEDEW010000003.1, read as the reverse complement.
CTGGCCAAGGTCAAGAAACTTGCCCCGGAGCCGAAGTTTGCCAAAGGCAAAGTGGAAGCCGACTTCGACACCTTGCAGTCGGTCATCGCCAACCGTTACGACGTGATGGCGAAATATGCCAAATCGATCAAGGCTGCCTGGCACGAAGAGGTCGAGCACCTGAAAACCAAGGCCGAGCTGGAATCGCGTTTCCTGAAGTCGTCGCGCAAGCTGTTGCAGCGCGAGCCGGGCAAGCTGGAAGCGCCGCAGCAGCAGCAGCTGGTGGAACTGTTCCAGCACAGCAAAGCGCTCGAAACCATGCACAACATGCGCGTGGAACTGGGCGTTATCTGGGAGCGTTCGCACTTCACGCGCGACCAGCTGCTGCACAAGCTGCAAGACTGGTGCAACCGTGCCGAAGCGTCGGGCATCAAGTCGCTGCAAGAATTTTCGTTCCGCCTGCGCAGCTACGCATAAGCAAGCTCTGCAGAAGCGACAAAGCCCCGGACGTCAAACTCCGGGGCTTTTTTACATCTAGACTCAACATTCGGGGTCAAGTCTAACATTCGGGGTCAAGTCTGGCATTCGGACACGGGCCCAACATTGGATGTACGTTTTACCCACAAAATGGCGCCGGGCCGTGTCCTACGGTTGACAACGTGTCCAAATGTCAGACTTGACCCCCGGAGTGTTGGATGTACGTTTTACCCACAAAATGGCGCCGGGCCGTGTCCTACGGTTGACAACGTGTCCAAATGTCAGACTTGACCCCCGGAGTGGGGACGTAAAAAAACCGCCGGGCTTGCGCGGGGCGGTTTTTTCGGAAGCGAAGATCGATTACTTGATCTTGGTTTCTTTGAACATGACGTGCTTGCGTGCTTTAGGATCGAACTTCATGATCTCCATTTTAGCAGGCGTGGTGCGCTTGTTCTTGGTGGTGGTGTAGAAGAAACCCGTGCCTGCGGTCGATTCCAGTTTGATTTTGTCGCGGCCAGTTTTTGCCATGGTAGCTCCTAATTAGACTTTTTCGCCACGGGCGCGCATGTCGGTCAGGACGGCGTCGATGCCGACCTTGTCGATGACGCGCAGACCAGCGTTGGACAGACGCAGGGAAACCCAGCGGTTTTCAGATTCAACAAAAATACGACGGTTCTGCAGGTTAGGCAGGAAACGACGTTTGGTTTTGTTGTTTGCGTGGGAAACATTGTTGCCGACCATCGGCTTCTTCCCAGTAACTTGGCAAACACGTGCCATAACGCACTCCTTAAAAGACATTCCACAATTGGAAAAACGAGAGTATATCCAAAAAACTCAGCTTTTTCAATGACTTGTGAAAAACAATTGTGTCTTGATAATCTCAATAAATTTAACAATTGTGACTTCCTGGGGCATTTGGGCACTTCTCCTATGAAAACCTCGTGGCGCCGGTGCGAAATTCACATCTGCCCATGCTCGGCAAACGAATGCACCTGATGGCCAGCGACAACAAAGTGGTCGAGAATGCGGATGTCCACCAACCCTAGCGCCTGCACCAGCGCCCGCGTCAGCAGCAGATCGGACTCGCTAGGATCCGGCGTGCCGGAAGGGTGGTTGTGCGCGAGCATAACGCTGGCGGCATTGCGCGCCAGCGCCTCCTTCACCACCTCGCGCGGATAGACGCTGGTGTGGGTCAAGGTGCCGCGAAACAATTCCTTGCTGTCGATCAGGCGGTTTTTGACATCCAGGAACAGCACGTGGAACGATTCGAAGGGTTTGCCGCTAAATAGAAGCAGCAGATATTCCTTCACCGCGCGCGGCGATCCGAGTGCGGTGCCGCATCGCACTTCCTCCAGCATGGCCCGGCGCGCCAGTTCCATCACCGCTTGCAGCTGGGCGAACTTGGCCGGTCCCAGGCCGTGGATCGCCGAGAACTCCTTCAGGCTGGCGCCGAACAGTCGCTGCAGTGATCCAAAATGGTGCACCATGTGCTGGGCCAGTTGTACCGCGTCCTGCCCGGGCACGCCGATGCGCAGGAACACCGCCAGCAATTCCGCATCCGACAGGGCGCTCGCGCCTTCGCGGATCAGTCGCTCGCGCGGACGGCGTTCGGCCGGCCAATCATTGATCGTCATCGATATCCTCCGCAAATCATCACAGCCGGCGGGCGCGAGGGGCAAGGTGGCTTACAATATAGCCTTTGCCAGCTCACCGAACCCAGTCATGTCTAACGCGCAACCTGTCGTCACCCAATCGGCCTATCTCACCCTGCATTATCGTCTGGCCTCCCTGGACGGTACTGATATCGTCACTACCTTCAGTGGAAATCCCGCGACCCTGATGCTGGGCCAGGGCCAGCTGGCGCCGGTGTTGGAGGAATTGCTGATCGGCTTGCCCGAAGGCACGCACAAGACGTTCGAGCTCGAACCCGGCGTCGGCTTCGGCCCGCGCAACCCGGAACTGGTGCGCGAAGTCACCCGCGCCACCTTGGACGAGAACTCGGTGCCCGGCGCCGACTACAAAGTCGGCGACCTGGTCGACTTCGCCGCGCCGGGCGGCGGGCGCTTCGCCGGCATCCTGCGCGAGCTGGGCGATGAAACCTGTCTGTTCGACTTCAACCATCCGCTGGCCGGCCAGCCGCTGAAGTTCGAAGTCAATTTAATTTCCGTTCTGTGAGGCACTGATGAGCGATAAAGAACTCCTGTTGGCCCAGCCGCGCGGCTTTTGCGCCGGCGTCGACCGCGCAATCGAGATCGTCGAACGCGCGCTGCTGCAGTTCGGCGCGCCGATCTATGTGCGCCACGAAATCGTCCACAACGCCTATGTGGTGGAAGACTTGCGCAACAAGGGCGCGATCTTCATCGAGGACCTGGACGATGTCCCGGCCGGCAACACGCTGGTGTTCTCGGCCCACGGCGTCTCGAAGGCGGTGCGCGCCGAGGCGGAGTCGCGCGGCCTGAGCATCTTCGACGCGACTTGTCCGCTGGTGACCAAGGTGCACGTGGAAGTGGCCAAGATGCGCAAGCAGGGCTGCGAGATCATCATGATCGGCCACGACGGCCATCCCGAGGTCGAAGGCACGATGGGCCAGACCGAAGAGGGCATGTATCTGGTGGAAACCGTGGCCGACGTCGAGCGTCTGGAAGTGAAGAAGCCGGAGCACCTGGCCTATGTCTCACAGACAACGTTGTCGGTTGACGACACCGCCGAGATCATCGAGGCGCTCAAACGCAAGTTCCCGGCCATTATCGAGCCGAAAAAAGGCGACATCTGTTACGCCACCACCAACCGCCAGGAAGCCGTGAAGTTCATGGCGCCGCAGGTGGAACTGGTGATCGTGGTCGGCAGCCCGAACAGCTCCAACTCCAACCGCCTGCGCGAAGTGGCCGAGAAGATGGGCACGCCCGCCTACATGGTCGACAACGCCACGCAGATCAACCCGGAATGGCTGGAGGGCAAGCTGCGGGTGGGCGTGACCGCCGGCGCGTCTGCCCCCGAGGTGCTGGTGCAGGCCGTCATCGATCGTCTGAAAGAGTGCGGCGTGCGCAGCGTGCGCCCGCTAGACGGCGTGCAGGAGGCGGTGACGTTCCCGCTGCCGAAGGGCCTGGACGGACAAAAAGCGGCGGCGATCGGCGGCGCAGCCTGAGCCCCCAAACAGTCGCGCAAAACTTAATTCAGTACTTTCGGCGTTATTCCGCAGTTAGTTTTTCGGGAATCTCGCTATCATTGCCTCGCTCGCAAAAACTTGTCGATTAGGCCCTTAAGTGGATCAATCGACACCCAGCCAGTTCGCAGGGTTTGATGCCGCTCAGGCATGAAACTTGCATGATTATCGTGTAGTCAACCGCGGCACTACGGGGACACCTCACCCCGGGTGCCGTTTTTGTTACTTGGACCGTCTGTGCAATACAAAAGTAAAGGCTCTTAATGGATACTTTTATCCAACAAATCATAAATGGACTGGTGCTGGGCAGCATGTACGCACTGGTCGCACTTGGGTACACCATGGTGTACGGCGTGCTGAACCTGATTAACTTCGCCCACGGCGACGTGCTGATGGTCGGCGCCATGACCGGCCTGACCATCCTGAAATACCTCAACGAGTACGCGCCGGACCTGCCCGGCTATGTCAAGCTGGCCATCGCCATCGGCGGCGCCATTCCGGTTTGTATCATCGTCAACGTCATCATCGAACGTGTCGCCTATCGCCGCCTGCGTAACGCGCCGCGTCTGGCGCCCCTGATCACGGCGATCGGCGTGTCGATCCTGCTGCAAACCTTTGCCATGATGATCTGGACCCGCAACCCGCTGCCGTTCCCGCAGTTGCTGTCGTCCGAGCCGGTGGTGATCGGCGGCGCGCTGATTTCGCAGACGCAGATCCTGCTGCTGGTGCTGGCCGCCCTGTCGATGACCGGCCTGGTCTTGCTGGTGGAAAAAACCAAGATGGGCCGCGCCATGCGCGCCACGGCGGAAAATCCCCGGGTCGCCGGCCTGATGGGCGTCGACTCGAACAAGGTCATCGTCGCCACGTTCGCGCTCGGCGCGGCGCTGGCCGCCGTGGCCGGCGTGATGTGGGGCGCCAACTACGCCTCGATCCAGTTCGCGATGGGCTTCGTGCCGGGCCTAAAGGCTTTCTCGGCGGCGGTGTTGGGCGGCATCGGCAACATCTACGGCGCGATGATTGGCGGTATCGTGCTCGGCATTATCGAGAGCCTGGGCGCCGGCTACATCGGCGACCTGACCGGCGGCTTCCTCGGCAGCCACTACCAAGACATTTTCGCCTTCGTCGTGCTGATCCTTGTGCTGACGGTGCGTCCGTCCGGCATCATGGGCGAGCGCGTCGCCGACCGCGCGTAACAGGGGGAGCTCATGGCTATTCTCAATTTCGACGTTTCCCGCAATCCGCGCAAGGCCTACGGCAGCATGGCCGTAATCTTCATCGGCTTGCTGATCTTCCCGTTCTTTGCCGCGCAGTTCGGCAACTCGTGGGTCCGCATCATCGACATGGCGCTGCTGTACATCATGCTGGCGCTGGGCCTGAACATCGTGGTCGGCTTCGCCGGCCTGCTCGATCTGGGCTACATCGCGTTCTACGCGGTGGGCGCCTATATGACCGGCCTGCTGGCCTCGCCGCAATTCGCGGCGCTGCTCGAATCGGTCATCAACCAGTACCCGGTGCTGGGCGAGTCGCTGGTGTCCATCTTCGGACCTGAAATCCAGCAAAACGGCATCCACCTGTCGGTATGGGTGATCGTGCCGCTGGCGGCCGCCACGGCCGGCCTGTTCGGCGCGCTGCTGGGCGCTCCCACCCTGAAGTTGCGCGGCGATTACCTGGCCATCGTGACCCTGGGCTTCGGCGAGATCATCCGTATCTTCATGAACAACCTGAACGAGCCGATCAACTTCACCAACGGTCCGCAGGGCATCAACCTGATCGACCCGATCCGCGTGTTCGGCGTCAATCTGGCGGGGGAGGCCGGTTCGCGCGCCAACGTCGTCATCGGCGGCTTCTCGATGCCTTCCGTGAACGCCTACTATTTCCTGTTCCTGTTCTTGTGCATCGCCATTGTGTTCGTCACGTCGCGCTTGCAGCACTCGCGCCTGGGCCGCGCCTGGGTCGCGATCCGCGAGGACGAGATCGCCGCCAAGGCGATGGGCATCAACACCCGCAACGTCAAGCTGCTGGCGTTCTCGATGGGCGCCTCGTTCGGCGGCGTCGCCGGCGCGCTGTTCGCCTCGTTCCAGGGCTTCGTGTCGCCGGAATCGTTCTCCCTGACCGAGTCGATTGCCGTGCTGGCGATGGTGGTGCTCGGCGGTATCGGCCATATTCCCGGCGTGATCATGGGCGGCGCGCTGCTGGCGGCGTTGCCGGAAGTATTGCGCCACGTCGTCGAACCGCTGCAGCAAAAGCTGTTCGGCCACATCCTGATCGAAGCCGAAGTGCTGCGCCAGTTGCTGTACGGCCTGGCCATGGTGCTGATCATGCTCAACCGTCCGGCCGGCCTGTGGCCCGCGCCCAAGCATGAAGACCGTCCCGACAGCGATTCGGATACCAAAGATCAATCGTCCGGCACCGTGGCGGCTTGAGGAAACAACTATGAGCGAACAAGTCATTCTCAACATCGCCGGCGTCAACAAGCGCTTCGGCGGCCTGCAGGCGCTGACCGATGTCGGCATCAAGATACTGAAGGGCCAGATCTACGGCCTGATCGGTCCCAACGGCGCCGGCAAAACCACGTTCTTCAACGTCATCACCGGGCTGTATCAGCCGGACACGGGCACCTTCGAGCTGGCCGGCAAGCCGTATTCGCCGTCCGCGCCGCATGAGGTGGCCAAGGCCGGCATCGCCCGCACCTTCCAGAACATCCGCCTGTTCGGCGAGATGACCGCGCTGGAAAACGTCATGGTCGGGCGCCACGTGCGCTCGCACCAGGGCGTGTTCGGCGCCGTGTTCCGCCACAAGGCGGCGCGCGAGGAGGAGGCGAGCATCCGCAAACGCGCGCAGGAACTGCTGGACTTCGTCGGCATCGGCCAGTTCGCCAACCGCACGTCGCGCTTCCTGTCGTACGGCGACCAGCGCCGCCTGGAAATCGCCCGCGCGCTGGCCACCGATCCGCAGTTGCTGGCGCTGGATGAACCGGCAGCCGGCATGAACGCGACCGAGAAACTGGCGCTGCGCGAGTTGCTGGTCAAGATCAAGAACGAGGGCAAGACCGTGTTGCTGATCGAGCACGACGTCAAAATGATGATGGGCCTGTGCGACCGGCTGATGGTGCTGGAATACGGCAAGCCGATCGCCGAGGGTCTGCCGGCGGAAATACAGAGCAATCAGGCGGTCATCGAAGCCTATCTGGGAGGATCGCACTAATGAGCGGTAACGTAAGCGCAAACGTTCTAAAAGTATCGGGACTGAAAGTCGCGTACGGCGGCATCAAGGCCGTCAAGGGTATCGACCTGGAAGTGAACAAGGGCGAGCTGGTGGCGCTGATCGGCGCCAACGGCGCCGGCAAGACCACGACCCTGAAAGCCATCACCGGCACCCTGCCGGCCTGCAAGGTGGAAGGCACGATCAGCTATGAAGGTGAATCGCTGAAAGGCAGCAAGTCCTACCATCTGGTGCAGAAGAAGCTGGCGATGGTGCCGGAAGGACGCGGCGTGTTCACCCGCATGTCGATCCAGGAAAACCTGATGATGGGCGCCTTCACCCGCAACGACAAGGCCGGCATCGAGGCCGACATCGCCAAGTGGTTCGACGTGTTCCCGCGCCTGAAGGAGCGGGCGGCGCAGATGGCCGGCACCTTGTCGGGCGGCGAGCAGCAGATGCTGGCGATGGCGCGCGCGCTGATGTCGCATCCGAATTTGTTGTTGCTGGACGAGCCGTCGATGGGGCTGTCGCCGATCATGGTCGAGAAGATTTTCGAAGTGATCCGCAATGTCTCGAAAGAGGGAATCACCATCCTGCTGGTCGAACAGAACGCCAAGCTGGCGCTGCAAGCGGCGCACCGCGGCTATGTCATGGATTCGGGAAATATCACGATGACCGGCAACGCCCGCGACATGCTGGACGATCCGCGCGTCAAGGCGGCCTATCTGGGCGAGTAAGTATTCCCATAAGCCGCCAGACCAGCGGCGGCCAAAAAAAAGCCCCGGCAAAGGCCGAGGCTTTTAAGGACATCCGTCAGGAGGACACCACGGATGCCGAGGAGACCGCAGAACGGGCACCGGCGCCTTGGCGCCGGCCACTATTCCTGATTACTTGCGTGCCGGAGCGACCTTGGCGGCGGCTGCGGAGAACTGGTTCACGGCTTGGGCAACGTTGCTTTCGATCGACTCGGCAGCTTGCTTGGCGGTCTTGCTGAACTGCTCGTAGCCGGCGTTGGCGTTGCCGATGGCCGATTTGAACATGGCGACGGCGTTCTCGCTGCCGGCGGGGGCGTTCTTGGTCACTTCTTCCACCAGCGAGATGACTTTGCGGTTGGTTTCGGCGATTTGGGTTTCAGCGGCTTTGCTGAACTCGGCGCTGGTGCTCTGGGCGATGTTCGCCAGGTGACGACCGTAAGCGATGGTTTTTTCAGCGGTCGGCTGGGCCTGAGCGGATGCCAGCGAGAAGAATTCTTGCGGATCTTTGGCCGACAGCAGCTGCTTGGTGGTGATCGACGACTCTTCCAGCGATGCCTTGGCGGCGGTCAGGTTCAGGTCGACAAACTTCTCCACGCCTTCAAACGCCTTGTTGGTCAGGGCCGAGAAGATAGCGAACTGTGCTTCAAAGTTGGCTTTGGTCGCATTGGAAAATTGCTCAGGGATTGAAAACATTTAACTCTCCAGAAAAATAGTCATTAATTGGATACTGCCGTTCTACGTCGGCGAGAAACAGAATGCACGTTTCGAACCGATCAAATTGTGCAACGCAACAAAGACGATTTTACGGCGTTGCGAAATTAAGTCAAGCGATTTTTTGTGCGTTGCATCAAGGCATGAAACATCGGTTTGAGGAAGCATTTCCCAGCTAAAACTTATTGCGGTGCACTGAAAAACATGGCGTGATTGCTTGCTCCGGAGCCCACGCCAATGCCGGAGCGCCCGCCGTGATAGACTCGGCGGGCATCGTGCCGGTGCCGTTTTCTGGTCGCCGGTTTCCTTTCAGCCAGCTAGTCAGTTTTCATGCCCGATACGCCGACCGCTTTTTCCGCTGCAAAACCACCCGCCGCGCACGCGACCTTCCTGTCGCCCATGCCGTTGTTTTTTGTACTCTTATGGAGCAGCGGCTTCATCGTGGCGAAGTTCGGATTGCCGTATGCGCCGCCGCTGACCTTCCTGTTGATGCGTTTTGTCGGCGTGCTGGTGGTGCTGGTGCCGTTGGTCCTGCTGTTGCGGGCGCCTTGGCCGCGCGGCAAGATCTGGCAGGTCGCGCTGGCCGGGGTGTTGGTCCAGGCCGGTTATCTGATCGGCGTTTGGTGCGCCATCAAACTGGGCATGCCGGCCGGCTTGTCGGCGCTGATCGTCGGCATGCAACCGATCCTGACCGCCTTTGCCGCGCCGTTGATCGGCGAAAAGGTGTTGCCGCGCCAATGGCTGGGGTTGCTGTTCGGTATCGGCGGCGTCGCCCTGGTGGTGGCCGCCAAGATCAAGTTGACCGGCCTGTCGGTCGAGGCGATCGCGCTGTGCGTGCTGGCGCTGGTGTCCATCACGGTGGGCACCATGTACCAGAAACGCCATTGCCCACAGTTCGACTTGCGCACGGGCACCGTCATCCAGTTCGCCGCGTCCACTGTGGTGGTGTTGCCGCTGGCTATCATATTCGAAGGCTGGACGGCGGAGTTTGCTGCGGTGCAGTGGACGCCGCAGTTCATCGGAGCGTTGTTGTGGTCGGTTTTGGGTCTGTCGATCGGCGCCATCTTCCTGTTGTTCGCGCTGATACGGCGCAGCGACGCCACCCAGGTCACCAGCCTGATGTATCTGACGCCGCCCACCACCGCCGTCATGGCGTGGCTGATGTTCGGCGAAGTGTTCAATCTCCTCGGCGTGGCGGGCATGGCGCTGGCGGTCACCGGGGTGTTTTTCGTGGTCAGCAAGCGCAAACCCACATAGCGAGGACACATGATTACTACTCCGGAACAGCAAGCGGTGGATGCCGCGATCACGTCGCGCCGCTCGACCCGCGCCTATACGCCGCAACCCGTGGCGCGCGAGGATATTTTGCAGATCCTGCAGGTGGCGGGCAGGGCGCCGTCCGGCACCAATACCCAGCCGTGGAAGGTGTATGTGCTGGAAGGCGAGCGCAAGCAGGAGTTGTCTTCGGCGATTCTGGCCATACATAACGATCCGGAGCAAGCCAAGCTGCACACGGAGGAGTACGCATATTACCCGAGGGAATGGGTCTCGCCCTATATCGACCGCCGCCGCAAGGTCGGCTGGGACTTATATGCGTTGCTCGGGCTCACCCGGGAGAACAAGGCCGGCATGGCGGCCCAGCATGGACGCAACTATGAATTTTTCGGCGCGCCGGTCGGGCTGATCTTTACGATCGACCGCATCATGGAACAGGGGTCCTGGCTCGACTACGGGATGTTCTTGCAAAGCATTATGATCGCGGCGCGCGGCCGGGGACTAGATACTTGTCCGCAAGCCGCCTTTACGCAGTATCATCGGGTGATCGGTTCTGTCCTGAACATCCCCGAAAACGAAACCGTGGTGTGCGGCATGGCGCTCGGTTACGCCGATACGACAAAAATTGAAAATTCTTTGATTACCGAGCGCATGCGCCTCGAAGAATTTGTTAAATTTGTCGTTAAGGACTAGCTTGCATAAAAGGGTAGCCAAATACGTATTGCAGATCCGCAACCAAAGATGCTGCGAGGGATAATTTAGCTTGCGCTCCCTCACCATTTTGCTACACTGCAACAGTCGATTGTGAAATCCGGCTTTTCTTCTTTTGGGGATACGAATGTATAAACTAGCGTTAAGTGCGCTCATTTCGCTGATGTTTGCATCCGCCGGCATGACTGCCGCCCAGGCTGCGACCGCCAACACCGCCGCGCCGAAAAAAGCCGTGGTCAAAAAAGCCAAGGCCCGCCAGACCATGCGCCTCGCCGCGGTCGATTCCGGCGACCGCATGGTCAAGCGTGTGACCAAGGTCAACGGCCGCCGCAAGGTGGTCTACCAGCGCCTCATCACGGCCGCGCCGGCCATGCCGACCATGGGCGACCTGGCCGGTTTGAGTTCCACGCACGATCCGCTGGACCTCAAGTCCAACGTCGCGCTGGTGTTGGACCAGGCGAACTCGGAAGTACTGTTTGAAAAGAATTCCAACGTCGCCTTGCCGATCGCCTCGATCACCAAGATGATGACCGGCCTGGTGGTGGTGGAAGCCAACCAGGACATGGACGAGGTGCTGACCGTGACCGACGAGGACGTCGACCGCGAAAAATTCAGCAGCTCGCGCCTGCGCGTCGGCGCCCAGCTGACGCGCGCGAATATGCTGCACATCGCCCTGATGAGCTCGGAAAACCGCGCCGCGTCGGCACTCGGCCGCAACTACCCGGGTGGCAAGCCGGCGTTTGTCGAGGCGATGAACGCCAAGGCCCGCGAACTGGGCATGACCGACACCCATTATGTCGATTCCAGTGGCCTGTCGAAAATGAATGTGGCCAGCGCGCGCGACCTGGCCAAGCTGGCGATGGCGGCTTACCAGCACCCGATGCTGCGCCAGTTCTCCACCGATTCCAAAGCCATCGTCGAAGCCAACGGCCGTCCGATGCAGTTCGGCACCACCAATCACCTGGTGGCCAGCCCCGACTGGGCGATCGGTCTGCAAAAGACCGGTTTCATCAACGAAGCCGGCCGCTGCCTGCTGATGCAAGCGGTCATCGAAGGCCGTTCGGTGATCATGGTGTTCCTGGATTCCAAGGGCAAGCAGTCGCGTACCGCCGATGCCGGCCGCATGCGCACCTGGCTGCAGGCGCTCAAGCCTGCCGCGCTGACCACCAACAGCAGCTCGCCGGTTTATTCGACCGGCATGTAACCGAGTGTGGCGGAGATCTGGTTGGCGGTTGTGACCAGATCTTCCAGCCAGTCTTCCTGCAGACGGTCGGCCGGCGCCGAGATCGACAGCCCGGCAATCAGCTTGCCGCTGTCGTCGTGGATCCCGGCAGCCATGCAACGCACCCCCAGTTCCAATTCCTCGTTATCGCGCGCGTAGCCGCGCGACTTCACCAGGCCGAGTTCGCGCTCGAGCTTGGATAAATCCGTGATCGAATTCTTGTTGTGCCCGGCCAGTCCGGTGCGCGTGGCGTAGGCGCGGATGGCTTTGGGCTCGTCCACCGACAGGAACAGCTTGCCGGTGGAGGTCAGGTGCAGCGGACCTCGTCCGCCGATTGCGCGCACCACCTGCATGCCCGAGCGTTCCGAGAAGGCGCGGTCGATGTAGACGATCTCGTCGCCCTGGCGCACCGACAGGTTGATGGTCTGCTGGGTCTTCTTGTGCAATGCACGCATGAAATCGAGCGCCGCCTCGCGCACCGACAGCCGGCTCTTGACCACGTTGCCCAGTTCGAGCAGGCGCATGCCGAGGCGATAGGTGCCCGGTTCGATGCGGTCGACAAAGCGCGTGAGCACCATGTCGTTGAGGATGCGGTGCGCCGTGGAAGGGTGGAGCCCGGAAACCTTGGACAATTCCTTCAGGCTGACAGGATCGGGGTACTTGGCAAGAGCGTCTAATAACGCCACCATGCGTTCGATCACCTGGATAGTGGTCTTTTGCTCAGGAACGGTTTCGATTTTCATGATGTGGTTGGTGCGGTGCAGTATTCGGTAACTACGTTATACCATAATGTGAAAAAAATGGGAATTGATGCATAATGCGTCATCTTTATCTCGTCTTATCGTTCATGGAACCTGTCAGCGAATTCAAAAGCAAAAGCGGCCTGAAACGGATCTTCTCCGCCTTTTTCTACTCGATCGACGGCTTGAAGGCCGCCTGGAAGCATGAGCATGCGTTCCGCCAGGAACTGGGCTTGTTTGTTGCCGGCACCCTGGTCGCGCTGGTGCTCAAGGTGTCGGCGTTCGAGAAGCTGGTGCTGATCGCGGTGCTGGTGCTGGTGCTGATCGTCGAATTGATTAACTCGGCGATCGAGGCGGTGGTTGACCGGATTTCGCTGGAACGCCACCCGCTGTCGAAAAACGCCAAGGACTTCGGCAGCGCGGCCGTGCTGCTGGCCTGCCTGCTGGCTGCGGCGACGTGGGCCGTGGTACTGTTCAATCGCTTTTACTAGTCCGCCATGCATGCGTTATCGGCGGCTCCACGGCGGATTACGGCTGCGCCTAATCCGCCCTACGATTTCTTTATGCGATTTTGGTATATGGAACTGATAAAAGCTTAGTTCTCATTTATAAGGGACGGCATTACTCTTTGGTCTAACATAACTAGGGGAATCAAATGCTGTCCAAAAAAATCATCGCCGCAGCCATTTTTGCCGCTACGGCCGCTACCTCCGCGTCGTTTGCCCTCGCCGCTGAAATTTCCCTGCTCAACGTGTCGTACGACCCGACGCGCGAGCTGTACCAGGACGTCAATGCCGCCTTCGCCAAGGACTGGAAAGCCAAGACCGGCGATACCGTCAAGATCAAGCAATCGCACGGCGGTTCCGGCAAGCAGGGCCGCGCCGTCATCGACGGCCTGGAAGCGGACGTGGTCTCGCTGGCCCTGGCCTATGACATCGACGCCATCGCCGAGCGCAAGATCCTGGCGCCGGACTGGCAGAAGAAACTGCCGCACAACAGCACCCCGTACACCTCGACCATCGTGTTCCTGGTCCGCAAGGGCAACCCAAAAGGCATCAAGGACTGGAACGATCTGGTCAAGCCTGGCGTGGCCGTCATCACCCCGAATCCGAAAACCTCCGGCGGCGCCCGCTGGAACCACCTGGCCGCTTACGGCTACGCGCTGCGCCAGCCGGGCGGCACCGAAGCGAGCGCCAAGGAATTCCTCGGCAAACTGTACAAGAACGTGCCGGTGCTCGATTCCGGCGCGCGCGGCGCCACCACCACCTTCGTCGAGCGCGGCATCGGCGACGTGCTGATCGCCTGGGAAAACGAAGCGCTGCTGGCCATCAAGGAACTGGGACCGAGCAAGTTCGACATCGTCGCGCCATCGGTGTCGATCCTGGCCGAGCCGCCGGTGGCCGTGGTCGACAAGGTGGTCGACAAGCGCGGCACCCGCAAGGTGGCCGAGGCTTACCTGAACTTCCTCTACACCGACGCCGCGCAGGAAATCATCGCCAAGAACTACTACCGTCCGGCTGTCGAGAAAGAGGCGAAGAAGTACGCCGCGCAGTTCCCGGCCGTCAAACTGTTCACGATCGCCGACATTTCCGGCGACTGGGCCAAGGCGCAGAAGACGCACTTCGCCGACGGCGGCGTGTTCGACCAGATCTACCAGCCGAAGTAAGCGACATGTCCGGCCTTGCCATCGCGGATTTTCGTGTCCTGGTTGCGCCGGGCTTGCATAACAGCGGACCGGATCACTGGCAAAGCCGCTGGCAGCGCGTGTTTCCCCACTTCGAGCGGGTCGAGCAGGACGATTGGGAGGCGCCTGATCTGGCGCGCTGGTCGGCTCGGGTCGACCGGGTGCGCCAGGCGGGCAAGGGCGATGCGCGTCCGCTGCTGATCGTCGCGCACAGTTTCGGCAGCTTGGCGAGCGTGCACAGCGTGGCGCGCGACCCGTCCGGCGTGGCCGGCCTGCTGCTGGTGGCGCCGGCCGATCCGGACAAGTTCAACGTCGCCGACCAGTTGCCGAAGCAGGCGTTGCCGGTGCCATCGATCGTGATCGGCAGCACCGACGATCCGTGGATGGCGGCGCCGCGCGCGGCCTCGTGGGCCGAACGCTGGCACAGCCAATTCATCAACGGCGGGGCGCTGGGACATATCAACGCCGAGTCCGGCTTGGGCGATTGGCCCGAAGGACTGGAAATCTTGTATTTTTTAATAGATCAGGTGCAGAATAGGGCCCTCGCGGCGCATTGATCGCCGGTGCCAACTCAACCTGTAACAACTCCTGGAGACCACCATGACATTACGACTCGGCGATACCGCCCCCGATTTTGAACAAGACTCCTCCATCGGCAAGCTGAAGTTCCACGAGTGGGCGGGCGATTCGTGGGTGGTGTTGTTCTCGCACCCGGCCGACTTCACGCCCGTCTGCACCACCGAGCTGGGCCTGACCGCCAAGCTGAAGCCGGAGTTCGACAAGCGCAACGTCAAGGCGATCGCGCTGTCGGTCGACCCGGCCGAATCGCACAAGGGCTGGATCGCCGACATCGAATCGACCCAGGACACCGTGGTCGGTTTCCCGATCATCGCCGACGAGGACCGCAAGGTCGCCACCCTGTACGACATGATCCACCCGAACGCCTCGACCACGGCCACCGTGCGCACCCTGTTCGTCATCGATCCGAGCAAAAAAGTCCGCCTGAGCCTGACCTATCCGATGAGCACCGGCCGCAACTTCGACGAAGTGCTGCGCGTCATCGACGCCCTGCAACTGACCGACGCCTACACCGTGGCCACTCCCGGCAACTGGAAAGATGGCGACGACGTCATCATCCCGCTGACCGTGCAGGACCCGGAAGTGCTGAAGCAAAAGTATCCGAAAGGCTTCACCGCCGCTAAACCTTACCTGCGCGTCACGCCACAGCCGAACAAGTGATCGAAACAAAAAGCGCATAAGCAAATAAGGATTGCGTTGTTTGGATATTTCCCTAGAGTAGGTACCCTGCGGCCTACTCTTGGGGAATTGTATGGATGTATCGTTTGTCATTTCAGGTTTCGCGGTGGGGCTGTTGGTGGGCATGACCGGTGTCGGCGGCGGCTCGCTGATGACGCCGCTGCTGACTTTGCTGTTCGGCGTTTCGCCGGCGGTCGCCGTCGGCACAGACCTGGCCTTCGCCTCGCTGACCAAGAGCGTCGGCACCTTCACCCACCGTTTGCGCGGCACCGTCCACTGGGACATCGTGCGGCGCCTGTGCGTCGGCGCCTTGCCGGCTGCCGTGCTCGCCAGCGTCGGCCTTAAATACTTCGGCACCCTCAGCCCGGAATTGGGCCAGATCATCCGTTATTCCATCGCCGGCTCCGTCATGCTGACCGTCTGCGCGCTGCTGTTCCGCCGCAAAATGCTGGCATGGATCAACGCGCATCCGCACCGCCAGTTGCAGGGGGGCAGGTTGACCGCCGCCACCATTTTTGCCGGCGCCGTGCTCGGCACTCTGGTCACCATCTCGTCGATCGGCGCCGGCGCCGTCGGCGCGACCGTGCTGGTGATGCTGTATCCCAAGCTGACCCCGGCCGAAGTGGCCGGCACCGACATCGCCTATGCGGTGCCGCTGACGGCCATCGCCGCCGTCGGCCACTGGTGGCTGGGCTCGATCAACTGGATGCTGTTGCTGACTCTGCTGGTGGGGTCGGTGCCGGGCATCACCATCGGTTCCTACTTCGCCAAATCGGTGCCGGAGCGGCTGCTGCGCGGCCTGCTGGCTTTCATTCTGGTAGCGGTCGCCGCCAAACTCATAATGTGAGTAGCTATATAGCCTATTCGTCTAACTTAATGAAAAATGCTTCGTTTGTAATATGAAGCACAGATGAGATTATGCAGCCCTTATAGAAGAATTTGTAATAAGGGAGCATTCATGTCAGCAGTTCTTGCAGCGCCCGCCACGGCCCCCGTGGCCGCCAGGGGCGCGCCATTCCGCGTGATGCCGGGTTTCCGGCTATCGCTGGGATTCACGATTTTCTATCTCACGCTGATCGTGCTGATTCCATTGTCGGCGGTCTTCCTCAAGACCTTCACGATGACATGGGAAGGCTTTTGGGCCGCCGTCACCTCCGACCGCGTGATGGCCTCGTACCGGCTGACCTTTGGCGCTTCGCTGATCGGCGCATTTATTAATGTGATTTTCGGCGGCATCGTTGCCTGGGTGCTGGTACGCTACGAGTTTCCCGGCAAGCGCATCATCGACGCGCTGGTCGACCTGCCGTTCGCGCTGCCGACGGCCGTCGCCGGCATCACCCTGACGGCGCTGTATTCGGCCAACGGCTGGTTCGGCCAGTTCATCGAGGGCGTGCTCGGCATTAAAGTAGCGTTCACGCCGCTCGGCGTGGTCGTTGCGCTGACCTTCATCGGGCTGCCGTTCGTGGTGCGCACGGTGCAGCCGGTGCTGGAGGACGCCGAACGCGAGCTGGAAGAGGCTGCCGCCAGCCTGGGCGCCAACGCCTTCCAGACCTTCACCCGCGTGGTGTTCCCGACCATCATGCCATCCTTGATGACGGGCTTCGCGCTGGCCTTCGCCCGCGCCACCGGCGAATTCGGCTCGGTGATTTTCATCGCCGGCAACATGCCGATGATTTCCGAGATCACGCCGCTGTTCATCATCACCAAACTTGAGCAGTACGACTATGCCGGCGCCACCGCGATCGCGGTGGTCATGCTGGTGGTGTCGTTCATCATGCTGTTGACTATCAACCTGTTGCAAGCCTGGGCTCGCGGAAAGTCGGGTAAATAATATGAGCGGACTGCCTACCGTCCCGGTGCGTCGCGGCGAACTGCCGTCGGCACCGAAAACCCTCGAACCTTTGTGGGTGCGCGGCGTGCTGATCGCCATCGCGCTGACTTTCCTGACCGTGTTCCTGTTCGTGCCGCTGGTGGCCGTGTTCGCCGAAGCCTTCCGCAAGGGCTGGGAAGCCTACGTGGCGGCCATCATCGAGGAAGACGCGATCTCCGCCATCAAGCTGACCCTGATCACGGCCGTCATCGCCGTGCCGCTGAACCTGGTGTTTGGCGTGGCCGCGTCGTGGTGTATCGCCAAGTTCGAGTTCCGGGGGAAAAGCTTTTTGCTGACCCTGATCGACCTGCCGTTCTCGGTGTCGCCGGTGATCTCCGGCCTGATCTACGTGCTGCTGTTCGGCGCGCAGGGCTGGATGGGACCGTGGCTGCAGGAGCATGACATCAAGATCCTGTTCGCGGTGCCCGGCATCGTGCTGGCGACGATTTTCGTCACCTTCCCGTTCGTGGCGCGCGAGCTGATCCCGCTGATGCAGGCGCAGGGCAGCGAAGAAGAAGAGGCCGCCATCGTGCTCGGCGCTTCGGGATGGGACACCTTCCGCCGCGTGACCTTGCCGAACATTAAGTGGGGCCTGCTGTACGGCGTGATCCTGTGCAACGCCCGCGCGATGGGCGAGTTCGGCGCGGTGTCGGTGGTGTCCGGCCACATCCGTGGCGAAACCAACACCGTGCCGCTGCAGGTCGAGATTCTGTACAACGAATACAACTTCGCCGCCGCCTTCGCCGTGGCGTCCCTGCTGGCCTTGCTGGCGCTGGTGACGCTGGCCCTGAAATCCTTTATCTCTTGGCGCTTGAACGAATCGATCGCCGATGACGCACGTTCCAAGGAGCACTGACATGACGATCGAAGTTAAAAACATCAACAAGCGGTTCGGCGATTTCGTCGCCCTCAACAATGTCTCGCTGGACTTCCCTGCGGGCGAGCTGACCGCGCTGCTGGGACCGTCCGGCTGCGGCAAGACGACCCTGCTGCGCATCATCGCCGGCCTCGAGCATCCGGACTCCGGCCAGGTGCTGCTCGATTCCAACGACGCCTCGCACCGCCACGTGCGCGAGCGCCAGGTCGGCTTCGTGTTCCAGCACTACGCGCTGTTCAAGCATATGACCGTGTTCGAGAACGTCGCCTTCGGCCTGCGCGTGAAACCGCGCGCCGAGCGGCCTTCCGAAGACCAGATCCGCCGCAAGGTCAAGGAATTGCTGGAACTGGTGCAGCTCGATTGGCTGGCCGACCGCTATCCGCCGCAACTGTCGGGCGGACAGCGCCAGCGTATCGCGCTGGCGCGCGCGCTGGCGGTCGAGCCGCGCGTGCTGCTGCTGGACGAGCCGTTCGGCGCGCTCGACGCCAAGGTCCGTAAGGAATTGCGCCGCTGGCTGCGTCGCCTGCACGACGACCTGCATGTGACGTCGATCTTCGTCACCCACGACCAGGAGGAGGCGCTGGAAGTGGCCGACCAGGTGGTGCTGATGAACAAGGGTAATGTCGAGCAGATCGGCGCGCCGGACCAAGTCTACAACCATCCGGCCTCGCCGTTCGTGTATGGCTTCCTGGGCAACGTCAACATGTTCCACGGCCGCGTGCAGGATGGCGTGCTGGCCAGTGGCGGCGCGACCTTCCAGGTGCCGGGCCAACCGGACGCCGACGGCAAGGGCACGGCCTATGTTCGTCCGCACGACCTGGACATCGAACGCTACACGCCGGGGGCCGAAGGCATCGTCGTCAAGCTGCGCCGCGCGCACGCGATCGGCCCGCTGGCGCAACTGGACCTGGAGCGCGACGATACGTCCGAGCTGATCGAGGCGGTGATGTCGAACGAGCGTTTCAGCCACCTGCAATTGAAAGAGGGCGAGACGTTGGTGGTGCGTCCCAAGCGCCTGCATGTGTTTGTCGACGCTGGAGCTTCCATATGAATTTTCAACAACTGCGGTCGATCCGCGAAGCCGCCCGGCGCGGCTACAACCTGACCGAAGTGGCGAATGCCTTGTTCACCTCGCAGCCCGGCGTGAGCCGCCAGATCCGCGAGCTGGAAGACGAACTGGGCGTGGTGATTTTCGAACGTAACGGCAAGCGCCTGACCGGCATGACGGAGCCGGGCAAGGGCATCCTCAAGATCATCGACCGCCTGCTGATCGAGGCGGAGAACTTGCAGCAGGCCAGCCTGGAATACACCGGCCAGCAAAGCGGCACGCTCAGCGTCGCCGCCACGCACACGCAGGCGCGCTATGCGCTGCCGAAAGTGGTGCAGAGTTTCCGCACCGCCTATCCGGACGTGCGCATCGCCTTGCAGCAGAGCGCGCCGGAGCACATCGCCGAGTGGATTTTGTCGGGCAAGACCGATATCGGCATCGCCACCGAGGGCTTGTCGCAGTTCCCGGACCTGGTGTCCTTCCCTTGCTACCGCTGGAGCCACTTGATCGTCGTGCCGGACGGCCATCCGTTGCTGGGCCGCTCGCCGATCAAGCTGGAGGATCTGGCTGAGTTCCCGTTGATCACCTACGACGTCGGCTTCACCGGACGCGGGCATATCGACGCGGCGTTTTCGCAGGCCGGCGTCAAGCCCGACATCGTCTTGACGGCGATGGATTCGGACGTCATCAAGCAATATGTCGCGCTCGGCCTGGGCGTGGGCATCGTCGCCTCGATGGCGTTCGACCACGGCCGCGACAAGGGCATGCGCGCGGTCGAGGCGTCGCATCTGTTCGCGCCGAACACGACGCGGCTGGCGGTGCGCAAGGGCGCTTATCTGCGCTCGTACGCCTACCACTTCATCCAGCAATTCGCGCCGGATCTGACGCGCGAGGAAATCGACGCGGCGCTAAACGGCGGCGACATCGCCTGACGTAAAAATGGCCGCTGAAAAGCGGCCATTTTTTTGTCTGGTCAAATCCCATTTGAAAAATCCTGAATCACGTAGGGCGGATTAGCGCAGCGTAATCCGCCAATGCGTGCTCCGACGGCAGCTCATCGATGGTGGATTACGGCGTTCCGCCTAATCCCCCCTACGTGTCTCCGTGGATATCATCGGCTTAGGGCGCGATCACCAGCTGTAACCTGCCTTGGCGTAGTAGTAGCGGCCGTTGAACCCGTTCGGCGCCCAGCCGCTGTACAGGTTGATGCCGTTGAGGTTGAGGTTGGCCACCGACGTGATGGTGTCCGGATACTTGTCGGTCACGTTGTCGACGCCCAGGCTCAGGCGCCAGTTCTTGCTCAGCTTGACGCTGGCCGACAGGTCCAGCACCCATTGCGGATCGTATACCTGATCCTGCGCCGGATTGTTTTGCGGCACGGTGAAGCTGCCGTAGCGCGTCACCACGCCGCGCGCGTTCCAGGCGCCCAAGGTGTAGTCGGTCGCCAGGCTGAACTTGTCCTTCGGCGAGCCGACCGTCAGGCGGTTGACGGTCTGGCGGTCGATCAGGGTCAGGCCGTTGGCGGTCAGGATGGCCGGGTTGTCGTTGACGTGCTGTACCGAGTTCTTGTTGCGGTTGTACGCCAACGTGAAGTCGTAGCGGCCGGCGCTGGCCAGATCCCAACGGTAGGTGCTGACCACGTCGACGCCGGTGGTGCGGGTATCGATGGCGTTGGTGAAGTAGCGCGCCGCGCCGACCAGCAGTCCCTGGTTGGCCAGGGTGTTGCGCAAGGCCGGCGACAAGGTCATGCTGGTCGACAGCGCGATGCGGTCGTCGATATCGATGCGGTAGGCATCGACGCTGGCGCTCCAGTTGCGGGTCGGCTGCACTTGCAGGCCGACGCTGTAGTTGCGGGCTTTCTCAGCCTTCAGCTGCTGCGCGCCGAGCGCATCGGCGGCGGCGCTGCCGACCGCGAAGGTGCCGGTCTCGATCGGGGTGTTGACGTTGTTGATGATCGAGAAATTAGTCGTCGTGATGGTGTAGAACTGCTGCGCCAGCGACGGCGCGCGGAAGCCCGACGAAGCCGTCGCGCGCAGCGACACCTGCGGATTGAACGCGTAGCGGGTCGAGCCTTTGACCGAGGTGGTGTTGCCGAAGTCGCTGTAGCGCTCGTGGCGCACGGCCGCCGACGCCGAGAACTGCCTGGTGATGTCGGCCTCGAAGTTGGCGTAGATCGACTTGTTGTTGCGGCTGTTCTTGCCGGCGTTGACCGGGCGGAAGCCGGAGAATCCCTGCGCGCCGCTGCGGTAGTAGGAGGCCGCATCGCCGGCGCCGATCTCGTATTGTTCGTGGCGGGCCTCGACGCCCAAGGCGACCGTCAGCGGACCGCTGAAGGCGGCCACCGGGAATTCCTTGGCGATGTCGAAGTTGAACAGCCCTTGCGTGTTCTGCAGCTTGCCGGCGTAGAAATGCGTCGGGCTGTCGTCGAGCAGGTCGAAGTTGATGGTGTTGTCGAGGTCGAGCTCAAACTTGTTCCTGCCGTAGTTCAGGCTGGCGTCCCAACGCCAGCCGGACAGTTCACCGCGCAGGCCGGTCACCAGCGACTGGTCGGTCGAGGTGCTGTCCTGCAGCGGCAAAAAGCCGTCCGGATAGAGCTTGCGCGACGAGGACGGCGCGCGCCAAGTGGCCGCCGCCGACGTCTTGCGCTCGCCGTAGCTGGCGAAGGCGTACCAATCGATATCGTCGGTCACGCGGTACTGGCTATTGGCGAAGATCGTCCGCGGCTTGCTGTCGGGGTCGCCGTAACGCTGGTTGACCTTGCCGATCTGGGAACCGGCGACCGGGCGCGTATCGACGCCGGCCCGGTTGGTCGGATCGCGGTCGGCCGCCTCGATCGCCACGCGCACCCAGCCTTGGTCGCCGAGGCTGAAGCCGGCCGAACCGCGCACGGTTTTCTGTTTGCCGTCGCCTTCCTTGTACTCGCCGTAGCCGACTTCGACATCGCCGCCGGCCGCGCCTTTTTTGAGGATGATGTTGATGACGCCGGCGATCGCGTCGGAGCCGTACTGGGCCGCCGCGCCGTCGCGCAGCACCTCGATGCGTTCGATGGCCGCCAGCGGGATCGCGTTCAGGTCGACCGGCGCCGAGCCGCGCCCTTGCGTGCCGTTGACGTTGACCACGGCCGAGGTGTAGCGGCGCTTGCCGTTGACCAGCACCAGGGTCTGGTCGGGCGACAGGCCGCGCAACTGGGCCGGGCGCACAGCATCGCTGGTGTCGGCGCCGGACGGGCGCGGGAAGTTCATCGACGGCACCAGACGGCCGAGCACGGTGGCCAGTTCGGTCGAGCCGCTGGCCTGCAGCTCGCGCGCGCTGATGATGTCGACGGGCGATTCGGAATCGATGGTGCGGCGGTTCTTGGCGTAGGTGCCGGTGACGACCACCGACTGCAACTCGCCGTCGGCGGGCGCGTCCTGCGCGAAGGCGGGGATGACGATGGTGGCGATCAGCGTGCTCAGCAAAAGCGGTGTGGCGATGTGGCGTGAAGTCATGTGGCGGTCTCGTGTGCGAAGGTAGTGGCACAGGATAGCAGCCGCACAATTGAACACCAACGAACCATTGCGTCTAACCATATATCCATCCCCCGGGGTCAAGTCTGACATTCGGACACGGACCGATCGGTAAGTGCCGGCGTACGGCATCCTGCTGGTTCAGCTCGTGTCCGAATGACAGACTTGACCCCGGTTATTGGCCGGGATTGGGCAGGCTGGCGTGGATGGCGTCGATTTGCGCGATGATTTCCGGCGTGAGCTCGACGTCGTAGGCGTCGATGTTTTCCTTCAGCTGCGCCAGGCTGGTAGCGCCGATGATGGTCGAGGCGACGTTCCAGCGGCCATAGCACCAGGCCAGCGCCAGTTGCGTCGGCGTCAGGCCGTTGTCGCGCGCGAGCTCGGTGTATTGCGCGACAGCCGCCAGCACCGTCGGCCGCAGGTAGCGCGGGCTCCACGTCGGCGGGAAGATCGTCAGCCGGCCGTGCGCGTTCGGGTCGTCGTGGTACTTGCCCGTCAATTGGCCGAAGGCCAACGGGCTGTACGCCAGCAGGCCGACGTTTTCGCGGAAGCAGGTCTCGTCGAGGAAACTGGTCTCGTAGTGGCGCGCCGTCAGGTTGTACAGGTTCTGGATGGAGGCGATGCGCGGCAGGCCCTTCATCTCCGATTGCTTGATGAACTCGCTCACGCCCCAGCACGATTCGTTGGAGACGCCGATCGCGCCGATCTTGCCTTCCTTGATCAGCTCGGCCAGCGCGGCCAAGGTTTCCTCGACGGCCACGCACTCGCGCTCCAGCTGTGGATTGAAGACGCTGGCGCCGAAGATCGGCACGTTGCGGCTGGGCCAGTGCAATTGATATAAATCGATATGCTCGGTCTGCAGGCGTTGCAGGCTGGTGTCGACCGCCGCGCGCAGGTTGGCGGCGTCGAAGTTGAGCTTGCCGTCGCGTACCCAGTGGATGTTCGGATTCGGACCGGCGGCCTTGGTCGCCAGCACCACCTTGTCGCGCATGCCCGATTTCTTCAGCCAGGTGCCGATGAAGCGCTCGGTGGCGCCCTGCGTTTCGGCGCGCGGCATGACTGGATACATCTCGGCGGTGTCGATGAAGTTGATGCCGCGCTCGACCGCGTAGTCGAGCTGGCTGTGGGCGTCGGCCTCGGTGTTTTGCTCGCCGAACGTCATCGTCCCCAGGCAAATCTTCGTCACCTTCAGATCGCTGGAACCAAGTTGTACCTTTTGCATGCCCGCTCCTTAATGTCCGCGCACTGCCTGCGCGCAATCGTTGACCAGTGCCGGGCCAGCGTAGATCAGGCCGCTGTACAACTGCACCAGTTGCGCGCCGCAGTCCATTTTGACCTTGGCGTCCGCACCGCGCATGATACCGCCAACGCCGATAATCGGCAGGGCGTCGCCCAGTTCGGCCTTGAGCAGGCGGATGACGGTGTTGGACAGCTCGAACACCGGCGCGCCCGATAGTCCGCCCGCCTCGGCGCCGTGGCGCATGCCGGCCACGGCGTCGCGGCTCAGGGTGGTGTTGGTGGCGATGACGCCGTCGATCTTGTGGCGCAGCAGCGCGTCGGCGATATTCTTGACCTGGTCGCCGTCCATGTCCGGCGCGATTTTCAGGGCCAGCGGCACGTAGCGCTTGTGCTGGTCGGCCAGACGCGCCTGCGCGTCCTTCAACTGCGCCAGCAGGCCGTCGAGCTCGGAGCCGCCTTGCAATTGGCGCAGGTTCTTGGTGTTGGGCGAGGAAATATTGACCGTCACATAGCTGGCGTAGGGATAGACTTTTTCCAGGCAGTGCAGGTAGTCGTCGGCCGCGCGCTCGATCGGCGTGTCGGCGTTTTTGCCGATGTTCAGGCCCAGCACGCCGGCCTTGTCCTGGTAGAAGCGCGACGCTTGCACATTGGCGACGAAGGCGTCGACGCCGCCGTTGTTAAAGCCCATGCGGTTGATGATGGCGTGCGCGGCCGGCAGGCGGAACATGCGCGGCTTGGGATTGCCGGCCTGGCCGCGCGGGGTCACTGTGCCCACCTCGATCGAGCCGAAGCCCAGGTCCGCCAGCGCGTCGATGAAGGCGCCGTCCTTGTCCAGCCCGGCGGCGAGGCCGACCGGATTCTTGAACGTGACACCCATCACGGTGCGCGGGTCCGCCGCCGGTTGCTTGACCAGCTTGGTCAAGCCCAGCGCGGCGGCGCGTTTAAGCGCGGGAAGGGTGAAGTGGTGCGCGGCTTCGGCGTCCATCGAGAACAGCATCGGACGGGCCAGGGAATACAGGAATTTTTCGGACATGAGGGGGCTCTGGTTGTTGGCCCCGGTATTTTATCAGCGTTTATCAGGCCTCCAACACGCTCCACACGCCCTTGATGCGCGCTTCCAGCGGTTTGAAGTTGGTTTTATAGGACATTTTCGGGCTTTCCCTGATCCAGTAGCCCAGGTAGATGTAGGGCAGGCTCAGCTCGCGCGCCTGGGCGATCTGCCACAGCACGTTGAAGGTGCCGTAGGAGGCGCCCTCGACATCCGGATCGAAGAAGGTGTACACCGACGACAGGCCGTCCGACAGGACGTCGATGATGCTGACCATGCGCAAGGTGCCGCCGGGCTCGCGGAACTCGACCAGCCGCGTGTTGACGCGGCTTTGCAGCAGGAATTGCGCGTACTGGTCGCGGCTGTCCTGGTCCATGCCGCCGCCGGCGTGGCGCCTGCTCTGGTAGCGCAGGTACAGTTCGTAGTGCTCGTCGGAGAATTGCAGGGTGGCGACGCCGGCGCGCAGGTCGCTGTGCCGGGCCCAGGCGCGGCGCTGGCCCCGGTTGGGAGCGAACTGGTCGACCACTACGCGCACCGGGATGCAAGCCTGGCAGCCGTCGCAATATGGCCGGTATGTAAAGATGCCGCTGCGCCGGAAACCGTTTTTGACGAGTTCCGAGTAGACGTCGGCGTTGATCAGGTGGGAAGGCGTAGCCACCTGCGAGCGCGCCTGGCGCGCGTCCAGATAGCTGCAAGGGTAGGGCGCCGTGGTGTAAAACTGCAGCGTCGCGAAAGGCAGATCGTTCAGGTGCGTCATGCACGTCCTATCGATGGCGAGGTTCTATTCCTTATGATAGCGCTTAGTTGTGTATGGCGCTTGTCACCTTTAGCTTAACTGGCCGTAGCCAGCGGTGCAATGGGTTCCCACACGGTGATTTGCGGCAATTCAATATTGTTGCGCAGATGCGCCAGGAATTGCGCACGCGGGATCGGCGCCGCGCCCAGCGATGCCAGGTGCCCGGTCTCTTGTTGGCAATCGATCATCTTGACGCCGTGCCGGCGCAGGAAGCCCACCAGATAGGCGAGCGCGATCTTGGAACCGTCGGTCACGCGGGCGAACATCGATTCGCCGTAGAACATGCGGCCGATCGAGACGCCGTAGGCGCCACCGACCAGCTCGCCGTCCAGCCACACTTCGGCCGAATGCGCGTAGCCGAGCTTGTGCAGGCCGGTGTAGCCGTCGATGATGTCCTCCGAAATCCACGTGCCGGGGCCGTCGCGGCGCGGCGCGGCGCAGGCCCGCATGACATCCTCGAACGCGCTGTCGAAGCGCACCTGCCAGCGGCCGCCGGCCGCCATCTCGCGTTCGACCTTGCGCAGCGTCTTCTTCAGGCTGTCGGAGATGCGGAAGCGCTCGGTCATCAGCACCATCCGTGGATCGGTGCTCCACCAAAGAATGGGCTGGCCTTCCGAGAACCACGGGAAGATGCCGTGGCGGTAAGCCATCAGCAAGCGTTGCGGCGACAGGTCGGCGCCGGCGGCCAGCAAGCCCGGCGCCTCCGACGTCAGCGCCTGCGAGACGTCGGGGAACGGCGTGTCGCGTTCGAGCCAGGGGATCACGTCGGTTCCGCGTCCGAGCGCATCGCGCGGGTGATGTCCTGGGCGTGGAAGCCGTAGCCGGCGCTGCCGTCTTTGCGCATGCGCGCGCGGTCGGCGAAGAACAGTTCCAGCGTCGTGCGGATGGTGGGGAAGGCCAGGTCGTCCCACGGAATCTCCGCCTCGCTGAACATTTGCACGTCCAGGCTTTCCTCGCCGGGCGCGAAGTCGAGGTCGAGCAGCGTGGCCAGGTAGAACATATGGACCTGGTGCACGCGCGAGACGTTCAACAGTGAAAACAGTTTACCCAGTTCGACATTGGCGCCGGCTTCCTCCTGCGTCTCGCGCATCGCCGCCTCGGCCGTGGTTTCATCGTTTTCCATGAAGCCGGCGGGCAGGGTCCAGTAGCCGTAGCGCGGTTCGATCGCGCGCTTGCACAGCAGGAGTTTCAACTCGCCATCGCGTTCCCACACGGGGATCGTGCCCAGTACCATTTTCGGGTTTTGATAATGGATGGTGGAGCAGCTTTCGCAAACGTAGCGGGGACGGTTGTCGCCGGCTGGGATCAGCAGGCTGACGGGGGAGGCGCATTCGGAACAGAATTTCATAGGGGAAGGTGCTCAGGGGAGGATATTTTTGTTCATATTGGTTACTTTACACCGATTGCGCCGCGCACGGCATTGGCTACGGCGGCTGGGGAATGCATTTATTCGGACTATCGCACGCGATTTCAGGATTAACATTGCCTAAGTTGCCGAACTGCCCTATAATGATTGCACAGACGCGGGGTGGAGCAGTCTGGCAGCTCGTCGGGCTCATAACCCGAAGGTCACAGGTTCAAATCCTGTCCCCGCAACCAAATTCGAAAGCCGTTGATCCTTTTACAGGGGTCAGCGGCTTTTACTATTGGATGGCGGCTTTATGGCAGGTAGTCGGGATCGAGCAGTTGTTCCTTGGTGAACGGCATCTTGGATGGCAAGGCCGCTTTGGGCAGATGCGTTTCGTCCGCTGCGCGTGCCGCGGCGTGGTCGTAAGCCATCGCGATGTACGAGTCGAGTAGTGGCTTCATGCTAGGCATTGCTTTTAGCAATTTTGCGATGCGGTAGCGCTGTTCGCGTATCGTGCCAAGCCAGCTACCTGATATCTGCCCGGGTTGAAGCTCGCATTTTAAAAGATGTGTGATCAGTCTCTCGATGCGGTGTTCGAGTTCATGTTTTTCAGCGCGCGCCATGCTCTCAAGCTCCTCGATGATGTTTTCCAGGTCGAGCCGGTCGAACTGTTTGGCGCGCAGCATTTCTATCTGGGCGCTGGTCCAGACGAGAAAGTCGGCTTCGTGGTCGGTGTTGATATGATCGTCCATGTTGCACCTTCGCTTACGGTAGATAGTCGGGATCGAGCAACTGCTCCATAGAGAACGGCATCGTCGCGGGAAAGGCCGACGTTGGTAGGTGTGTTTCGTCTGCGGCGAGCGCGACCGCCAGTGCATAGCTTTGCGTCGCGCAATTGTTCAGTAGCGGCTGCAAGCTGGGTATTTCGGCGATCAGGTCAGCAATGCTATAGCGCTGTTCTCTTATCGAACGAAGCCAACTGCCAGAAATGTGGTCAGGCTGCACCTTCCACTTCAGTAGGTGCATCGTTAATTGCACGATGCGATGTTTGAACTCGCGCCTTTCCTTGCCTGCCATACTTTCGAGTTCCTCGATCAGATGTTCCACGTCCAGTCGGTCGAATTGCTTGGCGTGCAGTAGCTCGGCCTGGCTTTGCAGCCAGACGAGAAAGTCCGTGTCGTAATCGGTTTTGATGTGATGGTCCATGGGGCACCTCCGCAAGCGTAATGCGGTCGTCGGTGCTTCACTTTACGCCCGCTCAAACGGGCGGGCAAGTCAGGCCGGCGGCAACGTGGCGCACGATGCGCGGATGAAATCGAGCATCGCGGGCGTGACCCAGGTGCCGATGAGTAACCGCGGCTCGTGCGTGTGGGCGTGGCGTATTTTTTCCAGCGTCGCCGGGTTGTCGCCGATGCGGGCGCTGAACAAGGTCATCCATTCGCGGGCCAGTGCTTGCGATGCCGCATCGGCGGGATCGGCGCCGGCTTCGAGCTGCCGGTGGACCGCTGCGATCAGCGCCATCCACTGCGCGCCATGCTGGCTGGCGCCGACGCGCATGCTTGCCAGTTCGTCCTCGTCGAGGTAGTCGGCGTACAGCGCCAGTTTATGTTCCCCGAACGCTTCGATCACGTACTGCTTCAGCTGCGGCGTGATCCCCGTGTGCAGTTGCGCGGCCGGCTCCATCTCCATCATGACGGTGATGCGGCGCGCGAAGTCGGGGTTGGCGGCGGTGTCGCGCTCGAGCATCTGCATCCAGCGCTCGGCCAGCTGGCGCGGCCCGGCGTCGGCTGGCGGCACGCCTTTCCCCATCACGTCCCGTATCTGCGCGACCAGCGCGGCCCAGCCGCTGATGCGGCGCGCGTCCTGCTGCCAGAAGGGCAGGCGGTGCAATTCGTCCTTGGTGAAGTATTTGTCGTAGAGGTTCATCAGCTCCAGCGTGGACAGCCAGTCGGCCAGTTCCGGCTCGCCGCCGCCAGCCATCTGCCGGTGCAGGTGCGAGAGCTGCTCGCGCAGCGCGCTCGCTTGCGCGATTTGCTGGTCGAGCGTGGCGATCTGCTGCGCGACGACGTCGGCGAACGGCGCGTCGGGACTGGCGAGGAAGGTACCGATGTCCGCCAGCGACATGCCGAAGCGGCGCAGCGCCTGGATCTGGTGCAGGCGGGCGACGTCGGCCCGGTTGTAGAGGCGATAGCCGGAGTCGGTGTGTGCGGATGGCTTGAGCAGGCCGATGCTGTCGTAGTGGTGTAGCGCGCGTATCGTCAGCCCGGAGCGCGTGGCCAGTTCGCCGATTTTCAGTACGGCGTGATTGCGATGTTCGTTCATGCGCGATAGTGTACGCCGACCGGGCGGTTCAAGCCACCGCGTCCTTCGGCAGCTTGAGCAGCAAGGCAAGGAGCGATGCCAGTTCGGCGCGCATGTCGCGGCGGTCGACGATCATGTCGATGGCGCCGCGTTCGAGCAGGAATTCCGACCGCTGGTAGCCCTCCGGAAGCGTCACGCCCAAGGTGCTTTTGATGACGCGCGCGCCGGTGAAGGCGATCAGCGCCTTCGGCTCGGCGATCACCAGATCGCCCAGGAAGCAGAACGAGGCCGATATGCCGCCCGAGGTGGGGTCGGTCAGCACCGAGACGAAAGGCAGTCCTTTTTCCGCCAGCTTGGCCAGCATGGCGGTGGTTTTCGCCATCTGCATCAGCGACAGCAGGCCTTCCTGCATGCGCGCGCCGCCGCTGGCGGTGATGCAGATGAATGGCACATGCTGGTCGATGGCGGCCTGCACGCCGCGCACGAAACGTTCGCCGACCACCGATCCCATCGAGCCGCCCATAAAATCGAATTCAAAGCACGCCACCACCACAGGCACCGACAGAATCGCGCCGCCGATGACGATGATCGCGTCGGTCTCGCCGGTGGCTTCCATCGCCGCTTGCAGGCGCGCCGGATAGCTTTTGCTGCCTTTGAACTTGAGCGGATCGACGGACAGCACTTCCTGGCCGATCTCGTGCCGGCCGCCTGCATCGAGCAGGGCGTCGAGACGGGCGCGCGCGCGGATGCGCAGGTGGTGGCTGCATTTCGGGCAGACGTGGAGATTGGCTTCGAGGTCGGCGCGGTACAGCACCGCCTCGCATTCCGGACACTTGATCCACAGTCCGGCCGGTATCGACTGGCGCGGTTCGGCGCCGTTGCGGTTGAAGCGGGGCGGCAGCAGTTTTTCGATCCAGCTCATGGCATCCTTGATAGTGTCGGAGATGCCGGAATCGTAAAGCCTGACGTTACGTCAGGCTCAAGCGGAATCTTTGTCGTCGCTGTCGCCGCGCGGGTGCAGGCTGGCCCACAAGTGGGCGGCGGCCATCGTGCGGTGGGGCGCGTAGCGGGCCAGGATTTGTTCGGTGCGCGGCATGTCGGGCTTCGTGTCTTCACCCAGCAGCTGTTGCAGCGCCGCGCGGATGGCGACGTCGCCGTGCAGCGAGCAGTCGGCGTAGCCGTAGCCGCGCAGCAGGCCGTAATTCACCGTCCACGGGCCGATGCCTTTGACGGCCAGCAGCGCCGCCGAGATCTGTTCGATGCTGTTGGCCGGCGTGACGTCCAGTTGCAGTTCGCCGCTGGCCACCAGGTTCGCCAGCCGCAGCAAGGTCTCCGCCTTGGCGCGCGAGAATTTGCGGCTGGTCAGATCGTCGATGCCCAGTTTTACCGCGTCGGCCGCCTCCGGGTAGCACCACAAGCCGCTGCTATGCTGACGGCCGGCCTGCAGGATGAAGGTGCGGCGCAGCGAGATGGCGAACGACAGGTTGATCTGCTGGCCGATGATGGCCCAGGTCAGCGCTTCGAACACGGTGGCCGATTGCACGATGCGCAGTCCCGGCTGCGCCAAGGTCAAGGGGCCGAACATGGCGTCCTTGGCGGCGAAGGCGCAAAACGCTTCGGGATCGATGCGCAACCCGAGGATGCTGAGCGCCGCTTCGCGCACGCGCTGTTGCGCGGCTTTGGCCAGCTTGCCGTCGGCGTGCACCGTGCAGCTGGCGCTGGTGGGCGCCAGCGCGTTATCAAACACCACCGCGAGCACCACCGGCACGCCGTCCAGCATCACGCCTTTGCGCAGGTGCGTGTCGCCGACTTCCTCGGCCACGCTTTCTGTGTCGCGGCTGTGGAAGGCCAGGATATCGTGCAGCCGGTAGTTGGCCGGCAGGTCGAGTGTGAAGCGTTTCATACGGTCTTGGTTTTGCGCAGCGCCCCGAAGTTGGGGCGGAAGCCGGTGACCAGCGCCGTGCCGGCGATGACGATGGCGGCGCCGACGATGGTGTACCAACCGATCGTCTCGCCGAGGAACAGCGTGCCCCACAAAATGCCGAACAAGGGGCTGAGGAAGGTCACCGTCAGCGCCGACGCTGGGCCGACATCCTGAATCAGCCGGAAGTAGATCAGGTAGGCGATGCCGCTGCACAGTACACCCAGCGCGACCACGGCGCCCATGATGCCGATGGTCGGCTCGCCCGGTGCCGGGAAGAACGGCACAATCGGCAGCACCAGCAGCGTCGAGGCCCACATGGAGCCGTGTGCGTTGGACAGCGGCTCGACATCCTTGACCGATTTGGCGTAGTTACTGGCGATGCCGTAGTTGAAGGAGGCGAACAGCACGGCGGCAATCGCGAGGCCGGCGCCGGGTTTGGTGCTGACATGGTCGAAGCCGACCAGCAGCGCGACGCCGCACGCGCCCAGCAGAAGGCCGAGCATGACTTTGCCGCCGACCATTCGGCGCGTGAGAATGGCGGCGATCAGGGTGCCCCACAGCGGCGTGGTGGCGTTCAGCACGGCCAGTAGTGAGGCCGACAGCGTTCGCGCGGCGAAGGCGAACATCAGGAACGGCAGCGCGGAGTTGAACAGGCCGAGGATAAGGTAGTGCTTCCAGTGCTTGCGCAGGTTGAGCGGCTTTTTCAGCACGACCGCGATCACGGCCAGGAAGAGGGAGGCGAACAGCACGCGGTATTCGATCAGGACGGCGGCGCCCAGCACCGGCGCGGCGATCCGCATGAACAGGAAGGAGCCGCCCCAGATGGCGGCCAGGAATATCAGGCGGAGAAGGTTGGCGGTGCTCATGGAATTTTCAGATGAATGTTCTGTTGGCGATTACGATTTTCGTAGGGCGGATTAGCGCGTAGCGCGTAATCCGCCATGAGCCGCCGATCACGCATGCACGGCGGATTACGCTACGCTAATCCGCCCTACGTGTTTCCGTCTTTCCGCTTCTTGCTTTCGAACTTTTACACCGCGCCGTTATCGACCGCGCAGACGGTGTCGCCGGGCGCCGCCGGCGAGGCGGCGTGCGGGATCAGCATCGTCGTCGGCACGCCGTTTTTGATCGCGGTCAGCTCGGCCAGGATCGAGATGGCGATCTCCGACGGCGTTTTGCTGCCGATGTACAGGCCGATCGGCCCGTGCAGGCGCGCCAGCTGCTCCGGCGTCAGGTCGAATTCCAGCAGGCGCTCGCGGCGCTTGCTGTTGTTCAGACGCGAGCCGATCGCGCCGACGTAGAACGCGTCCGACTTCAACGCCTCCATCAGCGCCAGGTCGTCCAGCTTGGGGTCGTGCGTCAGCGCCACCACGGCGCTGCGGTGGTCCAGCTTCATCGACAGCACGATATCGTCCGGCATGTCGTGCACCAGCTGCACGCCGTCGACCTGCCAGCCGGCGCGGTATTCCTCGCGCGGGTCGCATACGATGACGTGGTAGTCCATCGCGGTGGCGATTTGCGCCAGGAAGCGCGAGAGCTGTCCGGCGCCGATGATCAGCAGACGCCAGCGCGGTCCGTGCAGCGTGACCATGGCGCGCTTGCTCACCTGCATCTGCGCGCCAGGCGCCGCCTGCGACAGCTCGACGTCGCCGGTCTGCAGATCGAGGCGGCGCTGCACCAGTTCATGCCGTTCCAGCCGCTCCAGCAGTTCTGCCACCCGGCTGCGCTCCGACAGCGGCTCGATCGACAGTTCGATGGTGCCGCCGCAGGGCAGGCCGAAACGGTGCGCCTCGTCGGCGGTGATGCCGTAGCTGACGATTTCGGGCAAGCTGCGGCTGATGCCTTCGTCGCGCACGCGCGCGATCAGGTCATCTTCGATGCAGCCGCCCGAGACGGAGCCGATCACCGTGCCATCTTCGCAAATGGCCAGGGTGGCGCCGACCGGGCGGGGACTCGAGCCCCAGGTCTTGATGACGGTTATAAGTTCGCAGCGGCGCCCGGAGGCGATCCACGCGGCGCTGGTTTTGAGTACTTCGAGATCGATGCTGTCCATGGATGGAATATACTACGGCTATCCAAAGCTTGCAGGAACTGCCATGACCGACCACAAGGAAGACGACGGCTCACCCAAATTCGGCCGGCTGCTGATCGTGCTGATTATCGCCGTGGTGTTCTGCGGCGCCCTGACCTGGCTGATGGGCACCGTGTTCCCGGATTTCCCTAACATCCGCTAAGGCATGCGCGAAGTCAGCGCTTGCACACCTTTGCCAACGCTTTTTCGAACGGGCTGCCCGGCGTCACTTCCTCCGGGCTGAATTTTTCGTAGATATAGTTCTCGACCGGTTCGCCCCTGCCCATCGTTTCGGGATAGAACACTTGCGACAGCATCACCGCCGTGCGGTCCTCGCAGGAATACAGGTGCTGCGCCTTGACCGAGCGGTAAGGCTTGCCTTCGGGCGTCTGCTGCGCCCTGGTATAGGAGTGCAGCGACCACACCTTGCGCGTCTTGTCCTTTTTGACCACCTTGGTGCTATCGATGTAGAAGACGTTGCCCGGCCCCGAGCTGACTTTGCGCCATTGTGCCGCCTGGGCCAGGCCCGATACGGCCATCGACACCAGCAGGACCGCCGCCAGTGCCGGTTTTTTCATGTGGGTCACGGCACCAGCGGCTTCTTGGCCGCCTGCTTGCCCTTGATGTCGGCGACGGTCTTGTCGATCGCGGACAGGCGGTAGTTGATGCCGGGGTGGTTGGCGGTGTACCCGTTCAGCACCGAGGCAGGATACTGGCTGGCCAGCCGCTGCCAGAAGGCGCGCGCCTGCGCCGTGCTGTAGCCGGCCCGCGCCACCATGTACAGCGACAGCGAATCGGCCGCCGCGTCCAGCTCCTGCGGCATCGGCTTGATGCCGGCACTGCCGATCAGCATCGACAGGTCCGGCCGCACTGCGACCAGATTGTCGATGATGCTGCCGACCGTGTAGGCGGAGCGCGTCTTGGCGGCGTGGCCCAGCACATTGTGGGCGATGTCCTTGGCCAGCACATAGGCGATGGCTTCGTCGGTCTGCGCGAAGTTGACCATGCCGCGTGTGATCATCACGCGCTGGCCGTCCGAGTAGGCGTTGATATTGTCCGAGTTGCCGATGTCGATCTTGAAGGCGCAGGCGCGCGTGACCGGCACCTTGAGCGCCTGGTTGCTGCCATTGCGTTCGACGATCAGGTTGAGCGACTGGTTGTTGGCCACCAGCGGACCCAGTACGCCGGCTGCCTCGGTCTCGGCGTGCTGGCCGGTGGGCAGGCTTTTGCCTTCGGCCGCCAGCAGCACGTCGCCCTTGCGCAGGCCCACGCGCGCGGCGCCGCTGCCGGCCAGCACGCTGGCTACTTCCAGCCGGTCGCCGTAGTTCAGCACCGACTGCGCGGCGTCGACGAATTCGCCGGAATACGAGTATTTGTTCTTGGCGGTGAAGCCGAGCAGGTTGCGGGCCTGGTTGCGGCACAGGTCCGCATTGTTGATCAACAGCGGGCCGGCGATGCGGTACAGGCGGTCCTGCAGCGCGACCATCTGTCCCAGCGCCTGGCGCGCGGCCGCCATCTTGGCGGTGACCACCGGCGCGCCTTCGTCGACGGTGCGGGCGACCACCGGACCCGGTTCCGGTTCGGCGGTCCTGGAGTTGAAGGTCGAACAGGCCGACAGCAGCATGGCCGCTGCAAGCAGGGATATAGTGGCGAATTTCTTCGAATTGTGTTGCTGGACCATCCCTAGTCTCCGTGTTTTTTTAGTGTTTTCCGGTGCTTCCAAAACCGCCGGCACCGCGTTCGCTGGTGTCGAATTCTTCGACGACGTTGAAATTAACATGCATAACTGGAACGATGATCAGCTGCGCTAAGCGCTCCATCGGGTTCAGGGTGAAGGCGTTTTTACCCCGGTTCCATGTCGAGATCATCAACTGACCCTGGTAATCGGAATCGATCAAGCCTACCAGATTCCCCAGTACGATGCCGTTCTTGTGGCCCATGCCGCTGCGCGGCAGGATCATCGCGGCGTAGCCAGGATCGGCGATGTGGATTGCCAGGCCGGTTGGAATCAGCACCGTTTCACCTGGTTCGATGGTGATCGGCGCGTCGATGCAGGCGCGCAGATCGAGGCCGGCCGAACCCGGGGTGGCGTGGGCCGGCAACTGGTCTTTCATGCGCGGGTCGAGGATTTTGAGGTCAATTCTATTCATGCTCTTGGCTCTATTATTTTGCGAACAGCGAGTGCTGCGAGATGCGTTTGGAGATTTCGGAAATCAGCTGGCGCGCCAGGGTCAGTTTGTCGGCGCGCGGCAGGATGGTGTGGCCGTTTTCGTCGAACAGGATAATGGTGTTGTCGTCCTGGCCGAAGGTGTGGTGGCCGATGTTCCCGACCAGCAGGGGAATGCCTTTTTTCTCGCGTTTGTCGGCGCCGAACTGGATCAGGTTTTCCGATTCGGCGGCGAAGCCGACGCAGTACGGATGCCCGGCCAGCGAGGTGCGCGCGGCAACGGTGGCCAGGATGTCCGGATTCTGCTCGAACTTCAGGTCCGGCACCGAGCCGTCCGGATTCTTCTTCAGTTTCTGTTCGCTGGAATTGGACACGCGCCAGTCGGCGACGGCCGCCACGGCGATGAAGATATGCTGGTGGTCGACATTGGCCAGCACCGCGTCGTGCATCTGCACCGCGCTTTGCACGTTGATGCGCTGCACGCCGAACGGCGCCGGCAGCGCCGTCGGGCCGGACACCAGCACCACCTCGGCGCCGGCTTCGCGCGCCGCGCGCGCCACCGCGTAGCCCATTTTTCCGGACGACAGATTGGTGATGCCGCGCACCGGATCGATCGGCTCGAAGGTCGGGCCGGCGGTGATCAGGATGCGCTTTCCGGCCAGGACTTTCGGCTGGAACGACGCGATCAATTCCTCCAGCAGCTGCGCCGGTTCCAGCATGCGGCCCATGCCCACTTCGCCGCACGCCTGGTCGCCGGCGGCGGGGCCGAAGATGACGATGCCGTCGTCCTCCAGCTGCCTTGTGTTGCGCTGGGTGGCGGGGTTCTGCCACATTTCGACGTTCATCGCCGGCGCCACCAGCAGCGGCACGCGACGCGGGCGCGCCAGGCACATGGTCGACAGCAGGTCGTCGCAGACGCCGTGCGCCAATTTAACCATAAAGTCGGCCGAGCAGGGCGCGATCAGGATCGCGTCGGCGTCGCGGGTGACGTCGATGTGGGCCATGTTATTGTCGACGCGCGGGTCCCACTGGCTGCTGAACACCTTGTTGCCCGACAGGGCTTGCATGGTGACGGCGGTGATGAAGTGGGTGGCGGCGTCGGTCATCACCACCTGCACCGAGGCCCCGGCCTTGGACAGCGCGCGGCACAGTTCCGCCGCCTTGTAGCAAGCCACGCCGCCGGACAGGCCGAGGACGATTTTTTTACCGGTCAATTCCATAATGCCGCTCTCCCGCTTATTTGTTCACGCGCCGCAGCTCGTCGAGGATGAACAGCGCCGCGCCGATGCAGATGGCCGCGTCGGCGATGTTAAACGCCGGGAAGTGGCCCCAGCCGGCCAGGTGGAAGTCGAGGAAGTCGACCACGTGGCCGTACAGCAGGCGGTCGATGACGTTGCCGACCGCGCCGCCGAGCACCAGCGACAGCGCCCACGAGAACATGCGTTGGCCACCGTGTTTTTTCAACAGGTAGATGATGTAGGCGGCGGCGGCGATGCCGATCCCGGTGAAGAAATAGCGCTGCCAGCCGCCGGCGCTGTGCAGGAAGCTGAACGCCGCCCCCTTGTTATAGGCCAGCACCAGATTGAAGAACGAGGTGATGAATTTTTCCTCGCCCAGCTGGAAGGTGCGGGTGATGGTGATCTTCGACAGCTGGTCGATCAGCACGATGATAAAGGCGATGCCGAGCCAAGGGATCAAACTGGAAGACGACTTGGTCGGGAAGATTTTTTTAGTGGCCATAAAATATCAGAGAGGTTCGTGGCGACGGCGCCGCCGATTTCTTGTAAAAATCGGCGGCCCCAATATTAAGCGAACTTGCGTTTTTCGCCCGCACCAAACAGATTGCTGTGGCAACGGCCGCAGAGCGTCGGATGGTCCGCGTGCGCGCCGACGTCGGCGCGGTAGTGCCAGCAGCGTTCGCACTTTTCGGCCGTGGAGGCGGCCACTTCGACCGCTTCATCGGCTTCGGTGGCCACTTCGACGGCTTGCGCCAGCGACGTGATGAAGACGAATTTGAGGTCGTCCTCCAGGCTGGCCAGCAGCTCGTACTTGTCGCCGGCGGCCTTGATGGTCAGCTCCGCCTGCAGCGACGAGCCGATCGCGCCCGAGGTGCGCAGGTCTTCGAGCTGCTTGGTCACGTCGGTGCGCACCGCGCGCAGGGTGTTGTACTTGGCCAGCAGCGCGTCGGCGTCGGCCGGTGCCGGCAGCTGCCACCAGGTTTGCGTGAAGATGGTTTCGTCGCTGGCCTTGAACGCTTCCTCGCCGGCGAAAATGACCCATGCCTCTTCGGCGGTGAACGACAGTGCCGGCGCCATCACGCGCAGCAGGCTTTGCGTGATGTGCCACAGCGCCGTTTGCGCCGAGCGGCGCGCGTGCGAGCCGACGGCCGACGTGTATAGACGGTCCTTGAGGATGTCGAGGTAGAAGCCGCCCAGGTCCTCGGAGCAGTAGTTCTGCAGCTTGGAGTAGACCGGCTGGAACTCGTACTGTTCGTAGTGGGCTTCCATCTCCTTCTGCAGCGCGGCCATGTTGGCGATCGCGTAGCGGTCGATTTCCAGCAGCTCGGCCACCGGCACGGCGTCGCGCGCGTGGTCGAAGTCCGAGATGTTCGCCAGCAGGAAGCGCAGCGTGTTGCGGATGCGGCGATAGGCTTCGGTCACGCGCTTGAGGATCTCGTCGGAGATCGACAGCTCGCCGGTGTAGTCGGTCGAGGCGATCCACAGGCGCAGGATGTCGGCGCCGAGCGTGTCGGAGATCTTTTGCGGCGCCAGCGTGTTCCCCAGCGACTTGGACATCTTCTTGCCCTCGCCGTCGACGGTGAAGCCGTGCGTCAAGAGGGCTTTGTACGGCGGCGCGCCGTTCAGCATCGACGATGTCAGCAGCGACGAGTGGAACCAGCCGCGGTGCTGGTCCGAACCTTCCAGATACAGGTCGGCGGGGAAGGCCGACTGCTCCTTGTGCGAGCCGCGCAGCACGGTCTGGTGGGTGGTGCCGGAATCGAACCAGACGTCGAGCGTGTCCTTGTTCTTGGCGTAGGCGGCCGCTTCGTCGCCGATCAGGTCTTTCAGGTCGAGCGCCAGCCAGGCGTCGATGCCGCCTTTTTCGATCAGCTGGGCCACTTGTTCGAGCAGCTCGGGCGTGCGCGGATGCAGCGCGCCGGTTTCCTTGTGCACCACGAAGGCCATCGGCACGCCCCACTGGCGTTGGCGCGACAGGGTCCAGTCGGGACGGTTGGCGATCATGCCGTGCAGGCGCGCCTGGCCCCAGTCCGGGAAGAACTTGGTCTCGGCGATGCCTTTGAGCGCGGTTTCGCGCAGCGAGGCGCCGCCGTCGTTCGGCTTGATGTCCATGCCGGCGAACCACTGCGAGGTGGCGCGGTAGATGATGGGCGACTTGTGGCGCCAGCAGTGCATGTAGCTGTGGTCGAACATCTTGACCTCGAACAGCGCGCCGGCTTCGCGCAGCGCGTTGCAGATCGGCTTGGACGCTTCCCAGATGGTCATGCCGCCGAACAGTGGCAGGGTCGAGACGAATTTACCGTCGCCCATGACCGGCGTCAGGATCTGGTCGTCCTTCATGCCGTGCGCCTTGCAGGAGATGAAGTCGTCCAGGCCATACGCGGGCGCGGAGTGGACCACGCCGGTGCCGCTCTCGGTGGTCACATAGTCGGCCAAATACATCGGCGAGAGGCGGTTGTAGAAGGTGTCGGCGCCGTGCAGCGGATGCAGGAAGCTGATGCCGGCCAGGTCCTCGCCCTTGCAGGTGGCGATGGTCACGCCATCGAGTTTGAAGCGCGCCAGCGACGATTCGACCAGGTCCTGCGCCAGGATCAGCAGCATCGGCTGGCCGTCGCGCGCGGTTTGCACCAGCGCGTAGGTGACCTCCGGGTTGACGTTGAGCGCCTGGTTGGACGGGATGGTCCACGGCGTGGTGGTCCAGATGACGATATAGCCTTCGTGGGTGGGCAGCTGGACCAGGTCGAAGGCGCTGGCGAGCTTGTCGAACTCGGCGAACTTGAAGCCGACATCGATGGCCGGGTCGCGCTTGTCCTGGTATTCCACCTCGGCCTCGGCCAGGGCGGACTGGCAATCGAAGCACCAGTTGACCGGCTTCAGGCCGCGGTAGACGTAGCCTTTGTCGAGCATCGTGCCGAGGGCGCGCAGTTCGTCGGCCTCGTTCGAGAAGTTCATCGTCAGGTAGGGATTGTTCCATTCGCCGAGCACGCCCAGGCGGATGAAGTCCTTGCGCTGGCGGTCGACCTGTTCCAGCGCGTACGCGCGGGCCTTGGTCAGCACATCGGCGGTCGGCAGGTTTTTGCCGTACAGTTTTTCGATCTGGATTTCGATCGGCATGCCGTGGCAATCCCAGCCCGGCACGTAGGGCGCGTCGAAACCGGCCAGCGAGCGCGATTTGACCACCATGTCCTTGAGGATCTTGTTGACGGCGTGGCCAAGGTGGATGTCGCCGTTGGCGTACGGCGGACCATCATGCAGGATGAATTTCGGACGGCCGGCGGCGGCCTTGCGCACGCGCTCGTAGATCTTCTTATCCTGCCATTGCTGCACCCAGCCCGGTTCGCGCTTGGCCATGTCGCCGCGCATCGGGAACGGGGTTTCGGTCATGTTGACCGGGTATTTGCTTTCAGGCTTTTTCGGGGCTTTGCTTTTATCGGACATGTTTTTTCTTCAGTGATGTATGCGGGAATTCTGTGTAGCCGGCGCGCGTGGCTGGTCGCGCGCTCAAATTCGGTCGGTGGCGTTGGTCGCGCTAATGAGGTCGCCCGTGGCGGCGGTCGTGGCGCCGGTCCTGGCACCGTCGCGCTGCGCGAAGTACGCGCGGGCGATGTCGGCGTCGCGGTGGATGGCGGCGGTCAGGGTCGGCAGGTCGACGTATTTTTCCTCGTCGCGGATCTTTTGCAGGAATTCGACGCGCACCTGCTTGCCGTAGCAGCCCTGGTTGAAGTCGAACACGTGCACTTCCAGCAATACGCGGCCGCTGTCGTCGACGGTCGGGCGCACGCCCAGGCTGGCGACGGCGGCCAGCGGGTGCTCGGCCAGGCCGTGCACCTGGACGATGAAGATGCCCGACAGCGCCGGCCGGTGCGGCACGCGCAGGTTGAGGGTGGGGAAGCCCAGGGTG
This sequence comes from Duganella sp. AC237, assembly GCF_979254035.1. Lineage (NCBI taxonomy): Bacteria > Pseudomonadati > Pseudomonadota > Betaproteobacteria > Burkholderiales > Oxalobacteraceae > Duganella > Duganella sp. AC237. The sequence goes on along the minus strand of NZ_CEEDEW010000003.1, from coordinate 5,537,574 downwards.
CGGCCCAATTTCTGGCCGTGGATCACATGGCCGGAGATGGCGTACGGATGGCCCAGCAGCGCCTCGGCGTGCGTGAAGTTGCCTTCGGCGAGCGCGGCGCGCACGGCCGACGACGAGATGCGCGTCGTGCCGTTCATCACCGTCGGCAAGGTCTCGACGTGGAAACCGTATTGCTTACCCGCCTCCAGCAGCATTTGCACGTTGCCGGCGCGGCGCGCGCCGTAACAAAAGTCGTCGCCGACCATCAGCCATTTGACGTGCAAGCCCTCGACCAGCACCTTTTCGGTGAATTCCTGCGGCGTGAGGGCGGCGAACGGCGCCGAGAAGTGCTCGACGATGACGCGGTCGATGCCGTTGTCGGACAGCGATTGCAGCTTGTCGCGCAGGTTGGCGATGCGCGGCGGCGCCTTGGACGGATCGCCGGCCTTGTTGGCGAAAAATTCGCGCGGATGCGGTTCGAAGGTCATCACCGCCGCTTCCAGGCCGAGGCCGGTGGCGGCGGCGCGCACGCGGGCCAGCAATGCCTGGTGGCCGAGGTGGACACCGTCAAAGTTGCCGATCGTAAGCGCGCACGGCGCGCGCGCCGCTGCGTTGGGGAGACCTCGAAATACCTTCATGGGAATCTGGGGAAACTGTCGCTAAATGGAGGATTATACGGTTTGTTTCGGGGATGCACATCCGCAAAGGGCATGGGCGGGGCGGGAAGGAGGCTTTTTGCCCGATTTTGGGCGATTGAAATGGAAAAAAGCGCCGCCTGCCGGAGCAGACAGCGCTTTCAGGAACCCAACGCAGCCGGATTACGCGGCTTTGTTCAGGCCCAGGGTCCAGTAGCGGGCCAGGTCGGCGGTGCCGTCCGTGCCTTTGACCGATTTCAGCGTCGCCACGGCGGCCGATTTCTTGCCGGCGACCGATTGCGCGATACCGTAGTGCAGCTTGATCGCTTCCGGATTGCGGCCGGTGCCCAGCTTGACGGCTTGGTCCATCAGCGCCAGGCCCTTGTCGGCCTTGCCGGCGGAAACCAGCGCGTAGCCCATGTTGGCCAGCGCGTCGGCGTCCTTGTTCTTGACGGCTTCGGCTTCTTCGGCGGCTTGCTTGGCGTCGAAGTCGGCCTGGGTCTTGGCGGCCAGGTCTTTCAGGCGCTGGTGGCGGGCTGCGTCGGAACCGGTGCCCAGCGCGCCTTTTTTGTAGCCTTCGTTGATGATCTTGATCGCTTCGGCAGGGTTACCCGCTTGCAGCGCCAATTGGCTCATCTCCATGTATTCCGACGGCTTGGTCAGCAGGCCGTTGGCCAGGCGCAGGCGCAGCACGTCCAGCGACAGGGTCGGCGAGAAGCCAGGCTTGGCTTGCACGCGTTGCAGCAGGTCGGCCCAGGTCTGTGGCTTCGGATAGCTGGCGGCCATGCGTTCCAGGGTCTGCACGTAGCCGGCCTTGTCGTTTTGCTTGAGCTGGATGTTGGCCAGCATGCCCAGCTGGGCTTCGTTCAGGTTCTTGCTCGCTTGCAGTTCCTTGGCGGCCTCGGCGTACTTGCCGCTGATGTAGTAGGTCTGGATCAGCAGTTCGTGCATGGCGCCGTCGTTCGGATTGTCCTTGAGCGCGCGCTGGATCCAGGTGATCGCTTTCGGATAGTCCTTGATGCGGTAGTAGATACCGGCCAGGGCCTGGGTGAATTTCGGTTGTTCGGCGGCCGACAGCTTGCCCGAGTTGATCACGCTCTCAAAGGCGCGCGCGGCGGTGTCGTAGTCGCCGGCGGAGGCGGCGGCCGAGGCGCGGGTGCGTTCGATCAGATAGGTTTCGTTGGCGCTCTTGTTGCCGACGGAGTCGGTTTCCTTCAGTTTTGCTACTGCTTCTTTGTTCTTTCCTGCCGCAGCCAGTTTCTGTGCTTCCTGCAATGGTTTGCCGATTTCAGCGCGCACCGCTTCGGCAGCGTAGGCGACCGACGAAAAACCTGCAATAGGAGCTGCTGCTGTAAAACCAATAGCGGCCATTACCAGGCCGAGATGAGCGAGACGAAACTTGGTCATGGGTAAGTTTTCTTTCTTCAAAATGCGAAATAGGCAGGAATGGTCCTGCCTATCGTTGAACATAGAACAAATTTATTGGAACTGTTCGTTACCGACCAGGCCAATTTTAGTGACGCCGAGACGTTGGGCTGCAGCCATGACACCGGCGACGGCCTTGTACTCGACCAGCTTGTTCGGACGCAGATGCACCTCCGGCTGATCGGCCTGGGCCGCGACCTCGGTCAGTTTCGCTTCGAGGGAGGCGCGGTCGGGAACGACGTTGTTATCCCACAGAATCGTACCGTCGAAGTCAACGTCGATCGTGATGACCACTGGGTCCTTGGTCGGTGGCGGCGGGGTGCCGACCGGCATGTTCAAGTTGACCGAGTGGTTGGCCTTCGGAATCGTAATGATCATCATGATAATGAGCACCAACATCACGTCGATGAGGGGCGTCATATTCATTTCCATCATTGGTTCCGGATCCGCGCCGGCGGACGCTGGAGAGCCGACATTCATACTCATGATGTTTCCTTTTAAGAAGGGCAGGCCGTGTTCCGGCCTGCGGTGCGCTAACGGGGATTAACCCTTATCAGGCGGTTCGGTGATGAAGCCGACCTTCTGGATACCAGCGCGCTGGGTCGTGAAAATAACGCGGCCGATCGATTCGTAGCGTGTTTCTTGGTCGCCACGAACGTGTACTTCCGGCTGCGGCAATTTCACCGCTTCCACCTTCAGATTGTCGAACAGCTCATTGGCGTCGCGCATCTTCTTCTGGTTCCAGTAGATGTCGCCATCCTTGCTCACAACGATGTTGACATCTTCCGGCTTAGTCTGAATGACCTGGTTGGTTTCTTCTGGCAGCTTGATCTTGATCAGCTTCAGAACAACCGGGCTCGTGATCAGGAAGATAATCAGCAGAACCAACATGATGTCCACGAGGGGCGTCGTGTTGATTTCCGACATGACTTGATCTTCGTCTCCGCTATCGGAGCCTACGGACATCGACATGATTAATTATCCAATCTTTTTAGCGCCAGCCAGACGGCCGGCTTCGCTGGTGGACATGGCGCCCGAGATCAGTACCGAGTGCACGTCGGCCGAGAACGAACGGACATCTTCCATCGCAGCTTTGTTACGACGCACCAGCCAGTTGTAACCCAGAACGGCTGGAACGGCGACGAACAGACCGAAGGCGGTCATGATCAGCGCTTCACCGACCGGACCTGCAACCTTGTCGATCGATGCGTTACCCGACATGCCGATGGCGATCAGCGCATTGTAAATACCCCAAACGGTACCGAACAGACCGATGAACGGCGAGGTCGAACCAACGGTTGCCAGGAACGACAGGCCGTCTTGCAGACGCGATTGCACTTTGTCGACAGCGCGCTGGATCGACATCGTCACCCAGGTCGACAGGTCGATTTGTTCCAGCAGGGCGCCGTCGTGGTGCACGGTGGCCTTGGTGCCGGTCTCGGCGATGAAGCGGAATGGCGAGCCTTCTTTCAGGGCAGCCGAACCAGCAGCGATCGACGATGCTTTCCAGAATTTAGCCGACGTTTCTTTCGACTGTTTGAAGATCTTGGCCTGGTCGATCAGCTTGGTGATGATGATGTACCACGAACCCATCGACATGATCGACAGGATGATCAGGGTGCCGCGCGAAACGAAACCTGCGTCCCACACCGCCTTGAAGCCGTATGGATTTTCCACTTCTTCATGGCCGCCGGCGGCTTTTGCTGGAGCTGCGTCTGCTGCTGGCGCAGCAGCGGCATCGGCTGCCGGTGCTGGTGCTGCTGCCGCATCCGCTGGAGCGGCTGCTGGAGCCGAAGCTGCCGAGGCTGGCGCGTCAGCGAAAGCTGGGGCGCTTACCAGGGCGGTGGCTGCGGTCACGGAAAACAGCACAGCGGCCAGTACAGCGGACAAACGGGTATTCTTAAACATGCTTCCTCCAAATTGATAAAATAATCAGATCGCTGAATGTATGACAACGAAACTTACTAAGTGAGACGTCACAGCTGTCTCGGTTTTTACTCCAGCGTCCAGACGTATTGCATCTGCATCCACGCTTCCGTCGGTTTCCCGTCGGTCAGACCCGGTTTGAAACGGCATTTGCTGATGCCGTTGACCGCAGCCTTGTCCAGATCCCTAAAGCCACTCGACTTGACGACTTTGGAGTCGGCAACGCGGCCATCGGCAGCAATCAGGAACGACAACGTCACCGTTCCCGTTTCTTCGTTACGCAGCGACGACTTCGGCCATTCCGGCTTGGCGCAAGTGCTGAAGTCGGCGACCGCGGCAACGTTGACAGCCTTGGCCGGACCAGGGGTTGGCGGCGCTGTTGGTGCTGGCGGCGCTTTCTGGATCTCGGTCGTTGGCGGCTTCACGTTGGTCGCGTTGGCGATCACGTTCTGCTGCGGCGGCGGCTGCTGCACGTTCACCTCGACTGGCGGGATGAATGGTGGCGGGGGAGCCTTCATCTCTGGCGGAGGTGGCGGTGGTGGGAGTTCCTTGGGTGGAGGAGGTGCTACTTCCTCGATGATCTTTGTCTCCACTGGGGCGACCATCTTTGCCACCAGGCGGGTTCCCAGGCCCGTTATGATTCCATAAGCAACCAGGACGTGCAACAAAACGACAATGGTAATGCCTGTAAAGTTCTTCCCGGTGCTTTTCTCGTTGTGCGTGAAATTCATGCCTGCTTTCTCCAATACCAACTCTTTTTGTTGCTACTAAACCCCAAAATGGCGACATAAAACAACAGCCGCATCCGGGACGTCGGCGAATTATACATACGAATTCTTGATTTTACATAGAATTTTCATCCCTAAAACCGGTTAAATTTCATAGGGTTTTCCTATGTGATAGCGCTCACTTTGCACCAAATTGGTTCGCCGGGCAAGCGTGCACGGCGCAGAAATGGGGCATGGCGGGCTACCACGTTACTTAGTTTTCCCTTAAGCCCATTCACGGAATATTATCAGCGTAATTTTACTACCAACAGTTGATAATTTGGCCGTGAATGTTTCGTTCATGAAATTATTGCGGGAGGTAATTTATCAAAAAGCGTGAAAACCTGTTGACTTCCCGCCCGCGTCATGCATTCACCAAAAAAAACCGGGGCCAGAGCACCGCCCCTGACCCCGATTTAGACCTTGCAAGAGCCGTGCCTGACACCGCACCGCTTCCCGCGAGAGCACTATATATGTTGGTCAACTTCCCCGGGCACGCTTCTCCCGTTTGACCTCCATCGTGCTGACCACTTCGCCGTTCGGCGCCACCGTTTCCAGGTGGACGTCGAAGCCCCACAGGCGGGCCACATGCTTGAGCACCTCGCCGGCCTGCTGGTTCAATGGACGGCGCTGGAACTGCGTGTGGCGCAAGGTGAGGGCCCGGTCGTCGCGGGTGTTTACGGACCAGACCTGGATGTTGGGCTCACGATTGCCAAGATTATATTGTTCTGCAAGTTGCTGGCGCACGTAACGATAGCCGAGGTCGTCATGGATGGCGGAGATCGCCAGCTTCTCGTTGTTATCGTCGTCGAGCACGGCAAAGAAGTGGAACTCGCGTATCAGTTTGGGCGACAAGTACTGGGCGATGAAGCTTTCGTCCTTGAAGTTGCGCATCGCGAAGTCGAGGGTCTTGCGCCAGTCGCTGCCGGCGATGTCGGGGAACCATTCGCGGTCCTCGGCGGTCGGGTTCTCGCAAATGCGGCGGATGTCCGTCATCATCGCGAAGCCCAGCGCGTACGGGTTGATGCCGCTGTAATAAGGACTGTTCACGGGCGGCTGGTAGACCACGTTGGTATGGCTCTTGAGGAACTCCATCATGAAGCCGTCGCCGATCACGCCCTCGTCGTACAACTGGTTGAGGATGGTGTAGTGCCAGAAGGTGGCCCAGCCCTCGTTCATCACCTGGGTCTGGCGCTGCGGATAGAAGTACTGGCTGATCTTGCGCACGATGCGCACCATTTCGCGCTGCCACGGCTCCAGCAATGGCGCGTATTTCTCGATGAAGTACAGCAGGTTTTCCTCCGGCTCGGGCGGGAAGCGCGGCGCGGCCTTTTCGGCCTCTTCCTCCTCGCGGCGCGGCAGGGTGCGCCACAGGTCGTTGATCTGCGATTGCACGTAGGCCTCGCGTTCCTTCTGCCGCGCCCGTTCCTCCATCATCGACAGCTTGGCCGGGCGCTTGTAGCGGTCGACGCCGTAGTTCTGGATCGCGTGGCAGGAGTCGAGCAGCAGTTCGACCGCGTCGATGCCGTGGCGCTGCTCGCACTCGGCGATGTAGTTCTTCGCGAACACCATGTAGTCGACGATGGCTTCGGCATCGGTCCAGGTGCGGAACAGGTAATTGCCCTTGAAGAAGGAGTTGTGGCCGTAGGCCGCGTGCGCGATCACCAGCGCCTGCATGGTCAGGCTGTTCTCCTCCATTAAATAGGCGATGCACGGATCGGAGTTGATGACGATCTCGTACGCCAGGCCCATCTGGCCGCGCTTGTAGCCCTTCTCGGTCGACAGGAAATGCTTGCCGAACGACCAGTGGTTGTACGACACCGGCATGCCGACCGACGTGTAGGCGTCCATCATCTGCTCGGCGGTGATGATTTCAAGCTGGTTCGGATAGGTGTCGAGGCCGAAGTTCTCGGCGACCCGGCGGATTTCCTGGTGGGCTTGCTCGATCAGTTCGAACGTCCATTCGGACTGCTCGGGCAGGGCGCGCGGATGGCGCGGCTTGGGGGAGGGAGGGTGCGTCATGTCGTTCATGGGGCGCTCGCTAGGTGGGCGGCCGGGCGCGGCCGCCTATTTCGGCTGTTTCTTGAACAGTTCGCGGAACACCGGATAAATATCGGCCGGCGTGACTATTTTCTGCATGGCGAAGTTGGCGTGGTGGTCCGGCACCTGTGAATACTGCTCCCACAGGTTTTGCGGCGGGCCGTCGGTGATTTCGACATAGGTGTAGTACTGCACCTTGGGCATGATGGTGTTGATCAGCATTTGGCGGCACAGCACCGAGTCGTTGTCCCAGTTGTCGCCGTCCGAGGCCTGCGCCACGTAGCTGTTCCAGCTGCCGGCGCCATAGCGTTCCTCGATGATCTTGTCGAGCAGGTGCAGCGCCGACGACACCACCGTGCCGCCTGACTCGCGCGAGTGAAAGAATTCCTCCTCGTCCACCTCGGCCGCGGCCGTGTGGTGGCGAATGAAGACCACCTCGATCTTGTCGTAGACGCGCTTGAGGAACAGGTACAACAGGATGAAGAAGCGCTTGGCCGTGTCCTTGCGGGTCTCGTCCATCGAACCGGAGACGTCCATGATGCAGAACATCACCGCCTGCGTCATCGGCTTGGGCACCTTGATGCGGTTGCTGTAGCGCAGGTCGAACGGATCGATGAAGGGAATGGCCAGCAGCCGGGTGTGCAGGTGGTGAATCAGTTTCTTGAGTTCGACCACGTGCGGGGCGTCGAGCGGCTCGCCGTCGAGCAGCAGTTGTTCGAGCTCGGCCTCGGCTTCCTCGAGCCGCTTGCGCGAGTTGCCGCCGACGGCGATGCGCCGGCCCAGCGCGCCGCGCAACGAGCGCAGCACATGGATGTTGGACGGCGTGCCCGACATGTTATAGCCGGCGCGCTGGTTCTTGAATTCGGTCGTCGCGGTCAGCTGCGTCTTGACCATGTGCGGCAGTTCCAGGTCCTCGAAGAAATAGTTCATGAACTCTTCGCGCGACAGCTCGAAGATGAAGTCATCCTCGGTCATCTGGTCGCTATTGCCCGCCTTGCCGCGGCCGGACCCGCCGCCGCCCTTGGGCCGGTTGATGAGGTCGCCCTTGAGGTATTCCTGGTTGCCCGGGTTGATGGTTTCCCACACGCCGCCATGGGCGTGTCCGAAGGATGGCTCGCCCACGTCCTTGACGGGGATCGAGACTTTTTCGCCGTTTTCAATATCGGTGATGGAGCGGCCCTTGATGGCCCGTCCCACCGCGTCCTTGATCTGCGACTTGTAGCGCCGCAAGAAGCGCTCGCGGTTGACCGCGGATTTGTTCTTGCCCTGCAAACGTCGATCGATGAGGTAAGTCAAAAGAAGCCTCCTGCTGCGATGGGTCGGCGCCGCGCCGGCCGCCGCCGTGGCGGCGCGGCTGCGGCAATACTGCTTAAGAGGACTTCCTCACGCGCAAATACCATTCGCACAGCAAGCGGACCTGTTTGGCCGTATAGCCTTTTTCCACCATGCGCGCGACAAAGTCGGCGTGCTTGTTGGCGTCCTCGGCGCTGGCCTTGGCGTTAAAGGAAATCACCGGCAGCAGTTCCTCCGTATTGGAGAACATCTTCTTCTCGATCACCGTGCGGAATTTCTCATAACTGGTCCAAGCGGGATTCTTGCCGCCATTATTGGCGCGCGCCCGCAGGCCGAAGTTGACGATCTCGTTGCGGAAATCCTTCGGGTTGGAAATCCCGGCCGGCTTTTCGATCTTCTCCAGCTCGTTGTTGAGCGACTCGCGGTCGAAACTTTCGCCGGTGTCCGGATCGCGGTATTCCTGGTCCTGGATCCAGAAGTCGGCGAACGTGACGTAGCGGTCGAAGATGTTCTGGCCGTACTCGGAATAGCTTTCGAGATACGCGGTCTGGATTTCCTTGCCGATGAACTCGACATACTTCTGCGCCAGGTGCTCTTTAATGTACGAGAAGTATTTCTGCTCGGTCTCGGGCGGGAACTGCTCGCGCTCGACCTGCTGCTCCAGCACATATAAGAGGTGGACCGGATTGGCCGCCACTTCGGTGTTGTCGAAGTTGAAGACCTTCGACAGGATCTTGAACGCGAAGCGCGTCGACAGACCGTTCATGCCCTCGTCGACGCCGGCGTAATCGACGTACTCGTGCATGGACTTGGCCTTCGGATCGGTATCCTTGAGGTTTTCGCCATCGTAGACCAGCATCTTGCTGAAAATACTCGAGTTCTCCGGGTCCTTCAGGCGCGACAGGATCGCGAACTGCGCCATCATCTTCAGGGTGCCGGGCGCGCACGGGGCCTGATACAGCGACGAGTTGGCCACGAGCTTGTCGTAGATCTTGATCTCGTCGGTCACGCGCAGGCAGTACGGCACTTTGACGATGTAGATACGATCAAGGAAAGCTTCGTTGTTGCGGTTGTTGCGGAAGGTTTTCCATTCCGACTCGTTCGAGTGGGCCAGGATGATGCCGTCGAACGGGATGGCGCCAAAGCCCTCGGTGCCCTTGTAGTTGCCTTCCTGCGTGGCCGTCAATAATGGATGCAGGACTTTGATGGGCGCCTTGAACATCTCGACGAATTCCATCAAGCCCTGGTTGGCCAGGCACAGGCCGCCCGAGTAGCTGTAGGCGTCCGGATCGTCCTGCGAATAATCCTCGAGCTTGCGGATGTCGACCTTGCCGACCAGCGAGGAGATGTCCTGGTTGTTCTCATCGCCCGGCTCGGTTTTGGAAATGGCGACCTGTTTCAGCACCGAAGGGTAGCGCTTGACCACGCGGAACTGGTTGATGTCGCCGTTGAATTCGTGCAGGCGCTTGACGGCCCACGGACTGGGGATGTTGCGCAGATAGCGGCGCGGGATGCCGAAGTCTTCTTCGAGGATGGCGCCGTCCTCTTGTTCGTTGAACAGGCCCAGCGGCGATTCGTTGACGGGCGAACCTTTGAGGCAATAAAAAGGCACGTGTTCCATCAGCGACTTGAGCTTTTCGGCAATCGACGATTTGCCGCCGCCAACCGGACCCAGCAGATACAGGATCTGCTTGCGTTCCTCCAGCCCTTGCGCCGCGTGGCGGAAGTAGGACACCACCTGCTCGATCACTTCCTCGGTGCCGTAGAACTCGCGGAACGCCGGATAGATCTTGATGACCTTGTTGGCAAAAATGCGGGACAGCCGGGTATCGTTGCGGGTGTCGACCAGGGTTGGTTCGCCGATGGCGGCCAACATGCGCTCGGGGGCGCTCGCGTAAGTGAGTCGATCTTTTTTGCAGAGTTCGAGATATTCCTTCATGGACATCTCTTCTTCCTTGGTCCGTTCGTACCGTGCTGCGTAGTTGTCAAAAATGGTCATTTGGGTGTCCTTTAATGTAAGCCTACTAGTCACGGGTCACCGGCAGTTGCGGCTGCCCTGGCCCTAAATTGTGTGTTTCCTTTCGATCTTATTTTTCTTGTGTCCAGCTTCCTTTGATGGCACGGATTGCCCGTGTCCTTGAGCTGGCTTTATTGCCGCTGGCTGCATGCCGGTGGACGGCTTTTATGTGTTGGTCGTAATGCTTCTTACGTCTATGAAATTTATTATTGCTCTATTGCTGCAGGAAGTCAAAAGATATGTCGTAATATCGTTAATACTCTTTCGTAACTTGCTGATTTTAAAGAATATTATTGCGAGAATTCCGAGATTTCCCGTGAGTCTTATGGCATTTTTTTAGCTCGTTTTTACCACACTAATGCCACAGTATCATGCCTGTGCGCGCCGTGCTGATCGCGCCTCATAATAGATAAATTTTGCCGCAAGTCGGCGCCCGCTGTCGCACCGCGCGAACGGCCGCGATGAGCCCGAAGCCGGGATAAGATAAGATGTTCAGCTAACGTCACCCGTATCAGGAAAAAGAACATGTTGAACCCACAATTGCGCGCCGTCCTCGAGGGCATGCCGAAGGCCGAACTGCACATCCACATCGAAGGCTCGCTGGAGCCGGAGCTGATCTTCGCGCTGGCGCGGCGCAACAATGTCAGCCTGCCATACGCGTCGGTCGAGGACTTGCGCGCCGCCTATGCCTTCACCGATTTGCAATCGTTCCTCGATATTTACTACGCGGGCGCCAGCGTGCTGCTGCAGGAGCAGGACTTCTACGACATGACGGCCGCCTATCTTCAGCGCGCCGAAGCCGACAATGTGCGCCACACCGAGATCTTCTTCGATCCGCAGACGCACACCGCGCGCGGCGTGCCGATCAAGACCGTCATCGACGGCATCCACCGCGCCTGCCAGGACAGCCCGGTCAGCGCCACCCTGATCCTGAGCTTCCTGCGCCACCTGTCGGAGGAGGACGCCTTCGCCACCCTGGAAGAGGCGCTGCCGTACCGCGACAAATACATGGGCATCGGCCTCGACTCATCCGAGCTCGGCAATCCGCCGGAGAAATTCGCCCGCGTGTTCGCGCGCTGCAAGGAGCTCGGTTTCCGGCTGGTTGCCCATGCCGGCGAGGAAGGTCCGCCGGCGTACATCGAAACGGCGCTCGACGTGCTCAAGGTCGAGCGCATCGACCATGGCGTGCGTTGCCTCGACGATGCCGCGCTGACGCAGCGCCTGGCGCGCGAGCAGATCGCGCTGACGGTGTGTCCGTTGTCGAACGTTAAGCTGTGCGTGTTCCAGCACATGGGTCAGCACAACCTGCTCGAACTGCTCGACGCCGGCATCGTGGCGACCGTCAACTCCGACGATCCGGCCTATTTCGGCGGCTATATGAACGACAACTTCATCGCCACCTTCGAAGCCTTGCCGCTGGGCCTGTCGCACGCGCAGCGGCTGGCGCGCAACGGCTTTGCCGCCGCCTTCCTGCCGCCGGCCGAGAAACAGAAGTTTCTGGACGAAGTGGACGCCTACTTCGCCACAGTCGCTGTGTAAGTACCGTAGGGCGGATTAGCGCGCAGCGCGTAATGCGCCATGAGCCGCCGACAGCGCTTGGCGGATGACGCTGCGCTAATCCGCCCTACGTGACCCTGCGTATTCTTGCCGGCCCGGTTAAAAATGGAGATGTGAATGTTCAAGCTTGCTCTGAAAATGACGGCGCGCGACTGGCGCGCCGGCCAGTTGCGCTTCCTGCTGATCGCGCTGACGGTGGCGGTGGCGGCGTTGTCGGCCACCGGTTTCTTCGTCGACCGCCTGCGTAGCGGCCTCGACCGTGATGCGCACCAGTTGCTCGGCGCCGACGTCGTCATCAGCGCCGACAACCCGGTGTTTCCGGCGTGGCGCGCCGAGGCGCTGCGGCGCGGCCTGGTGGTGACCGACACCGTGGTCTTCCCCAGCATGGCGCAGGCGGGCGAGGGCGAACAGTCGACCTCGATGCTGGCCTCGCTCAAGGCGGTCGGCCCCGGCTATCCACTGCGCGGCAAGCTGAAACTGACCACCGATCCGGCCCAGGCCGATCAAAGCTACGGTACCCCGGCCGCCGGCATTCCGGCACCGGGCACCGTGTGGATCGACGCCGGCCTGCTGGGCAGCCTGAACACCAAGGTTGGCGACAACCTCAAACTGGGCGACAAGACCTTCAGGATCGCCCAGTTGATCGCCTCCGAGCCGGATCGCGGCGCCAACTTCCTGGCCTTCGCGCCGCGCGTGATGCTGGCGTTGCAGGACCTGCAGGCGACCGACCTGATCCAGCCCGGCTCGCGCGTGACCTACCGCTTGTTGCTGGCGGCGCCGTCCACGCTGGCCAACGGCCCGGCCGTCGCCGCGTCCTTCCAGAAATCGCTCGACGACAAGATCAAGGCCGACAACATCAAGGGCGTGCGGGTCGAATCGCTGGAAAACGGCCGTCCGGAAATGCGCAACACGCTGGACCGCGCCGACCGCTTCCTGTCGCTGGTGGGCCTGCTGTCGGCGATGCTGGCCGCCGTGGCGGTGGCGATGGCCGCGCGCCGCTTCATGCAGCGCCATCTGGACGCCTGCGCCATGCTGCGGTGCCTGGGCCTGACGCAGAACCAGGTGACGTCGATGTATTTGTATGAATTCCTGATGGTCGGCCTGGTCGGCAGCGCCATCGGCGTGGCGGTCGGCTTCGGCGCGCACTATGTGCTGCTCGAAGTGCTGGGCAAGCTGGTGTCGGCCGATTTGCCGGGGCCGACGATCTATCCGGCGCTGCAAGGCCTGGCCATCGGCATGATTTTGCTGGCCGCGTTCGCGCTGCCGCCGATCCTGCAATTGCGCAAAGTGCCGCACAACCGCGTGATCCGCCGCGAGCAGGACGCGCCGCAGGTGGCGGCGCTGGCCACCTACGGCCTGGGCATGGGCGGCTTCGGCTTGCTGCTGCTGTGGCAGGCGGGCGACGCGCAATTGGCGGCGTACACGGCGGCCGGCTTCCTGGGCGCCTTCGTCGTGTTCGGCCTGGTGGCCTGGCTGGGGTTGAAGGCGCTCAAGCCGCTGCGCGGCGCGATCGACCATCAGAGCTGGCGCTTCGCCATCACCTCGCTGCAACGCCGTCCCGGCGCGACCATCGTGCAGGTGGTGTCCTTGGCGCTGGGCATGATGGCGTTGCTGGTGCTGACCGTGGTGCGCGAGGATTTGATGTCGGCCTGGCGCAACGCCACGCCGCCGGACGCGCCGAACCGTTTCATTATCAATATCCAGCCGGAACAGCGCGAGCAGGTCGCCAAGCGCCTGGAGGCGGCCGGCGTCAGCTACGCGCCGCAGTATCCGATGATACGCGGCCGCCTGACGGCGGTGAACGGCCAGCCGATCACGGCCGAGACCTATACCGAAGACCGCGCGCGCGGCCTGGCCGACCGCGAGTTCAATCTGTCGACGATGGCGCAGATGCAGGCGGAAAACAAGATCAGTGCCGGCAAGTGGTTTAGCGATACGCCGGGCTCGGCCGAGGCGTCGGTGGAGGAGGGCATCGCCAAGACCTTGCGCTGGAAGTTGGGCGACAAGTTGCGCTTCGACATAGCGGGGGCGCCGGTGGACGTGACCATCACCAGCCTGCGCAAGCTGGAGTGGGGCTCGATGCGGGTCAATTTCTTCGTGATTATCAATCCGGCGGCGATGCGGGAAGTGTCGCAGAGCTGGATCACGGCGTTCCACCTGCCGCCGCCGCAGGGCGGGGTGATGAACGCGTTGACGCGCGATTTCCCGAATTTGACGATCGTCGATGTCGGCGGCTTGTTGCGCCAGGTGCAGTCGGTGCTGGACCAGGTGGTGACGGCGATCGAATTCCTGTTCATCTTCACCCTGGCCTCGGGCTTGCTGGTGCTGTACGCGGCGCTGATGGGATCGCAGGATGAGCGCACGCGGGAGTCCGGCTTGTTGCGGGCGCTGGGGGCGACGCGCAAGCAGCTGTCGCAGGCGCAGCTGATCGAGTTCTCGCTGGTGGGCGCGCTGTCGGGTGTGCTGGCGGCGACGGGCGCGGCGGCGATGGGGTGGGCGTTGGCGACGTATCAGTTCAAGTTCGCCTGGGTGTTCAGTCCGTCGGTGTGGCTGGTCGGGCTGGTGGCCGGCGCGGTGTGCGCCATCGCCGGCGGCTGGCTGGGCTTGCGCAATGTGTTGCGCCAGCCGCCGTTGCAGACTTTGCGCGAGGCGTAATCCGCCATCGATGCGCCGTCGGCGGCCAATGAATCAGGCGGCCACGCTTTCCTGCGCCGCGTGCTCCTTCAAAAATTGCGCATACGCATATGGCAGCTTGTCGAAATAATGCGCCGGCAGGTCGAACAGCGCCCAATAATACGTCTCCCGCCCCTGGCACAGCTGCGGCGCCGCGCAGTAGCGGTGCCAGCTGTCGCCAACTTCGCGCGAGTACATCCCATCCCCCTCCGCATCCGAAAAGAACGGCAACACCCGCCGCGCCAATAATGCGTCGAGCAACGACGGCGGCGCGTCGCTGTCGCGGGCGATCTCGTACTGCGCGTACATGCCTTGCTCGGTCTCGATCATCATCAGCTTGGCCTTGCCGTGCTTGTCGAGGAACAGGATGCCGGTCGGATTCGGAAAAATGTAGTGCTCGACAAATCCCATCGACGCCATCAGATGCTGCACCAGGCCCGCCAGCACCGGGTCGCCGAGGAAATGGTAGTTATGCAGCAGCACCAGCTCGCGCAGGGTTTCCGACTTGTCGTCGAAATAGCTGCGCTGCAGCGCGGCGATCTCCACTTCCAGGATGTCGAGCGCGTGGTCGTCGCTCTTTTTGATGTAGCGGTCGATCAGGCCGCGGTTGAAGGCGCTGACGGCGATCTTTTCATCGGCCGTACCGGTAAACAAAATCTTCTTGCACGGCAGGTGGCTGACCGCCTCGCAAAACTCCAGCCCGTTCATTTGCGGCATCGAATAGTCGATCACCAGCACCGACGGCGTGGCGAAGCGCCGGCGCTGCTCGCCGATGCGGTAGATGCGCTCGAGGTCGAGCGCGACGTTGCACTGGTCGCCGGTGAGGTTTTGCATGTCGAAGTTCACCTGCAGCAGCACGCCGTCGTGCGCTTCGCTTTGGCGCAGCCATTGCAGCGCGACCGAGGTGTCGTGGAAGGTTTTGCTCGCCAGCATGGGATCGAGCTGGAACGACAGGCTTTTGAGGAAAGAGTCGCTGTCGTCGACAAGCACGGTCAGCGTGGGATGGGAATAGACGGGCAGATGCATTGAATTCACCTTGGAGTGGGCAGCTGCTGGGGGAACTCCAGCACGAAGATGGCGTACGCGCTCTCGCGCGACACGCAGCGTATGGTGGCGTTCCACGCTTCCATGATTTCCTGGCACAGCGCGAGGCCTATCCCCGCGCCGTTGTGCGGCGGGTAGGAGTAGAAGCGGCGGAAAATCAGCGCCATCTGCGGCGCCGGGATGCCGCAGCCGGTGTCGATGAACAGCAGGCGCGGCGGCTCGTGGGCGCCGTCGACGACGATGCGCACGCGGCCCTTGCCGGCGCGCTGCACCGCCTTGAGGGCGTTGCGCAGCAGATTGAGCAGGATCACCACCGACAGCTCGGCCTGGCCGGAGAACCGGAAGTTGTGGCGCACCTCCAGGCTGACCATTTTTTGCTGGCCCGTGCTGGAGAACGGATAGCGCTTGAGCACCGCCTCGACCACCGTTTCCATCGACACCGTTTCGACCGGCCGCAGGTTTTGCCGCACCGCCGTGGCGCTGAGCAGGAACAGGTCGATCATGTGGTTCATGTGCCGCACCTCGAACTGGATGCGCGCCAGCGCGTCGATCGTGCCGAGCCGGTCCTCGGCCACCCGGCCGTTGATGTCCGAGAACAACCTGAGCAGGCCGCGCACGTTGGCGTCCACGCTGGTCAGCGGCGTGCGCAGCTCGTGGGCGACGGTGGCCAGCCCCGCGCCCAGGCCGGCGAGTTTTTCCTGCGCCAGCACATTGCGGCTGATCTTGGCCGCCGACAGCACGGCAATGGTGAACCAGTGCACCGGCAACTGCTGCAACACCGGCTTGCTGAGCAGGATGGCGGTTTCACCGAGCGCGACGACGGCGGCGCACGCCAGCGCGGTGCCGATCAGATAGGCCCGCAGCGCCAGGCCGGTATCGAAATGGAACAGCACGACCAGGCCGATCAATAGCGATTCGCCCCAGACGCCCGAGGCCTGGTTCATCACGAACATGAACGTGAAGAAGAACGGAAAGATGTAGCTCAGCGCGACCAGCAGGTACAGGTCGAGCATGCGGCGGGTGAACTGGCGCGCGAACAGGCCCAGCGCGCACAACAGGATGCCGACCATGCGCAGCGGCAGGCTTTCATATTGTTGCGGGAAAAAATGCTGCCAGATCACGTAGTACAGCGGCATGCCCACCGTGCCGATGCAGGCGAGCAGCAGCACGCGCACGGTCGCGTGGTCCTCACGGCCATGATAAAGCAGCAGCGACTGGACCACTCCGTGTTGCCAACGTTTCCAGCGTGCTTGCAGGGGATGCTTCATGGTCAATGTGACGTGGTTCAAGCTTGCATCATCGCCTGAAATTGAACCGGGCTCGGCCATATCAAATCACAAGTTGATTTGTATCAATCTCTCTCTCTTTATTTCCTGCAAGGTGCGACATGAGATTCACAAATAGCAACCTTTCAATTTTTGAGGAGATAATAAAATGTCCAAAGCGATTGCTGATACCTGCATCCGTGGCAACGCCACCGCGCTGTCCCATGGCCTGTCCATCTCCGCCGAGCAGGCGATGCCGGATTACGTCAATGCCCGCATGGACGAGCATTACGTCATCCGCATCGCGCAGTTGCTGGGCGGCGAGCATCCGCACGCGTGGCAGCCGACGCCGCGCGGCGCCGTGTTCTTGGCCGGCAACGATTACTTGTGCCTGGGCGGCGAGCCGGCGCTGGTGGGGGCGCAGATCGCGGCGCTGCGCGACAGCGGGGGCGACATGCTGATGTCGGCCGTGTATTTGCAGGAGGGCAGCGCCCAGCATCGGCTCGAGCGCAAGTTCGCCGCGCTGATGGGGGCGCAGGACGGCATCCTGGCCCAATCGGGCTGGGCCGCCAATGTCGGCCTGGTGCAAACGCTGGCCGCGCCCGGCATCCCGGTGTACCTGGACATGCAGGCCCACGCGTCGCTGTGGGAGGGCGTGCAGTCGGCCGGGGCGACGCCGGTGTCGTTCCTGCACAATGACATGCAGCATCTGCGCAAGCAGCTGGCGCGCCATGGACGCGGGCTGATCGCCGTCGACGCGCTCTACAGCACCAACGGCAGCCTGGCGCCGCTGCGGGAGCTGGTGGCCATCGCGGAGGAGTACGGCTGCCTGCTGATCGTCGACGAATCGCATTCGCTGGGCACGCACGGGCCGCGCGGCGCCGGGCTGGTGGCGGCGCAAGGATTAAGCGAGCGCGTCCATTTCCGCACGGCGTCGCTGGCGAAGGCCTTCGCCGGGCGCGCCGGCTTCATCACCTGTTCGAGCAAGTTCAAAGGGTACTTCCTGTCGGAGTCGCGACCGGCCATTTTCAGCTCCTGTCTGCTGGGCCATGAATTGGCGTGGTTCGACGCCGCCATCGACTTTGTCGCCGCCGCCGACGACCGCCGCGCCGCCCTGCACGCGAGCTCGCTGGAATTGCGTGAGGATTTGAGCGCGCTCGGCTACAACGTCAGCGAGGGCAGCGAGCAGATCATCGCGCTGGAACCGGGGCCGGAGCCGAAGACGCTGGCGCTGCGCAAGCTGCTCGAGACGCACGGCATCTACGGCGCCATGTTCTGCGCGCCGGCCACGGCCAAGAACCGCTCGCTGGTGCGGCTGACGCTCAATTCCGGGCTGGACCGTTCGCAGCTGGCGCGCATCGTCCAGGCGTGCGAGGACATCCGCCCGCAGGTCGATCTGGAGAGCTGGTCGTCGACGCGGCGCCTGAACCGGCTGGCGCTGGTGTAGGGCGGTGTGACGATTGTGTCGGCGCGTCGCGCGCACGGCGCGCTGTGCGCTATCATGACGGTTATGACCGAACCACAAACCCTTTATGAAGTGATCGGCGGCGAATCGCGCGTGCGCGAGATGGTCGACCGTTTTTATGACCTGATGGAACTCGAGACCGAGTTCGCGCTGCTGCGCGCGGCCCATCCGCCGACCCTGGACAACGCGCGCGAGCGCCTGTTCATGTTTCTGAGCGGCTGGATGGGCGGGCCGGATCTGTACATCGAAGCGCACGGCCATCCGCGCCTGCGGATGCGGCATATGCCGTTCGCCATCGGCACCAGGGAGCGCGACCAGTGGCTGCGCGCGATGGCGTGGGCGATGGAGGACGTCGGCATCGACGAGGCGCTGCGGGTGCGGCTGATGGAGTCGTTCTACCAGACCGCCGACTGGATGCGCAACAAGCCGGATTGATACGATGACCCAGACCGAATTTTTTGTCCTGCTGGCGGCGCTGGCCATGGTTTTGGTGATGCAGGTGGTGATGCTGTTGCGCGGGCGCGCCGGCGGCGCCGGGGCCGACGCCGGCCTGGCCGAGCGCATCGAACGCGTCGAGCGCGAGGTGCGCATGCAGCTGCAAACGACGGCGCAAACCACGCACGCCGCCACCGTTCAGCAGTTCGAGGACATGCGCCGTCAATTGCAGGCGCAAGGACTGGTCGGACGCGAGGAGCAGAGCCGGGGCCTGAAGCAGTTCGCCGACAGCATGAACCAGGCGCTGGCCCGCCTGACCGAGTCGAACGCCGCGCGCATGCAGGAGGTGCGCGCGACGCTGGAGGCCAAGATCAGGGATCTGCAGGCTGACAACGGCGCGCGGCTCGAGGAGATGCGCAAGACCGTCGACGAGAAGCTGCACGCGACCCTGGAGACGCGCCTGACCGCCTCGTTCCAGCAGGTGTCCGAGCGGCTCGAACGCGTGCACCAGGGCCTGGGCGAGATGCAGCAGCTGGCGCTGGGCGTCGGCGATTTGAAGCGGGTGCTCACCAACGTCAAAACCCGTGGCACCTGGGGCGAGGTGCAGCTGGAGATGCTGCTCGAGCAGGTACTGACGCCGGAGCAGTATGCGAAGAACGTCGAGACCATCGCCGGCAGCGGCGCGCGCGTCGAATTCGCGCTCAAGCTGCCGGGCCAGGTGGAGGGCGGGGCGCCGGTGTGGATGCCGATCGATGCCAAGTTCCCCAAGGAGCAGTACGAGCGCTTGCTGGAAGCAGCCGACCGCGCCGACGCGGAAGGCGTGGCGCTGGCCGGGCGCGAGCTGGAACGGGCGGTGCGCGGCGAGGCCAGGACGATCTCGGAAAAATACGTGTCGCCGCCGCACACCACCGATTTCGCCATCCTGTTCCTGCCGACCGAGGGGCTGTACGCGGAAGTGATGCGCCGTCCCGGCCTGGCCGATGAATTGCAGCGGCTGCACCGCATCAGCATCGCCGGGCCGTCGACCTTGTCGGCGCTGCTCAACAGCCTGCAGATGGGTTTCCGCACGCTGGCGCTGGAGAAGCGCTCGTCGGAAGTGTGGCAGGTGCTCGGCGCCGTCAAGACGGAGTTCGCCAAGTTCGGCGACGTGCTGGCCGCGACCAAGCTGACCTTGGAGCGCGCCGCCAAGAACATCGAATCGGCGGAGACCCGCAGCCGCCAGATGGCGCGCAAGCTCAAGACGGTGGAGGCGCTGCCGAGCGAGGCGGCGCAGTTGCTGCTGGGGCCTGAACTGGATAAAACAGATCTTGAGACCGATTAAAAAGCGGGATTAACAACGGAGCCGATCATGCCAGGACGTAGCCTTGATTTTTCCACCGTCGGCATGCCGGCCGTCCAGCGCAACAAGATCGTCAGCGCGGCCGACGCGGTCAGCCTGATACGCGACGGCGACACGATCGCCACCGGCGGTTTTGTCGGTGTCGGTTTCGCCGAGAATATCGCGGTGGCGCTGGAGCGGCGCTTCCTGGCGCCGGCGTCCGACGGCGGCGGCCATCCGCGCGACCTGACCCTGGTCTACGCGGCCGGGCAGGGCGACGGCAAGGATCGCGGGCTCAATCACCTGGCGCACGAGGGCATGCTCAAACGGGTCGTCGGCGGCCACTGGAGCCTGGTGCCCAAGCTGCAGCAGCTGGCCATCGGCGGCAAGATCGAAGCGTACAACCTGCCGCAAGGCGTCATCAGCCAGCTGTTTCGCGACACCGCCGCCGGCAAGCCCGGATTGCTCACGCACGTCGGCCTCGGGACGTTTGTCGATCCGCGCCATGGCGGCGGCAAGATCAACGACCGCACCACCGAGGAGCTGGTGGAAGTGGCAACCATGGGCGGCAGCGAATACCTGTTCTACAAGGCGCAGCCGGTGCACGTGGGGATCATCCGCGGCACGACGGCCGACGCCAACGGCAACGTCACCATGGAGCGCGAGGCGCTGACCCTGGAGGCGCTGGCCATCGCGATGGCCGCGCACAACTCGGGCGGCATCGTCATCGTGCAGGTCGAGCGGATCGCCGAGCGTGGCACGCTCAACCCGCGCCAGGTCAAGATACCCGGGATACTGGTCGACTGCGTGGTGGTGGCCGAAAAGCCCGAGTATCACATGCAGACCTTCGCCGAGCCTTACAACCCGGCCTTCGCCGGCGAGCTGCGCGTGGCCTTGTCGGCGATGGCGCCGATGCCGCTGTCTGAGCGCAAGATCATCGCGCGCCGCGCCCTGATGGAACTGCGGCCGAACAACGTCGTCAATCTCGGCATCGGCATGCCGGAGGGCGTGGCCAATGTCGCGGCGGAGGAGAAGCTGCTCGACCTGGTCACCCTGACGGCCGAACCGGGCGTGATCGGCGGCCTGCCCGCCGGCGGCTTGAACTTCGGCGCTGCCACCAACGCGGACGCCATCATCGACCAGCCCTACCAGTTCGATTTCTACGATGGCGGCGGACTCGATGTGGCCATCCTCGGCCTGGCGCAGGCGGACCGGCACGGTAACCTGAACGTCAGCAAATTCGGCAGCAAGCTGGCCGGCGCCGGAGGCTTCATCAACATCAGCCAGAACGCGCGCAAGGTGGTGTTTGTCGGCACCTTCACCGCCGACAAGGGGCGCACGCGCAAATTCGTCGAGGAAGTCGAGCATCGCACCTACAGCGGCGAGTATGCCGCGCGGCGCGGGCAGGAAGCCTTGTTCGTCACCGAGCGTTGCGTGTTCAAGCTGGTGATCGACGGCGGCATGTCGGGACTGGAGTTGATCGAGATCGCGCCCGGCGTCGATCTGGAGCGAGACATTCTGGCGCAGATGGATTTCAAGCCTTCGATCGGCGCGGAGCTCAAGTTGATGGACGCGCGTATTTTCGGGCCGCTGCCGATGAATTGGCGGGTCGATTTCCTCGCGCGGCCGCTGGAGCAGCGGCTGGTGTACGACGCGCAGCAGCAGCTGTTCTTTGTGAACTTCGAAGGTTTCGAGGTGGGCGACGCGGCGACCATCGAGCGCATTGGCGAGTTGGTGTCGGAGCGCCTGGCGCCGTTGGGGCGCAAGGTGCCGGCGGTGATCAACTACGACAATTTCTCAATCGCGCCGGACTTGATGGACCAGTATGTGGAGGCGGTCAACCAGCTGGCGGAGCGCTATTACAGCAAGGTGACGCGCTACGCGCACAGCACCTTCATGCGCGCCAGTTTGGGGCGGGCGTTCCGCCGCATCGAGAAGGACGCGGCGTTGTTCGCCAATTCGGCCGAGGCGTTGTTGCGGTTAAGGCAGGACGAGTAGTCCGTCGCTAAATCAAGCCATCGAACAGGATGACATCGACCGTGTCACCGACTGCGACATTGGCCTGCTCGTGCCGCAACACGACGATGCAATTCGCCTCCGTCATCGAACTGAGGATGCCCGAACCTTGCGCTCCCGTGAGCCGCACCTGCGCGCCGCCATCGGCGCCGGTGGTGACGATACCGCGCTGGTATTCGGTGCGGCCGGGACGCTTGCGGATCGCCTCCGTGGCCCGCGCCCGCATCGTTTGCGGCATCACCCGCGCCTCGTCCACGCCCATCATGCGCAGCAGCGCCGGCCGCGCGAACATATAAAACGACACCATCACCGCCACCGGATTGCCCGGCAATCCGAACAGCCAGGCGGCACCATCGCCGGTCCGCACCTCGCCGAAGGCCAGCGGGCGGCCAGGCCGCATCGCCAGCTTCCAGAAGGCGACGTCGCCGAGCAGCGCCATGATGTCGCGCGTGTAGTCGGCCGCGCCCTCGGACACGCCCCCCGAGGTGATGATGGCGTCCGCATCCCGGCACGCCGACCGCAGCGCCGTTTGCAGCGCCGCCGGATCGTCGCGCACGATGCCAAGGTCGACCACCTCGCAGCCCAGGCGCGTGAGCATGCCGAACAAGGTGTAGCGGTTGCTGTCGTAGACGCAGCCGGTATCGAGCGCGTCGCCCAGCGAGCGCAGTTCGTCGCCGGTGGAGAAGAACGCCACGCGCAGGCGGCGCCGCACCGTCACTTCGGCGATGCCGAGCGACGCCACCAGACCCAGGTCTGCCGGACGCAGGATTTTTCCCTGCGCCAGCGCGACGCCGCCGGCGTTCAAATCCTCGCCGGCAAAGCGGCGATTGGCGCCGGCGCGGATCGTGCCGTGCGCGGTGGTGACGCTCGATTCGCCGATCGCCGCCGCCAGTTCCTGCGGCAGCACGCTGTCGCAACCGGACGGCATCGCCGCGCCGGTCATGATGCGGACGCATTCGCCGGGCGCCGCCGTTTGGTCGAACGGGCGGCCGGCGTAGGCGGCGCCGATGACCTTCAAGGTGACAGGGCCGGCGCCGGCGTCGAGCGGCAGGTCGGCGCCGCGCAGCGCGTAGCCGTCCATCGCCGAATTGTCGTAGGCGGGCACGTTGATCGGCGAGATGATGTCTTCGGCGAGCACGCGGTCCAGCGCGGAGCACAAGGCGACTTTTTCGCTCGCGGCGACCGCCGTTATGCGCTGCGCGATCAGGCGCCGCGCCTCGTCGACGGGCAGGGCGTCGGGGTCGCCCGCCACGCCCGCCGGGGATGCGGCGGGGGCGGTGGGCGCTGGTTCGGGCTCATGCCGCTTCAACTCTTCCAGTGTATTGATGTTACGGAAGGCGGAGGCGTCGTCGAACATCACCTCGGCCACGCGCAGCGACTTGTGCCAGCCTTCCACGCGGCGCGCGCCGGTGTCGAGGTAGGCCTCCAGCTGCGGCAGCAGGCTGGCCTTGAGCAGGCTGAATACGGGATGCGGCTGGCGATACGGGGCGCCGCCATCCTGTTCGTCCGTTTCCATGGTTACCGCGACGGCCAGGTCGGCGTCCTCCGTTTCCAGCGCGGCGTACAGGCGCGCGGCCAGGTCGTCCGGCAGGAAGGGCGAGTCGCACGGCGCCGTCAAGAGCAGTTCGGTGGCGCAGTAATGCAGACCCGCCTGCAGGCCGGCCAGCGGGCCTTCGAAGCCGCTCATCCGATCGGGCATGACGACCGTATCGGCGCCGGCGGCGGCCTGGTATTGCGGCAGATTGCGGTTGGCGTTGATGGCGACGGTGTCGACCTGCGGCGCCAGGCGTTGCAACACGTGGGCGATCATGGTCGTGCCACGGAACGGTTGCAAGCCCTTGTCGACGCGGCCCATGCGGGTGCCGCGTCCTCCCGCGAGTATCAGCCCGGTGATCTTGCTCTTCACAGACACTACCCTCCGATGTAAGACATTTCGACCTTGTTGGCGCTGCGCGGCAGGCCGTCGGTGTTGTTGGTGCGTAGTTCGGAATAGCGGTCGCCGCGGGCGCGCCACAGGTGCGCCAGCACGGTGCTGATTTCCTCGTCGCTGCGGCCCTCGCGCAGCAGCGCGCGCAGATCGTGGCCGCTGGTGGCGAACAGGCAGGTATAGAGCTTGCCCTCGGTCGACAGGCGCGCGCGCGAACAGTCCGCGCAGAACGCTTGCGTGACGCTGGAGATCAGGCCGATCTCGCCGACGCCGTGGCCGTCGTTGCCCACATAGCGCCAGCGCGCGGCCGTTTCGCCCGCATAGTTGGCGGCGACCGGTTCGAGCGCCATTTCGGCCTGGATGCGGCGCACCACTTCGGCCGACGGGATCACCTCGTCCATTTTCCAGCCGTTGGAGGCGCCGACGTCCATGTATTCGATGAAGCGCAGGATGAACGGCGTATTCCTGAAGTGGCGCGCCATCGGCAGGATCTGGTCGTCGTTCATACCGCCCTTGACCACCATGTTGATCTTGATCGGGCCCAGGCCCACCTGGTGCGCCATGTCTATGCCCTTGAGCACATCGTCGACCGAGAAGTCGACATCGTTCATGCGCTGGAAGGTGGCGTTGTCGAGCGCGTCGAGCGACACGGTCACGCGCTGCAGGCCGGCGTCCTTGAGCGACTGCGCCTTGCGCGCCAACAGCGAGGCGTTGGTGGTCAAGGTCAGGTCGAGTGGCTTGCCGTGGATGGTTTTGAGTTCGGCGAGCATGCCGATCAGGCGCTCGAGGTTCTTGCGCAGCAGCGGCTCGCCACCGGTCAGGCGGATTTTCTCGACGCCGTGGGCGATGAAGGTTTTGGCCAGCCGCGTGATCTCCTCGAACGACAGCAGGGAGGTGTGCGGCAGGTACTGGTAATCGTTGTCGAACACCGCCTTCGGCATGCAATAGACGCAGCGGAAGTTACAACGGTCGGTCACGGAGATGCGCAAGTCGTGCAGCGGCCGGGCCAACTGATCGCTCAGCAGGCCGGTCGGCGCTTCCAGGATCGCGGGGATGGCGGGCGCGCTGCGGCGCTGCTCGGCCATCATGATGATTTTTTCTGCCATGACTCCACAATATTGCTGTTAAGGAAATTCGCTGACCGCCGAAGGAGCTACGATAGCACGACGGCGCCGCCCGGGTTGAGCGGCCATGTCAAACAACTCCGGGGTCAGGTCCACCAATGCTACACGGGCTGGGCTGTATAGGCGGCTGGCTGGCGCTTATTCCGCCTCTACAGCCGGGTTCGTGTAGAAATGGTGGACCTGACCCCGGATGAAAAAGGGAAGCGCGCGGCTTCCCTTTTTTGTTCGCTACCTGATCGGGCTAACGGATCAGCGGCGGGTGTCGACTTGAACCAGCGGTTCGTCGGCTTGCGGTGGCAGTGGCTTGCGTTCGCGTGGAACGCGTACCGGGGCCGCTACCTTGGCGGCGGCTTCCTGCGCCGCGCGCAGCTTGGCCGGATCGGTGGCTGCCAGCGTCAGGCCGGCAGAGCCGAGCACTGCTTGCAGGTCGATTGGCGCTGCTGGAGCGGCCGGGGCTGCCACAGGGGCGGGCGCTGGGGCTGGCGTTGGCGCCGGTGCTGCCACAGGTGCCGGTGCCGGAGCTGGCGCAGGTGCTGGAGCTGCAGCGACTGCTTCCGCAACGACAGGCGCTTCGACCGGCGCGGACGCGGCGGCGTCGACCTTGGCTGCCGCTGGCGCTTCAACCTGCGCTTCAACTGGAGCGACCTCGGCTGCCACTGGCGCGACCTCGGCAGCCACTGGCGCGTCAGCTTCGGCAACTGCCGGGGCTGGCGTTGGCTCGGCGGCCGGGGCTGCGAAGGCGTCCTCGGTTTGAACCAGCGTTGCCGCTTCGGCAGGCGCTTGGGCTTGCATCACTACAGTGCCGTCGAGCGAGGCGGCGATCGGCTCGGCAACTGGTGCCGATTCGATCACTGGAGCCGGGGCAGGGGCAGGGGTTGGCGCTGGAGCAGCAGCCACCTCAACCACCGGTGCCGGCTCGACCGCTTCGACTTGAGCAACCACATGCTCGGTGGTGAAGGATGCCTCCACCGGCGCCAGCGGGACGTCGATGGCGCTTTCCACGACAGTCATCTCGGCTTCCGGAGCGACGCTCAAGCCCGGCGCTTTGTGCTCGCCGTGCTCGCCGGCCGCTTCGGTTTCCTGGCCGTCGACACCTTCGACGCCTTCGCCACCTTCGCGGTCGCGGCGATTGCGGTTACGACCGCCACGGCGGCGGCGGCGGCGCGGCTCTTCGCCGTCGGCCGTCACGTCGTTCTCATCGCCCTCGGGACCGGCGTTCGGCGCTGTCTTCAGGATGCTGGTGGCGGCGTCGGCACCGGTCAGCGGACCGGTCGATGCCAGACCCGCATTCAATGCCAGCTCTTCCACTTTGGCTTCGACCGGGGCCTTGTCGGCGCGCGGTTCGCGTGGTGGACGCGGGGTGCGCTCGGCACGCTCAGGACGCTCGGCGCGCTCTGGACGCTCTGGACGTTCGGCGCGCTCGCGCGGCGCCTGGCCGTCGGCAGCGATGCCGGCGCCGGCGTTTTCACGCGGCTCGCGCGGTTCGCGCGGCGGACGTGGTGGGCGGGCTGGGCGGCCGGTGGCGTCGACCGGCTTGGCGTCGTCCGCTGCCGGACGGGCCGCGCCTGGTTCGCGCTCTTCGCGCTCGCCACGGGCGCCTTTGCCGTTACGGCTGCGGCCGCGCGGGCCACGGGCGTTGCGGTCGCCACGGTCCGGCGACGGCGCCTTGACAACGATGGTCGGCTGCTGCGGCTGGGCGACCGGGGCCGGTTTCGGGCTCAGGAAGCTGAACAGCTTGGCGAAGAAGCCTTGCTCGGCCGGCGCCGGCACGGGGGCCGGAGCCGGCGTGATGACGGTTTCGGCCGGCTTGCGCTCGACCAGCGGGGCCGGCTGGTCAGGGGTGATGGTCTTGACCATGGCTTCCTGGCGCGGCTTGGCTTCTTCCTTCTGGCGCTTGCTGTAGGCCATGTCTGTTTCGGCGGTCTCGGCCAGGGTATAGCTGGCCTGGCTGTCTTCCAGACGCGGATCGTCGTGCTTGATGCGCTCGAGCTTGTAGTGCGGCGTGTCCAGATGCTTGTTCGGGATCAGGATCACGGCGATGCGGTGGCGGTTTTCGATCTTCAGCACTTCGCCGCGTTTTTCGTTGAGCAGGAAGGCGGCGACGTCCACGGGCACCTGCACGTGGATGGTGGCCGAGTTTTCCTTCATCGCCTCTTCCTGGATGATGCGCAGGACTTGCAGGGCCGACGATTCGGTGTCGCGGATGTGGCCGGTGCCGGAGCAGCGCGGGCACGTCACGTGCGAGCCTTCCGACAGCGACGGACGCAGGCGCTGACGCGACAGTTCCATCAGGCCGAAGCGGGAAATCTTGCCCATCTGAACGCGGGCGCGGTCGTGGTGCAGCGCGTCCTTCAGGCGTTGTTCGACTTCGCGCTGGTTCTTGGCCACTTCCATGTCGATGAAGTCGATGACGATCAGGCCGCCCAGGCCGCGCAGGCGCAACTGGCGGG
The DNA here is from genome assembly GCF_979254035.1 of Duganella sp. AC237. Lineage (NCBI taxonomy): Bacteria > Pseudomonadati > Pseudomonadota > Betaproteobacteria > Burkholderiales > Oxalobacteraceae > Duganella > Duganella sp. AC237. Next base: position 5,510,218 of record NZ_CEEDEW010000003.1, on the reverse strand, counting down.
CCACTTCTTCGGCCGCTTCGCAGTTCGTGTTGAAGGCGGTGGTTTCGATGTCCGAGCCGCGCGTGGCGCGGGCCGAGTTGACGTCGACCGAAACCAGCGCTTCGGTGTGGTCGATGACGATGGCGCCGCCCGATGGCAGCGGCACGGTGCGCGAGTATGCCGTTTCAATCTGGTGTTCGATCTGGAAACGCGAGAACAGCGGCACGTCGTCGCTGTAGCGTTTCACACGGTGCACCATGTCGGGCATCACGTGGCTCATGAACTGGTGCGCTTGTTCGTAGATATCGTCGGTATCGATCAGGATCTCGCCGATATCTGGCTGGAAGTAGTCGCGGATGGCGCGGATCACCAGCGACGATTCCTGGTAGATCAGGAACGCGCCGGAGGCCGACTTGCCGGCGCCTTCGATCGCGCGCCACAGTTGCATCAGGTAGTTCAAGTCCCACTGCAGCTCGTCGACGTTGCGGCCGATGCCGGCGGTGCGGGCGATGACCGACATGCCTGGCGGCAGGTCGAGCTTGTCCATGGTTTCGCGCAATTCCTGGCGCTCTTCACCTTCGACACGGCGGGAAACACCACCACCGCGCGGATTGTTCGGCATCAGGACCAGATAGCGGCCTGCCAGCGAGACGAAGGAGGTCAGGGCGGCGCCCTTGTTGCCGCGCTCTTCCTTTTCGACCTGGACCATGATTTCCTGGCCTTCGCGCAGCGCTTCCTTGACGGAGGCGGTACGGACGTCGACGCCTTCACGGAAATAAGTGCGGGCTACTTCTTTGAAAGGGAGGAAACCGTGGCGATCTTCGCCGTAACTGACGAAGCACGCTTCCAGCGATGGCTCGATGCGGGTGATCACGCCTTTGTAGATGTTGGACTTGCGCTGTTCGCGTCCGGCGGTTTCGATGTCGATATCGATCAGTTTCTGACCGTCGACAATCGCTACGCGCAGCTCTTCTTGCTGCGTAGCATTAAACAACATGCGTTTCATTTTTATTAACTCCGCGACCCGTAGGCCATCTCTATGCCGTTCGCCCTGAAGCGAAACGGCGAGGTACAGGGATATACGCGAGAATTAAGACGATTGCGGTGGGTATGCCCATCCTGTGCGGCGCAGCGACGCGGGCGGTGAGCCAGCGTTGCGGCCGCAACTGGGCGCTGAGAGGTCGATCGACATGCCGAGTGCCCGCATCACCTGCAACTCTTCCATGCGGCCCGTAGGGGAGGCAGAGAAATGCAGGCGGTGAGCAGCGTCGTTGAAAGCCAAATCCTGACCAGGCTTACGTACTACAAGTATTACAACTTCGATTTACAACTTCGCGAAGTTGCAATGTAACCAGGCTGGTTTTAGCCTTCCGTCGCTTGCAGCAAAGCATGGGGTCTGGCGAAAACGGCAAGCGTTATCAACTTCATCAACCGGCCAGCCTGACTCGAAGCCAGGCTGGCCGGACTTTATCCTTACAATCCAATCATATTAATTCTGCATCCATGCCGGCATCCGATTACAACAACGGTGCAACCTTGATTCCCGCATGGGTGGTGCGTATACATATTTTCCTCTGAATTTGCAATTTGGCGAGGCCAGTGGAGACGCCCCTGTGTAAAATGTGCTTTTATTCTTACACTTGCCGCAGTTAGAACCGCAGCGAAACAATTATATATTCAAAATGAAGGACTTAGAGAGATTTCTGGGAAGACAGAGCAAATGAAGATGCAAAATGATGTTGTTCCCCCTTCAACACCGCTGCCGCTGCAAGCACAATTCGTCACCATCACTGAAGAAGAAGCCGGTCAACGCATCGATAACTACTTGTTGCGTATTTGCAAAGGCGTTCCGAAAAGCCACGTTTATCGCATCCTGCGCTCGGGCGAAGTGCGCGTCAACAAGGGTCGTATCGACCAGTTGTACCGTCTGGTGCAGGGCGACGTGGTGCGGATTCCGCCGGTGCGCATCGCGGAAAAAGCCGACACCACGCATGTGCCGGCGGCCGAATTCAAGGTGATTTTCGAAGACAGCCACTTATTAGTGATCGACAAGCCGGCCGGCGTGGCCGTCCATGGCGGCTCGGGCGTGTCGTTCGGCGTCATCGAACAGTTGCGCGCTTCGCGTCCTGATGCCAAGTTCCTTGAACTGGTGCACCGGCTTGACCGCGACACGTCCGGTCTGCTGTTGTTGGCGAAGAAACGTTCGGCGCTGACCAACCTGCACGAGCAGATGCGCGACGGCCATACCGACAAGCGCTACCTGACCATGGTCGCCGGCGATTGGAAAAACGCGCGCCAGCACGTCAAGCTGCCGCTGCACAAATACACCACGGCCGACGGCGAGCGCCGCGTGGCGGTGCAGGCCGACGGTTTGCCCTCGCACACCGTCTTCTCGCTGCTGAAGAAATTCAAGGATTTCGCCCTGCTGGAGGCCGAGCTGAAGACGGGACGCACGCACCAGATCCGCGTTCACCTGTCATCGTCCGGCTTCGCCATCCTTGGCGACGACAAATACGGCGATTTCGCCCTGAACCGGGTGCTGCTCAAGGCCGACGCGACGCGCGGCGCGCTCAAGCGCATGTTCCTTCACGCCCATCAAATTACGTTCACCCACCCTGATTCCGGAAAAATCATGACGTTGAACGCGCCATTGGCCGCCGAATGTGAACGATTCTTGGTAAGCTTGGGAAAACCTCTTAACTAATCGCAAATATTCTAAGGAGCCGGCCGCTGTCAGCGGCCGGAACACATGGCAAGAAAGCAATTTGATCTGATCGTCTTCGATTGGGATGGAACCTTGATGGATTCCACCTCAACGATCGTGAAGTGTATACAGGCGGCGGCGCGCGACCTGTCCCTGCCGATCCCGCGCGACGACGTGGCCGCCCACGTCATCGGCCTCGGCCTGCACGAGGCGATGCAGGCGGTGCTGCCGGAGATCGACCCGTCGTACTATCCGCGCATGGTGGAGCGTTACCGCTACCACTTCCTGTCGCGCGACCATGAGCTGGTGCTGTTCCCCGGCGTGCAGGATATGCTGGTGGAACTGTCGCAGAACGGCTATTTCCTGGCCGTGGCCACCGGTAAAAGCCGGGTCGGCTTGAACCGGGCGATGAACGACGTTAAGCTGTTGTCGATGTTCGACGCCACCCGCTGTGCCGACGAAACATTCTCCAAGCCGCATCCGGCCATGTTGCAAGAACTGACGCGGGAGTTGGGCCAGGATATGCGCCGTACCGTGATGATCGGCGATACTACGCACGATTTGCTGATGGCAAACAATGCCGGGGCGTCCGGGATCGCGGTGCAGTACGGCGCCCATCCGGTCGACCAGCTGGCGGCATGCAATCCGCTGTATTCCGCGGCGACCGTGGCCGAACTGCATCAATGGTTGAGCGAGCACGCTTGATGAGTGAAGAAATACTGGTTTGCGCGTCGGACGACGTGCTGGAGGGCCGCAAGGGCGTGCGCTTCGGCGTCACCGCCGGCGGCGCCGACGGTACCGGCTTCGTGGTCCGCTACGGCGGCAAACCTTATGCCTACCTGAACCGCTGTGCCCACGTGCCGATCGAGCTCGATTGGGCGGAAGGCGAGTTTTTCGAGTCCAGCGGCCTGTATCTGATGTGTGCCACCCACGGCGCGATTTATGTGCCGGAGAGCGGCTTGTGCGCCGGCGGTCCCTGCCGGGGCGGACGCCTGCGGCCGATCGGCGTGGTCGAACACGACCAGCGGATCTTCTGGCAACCCGACGACTACGTGCGCCCGCTTGTCCCCAAAACGCCTGAAAACCTTCAACCAAAGTAATCCATGAGCGACAACATCGACAGCCACCACCTCCCACCGACGCCGGCGCAGCCGGTCACCCCGAGCGTACCCGCGTCCAACTGGGAGCGCGAGGTGCTGGAAAAACTGGTGTTCGCCACGTTGAAAGAGCAAAAGTCGGCGCGCCGCTGGGGTATCTTCTTCAAGTTCGCCACCTTGCTGGTGATCGTCGTCGCGCTGGGCACCTACTTCGATTTCAGCTGGACCGGCTCCGAGGAAACGCTGGGCCGCCACACCGCGCTGATCGAAATCGAAGGCGCCATCGAATCGGAAGGCAGCGGCGCCGCCTCGGTGGTGATCCCGGCGCTGAACAAAGCGTTCTCCGACTCCGGTTCGGTCGCCGTCGTCATGCACATCAACAGCCCCGGCGGCAGTCCGGTCCAGGCCGGGATGATCGTCGACGAGATGACCCGCCTGCGAAAAGGCTATCCCGGCAAGCCGCTGTACGTGGTGGTCGATGAAATTTGCGCCTCCGGCTGCTATTACATCGCCGCCGGCGCCGACCGCATTTACGTCAACAAGGCCAGCATCGTCGGCTCCATCGGCGTGCTGATGGACGGTTTCGGCTTCACCGGCTTCATGGACAAGGTCGGCGTCGAGCGCCGGCTGCTGACGGCAGGCGAGAACAAGGGGTTCATGGACCCGTTCACGCCGCTGACGGAAAAGCATAAACAGTACGCGCAGGCGATGCTCGACGAGATCCACCAGCAGTTCATCCAGGTGGTGCGCAACGGCCGCGGCAAGCGGCTCAAGGAAAGCCCTGAAATGTTCTCCGGCCTGTTCTGGACCGGCGCCAAGTCGATCGACATGGGCCTGGCCGACGCCCTGGGCACGGTCGACAGCGTCGCGCGCGATGTCATCCGCGCCGAAGACATCGTCGACTACACCCAGCATGAAGGCCTGCCCGAGCGCGTGCTGAAGAAATTCGGCGCGGCGATGGGTGCCGGCGCGATGAAATCGGCGGTCGGTACCGTGACGCCGAGCCTGCGCTGACGCCTTCGCGTCCAGGGACCGATTTCTGGCGAGGCGATAAACATTAATAATCTCGTCTTATTTCGGCTTGCATATCCGACTTGGTGGACTATAGTTAGTGGGTAGTTCTTTCCAAGGGAGGCCGATATAAACAGTTTATCTCGTTGTCAGCAGATCTTGATTCAGTGTGATTGAACTACTTAAACCGCATCATGGATGCGGATTTGAGAGAATTTCGATTCCTCGTCAGAGTCCCTTCAGGGGACTGAAAACAGCGGCGCAATGCCGCTGTTTTCTATTGGGCGCAGCGTCGCCGGGTCGGTATCGGTATGCGGGTCGGCCGCCGGCCCGCCGTCGCGCAGCGCGTGGCCGGCCTGTTCTTGCGGCTGATCTTGCTGCCGGCTTTCCGGCCAGGCTTGCGCGAAACCGCCGGCCTCGAGCCAGGCGAGAAAATCGGCCTGGCGCTGCGCATGCCAGCGCCTCTGGACGCCCGCCACCACCACCAGGGGAGGGGTGCAATGGCGGCAGCGCGCCAGCAGTAGTTCGGTTCGGTGCATGGCGGCCTGCTCCTGTGCCGCCGGGTTGAGGTTGGTCATGTTGTCGTCCTGCTGAGTATTTCCTAGTCCACTAGGCGGATTCCTAATGAGTTTTTGAGTCTACCGATTCAATCCGCAGGGTACTTGATGTGGATCAATAAAACAGGGTGTCCAGGACAGCCCTGTCGCGCGGACGCTACCTTCCCGCTACCTTCCCGGTATCTTCACGCTCCTTGACGCATCCTGTAAAATCCGGCCATGAGTAAATTATCCCTGGACCGTATCCTGCAATCGCAGGGTTATGGCACGCGCAAGTACTGCCGCTCCCTCATCGAGGATGGCGAAGTGAGCATCAACGGCGTCGTGCACGACAACTATAAAGCCGGCATCGAGACCGATGGCCTGGTGTTGACCATCTTCGATGAGGAGTGGGTCTATCGCGAGCATCTGTACATCGCCCTGCACAAACCGGCCAATTTCGAGTGTTCGCGCAAGCCCAGCCACCATCCCGGCGTGCTGACCCTGCTGCCCGAGCAGTTCACCTGGCGCGACGTGCAGCCGGTCGGCCGGCTCGACCACGACACCACCGGCATGCTGCTGATGTCGGACGATGGCCCCTTTATCCATGCACAATCGTCGCCGAAGCGGCATGTGCCGAAGATTTACCAGGCCACCACGCAAGCGCCGGTCACCGATGAGCTGGTCTCGCAATTGCTGGCGGGCGTGCAATTGCACGACGAGCCGGCCCCGCTGGCGGCCCAGACCTGCGTACGCCGCGGCGAGCATCTGCTGGAGATCGTGCTCGAACAGGGTAAATATCACCAGGTCAAGCGCATGCTGGCCGCCGCCGGCAACCATTGCAGCGCGCTGCACCGTTCGGCCATCGGCGGCCTGACCCTGGAATCGCTCGGGATCGCCGAGGGCGAGTGGTGTTATCTGAGCGCCGAACAGCTGGCGTTGCTGGCGCCGTCGCCGGCGGCATCCGCCACGCCATGAAGCTGGCCACCCTGAAGGACGGCACCCGCGACGGCCAGCTGGCCGTCGTCTCGCGCGACCTCAAGACGGCGCAACTGGCCGACGGCGTGGCGCGCAGCCTGCAGCGCGCGCTCGACGACTGGACCTTCATCGCCCCGCAACTGGAGGCGATCTACCAGGATCTGAACCAGGGCCGCGCGCGCCGCGCCTTCGATTTCGAGCCGGCCAACTGCATGGCGCCGCTGCCGCGCGCATTCCAGTGGGCCGACGGCTCGGCCTACGTCAACCATGTCGAGCTGGTGCGCAAGGCGCGCGGCGCCGCGATGCCCGATTCTTTCTGGGATGAGCCGCTGATGTATCAGGGCGGCAGCGACGACCTGCTGGGGCCGACCGATGACATCGAACTGTTCCACGAGCAGTGGGGCATCGATTTCGAAGCGGAAGTGGCCGTGATCACCGACGATGTGCCCATGGGCGCGACGCCGGACCAGGCGCAGCAGCGCATCCGGCTGCTGATGCTGGCCAACGACGTGTCGTTGCGCAACCTGATCCCGGAAGAACTGGCCAAGGGGTTTGGCTTTTTGCAAAGCAAGGCGGCCACCAGCTTCTCGCCGGTGGCGGTCACCCCGGACGAGCTCGATGACGCCTGGAAGGGCGGCAAGGTGCATTTGCCGCTGCGCTCGACGTGGAATGGCAAGCTGGTCGGCCAGCCACATGCCGGCGTCGACATGGTGTTCAACTTCCCGAAACTGATCGCCCACCTGGCGGCGACGCGCAACGTGCGGGCCGGGTCCATCGTCGGCTCGGGCACGGTGTCCAACAAGGACGCCAAACGGGGCTACTCCTGCATCGCCGAGCAGCGCGCGCTGGAAATGATCGCCGGCGGCGCGCCGCTCACGCCGTTCATGGCCTTCGGCGATACCATCCGCATCGAGATGCTCGACGGCGACGGCAAGTCGGTGTTCGGCGCCATCGACCAGAAGGTCGTGCAAAAGGCAAGCTAGCCAAACTGATAATTGCCGTGCGGAATCAGTGAGCAAGCACTGAAATACCGCCGTATTCGACCGATGGTCTTGCCCTGCCGCACTCGATAATGGCAACATCGAAATGAAACACGCGCCAGGCCGACCATGTCAGAAGATAGCGACGCAGAAAAGACCGAACCCGCGTCAGCGAAGCGCCTCGAGCAGGCGCGCGAGGAAGGCGACGTTCCCCGATCGCGGGAAGTGGCCACGTTTACCGTGCTGATGTCCGCCGGTGCCGGCCTGTGGCTGACCGGCGACGGCCTGATACGACAACTCAATTCCGCCCTGGTGTCCGGACTGACCTTGAACCCGGAGCAAATCTTCAATGCCGATGTGCTGATCAACCGCATCCTGGTCGACGTGGTGCGGGTGATGGTCGCCTGCCTGCCGCTGGCCGTCGCCGTGATGGTCGTTGCGCTGGCGTCGCCGCTGCTGGTGGGCGGCTGGCTGTTCAGCGGCAAAGCCTTCATGCCCAAGTTCAGCAAGCTCAATCCCATCACCGGCATCGGCAATATGTTCTCCAAGAACGCCTTGGTCGAACTGTTCAAGGCCATCGCCAAGGCGCTGGTGGTGGGCGTGGTCGCGTACATGGTGGTGATGAAGCAAAAGGACGCGGTGATCGGCCTGGCGGTCGAGCCGCTCAAGCTGGGCACCGTCCACTTGATCAATATGCTCGGCAGCAGTTTCCTGTTCATCGTCGGCGCGCTCGGCCTGATTGCCGCCATCGACGGCCCGTACCAGATGTGGCACTACGCTAACAAGCTGAAGATGACGCGCCAGGAAATGATCCAGGAGTCGAAGGAATCCGACGGCAATCCGCAAATCAAGGGCAAGATCCGCCAGCTGCAGCGCGAGATGGCCAAGCGCCGCATGATGGCCGACGTGCCCACCGCCGACGTGGTGGTGACCAACCCGACCCACTACGCGGTTGCGCTCAAGTACAGCGACGGCATGCGCGGCGCGCCGAAGGTGGTGGCCAAGGGCACCGACGAGGTGGCCGCCAAGATCCGCGAGATCGCCAGGGACAGCAAGGTCACCTTGCTGGAGGCGCCGGCGCTGGCGCGCGCGCTGTACCAGCACACCGAGATCGGCGACGAGATTCCCGAGCAGCTGTACGCGGCCGTGGCCGAGGTGCTGGCCTATGTCTTCCAGCTGCGCCTGTTCAGCAAGGGCGGCAGCAACCGTCCGGACGTGCCGAAGACCCTGGACGTGCCGCCGGAGCTCGATCCGCTGAACCCGGCCTTTATCCCCAGGCACGGCAAGAAACCAGATTCGCATAACGGAGCTTCCGCATGAACGCAATGAGCAACATCAAACTGCCGCCATGGCTGCAGGGCATCGCCAACAGCAAGAACAAGTCGAGCCTGGCCGCGCCCATCCTGATCATCATGCTGCTGGGGATGATGGTGCTGCCGCTGCCGGCGTTCGTGCTTGACATCTTCTTCAGCTTCAACATCGCGCTGGCGGTGATCGTGCTGCTGACCAGCCTGTACACCGTCAAGCCGCTCGACTTCATGGCCTTTCCGACCATCCTGCTGGTGTCGACCATGTTGCGCCTGTCGCTGAACGTGGCCTCGACCCGCGTGGTGCTGACCGAGGGCCACACCGGCGCCGACGCCGCCGGCAAGGTGATCGAAGCCTTCGGCCACTTCCTGATCGGCGGTAACTACACCGTCGGCCTGGTGGTGTTCATCATTTTGACCATCATTAACTTCACCGTGGTGACCAAGGGCGCCGGCCGTATCGCCGAAGTGGGCGCCCGTTTCGCGCTGGATGCGATGCCGGGCAAGCAAATGGCGATCGACGCCGACCTCAACGCCGGCCTGATCGGCGAGGCCGACGCCCGCAAGCGCCGCAGCGAAGTGGCGCAGGAAGCCGAATTCTACGGCGCGATGGACGGCGCCAGCAAATACGTGCGCGGCGACGCCATCGCCGGCATCATGGTCACGGTCATCAACGTCGTCGGCGGTTTGCTGGTCGGCGTGATCCAGCACGACCTGCCGTTCGGCGAGGCGATCAAAGTGTACACGCTGCTGGCCATCGGTGACGGCCTGGTGGCGCAGATTCCGTCGCTGATCATTTCGGTGGCGGCCGGTATCGTGGTCTCGCGCGTGGCCAGCGACGAGGACATCGGCACGCAGATGGTGGGGCAGTTGTTCGCCAAGCCGCAGGTGCTCTACATTACCGCCGCCATCATCGGTGGCATGGGGATGATTCCTGGCATGCCCAATCTGGTGTTCCTGATGCTGGCCGGCGTGCTGGGCGGTTCGGCCTACGTGATGACCAAGCGCGCCAAGGCCGGCGGCGCCGCCGCCGCCGGGGCCGCCGCGGCCGAGGCCGCCGAGCCGGCCGCCGCGCCCGAGCAGGAGGAGGCCAGCTGGCAGGACATCATGCCGGTCGACACCCTGGGCCTGGAAGTGGGCTACCGCCTGATTCCGCTGGTCGACAAGACCCAGGGCGGCGAGCTGCTCAAGCGTATCAAGGGCATCCGCAAGAAGTTCGCGCAGGAGGTCGGTTTCCTGGCGCCGCCGGTGCACATCCGCGACAACCTGGAACTCAAGCCGTCGGCCTACCGCATCACGCTCAAGGGCGTGGAGGTCGGCGCCGGCGAGGCCTTCAACGGCCAGTTCCTGGCGATCAATCCGGGCATGGCCAGCGGCACCCTGCAGGGCCTGGTGACCACCGATCCGGCCTTCGGCCTGCCGGCCACCTGGATCGACGCCGGCCAGCGCGACCAGGCCCAGGGCATGGGCTACACGGTGGTCGACGCCGGCACCGTGGTGGCCACCCATCTGAACCATTTGATCACGACCCACGCCTCCGAACTGCTGGGCCGCGCCGAGGTGCAGTCGCTGCTCGACCACCTGGGCAAGGAAGCGCCGAAGCTGGTGGAGGATCTGGTGCCGAAGATGGTGTCGCTGTCGACCCTGCAGAAGGTGCTGCAGAACCTGTTGATGGAAGGCGTACACATCCGTGACATGCGCTCGGTGATCGAGACCCTGGCCGAGCACGCCGTGCACACGCAGGACCCGAACGACCTGACGGCGCTGGTGCGCATCTCGCTGGGCCGGGCCATCGTGCAGCAGCTGTTCCCGGGCGCGTCCGAGCTGTCGGTGATGACCCTGGATAACCGTCTGGAACGCTTGCTGATGCAGGCGCTCGCGGCCAGCGGACCGGACGGCGCCGGCATCGAGCCGGGCCTGGCCGACACCATCGCCCAGCAGGCCCAGCAGGCGGCGCAGCAGCAGGAGGCGCTGGGCCTGACGCCGGTGTTGCTGGTGCCGGGTCCGCTGCGGGCCTTGCTGTCGCGCTTCCTGCGCCGCGCCTTGCCGCAGTTGAAGGTGCTGTCGCATGCGGAGATTCCGGAGACCAAAACCATCCGCGTGACGGCGCTGGTGGGGCAGCAGTAATCCGGGGATACCCGCGCGGGATTGATCCCGTCGCGGTCGCGTCGTTGCGGGCGGCCTAGACTGGCCGCATGGATGATGATTTCGACACGCCCTGGAAGGAAGTGGTCACGCACCACTTTCCCGACTTCATGGCCTTCTATTTTCCGCAGGCGCACGCCGCGATCGACTGGTCGCGGCCGCACGAATTCCTCGATCAGGAATTCGCCGCGCTGAGCCGCGGTGCCGAGCTCGGCAAGCGAATACTCGACAAGCTGGTGCGGGTCAGTCTGCACGACGGGCGCGAGCAATGGGTGCTGGTGCATCTGGAAGTGCAGGGGCGGCATGACAAGGATTTCGCCGAGCGTATATTCGTCTACAACTATCGCGTCTACGACCGTTATCGACAGCCCGTGGCCAGCCTGGCGTTGCTCACCGATGCCAGCAAATGCTGGCGGCCCTGCGCCTTTTCCTACGAGCTGCTCGGTTGCGAGATGCGCATCGATTTCCCCGTCGTCAAACTGCAAGACTATGCCGACCGCGTGGAGGAATTGCTGATGATGGACAACCCGTTCGCGCTGGTCACTGTAGCGCATTTGCTTACGCAGAAAACCAAGGGTAACGCGCACCGGCGACGCATCGCCAAGTGGCGCTTGACCAAACAACTGTATCAGCGAAACTGGGATCGCCAGCGTATCATTAACCTGTATCGCGTGATCGACTGGATCATGTCGTTGCCGAAGGAACTGGATGCCCGACTGCATGAGGGCATCGTGCAATGGGAAAGGAGGAATGCCATGACTTATCTGTCTTCGATAGAACGTATGGGTATGGAACGCGGCATGAAAAAAGGGGAGGAGCTGGGGTGGCGGAAAGGGCTGGAGGAAGGGCGGCAAGCGGGGTGGAAAGAAGGACGACAAAAAGGGCGGCAAGAAGGGCGGCAAGAAGGGCGTCGCGAGGCGTTGCTAGAAATGTTGACGATTTTGCTAACCGAGCGCTTCGGTAAGCTCGATGCGATGAGCAGTGCTATTCTCACAGTGGCCGATGTCGACCAGCTCACGGCGTGGAGCAAAAACGTCCTTGGCGCCCGCAGCTTGTCCGAGGTGTTTGCTGATAAATAGGCAATCCCCGCCCCCGAGGTGAAATGCGGCCCATTTCCGCCCTTGTTCAGCGGATCGTTTCCTAAGTGCATCGTCAATAATGACACTGTCCGAGTAGAAAAGCGTCTCGTCCGGAAGGCGCGCTACTCAAGCTACAGGAGTCGATGATGGCCACACCTACCTCGCAAGCACGCGCCGCCCAGTCTCTGGGGAGCCAGCCATGAACGTCAAAAAATTCAGCGCGCCGACGTCGCGCGAGGCGCTGCGCAAAGTGCGCGAATCGCTCGGCCCGGATGCCGTGATCCTGTCGAACCGCCAGTCCGACGGCGGCGTCGAAATCCTCGCGCTGGCCAACGACGACGCCGCGTCGCTGTCGTCGCCGGCGCCGCATTCGCCGATGGCCGAGCCCGTGCCATCGCTGGACCTGGGCCTGGGCCTTGGATTGCCGACGGGCCGCGTCGAACAGCGCATGGAACCGCGCTTCGACAACCGCGCCGCCGAGATGCCGGCCGAGCCGGTGCGCCGCGTGGTCGCCTCGCCATCGTCGTACGCCAGCAAGACCGCCGCCGCAACGCACGCCGCCGCGCCGTCGGCGCCGGCCCAGCCCCGCGCGCCGTCGCTCGACGTCGACCAGATCACCGCGATGGTGGCATCGGCCGTCGCCAGCGCCAAGCAGAACGCCGCCGCCGAGATGCAAGTGATGATGGGCGAGATCCGCGCCATGCGCGGCATGATGGAAACCCAGCTGGCCGAAATCGCCTGGGGCAGCACGCAAGCGCGCGAACCGCAAAAGGCGGCCGTGCTGCGCGAAATGCTGGCCGCCGGTTTCTCGGCCAGCCTGGCGCGCTACCTGATCGAAAAACTGCCGGCCGACCGCGACGCCGCCGACAGCATGCGCTGGATCAAAACCGTCCTGACCCGCAACCTGTCGGCCATGGCCAACGAGGACGCGCTGATCGACCAGGGCGGCGTGTTCGCGCTGGTCGGCCCCACCGGCGTGGGCAAGACCACCAGCACCGCCAAACTGGCCGCGCGCTGCGTGATGCGCCACGGCCCGGACAAGCTGGCCCTGATCACCACCGACGCCTATCGTATCGGCGCCCATGAACAGCTGCGCATCTACGGCAAGATCCTTGGCGTGATGGTGCATTCCGTGAAGGACGAAGCCGACCTGCGCATCGCCCTCAAGGAACTGCGCAACAAGCACACGGTGTTGATCGACACCGTCGGCGTGAGCCAGCGCGACCAGATGGTGACCGAGCAGGTCTCGATGCTGCAAGGCGCCGGCTCGGACGTCAAGCGCCTGCTGTGCCTTAACGCCACCGCCACCCAGGAGACGCTCAACGAAGTGGTGCGCGCCTACCAGGGCAGCGGCCTGGCCGGCTGCATCATGACCAAACTCGATGAGGCGGCGGCGATCGGCAACGTGCTCGATGTCGTCATCCGCCAGAAGCTCAACCTGTTCTACGTCTCGAACGGCCAGCGCGTGCCGGAAGACCTGCACCTGGCCGATCCAGCCTACCTGATCGACCGCGCCTTCAAATTGAAACGCGACGCCGTCAACACCCAATACCTGGATGCCGAGCTGCCGATGCTGATGTCGAACGCCACCAACGACCAGTCGATGCGCGAGGTGCACCTTGGCTAATTTCGATTTCGACCAGGCGGAGGGACTGCGCCGCATGCTGGCGGGGCCCAAGCCCCGCATCGTCACCTTCCTGTCGGCCACGCCGCAGGACGACAAGGGCGCCATGCTGGTCAACCTGGGCGCCTCGCTGGCGCGCGCCGGCAACGATGTGTTGATCATGGACGCCTGCGCCAGCGCGCACGGCGTGGCCACGCGCCTCGGCGTCGACGGCGGCGCCAGTTTGCTCAATGTGGCGCGCCAGGAGTGCGCGATCAACCAGGTGGTCCACCAGGTGCCGCAGGGTTTCGCTGTGGCGTCGATGACACGCGGCGCCCTGCGCAGCGGTCCGGATGAAACGCGCCGCCTGGCCAAGGCTTTCGATGTGCTGGTCAAGCAGACCGGTATCGTCATCGTCGACGGTGAATTCGACGGCGAGGCTTTCCCGGTGCCGGTCATGGCCAGTTCCGAGATCGTGGTGCAGGTGTCGAACAGCGCCACCTCGATCAAGGCCGCCTACAGCATGATCAAGCGCCTGAACCAGGAACTGGGCCGCCGCCCGTTCGGAATTCTGGTCACCGGGGCTTCCGAATCGGAAGCAAAAGTGGTATACGATAATATGGCGCAAGCGGCAAGCCGCTACCTGGCCGTGAACCTGGTCTCCATGGGATCGGTGCCGGCCGATGAATACCTGCAGCGCGCCGCGCGCCTCGGTCGCGCGGTGGTCGATGCATTTCCGCTGGCCGGCGCCTCGGTCGCGTTCCGCCAACTGGCGGGGCGCTTCGCGCTGGCCGGTTCGCCTTCGGTCGCACGTTCACTGTGAGCGGAGGGGGGCGGAAGGAAGCGGCATGGCGAAGATCTTGGCGCATAGCTAACTATCAATGAACTATCAATAAGAATATAAACATCAGGCTATGTACACGGTCAAAGGGAAAGCGGACAAGAATTCTTTGCTGACGGAGCATATGCCGTTGGTCAAGCGCCTTGCCCATCACATGAAGGCGAAACTGCCGCCCAGCGTCGAAGTCGACGATCTGGTGCAAGCCGGGATGATCGGCCTGCTCGACGCCATCAGCCGCTATGAGGAAACCCATGGCGCCCAGTTCGAGACCTATGCCGTGCTGCGCATCCGTGGCGCCATGCTCGACGAGCTGCGCAACAGCGACTGGCTGCCGCGCTCCATGCGCCAGAACATGCGCAAGATCGAAACGGCGATGAGCACCCTGCAGCAGCGCCTGGGCCATCCGCCGACCGAGTCGGAGGTGGCCAAGATGCTCAAGCTGTCGCTGGCCGACTACCAGGAGATGCTGTCCGACGGCGGCGGCCACCAGCTGGTGTATTACGAGGATTTCCACGACGACGACGGCAACGACAGCTTCCTCGACCGCTATTGCTCGGACGAGGAGAGCGACCCGCTGCGATCGCTGCTCGACGGCGACTTCCGCCAAGCGGTGATCGACGCCATCGACGCGCTGCCGCCGCGCGAAAAAATGCTGATGGGGCTGTACTATGAAGAGGAGCTCAACTTGAAAGAAATCGGCGCCGTGATGGGCGTATCGGAATCGCGCGTATCGCAATTGCATACGCAGGCCGTCGCGCGCCTGCGCGCCTCGCTCAGGGAGAAGTCGTGGACTGGGCCAGTGTAATCGGGGTGCTGCTGGCGCTGGCCGGCATCGTCGTCGGCCAGACGCTCGAAGGCGGCAAGGTCTCGTCGCTGCTGCAGCCGGCCGCCTTCGCCATCGTCGTCATCGGCACCTTCGGCGCGGTGCTGCTGCAGACCAAATTCCGCACCTTCGTGCGCGGCGTGAAGATGCTGCGGCTGGTGTTCGCGCCGCCCAAGGACACGCGCGCCGCGCTGGCGCGCGACATCAACGCCTGGAACCTGGCCGCGCGCCGCGACGGCCTGCTGTCGCTGGAGCGCTACATGCTCGCCTCCAAGGACAAGTTCAACACCAAGGGCCTGCGCCTGATCGTCGACGGCATCAATCCCGACAAGCTGCGCCACCTGCTCGACACCGAGATCACCGCCTACGAAACCGAGGAGCGCCAGGCGGTGCGGATCTGGGAATCGGCCGCCGGCTACTCGCCGACGATCGGCATCCTGGGAGCGGTCCTGGGCCTGATCCACGTGATGGAAAACCTGACCGATCCGAGCAAGCTAGGCGCCGGCATCGCGGTCGCCTTTGTGTCGACGATTTATGGCGTCGGGCTGGCCAACCTGTTCTTCTACCCGGTCGCCAACAAGCTCAAAGCGATCGTCACGCAGGCCGTGCACCAGCAGGAGATCGCCGCCGCCGTGTTTTACGACATCGCCACCGGCGACCACTCGCGCGTCATCGACGAGCGCATCGCCACCTTGCTGCGGGAGCACTGACATGCAGTACCAGTACCGGCGCGCGCGCAGGAAGTTCGACGAGGAAGTGGAGAACCACGAGCGCTGGCTGATTTCCTACTCCGACTTCATCACACTGCTGTTCGCGTTTTTCGTCGTGATGTACGCCATCTCCTCGGTCAACATCGGCAAGTACAAGGTGTTTTCCGACGCCTTGGGCGACGCTTTCGGCGGCGCCGGTTCGGCCGAACCGATCAACACCCAGGTGCAAAACCTGCCCATCCCCAATCCGGGCCTGAAGCGCCGCACCGAAATGCTGCGCAAGGAAAAAGAGCAGATGACCAAGCTGGCGCAGGACCTGTTGTCCACCCTGGCGCCGCTGGTCAAGGAGGGCAAGGTGCGGGTGACGCAGAACAGCCGCGGCGTCAGCGTCGAGATCAACGCCAGCGTGCTGTTCGATCCGGCCGATTCGCGGTTGACGCCCGATTCGGTCGAAGCGTTGCGCGCGGTCGCCGCGCTGCTCAAGGACGACAGCCACAACGTGCAGGTCGAGGGCCACACCGACAATCTGCCGATCAGCACTTCGCTGTATCCATCGAATTGGGAACTGTCGGCGGTGCGCGCCAGCAGCGTGGTGCGCCTGTTCATCGACTCGGGCGTGGCGCCGACGCGGCTCACGGCGGTCGGCTTCAGTTCCAACGTGCCGGTGGCGCCCAACGACAACCCGATCGGCCGCGCGCGCAACCGCCGCGTGGCGGTCACCATCCTGTCGGGCATCCCCGACACGGTCACCGAACTGCCAACGACGCCGGCGCCAGCGCCGACAGCGCCGGCCGCGACCCAAAGCCCGGCCCAATAATCAAAAACACGCTAGACCACGTAGGGCGGATTAGCGAAGCGTAATCCGCCATGCACGCGCCGACGCAACGCACGCAGCGCCAATCAAGGCGCCCGCAAGAAAAATACGACGAAGGAAATGCTCAGCCGGCCAAAAAGCCCCGGCTACGCGGAATCGTGCTCGACATCCCGCTGGCGCTGTAGAAGTTATTCGCGCCGGACGACAGCGGCTGCAATGCCTGCAACGCGCCCTGGGTATGGCCCATCTGCTTATTGATCAGCATGCCGTTGATGCGGTTCAATTCCTTGGCCTCGCGCGTATGCTCGAGCAGCAGTTTCCACGACTGGGCGATGTGGTCGTCGGCGCTGGCGGCGATCCACGCCTCCATGCCCGATTCCTGGGCCGGAAAGCCGGCCTTGCCCAATGCCCGGTGGCGCTGGGCCGACAACAAGGTCATCTGCGCGATGAGCGCGGTTTTTTTCGCCGTGACGGCCGGCAGGCCGTCGATTTCCGCCGTCACCAGCAATTGCTGCTCCTGTTTGAGCAGCTCCAGCAGCGTAGCCATGATCTGCTCTTCTTCGCGCAGATTGTTGAGCGGGGTGACGGTTGACATGACGATCCTAACGTTTTCTTGAGTGCAGCAGATCCTTGACTGTATCCAGCAAGCCATCCGCTACTTTTTCCGAGTTGACCTGGAACTGGCCATCGGCGATGGCCAGCTTGATGCGCTCGACTTTTTTGGTGTCGAACACGCCGCTGCTGCCGCCGGCCGCGCTGGCCGCCATGGCCTGGCCCTGCGGCGACAGACGCACACTTTCCGAGTTGGTGGCGGTCGGCGCCGGCGCAGCCTTGTCCGCGCCGCGCGAGGCGGGCGCGGAAGGCGCGTTCGACGCCGGCAAGCCGGTCGTGTTCTTTAATGTATCGTTGATTTTCACAGCATCATCCTTCTCTGGGTGGGGCCTAAAGCCCCGGGCTCTGAGTATGTAACGGCGCCGGCTGGGAAAACTTTAGCCCCGTCATCAGAACCCGGCGTTCGATCAAAACGCCACCTCCACCAGTCCGCCTGCCTTGGCGATCCCGGTGATTTGTTGCCCACCGGAAGTTTTTACCTGTACCACCTGGCCGTCGCCCGCCGTGCCCATGGCGCGCGCCTCGGCCGAGACACTGAAACCGGAACCGCTCGACACCAGCCGCACCAGTTGTCCGGATTGCACCACCGGCTTGGTGCGCAGGGTGTCGACCCGCATCGGCGTGCCCGGCGGCAGGGAGCTATTGCTGCTGCGGCCGACCACCTGGCTGATGTCGGTGGCTATCCCCGCCGGCAACATTGTCAAATCGCCCTTGAGCATCACCAACTGACCCGCCTCGATGGCCTGGCCCTGGGCCAGCGGCGCGGCGCTGGCGACGTACTCGCCGATCACCGTCACGCTGGCCTGAATATATACCGTCCAGGCCGACGGTGTCGCACAGCGCACGCCGACGGTGGTCTTGCCCCAGGCGCGCGCGCCGGGCATGAAGAAGGCTTGCGGGTCGGGGCAGGGTGCCAGGCTCATGCGTGGATCGATGGCGCCGACGGCGACCGTCACCTGGCCGGGCAGGCCGCCGGTCTGCACCTGCAGAAACTCTTCCACGGTGCGCTTGAGCGCGGCGCGGTCGTGATAGGCGGCCTGGCGCGGCTGTGGCTGTGCAGGCTGCGTTTGCGCGCTCGATGGCGTCGCCGACAACAGGGCGATGGCGCCCGCTGCGGCGAGCTGGATGGCGGTGTGGGTCAGGCGTGATGTCATGGCGTAGGTTTCCCCTTCAATGTTGCCATCATAGTCTGGCGGGCCCGACTTGAAACCTTGAATAGCGCGGAAAAGCGGGTGCTTCTCTGTCGATGGTTCACTGGAGCAACTCCGTATGATGAATCCTGTCATAACAAGTTCGTCCACTGTTTGGGCGGTATCCGGAGGTTGTCATGCTTGGTAAACTCGACGATTACATGCGCTTTAACGAAGCCGCGCTGAGCCTGCGCTCGCAGCGGCAGACGGTGTTGGCGTCCAACATCGCCAACGCCGATACGCCCAATTACAAGGCCCGCGACGTCGACTTCGGCAGCGCGCTCAAGGCCGCGCTCGACAAGGCCAGCCCGAGCGCGAACGCCGCGCTCAAGACCACGGCCGCCAAGCATTTCCCCAACCCCCAGCAAACCGGTGGAACACTGGGCGACGGCACGCCGCTGTTGTACCGCGGCGTGGTGCAGGGCGCGGTCGACGGCAACACGGTCGACATGGACGTCGAGCGCAACCAGTTCGCCGACAACGCCATCCGCTACGAGGCCGGCGTCACCATGATCAACGCCCAGATCAAAGGGATGATGGCGGCGATCCAGTCAGGGAACTAATCATGTCACTCTTTAAAATCTTCGATGTTTCCGGTTCGGCCATGAGCGCCCAGGCGCAGCGCCTCAACGTGGTCGCCTCCAACCTGGCCAACGCCGACAGCGCCACCAGCGCCAGCGGCGAGGCCTACCGCGCCCGCCAGGTGGTGTTCGAGGCCACGCCCACGGCCAATGGCGATTCGACCGGCGTGCGCGTGCGCAAGGTGGTCGAGGACCAGTCGCCGATGAAGCAAATGTACGACCCCAAGCATCCGATGGCCGACGACAAGGGCTACGTGACCATGCCCAACGTCAACGTGGTCGACGAGATGGTCAATATGCTGTCGGCGTCGCGTTCGTACCAGACCAACGTCGAGACGATGAACGCGGCCAAGTCGCTGCTGGCGAAAACGCTGACCATCGGTCAGAACTAATATCAAGAGAGTCCAACCATGGCCACCACCAGCGGCATCATCGACACGCCCAAGGCGTCGACGTACAACACCACCAGCAGCGCCACCAGCAACAGCGCGACGACGAGCAACGACATCGGCGCCGACCAGGACAAGTTCATGAAGCTGCTCATCACGCAGCTGAAGAACCAGGACCCGCTCAACCCGATGGACAACGCCGCCATGACCAGCCAGCTGGCCCAGCTGTCGACGGTGACCGGCATCAACAAGGTCAACGCCACGCTGGAATCGCTGCGCACCGACCAGGCCAGCGCGCAGTCGATGAACGCGGTCAGCCTGATCGGCAAGGGCGTGCTGGTGGCGGGCAAGGGCATCGAGCTGAGCACGAGCACCGACGCGGCCGGCGTCAAGACCAGCAGCAGCGTGTTCGGCGTCGACCTGGCCTCGCCGGCCGAAACCGTCGACATCAGCATCATGGACAAGACCGGCAAGGTGGTGCGCAACATGTCGATGAAAAACGCCGACGTCGGCACTTACCCGATCACCTGGGACGGCACCATGGACGACAAGACGGCGGCGCCGGCTGGCAGCTACACCTTCAGCGTCAAGGCCGTCAGCACCGGCAAGACGCTCACCGATGCCACCCAATTGCAGCTGGCGGCGGTCGCCAGCGTGTCGACCGGCGCCGGCGGCGTCAAATTGAATACCTCGCTCGGCCATTTCACGATGGCTGAAATCAAGGAAGTTTTGTAAGTCTCACACCATAGGGGAATACCATGTTCCAACAAGGACTGAGCGGCCTGAACGCCGCATCCAAATCGCTGGACGTCATCGGCAACAACATCGCCAATGCCAGCACGGTCGGGTTCAAGGGTTCGCAAGCCCAGTTTGCGGACCTGTACGCCAACTCGCTGAACGGCGTCTCCGGCAACAATCCGGGTATCGGTGTGACGACCTCTAAGATCGCCCAGCAATTCACCCAGGGTAATATCGAAACCAGCAACAACCCGCTGGACGTGTCGATCAACGGCGGCGGCTTCTTCCGCCTGGTGGTCAACGGCGCAGTGCAATACTCGCGCAACGGCCAGTTCCACGAAGATAACAGCCACACCTTGGTCAACGCCCAGGGCGCGCAGCTGACCGGCTACCTGTCGAACACGGCAGGCGTGATCCAGCTCGGCGCCCCGGTGCCGCTGACCCTGGACAAGTCCGACCTGACGCCGGTGCAGACCACCAAGGCCAATTTCCAGATGAACCTGAGCTCGGCCGAGAAAGTGCCGAAGACGAACCCGTTCAACGCGAACGACCCGAACTCGTATAACAAGCAGACCGTGCTCAACGTCTACGACAGCCTGGGCACCTCGCATATCATGACCACGTATTACGTCAAGACCGACGCCAATACCTGGGACGTGTACGCCTCGGCCGACAACAAGGAAGTGGTGTCCGCCGGCGTGGTCGCGTCGATCAACAACGAAGACAGCGTGGTCGCGGCGCGTAGCGCCTACAACGAGGCGGTGAAGGCCACGCCGCCGGACCCGGCGGTCATCAGCCAGGCAGCCTTCGTCTACGCGCAAGCCGCCCACGACGTGATGGCCGCGTCCGCGGTTACGCCGCCGGCCAACGCATCGCCGGAACAATTGCTGGCCTTGGACAACGCGCTTGCCGCGCTCGACCCGACCAACAGCAGCACGATTGTCGACATGACGCCGGACGAGATCGCCGCCAAGCTGGCCGCCGCCGTCACCGTCCCAGCCGTCAAGGCCGGTACGCTGGTGTTCGACCGCAACGGCGCGCTCAGCCCGGGCGCCATGGCCGCGTTGCCGACGCCGCAAACCCTGCCGTTCTCGATCAGCCTGCCGATCTTCCCGGATACCGGCGCGCAGCAGCCGATGACCGTGTTGACCACCTTCGACAAGACCACCCAGTACGGCAGCGTGACCAACGACTTGGGCTCGACCCAGGACGGCTACTCGGCCGGCTCGTGGCAGCGCTACGCGATCGACGAGAACGGCGTGATCCTCGGCCAGTACAGCAACGGCAAATCGCGCGCGATGGGCCAGATCGCCATGGCCAACTTCGCCAGCGTCGACGGCCTGACCCCGCTGGGCAACAACACCTGGGCGGAAAGCTCGAACTCGGGTCCTCCGCAAGTGGGCGTGCCCAACGCCGGCTCGATGGGTTCGCTGCGCGCCAGCTCGGTGGAAGCCTCTAACGTCGACCTGACGGCCGAACTGGTCAACATGATCACCGCGCAGCGCGTCTACCAGGCCAACGCGCAGACGATCAAGACCCAGGACGGCATCATGCAGACCCTGGTCAATCTGCGGTAAGAATGAAGGAGTAAGCCATGGACCGTCTGATCTACACCGCGATGACCGGGGCGCGGCACGTGCTGGAGCAACAAGCCACCACGTCCAACAACCTGGCCAACGTCAACACCACCGGCTTTCGCGCGCAGCTCGACAGCTTCCGCGCCGTGCCGGTGGTGTCGGAGGGCTTGCAAACGCGCGCCTTCGTGGTCGATTCGACGGTCGGCGCCGACATGCGCGCCGGGCCGATCCAGACCACCGGCCGGCCGCTCGACATCGCCATCCGCGACCAAGGCTGGATCGCCGTGCAGTCGCCGGATGGCTCCGAGGCCTACACCCGCAACGGCAGCCTCAAAGTCAGCGAAAACGGCCTGCTGCAAACGGCCAGCGGCCAGACCTTGATCGGCGACGGCGGCCCGATCGCCATTCCGCCGGACGTGACGGTGATGATCGCCGGCGACGGCACCGTCAGCACCGTCTCGACCGACTACCAGCCGGGCCCGTCCAACACCCTGGGCCGCATCAAGCTGGTCAATCCGGACCCCAAGGGCCTGGTGCGCGGCAACGACGGCCTGTTCCGCCAGAAGGATGGCACGCCGGCGCAGAACGATCCGCTGGTGCGCGTGGTCGACGGCGCGGTCGAGGGCAGCAACGTCAATCCGGTCGATTCCATGGTCAATATGATCAGTCTGGCAAGGCAGTTCGAGATGCAAATGAGCCTGTTGAAGAACGCCGAGAATAACGCCGCAAAAGCCACCCAGATCCTCGCTTTGGGTTGATCACCTCTCCCGCATAATGGTGGTGTGGGATGAGTAGCTGTCGCTTCTGGCCGCTCCCATCCATGCTACGGGAGAAGGAAAATGATACGTTCACTTTGGATCGCCAAGACGGGCATGGAAGCGCAGCAGACCGCGCTCGACGTCACATCCAACAATCTGGCCAACGTCAGCACCAACGGGTTTAAAAAGTCGCGCGCCGTCTTTGAAGACCTGCTGTACCAGAACATCCGCCAGCCCGGCGGCCAATCGTCGCAACAAACCAATCTTCCGTCCGGCATGCAGCTCGGTACCGGTGTGCGTCCCGTCGCGATCGAGCGCGTCCACACCCAGGGCAATCCGCAGTCGACCGGCAATGACAAGGACCTGATGGTCAACGGCAACGGCTTCTTCAACGTGCTGCTGCCCGACGGCACCACCGCCTACACCCGCGACGGCTCCTTCCAGCGCGACAACAACGGCCAGATGGTCACCTCCAGCGGCTTCGTGCTGCAGCCGGCCATCACCATCCCGATCACCGCGCAAAGCATCACCGTCGGCCGCGACGGCACCGTCTCGGTGACGTTGCCGGGCCAGATCGCGCCGCAGCAGATCGGCAGCATCCAGTTGTCGACCTTTATCAATCCGACCGGGCTGGAATCGAAGGGCGAGAACCTGTACGTCGAGACCGGCGCGTCGGGCAATCCGCAGACCAACACCCCGGGCACCAACGGCACCGGCGTGATCCTGCAGGGCTTTGTCGAAACGTCCAACGTCAACGTGGTCGAGGAGATGGTCAACATGATCCAGAACCAGCGCGCCTACGAAATCAATTCCAAGGCCATCACCACGTCCGACCAGATGCTCGCCAAGCTGGCGCAGCTGTAAGGGGAGCATCATGAAACACGCCATCGCCATCATCTTCTCCGCCGCCGCCCTGAGCGGCTGCATGACGACGCCGACGTCGATCGTCAACACGCCGATGTCGGCCCGTCCGCTCAACGCCGAGCAGCTGGCCGCCAAGCCCAACAATGGCGCCATCTACCAGGGTTCGGCCTTTCGGCCGATCTTCGAGGACCGCCGCGCGCGCCAGGTCGGCGACGTGCTGACCCTGGTCATCACCGAACGCACCACCGCCAACAAGGCCGGCACCAGCTCGGGCAACAAATCGGGCAATGTCAGCGTGGCGCTGCCCAAGCCGCTGCAGTCGACCTTCGGCAACCCGCTGGCGGTAACCAACGAAAGCAAGTATTCCGACGGCGACAACCAGACCGCCAGCAACGCCTTCACCGGCACCATGGGCGTGACGGTGGTCGAGGTGCTCTCCAACGGCAACCTGATCGTGGCCGGCGAGAAGCAGGTGGCGATGAACAAGGGCGTCGAATTCATCCGCTTCTCCGGCATGATCAATCCCGACAATATCGCCACCGGCAACACCGTGGCCTCGACCGCCGTGGCCGACGCCAAGGTCGAATACCGCACCAGCAGCCAGGTCGACCGCGCGGAAATGGCCTCGATGGCCTCGCGCTTCTTCCAAAGCCTGCTGCCGTTCTGAGGCCGATGATGAAAACTCCCGTACCGATCCAGGTCCCGCGCCGCCTCGCCAAAGTGTGCAAGCTGGTGGCGATCGTCCTCGCGTTCACCTTGCTCGCCTCGCTGGTGCAGAACGCCAACGCCGAGCGCCTGCGCGACCTGGCCAGCATCGCCGGCGTGCGCCAGAATCAGCTGATCGGCTACGGCATCGTCGTCGGCCTCGACGGCAGCGGCGACCAGACCACGCAGACACCGTTCACGGTGCAAAGCGTGGTGTCGATGCTGCAGCAACTGGGCGTGAACCTGCCGCAGGGCACCCAATTGCAATTGAAGAACGTCGCCGCCGTCATGGTCACCGCCTCGCTGCCGCCGTTCGCGCAGCCGGGCCAGACGCTCGACATCACCGTGTCGTCGATGGGCAACGCCAAGAGCCTGCGCGGCGGCACCTTGCTGATGACGCCGCTCAAGGGCGCCGACGGCCAGGTCTACGGCATGGCGCAGGGTAACGTGCTGGTCGGCGGCGTCGGCGTCGCCGCCGGGGGCGCCGGCGGCAGCTCGCTGACGGTCAACCATCTTAGCGTGGGCAAGATTTCGGCCGGCGCGACAGTCGAGCGCGCCGTCGCCTCCAACCTGGGCGAGGGCAACCAGATCAAGCTGGAACTGAACACCGCCGACTTCGCCACCGCCAGCCGCGTGGTCGAAGCCATCAACGACAAATACGGCGCCGGCATCGCCTACGCGCTCGACAGCCGCGTGATCCGCGTGCAGTCGCCCAGCAGCAGCGACCAGCGCGTGACGTTCATCGGCACCCTGCAGGACATGCAAGTCAATCCGGCCGAGCAGCCCGCCAAGGTCATCATGAACGCGCGCACCGGCTCGGTGGTGATGAACCGCGCCGTGACCCTGGAAACATGCGCCATTTCCCATGGGAATATGTCAGTCTCGGTGACAGCCGATCCGCAGGTGAGCCAGCCCAACGCGCTGGCCGGCGGCCGCACCGTCGTCACGCCCAACCAGACCGTCGATATCAAGAAGGATAGCGGCAAGGTCATGATGGTCAAGGGCGGCGCCTCGCTGGCCGAGGTGGTCAAGGCGCTCAACGCCATCGGCGCCACGCCGCAGGACCTGCTGTCGATCCTGCAGGCCATGAAAGCGGCCGGCTCGTTGCGCGCCGAGCTCGAAATTATTTAAGCGGAGTTCGCCATGACCAGTCCCAAGACCTCCAATGACCTCAGCAATAAGTTCGCCCTCGACATCAAGGACATGGGCGGCCTGCGCCAGTCGGCCAAGGCCGGCGGCGCCGAGTCGCTGAAAACCGCCTCCACCCAGTTCGAGGCGATGTTCGTCAACATGATGATGAAGAGCATGCGCGACGCCTCGCCGCAGGACGGCATGATGAACAGCGAGCAGACCAAGATGTTCACCACCATGCTCGACCAGCAGACCAGCCAGAACATCGCCAAGAAGGGCATCGGCCTGTCCGACGTGCTGATCCGCCAGTTGACCAAGACCGCCGATGCGCAAGCCCAGGCGCTGGCGGCCGGCGGCGCCGCCGACGGCGCCAGCGGCGCCAACGCCGGCAGTTTCAGCGGCGTGGCCAGCCTGATGGACGCCAAGCTGCAGAAA
Organism: Duganella sp. AC237; assembly: GCF_979254035.1. NCBI lineage: Bacteria > Pseudomonadati > Pseudomonadota > Betaproteobacteria > Burkholderiales > Oxalobacteraceae > Duganella > Duganella sp. AC237. The sequence continues at coordinate 5,484,631 of NZ_CEEDEW010000003.1, read as the reverse complement.
GCCATCGCGGCGGCCGGCGGCGCCGGCGCCGCCAATGTCGTCCCCAAGGCGGGGTCGGTCGACGACAACAGCGCCGTGCCGGCCACAGTGATCGGCAACCGTGGTTCGCAGGCGCCGCACGTGCGCAGCTTCCAGGAAAAACTGTCGTCGCACGCCGAGGAGGCCAGCTTGGCCACCGGCATCCCTGCCAAGTTCATGCTGGGCCAGGCGGCGCTCGAGAGCGGCTGGGGCAAGCGCGAGATCAAGGGCCGCGACGGCACCAACAGCCACAACCTGTTCGGCATCAAGGCCGGCGGCGACTGGAAGGGCAAGACGGTCGACGCCACCACCACCGAATACGTCAACGGCAGGCCGCAGACCCGGGTCGAGAAATTCCGCGCCTACGACAGCTACGCCGACAGCTTCAAGGATTACGCGAAATTGTTGTCGAACAATCCACGCTACGAGAAGGTGCTCGCCAGCGCCGGCGACGCCAGCAGCTTCGCCCAGGGCTTGCAGAAGGCCGGCTACGCCACCGACCCGCAGTATGCGGCCAAATTGACCAGCATCATCAAGCGCTCGCTGGCCGGCTGACCGTTGACGGCTTGGCGCGCTCAAGCGGTTGATTCAAGTTTCCTGGCGCGCCGCCGTTAACAATAACAACATAGAGTAAAACATCATGAGTCTTCTCAGCATCGGCAAAAGCGGTCTGTTGGCAGCGCAGGTGGGGCTGGCGACCACCGGCAACAACATCACCAACGCTGGCGTGCCTGGTTACAGCCGCCAGGTGGCGATCCAGGTCGACACGCCGACGCAGGACAAGGGCTTCGGCTTCGTCGGCACCGGCACCGAGGTGGCGGCCGTGCGCCGCTACTACGACAATTTCCTCGCCACCCAGCTGCGCAATGCCGAGTCGAACCAGGCCTCGCTCGATGTGTACAACAAACAGATCAGCCAGATCGACAACCTGCTGGCCGATCCGACCGCCGGCCTGTCGCCGGCGATGCAGGACTTCTTCAACGGCGTCCAGGACGCCACGTCCAATCCGGCCTCGGCCGCGTCGCGCCAGGCCATGCTGTCGAGCGCCGAGTCGCTGGCGGCGCGTTTCCAGGGCATGAGCGCGCGCCTGACGGAGATCGCCTCGGGCGTCAACGGCCAGATCGTCTCGAACGTCGGCGAGATCAATTCCTACGCCCGCCAGATCGCCGAACTCAACAACACCATCGCGGGGCTGACCACCGACGGCAAGGCGCCCAACGACCTGCTGGACCACCGCGACGCGCTGCTGACCGAACTGAACAAGCTGGTCAAGACCAGCGTCATCCCCGGCGACAACAACTCGCTGACCGTGCAGATGGGCACCGGCCAGCCGCTGGTGGTGGGCAACAAGGCCTTCACCCTGGGCACCTCGACCTCGCCGACCGACGTCTCGCGCGTCACGGTCGGCTACCTGGCCGACAACGGCGGCTTCAGCGCGCTGCCGGACCGGGTGCTGACCGGCGGCCAGCTGGGCGGCCTGCTGGAGTTCCGCAACGGCGCCATGGACCGCGCGCAAAATTCGCTGGGCCAGGTGGCGGCAGCCATCGCCGTCACCTTCAACGCCCAGCACGAGCTGGGCCAGGACCAGAACGGCGCCCTCGGCACCGCCTTCTTCGGCCCGATCAACGCCTATGTCGGCACCAATAACAACAACCTGCCGACCAGCACCGCCGAGGTCAGCGCCGTGGTGAAGGACGCCAGCGCCTTGACCGCGAGCGACTACAGCGTCGACTTCGACGGCACCAACTTCAGCGTCAAGCGCCTGAGCGACGGCCAGGTCACGCAGATCAACCCGTTCCCGCAGACCGAGCCGCAGGTGATCGACGGCGTCGCCTACACCATCACCGGCACGCCGGCCGCCAACGACAATTTCCTGGTGCGCCCGACCTACAACGCGGCCAAGGATTTCGACGTCCTGATCGAGGACCGCACCAAGATCGCGCTGGCCGCGCCGATCTCGACCTCCGCGCCGACCACCAACGCCGGCAACGCCAAGATCACGGCCGGCACCGTCGACGCCAACTATCTGACGCCGGGCAACGCGCTGACAGCGCCGGTGACCTTGACCTTCGACAAGGCCACCGGTTCGTTGTCGGGCTTCCCGGCCGGGCAGGACGTGACGGTAACCGTCAACGGCGTGGCCACGGTGTATCCGGCCGGCACGCCGACCATTCCGTATACGGACGGCGCGGCGATCAGCTTCGGCGGCGTCAGCCTGGCCATCAGCGGCACGCCGGCCGACCTGGATAAATTCACGGTCGGCCCCAACACCAGCGGCGTGGGCGACAGCCGCAACGGCGCCTTGCTGGCGGCGCTGCAGACCAAGAACACGATGGACAACGGCAACGCCAACTTCCAGACCACCTATGCGCAGATGGTCAACTATGTCGGCAACAAGGCGCGCGAGGCGCAGATCGGCGGCGCCGCCGCCGATGCCGCCGTGGCCCAGGCCACCAACGCCCAGCAGAGCGTGTCCGGCGTGAATCTGGATGAGGAGGCGGCGAATCTGTTACGCTACCAGCAGGCCTATCAGGCGTCGGGCAAGGTGATGCAGGTGGCCAGCCAGTTGTTCGATACGCTTTTGAGTTTGGGTAATTGAGCTAGTGAATAATATTAACGAGGTGGCATCATGATCATGCGCATCAGTTCCAAGACCATCTACGACGTCGGCGTCGGGCAAATCAGCTCGCTGCAGGCCGGGCTCGCGCGCACCCAGTCGCAGTTGTCCACCGGGCGCAAGAACCTGACCGCCGCCGACGATCCGATCGCCACCGCGCGCGCGCTGGAAGTGACGCAATCGCAGGGCATCAACACCCAGCTGGTGACCAACCGCGCCAACGCCAAGAGCATGCTGTCGCTGGAAACGGTGGCGCTGCACAGCTCGGGCACGATCATGCAGGACATCAAGACCTTGCTGGTCAACTCCGGCAACGGCAGCATGACGCAAAAAGACCGCGAATCGCTGGCGGTCGAGCTGGAGGGCCGGTTGCAGGATCTGCTGGGCCAGGCCAACAGCTCGGACGGCGTCGGCGGCTTCGTGTTCGCCGGCTACAAATCGACCACCTTGCCATTCACGCAAACGGCCACCGGCGCGGCCTACCAGGGCGACCAGGGGCAGCGCTCGCTGCAGGTGGGCTCGACGCGCACCTTGCCGATCAGCGATTCGGGCGCGTCCGTCTACGAGAACAACGCCACCGGCAACGGCACCTTCGTCACCGGCGCGGCGGCCGGCAACCTGGACCGCGGCGGCAGCGGCATCATCAGCGGCGGTTCGGTCAAGGACGCCACCCAGTTGACGGGCAACCGCTACCAGATCGATTTCCAGGTGGTGCCGGCCTCCCCGGGCGTGCCCAAGGTGACCACCTACACCGTCACCGACCTGACCTTGAACCAGCCGGTGCCGGCCACGCCGGTGCCGGCGGTGCCGCAGCCGTATGTCAGCGGCCAGAACATCACCTTTGACGGCTTGCAATTCGATATCAAGGGCGATCCGGCCGATCTCGACAGCTTTAGCGTCGAGCCCAGCACCAAGCAGTCGGTGTTCACCACCGTCACCGACATCATCGCCGCCTTGCGCGCCCCCGGCGACGGCCCGGCCGGCCAAGCCAGCCTGACCAACAAGCTCAACCAGGCGCACCTGAACGTCGACAACGCCTACGACAATATGCTGTCGATCGAGTCGGCGGTCGGCTCGCGCCTCAAGGAGCTCGATTACCTCGACAGCTCGGGCGACGACCTGAACCTGCAATACGCGACCACCTTGTCCGGCCTGCAGGACGTCGACGTGGTCAAGGCGATCTCGCTGTTCACGCAGCAGCAGACCAACCTGGACGCGGCGCAGAAGTCGTTCAAGACCCTGGCCGGCTTGTCGCTGTTTAACTACATCAGTTAGTCGCGGGTATCTAGCCATACTATCTAGCCATACTATCTAGCCATATCACCTAATCATACCCCAGGTCCGCGACCGGCACCGCCAGCGGCGCGGCCGGCGAGCGCCCCAGCACCCGGTTGATGGTGCGGCCGAGCACGCGGATATCGTTGTCGAAGCCGCCGTGGCTGGCCTGCTCGGTGCGCGTCGCCGAGACCCGGATGCGGTCGCTCGTCACCTCGCATGCGGCGGCGCCGTCGGCCTGCCGCGGCAGCGCCGCCACCCAGGCGCGCCACGCCTTCACTTGCGGCCAGTCGGCCGGTTTCCACAGATCGTCGTCGCGCTGGTTGGCGCCCGGATATAACAGGCGCTGCAGGCCCGCCAGCGGCGTCTTGCGCAGGTTCTCAAAGCCCCGGCTCACCAGGTACAGCAAGGACTTGCCGTACGGCCCGACCGTGTCGGCGCGCTCGCTGACGTCCGACAGCAGGTGCAGCCAGAAGCGGTCGGCGGCGATGAACCGGTCGGCCACCCTGGCCTGGTAGTGGCGCGCCGCGAAGTCGAGTGAACAGGCCGGCGCGTACAGCGTGACCGACGCGATCGGCAGGCCGGCGGCCTGGCACAGGTCCAGCAGGTGGCCGTGCACGAAGGCGCCGGCCGAATGGCCCACCAGATGCAATTCCAGCCCGGGGTGGGCGGCGCGCAGCCGCAGCAGCGCGGCGGCCAGCAGGTGCAGCGCGCCGCCGGCCAGCGCGGCCTCGGCGGCGTTGGCCTTCATCTCGTTCCACGACCACTTGATGTTGTGGGCGGCCGCCTCCAGCAGCTTGTCGCGGGCCTCGGCCACCAGGCCGCCGGCCAGGCCACGAAACTGGGCCTGGCCGGGTACGATGCCGAGCGCGTCGTCCAGCGCGCCGGCCAAGGTGTCGAGGATGCCGGTGCGCCAGGTGTAGAACAGCGGATAGACGCCGTTGGCCAGGAAGTAGGGGCCCATGACGCGGATGCGCCGGAGCGCGTCCTCCTCCCTGTTGAGGCCGCCGTGGGCGTAGATCACGACTTTCTTCCCGGCGGCGCCGGCGCCGCGCAGCCAGCGGTCGATGTTCTCCAGCGCCACCCGCTCGACCAGGTCCTCGGCGCGGCCGATGTCGGGACGGCCGATGCGCACCGCGCCGTTGTTGCCGGCCACCAGCGCGTGTTCGTAGGCGGCCTCGGTGGTCCACGGGTTGGCCGCCGCCGGGGCCGCAGCCGTGCGTGGATGGAGGTCGCCCGACACCAGCGAGTGGCCGATGCGCCGCGCGCGCGACGGCGGCAGCGCCTGTTCCGCCTGCGGCACGCCCAGCGCGGCGACCCAGGCGTCGGTGCCGTTGGCGAGCCAGTCCGGATAGCCCAGCACGGCAAAGCCGCCCGCGCCCCAGTCCGTGCCCCAGGAATTCTGCACCACAAAGCCGCGCTCGTTGTAGCCGACCAGCGCGAAGGCATGGCCGCCGGTCGCTTCGGCGCCCTCGCGCCAGGCGATGCCGGGCAGGCCGTCGTGGCCCCGGCCCGGCGCTTGCGGGGCGCTGGCGTCGAGCGCCCAGCCGTCGTGCACGGCGGCCGACACATAGATCGCGCCGATCTCGTGGATGGCCGCCTGCATATCGGTCAGCGAGGCGCTGTCGACCCGGTAATAGGTGCCCAGCGGCCGCGCCAGCGCGTCGCGCGCCCAGTCGGCGGCGGGGCGGTAGGCCCTTGTGCCGGCGGCGTGCACGCTACGGGTCCACAGCGCGCCGGCGCAGCTGCCGTGCTTGTTCCACCCCTTCATGGCGCCACGACAGCTCGAGCCGTCGTAATCCTCGCCCGGCCATTCGTCGTAGAAGCGCGCCAGGTCGTACAGCATGTGCGGGCTGACCCCCGCGACCTCCTTTTTGTTTTTCGCGCTGGTCCACAGCAGGAAATTGACGGTGGCCGCCAGGCCGTAGCCAGTGCAGGCGCCGTGCTTTTTCTGGTCCAGCACCAGGCCCTGCCGGATATACGCCGGCAGCAGCTTGCGCAGCGCCATATCGTTGGGCCAGCGCGGCGGCAGCGCGGCGATCGGCGGCGCGTAGGGACGGTCGCGCAGGTCGAGCCGGTCCGGGCGCGCGTCCAGCTGGACGGTTTTGGCGCCGATCTTGAGTTTTCGCGTGGGCATGCTGGATCGACCGGTAGAGGTATCGACGCTAGTCTACGAAGGAAACGACATTGTGTAAATTGCAAAGCGCAAACGGACGGCGCAAAAAAAAACGACAAGCATGGCGCTTGCCGTTTTCGTCGACCGCGCCGCTTACTTGGCGGCCAGCATGCCCGTCGGCGCCTGCTTGCGGAACCACTCGTCGGTGTGGGCCGTGGCGCCGCCGCTCAAGCCGGTGCCGGCGTGGTATTGCCGCATCTGCTCACCCAGGGCGGCGACGTTGCCGCCCAGCGTACCTGACGGGGCCGCCACGACGGCCGAGGCCGCCGTGAGGGCCGGCACGGTCAACCGGGCGACCGTGGTGTCCGGCGTGGCTTGCGCCTGCGCGTAGCCGCCCAGCGCCTGCGCCAATGCGCTGACCTGGGCGCCCACCGGCGTGCCCGGCCGGGTCGAATGGTCCGCCCGGAACCAAACGTCCGCCACCTGGTGGACACCGCCGTCGGTGGTGGTGTAGCTGGAGCGCAGCCCGATCCAGTTGCCGTTGTCGAGCTCGCTGGTCTTGGTGGCGCCGACGTTCAGGCCGGCGATGCCCAGCGCGTCCAGGGTCAGCAACTCGCCGCCCTGGCTGACGCCGTCCGCGTTGGCGTCGACCCACACGCGCAGGTCGCCGAATTGCGCGTCCTTTGCGTCGACCACGCCGTCGCCGTTGGCGTCGAGCTCGGCGAGCGCGGCGAAGCCGTCGCGCGCCTTGCCGGCGCCGGCACCGGCGCCGGTGCTGGAGCTGCTGGTGCTGGTTCCGAACAGCTCGCCGCCATCGTTGATGGTGCCGTCATGGTTGCGGTCCAGCGCGAGCAGGCCGTCGCCCTGGCCGACCCAGCCGGTGGCGACCCGTTCGCCGTCGGCGTGCAGGTCGAAGCGCACGCCGGCCTCCAGCGCCAGGGTGCGCACGCCGTTGCCGTCGAGGTCGAGGATCAGCGGACTGGTCAGCAACGCCGCGCGCTGCTCGTCGCTCAACGCGGCGAGCTGGTCGGCGCTGAACGCGCCGGCCTGCGCCATCGTGAAGGCCGACAGCTCGGCCATCGTCAGCGCGGCGAGCTGGTCGGACGTGAGCGCGGCGATTTGCACCGCCTTGAGCGAGCGCACCTGCGCCGTGGTGAACGCGGCGACCTGGTTGGCGCTGAGGTTGACGATGGTGGCGGCCGACAGCGCGGCCACCTGCGCCGTCCGCAGCGCGACGATGTCGTTGGCGTCGAGCATCTGGATCTGGTCCGAGTTCAAGGCGTTGAACACCGCCGCGTTCAGCGCCACGACCTGCGGCGCGTCCAGGTTGGCGATCTGGGCGGTGGTCATGCCCAGCGCCTGCGCCGCGCCCAGCGCGGCCAATTGGTTGGTGCGCAGGTTGCCGATCATCTCGGCGCCCAGGCCGGCGATCTGCGCCGACGTGAAGCCGGTCATCTGGCCGGCGGTGAAGGTGTTGAGCGAAGTGAGCGAGCCGAGCTGGCTGGTGGTCAGGCCGCGGATCTTGGTCACGTCCAGCCCGGCCAGGGTGCGCGTCGTCAGCGCCGTGAACTGCTCGATCGTGAGCGCGCCCAGCTGGTTGGTTTTGAGCGAACTCAGTTGCGCCGAGTTCAGGCCGGCGACGGCGGCCACGTTCAGCGCGCCGATTTGAAGCGTGCTCAGCGCTACCAGATTCAGGCCCGGCAGTTGCCGGGTGCTCAGCGCGCCGAGCTGGCCGGCGTTCAGTTGCGCCACCTGCGCCACGCTCAGGCCGTTGAGCTGCGCCGAACGCAAGGTAGCGAAGTGGTCGCCGTCGATGGCGCCGACCTGCTGCGTGGTCAGTGCCGCCACCTGGCCGCCGTTGAGCGCGCCCAGGGTGCGCAGGCTGTTGATCTGGCCGGTCGACAGCGCGCCGATGTCGGCCACGCTGATGGCCTCGATCTGCGAGGTATTCAGGGTGGCGACCTGCTCCAGGGTGAGCGCGGCGATCTGCGGCTTGCTCAAGGCGTCGACCTGGGCGTCGCTGAGCGCGCCGATGTCTTCGAGCTCGATGCTGGCGATCTGGTCGCTGCTGAGGCCCGCCAGCGCCGCCAGGTTGATGGCGCGCACCTGGGCCGTGCTCAGCGCGGCCAGCTGGCCGGTGGTGATGCCGCGCATCTGCGCCAGCGTCAGCGCGGCGACCTGGGCGGAGCGCAATGTGGCGAGCTGGTCCATACCCAGCGCGGCCAGCTGGCCGGTGGTCAGCGCGGCCACCTGCGCCGTGTTGAAGGCCGACAAGGTGGTCAGGCCGGCCAGCTGCGCGTTCGACACCGCCTTCATCTGGGCCGCCGTCAGCGCCGCCAGTTCGGCGGTCGACAGCGTGCCGAACTGGTCGACGCTCAGCTGCGAGATCTGCAAGGTCGACAGGGCCGAGAACTGGCCCGGGCGCAGGCCCGACAGGTCTTCGATCTCCATCGCGGCGATCTGCGCGCTGGACAGGCCGCGCAGCGCGGAAGTGCCGAGCGCGCGCCACTGGTTCAGCGACAGCGCCTGGATCTGGTGGGTGGTCAGCGCCTGCACCTGGCGGCTGGTGAGCGCGCCCACCTGGCGGCTGGTCAGCGCGCCGAGCTGGGTGTCGCTGAGCGCCTGGATGCGGTCGGTGCCCAGCGCGGCCACCTGCGCCGTGCTGAACGAGCCGAGCAGGTCGAGCAGCACGAACTGCGCAGGGGTGAGGTAGTCCAGCTGGGTCTCGCTGAGCGCGGCCACCTGGATCGCCGTCAGCGCCAGCAACTGGTCGCTGGTCATGTTGCCGATCGCGGCCGAGGTCAGCGCGCGGATCTGGGCGGTCTTGAGCGCGGCCAGGTCGCCCGGCTCGAGCGCGACGAACTGGTCGGCGCTGAGCGTGGCGATGGCGCGCGTCGACAGCGCCGCCGCCTGCGCCGCGCTCAGGGCGACGATCTGGTCGACGCTCAGCGCGCGCACCTGGTTGGCCGTCAGCGCGCCGAGCGCGCCGGTGGTGATGGCGCCGATCTGTTCGAGGCCGAGGGCGGCGATCTGATCGGTCGTGAGCGACATCAATTGCGTCGAGCGCAGCGCGGCGATGTCGCCCAGCTCGATCGCGGCGATCTGTTCGGCCGTGAGCGCGGCCAGCGCGCGCGTGCTCAGCGCCAGCAGCTCGGCGGTGGTCAGCGCGACGATCTGGTCGGTCGTCAGCTGCGCCGCCTGGCTGGTGCTCAGCGCGGCGATTTGCGCGGTGCGCAGGCTGGCGATCTGGTCGGGCAGCAGCGCTTGCAGCTGGTCGCCGGTCAGCGCCCGCACCTGGGCGGTGGTCAGCGCGCGCAGACTGGTGAGCGCGCGCAACTGGTCGGCGCTCAGCGCGGCCACCTGCTGCGCCGTGAGGCTGGCCACGCCCTGGCTCGACAGCGCGCCGACCTGCTCGGCCGTCAACGCCAGCAGCTGGTCGGTGGAGAGCGCCTGGAGCTGGGCCGTCTTCAGGCCCGGGATGTCGGCCGCCTCGATGGCGGCGATCTGCGCCAGGGTCAGCGCCCGCAGCACGGGCAGGCTCAGCGCGCCGACCTGGGCCGCGCTCAGCGCGACCAGTTGGGCGTCGCTGAACACGGCGATCTGCGCGGTCTGCAGCGCGCCGATCTGGCGCGAGTTCAGCACTTCGATGTCGGACGCCGTCAGCGCGGCGATGCGCGCCGTCGACATGGCGGCGATCTGCGCGGTCGTGTAGTCGGCCAGGTTGCCCAGCGCGGAGGCCTGGTCGGGCGTCATCGCTTCGAGCTGGGTCTGCGAGAAGGCGGCGATGTCGGCGCTGCTGAGGGCGTGCAACTGGTCCAGGGTCAGCGCGACGACCTGGTCGGTCGTGAGCGAGCGCAGCTGCGCGCTGGTGAAGGCGGCCAGGTCCTCCACCTCGATCTGGGCGATCAGGGCCGGGTCCAGGCGCGACAGCAGGGCGGTGGCGATGGCGCGGATCTGCCCGGTCGACAAACCGATCAGCTGGGCGGCGGTCAGGCCGCCGGCCTGGTTCTTGGTGAGCGCGGCCAGCTGGCGCGTGCCCAGGGTGGCGAAGCGGTCGGCCGACATCGCGCCGAGCTGGTCGGTGCTGAGGGCGGCGATCTGCACGCTCGTCAGCGGCTTCAGGCTCGACAGCGCGGCCAGCTGGCCGGACGTCAGGTAGCCGATCTGGCGCGTGGTCAGCGCCGAGATTTCGCTGCTGGTGAGGGCGTTGTACTGGTCGGCCGAGAGCGCCGCCAACTGGTCGCTGCCCAGCACGACAAGCTGGCTGGTCTTGAGCGCGGCCAGGTCGTCGCCGGCCAGCGCGGCGATCTGGCCGGTGGTCAGCGCCGCGATGGCCGCGTTCGACAAGGCCCGGACTTGCGCGGTGGTCAGCGCCGGGATCTGGTCGGTGGTGAAGAACTGGATCTGGCCGGTGGTGAACGCGGCGATCTGGGCGGTGCGCAGCGCGGCGAACTGCTCCGGCGTGAGCGCGAGGATCTGGTCGCTCGACAGGCCGGCGATCTGGCGCGTGCCCAGGCTGGCCAGGCTGCCCAGCGCGGCGAACTGCGCCTGGCTCAGCACGGCGATCTGGCGCGGAGTCAGCGCGCCGATTTCCTGGCTGGTCATGCTCGACAGCTGGGCCAGGGTCAGCGCCGACACCTGGTCGGTCGTCAGCGAGGCGACCTGGTCGGTCCGCAGCACGGCGATGTCGGCCAGTTCGATCGCGGCGATCTGCTCGGTCGTCAACGCCGCCAGCGCGGCCGTGGCCAGGCCGCGCACCTGGCGCGTCTCGAGCGCGACGATCTGGTTGGTGCTCAGCGCCTGCAACTGGGCGCTGGCCAGCGCGTTGAGCTGGCGCGTGTTCAGGGTGGCGATCTGGCCCAGCCCCAGGCTGTCGATCTGGGTGCTGCTCAGGGCCCGGATCTGCAAGGTGGTCAGCGGCGCCAGCGACGCCAGGCTGCCCAGCTGGGCGGTCGACAGCGCGGCCACCTGGGCGCTCGTCAGGCTGGCCATGGTGCGCGTGCTCAGCGCGGCGAACTGGGCGGCGGTGAGCGCGGCCAGCTGGTCGCTGGTGAGGGTGACGATCTGGTGGGTGCCGAGCGCGGCGACATCGACCGCCTCGATCGCGGCCACCTGGTCGGTCGACAGCGCGGCCAGGGTGGCGGCGTTGAGGCTGCGCACCTGCGCGGTGCTCAGCGCGACGATCTGGTCGGTTGTCAAGGCGCCCACCTGGACGCTGGTCAGGCCGGCGATCTGGTTGGTGCGCAAGGTGGCGATCTTGTCCAGCGCCAGGCTGGCGATCTGGTCGGTGGTCAGGGCGCCGATCTGGCGGCTGGTCAGCGGCGCCAGGTCGGCGAAGCCGGCCACCTGCCCGGTGGTGAGGGCGGCGATCTGGCGCGTGGTCAGCGCGGCGATCTGCTGCGTCGTCAACGTGGCGAACTGGGCGTTGGTCAGCCTGCCCAGCTGGTCGGTGGTCAGCGCGGCGATTTGCCGCGTCGACAGCGCCAGCACGTCGGCCAGCTCGATGGCCGGCACCTGGTCGGAGGTCAGCGCGGCGATCTGTTCCGAGCCCAGCGCGCGGATTTGCGCGGTGCTCAGCGCGACCACCGCGTTGGTGCTCAGCGCGCCGATCTGGTCGGTGGTGAGGGCGGCGATCTGGCGCGTCGTCAGGCTGGCCAGGATGCCCAGCGACAGCGAGGCGATCTGGTTGGTGGTGAGCGCGGCGATGGCGGCGGTCGAGAAGCTCGCCAGCGACGACAGCGCGCCGAGCTGGTCGCTGGTGAGGGCGGCCTTTTGCTCGGCCGTCAGCGCGGCGATCTCCTGCGTGGTCAGCACGGTGATCTGGCTGGTGGTCAACGACGCCACCTGGTCGGTCGACAGCGCGGCCACTTGCCGCGTCGACAGGCTGGCCAGCACGGTGTTGCTGAGCGCGACGATCTGGTCGGTGGTCAACAGGCCGATGTTGGCGGTCGACACGCCGCGCACCTGGGCGGTGGCCAGGCCGGCGATCTGGTCGGTGGTCAGCGCGATCAACTGGTCGCTGTTGAGGGCGGCGATCTGGTTCGAGCGCAGCGTGTGCAGGTCGGCCAGGTTCAGGTGCGACAGCTGGTCGGTGCTGAACGCGCCCAGTTGGCGCGTCGTCAGCGCGGCCAGGGTGGCCAGCGCGTCGATCTGGTCGTCGTCCAGGCTGGCGATCTGGTCGGCCGTCAGCGCGGCCAGCTCGGCCGTGGTGAGCGCGCGCAACTGGCGGCTGCCCAGCGCGTCGAGCTGATCGCTGCCGAGGGCGGCGACCTGGCGCGTGCTCAGCGCGACGATCTCGTCGAGGCGCAGCGCGGCGATGCGGTCCGTGCCGAGCGCGGCGATGCGGTCGGTGCCCAGCGCGCGCACTTGCGCCGTGGTCATCGTGCGCACCTGGTCGCTGGTCATGGCGGCGGCCTGCTCGACGCTGAGCGCGGCGATCTGCGAGGTTTGCAGCGAGGCGAAGTCGGCGGTGCTGAGCTGGGCGATCTGGTCGGTCGTCAAGGACGTCATCTGGCGCGAGGTCAGCGGCGTGAGCGCGCTGAGGGCGGCGATCTGGTCGCTGTTGAGCACGGCCAGTTGCTCGGCGGTGAGCGAGCGGATGCCCGCCGTGCCCAGCGCGGTCAGTTGGGCGGTGGTCAGCGCAACGATCTGGTCGGTGGTCAGGCGCGCCACCTGCGCCGTGCGCAGCGCGCGGAAGTCGCGCGTTTCGATGGCGGCGATGGCGTCGGTGCCGAGCGCGGCGATGGCCTCGGTGCCCAGCGCCGCCAGTTGCGCGCTGTTGAGCGCGACGATCTGGTCGGTGGTGAGCGCGGCGGCCTGGCCGCCATCGAGGGCGCCGAGTTGGCGGGTGGCCAGCGCGCCGAGGTCCCGGGTCGTGATGCTGGCGATCTGGTCGGTCGTGAGCGCGCGCACCTGGCGCGTGGCCAGCGCGCCGATGAAGCGCAGCGCGTCGATCTGGTCGGTCGACAGCGCGGCGATCTGGTCGGTCGACAGGGCGACGGTGCCGGCGGTGTCGAGCGCGGCGACCTGGGCGGTGCCCAGCGCGGCGATCTGGTCGCTGGTGAGCCGGTTGACCTGGCTGGTGTCGAGGCCGGCGATGTCGCGCGTTTCGATGGCGGCGATCTGGTCGGTGGAGAGGGTGGCCAGGGTGGCCGCGCCCAGGCCGCGCAGCTGCGCCGCGCTCAGCGCGACGATCTGGTCGGTCGTCAGCGCGCGCGCCTGTTCCGCCGACAGCGCGCGCAGCTGGCCGCTGGTGAGCGTGCCGAGGTTGCGCGTGGTCAGCGACGCCAGCTGCCCGGTGGTGACGCCGGTGATCTGGGCGCTCGACAGCATGTCCAGGCTCGACAGCGCATTGACCTGGTCGCTGGTGAGCACGCCGATCTGGTCGGTGTCGAGGGCGGCGACGGCGGCGCTGGCCAACGCGCCGAACTGGTCGGAGCTGAGGGCGACGATCTGGTCGGTCGACAGGCGGGCCACCTGCGCCGATTGCAGCGCGGCGATGTCGCGCGTTTCGATCTGGCCGATCTGGGCGCTGGTGAGCGCATTGAGCATGGCGGTCGACAGGCCGCGGTACTGGGCAACCGTCAGGTCGACGATCTGGGCCGCCGTCAGCGCCTGCGCCTGCTCGGCGGTCAGCGCCGCCAGCTGGGTGCTGGTCAGGTTGACCAGGTCGCGCGTTTCCAGCGAAACGATCTGGTCGGTGGTGAGCGCCGCCATCTGCAAGGTGCCCAGCGGCGCCAGGCTCTTGAGCGCGGCGATCTGGTCGGTGCTGAGCGCGGCCAGCTGATCGGGCAGCAGCGCGGCCAGGTTGGCGCTGCTGAGCGCGACCATCTGGTCGGTGGTCAAGGCCGCCAATTGTTCGTTGTTGAGGGCACGGATCTGGCCGCTGGTCATCCGCGCCAGGTCGCGCGTTTCGAGCGCGGCCACCTGGCCGGTGGTCAGCTGGGCGACCATCGCGGTGGTCAGCGACACCACCTGGGCGGTGCCCAGGCCGGCGATCTGGTCGGTCGTGACCAGCGCCAGTTGCTCGGCCGTCAGCGCGTTGATCTGCTGGGTGGTCAGGTGCGCCATGGCGGCCGTCGCCAGCGAGGTCAACTGATCGGCGCCCAGCGCCTGGATCGCGCCCGTGCTCAGCGCCACCAGCTGGCGCGTGGCCAGCGCGTTGAGCTGGTCGGTGGTCAGCGAGGCGACCTGGTTCGAGCCCAGGGTGGCGATCTGCAGGGTTTGCAGCGCGCGCAGGTCGTCGGTCTCGAGCGCGGCCACCTGCAAGTGGTTGAGGACGTTGAGCTGGCGGCTGCCGAGGGCGGTCATTTCACGCGTGCTCAGCGCGACGAGCTGGTCGGTGCTCAGCAGGGCGATCTGGAGCGTGGTCAGCGCGGCCACCTGCGGCAGGGTCAACGCCGGCACCTGGTCGGTGGTCAGCCCGGCCAGGCCGTCGGCGCTCAGGAAGCCCAGCTGGCGTGTGCCGATGGCGCGCAATTGCGCCGTGCTCAGCACGGAAAACTGGTCGGAACTGAAGGCGGCCAAGTCTTCGGTCGACAGGCTCGCGATCATGGTCGTCGACATGCTGGCGATCGCGTCTGTGGTAAAGCCTGTGATAATCGAAGTCATTGCTGGGTCTCCCGGGGAGTTTCCATGATACGCACTAAATTTCCATATGGAAACCAAATACTGACGAAAGGCGATTGAACCTCGCTATGGCGCCGGGCCCGATTGTCGATCCGGCAAGCTTGCCGGGGCGACGGGAGGGGGCCGCTGGGACCAGGTGCGCGGCATCAGCCGCGCCCGTTCAATGCCATCCAAAAACAGGTTTTGTACCGGCGTCGCCAAGTACGGCAGTGTCATGGCGACCACCAGCAAACCCACACCTAAGGTGATCGGAAAACCGATCCCGAACAAATTCAACGCCGGCGCCGCGCGCGTCAGGATCCCCAGCGCGACGTTGGTGATCAACAACGCCGCCACGATCGGCAGCGACAGCTGCACCCCGGTGCTGAAGATCCGCCCGCCCCAATCGGCCAGCTGCTTGAAGCCGCCGCTGTAGATCGGTGTGGCCGACACCGGCAGCGACGAAAAACTCTCCACCAGCGCCGACAGCAGCACCAGGTGGGCGTTGACAGACAGGAAACCGAGGGTCGCCACCAGCGCCAGGAACTGGCTGATCGCCGACGAGCGCCCCTGCGTGTTCGGATCGAAGAACGTCGCGAAGCCCAGGCCCATCGTCAGGCTGGAGATTTCCCCCGCCATTTCCACGGCGGCGAAGATGATGCGGATGCTGAAACCCATCGCCAGCCCGATCAGCATCTCCTGCGCCAGGATCAGCAGCCCGGCCAGCGACATCGGATCGGTCGCCGGCAGCGCCGGCACGGCCGGCGCCACGATCGCCGCCAGCATCACCCCCAGCATCACCTTGACGCTGGCCGGCACCGCCTTGTTGCCGAACAGCGGGGCGGCCGCCAGCAGGCCGAGGATGCGCGTGAGCGGCCACAGCAATCCTGCGATCCACATGTTGATATCGGCACTGGCGATGGTAATCATGAGGGTCTGTTACCCGCAGTTACATTTCTTTTCGGAACTAATGGCATCTAGCCAACAAGGTTGGGGATGCCGCCGAATACCTCGCGCATATAGTCGAGCATGACCGACAACATCCACGGGCCGGCCACGACCAGCGCGACAAAGATGCCGACCAGCTTGGGGATGAACGACAGGGTCGCCTCGTTGATCTGCGTGGCGGCCTGGAAGATGCTGACGACCAGGCCGATGATCAGCGCCACCAGCAACATGGGCGCGGCGATCATCAGGGTGACCTCCATCGCGTGGCGGCCCAGGGTCATGACGCTTTCGGGTGTCATCGCGGCCTCCTAGTAGAAACTTTGCGCCAACGAGCCGAGCAGCAACTGCCAGCCGTCGACCAGCACGAACAGCATCAGCTTGAACGGCAGCGAGATCACCGCCGGCGACATCATCATCATCCCCATCGACATCAGCACCGACGCCACCACCATGTCGATGATCAGGAAGGGGATGAAGATGGCGAAGCCGATCTGGAACGCGGTCTTCAGTTCGCTGGTGACGAACGCCGGCACCAGGATGCGCAGCGGCACGTCCTCCGGGCCCTGCAAGGCCGGGCTGCGCGACAGTTTGACGAACAGCGCCAGGTCGGCCTGGCGGGTTTGCTTCATCATGAACGTCTTGAGCGGCGCGGCGCCCTTGTCCATCGCGTCGGTCATGGTGATCTTGTTTTCCTGCAGCGGCAGGTAGGCTTCGTTGTAGATCTTGTCGAAGGTCGGTCCCATCACGAACAGGGTCAGGAACAGCGCCAGGCCGACCATCACCTGGTTCGGCGGCGCCGACTGCGTGCCCAGCGCCTGGCGCAGCAGCGACAGCACGATGATGATGCGGGTGAAACAAGTCATCAACAACAACGCCGCCGGGATGAACGACAGCGCCGTCATCAACAGCATGGTTTGCAGCGGCAAGGTGTAGTTGGTGCCGCCGCCCGGCGCCGGCGTCGCGTTCAGCGCCGGGATGCCGATGTTCGATTGGGCCGCCGCCAGCAGCGGCAGCGCCAGCGCGCCCACCAGCAGCAGCGATTTGAGCGCGGCGGCCTTGTTACCCTGCAATTTATTTCGCATTGCGCTTGTCGATCGTTTGTTTGAACCATTCGGCGAAGTTGGCCGTCTGCAGGGTGGCCGGCACCGCCGCTTCGCTGTTTTCCTGGCGCGGCATGGTGGCGAGCGCGTTCATGCGGCCCGGCGAGGCGCCGACGACGATCCATTGATCGCCCACCTCGATCACCAGGATGCGCTCGCGCGTGCCCAGGCTCAGCGAGCCGACCAGCTTGACGGTGCCGCCGGCGCCGCCCAGGTTCCTGGGGCCGAAGCGCTTGAGGAACCAGGCGCCGCCCACCAGCAACGCCAGCACGAACAGCAGCGCGAAGGTGGTTTGCATCAGGCTGCCGGCGCCCGGGGCCGCCGGTGGCGGCGTCGGGATCGTCATCGCCAGCGGGCCGGGCGGGGTGGCGGCCGGTTTGGCCGGCGGCGCCGTCGCGGCCGGGGCGGTGGCGGTGTCGCTGGCGGCAGGAGCGGGTTCGGCGGCGGCCGGGACGACCGGCGTCACGGTCGGGGCGGGGGTTGCCTGCACGGTGGCCGAAGCGGCAGTCGCCGCCTTGCCGGCGGCGGGAGCGGCGGTGGTCTGCGCCATCGCGGGCGCGGCGGCCAGGGCCGCCGCGAGGATCAGGGAGAGGATCGGTCCGTGCTTCATTTATTCAGTTTTCGGATGCGTTCGGATGGCGTGATGATGTCGGTCAGGCGGATACCGAACTTGTCGTTGACCACCACCACCTCGCCCTGGGCGATCAGGCAGCCGTTGACCAGCACGTCCATCGGCTCGCCGGCCATGCCGTCGAGCTCGACCACCGAGCCCTGCGCCAGTTGCAGCAGGTTCTTGATGGCGATCTTGGTGCGGCCCAGTTCGACCGTCAGCTGGACCGGGATGTCGAGGATGAAATCGATGTCGTTGTGGGTCTCGGTCTTGCTCGGCGTGCCGGAAAAGTCCTTGAAGACGGCCGCGCTGGCGGCCTGCTGCGCTTGCTGCGCCTGCAGCGCTTCCGCCTCCGCCTGGGCTTGCTCGGCGATCGCGGCGCCCCAAGGGTCGTCCATGCTTTGATCGTCGTCTTGATTATCCGACATGTTTCTCTCCTGTGTTGCGGTTACCGGCGGCCAACGCCGCGGTCTTATTTAAGGTTTTCTGCGTTGGAGAGCAATTTCTCGACCTTCAACGCGTATTGTCCGTTCATCACGCCGTAGCTGCAGTCCATCACCGGCACGCCGTCGACGGTGGCCGAGATCATTTCCGGGATCGTCAGCGGGATGATGTCGCCCACCCGCATGTTGAGGATCTCGTCGAAATTGACCTTGGCCGTGCCCAGCGAGGCGACCACCTCGACCTCGGCGATCTGGATTTGCTGCGTCATCAGGCGGATCCAGCGCTTGTCGACTTCGAGCGCCTCGCCCTGCAGGCTGGAGGTGAGCGAATCGCGGATCGGCTCGATCATCGAATACGGCATGCAGAAGTGGATCTGGCCGGAAACCGATCCCAGCTCCACCGTGAAGGTCGACGCCACCACCACCTCGTTCGGGGTGGCGATGTTGGCGAACTGGGTGTTCATCTCCGAGCGGATGTACTCGAACTCGACCGGATAAACCGGCTCCCAAGATTTGGTATACGCCTCGAACACGATATCGAGGATGCGCAGGATGATGCGCTGCTCGGTCTGCGTGAAATCGCGGCCCTCGACGCGGGTGTGGAAGCGGCCGTCGCCGCCGAACAGGTTGTCCACCAGCAGGAACACCAGGCCCGGATCGAACACCATCAGCGCCGTGCCGCGCAGCGGCTTCATGTGCACGAGGTTGAGGTTGGTCGGCACCACCAGATTGCGGATGAATTCGCTGTACTTGGAGACCCGCACCGAGCCGACCGAGACCTCGGCGCTGCGGCGCAGGAAGTTGAACAGGCCCACGCGCAGCAGGCGCGCGAAACGCTCGTTGATAATCTCCAGGGTCGGCATCCGGCCACGGACGATGCGTTCCTGCGTGGCCAGGTTGTAGGTCCGTACGCCGGCGACGTCCTCTTGCTGCTGGGCGTCGTCCTGGTCGCCGTTGACGCCCTTCAGAAGGGCATCGACTTCTTCCTGGGAGAGAAAATTATCGGCCATGGTGGATTACTTACCTGTCAACTGCTGCTTACTGGATGATAAACGACGTGAACAGCACATCGATGATGTCCTGCTTGTCGCCGCGGTGTTCGAACGGTTCCGACAACTGCTCGGTGATTTCCTTCGACAGCTGGACCTTGCCCTCGGGCGTGTTGATGTCGGCGGCTTTTTTGCTCGACAACAGCAGCAGCACGCGGTTGCGCACCTTGGCCATATTCTTTTTGACGTTGTCCGCCTCTTCCAGGCTCGATACTTCCAAGGTGAACGCCAGTTGCAGGTACTGGTCGCTGACGCCCGATTCGCCCGGTTGCAGGTTGACGGTGAACGGCTCGACCGGAATGTACTCGGACGGCCCGGCCTTCTTGGCCGATTTTTTCTTGACCGGCTTGTCTTCTTCCTCGTGCGCGTCTTCCTTGCCGTGCATGAAGAACCAGGCCGCGCCGCCGCCGGCGGCGGCCAGCAACAGCACCACTGCGACGATGATGATGATCAGTTTTTTGCTGCCGCCGCCCGCGGGCGCTTCGACTTTCTGATCGGCTTTCACTTTTGGATTCGCTTTCAAAATTCCTGCCCTTGCCCGGATGGTGCACTGTATTGTGCGAGTGGATCACTTCGCCATTATGTCATTATCGGTTGTGACTGCGCGGTTGGAAATGCCGAAAAGAACCATGATCCAGTGGCTGCTTGACGCTTCCATAGTTGAACCGACAACAAAACCGGGAGGGCCGCGCCGCCGCCCGCCGCCGCTTACGCGAAGGTGTCGACAGCGCCTGCCGGCACGCGACGCGCCGGAGCGCTTGCGCGGGCGGCATTGCCGCCATCGTCGACGTCGCCGCGACCGGCCCGGCCGCTGCCGCCGGCGCGTGCGCCGCGCTGGCTGCCGTTATCGTTTTGCATCGAAGCGGCTTGCTGGTTGAAACCGTTGTTCTGGTCCGACATTCCTGCCGATACCGTCGCGCTGCCGAGCTGGATGCCGGCTTCGCTCATCATTTCGCGCAGCTTCGGCAGCGCCTGTTCGAGCGCCTGGCGCACCTCCGGCTGGGCCGAGCTGAAGGCGGCGGTGGCCTGGTCCTTGTTCACGCTCAGCACGACTTGCAGCGGGCCGAGGTCCGGCGGATTCAATTCCATGGTGGCGCTTTGTTCGCCACCGGCGGCCATGAAGATCACTTTCTGGCCCAGTTGCTGGTCCCACGCCTGGGTGCCGACGCGGCTGGTGAGCTTGTCCGTCGGCGCGGCCACGGCCGCCTTGGCGGTTTCCAGCGCGGCTTGCGCGGTCGGCGCGATGGCGGCGGCGCTGTCCTTGAGCGCCGGCAGCGTTTCGGCAGCGGCGGCACCGGCGGCATTGGCGCCGGCGCGCGGCGCGGCGGCGGCCAGGGCGGCGTCGGATTGATGCTGCTGGGCCTGCTGTGACTGGGTCAGTTGTTGCTGGAAGTCGGCGGCCGGCGCAGCCTTGCCGGTGGTGGCGGCCGCGTCGGTGTCGGCGGTGATCGCGGTCGTGTCTTTCAACACGGCGGTAGCGCCTGCCTTATCGTCCAGGCTGGCCACACCCGGTGCGTTGGTGGTGGCGGTCATTTTGGACAAGGCGCTGGACGGTACCGGGGTCAGTTTGCCGGCGGCGTTGGCGGCATCGGCGGCGGTCTTGGCCCCCGCTGCGGCTGCGGCGGCATCGGCCACCGCCTGCGCCGTGGCGCCCGCGTTGGTCAGCGCGGCCTTGAAGTCGGCGGCGGCATCGGCGCCGGCGCCGGCCTTGGCGGCCAGCGCGGCGTCGTCGAGCGCGGCGGCGTCGGCGGCTTTGGTCGGGTCGGCGGCGCCCGCCAACGCGTCGGCGTCGACGCCGATGGCGGCATCGCCGGCTTTGGCGGCGGCCAGTTCAGCAGCCAGCGCGGCCGCTTCGGCGGCGAGCGCGGCGGCGCTGGCGGCGGTGTTGCCGCCGATCGCGGCCGAGGTATCGGTGGCGGTGCTGGCGACCGGGGCGGGCGGTTGATTGAACGCCGCCACCAGGGCCAGCATATCGGCCACCGGATCGGCCGATTTGGCGGCCTGGGCGTCGCTGGTCGCGCTGTCGCTGGCGCCATCGGTGCCGCTGTCGCCGGCGGTGGTCTTGGTTGAAGCGGTCGTTGCGGCTGCCGTCGCGGCGTCGGCGCGCGATGCCGGCTGCACGGCCTTGTCCGCCGCGTCGGCTTGCTGGTTTTGTGGTTGCGCCGGTTTGGCCGGCGCGGTTTGTTTCGGCGCGGACGGGCGCGACGCCGGCGCCGGGCGGTCCGGGGTCTTGGCGATCATGTTGCCATTGTTGGCATGGCGTTGATCCATCTCGCGCGACAGCGCCTGCTTGAAGGCGTTGTTGTCGCCACCCGCGCCCAGGTTCAGATTGGCTTTCGGTGCCGAGACCGCATTGGCGTTCAGCGTCGGAAGTTGGAGATTGGAGGTTTGCATGATCGCGCCGTGTCGGTAGGGTTCAACTAGGTTGGTAACTGTGGGTTAGCGCTTGTAATAAGCCTGTCGTGCTGCGTGTTCGTCCATCTGCTTCTGGTCGCGCTTGTTTTCCAGCTTGAGCGCCTCGGCGTCCGCCCGCTCGTTCAGGGTCGAGTAGGACATGCGCTTGCGCTCGGCGGTCTGCCACGCGGCTTTTTCCTGGTCGGCGCGGTATTCGGCATGCCGTATCATCTCCAGCTGGCCCTTGACGGCCACGTCCAGTTTTTCCATGAACGCCTGGAAATTGCGGTAGGCCATGGGCGTGATGCCGGCCGCCTGCGCCTCTTCGAAGCGCTTGACGTACTCGTCGCGGTAGCCGACCAGCATCTGGTGCTTCTGCGTGGCCTCGTCGACCGCTTTCAGGGACGCGCCGAGCCGCTTGGCCGCATCGTCGGTTTCCCGGCGGGCCAGGTCGATCAATGTTTCAAGTTGCGCTTTGGATGCCATAGTGAATCAATTATAGGTGGCGGCGGACCGCGTCCATCAGTCGAACAGAGAGGTAAGTTGGCCCAAACTCTCATCCATGGTGACCCGTTCGGTGATCTGTTGTTGCAGGAAGTTTTCTATCCGATCGTGCAGCACGATAGCCTGGTCCAATACCGGGTCGGTGCCGGGGGCGTAGGCGCCGACGCTGATCAGGTCGCGGCTGCGCTCGTAGCGCGAAAACAATTGTTTCAGGTGGCGCGCGCGTTGCTGATGCTCGTGCGTGGTGATCGAGTGCATGGCGCGGCTGATCGACTGTTCGATGTCGATCGCCGGGTAGTGGCCCGACTCGGCCAGTCGGCGGTTGAGCACGATGTGGCCGTCCAGGATCGCCCGTGCCGAGTCGGCGATCGGGTCCTGTTGATCGTCGCCCTCGGTCAGCACGGTGTAGAAGGCGGTGATCGAGCCGCCGCCGACCTCGCCGTTGCCGGCCCGTTCGACCAGCACCGGCAGCTTGGCGAACACCGACGGCGGATAGCCCTTGGTGGCCGGCGGCTCGCCGATGGCCAGCGCGATTTCGCGTTGCGCCATGGCGTAGCGGGTCAGCGAGTCCATGATCAGGAGCACGTTCTGGCCCTTGTCGCGGAAGTGCTCGGCGATGGCGGTGGCGTAGGCCGCGCCTTGCAGGCGCATCAGCGGCGGCGTGTCGGCCGGCGCGGCCACGACCACCGAGCGCGCCAGGCCCTCGGGCCCGAGGATCTGCTCGATGAATTCTTTGACTTCCCGGCCGCGTTCGCCGATCAGGCCGACGACGATGACGTCGGCCTCGGTGTAGCGCGCCATCATGCCGAGTAAAACGGATTTACCGACGCCGGAGCCTGCGAACAGGCCCATGCGCTGGCCGCGTCCCACCGTCAGCATGGCGTTGATCGAGCGCACGCCGACGTCGAGCGTGTCGACGATGGGCGCGCGGCCGAGCGGGTTGGCGGGGCGGGTGTTGATCGGCGCGCTGTCGGAGGCGTTGAGCGGGCCGAGGTTGTCGAGCACGCGGCCGGCGCCGTCGAGCACGCGGCCCAGCAGCTCGGGGCCGACCGGCAGGTGGCGCGCGCGGTCGCTGGGACGGCGGCGCGGATGGGCCACGGTGCCCGGTTTCGGAATGGCCGGCTCGACCGGGAACACGCGGGTGCCGGGCACCACGCCTTCGACATCGCTTTGCGGCATCAGGAACAGGCGGTCGCCCTCGAAGCCGACCACTTCGGCCTCGATCTTGCCGCCGCCCGGCAGCGGCACGGTGCAGGCGGCGCCGACGGCAAGGCGCAGGCCGACCGCCTCCATGACCAGGCCGGCCACGCGGGTGACGCGGCCGGAGATCTGCATCGGTTCGACGAAGCCGACCAATGCGCCGCAGTCGCCCAGATAGGATTTCCAGCGGCCGGCGTGCGGGCTGGCGGCGGCTGCGTCGTCGGGTTTTTTGTCGCGGACGGCGCTCATGTCAGTCCAGCCAATCCACTTCTTTGCCCAGCGCGTGGCTCAGGCGTTGCCAGCGCGCGGCGGCGGTGGCGTCGATCTGGTTGGTGGCGGTGTCGACCTTGCAGCCGCCGCGTCCGACGTTGGCATCCTCGATCACGCGCCAGCCGCTCTTGTCGAGCTCTTCGCCGATGGCGGTGCGCACGATGGCGGCGTCGTCCGGATGCAAATGCAATTGCGCCGGCTGTTGCAGCGCCGGCAGGTAATCGATGGCGTCGCGCACGATCGGCAGCACCAGTTCCGGCTTGACCTGCAGCGCGTTCTTGAGCATGCCCTTGGCCAGTTGCAGCGCCAGGTCCAGCACGTCGTTGGCGATCAGCTGGTCGGCGTCGCGCAGGGCGCCGCTGAAGCCGTCGGCCAGCGCGCGCATCTGTTGCAGTTCTTCCCTGGTGGCGATTTCGCCGGCGGCGATGGCGTCGGCGTGGCCGGCCGCGTGGCCTTCCTCGTAGCCGGACTGGCGCGCCTCTTCGCGGATCTGTTCGAGTTCTTCGACGGTCGGATACTCGAGCGGCGGCGGCAGCGGCGGGCCGATTTCGACCAGTTCCTGCTGCTCCAGCAGCGCCTCGTGCACGCGCTGCTCGGCTTCGATGCGCGCGTTCTCGGCGTCGCGTTCGCGCTGCTCGGCGTCGCGCAGCGCCACCACGCTGGGGCGCTCGTCGCCGAACGAGCGCATTTCCCAGCGCTGGAATGCGGTTTGCTGCTCTTTGGGCAAATTAGACAAACGAATCCTCGCCTTTGCCGCCTAACACGATCTGGCCTTCGTCGGCCAGGCGGCGGACGATTTGCAGAATCTGCTTCTGTTGCGTTTCGACTTCGGACAGGCGCACCGGGCCTTTCGATTCAAGGTCTTCGCGCATCATCTCGCTGGCGCGCGCCGACATGTTCTTGAAGATCTTGTCGCGCAATTCCTGCGACGCGCCCTTGAGCGCGATGATCAGCATTTCCGACTGCACTTCCCGCAGCAGCAACTGGATGCCGCGGTCGTCGATGTCGATCAGGTTGTCGAACACGAACATCTCGTCCATGATCTTCTGCGCCATATCGTTGTCGTAGTTCTTGATGTTGTCCATCACAGAACCTTCCTGCTCGCCGCTCATGAAGTTAAGGATCTCGGCGGCCGTGCGCACGCCGCCCAGCGACGATTTCTTGATGTTCTCGTTACCGGACAACAGCTTGGTCAGCACGTCGTTCAGTTCGCGCAGCGCGGCCGGCTGCACGCCGTCCAGGGTGGCGATGCGCAGCACGGCGTCGTTGCGCAGGCGGTCGGTGAAGTGGCTGAGGATTTCGCAGGCCTGGTCGCGCTCCAGGTGGACCAGGATGGTGGCGATGATCTGCGGGTGCTCGTTGCGGATCAGCTCGGCCACGGACTGCGAATCCATCCACTTGAGCGACTCGATGCCGGAGGCGTCCTTGCCGCCCAGGATGCGCGACAGCAGCACCGAGGCCTTGTCGTCGCCCAGCGCCTTGGTCAGCACCTGGCGGATGTATTCGTCCGAATCGAGGCCGACCGTGGAGGCGGCCGCGACCATCTCGCGGAAGTTGTCCAAGGTGCCGACCACTTCCTCGTGCGGCACGTTCTTCATGGTCGCCATGGCCGCGCCGAGTTTCAGCACTTCGCGCGGGCCGAGGTATTTCATCACTTCGGCCGCTTCGCTCTCGCCCATCGCCAGCATCAGGATGGCGGCTTTTTGGAGTCCGGTATTCTCAGTCATTTGCGCCTATCCATTCCTTGATGACGTTGGCAACGATGCGTGGGTCTTCGACGGCGAGTTTTTTCGCCATCGCCAGGTTTTCGCGGTAAGTCTTGACGGTGTTCTCTTCCATCTTGCGCAGTTCTTCCTCGGCGATGAGGGCCTCGTCGGGGCCTTCCTCGACGACTTCCTCCGGCTCTTCCGGCTCCGGCTCCGGGGCGTTGATCTCGTCGATCTTCTTGAAGACCGGACGCATCATCGGACGCACGATGCGCAGCACGATGTACAGCAGGATCAGCGCGGTGATCAGGAACTTGGCCAGGTCCTTGGCCATCGGCAGGTTGGCCGGATCGCGCCACCAGTCGAGCGCAGGCTCGAACGGACGGTCGACGCCGTCGAACGGCGAGTTGGCCACGCTCACGGCGTCGCCCCGGTCCTGGTTGTAGCCCATCGCCTGCTTGACCAGATCGTTGATCTTGGACATCTCTTCTGGAGTATAGGCTTTAATGGTGACTTTGCCGTCCTTGTCGACCAGGCGTTTGTAATTGACCACAACGGCCACCGTCATGCGGCGCAGCCCGCCCATGCCGCGCGTCTCGTAGCGCACGGTCTTGTCGACTTCATAATTGGTAGTCGATTCCTTGTGTTTCGGACCGGCCGCGTTGGCGTTGACGCCGCCCGGCGGCGTGCCCGGCGCCGGCGCGTTGGGGCCGTTGGCGACGGCCTGGTCGAGCGGGGCGGTGGCGGTGCCCGGCGGCTGGTTCGACAGCGCGCCCGGAATGCCGCCCGGATTGGCGTTGGCGTCGCCGCTGGTCTCGCTGCTTTGCTGGCTGCGGATGGCCGAGGCCGCCGGCGGCGAGTTCGGCTTGTAGGTTTCTGCTGCCTGCTCGACTTTTGAAAAATCGACGTCCGCGGTCGCCTCGGCGCGCACATTGCCTTCGCCGACGATGGGGATGATGATCGATTCGACCTGCTTGATGACCTGCAGCTGCATGTCCTTGACATACTTGAGCTGGGTTTCATCCATGTTCTTGGCGTTCAGGCCGCCGCTGCCGTTCTTGTTCTGGTCCGAGATCAGGTTGCCGGCCTGGTCGACCACGGTGACGTTGGCCGGCATCAGTTCCGGCACGCTGGAGGCGACCAGGTGGACGATGGCGGCGGTCTGGGCCGGGTCGAGCATGCGGTTCGGGTGCAAGGTCAGCAGCACCGACGCGGTCGGTTTTTGCTGGTCGCGCACGAACACGGACGGCTTCGGCAGCGCCAGGTGGACGCGGGCGTTCTCGACGGCGGCCAGCGACTGGATCGAGCGCGCCAGCTCGCCTTCGAGCGCGCGCTGGTAGTTAACCTGTTCCAGGAACTGGGACACGCCCAGTTTCTGGTTTTCCATCAGCTCGAAGCCGACGTTGCCGCCCTTGGGCAAGCCTTGCGCGGCCAGTTTCAGGCGGGCGTCGTGGACCTGCTCGGTCGGCACCAGGATGGCGCCGCCGTTGTCCGAGAACTTGTGCTTGATGTTCAGCTTATCCAGCTCGGCCGTGATGGCGCCGCCGTCGCGGTCGGTGAAATTGGAGAACAGCACGCCGTAATCGGGCGGTTTATTCCACAAATACAGGCCGATCAGCAGCGCCACGATCGCGGCGGCCGCCGCCGCGCGCATGAAGTTGCGGCCCATCGGGGTCCGGATAAAGGGCAGCCGTTCCGCACCGTCGTCGCCGGATGCTGGCGGGGCTGCTGTGTCGTTGTCGATTGCTTCGGCTGCGGCCATGATGGTTGGGTTCCGGGTAACTGGGTCTGAAATGGGGGAGTGCAGAACAGATTATTGCTTGTCGTCCGGAAATTTAATGCTTGGAATAGAGCGCCCTTTACCGTCTTGCTCGTGCATGTGGTGTTGCGCCGGGCTTGGTATTCTGGCAGGACTGATAGAGCCGTTCCGTATTGTAACGCCGGGTTCGGCCATGTCGCGGAATTTGTTTCGCGACAGCAACAGATAGGAGTATCAAATGAAAACAGGTGGCATCGACAGCAGCCAGATCCAGGCCATGATCGCCCAGTTGAAGGCGCACGCCACGCGCCCGAGCCTGACGCCGCCGGTGATCCAGACCGAAGCGCCGGCCGTGCCCAAGGCGCAGTTCTCGGACGCGCTGGAAAAATCGCTGGCGGCGGTCAACGCCAGCCAGGTGCAGGCGGCCGACATGGGCAAGCGCTTCGCCATGGGCGACGACAGCGTCAGCCTGTCGGACACCATGATCGCCATGCAGAAGGCCAGCATTAACTTCCAGGCAACGATCCAGGTGCGCAACAAGCTGGTGTCGTCGTATCACGAAATCATGAATATGCAGGTGTAAGAACGGTTCGTTACACCAGCTCGACTGTCAGGCGGCGGCCCAAGGCGGCGGCCGTTTGTTCTACAAAGTCGAGCTTGGTCGCGTGACGTAAATCGAAAAGGCGGTCAATTTGTGGCTGATGCACTTGCATCTTGCGGGCCAAGTCCGCTTTGCGCATCTTTTGCTGCAGCATTTCATTCCACAACAACACTTTTGCGGTTTCCAGCGCCGGCAGCGGCACAGTGTGCTGTCCTTCACCCGCAGCCGATGGCATCGGCACTATCCGCCGGTCGTCCATGTAGAGCTCCACGGCGGTAATGAGACCGTCCACGGCTTCGCGGTGGGCTTCCTCCATGGTCTCGCCCACCGAATGCGCCTCCGGGAAGTCGGCGAAGTCGACCAGAAAACTCGCCTCGTCGCGCGCCACAGTGATGGGGTAATTCAACATGTTTTCTCCTGTTCGCTATGGGGTTCACTTTAAGCCGAGGTCTTTTTTGATTCGCTCAACCAATCCCTTGCTGATTTCCTTTGCTCCGTGGTCTGGGAAGGTAGAGATTCGATCATTCAACGTAACCTTGTAGTGACTGCCTCGGCCAGGCGTAAACTTCGCTCCCTGCCGTTCCAGCCAACGTCGGAATTCGCTGTATTTCATGAGCCCTCCGGGCGTTGGCCACGGAGATCATCATACAACACATCTGTTTTTAAATAACAGATGTGTTTAAAAATCTCGGCTAATGTTAATGCTGGTTTCGGGCGCGCTGGTTGGACAGATAGATGTTGTCGCGCTCGATGGTTTTGCCCTCTTGCACGGCCTTTACCCAGTCGGCGGTGCTGGTCACTGCCGCGAAGTTCGAATGGAACACCGTGCTGTAGACCCGGTGGATCTCCTCAGCACTGGCCCTGCCCGCCGCGTTTTGGTACGGCAGCGAGCCGGTCGCATCAGCCAAAAACTCCACCGTCAGACCGTCGTGCGCCGCGTGGTAGATCGTTGCCGCGTCGCAGTTGTGCGTCATGTAGCCGGCGATGGTCAGGGTGTCGATTTGCTTGTCTTTGAGCCATTGCGCCAGATCAGTGCCGGCGAACACGCTCGAGGCTTGCTTGTGGATGTGATGGTCGGCGCGGCGGCCTGCCACATCCGGGTGCAATTGCCATGCCGGCGAGCCGACCGCGAACACCGGCGACTCGGCGGGCGCGTCATGCTGGACCGTGATTACTGGGATGCCCGCCGCCGTGGCGCTGTCCATCGCCAGCGTGATGTTGGGCAGCGAAGTCGATACCGGCGGGAACTCAATCGGCAACTGGCCGGTGAAGTATTCGTTTTGCACGTCGATGACGAGCAGGGCGCGGCGCGGGGAGGTGGACATGGTGGCTTCCTTGGGTGGTGGATGATGGGTCCATTGTCGGCCTATGCCGCGCGCCCGGCCAGTGGCCCGAAGGCACTGTTGCGATATAATCGGGCCATGACCATTTCAGACCGTCCCATCAGCGTCGCCGTGATCGCCTTCGACGGCATCACGCCTTTCCATCTGTCCGTGCCGTGCCTGGTGTTCGAAGCGGGCCAGGAAGCGGGGCAGGCGGGCTTCGACGTGCGCGTCTGCGCGGCCGATGGCACGCCGCTGCGCACCTCCGCCGGCTTCGCCATCGCTACCGACTACGACCTGGGCGCGCTCGACGACGCCGACATCGTCATCATGCCGTCGTGGCACAACGATTGCCGGGCGGCGCCGCCCGCGCTGCTGGCGGCCTTGCGCGCCGCCCATGCCCGTGGCGCCCGCGTGGTGGGGCTGTGCCTGGGGGCGTTTCCGCTGGCCGAGGCCGGCCTGCTGGACGGCAAAACCGCGACCACCCACTGGCAATTCGCCGCCGCGCTGGCCGCGCGCCATCCCGGGATCGCGGTCGATCCCGACGTGCTGTATGTCGATGCCGGCCAGGTGTTGACGTCGGCGGGTGTCGCCGCCGGCCTCGATTGCTGTTTGCATCTGCTGCGCCAGCTAAGCGGCGCCGATGCGGCCAACCGGGTGGCCCGCCAGCTGGTGATCGCGCCGCACCGGCAGGGCGGCCAAGCGCAGTTCATCGAGCGGCCATTGCCCGTGTCCAGCAGCGATGGCCGCTTCGCCGACGTGCTGGAATGGGTCACGCAGCGCCTCGGGCAACCCCACAGCATCGACGCGCTGGCGGAACGGGCGGCCATGAGCCGGCGCAACTTCACCCGTCATTTCCGCCAGGCCACCGGCACCTCGTTCAAGCAGTGGTTGCTGGGCCAGCGGCTGGCGCACGCGCAATGGATGCTCGAAAGCGGCGACGCCTCGATCGAGGTGGTGGCGCAGGAGGCGGGATTCGGCTCGGCGTTGTCGTTGCGGCAGCATTTCCGCGCGGTGTTGCAGACCTCGCCGTCGGCCTACCGTGGGACGTATCGCCGCTAACCCTGGCTACATCATGCCGGCGATGCGGGCGTTGCGTTCGCGTTCGAGCTTGGTGATGTAGCGCTGCACGTAGGCCAGCGTGCTGCGCTGGATGTTGACGAACTCGCAGCCGAGGCGGCGGTTGGTCTTGTTGTTGAGCAGGGTCAGGTCGAGCGAGTTGCGCACCTGCAGCGCGGTGGTGACTTGCCCAATCTCCGGCAGGTCGATGCGGCAGTTCGGATATTCCTTGCCGATGGCGTCGCCCAGGATCATCTTGTTGTCCAGGATAGCGATGCCGCCGCAGCTGATGTCGGCCAGCGGGAAGGTGGTGATGCCGCCCAGTTCATCCGGCAGCGTGACGACCACGCGCACCGGATTGGTCACCGGCGTGGCGATGCGGTAATACTCGCGCCGCTGCAGACGGATCAGCGTGGGCGGCACGGCGATCTTGAAGACCGGATTGCCTTCGAAAACGGCCGCTTCGACTTTTTCGGCGGCGAACAGGATGCGTACCTTGTCGAGCGTGGTTTCAAACGACAAGCCCTGCGAGGCCAGGATGCGCTTGTTTTGCTCCGGATCGATCGAGCAGTCGAGCAAGACCGTGTCGAGCTGGTCGTCGACGTCGAGGATGGCGGTGACGCAGACGTCGGACTCGCCCTGGATCAGCATGCGGATCAGCTGGTTTTTCTCACCGATGCCGCGCAGCAGGGAAATGATCTCCTTGCGCGACTCGATTTCATAGTCATGCCAGTTTTCCAATTCGACATCCTGAAAGTGTGGATACATCTGGGGCCGGCGTCAAATTTCGGTGAGTGGGAGGCTGGTGTCCGGTGCTTCGGGAAGCGGCAAGCCGGACTTTTGCGCTGATTCAATATGATATAGCCATGCCAATAGTTCCGCAATCGTCCTATAGAGGGTGGGCGGAATTTGTTGATCTAAATCCACATCCATGAGCAGAGAAACAAGTTCCCTGGATTCGTGGATGAATACGCCTGCCTCCTTGGCGACGCCGATGATCTGCTCGGCCACCAGCCCGCGCCCCTTGG
This sequence comes from Duganella sp. AC237, assembly GCF_979254035.1. Classification (NCBI taxonomy): domain Bacteria; kingdom Pseudomonadati; phylum Pseudomonadota; class Betaproteobacteria; order Burkholderiales; family Oxalobacteraceae; genus Duganella; species Duganella sp. AC237. The sequence continues at coordinate 5,454,005 of NZ_CEEDEW010000003.1, read as the reverse complement.
CGACGACCTTGGGCGCCGGCGCGCCCTCCTGGTAGGCCAGGGCCACCGCCTGCTGCAGCGGCCGGCGCGGGGCGTCATCCGCCATCGCCGCCTCCGTTATCCTGGGTGATCAGCAGCGACGACAGCGGCGCCCCGGCCGCCTCCATCGCCTGCTCCAGCCGGCCGGCGTGGGTGCGCAGGGTGTCGGCGGCGCCGTCGCTACCGGTCTGCACCTGTATGTGGACTTGGTCGCCGACCAGGGTGACCGAGGCCGACACCTCGCCCAGCAGCGGAAAGCGGAAGCGCACGCCGCTGCGCCAGATCTGTTCCGGCGTGTCATCGCCGGCGCCGCCGTCCTGCTTGCCTTTTTCGCGCTGTTCGCGCCGCACGTCCCACTGCATCGGCTGGCCCGGCCACGCCTCGCCCTGCCACTGGACGCGGCCCTGCTCGTGGGTGTGGAGCTGCTGGTTGATCATCTGCGCGGCCGTCAGGTCGGGGCCGTTGGCGGCTGCGCGCGCGGCCGTCTGCTCGCCGGCTTGCGCCATGCGCTGCATCTGCGGCTCGCGCATCAGTTCGGGCAGGGTGCGCTCGCCCTTGACCCATTCCGTGACATGGGACTCGTAGAACAGGCCGCTCTTGGAGATGGTGTCATGCAGCTTTTGCGCCAGCGCGTCGGTGTCCGGCAGGCCGCTGCCGAGCAGTGCGGTCTTGCCGATCAGCGCCAGTTGCGCCACCTGGCCGCTCTGGGCCGTTGTCAGCACGGTGGTCAGCACGCGGGCGGTGTTGCTCAAGGTCGATTGCGGTGTGGTGTGGTCGAGCTCCGGCAGTTCGCTGGACGGCGTCAACGGCGCCTTGCCCAGCAAGGTGGCCGCCAGGCTTTGCGGCTTGACGGCGTCGGCGGGCAGCGGCGTCGCGGCGGCTGATGCGGCTGATGCCGCTTGCGCGGCGGCGGGCTGGCCGGCGGCGGTTGGTAGTGGGCGTCCCGCCGGTCCGGCCGCTGCGGCGTCGGCGGGTTTTCCCTGCGCTGCGGCGGCCTGGGCAGCCTCGCTGCCGGGCCGTGCCACGGCCGGCTGCGTGCCTGGCTGGGCGGCGGGAGCGCCGGGCGCGACACCGGGGCGGGCCTGGCCGGGAAGGGCGTCCGGATCGGCGGCGGCGCCGCTTTCAGCTTGGCCCGGCTCGCCGGGGACGGTGGTGGCCGGCGGCCGGCCGGTGCCGGCGGGCTGGCCGGCGGCTTGCTGCGATGGCAGCGACGGCGAATACAAGGCCTCGCCACCTTCGGCGGCGGCGCCTTCGCTGTAGACCACGGTGGGGGAGGCGCCCGGTGTGCCGGTGCCGAGCTGGAAGGTCGGACGGGGCGAGGCGGATAGGACCGTCAGCGGCACTTGGTCGCCGACGTTAACGCCCGGCGGCAACATCATCCGCACCGCGTTGTCGGCCACCTTGACCAGCGAGCTGCCGTCCTTGAAGCGGGACATGACCTCGGCCGTCACCGACTGGCCGACCATGCTCTGCATGGCGCGCTGGAAGGCGACCTGGCGCTCCTCGCCGACGGCCGCGCCGGCGCCGATGCCATCGGCCGGCCGGACGGGCAAGACGGCGGCGTCAAAGCGCGGCAGCATGACGCCGGCCTGCTTTAAACGCTGCCGTAGGCGTTAACCACGCGCCGTTCCGTGCCCGTCGAGTTGATCAGTTTGGACAATTGCTCCATCCACGGCATCGTCAGGTCGCGGATCCGGCGGTCGGCGTTGAGCATCTGGCGTATCAGTTCGATCTTGCGTTCGCGCTCGGCGCCGCGCATCGGCGCCGGCGGCTCCTGCTCGCGCAGCGACTTGGCGTGCACGGCCACGCGGTCTTCGAGCAGCACCAGCATGTCCCAGTCGCTGCGCGTGGCGGCCTGCACCATCTGCTCGGTCAGGGCGGCCATGGCGGCGTACACGGATAAAATTTCTTGGCTCGTCATCATGGATCAGGCGCTCGCGAGGTTGGGTTGTTTGATGCCGGTGACGGCGGGGGTGTCGGCGATGGCGTTCCAGGCGTCGCGCAGCTCGATGAGCAGGCGCTGCACTTCCTCCAGGATGGCCGGGTCGTTGGTGATGTTGGCCGTCACCAGGCGCCCGCTCATGTATTCGTACAAGGAGTCGAGCCCCTCGGCGATCTCGCCGCCGGCCTTTTTGTCGAGCGCGGCGCGCAGGCCGCTGTCGATGATCATGATGGCCTTGGAGATCGACTTGCCTTTCTCGGCGATATTGCCACTGCGCATGCCGTTCAACGCCGTGCTCAGCGCGACCAGCGCGCCGTCGAACAGCATCACGATCAGCTTGTGGGGGCTGGCGGCCACTACACCTGTTTCCATGCCGACCTTGGCATAGGCATGCACGCCAGTTTGTCGAGATCCGAACATATTCCGTCTCCTGTGAATGGGTTCGTGTTACCTGTTGGCCGCCAGGGCGGCCAGTTGTTGGGTCAAGAACGACGTTGTCGTGTTCATGCTGGCGATCATGGTGTCGAGCGCCGAATACTGCTTGCGGTAGCGCGCCTCGATATCGACCAGGCGCACGCTGAAGGCGTCGCGCTGCTTGGTGATGTCGGCCACGGTTTTGTTCAGGCCGGAAGTGCGGCTGGTCAGCGCGCCCTGGGCGCCCAGATAGCCGGCCGCCAGCGTGTTGAGCTGATAGGCATAGCCTTGCGAGAAGCCGAAGGTGCCGCGCGAGCCGATCTTGTCGCCCTCCACCGTCAGTTTCAGGCCATCGACGTCGGCGCCGGGGGCGCCGGTGAGCGTCTGACCGTCACCGGTGGCGCTGAAGCCGCCGATGGTGCCGGCCACGTCGACACCCTTGACCGGGGCGCCGGCACCGAAAACGGTGGAGACCGGGCTGCCGCTGTCGCTCGAGACGGTGATGTTCGACTTGGAACCGTAGCGCGTCGATTCAAGCTTGAGCTTGCCGTCATCCCCTACCGTGGCCGCCACGGTCGCGCCGGCCGTGGAGAACTGGCTCACACCGTTGATCGCCGACTGCAGCATGGTCGCCAATTGGCTCGGGTTGTAGGTGCCGGCCGGGATGCTCACCGTTTGCGTGTTGTTCAGGTTGGCCGGCACGGTGTCGTTGAGCGTGATGGTCCAGCTGGTGCCGGCGTCGATCGTGGTTTCGGCCGGCAGCGCGGCGCTGCCTTGCAAGTTGCCCTTGGTGGCCAGCTGCGTGATATTGACCGCGTAATCGCCGGCCTTGGTCTTGGCGCTGGAGCTGACGAATTTCACCTCCGGATCGGTGCTGCGCCCGACCGCCGCAAACAAACCGGCGATATCGTTATAGTTGTTGTCGATGGCCTTTTGCAGCTTGGAACTGTCCAGGGTCAGCGTGCCGTCCTTTTGGAACGCGATGCCGAGCTGCGACAGGTTCGTCAGGCTAGTCCCTTGCAAGCCCGTGATGGGGCTGGACATCTGGGCGCGGATCGACGCTTGCAGCGTGCGCAAGGTGGTGTCCCCAAGCAGCGGACCGCCGGTTTTCGTGTCGGCGTTGTAGCCGCCCAGCGCGGTCATCTGCGTGTTGAGTTCGTTGTACGCCTTGACAAAGCCGTTGACGGAATTGGTCAACGCCCCGGTGTCTTTGGACACCGTCAAGGTCGACGCGCCCACTTTGAGCGTGCTGATGGTTACGCCCTCGATCGCGCCCGAGATGCCGAGGCTGGAGCTGGTGACATCGATGCCGTTGACGGTGGCCTTGGTGTCCGAGGCGGCCGCTTTCTGGCTCAGGTTCTGCACGCCCTTGGGATCGTAGGCCAGCAGGCTCTCCAGCGCCGGATCGGCCGGGTCGCCGCCGGTGCCGGCCAGCGTGATTTTCATCGTCGAGCTCTGGCCGCTGTTGGTGGACGTCAGGATCAGGCGGTTCGGGGTGGCGTTTGGACCCGTCGAGCCGTCCTTGACGATGGAGGCGGTGACGCCGAAATTGCCTTTGTTGATGGCGTCCCGGATGCCCTCCAGCGTGTTGTTCGAGCTGTCGATGACGATGTTGCCGCTGGTCCGGTCGGCGTCGGCCGCGAAGTCGGCGCCCAGATAGGCGCCGCCGGTGCCGGCGGTCAGGCCGGCGCCTTCCGGGTTGGTGCCGCCGATCTTGATCGGGCTGCCGTCGGCCGACACCAGTGAAATCGACGCGACCGCCGTGGTGCTCGAACCGATGTTGGCCGTGCCGCTGTTGCCGATGCCGCCGGTCACTGTGCCGGAGACCGCTTCGGCGACGGCGATGTTGCTGCCGTCGGCGTTGGTGAATTTCAATGTGCCGTCGGCGGCGCTGCCGGTGTAGGTGATGTTGGCGTCGGCCAGCGCGCGCGCGGTGGCCGTGTTGCCGGTCAGGGCGGCGTCGATCGAGGCCGCCGTCACGCCGGCCCCGCCTGCCACGCCGTCGGCCTGGACGGCGATTTCCACGCCGCCGACCGACAGCGAATAGGTGCCGCCGCCGCTGGTGTCGACCTGGCCGAAGCTCGACGCGCCGGCGGCGCCGAACAGGGTGGCGCTGGTGACGGTGGCAGCCGCCTTGGCCGACACCCCGGTGGTGGTGCTCTTGGCGTTGATGGCGTCGGCCAGCAGGCGCGCGCTGCGCGTGGTGCCGTCGGTGGCGATGGCCGTGCCGTTGATGCTCAGCGCGCCGGGCGTGAGGCCGCCGGTGTTCAGGCTGGCGCCGAGCGCGGTGCCGGTGATGCCGAAGGTGCCGCCGCTGACGGCGCCGAGCGAGAAATTGATGGTGGTCTTCGCGCCCAGGCCGATGGCGGCCGTGGTCGATTTGTAGCCGTTCGAGGCCAGCACCTGAGCTTGGGCGATCTGCGTGACGTTGACGCGGTAGCTGCCCGGTTTGGCGCTGCTGGTGGCGGTGGCGGTGAAAATGGAAGCGTCGCCCGGCGTCGTCGACATGGTCTGGAAGCCGCTCAGCGACGTCAGGCTCGACAGCGACGACTGGAACGCGCCGAGCGCGCTCGACAGGTTGCCGAACGCCGACACCTGCGCCAGATAGCTGGCCGACTTCTTGTCGAACTGCGCCAGCGGCGCCGATTCCGCCACCATCAGCTTGCTGATGATCTCGTTGACCGGAAGGTTCGAGCCGATGCCTGGTGATGAGATGGCCACAATGCGCTCCTAAGTAAAGCAATAATATAAGACAATATCGGCAGAATCAAACCGGACTTGAGAGGGGAGATTACCGGCCTGTTCGGGCAAAGCGGAAAAAACAGGCGGCAGCGCCGCGTCGGCGGGCGCCAACCACGTGGGCGCGAGGGGAAAAGCTGGGCATTGCCTCTAAGAAGCATGCCTGAAAAGAAGAAAAAGCGGCGCGCGCTCGGCGCGGCCGCTTCATGCGGTTTGCTGGATCAGCAAACCGGCGGTGCTGGATTTCGACTCCAGCGCTTTGGCAATTTCCAGCGCTTCCGGGGTCGGAATCTGGCGCAGCACTTCCTTGGTGGTCTGGTCGATCACCTTGACGACGGTGCGCTTGCTGTCATTGTCGATGGAAAACTCCAAGCCTTGCGACTTGTCCTGCGACGCCTTGTTGAGCTGCGAGACGGCCTCCTTGAGCTGCTCGGAGGTCGGCACGCTGGCCGGGCCCTTGACGGCGGCCGCCGTTTCGACCGCGGTGGCCGGCGCGCGCGGGGCGCCCAGCGACGTTGCCGCATCGCTGCCGACGGCGGCGCGATCGGCCTGGCGGGCCGGGGTGGCGGAGCCTATGGTATCGATAGTCATGATGCTTTTCCTTTACGAAAAATCCCCGGCTGACGAAAATCAGCCGGGGAACCTAGTCAGAGTGCGGCGCTCAGGTGCGCCGGCTCATCCCCGGATCTTAACCACGCAGCAGCGACAGCACGCCGTTCGGCAGCGAGTTGGCCTGGGCCAGCATCGCGGTGCCAGCCTGTTGCAGAATCTGGCCGCGGGTCAGGGTTGCCGTTTCCGCAGCGAAGTCGGTATCTTGAATCCGGCTACGCGAAGCGGACAAGTTTTCCGTCGTCGTGTTCAGGTTGGCGATGGTCGAAGCGAAACGGTTCTGGATCGCACCGAGCGCAGCGCGGTTGCTGTTGATCTGGTTCAACGCCGAGTCGATGGTTTTCAGTGCCGCGTTCGAGCCGGCGACGGTGCTGACGTCCAGCTTGGCAACCGATTGCAGATCCGAACCGAACGAGTCGGCCGCCGTACCGCCCAAAATCGCGGTGCCGGTCGAGCTGATCGAGAAACCCGAGTCCGACGAGAAAGCCAAGGTGCCACCCACGGTTGCCGAGGTGCCGGCCAAGGCCAGCGCGCCGGCCGGCGAGGCCGCGGTCGTTCCAACGGCCGGGGTATCGGCACCAGCCACTTCGGCGGCGGCCAAGGCATTGGTGGTGGCCGTGCCCAGCGAGTCGCTGATGTTGATGTCGTCGCCGTTCTTGTTGTTCAGCACGAGCGAGGATGCGCCGGTCGCGCCGTCTTTCTTGATCGAGGCGGTGATGGCGGTGGTGCCACTCTGGGCGTTGATCGCCTGCGCCAGGGCCGACAGATCGCCACCGACGACTTTGGCCGAGATCGTGACAGCTTTCGAGGTCGCGTCGTTGGCGGTCGAGTTAGCGCCGCGCAGGTCGAATTGCACCGAGCCGTCGCCGATCTTGGTCAACGTGGCGGTGGTCGACGCTTGGGCGGTGACGCCGGTCGTGCCGCTCAGCGCGTTGACGTTGGCGGCGATTTTCGCCGCGCTCGCACCGGTGGAACCGGCCACTGCCGCGTCAGGACCTTTGATCAGCACGCTGGTGCTGACGCCAGAGCCCGATTTAATGGTCAGCGTTTCATCGGCAGCGATGTTGTTGGCTTTGTCGCCGACAGCACCGATTTTGACTTGGGACAACGCAGTGGCGCTGCCTGCGCCGGTCGCCGATTTCAGCGAGTTATTGCCGAGGTCCGTCGCTTTGGCCGACTGCACGCCGACGTTGATGGTCTGGCCGGAGTTGGCGCCGACCTGGAACTGGGCCGAGGTCAGCGAGCCGTCCAGCACGTTTTGGCCGTTGAACTGGGTGGTGTTGGCGACGCGGTCCAGTTCTTGCGACAGCGACGAGACCTCGTTTTGAATCGATGCGCGGTCCGAATCGGAGTTGGTGCCGTTGGCGGACTGGACAGCCAGTTCGCGGATACGTTGCAGCAGATCGCCAGCAGTGCTCAAGCCACCCTCGGCCGTTTGAGCCAGCGAGATACCGTCGTTGGCGTTACGCGCAGCCGTTTGGTTACCGCGAATCTGCGACGTGAAGCGCTCGGAAATGGCCAGACCGGCGGCATCGTCCTTGGCGCTGTTGATGCGCAGGCCGGAAGACAAACGCTGCAACGAGGTCGACAGGGAAGCTTGCGAGGTGCTCAGGTTACGTTGCGAGTTCAGCGATGCGATGTTGCTATTGATGACTTGTGCCATGATGTTTCTCCAGAATACTTCGATTTGGGCTAGGTGCTCATTTCACTTTGGTCTGCCTCCCTGTTCCGAGACAATCAAACCGCTGTTGTAATGATTAACGGTTGCCCTATGGGAAGCTTTAGGGTGGGAAACAGCATGAAATGTTCACGCCACCCCCTCAAGTTCGTCCCGTGTGCCCGCTTAAACGACCGCGAAACGGGAATCTTTAGGGCCAAAATAATTATTTTTCACCCTGATTTAGATGAAAAAAAAGCCCGGCGACGGCCGGGCTGGGGGCGTTTCGAAGGGTGGCAGCACCCGTTCGTGGTCGGTTTGACCACTAGTCGGCAGTCACCACCCGGTTCTTCCCGGTCTGTTTGGCAGTGTACATCGCTTTGTCGGCCCGTTTGACCAGTTCGGTTTGCTCCTCGTTGGGGCGGCGCAACGCCACCCCGGCCGAGAAGGTGATCAAGACCTTCTCGTTATCGTGCAGGAAGAAGTGCTTGGTCAGCTCGCGCTGCAGGCGCGTCATCGTGGTGGCGGCGGCCTCGACCGAAGTTTCCGGCATCAGAATCAAAAATTCCTCGCCGCCGAAGCGGGCGATCACGTCCATCGAGCGCAAGGTGTCCTTAACGATCTTGACCAGGTGCTTCAACGCCGCGTCGCCGGCGATGTGGCCGTAGGTGTCGTTGAGCTTTTTAAAATCGTCCAGGTCGAGGATGGCGATGCACAGCGGCGTGCCGCGGCGGTCGGCGCGGGCGGTCTCGCGTTCGAAGACGTCGTCCAGGCCACGGCGGTTGAGGCTGCCGGTCAGCTGGTCTTCGCGCACCAGTTCGCTCAAATGCTGCAGCTTGGCCTCGAGCGCGTGGATGCGCGACTCGGCGTCCTGCACCTCCTGGCGCGCCAGGACCATCTTGTCGCGCGCCTTGAGGGCCTCGCTCTGCACCAGGCGGGTTTCCTTGAGCACTTCGTCGAGGATGCTGTTGAGCTCGGAGATATTGTCGGCCTTGCTGATCTTCTCCGAGTAGCCGCCGATCTTCTCGTGGAAGTCGCCGGTCGAGGCGGCGACCTGGCCCAGGCGGTCGATAAAGGTCATCATCATGTTCTTGACGGTGAGCTTGACGTCCGACAGGCTGTGCTTGAGCTGGCCCTGCTTGTAGATGACTTCCTTGAGGCTGCGCGTGGCTTCCTCCAGCGCGCGCACGTCGAGCGGGCCGGCGATCAGGTTTTGCACCGATTCGATCTGGCCGCGCAGCCAGCTGTCGTCGTCGAGCAGCTCGCTGACGTTCTCCAGCAGCAGCTTGAACAGGCGCAGCAGCAATTCCTGCTGTTCGCCGCTGTCGCCGCCGCGCAATTCGATCTGGAAGCACAATTGTTTCAGCCGCAGGCCGATCTCGGACAAGGCCTCCTCGCTGTGGGCCAGCTTGGTGGCCGCGCCCAGCGATTCGGCCTCGGCCACGAGCACCGGCGCGCCGCTCAGCAGCGAGGCCACGGCGAAGGTCAGGGTGCGGCTGAGCAGGTCGCGCAGCACGCGGCTCTGGTCGTCGTCGGTGTCGACGCCGGCGATCTCGATGCCTTTTTTGGCGACGAAGTGGCGCTCGACCAGTTGCGACAGCGTCTTGGCGTAGCCTTCCCAGTCGCGCGTCTTGACGGCGCGGTTGAAGCGGCGGCCGAACTCGGCCAGGTCGCCGGTGTTTTCGGTCAGGCGCGTGGCGAACTGGCTCAGCACCGATTCCGGGCCGGGATCGACGCTTCCCAGCGGCGCCGCCGCCGGGGCTGCCGCGGCGGCCGGCTCGGTGATGCCGGCGATCTCGTTATAAATATCCCGGTACGCTTCCGGCGTCGGCGCGATGCGCCGCACGGCCAGGCGCTTGAACGCCTCGCGCGCGATGTCGGCCGGATTCTGCTCGGGAGTGGATGGTTTGGACATAGATGAAACGCGGCCTTTTAAAAGGTTTTCTGATTACACCATATTAAGACCGTGCGCCGCATCGCCATGCCCGGAAAAGGGGGCGGAAGATGCCTTTCATCACAGCATTAAATATGTGTAATCCGTCAACCATGCCGGTGGGGCGCCGACGATGGATTACCCGCCATCTTACCCGCGCCGCCGGGGTGGCCGCGTCCGATTACTCGATCAGTTGGTTTTTGATCGCATAGTGCGTCAATTCGGCACTATTCTTCAGTTTCATCTTGACCAGCAGGCGCGCGCGGTATTCGCTCACGGTCTTGACCGACAGCGACAGTTCCTTGGCGATCATGCCCACCGTTTTGCCGGAGGCGATCATCGTCAGGGTCTGGTATTCGCGGTCCGACAAGGTGTCGTGGGGCGGCGCCTCGTGGTCCTCGCCGACGTGGTTGGCCAGTTCCTGCGCCAGCGCCGGGCTGATGTACTTGAGGCCGCCGGCCACCTGGCGGATCGCCGTCACCAGCTCGCGCGGCGCGCTCTGCTTGGTCAGGTAGCCGGAGGCGCCGGCCTTGAGCGAACGGATCGCGTACTGGTCCTCGCGGTGCATCGACAGCATCAGCACGGCCAGCTCCGGCTTTTCCTTCTTGATCTGCTTGAGCACCTCGATGCCGCTGCGGTCCGGCATCGAAATGTCGAGCAGCATCACCTGGCATTCGGACTTGCGGAACAGCTTGACGGCGTCGAGGCCGTTCTCGGCCTCGCCCGCCACCACGATGTCGCGCGTCTCGGCCAGGATTTGTTTCAAGCCCTCCCGCACGATGGCGTGGTCGTCGGCGATGAAGACCTTGATGATGGCTTTCTCTGTCATTATTGTTTTCTTTTACGTTTGCGCGATGCCCGCTGTGACATTATTTCACAGTGGTAATGTTTTCTCCAGCTATTGTAGTGCCGGCCGCTGCCGCGATGAGGGTTTCGCGCGACGTATCTTGCTTAATCTTGATGGCAACAACGGTTCCGCCCCCGGCGGCGTGGCTAAGCGTTAACGTTCCGCCCAGGGCGCGGGCCCGTTCGGCCATGCCGCGCAGCCCGAACGAAGCCGCCTTGGCGCGGTCGGCCTGGCGGATGCCGCGGCCGTCGTCGGTGATTTTGAGCGACACGTGGTGCCGCAACCGCGCCAGCTTGACCGTTACCCGGGTGGCGTTGGCGTGCTTGGCGATGTTGGTCAGCGCCTCCTGGGCGATGCGGAACAGCGCCGTGGCCTGGTCGTTGTCGAGCGCGATGTCGCGCTGGTTGGCGCAGAAGGTGCTCGGCACGCCGGCCTGCTTCTCGAACTCCTTGACCTGCCACTCCAGCGCCGCCACCAGGCCCAGGTCCAGCAGGGCGGGGCGCAGGTCGAGCGAAATGCGGTGCACGGCGTCGATGGTGCGGTCGACCAGCGCGTCAACGTAGTCGGTTTTTTCGCGCAGCGCCGGATCGGCGTCGTCGAGGCGGGCCGCCAGCATGGCCAGCGCCATCTTGATCGCGGTCAGGTTGCCGCCTAGTTCATCATGGATTTCGCGGGCGATGCGGGTGCGCTCCTGCTCCTTGACGCGGTCGGTGTGCGCGCTCAGCTCGGCGAGCCGCGCGCGCGACTGGCGCACCTCCATTTGCTCCAGTTTGCTCTCGGTGATGTTGGTCATCATGCCGTCCCAGCGCACGTCGCCGCCGGGCAGCGCGTGCGGCGTGGCGCGCAGGTTGATCCATTTAACGTCTTTCCAGGCGTCGACCCAGATGCGGCCTTCCCAGTTCCAGCTCCACATCGCCGACGCCGACGCCTGCATGGCGTCGCGGTACGACCGGCGGTCGTCCGGCAGGATCAGGTCGAGGAAGCGGCCGGGCTCGGCGTGCAGCTCGGGCGCCGTCACGCCCAGTAGCGCCAGGCAGCCGTCGCTCAGGTAGGGGAAGGAGACGGCGCCGTCGGCGTGCAGCACGAACTGGTAGACCAGGCCGGGCGTGTTGGAGACGATGGCGTCGAAGCGGGCGCGCATCTCGGCCAGTTCGGCCGCCAGCGCCGCGCTGTCGTGTGGATTGTCGGAAGGTGCGTTCATGGGCAGGCCATCGATCATGGTGTCGGGGTAGGGCGCGTCAGCGCGCGCGGAAACGTTTCAGCAGGCGGCGAAAGCGCGCCGTCCAGCTGCCGGGTGCGGGGGCGGACATGGGCGCCGCCTGGCGCCAGCGCCGCACCCTGGCCGCGAAGGCGTCGAACTGGCGCCAGGCGGCCGTGGCGCGCAGGCTTGCAACCCAGCGCTGTTTCAAGGCCAGGAACCAGCCCAGCAGCCGGGCGAACCAGAGGATGGTCAGCAGCACCGGCCGCGTGAGCAGGTAGAGCCGCGCAACCGCCGCCGCGCCGACGAACTTGGCCACGACGATGACAATCAGGCCGGTCAGCGCATGGCCGTTGCCCATCGCCCACAGCGCCAGCAGCTTGACGGGAAACAGCAGCACCGCCGGCAGCGCGAATAGCACCAGCGCCGTGTACGGTCCCAGCCGGCAGATCCAGGCCTCGAGCCGGTGCAGCGGCGGCCATGCGGTGAGCCGGGCCATCAGGCGCGCGCCGAGCGTCCAGAGCCAGTCTTCCAGCAGCAGCAGCACGGCGGCGAGATACACCAGCGGCGCGAACAGTCTGCGTGCGTAGCGGCGGATGGGTTTCATTGTTTGTTATGTTGTTCCTCTGACAGCATGATACGTGAAAGCACCGCCGGCGCGGGGAATCTCGTCACGCGTGCGGCGCGGCGCGGCGTGGCGGGGGTGACAGGGGTTACAATGGCTCGCATGAATAAAGCATTTGTCAAAGAATCGGACGGCGACGACGAGGAAGCCGCCGCGCTGGCGCTGGCCATCCCGGCCGGGTCGAAGAACTACATCACGCCGGCGGGCTACCAGCGCATCAAGGATGAGCTGCTGCAGCTGATCGACGTCGACCGGCCGGAGGTGGTGCGCATCGTGCACTGGGCGGCGTCGAACGGCGACCGCTCCGAGAACGGCGACTATATCTACGGCAAGCGGCGTCTGCGCGAGATCGACCGGCGCATCCGTTTCCTCACCAAGCGCATGGATTCGGCGGCCATCGTCGATCCCAGCGTGCACCATGGCAGCGACCAGATCTTCTTTGGCGCCACCGTCACCTATTGCAACCAGAACGACGAGACCCGCACGATCACCATCGTCGGCATCGACGAGCTCGACCCGCTGAACGGCAAGATCAGCTGGGTGGCGCCGGTGGCGCGCGCGCTGACCAAGGCGCGCGAAGGGGACGTCATCACCTTCCAGGCGCCGCACGGGGTGGAGGAGTTGGAGATTTTGGAAGTGAGCTATCCCGCGCCGACAAGCGATTGACGTTGCGGATCACTTTGATCTTGCAACAGTTTTAACGGTTAAGGCGAGGGGCTTTCTCATGCCTTGTTGTCCCACGGCAGCAAGAGCCGGGAAAGCCGTTACAATGCCAAAATGAATATGGCAATTGTTAATATATCGCACGCCAAGGATGACGACGGGTCGCCCGGGATCGCCCGCCGGGCGCTCGGGCGCTGGCTGGCGGCATTGGCGATGCTGGCGCTGTGCGGCGCTCCGCTACACGCCGGGGCGGTCGATGCCTACACGCTAGACTTCAACTTCAGCCGGCCCAATTACCGGGATCGTCACGCCTTGCAGGTGTTGCAGGCGGCGTTGCAGGCGTCCAGCGCCAAATATGGTCCTTACGAACTCAGTGTTTCTCCCATGGTCATGGAGCGCGACCGCCTGGTGCTGGAAATGGTACGCGGCAAGCTGGTTAACCTGAGCGCGCAAATCTCGTCGCCGGAATGGGAGCGCAAGCTGATACCCATTCGTGTCCCCATCGACAAAGGCTTATCGAGCTACCGGATCTCGCTGATCAATGGCAGCCGCCAGGCGCAATTCAACGCGATCACCAGCGTGTCCCAGTTGAAGGCCTTGTCGTTGGGCGCCGGGCGGCAGTGGAGCTCGACCGCGGTGTTCAGCGGTGCCGGCTTCGATGTGGTGCCAGGCAATTCGACCGACAACCTGCACAGCATGCTGGCGGCGAACCGCTTCGTGCATTTTCCGCGCGGGGTGGACGAGGTGGTCTTCGAGTACGACAGCCACGTGGCGGCGTTTCCGGCGCTGACCATCGAAAGCGGCATGGTCGTTTATATGCCGTTGCCGCGCTATTTCTTTGTCGCGCCCGGCCACAAGCGGCTGGCGCAGCGCCTGGAATACGGCCTGAATTTACTGGTCGCCGATGGCAGCTTCGACAAGATGTTTCACCAAGCCTATGACGGCGTGATCGAGAAGGTGGCGCTGCGCAAACGCCGCGTCTTCAAACTGCACAACCCCCTGCTGTCGCCGGAGACGCCGTTGGCCCACAAGGCGTATTGGTACGACCCGTTCGCACAAAAGTAGGCTACCCCGCTTCGTTCGTCCATTCGTTTCATGGTGGAATCAGGAACTCGTTACAATGGACAAAATGAAAACGCCAATTGTCCAGAGGTCGGATCGGCATGATGACGGGCGCGCCCGCCGTCCGATCCGCCGCGCGCTGTTGGCGTCGACGCTGGCGCTGCTCTGCTGGGCGCCGCCGGCGCGCGCGCTCGATACCTATTCGCTCGACTTTGTCTTCGCCAACCCCGACTATCGGGACCGCTATGCGATGGGCGTGTTGACGGCGGCGTTGGAGGCGTCCAGCGCCAAATATGGACCGTTCGATTTGAACGTTTCAAAACGCATCATGGAGCGGGACCGCCTGATGCTGGAAATGGTCAGGGGCGACCTGGTCAACCTGACCGCGCAGATTACGTCGGTGGAGTGGGAACGCAGGCTGATTCCGATCCGCATTCCGCTCGACAAGGGTTTTTCCGGTTACCGCATCTTCCTGATCGACGGCCGGCGCCAGGCGCAATTCAGCGCGGTGAACACGCTGCAGCAGTTGCAGGTGCTGCCGGTGGGATCGGGGCGGCAGTGGAGTTCGACGCCGGTGTTGCGCCACGCCGGCTTCGACGTCGTGGCCGGTCCTTCCACCAACGGCTTGCTCGCGATGCTGGCGGCCCAGCGCTTCGCCTACTTCCCGCGCTCGATAGAGGAAGCGTTGTTTGAGCGGGATTCGTTCGCGGCGGAGTTTCCTGCGCTGGCCGTCGAGGGCGAACTGGCGTTGTACATGCCGTTGGCACGGTATTTTTTTATCTCGCCGAGCCACCAGCGATTGGCGGAACGGCTGGAATATGGGATGCAGTTGATCGCCGCCGATGGCCGTCTGGACCGGCTGTTTCACCAGGCGTACGATGGACTGATCGATAAGGTGGGCTTGCGCAAGCGGCGGATTTTCCGGTTGGAGAATCCGTTTTTGCCGCCCAAGACGCCGTTGGCAAACAAGGCGTATTGGTACGATCCGGTGGTGGCGCAACCCCGCTAGCCTTCAGCGATACGCTCGCGTCACCATTTAGGGGTCGTACCCCAAGGGGTACGACCCCGTCCGGCATCGCGGGTTAACTTCGCTGCGTTCGCGCAGGATGCGGTTGACGCCGGCCACGCGGCGCACGTTGCGCAGCAGGCCCGCCAGGTGCACGCGGTCCTTGACCTGGATCGTGAAGCGCAACTGGTGCAGCACGTGTTCCTTGTCCTCGTCCATGCCGACGTAGGTGATATTTGCGTCGGACTCGCCGATTTCCGCCGCCACGCGCGCGAGGATGCCTTTTTCGTTGTTGATCAACAGTTTGATGCGGCTGTCGAAGCGGCGGTTCAATTCCGTGCCCCACTTGACGGCGATCCAGCGGTCCGGCTCCTTGATCTTCTGGCGCTTGGCAACGGTGCAGTCGTTGGTGTGCACCAGCAGGCCCTGGTCGCGGCGCAGCTGGCCGACGATCGAGTCGCCCGGGATCGGCAGGCAGCACGGCGCCAGCTGCACCGACACGCCTTCGCTGCCGCAGATCGTCACCGGATCGAGTTCGGCGGCGCTGTTGTGGTCCACCGGCGCGCTGGCCGACTCGCCGCCGCGCAGGCCGAAGATGTGGCGCGCCACCAGGGCCGCCATGCGCTTGCCGATGCCGATGTCGGCATACAGTTCGTCGAGCGACTTGGCGCTCGATTCGTTGAGCAGCCGGTCGATCAGGTGCTCTTCCAGGTCGGCGCTCATGCCCAATGACGTCAGCGCCTGCGACAGCAACTGCTGGCCGAGCGTGATCGATTCCGGCAGGTTGATGGTGCGCAGATGGTGGCGGATCGCCGAGCGCGCCTTGCCGGTGCGGACGAACGACAACCACGTCGGGCTCGGCCGCGACGACGAGTCGGTGACGATTTCGACGATGTCGCCGTTGCGCAGTTCCGTGCGCAGCGAGGCCGGCTCGTTGTTGATGTTGACCGCGATCGTGTGGTCGCCGATGCCGGTGTGGATCGAGTACGCGAAGTCGATCGGCGTGGCGCCGCGCGGCAGGGCGATGATCTTCGACTTCGGCGTGAACACATAGACCGAATCGGGGAACAGGTCGACCTTGACGTGTTCGAGGAATTCGGCCGAGTCGCCGGTCTGCTGCTGGATGTCGAGCAGCGACTGCAGCCACGCGTGGGTGCGCTGCTGCAGGTCGGTCAGGTTCGATTCGCCGTTCTTGTACAGCCAGTGCGCGGCCACGCCCGATTCGGCGGTGCGGTGCATTTCCTGGGTGCGGATCTGGAACTCGACCGGCGTGCCGTACGGGCCGATCAGGGTCGTGTGCAGCGACTGATAGCCGTTCAATTTGCGGATCGCGATGTAGTCCTTGAACTTGCCCGGCATCGGCTTGTACAGCGAGTGCAGGGTGCCCAGCGCAACATAGCAGTTGGGGAAGCTGTCGACCACCACGCGGAAGCCGTAGACGTCGAGCACCTGCGAGAACGACAGGTGCTTGCTGCGCATCTTCTTGTAGATGCCGTACAGGGTTTTTTCGCGGCCGTAGACTTCCGCCTCGATGTCGGCGATCTGCAGGGTGGTCTTGACCGAGTCGAGGATCTTCGACACCACTTCGCGGCGGTTGCCGCGCGCCGCCTTCACGGCCTTGGCCAAGGTGCGGTAGCGCAGCGGATACAGGTGCGAGAAGGACAAGTCCTGCAGCTCGCGGTAGATGTTGTTCAGGCCGAGGCGGTGCGCGATCGGCACGTACACTTCCATCGTCTCGCTGGAGATGCGCGCCTTCTTGGCCGGCGCCATGACTTCCATCGTGCGCATATTGTGCAGACGGTCGGCCAGCTTGATGAGGATGACGCGCACGTCCGACGCCATCGCCAGCAGCATCTTGCGGAAGTTCTCCGCCTGCGCCTCGATCTGGCTTTGGAACTCGATTTTCTCCAGCTTCGACAGGCCGTCGACCAGGTTGGCGACCGGTGCGCCGAAGCGCTCGATCAACTCGTCCTTTTTGACGTCCTGGTCTTCCATCACGTCGTGCAGCAGCGCGGCCATGATGGCTTGCGCGTCGAGCTTCCAGTCGGCGCAGATCTCGGCCACGGCGATCGGGTGCGAGATGTACGGCTCGCCCGATTTGCGCACCTGCCCGAGGTGCATCTCGTCCGAGAAGCGGTACGCTTCCTTGACCTTTTTCAGGTCGGCGGCCGTCATGTACTCGGCCAGTTTTTCGGTCAGGTGCGTGACGGAGGCGACACCGGCGGTCAGGGTGGGCGTGGCCAGGGGCGACGAGGAAATCACTGGTTGAACGGGGGCTGGTGCGGAGGAGGCGATGGTGGAGGCAGTGCTGTCGCCCGCGTTGGCGCCCGACGTGGTTGCGGCCGGCGCTTTGGCCGGCTGCTTGCCCGGTTGCTTGGACCGGGGCTTGCCGCTTAGTGTCGGATCGGCGGGGATCAGATTCATACGTGTGCGTTCCGTCGTCATGAGAATGTCAATGTAAATACTACCTGATGGCGCGCGCTACTGCTCAACCGCTGCTCAATCGCTGCCAACGCGCATCATTCACATTGTTCGGGAACGCGGGCCCAACTTACATTGGGACCTTTTTCAACATTTCCAGACCGACCTTGCCGGCGGCGATTTCGCGCAGCGCGACGACGGTCGGCTTGTCCTTGGCTTCCACTTTAGGGGTGTGGCCTTGCAGCAGTTGGCGGGCGCGGTAGGTCGCGGCCAGGGTCAGCTGGAAACGGTTAGGAATGGTTTTGAGACAATCTTCAATAGTAATACGGGCCATGATAACTCCTAAAATCTTGTGTATTTATTCAGCGTGGATACCCAATTGGGCAAATAGCGAGATGTTGCGTGCCGCTTGTTGCGCAAACCGGCAACGGGCCGCTCTGACAATCGCCGTCAATTCCGACAGGGCGACCGCGAATTCTTCATTGATAATAGCATACTCGAACTCGGGAGCGTGGGCGATTTCGCCGCCCGCCGCCAGCATGCGGCGGGTGATCACGTGGGCTTCGTCGGTGGCGCGTTTTTTCAGCCGTTGTTCGAGCGCCTCGATCGATGGCGGCAGGATGAAAATGCCGGCCGCCTGCGGGAACTGCTTCTTGACCTGGCGCGCGCCCTGCCAGTCGATTTCGAGCAGGATGTCGGTGCCGGTTTTCATTTGCTGTTCGACCATGATGCGCGAGGTGCCGTAGTAATTGCCGTGCACTTCGGCCCATTCCAGGAACTCGCCGGCGTCGGCGCGCGCGACGAAATCCTCGGCGTTGGTGAAGTAGTACTCCTTGCCGTGGGTTTCACCCGGACGCGGCGCGCGCGTGGTGGTCGAAATCGACAGCTTGATCGTCGGTTCCTGCGCCAGCAGCGCGTTGACCAGCGTCGACTTGCCGGCGCCCGATGGCGCCACCACCATGAACAGGCTGCCGGCGAATGCGTTGGATGAGCTCATGTGTGTAACTTTCAAATGCGTTTCAAATGCGGTTCAAATACTTGTTCGGGCAGCGCCCAAAGACGTATTTTACCAAGAGCAACGGTCGGCATTCAATTCGGCTTTCAATTCGCGTTCAATCGGCCCGCGATTACAGCAGCCCGATCAGATGCTGGGCGGCGGCGGGCGCGCGTTCCTTGGCGCCGTTGATGAAGTAGACGAACACCGGGCGCGCCTTGCCGCCGGCCTTGGCGGACGATGGCGGCGCCGCCGCGTAGGGCAGTTCCGGCGGCAGCGCGCCGGCCTGCCACTGCTGCGCGAGCGCCGCCCATTTCTTCAGCGCCGGCTTGGTGTAGCCGGTCACCTGTTCGCTCTGCGCGTTCATCAAACGGGCGTAGACGAAATCGCTGGTGACGTCGGCGAAGGAGGGGAACTTGGGCGAGTCGGTGAACACGCTGGCGACTTTGTATTTGCGCGCCAGCTTGACGTAGTCCGCGCACA
This sequence comes from Duganella sp. AC237, assembly GCF_979254035.1. Taxonomy (NCBI): domain Bacteria; kingdom Pseudomonadati; phylum Pseudomonadota; class Betaproteobacteria; order Burkholderiales; family Oxalobacteraceae; genus Duganella; species Duganella sp. AC237. The sequence continues at coordinate 5,435,394 of NZ_CEEDEW010000003.1, read as the reverse complement.
TGAAACTCTCGTGGCGGGTGTCGAGCACGTGGCGCAGTTTGCGCGTGCCCAGTTTGGTGGGCAGCAGTTTGAAGAACGCTTCCAGGTCGTCCGGATCGAACTGCTTGGTCGGCGCCAGTTGCCACAGCAGGGGACCGAGTTTGTCGCCCAGTTCCGCCAGGCCGCTGCCGATGAAGCGCTCGATCGATTCGCCCGCCTCGCCCAGCACTTTGCGGTTGGTGGCGTAGCGGCTGGCCTTGACGGAGAAGATGAAATCGTCCGGCGTTTGCGCGTTCCACGAGGCGAAGTGTTCGGGCTTGGCGGTGCGGTAAAAGGTGCCGTTGATTTCGATGCTGGTGACGTGCCGGCTGGCGTATTCGAGCGCCTTCTTTTGCGCCACGTCTTTCGGATAAAACGTCTCGCGCCACGGCGCGAAATCCCAGCCGCCTATGCCCACGCGTATCATCGGTGCTGCGTTCGATGCGGCCATGCCTCGCTCCCCGGAAGTTGTTGCGCCGATGATAGCGGATTTCGCGTGGCCGGCCTTTTCGTTTCGCAATCCGCCCCAACAATGCAATTTCCCCCATTCACAGGATAGAACATGTCAGATCTGATCATCGTCGCCACCATCACCGCCCATTCGGGTTCCGAACTGCTGGTGCGTTCCGCGCTGGACCAAATCGTGCCGCCAAGCCGCGCGGAGGCCGGTTGTATCCGCTACGACCTGCATCAGGACCTGGGCGATCCCGCGACCTTCGTCATGCTCGAAGCCTGGGACGACGCCGAAGCGCATGCACTGCACGAAACCACGCCGCATTTCCTGGAGCTGGTCAACACCATCGGCGAGGTGGCCGACATCAAGGTTACCAAGCTGAATCAGCTTTTATAGCCGTCGTTGGCAATGGCGGGGGCGCGCGGTGCGCCGTCCCGCCAGCTTTCGTTTCGTTAAACGGCTGCGATGGAGGCCAGAAGCGCGATATCGGCGATGCCGGTGGCCGCCATGCCCTGTTTGGCCTGGTAGGCGCGCAGTTGCTGCGCGGTGCCGTTGCCATAGATGCCGTCGGCGCTTATCTCCATACCTTGGTCGGACAGGCTCAGCTGCAGCAGGCGCACGTCCGCCCCCCGGCTGAGCGGCGACGACAACGCCAGCGGCCTGCTGCCCAGCGGCGGGCCGTCGTAGCACTGCGTGGGCAGGCCACTTAATGTCGCCGTCGAGATTTCCTGGCCGCGTACCACCAGCGGCAGTTCCAATCCCCAGCGCTTCTGAGCGATCAGCGCCTGGAAGGCGTCCATGCGGTAGCGCGTGGCGTGCAGCACGGGGTTGATGTGATTGATCAACCAGTCGAGGCGGGTGGCAACGTAGCTCGTGATCCATTTTTTTTCGCCAATCAGCTCCAGCGCGCCGAACTTGCTCGTGGTGCGCTCGCGAAGTCGGTCCCATGATCCGTGTACCACGCTATCGTACACCACGGCCACGCCGAGGGGCGTGGTGATGCCAGCGGCCGTGGCCATGTCCGCCGCCGGTTCCCAGTAGACCTTGTCGAAGAACTGGTCCTGCGCCTCGCGCATCAGATGATCGTCGGCGCTGGCGCGCAGCACGTTCTTGAGGGTGTTGTCGTGGTCGAGGTCGAGATCGATCGCGCGTAGTCTGGACAGGTATGGACGCAGCCGCCGCTCCATGGAGGCGCCCGGCACCTGGCAGTAGCGGTCGACCAGCGTGGCCAGGTTGCCCGAGCCGAGCGTGGTTTGACTGCGGCCGAAGGTCAGGTGGCCGCTGTCGTTGGCCAGCAGCGTGATCTGGCTATAATCGCCCAACACGCTGCCGGTTTCAAAGATGTTGACGATCGCCTGCGCGGTGCTTTTTTGTGTCGGTCCGATGCCGGCGGCCGGTAGGTCGGTCAGCGCCAAGGGGGCGTCCCGCAGCGCCCTGACGGCAGCGCTGGGCAGGTGTGTGTCCTCATAACTGAAGCTGCATGTTTGCGGCCGCCCCGGCAGTGGCGCGCAGCCGAGCACCTCGTAACCTTGCTCGCTCATCACCACCGCGAAATGCTCGCAGCGCTGACAGTCTATCGATTGTGTTATGACCATATGTTACCCCTTAGTGTTGAGCCAAGCCGCAGACATAGGCCCGATGTTCCCGCAAGCGCGCGGTATTCTTTTCGACGTTGTGATCGATGAATTGCAGCGCCTGCGCGTACGCGATGCGCTGTTCTTGCGCCGTCGCGGCCAGCAGCGTTTTGCGCCGTCCGGACGGTTCCGTCAGATCCACCAGCGTGTGGGCTTCCAGGTTGTCCCATACCCGTGACAGCTTCGCCTCGTCCACCCGCATCACACAGCTCAGGCTCACCAAAGCCGCGTCGCCTTGTTCGCGTAACATCTCCTTCGCCTTGTCGTCGAAGGCCGCCTTGATGGTCAAGTTTTGCGCCAGGTTCTCGGCTGCCTCGCCAGTGGCGAAAAATTGGCGTATGTCGGTCTGGGCATTTCTGGCCTCGGCCACCGTGCCAGCTTCGACCGAGGCGAGCACCGATGGCAATTGCGTCCCGTTTCTCTTAACGGGGATGAGTGACATTTCCTTGCGTTTGAAGCCGAAGGTGAAACCGTCCAAGCCGTTGGTGCTCATTCCCAGCTTGATGCCGATAACCGTGCCGGTGCCGAAGAACATCACCTTGGCGGGCGTGTCCATGGACGCGGGTGCATCGCCCAAAGCTTGCTTTGCGGGCGTGGACGGCGCTGGTGTGGATGGCGCCGCGAAGAGCGGCTGCGCGGCGGCCACCGGCGCCGCTTGAAGCATGGGTTGTGCGGAGGCTGCGGGTGCGCTCACCAGCAAGGCGGCCTTGCCCGTGGCGTAGACCTGCCGGACGCTCGGGCTTGTCAACCGGTTGCCGCCATATTCGAAGCTGCCCACCACCGGTGGCGGTGCCTTGTCGTCATAGCGCGGCGCCGAGTAACCCTCCAGCCGGTCGTAGGCGATTGCGGCGCTGCCGGTGCCAGGCTCGATGTCGATACCCAGCGACGTCTTGGTCACGAAGATGACATTGTCGGCGCGGCTGGCACAGGCGCTCAGCATCGCGATCAGACCGATGCCACAGGCCAGTCGGGTGTACTCGGCGATTCGGCGGTTGGTCATGCTTGCTCCTCATGGCGTGGTTGGCGGGAACATCAGTGGATGAATGGCGACGCAACTGTTGTCACGGATGATGGCCAACGTGTTGTCGCTGTAGCCGACGGTGATTTCGGCACCGCCCTCGCTGCGGCTCAACGCCAGGCCTATGGTGCGCACACGCGTCCAATCGGCGCCCCCAACCGTTGTCGGCGGCGGCAGCGTCAGATCGACCCAGCCGATCACGCGACGGTTGCCGCTGGTGTCGATCCAGGAATGGGCGCAGCCGCCAAGCATCAGGGAGCCGGCCAGGACTGGCAAAAGGGAGCGGCATCGGATCATTTGAGATTCCATGTAAGATTTGTCCTACATAACTCGTGAATTCTGCTTTAAAAAGATGAAAAAATATACATAAATTGTCGTTTCGACAAAAAAGCAACACGTCCGGCCTCGGCTTGCGCAGCAGGTGGCGCTGCTATACGCCGCGCTCGCCGGCGTCGTTTCGGTCAATTATTAAAATTCTCAAACGGCGGAATGATTTTTCGTGCACGGCACGCTCTGGTCTAGTCTTCTGAATCGTTTGGTATATGTTTGTTAGGTATTCGCTTTACATAACAATTCATAAGGAGACAATTGACATGAAATGGATCAACGCAGTGCTCGTCGCGGCCCGGCCCCTGGTGGCCGTCGGCGCGATGGTCGTGGCGGCCCAGCAGCCGGCTGCCGCCTACACCTGGGACACGGTGGCCATGGGCGGCGGCGGATTCGTCTCGGCCGTCATTCCCAGCAAGGCCCAGGGCGTGGTGTACGCGCGCACCGACGTCGGCGGCGCCTTCCGCTGGGACAATGCGGCCGCGCGCTGGGTGTCGATGCTCGACTGGGTGGCGGACGACCAGACCGGCTACCTCGGCGTCGAATCGCTGGCGGTCGATCCCAAGAACGCGGCCAACGTCTATTTGTACGTCGGCATCAGCTACTTCAACGGCGGCAAGAGCGCCGTGCTGCGCTCGACCGACTACGGCGCCACCTTCTCGACCACCGACGTGACCGCCCAGTTCAAGGCCCACGGCAACGGCATGGGGCGCCAGAACGGCGAGCGCATGGTGGTCGATCCGGGGTCGAGCAACGTGCTGTACCTGGGCACGCGCGCCAACGGCCTGTTCAAGAGCACCAACGCCGGCGCGGCGTGGGCCAAGGTAAATTCGCTCAACGTGACCACCACGGCCAACGAGAACGGCATCAGCGTGGTCATGGCCGATCCGGCCAGCGTCTCCGGCGGCGTGGCCCAGCGCCTGTTCGTCGGCGTGTCGCGCTATGCTTCGGCCGGCGCTAATCTCTATCGCAGCGACAACGCCGGCGGCTCGTTCAGCGCCGTCTCCGGCGGCCCGGCCAACCTGATGCCGCAGCGCGCCGCCTTCGACGGCGCCGGCAACCTGTACATCGCCTACGCCAACGGCGCCGGCCCGCACGGCAACCAGTCCGGCACGGAGCCGATGAACAGCGGCCAGATCTGGAAATACACGATCGCCAACGGCGCCTGGACCAACGTCACGCCGGCCGGCGTGACGGTCGCGTTCAGCGGCATCAGCGTCGATCCGAACAATGCCCAGCGCTTGATCGCCTCGTCGGTCAACCAGTACGCCCAGCAGGGCAACAGCTGGGGCGACCGGGTGTATATCTCGACCAACGGCGGCGCCGCCTGGACCGACGTCGTCGCGCGCGGCTTCGCCAAGGACACCGGCGGCATCAACTGGATCGCCGGTGCGTCCATCCACTGGGCCGGCACGGTGGCATTCGATCCGTTCAACACCAAGAGCGCGTGGGTCACGTCGGGCAACGGCATCTTCAAGACCAGCGACATCGACGCCACCACGACCACCTGGACCTTCAACACCAAGGGCCTGGAGGAGACGGTGCCGCTGAACATCAACAGCATCGCCGGCGGCCCGCTGCTGTCGGCGCTGGGCGACGTTGACGGCTTCCAGCACTACAATACCCAGACCTACACCAACCCGATGTACACGCCGACGATGGGCACGACCACCGGCCTGGCGGTGGCGGACGCCAACACCGGCACGGGTGTTCGTGTCGGCAACGCGATGTACCGGTCGGCCAATGGCGGCACCAACTGGACGCAGGCGACCATCAACGGCACCAAGGGCCAGGTGGCGCTGTCGGCCAGTGGCGGCGTGCTGCTGCACAGCCCGGAGAACTCGGCCACCAGCTACCGGTCGACCAACCTTGGCACGAACTGGACGGCCATCGGCGGACTTGGTGTGAGCAACGCGCGGCCGGTGGCCGATCCGGTCAACAACAATAAGTTTTACGTGCATAACCCGGCCGACGGCGCCTTCATGATCAGCACCGATGGCGGCGCGTCGTTCTGGAAGTACAACACGCTGGCCACCGGCGGCAGCGACGTGATCCGCGCCGCGCCCGGCCGCGAGGGCGACATCTGGGTGCCGCTCTACGGTGGCGGCCTGGCGCGCACCACCAGCTCCGGCTGGCAGTTCACCACCTTCGCCAATGTCAGTTATTGCGCCGCGGTCGGCTTCGGCAAGGCGGCGGCGGGCGCCAGCTATCCGACCGTGTTCATCTGGGGGACGGTGGGCGGCGTGCGCGGCTTGTTCCGTTCGACCGACACCGGCCAGAGCTGGGCGCGGATCAACGACAACGCCCATCAGTATGGCGGGCCGGGCAATGGCAAGTTCGTCGTCGGCGACATGAATACCTTCGGTGTGGTCTACATGAGCACGGCGGGCAGGGGGATCGTGGTGGGCCGGCCATAAGCCCGGCGCGGCAAGCGGGACCGGCCTGGTCGAACAGCCCGTTAGACCAGGCCCCACCAGTAACGCCGATAAAGGAGCATTGCCATGACCGCGGAAGCAAACAAACTCACCATGCAGAAGTTCGTTGAGTTGTGATAGTCATGGCAGCACCTCGTACTGGCAAGTACGGGAAAATTACTTCAGCCGGCACGGTGCCGCAAGCGAGTCTCTCAATTGGGCGGATGTATGGGAGAACGTCAAAAAAGAAAGGGAGCCGAAGCTCCCCTGGTTTGATGCCGGCGTTACTCCAGGTTTTGCACCTGTTCGCGCATCTGCTCGATGAGCAGTTTGAGCTCCATCGAGGCGTCGGCCAGTTCCTTCACCGAGGCCTTGGCGCCCAGCGTGTTCGCTTCGCGGTTGAGCTCCTGCATCATGAAGTCGAGGCGCTTGCCCACCTGGCCGCCCTTTTTCAGGATGTGGCGGGTCTCGGTCAGGTGCGCCGACAGCCTGCCCAGCTCCTCGGCGACGTCGATGCGGATGCCGTACAGGATCACTTCCTGGCGGATGCGCTCGAGCGCGTCCTGGCGCGACAGCGCCGAATTCGAGCCCTGGCAAGCCAGGCCCAGCGCATCCTGCATGCGCTCGACGGCCTTTTGCTGGAAGGCGGCGACCACCTGCGGAATGAGCGGGGTGATGCGCTTGACGATCACTTCCATCGCCTCGATGCGCGAGGTCAGCATCGCTTCGAGCGCGGCGCCTTCGCGCTGGCGGCTGATGACGAAGGCTTCGACCGTGCGCGCGGTCAGCGCGGCGACGTCGGCCTGCAGCGACTCCTGGCCGATCTGGGCTTCCTCGATGACGCCGGGCCAGCGCAGCAGTTCGGCCACGGACATGGTCGGCGCGGCGGGGAAGTGCGCGCCGACTTCCTGTTGCAATCGTTGCAATTCAGTCAATAGGGGCAGGTTGAGCGCCTGTGTGCCGGCCGTGGCCGCCTTGCGGCCGAAACTGAGCCGCAGCTCGACCTTGCCGCGCGTGATGGCGGCCATGATCGCCGAGCGCAAATCGGGTTCGAGCGCGCGCAAATCGTCGTTTATTCGAAACTGAAGGTCGAGAAAGCGCGAGTTGACGCTCTTGATTTCGATCGTCAGTGTGCCCGCCGCGCTTTCACTGGTGGCGACTGCGTAGCCCGTCATGCTGGAAATGCTCAATGGATGTCCCCGATTTAATCTTTACAAAACAGTGATTTATCCACACAATCCGGTGTGTTGAGGCGAGGAATCCTATGGCTGCACAAAACAACGCCCCGTTACCAGATGGTCTGGAAATTGCTGGATATCGCATTGTAAAGAAAATTGCGTCCGGCGGGTTCAGTATTGTTTACCTCGCGTACGACCCCGACGGGGTGGCCGTCGCCATCAAGGAGTATTTGCCCAGTTCGCTTGCGCTGCGCCGGGACGGCGAGCTGGCGCCGGCCGTTCCGCGCACCAACCTGCCGGTGTTCCGGATCGGCCTGAAATGCTTCTTCGAGGAGGGCCGGGCGCTGGCCCGCATCTCCCATCCCAACGTCGTCAGCGTGCTCAATTTCTTCCGCGCCCACGATACCGTCTACATGGTCATGGCCTACGAATCGGGCCATTCGCTGCAGGAACATATCCAGGGCCAGCGCGCCAAGGGCGGCAAAGTGGGCGAGGCGTTCATCCGAACCATCTTTATTCAGGTGCTCAAGGGCCTGCGCGAGGTCCACGCCAACAAGCTGCTGCACCTGGACCTGAAACCGGCCAATATCTACCTGCGCACCGACGGCACGCCGATGCTGTTAGACTTCGGCGCGGCGCGCCAGACCGTCAACAACGACATGCCGACCCTGGCGCCGATGTACACGCCGGGCTTCGCGCCGCCGGAGCTGTACGCCAAAACCGGCGGCCTGGGGCCGTGGTCGGACGTCTACAGCATCGGCGCGTCGATGTTCGCGTGCATGGTCGGCTCGCCGCCGCAGCCGGCCGACCAGCGCAAGACCGACGATAAAATGGCCGCACACTTTGAAAAGCTCGCCGGCGCTTACACCCCGGAGCTGGTGCGGCTGGTGCAATGGTGCCTGATGGTCGATCCGCTGGAGCGGCCGCAAAGCCTGTTCGCGCTGCAGAAAGTGCTGCAGGCGGCGGCGCCGGCGCCAGAGCCGCCGCCATCGGCGCAGGCGCGGCGGGGTATCATCGAAAAGTTGGGCGGCGGCCTGCGCGGCCTGGTGGGACGGCTGGGCGGCGCGGACGGACCGAAGGCGAAGGCCGGACCGGATACGCTGGTCTGAGCCGACCGGGCACCGAATGCGTTAAACAAGGCGACAGGCAAACAATGCAATTCTCCGTGTATCAGGAAAGCCACATCGGCGGCCGCAAGGTCAACCAGGACCGCATGGGCTACAGCTTTACGCGCGACGCCTTGCTGCTGGTGCTGGCCGACGGCATGGGCGGCCACCTGCGCGGCGAGATCGCCGCCGCCGTCGCGCTGCAAACCATATCCGCCATGTTCCAGCAGCAGGCCAAACCCTACGTCAAAAAACCGCAGCGCTTCCTCGAGGAGGCCTTCATGGCGGCGCACCACGACATCCACGACTATCGCAGGGCCCATGCCATGCCGGAGACGCCGCGCACCACCATCGTCGCCTGCCTGATCCAGCACAACACGGCGACCTGGGCGCACTGCGGCGACTCGCGCCTGTACTGGCTGCGCGCAGGGTGCATCCTGGCGCGCACGCGCGACCACTCGCATATCGAAAGCCTGATCGCCAAGGGGCTGGTGCCGGCGTCGGGGCGCGCCACCCACCCGGACCGCAACAAGCTGTATAACTGCCTCGGCGCCGACAGCCTGCCGAAGGTGGAGGTGTCCAGCGGCGGCGGCCTGCTGCCGGGCGACCAGATGCTGTTGTGCTCCGACGGTTTGTGGTCTATGCTGCCGGACGATGAAATGGCGCGCCGCATGCATGCGCATACGGTGGTGCGGGCGGTGCCGGATCTGCTGCGGGCGGCGCTCGACGCCGCCGGCGATGGCAGCGACAACGTCACCGCGCTGGCCATCATGTGGCAGGGCGGTTCGGTCGCCGGCGACATGGGCGCGATGACGGCGGCCGGGATGCCGACGGTGATCTCGACCGAGATCTCGACGGAAGCCCTGCCGCAGGACCTGCACAGCACCACCATCCAGGGCGGGCCGGTCCAGGCGCCGGCGGAACCGCCGGTCGCGGATATGGATGCCGCCTTCGATGACGATGACATTGAAAAAGCCATCGCCGAGATACGCGGCGCGATCGAAAAATCCTCCCAGATCCTCAAATAATTCCCACACAATTTACAAGGACACCGTATGACCTTAGCAACACCCACCTTCGCCCGTCCCAGCGGCCGCCCGGTCGACGCCTTGCGCGCCCTGCGCCTGACCCGCGACTACACCAAGCACGCCGAAGGCTCGGTGCTGATCGAATGCGGCGACACCAAGGTCATTTGCACCGCCAGCATCGAGGACAAGGTGCCCGGCTTCCTGAAGGGCAAGGGCCAGGGCTGGATGACGGCCGAATACGGCATGCTGCCGCGTTCGACCCATACGCGCATGGACCGCGAGGCCGCGCGCGGCAAGCAGTCCGGCCGCACGCAGGAGATCCAGCGCCTGATCGGCCGTTCGCTGCGCGCCGCCTTCGATCTGCAGGCCTTCGGCGAACGCACCTTGCACCTCGATTGCGACGTGATCCAGGCCGATGGCGGCACCCGCACCGCGTCGATCACCGGCGCCATGGTCGCCGCGCATGACGCGTTTTCCAAGCTGGTCGCGCGCGGCGCGGTGCCGGCCATTCCGCTGAAGGGTTTTGTGGCGGCGATCTCGGTCGGCGTGTACCAGGGCGTGCCGGTGCTGGACCTCGATTATGTCGAGGATTCGGGCTGCGATACCGATATGAATGTGGTGATGAACGACGCCGGCCACTTCATCGAGGTGCAGGGTACGGCCGAAGGCGCGGCGTTCGACCGCGCCGGCATGAATCGCCTGCTCGATCTGGCGCAGGGCGGCATCGCCGATTTGATCAAGTTGCAAAAGCAGGTGCTGGGCGTCGCTTAACGGACGCCGGGTCGCCACAAATCCACGTAGGGCGGATTAGCGAAGCGTAATCCGCCATGCATGCGCCGCTGACGGCTCATGGATTGGCGGATTACGGCGTTCCGCCTAATCCGCCCTACGTGGTTCCGTTGCATGGCGACCGCCTTGGTGGAGGAGACATTCATGAAAAAGTGGCCGTTAGTGCTGCTGTTGTGGGCTTTCTTTCTTGCGGGCTGGCCGTTCGCGGCCTTGTCCAAAGACCTCAATATCGTCTTCATCCCCAAGTCGCGCGACCAGGATTTCTGGACCTTCATGCGCCAGGGCGTCGACAGGGCGGTGCGCGAGGAGGGCGGCGTCAAGCTGACCTGGCGCGGCCCGGCCTACAACGACGATATCGATTCGCAGATCGATATCCTGCGCCTGTACTCCCGGTCCGACGTCGACGCCGTCATCATCGTGCCGACCGACCGCGTGCGCCTGATGGAGCCGGTGCGCAAGGCGGCGGAGATGGGCGTGAAGATCGTCGTCGTCGATTCCGCGCTGGGCGGCAACTGGCACACCAACTTCGTCGGCACCGACAACCACGCCGCCGGCCGGCTCGCCGCCGAGCGCCTGTCGTCGCTGCTGAACGGGCATGGCGCCGTGCTGGTGATGCGCACCATCCCGGGCAGCGCATCGACCGAGGACCGCGCCAACGGCTTCGTCAACTATCTCGCCAGGCACGCGCCGCACATCACCGTCATCGACGAATACGGCGGCGGCACGCGCGGCAAGATCGCCCGCGCCGGACTGGCGGCGCTGACAAAGCACAAGCAGATCGACGGCATCTTCGCGGTCAACGAGTCGGCCAGCGACGGCATGCTGCGCGCGCTGCGCCAGACCGGGGAGGCCGGCAAGAAGAAGCTCATCGGCTTCGACACCAGCGATTTCCTGCTCGACGGCTTGAAAAAGCAGGAAATCCACGGCCTGGTGCTGCAAAACGCGCGTCAGATGGGCTATCAGGGCATGAAGGCGGCCATCGCCGCAGCCAGGGGCGCCCCCGTCAAAGGGCGCGATATCGTAACCGAGGCGGTGATGGTCACCCTGGAAAACCATCTGCGGCCCGAGATCCAGTCATTGCTGGTGCCCTAGCGGCATATCGCCGGCGGGTGGGCGCCATGCAAAAGGTTTACAATGTCGCCTTCTCCGCATGACTCGATCGCAGCCCATACCATGACCCAACGCCTGATCCTCGCCTCCAACAACGCCGGCAAACTCAAGGAATTCAACGAACTGCTGTCCACCGTGGGCTTTTCCGTCCACGCGCAGGGCGAATTCGGCGTGCCCGAAGCGGATGAACCTTTTCACACGTTTGTCGAAAATGCACTGCAAAAGGCGCGCCACGCGTCGCGCCTGACCGGCTTGCCGGCCTTGGCCGACGATTCCGGCGTGTGCGTCAACGCCCTGGGCGGCGCGCCCGGCGTGTACTCGGCGCGCTTCGCCGGCGAGCCGAAGTCGGACGCCCGCAACAACGAGAAGATGATCGCCGACCTGGCCGCGCACGCCGACAAATCGGCCTACTACTATTGCGTGCTGGTGTTCGTGCGCCATGCGGACGATCCGCAGCCGGTCATCGCCGACGGCCGCTGGAACGGCGAGATGATCGCCACGCCGCGCGGCAATGGCGGCTTCGGCTACGATCCTTACTTCTTCATCCCGGCTCTGGGCAAGTGCGCGGCCGAGCTGACCGCCGATGAGAAGAACGCCCTGTCGCATCGCGGCCAGGCCCTGCGCGCGCTGGTAGAGAAACTGAAATGATCCCGATCAAAATCGTCGGCGCCGGCGGCAAGCCGGCTTCACCGGTGGCCCCCAGCGCCGACCTGGGCGACGCCGCCGGCGTCGCGCTCAAGTACCTGCAAAGCGGCGCGCTGAACCTGTCGGCGCTGCCGCCGCTGTCGCTGTACATTCACTTTCCGTGGTGCGTGAAAAAGTGCCCGTATTGCGACTTCAACTCGCACGAGGCCAAGGAGGGCGGCGCCTTCCCGGAGCAGGAATACCTGGACGCCATGCGCGCCGACCTGGAAATGGCGCTGCCGCTGATCTGGGGCCGCAAGATCTATACGATCTTCATCGGCGGCGGCACGCCCAGCCTGATGTCGGCGGCGGGCCTGGACCGCCTGCTGTCGGACGTGCGCACCCTGCTGCCGCTCGACAGCGATGTCGAGATCACGATGGAGGCCAACCCCGGCACCTTCGAGGCGGAGAAGTTCAAGTCCTACCGCGCCAGTGGCGTCAACCGGCTGTCGATCGGCATCCAGAGCTTCAACGCCCGCCATTTGAAGGCGCTGGGCCGCATCCATGACGACAACGAGGCGCGGCGCGCGGTCGATATCGCGCTGGCCAACTTCGACAACTTCAATCTGGATTTGATGTACGCGCTGCCGTCGCAGACGCTGGAGGAGGCCAGGCTGGATGTGGAGACGGCGATGGCTTTCAAGCCGCCGCACCTGTCGCTGTACCACCTGACGATGGAGCCGAATACGCTGTTCGCCAAGTATCCGCCGTCGCTGCCCGACGACGACGCCAGCGCCGACATGCAGGACATGATCGCCGAACTCACCGCCGCCAACGGCTACCAGCAGTACGAGGTGTCGGCGTACGCCAAGGAAGGCCACCGCGCGCGCCACAATCTGAATTACTGGGAGTTTGGCGATTATCTGGGCATCGGCGCCGGGGCGCATTCGAAGATATCGTTCCCGCATCGCATACTGCGGCAGGCGCGCTACAAGCAGCCGAAAGCCTATATGGAGCAGGTCAGGCTGGGTACGCCGGTGCAGGAGGAGGTCGAGATCGCCCGCGAGGACATGGGCTTCGAGTTCATGCTCAACACCTTGCGCCTGCACGGCGGCTTCGATCCGAACCTGTTCAGCGAGCGCACCGGTTTGAGTTTGAACGCGATCGAGAAGAGCCTCAACGCGGCCGAGGCCAAAGGCTTGCTGTACCGGGATTACAAGGTCATCCGGCCCACGGAGTTGGGCCAGCGTTTCCTCAACGATTTGCAGCAGATGTTCTTGACCAGCTGACCCGGAAGTTCGGGGTCTGACCCCGTGGGGTCAGACCCCAGCCGTGGCTTGGGGTCAAAACTCTTCCCAATCCTTATCGTTGCCGACGGTTGCCGGTTTGCGGGTGGTGCTGCTGGCGCTGGACGTCGCCAGACGCACGGCCGGCTTTTTCGGGGCCGCTGGCGCCGGACGGGCTGGCGCAGAATGCACCGGCGTGGCGATCTTGCGCGCGCCCGGCGGCGGCGCCAGCGACTGACGCGCCCCACCGTCATCGAGCTTGAACGACGACGCCACGTCGGCCAGGCGCTCGGCCTGTTCCTGCATGCTGGCCGCCGCCGCAGCGGCTTCCTCGACCAGCGCGGCGTTTTGCTGCGTGACCTGGTCCATCTGCGTGATCGCGGTGTTGACTTGATCGATGCCGATGCTTTGCTCGCTGCTGGCCGAGGTGATCTCGCCCATGATGTCCGTGACACGCCGCACGCTGTCGACCACTTCGTTCATCGTGCTGCCGGCCTGCTGCACCAGCTTCGAGCCGATGTCGACCTGCTCGACCGAATTGCCGATCAATTCCTTGATCTCCTTGGCCGCCGCCGCCGAGCGCTGCGCCAGATTGCGCACCTCCGAGGCCACCACCGCGAAGCCGCGTCCCTGTTCGCCGGCGCGCGCCGCTTCCACCGCCGCGTTCAGCGCCAGGATATTGGTCTGGAAGGCGATGCCGTCGATGACGCTGATGATGTCGAAGATCTTGCGCGACGAGTCGTTGATCGTGCCCATGGTGTTGACCACCTGGCCGACGATCGAGCCGCCACGTTCTGCCACGTCGGAGGCGGCGTGCGCCAGCTGGTTGGCCTGTCGGGCGTTCTCGGCGTTCTGGCGTACGGTCGATGTCAGTTCCTCCATCGACGACGCGGTTTCCTCCAGCGAGCTGGCTTGTTCCTCGGTGCGCTGCGACAGGTCCATATTGCCGGCGGCGATTTCGTTGGACGCGGTGGCGATGGTCTTGGTGCCGACCTGCACCTGGCTGACGACGTTGCGCAGCGAGTCGTTCATGCCTTTCAGTGCCGTCATCAGCTCGCCGATTTCCGAGCGCGAGGTGGGGCCGTCGAAGCGCGTGGTCAGGTCGCCGTTGGCGACCGTCGCGGCGATGTCGATCGCCGACTTGAGCGGCGCGGTGATCGAGCGCGAGATGATCCACGCCGCCAGCGAGCCGATGGCGACCATCAGCACCGTCAGGATGAGCAGCAGCGTGTTGCTGCGGTCATTGGCGTCGTCGATCGCGTGCGCGGTATCGTCGATGGCCTTGCGCTGGTGGGCCAGCAGCTCGTTGACCTTGTTCTTGTACGCCTCGGCGGCCGGCAGGAACTTGTCGCGGTAGGCCGCTTCCGCGGCGGCGTCGTCGCCCGTTTTACGGATGTCGCCGACGTCGTTCTTGGCCTTCTGATAGGCGGCGCGCAGCGTGATGGTGGCATCGTACAGCTTGCGCTCCTCGTCGGTGGCCAGCAGTTCCTTGATCTTGCCGATCAGTTCGCTGCCGCGCTTGGTGCTGGCGGCGATGGTGTCGGCAAACACCACCGGCAAGGTGTCGTCCTTGCTGCGCGCGATCAGCTCGGTGCGGGCAACGGCGGAGTAGATCAGCACGTACCAGTCGGACACCAGGCGTTCCTTGGCCAGCGGCTGTTCCATCATCTGTCTGGTGGCGGCGGCATTGCTGCGGGCGTTGACCAGGCCGGCCGTGGTGGCGACGACCGCCAGCAGCAGGACGGTGGCGAAGGCGACGGCGAGGCGGGTTCCGATGCGCGTATGCGAGAGGAAATTCATGGTGGACTCCATTGACTATGTGCGTGCCAGAACGGCACGTGCCGCGGCGGCTTAGTTATGGTTGCAAGTATGCACCCGACATCGCGGGCGGTCATGCGGTCAATGAAGGTCGATGAATTATTGTTGCAAATATGAAACAATGTGTCTTGCTTAAAAAGACAATGTTGCCTTCAGGTCGGGTTTTTCGCACCAGCGGGCGAAGGCCTCGGCCATGCGTTCGCTTTCGGCGATGGCGCGCGTCCAGTCGCGGATGCGGCCGCCGTGGTTCTGGCCGTAGGCGGTGAAGTCCTTGCGGTCCGGCAGTTTGCCGTTCGGGAGCGCGGCGACGAAGGAGGCCGACGGCGAGACCAGGATCACGTTGTCCAGCGCGGGATCGGCGGCGCCGGCGCGGCGCCACGGCATCGACTTGTCCAGCCAGCCCGGCACGATGTAGTCGCTGAAGTGCGGGTAGAGCACCAGGCCGGGGTCGCGCTGGTAGGGCAGGTGCAGGTGGTAGTCGATCAAGCCGCCGTCCCAGTAGGCGCCGGCGGGCGCGCCGGCGATGGCGGTCACCGCCTCGAGCACCAGCGGGATCGAGCCGGAAGCCAGCAACGCGTCGCGCAGGTTCGCTTGCGACAGATCGACGAAGTGGCCGGCGAAGGCGTCGAACGGCTCGCGCAGCCAGTGCGCGTTGTCGTGGCGGTTGTGGAAGATCACGCGTTCCATCGCCCCGGCCAGGCGGTCGCGCGAAACGGCGTTGCCGGCGGCGGCCAGCAGGAAGCCGGCCAGCTCGCGCCAGCGCACGCCGTTGGCCCGGGCCAGCGATCCGGTGCCGCGCGCGGTCAGCACGCTGACGTGGTGGTGCGGATGCTCGACCGCCTCGGCGGCGCGGCCGTCGAGCAGTTCGTCGAGCAGCGCGCGGCAGGTCTGGCTGACATAGGAGGCGGTGACCTTGGCCGGATAGCGCTGGTGGGCGTACAGGTGGGCCAGGCGTTTGTGCGCGGCCACCGGGTCGTCGAAGGCGGAAGCGGCCATGCGCCACGCGCCGATCGAGGCGCCGACCAGCTTGCGCGGGCGCGGCGCGGTCTTGAGCCAGGAACCGAACAGCCACAGATCGAGGCCGTTGAGGATCAGGCCTTTGGGGCCGCCGGCGGCGGCCGGAATGATGGCGATGTCGGAGGGCAGGACGCCCTCAGCGGCGATGCGCTGGCGGGCACGCTGACCAAGGCGGATGTTAATTGGCGACGACATGCGGTGTATGCGTTAGGTGGGAGCGTTTTTAACCCGCACGGCGTGAACCGCATGGGGTCGTACCCATTGGGGTACGACCCCGGTGTGCCGGGGTCGGTGGTGTTATTTTATGCCTCCGCCCAGCGCGCGATACAGGTCGATCGCGCTGGTGGTGCGCAGCAGGCGTGCCTGCACCAGCGATTGCTGGGCGCTGAACAACTCGCGCTGCGCGTCCAGCACGTCGAGCGAACTGGCGACGCCGTTGTCGAAGCGCAGCTGCGACAGCTTCAAGCGGTCCGCCTGTGCGTCCTGCACCGCGCGCTGCGCCGCCACCTGTTCGCCCAGGTAGTCGCGCGCGGCCAGCGCGTCTGCCACTTCGCGGAAGGCGGTCTGGATGGTCTTCTCGTAGTCGGCCACCGCGATGTTCTTGCGCACTTCGCTCAAGGTCAGGTTGGCGCGGTTGCGGCCAGCGTCGAAGATCGGCAGCACCAGTTGCGGCGCGAACGACCAGTTGCCGGTGCCGCTGTCGAACAAGCCGCCCAGGGTGGGGCTGGTGCTGCCGATGGCCGCCGTCAGGCTGATGCGCGGGAAGAATGCCGCGCGGGCGGCGCCGATGTTGGCGTTGGCCGATTTGAGCCGCTGCTCGGCGGCGCGGATGTCCGGGCGGCGCGCCAGCAGGTCGGACGGCAAGCCGGCCGGCAAGGCGCTGAGCGCGTCGATCTGGGCGTCGGTCGGCATGGCGTTGGCGTTGGTGCCGGCAGCGCCGGCGGCCGACGGCTGGCCGACCAGCAAGGTCAGGGCGTTTTCGGCTTGCGCGCGCTGGCGCGCCAACGTCAGCGCGGCGGCACGCGCCGTCTCCATCAGTGTTTCGTTGGAGCGCAGGTCGAGGCGCGACGAGGCGCCCGCTTCGGCGCGCTGCTGCGTGAGCTTGTAGGTGCGCGCGCGCGCCTCGTAGGTCTGCTGCGCCAGCGCATACTGTTCGGCGTAGGCGCGCTCGGTGAAGTAGGCCTGCGCCACCTGCGCGACCAGGCTGATTTGCGCCGCCTGGCGTGCTTCGTCGGTGGCCAGGTAGGCCGCCAGCGCGGCGTCGTTCAGGCTTTTCACGCGGCCGAAGAAATCGAGCTCGAACGAGGAGATCGACAGGCCGGCGTCGACGCGGCGGCCGATCACGGTCTCGCCGGTTGGCGAGACCGTGGCCGGCGTCCTGGCGCGCGTGGCGCCGACGCTGGCGTTCAGGTTGGGCAGGCGGTCGGCCGACTGCACGTTGTACAGCGCGCGCGCTTCTTCGATGCGCAGGGCGGCGGTGCGCAGGTCGCGGTTGTTCTCCAGCGCCGCGGCGATCAACTGTTGCAGGCGCGGCTCGTTGAAGTACTCGCGCCAGCCGGTATCGACGGCGTCGCGCTGATTCGGGGCGGCGGCTGGCGCCGCGCCGGTCCTGGCGGCCTTGCCGGCGTCGTCGGCCGGGAAGGTAGCGGCCACCGGTGCGTCGGGACGCTGATAGGTCGGCGCCAGCGAGCAGGCCGACAGCAGTGCCGCGCCCACCAGGGCCGCCGCCAGCAGCGTGGTGCGCGGGGCGGCAGAGGATGCGCGGGCCGGGTTAGTCATAAGTCTCATGCTTTTTGTCGTCCATTTCGTGAGCGGCCAACTTGCGTTGGCGTTCGCTGCCCTTGAAGATTTTGCGGATCACCACGAAGAATACCGGCACCAGGAACACCGCCAGCACCGTCGCCGTGATCATGCCGCCCATGACGCCGGTGCCGATGGCGCGCTGGCTGGCCGAGCCGGCGCCGGTGGCGATCACCAGCGGCAGCACGCCGAGGATGAAGGCGAGCGAGGTCATGATGATGGGGCGGAAGCGCAGGTGCACCGCCTCCAGCGTCGCCTCGATCAGGCCCATGCCCTGCGCCTGGAGGTCCTTGGCGAATTCGATGATCAGGATCGCGTTCTTTGCCGACAGCCCGATAATCGCGATCAGGCCCACCTTGAAGTACACGTCGTTGGGCAGGTCGCGGATGTGGGCGCCGAGCAGCGCGCCCAGGATCCCCAGCGGCACCACCAGCAGCACCGCGACCGGAATCGATTCGCTTTCATAGAGCGCGGCCAGCACCAGGAAGGCCGCCAGCATCGACAGCGCGAACAGCGCCGGCGCCTGCGAGCCGGAGGTTTTCTCCTCCAGCGACTGGCCGGTCCATTCGATGCTGAAGCCGGGCGGCAGTTGCGTGGCCAGGCGTTCCAGTTCGGCCATCGCCTCGCCGGTGCTGCGGCCGGGCGCGGCGTCGCCGGTCAGCTTGATGGCTGGATAGCCGTTGTAGCGCACCAGCTGCACCGGGCCGTTGATCCAGCGCGTGGTGGCGAAAGCCGACAGCGGCACCATGCCGCCGGAGGCGCTGCGCACGTTCAGGCGCATCAGATCATCCGGTTGCAGCCGCTGCGGCGCGTCGGCCTGCACGATGACGCGCTGTTGTCGTCCGCTGCTGGTGAAGTCGTTGACGTAGCTCGAGCCCAGGCCCACCGACAGCAGGCTGTTGATGTCGGCGAAGGCCACGCCCAGCGCGTTGGCCTTGTCGCGGTCGACGTCGATCTGCAGCTGCGGCGCGTCTTCCAGTCCCTCGGGGCGCACGCCTTTGAGGACCTCGCTCTTGGCGGCGAGTCCCAACAGCTGGTTGCGGGCGTCGAGCAGGCCGGCGTGGCCGGCGCCGGCGCGGTCCTGCAGGCGCGCGGTGATGCCGGTGGCGTTGCCCAGCTCGCGGATCGGCGGAGGGCTGAGCGGGAAGACCACGGCGTCGGCGATGCCCGACAGCGCCTTCAACGCGCGCGCGGCGACCTTGTCGGCGGCGTCGTCCGGACCGCGTTCGTCCCAGTCCTTCAGCGGCACGAACACCAGGCCGACGTTCTGGCCGGCGCCGGAGAAGCTGAAGCCGGCCACCGCGATGGTGCGGGCCACGGCCGGCTGCTTGTGCAGGTAGTCTTCGACCTGGGCCAGCACGGCCTCGGTGCGGCTGCGCGAGGCGCCCGGCGGCAGCTGGACGTTGGCGATGATGTAGCCCTGGTCCTCGTTCGGCAGGAACGACGACGGCAGGCGCGCGTACAGCCAGCCGACCACGCCGCAGATCAGCAGGAACACGATCATGAAGCGGCCGGTGCGCGTGAGCATCTTGGCGATCATGCCCTGGTAACCGGTGGCGGTGACGGCGAACTTGCGGTTGAACCAGCCGAAGAAGCCTTTCTTCTCGATGTGGTGGCCCGCTTCGACCGGTTTCAAAATGGTGGTGCACAGCGCCGGCGTCAGCGTCAGCGCCATCAGCGCCGAGAACACCATCGCCGACACCATCGCCAGCGAGAACTGGCGGTAGATGGCGCCGACGGCGCCGCCGAAGAAGGCCATCGGGATGAACACGGCGATCAGCACCAGGGTGATGCCGACGATGGCGCCGGTGATCTGCGACATCGCCTTGCGGGTGGCGTCACGCGGCGACAGGCCTTCCTCGCTCATGATGCGCTCGACGTTTTCGACGACGACGATGGCGTCGTCGACCAGGATGCCGATCGCCAGCACCATGCCGAACATGGTGAGCACGTTGATCGAGAAGCCGGCCAGCTGCATGACGGCGAAGGTGCCCATCAGCGCGATTGGCACGACGATGGTCGGGATCAAGGTGTAGCGCAGGTTCTGCAGGAAGATGTACATGACGATGAACACCAGCAGCACCGCCTCGAACAAGGTTTTGACTACTTCCTCGATCGAGATCTTGACGAAGGTCGAGGTGTCGTACGGCACCGTGTACTTCAGGCCGGGCGGGAAGAACTTGGACAGCTCGTCCATCTTGGCGCGCACCAGGGTGGCGGTGGCCAGCGCGTTGCCGGTCAGCGACTGCTGCACGGCGACGGCGACGAACGGTTTGCCGTCGAGGCGGGCGCTGCGGCTGAAGTTGGCGCCGGCCATTTCGATGCGGGCCACGTCGCTCAGGCGCACGAAGGAGCCGTTGGTGTTGGCGCGCAGCACGATCTTGCCGAATTCCTCCGGCGACGTCATCTGGCCCTGCACCACGATGGGCGCGGCGTAGGCCTGCGATTCGGGCGACGGCAGGTCGCCCAGGGTGCCGGCGGTGACTTGGGCGTTCTGGGCGCGGATGGCGGCGGTGACCTCGGCCATTGTCAGGCGCAGGCCGAGCAGCTTGGCCGGATCGACCCAGATGCGCATGGCGCGCTCGGTGCCGAACAGCTGGGCCTGGCCCACACCCGGCAGGCGCTTGATTTCATTGACGACGTTGCGCGCCAGGTAGTCGCCGATGGCGGCCGTGTCCATCTTGCCGTCGGTCGACGAGGCGCCGACGAACATCAGGATGTTGCTGCGCGCCTTGTTGACGTTGACGCCCTGTTGCGTGACCGCCTGCGGCAGGCGCGACTCGACTCGCTTGATGCGGTTTTGCACGTCGACCGAGGCCAGGTCGGGGTTGGTGCCCGGCAGGAAGGTGACGGTGATCGACACCGCGCCGTTGCCGTCGCTGACCGACTCGACATATTGCAGGCCGTCGGCGCCGTTCATTTCCTGTTCGATCACGCTGGTGACGGCGTCGTCGAGGATCTGGGCGGTGGCGCCCGGATAATTGGCGTCGATGACGATCGACGGCGGCGCGATGGTCGGGTATTGCGCCACCGGCAGCAGCGAGATCGACAGCGCGCCGCCGATCAGGATGAACAACGCGATCACCCACGCGAAAACGGGGCGGTCGATGAAGAACTTTGCCATCTGGTCTCCCGATTATTTGGTGGCGGCGGCCGGGGCGGCTGCGGGAGCGGCGGCGGCAGGTGCGGCGCCGACCGGACCCTTCCAGGCTGCCGGCGTGACGGTGGCGCCGGGCTTGGCCTTCTGGAAGCCCTCGACGATCACGCGCTCGCCGCCCTTGAGGCCGGAGCTGATGACCCAGCTGCCGTTTTGCGCGGCGTCGGCCTTGACCGGCTGGGCGCTGACCTTGTTGTCGGCGCCGACGATGAGCACGGAGGCGCCGTCGGTGCCGCGCACCACGGCCTGTTGCGGCACGGTGATGGCGGCCTCGTTGACGCCTTGCTCGAGGCGCGCGCGCACGTACATGCCCGGCAGCAGGGTGCGGTTCGGATTCGGGAATTCGGCGCGCATCGACACCGAGCCGGTGGTCTGGTCGACCGAGACGTCGGCGAACAGCAGCCTGCCCGTTTGCGGATAGGTTTGGCCGTCCTCGGTCACCAGCGAGACGCGTGCTTCGTCCTTGCCGGCGCTCTTCAGCTTGCCGTCGGCCAGCGCCCGGCGCAGCTTGAGCAGCTCGGTCGACGATTGCGTGATGGTGACGTAGATCGGATCGAGCTGCTGCACGGTGGCCATCGGCGTCGCTTCGCCCTGGCCGACCAGCGCGCCCTCGGTCACCAGTGCGCGGCCGATGCGCCCGGAGATCGGCGCGGTGACGGTGGCGTAGCCCAGGGTCAGGCCGGCATTGGTGCGCGCGGCCTTGGCGGTGGCCAGGTCGGCGCGGGCCTGCTTCTGCGAGGTGATGGCGTCGTCGTATTCCTGCTGGCTGACGGCCTGCGCGGCCAGCAGCGGCGTGTAGCGTTTGACGCGCAGGTCGGCCTGGGCCAGGTTGGCCTCGGCGCGGCCGACGGCGGCCTGCGCGCTGTCGAACGAGGCCTGGAAGCTGGCCGGATCGATGCGGAACAGCACCTCGCCCGCCTTGACGTCGCCGCCCTCCTTGAACACCCGTTTCAGCACGATGCCGGCGGTGCGAGCGCGCACCTCGGCGATGCGCGAGGCCTCGGTGCGGCCCGGCAGTTCGCTGGTCAAGGTGATGCTGGCCGGCGCCACCGTGACGACCGCCACTGTCGGCGGCGGCGGGGCGGCGGGCGCGGCGTCTTTCTTGCCGCAGGCGCTCAGCCCTGCAGCGGCGAGAGTGAGGGTGGCGCAGGCGAATACGGTGGAACGAGGGACGGATCTCATTGGATGGTCTCTGAAAAGAATGGTGTTGGACGTATGCCAGCCGAAGCGGTTGCCGGCCGACGCTGCAACATTGTAATACAGTCAGTTATGTAACGTTTTGTAATTATCAATTTGTCTCAAGTTGCGCGAAATTGCCGCATTTTGGTGCAAGATGGCCGTGCGCCGGTAGCCGGATGTTAACCAACGGTTTCCGGGACGTGCCCTGAAAGACAAAGGGCGGGAGGACGGCCGCCGCCGTGCTCCCGCCCCTTCCGGTGCGACCCGGCCGTCACGCCGGGGTCAGCGCATGCCGGAGATGATTTGTTTCAGCTTGCCCGAATCGGCGCAGAAGGCGCGGATGCCTTCGGCCAGCTTCTCGGACGCCATCTGGTCCTCGTTGAGCTGGAAGCGGAAGGTCTTCTCGTCCTGCGTCAGTTTGATGATGCCCGAGGCCGGCACTTTGTCGGCGCTGAGCTTGCGCTCGACCGGGGCGTCGGTGTCGGCCAGCTTTTGCAGCAGCTCCGGGCTGATGGTCAGCAGGTCGCAGCCGGCCAGTTCCAGGATCTGGCCGGTGTTGCGGAAGCTCGCGCCCATGACCTCGGTCTTGTAGCCGAACTTGCGGTAGTAGTTATAGATGCGCTTGACCGACTGCACGCCCGGGTCTTCGGCGCCGGTGTAGTCGAGGCCGGTGGATTTCTTGTACCAGTCGTAGATGCGGCCGACGAACGGCGAGATCAGCTGGGCGCCGGCGTCGGCGCAGGCGATCGCCTGGCCCAGCGAGAACAGCAACGTCATGTTGCAGCGGATGCCTTCCTTTTCCAGGATCTCGGCGGCGCGGATGCCCTCCCAGGTGGCGGCCATCTTGATGAGCACGCGTTCGCGCTCGATGCCGGCCGCCTCGTACAGCTTGATCAGGTCGCGGCCCTTGGCCACCGAGCCGTCGACGTCGAACGACAGGCGGGCGTCGATCTCGGTCGACACGCGGCCCGGAATGATGCGCAGGATCTGCTTGCCGAAGGCCACCAGCAGGTGGTCGATGGTGTCCGGGATCGAGCGGTCGAGGTTGTCGCGCACGGCTTTTTCCAGCAGCGGCTTGTATTCGTCCTTTTGCACCGCCTTGAGGATCAGCGACGGGTTGGTGGTGGCGTCGCGCGGGGTGTAGGCCTGGATCGACTGGAAATCGCCGGTGTCGGCGACCACGGTGGTGAATTGCTTGAGCTGTTCGAGTTGGTTCATGTGCGCTGCCAATCAGAGGTAAGGGGATTGCGTTGTCTTATTGTACTCAAGGCAGCGCCCGAGAGAAAGCAAGCGTGCGCGATAGTGGTTATATCAAGACGCCGCGCGGGCGGCGATCAGGCGGGCGATTTCGTCAAGCAGCACTTCGAAGCGGATCGGCTTGCGGAAGAAGGTGTCGTAGGGGACCACTTCGTCCTTGCGCGGGATGCCGGCGCTGGCCAGGATGAAGGGGATGGCGGCCAACGCGGGGTCGGCGCGCCATTGCAGGCACAGTTGGGCGCCGTCCATCACCGGCATCATGTAGTCGGAGACGACGATGTCCGGGCGTTCGCGCGCGGCCAGCTCCAGCGCCTCGGCGCCGTTGCCTGCGGTGCGCACGCGGTAGCCGCGGTATTCGAACAGCATCGTGTACGCCGACAAGACGTCGAACTCGTCGTCGACCACCAGGATGATTTTTCCATCCGGGTTGGCGTCCATGATTGCCGGGGAGTCGCTCATGTCATCTCGCTATAGCGTCTGCGGCGGCACGACGGGGCCGAACACGGCGCCCTCGATCGTCATGCCTTCGTCGGTGATGAGCAGGATGTGGTTGGCCGCGTCGTAGCTGTTCTCGCGCAGCTTGAGCACGCCGATCTGGCGGCGGTTAATGCCGCGCACGTCGACATAACGCAACAGGATGATGTTTTCGAACAACATCGAGGCCGACACTTCGCTGTGCGCCGGCCCGTTGCCGAAGTACGGCAGCTCTTGCGTGAAGAAGCTGGTGACGTTGCGGCAGCGCAGCTCGTTGACCAGCGCGGCCAGGAAGGAGCGCGAGCGGCCCTCGTGGATGACGATCTCGCGCAGGCCGTCGAGGCCGTCCATCAGCAGGCGCGTGACGCCGCGCCGCTCGACATTGCGCAGCATGTCCTGGGCCATGGCGTCGACCAGCACCTCGAGCGGCGGGTGCCAGATGATCTCCAGCGCCCCGCTTTTATAGTAGGGTGTCATGTCCATGCCGACGCTGGCCGACTTTTCCAGCAGCCGCAGCGGCGACTCGTAAAAGCCGGCGATCAGGCAATTTTCCCCGCGTTGCAGGCCCTCGTAGATGAAATGCAGGCCCATCAGGGTCTTGCCGACGCCGGGGTTGCCCAGCAGCGCCGTGGTCGAGCCGCGCGCCACGCCGCCGTTGGTCAGCTTGTCCCAGCCGGCGATGCCGAAGCCGAGGCGCTGGCGCGACACGGCCGGGGTGGCGCCGGAGACGGTGCTGACGGCCTCCAGGCGCGGGTAGATGGCGACGCCGTCGACGCCGACCTCGAACACGTGGCGGCCCAGCAGGTGCTTGCTGCCGCGCAACTTAAACACCTTGATTTCGCGGATCAGCTGCAAGCCCTGCTCATACTGGCTCAGTTCGATCAAGCCGTCGACCAGGGTGTTTTCCGAATCGGCCACGTTGCCCTCTGTGGGCGAGAGCAGGAAGGTGGTGCACTGCATGGTCGCCACCAGCGAATTGAGCGAGAGCATGAACTCCGACAGCGCCACGTCCGACGGCTTGGCCTCGCGCACGGTGCGGAAGCCGTCGATGATCATGATGTCGGGGCGCTGGTCGGCCAGCGTGGCGGCGATCGATTTGAGCAGCTCGCGCAAACCGCCTTTGAGCAGTTCGTTGTAGGCGCCGAGGAAGATGATGCGCTCGCCGACCAGCTTTTCGTCAAAGAAGGAAAAGCTGCTCAGGTGGTTGAGCATCTTGCCGTGGGTTTCGGCGATCAAGGTCAGGATCAGCACCTTTTTGCCCTGGTGGGCGTGCTGGAAGCCGATCTGGCAGGCCAGAGTGGTCTTGCCGCTGCCGGCTAGCCCCTGGATCAGATACAGGCTGTGGGCCGGAAAGCCGCCGCCGAGGATCTGGTCGAAACCGGACACGCCCGTCTGCAGCAGCGGCATGCGCACTGCGGGTTGGGCGGTATGGGAGGTAAAGGTAGTCATGTCCACTCTCGGGGGCTCGTCGGCCACGAACGTACTGCGTGTGCAAAAAAGCAATATTGCGTCTGCGTAAAAACAGACACACTGTAGCACAGCAAGAATTATAGGAGGCCTCGCGCGAAGCCCACGTACGCCAGCACACCCACGGGAGCAGGTAGTGGTTTTTTTGTAAGCCGAGAGCTTAGCCGATGAAGGAGTCGAATTGCAAGTCGAACTCTTGCAGCGCCTTTTGGGCGTTCTGCATTTTCTTGCGGAATTCCGGGCCGCGCTGCAGCGCCAGGCCGACGGCCAGCACGTCGATGACGACCAGGTAGGCCAGGCGCGCCGAGATCGGCGTGTAGGGGTCGATGTTGAAGATCAGGTCGATCGGGATGAGCACCGTGGCCAGGTCGGCCAGCGGCGTGCCCGACGGCGCCAGCACGATGACCTCGGCGCCGCCACGGCGGGCCAGCTTGATCGAACGCACCAGCGACGGGCTGTTGCCGCGCTGGGAAATGGCGACCACGGCGTCGCCGGTGCGCAGCAGGGCGGCGGCGATGCTGTGGATGTGCGGGTCGGCGTAGGCCACCGTCGGCACGCCGGAGCGGAAAAACTTGTGCTGGGCGTCGGCGGCGACGATGCCGGACGTGCCCTGGCCGTAGAATTCGATCTTGTTGGCCTTGGCCAGGATGTCGAGCGCCTTCTGGATGGCGTCCGGGTCGAGGTTGTTGCGCAGGTCGAGCAGGGTGTTGATCGAGCGGCTGCAAATCTTGTTGACCAGGTCGGCCGCGAGGTCGTCCTGGGTCGGTTGCTCGTTGAGGCCCGGCAGGGCCAGCGCCAGCCCCTGCGCCAGCTTCAGCTTGAACTCGTGCCAGCCGTCGTACCCCAGGGTGCGGCAAAAGCGCACCACGGTCGGCTCGGACACTTGCGCGCTCTTGGCGAGCGCGGTGATGTTCTGGCTAACCGTCTGGCCGGGGTGGTCAAGCACCGCCAGCGCGACTTTGCGCTCCGATTTGGAGAGCGAGTCGAGCTGGGTGCGGATGGAGTCGAGCAGCATCGGAGCGGTCGGGCTGTCAGTCTTCCGGCAGCGCTTCTTCGCGCCACTGCAGGCCGTCGCGGCCGATCAGCGCGGAGGCGGCGGCCGGACCCCAGGTGCCGGAGGCGTACGGGATCGGGTAGCTGTCGTCGGATTCCCAGTTGTTGAGGATCGGCTCGACCCATTCCCACGCCGCTTCCAGCTCGTCGCCGCGCATGAACAGCGTCAGCTGGCCGCGCAGCACGTCCAGCAGCAGGCGCTCGTAGGCGTCCATGCGGGGCGACTTGAACGATTCGCGGAAGTCCAGTTCCAGCTCGGCTTGCTTCAGGCGCATGCCGTCGCCGGGCGTCTTGGCCATCAGATTCATGCGCAGGCCCTCGTCGGGCTGCAGGCGGATCACCAGGGAGTTCGGCTGGAAGCTGTTGGTCGGCTGGGCGAAGATCGAGTGCGGGATCTGCTTGAAGCGCACGACGATCTCGGCCAGGCCGTCGGCCATGCGCTTGCCGGTGCGCAGGTAGAACGGCACGCCGGCCCAGCGCCAGGTGTCGATCTCCGCCTTCATGGCAACAAAAGTCTCGGTGCGCGAGTGTTCCGGCGCGTCCGGCTCGTCGCGGTAGCTCGGCACGGCCTTGCCGTCGACGTGGCCGGCGCGGTACTGGCCGCGCACGATATTTTGCGCCAAGGTGGTCGGCGTGAATTTTTTAAGCGAGCGCAGCACTTGCAGCTTGGCGTCGCGCACGGCGTCAGGGGCGATCGAGGTCGGCGGCTCCATGGCGACGATGCACAACAGTTGCAGCAGGTGGTTTTGCAGCATGTCGCGCAGCGCGCCGGAGGTGTCGTAGTAGCCCATGCGGTTGCCGACGCCGAGCTTTTCGGCGATGGTGATCTGGACGTCGGAGATCCATTCGCGGCGCCACAGCGGCTCGAACAGGATGTTGCCGAAGCGCAGGGCCAGCAGGTTCTGCACGGTTTCCTTGCCCAGGTAGTGGTCGATCCGGTAGATCTGCGATTCCTCGAACACTTTGCCGACTTCGGCGTTGATCTGCTTGGCCGAGGCGAGGTCGCGCCCGAGCGGCTTTTCCAGCACCACGCGCGAGTTCTTGGTGACCAGGCCGTTCTCTTTGAGGTTGTCGCAGATCTGCGAGAAGATCGCCGGCGGCGTGGCCAGGTAGTAGACGCGGGTGATGGCGTCGTCCTTGCGCAGCGCCTCGACCAGGTTCTTGTAGCTGGCGCTGTCGGTGGCGTTGAGCGACACGTAGACGATGCGCGCGGTGAAGCGGCTCCAGGCGGCCGGGGTGATGGCCGGCGACTTGACGTGGGGCTTGGAGGTGGTTTCGACCGTGTGCAGGAAGTCTTCCTGGCTGGCGTCCGCGCGGCCGACGCAGATGATGCGCGCGGTCGGGGGCAGGTCGTTGGCCACATCGCGGGCGTACATCGCCGGCAGCAATTTGCGCATCGCCAGATCGCCGCTGCCGCCGAACAGAACCAGATCAAAATCGGTAAGAGCCATAATAGAGAGTCGTCGCAAGAGTAAGTAGTGCCTGAAAGGGAAGTCGCTGCACAGCGGCGCCACCGGTTTGACACTATACCCGGAGGCGATTTTTCGTTGTGTAAATTTACTACGGCAAGCAGTGAAATGCAAGTAATTTTACTACATTTTGCTGCCGTTTTCGGTCGCTTTAAATGGCGATTAGTTACGATATAGTGGATTCACGCGGCCGGCGACGTCGACCTTGATTGCCAGCAGCTTGCCGCTGAGCGGGTACTGCGCCAGCTCGGCGGCCGGGCGTTCGCCGGCGCTGGTGACATATAAGGTGCGCAAATCGGCGCCGCCGAAGGCCAGCATCGTCGGGCAGCGCAGCGGCAGCTTGATGTCGTCGAGCAGTTCGCCGTCCGGCGACAGCTTGACCAGCCGGCCGCCTTCGAACAGCGCGCACCAGTAGTTGCCGTCGCTATCGACCGCTGCGCCGTCGGGCCGGCCGCCGTAATTATTGGCCTTGTCGGCCGAGAACTGCATCAGCGGCCGCTGGTTCTCCACCGTGCCGGCGTCGACGTCGAAGTCGAAGCGCCGCACCAGGTGCGCCGTGGTGTCGGCGTGGTACATGGCTTTGCCATCGAGGCTGAAAGCGAGGCCGTTCGAGTTGGTCATGCCGCCCGACCAGGCCTTGCGGATCTCGCCTTGCTCCAGCACGAACATCTCGGCGGCCGGACGGTCGCGCGGCTCGTAGATGGTGCCGACCCAGAAGCGCCCGGCCGGATCGACCCGGCCGTCGTTGAAGCGGGCCAGCGAGGTGTCATACGGCGCCGGCGCGATCTCGGTGATGCGCACCTCGTCGCTGCCGGTATCGAGGTGATAAAAGCCGCTGCGCATGGCGACGATCAAACCGCCGTTGTCGCTGACCGCCAGGCTGGCCGGCTCGCTCGAGAGCCGCCACGCGCGGTGCCCGCCGCTGGCCGGGTCGAGCCGGTGCACGGTGAAGTCGGGGATGTCGACCCAGTACAGCGCCTGTTCCCCCTCGTGCCACAGCGGGCATTCGCCGGTTTGCATGACGGCGTCGTAAGCCACTTCGATGTGCGGTGCGCTCATGGTCATCCCTGGATTAAATGTGCTGGGCGGCTTTGGCCATGACGATCAGGCCATTGGTCGAGCTGTCGTGGCGGTCCGGCTGGACTTCGCCCGTCAGTTCGGCGTGGATGTTCTTGGCCAGCACTTTGCCCAGCTCCACACCCCACTGGTCGAAGCTGTTGACGTCCCACAGCACGCCCTGGACGAAGGTTTTATGTTCGTACAGCGCGATCAGCGCGCCCAGGGTGGTTGGCGTCAGCTGGTCCATCAGGATGGTGTTGGACGGGCGGTTGCCGGGGAAGGTCTTGTGCGGCACCAGCGCTTCGATTTCCTCGGCGCCCAGTTTTTGCGCGGTCAGGTCGGCGCGTACTTCGTCGGCGGTTTTGCCGGTCATGAACGCTTCCGACTGGGCGAAGCAGTTGGCCAGCAGCGAGTCGTGGTGGCCCGGCAGGTCGTGCGTGGCGCGCAAGGTGGCGATGAAGTCGATGGGCGTGACGTCGGTGCCCTGGTGCAGCAGCTGGAAGTAGGCGTGCTGCGCGTTGGTGCCGCACTCGCCCCAAACCACCGGGCAGGTCGGCGTATCGACTTCGGCGCCGTCGCGGGTGACGCGCTTGCCGTTGCTTTCCATGTCGAGCTGCTGCAGGTAGGCCGGGAAGCGGTTCAGATCCTGGTGGTAGGGCGCGATCGACAGCGAGCCGGCGCCGAGGAACTGGCGGTTCCAGAAGCCGACCATGGCCAGCAGCACGGGCATGTTTTGCGCCAGCGGGGCGGTGCGGAAGTGCTCATCCATGGCGTGGGCGCCGGCCAGGAAGTCGCTGAAGTAACCGTAGCCGACCGCCAGCGCGACGGCCAGGCCGATCGCCGACCAGACCGAATAACGGCCGCCGACCCAGTCCCAGAACGGGAACATGTTGGCAGGGTCGATGCCGAAGGCCTTGACCGCCTCGGTATTGGTGGAGACGGCGACGAAGTGGCGCGCCAGGTCCTCCTCCTTGGCCGTTTTGAGGAACCAGGTGCGGGCGGTGCCGGCATTGAGCATGGTCTCGGCCGTGACGAAGGTCTTGGAGGCGATGATGAACAAGGTGGTCTCGGGGTCGACCAGGGCCAGCGCGGCGTCCATGTCGTGGCCGTCGACGTTGGAGACGAAGTGCATCTTCAGGCGCGGATGGGCGTAAGAGCGCAGCGCCAGCACGGCCATTTTCGGGCCCAGGTCCGAGCCGCCGATGCCGATGTTGACGACGTCGGTGATCGGCTTGCCGGTGTGGCCGAGCCAGGCGCCGGAGCGGACCTGGTCGGTGAATTCCTTGACGTGGTCAAGCACGGCGTGGACGTCGGCGCCAATATCCTGGCCGTCGACCGTTAAACTCTTCCCGCGCGGCAATCTCAATGCGGTATGCAGCACGGCGCGATGTTCTGTAATATTGATCTTCTCGCCATTGAACATGGCGTCGCGTTTCGCTTCGACGCTCCGCTCGCGTGCCAGGTCCAGCAATAAATCGATGGTGGTGCTGGTCAGGCGGTTCTTGGAATAGTCGAGAAACAGGCCGGCCGCGTCGACCGTCAAGGTCGGGAATCGCTTGGCGTCGTGCGCGAACAGTTGGCGCAATTGCCAGTGTTTGGCGTCGGTGGCGTGCGATTCGAGGGCTTTGAAGCTGGCGAGGGAGGTCAGGGCGGGCTGGCGCATAATAGTCGGGCGTCTTCGTCTGATGGGTAGGAGGGGATGGCCTGAATAATACAGGAAAACCCGGTAAATTCACTACGACACTGTTGAAAGAATAGAATTTTTATCGCTCTGGAGGTAGTTTTTCCTGCATGCCAGGATGCTTTTCCGGTGCCGGCCAGTCGCCAGCGTTTGCCAGCGTGTGTGTGCTTAAACACGAGAAAAAACAGTCGGTTTTGAGATTTTGTAGTAAAATTTCACGGAATTCATTCATAAGGAACAATCATGGCGTTGCATCCGGTCTTGGAAACTGTCACCGCTCGCATCATCGAGCGTAGCAAACCTTCGCGCGGCGCGTATCTGGCGCACCTGGAGGCGGCGCGCGTGAAAGGCGTGCAACGCAGCACCCTGGCGTGCACGAACCTGGCGCACGGCTTCGCCGCCTTCCCGGCCAACGACAAGCTGTCGCTGAAGGAATTGAAAAAGCCATCGGTGGCGATCGTCTCGGCCTACAACGACATGCTGTCGGCGCACCAGCCGTTCGAAGGCTTCCCGGCGCTGATCAAGGACGCCGTGCGCGAAGTGGGCGCGGTGGCGCAATTCGCCGGCGGCACGCCCGCCATGTGCGACGGCGTCACGCAGGGCCAGCCGGGCATGGAACTGTCGCTGTTTTCGCGCGACGCCATTGCCATGGCGACCGCCATCGCGTTGTCGCACAATATGTTCGACTCGGCCGTCTACCTGGGCGTGTGCGACAAGATCGTGCCGGGCCTGCTGATCGGCGCGCTGCACTTCGGCCACCTGCCGGCCGTGTTCGTGCCGGCCGGCCCGATGACGACCGGCCTGTCGAACTCCGAGAAAGCCAAGATCCGCCAGCTGTACGCGCAGGGCAAAGTCGGCCGCGCCGAGCTGCTCGAAGGCGAATCGCAGTCCTACCACGGCGCCGGCACCTGTACCTTCTACGGCACCGCCAACAGCAACCAGATGCTGATGGAAGTCATGGGCCTGCACCTGCCTGGCGCCGCCTTCATCACGCCGAACACGCCGCTGCGCGACGAACTGACCAAGGCCGCCGCCCGCCGCGCGGCCGTCATCACGGCGCAATCGAGCGAGTACCTGCCGGTCGGCCACGTGGTCGACGAGAAGTCCATCGTCAACGCCATCGTCGCGCTGCTGACCACCGGCGGCTCGACCAACCACACCTTGCACCTGGTGGCCATCGCCAAGGCGGCCGGTATCGTCATCGACTGGGATGACTTCGACGAGCTGTCGAAAGTGGTGCCGCTGCTGACGCGCATCTACCCGAACGGCAACGCCGACGTGAACCACTTCCACGCCGCCGGCGGCACCGGCTTCGTCATCCGCGAGCTGCTCAACGGCGGCCTGCTGCACGACGACGTCACCACCATCCTGGGCAAGGGCCTGCGCGCGCATTGCACCGAACCGTTCCTGGGCGAAGCCGGCCAGGGCGTGGTCTGGCGCGACGCGCCGGCCGAATCGGGCGACGAAGCGGTGCTGCGCAAAATCACCGCGCCGTTCTCGCCGGACGGCGGCACGGTGCTGGTCAAGGGTAACCTGGGCCGCGCGGTGATGAAGGTGTCGGCCGTCAAGCCGGAACACCAGACGGTGGAAGCGCCGGCGCTGGTGTTCAATTCGCAGGAAGATTTCATGGAAGCCTACAAGGCCGGCCAGCTCGATCGCGACTTCGTCGCGGTGCTGCGCTTCCAGGGCCCGCGCGCCAACGGCATGCCGGAACTGCACGCGCTGACGCCGGCGCTGGCCAACCTGCAGGACGCCGGCCGCCATGTGGCGCTGGTGACCGACGGCCGCATGTCGGGCGCTTCCGGCAAGGTGCCGGCGGCGATCCACGTCTCGCCGGAGATTTTGGCCGGTGGCCCGCTGGGCCGCGTGCGCGACGGCGACATCATCCGCGTCTGCGCCAAGAACGGCACCCTGGAGGCGCTGGTGGAGCCGGGCGTCTGGGCCGCGCGCGAACAAGCCACTGCCGACCTGACGCCGAACGGCGTTGGCATGGGCCGCGAGTTGTTCGCCATGTTCCGCAACAGCGTGTGCGAAGCGGAGAAGGGCGCGACCACGTTCCCGCTGCCGTCGCCGATTCCGACGATCGTCGGCCTGCATGACAAAGACCCGGTCGGTAATACCGTGCCGGGTTCCGATGAAGATTTCTCGATGAAGAAAGAAGCGTAAATCATGACTATGACTTTGCTGGATATTATGCGTACCTCGGCCGTGATCCCGGTGATCGCGATTGACGAACCTGAACACGCCGTGCCGTTGGCGCGCGCGCTGGTGGCTGGCGGCATCCGCGTGCTGGAAGTGACCTTGCGCACCAAGCACGGCCTGGGCGCGATCCGCGCCATGTCGGAAGTGGAAGGCGCCATCGTCGGTGTCGGCACGTTGACGCAGCCGGAAGAATTTGCCGCCGCGCGTGACGCCGGCGCGGTGTTCGGCGTCTCGCCGGGCCTGACGGCCG
Organism: Duganella sp. AC237; assembly: GCF_979254035.1. NCBI lineage: Bacteria > Pseudomonadati > Pseudomonadota > Betaproteobacteria > Burkholderiales > Oxalobacteraceae > Duganella > Duganella sp. AC237. Next base: position 5,402,525 of record NZ_CEEDEW010000003.1, on the reverse strand, counting down.
CGCTGATCGCCGCCGCCAAGAGCAGCGGCCTGCCGCTGCTGCCTGGCGTGATGACGCCGTCGGAAGTGATGGCCGCGCGCGAGCAGGGCTTCCGTCAACTGAAGCTGTTCCCGGCGGTGCCGGCCGGCGGCATCGGCATGCTCAACGCGATCAACGGTCCGCTGCCGGACGTGACGTTCTGCCCGACGGGCGGGATTTCGCAGGAGACGGCGTCGCAGTTCCTGGCGCTGAAGAATGTCGCCTGCGTGGGCGGCTCGTGGTTGACGCCGAAGGACGCCATCGCCGCCGGCGACTGGGGCCGCATCACCGACCTGGCCAAGGCGGCCAGCGGTTTGCGTTAATACCTGACCCCGCTGAAACGACGCCAAGGCGTCGAAGCCGTCCGGTGCAAGCCGGGCGGTTTTTTTTGGCCTTGGCGCTTTAATCACAAAACAGCCTACCGTCGGGGTCAAGTCTGTCATTCGGACACGAGCTCAAGCTTAAGGACACTCCACGGTAGGGGCCGTGTCCGAATGTCAGACTTGACCCCCGTTGTGCATCACTGATCTGGCCAAGGCGGCCAGCGGTTTGCGTTAATACCTGACCCCGCTGAAACGACGCCAAGGCGTCGAAGCCGTCCGGTGCAAGCCGGGCGGTTTTTTTGGCCTTGGCGCTTTAATCACAAAACAGCCTACCGTCGGGGTCAAGTCTGTCATTCGGACACGAGCTCAAGCTTAAGGACACTCCACGGTAGGGGCCGTGTCCGAATGTCAGACTTGACCCCCGTTGTGCGGTTGCGTTTGTGTGGAAATGGTAGACCTAGCCCCGGAGTTGCATCCTTAAACCGATTTCTGGATATGCTCGCGCAGCCATTGGTGGGCGGGGTCGCGGTGCGAACGCTCGTGCCACAGCATCGCCATTTCGTAGCCGGGGATGTCGACCGGCGGCTCGACTATCTTGAGCGCCGCGTTGTCGCGCACCAGCCGTTCCGGCAGCATCGCCACCAGGTCCGTGCTTTGCAGTACCGATACCATGAACAGGAAGTGCGGCACCGACAGCGCCACCCGGCGCGACAGGCCGACTTGCGCCAGCGCCGTGTCGGTGACGCCATGAAAGCCGCCGCCATCTGACGATACCAGCACGTGTTCCAAAGCGCAAAATTGTTTCAGGGTCGGTTTCCGCTTCAGTCGTGGATGATCGGCGCGGCCGGCCAGCACATAGCGCTCGGCGAACAAGGTGCGGCGTCGCATGCCCGGGGGCGAGCCTGCGACGGTGTGGAAGGCGAGGTCGATTTCTCCTTGCTCCGCTTGTCGCGCGATGCGCGCCGGGTTCATCTCCAGCACCGCCAGCCGGGTGCCCGGCGCCAGGGCGCGCAGCTCGGAAAGTACCGGCAGCAGGATTGTCGATTCCCCGTAGTCGGTCGCGGCTACGCGCCAGGTTTGATCTGCTTTTGACGGTTCGAAGGGCTGCGCGGGTGACACCGCGCGCCCGAGCGCTTCCAGCGCCTGCCGCAAGGGTTCGCGCAGCTCCTCCGCCCTGGCGGTCGGCTTCATGCCGCGCGGTCCGGGCAGCAGCAGCGGATCGCCGAAGATGTCGCGCAGTTTGGCCAGGTGCACGCTGATCGATGGCTGCGAAAAATTGAGCCGCCGTGCCGCGCGGGTGACGTTGTGCTCCGAGAGCAGGACGTCGAGCGTCACCAGCAGATTGAGGTCGAGCCGCCGTAAACTATCCATCGAAATTATTCCTGTTGATACCTGCTATGTTGCGAATTCATTTCCAATATACCTGAGGCGGGCCTACGCTGTGTGCTTTCCATCAGGAGCCACCGTCATGAACGTCCTTATCGTCTTCGCCCATCCCGAGCCGTTGTCCCTGAACGGCTCAATCAAAAACTTCACGGTCGAACGTCTCGAAGCGGCCGGCCATGCCGTGCAGGTGTCGGATCTGTATGCGATGCAGTGGAAACCCGCGCTCGACGCCAACGACAGCCTGGATGGCGCGGCGACCGAACGCTTCGACGCCGCGCTCGATTCCAAGCGCGCCTTCGACAGCGGTCGGCAAAGCGCGGACATCGCCCTCGAACAGCAAAAATTGATGTGGGCCGATACCGTGATCCTGCAGTTTCCAATGTGGTGGTTCTCGATGCCGGCGATTTTAAAGGGCTGGGTCGAGCGGGTCTACGCCCATGGTTTCGCCTACGGCGTGGGGGAGCATTCGGACCTGCGTTGGGGCGACCGCTATGGCGAGGGTAGCTTGGCGGGCAAGCGCGCGATGCTGGTCGTGACCACCGGCGGCTGGGAATCCCACTACAGCCCGCGCGGCATCAACGGCCCGATCGACGACATCCTTTTCCCGATCCAGCACGGCATTTTGTACTACCCGGGCTTCGAGGTGCTGCCGCCGTTCGTGGTGTACCGCACCAGCAAGGTGGACGAGACGCGCTTCGATACCATCCGTCAGGAGCTGGGACGGCGCCTCGACACGCTGGCGACGACCGCGCCAATCGCCTTCCGTCCGCAGAATGGCGGCGATTACGACATCCCGCAATTAACCTTGCGCGAGGACGTGGCTCCCGGCCTAACCGGATTCGCCGCGCATCGGAAGGCGTGACGCCGCGCGCTGTCAGGCCGCGTCGCCCTCGAGGACAAACAGGCCGGCCTTGGTGGCCAGTTCCAGCACCGGCGCTGCCTGCGCCTTATCGTGGAAGTACAGGATGTTGGTGTCGTCCCAACCGGCCGCGCAGATGCAGCCCAGTTCCGGCATGATCAGGAACTGGGACGGCGGATGGTGTTTGTCGTAGCGCGACTGGATCAGGAAGCCGTCGCGGTTGGTGTAGCGTTTGATGACGGTTTTGGCCTTGGCGGGCCAGCGGCCGCGATAGCGCAACGTGTACACCGGCGTCAGGTCGTACAGCGCCGCCCAGTGGGCCAGCATTTTCTGGTTCCTGCGCTCGCGCTCCTCGCCTTCGAAACAGGCCATCAGGTGCCACTCCGATTCGTCGTCGAGCCAGTGGTCGAACACGGAGATGGCCACGCGCTGCATGCCGCCATCGGCGCCGAGCTGCCAGATGTCGTTCAGGTTGGGGAATTGCTTATTAATTTGTTCTGCAAGGTTCGCGTCAACGCGAGTCAACATCTTCATACTATCCTTTGAATCATACTGGGCGACGCTCGAGTATATACTTCTCTATCAAAAGGGGAGGGCGCAAATGAAGGAGTTTCGCTTCAATGTATTCGGGCGGTTGATCGCGATATGCGGCGAAGCCGGTGAGCGGCGCACGTTCGAACTTGGCGCGGAGGGCAAGCGTCGCCCGGCGGACTTCATCGTTCCCGACGACGTCGCCGACGAGGAGTTGTGCGAATACCTGTTCGATCTGTTTCACGAGGATGCGACGCCGCGAAATCATTCTGTAACGCAGATAGGCTGAGATCGCCGTTCTGCCCAGTATCGACGACGGTGACTCGCGCGAACGCTCCAGTGCGCATTTGTTTTACCGATTCAAGCAAGTCGCGTTCAAAGGACGTGTAAGAAATTCTGTGTGTGCGGGGCCGGGTTTTAGTTAATCGCGTTCGTGAAGCGTTCGCCAAACATGATGGCAAACTGATTGGCCGCCAGCTTCCAAGTCCGCTGCGGCATCTTCCAATCTTTTTCGATATTGCGCAAGGCCAGGAACAGCAGTTTGGTCGCTGCCTCGTCGCTGGGGAAGTGCCCACGGTTCTTGACGATCTTCCTCAGACGCATATGCAGGCTCTCGATGGCGTTGGTGGTATAGATAATGGTGCGCACCTCCGGCGGGTAGGCAAAGAACGGAATCACCTGCTGCCACTGGCGCCGCCACATGGCTGCGACGGTCGGGAATTTCATCCCCCACGGCCCCGCCTCAAACTCGTCCAGCGCCGCTGCAGCCAAGTCGGCATTGGCGGCTTGGTAGACCGGCTTCAGAGCCGCCGCCAGTTCTTTGCGGTCCTTCCACGACGCCAACGTGGTCGAGTTGCGGATCAGGTGCACGATGCAGGTCTGGATTTGTGCCTGAGGATAGACGGCCTCTATGGCCTCAGGGAAGCCGCGCAGGCCGTCAACGACGGCGATCAGGATATCGTCCAGCCCACGGTTCTTGAGCTCGTTAAACACCTTCAACCAGAACTTGGCGCCCTCGGTCTGCTCGATCCACAGCCCCAGCACTTCCTTGCGGCCGTCAGCGCGTATGCCCAACGCCAGGTAGACCGCCTTATTCTTGACTGTGCCTTCGTCGCGGATTTTCAAGCGCAGCGCGTCGAAGTAGACGATGGGATACATCGGCTCCAACGGACGCTGCTGCCACTGGGTCACTTCCTCAATGACCTCGTCCGTGATGGTCGAGATCAGCATCGGCGACACCTCGGTGCCGTACAACTCCAGCAGATGTCCCTGGATCTCGCGCACGCTCATGCCGCGCGCATACATGCTGATCACATGATCATCGAAGCCCGGCATGCGCCGCTGGCCTTTGGCCACCAATTGCGGCTCAAAGCTGGACAGCCGGTCACGTGGAATGTCGAGGTGCAGCTCTCCGCCCGGTGCCAGCACCTTCTTGGGCGTGGTGCCGTTTCTATGATTCTTGCTGGTCGCGTCCTCGTTGGCCAAGTGATGCGTCAATTCGGCCGCCAGCATTCGCTCCGCCAGCATCTTCTTGAGCTGGCCAGCTAAGCCAGTCTCACCGAGGATCGACTCGGCGTTCTTGTCCTGAACCTGGGCCAGCAGTTGGTCGATCAGCTCAACTGGGAATGGATATGGCTCTTTCTTTTTGCGAGGTTTCTTCGTGGTCATCGTGTCGGTCATGGAACATCCCTTTCGGTATTATTTCATGACCCCGGTTCACACAGAAATTCTTACAGGCTCCGTTCAAAATTATCTTTTTCGGAGGACATCTTTTTCCTCTTCATCGAGCGGTTTTCATTGGTCCAAGATGCATCTTAATCCAGTCGGCGGCATTGTAAACCCTATCAATTCCTCCGACTCCTTGCCGTCCACCGTCTCCATTGATTCGATATCGAAGCTGCTCAGCGGCACGACGCTGGCGAGCTTGATCCCCAGTAGCGCCGAGTAGCGCCGCCACATTATTGCGGCACCACAATCGACTAAGCGAGCATTGAGCTTATCCTACGTCGATAACCCAATCTCAATGGCGAGCATATGAATGCAATCACACGCAGCGACGACGAAATTCTTTTTGATCGTACTATGCAATCTTTGGAGGCCCAGATTACCAGCGCTGGAGCTCACCTGACCATCGACTCCAAGGCACGGCTCACGCACACGATAGAGATCAAGCGCATGTCCCATAGGCTACGAGCTGATGCCATTGCGCGCAGAATTACTTGGGCCGATGCGGCTGGGCAAGCGCAAGAAACTCGAAATCTGATCATGGAAGTAATCCGATTGCAGCGTTTAAAAAGGAGGTCGTAAGCAACGGCGCGGGCGTCGCGGGCGGAATCGCCGGTGGCGCGCTAGCGGGACTTGCATGTGGCCCTGCTGCTCCGATTTGCGTTACAGTGGGGGCGTTTGTAGGTGGCGCGTTTGCTGCCCTAGGAACAAGTTATATCTGGTAGAGCTGCCATGAAATTGATCCCCGCCGCAGAGTACTCAATCCGCGTAATTACTGCACCGACGCCAGAATTGACGCCGCAGAGTGAAATTATGGTTGCTGGCTTGCGCACCGGGAAAGTCGTCGCTGGTGCGATACTGAGAGCTGCGTTGAGGTGGGCGAGTTTGTACTACTTTTCCTCACTGATGACGTCCCATTTGAGGACACGCTGCGCATGTATCTGCTTGACCAGGATCTGACTGTCGTGGACTCGGCTCGCATGGGCGCCATGTACTCGACCGGCATATTTTCAGCGTTGGATTTGACGGAGCCAAATACCGTTCGATTTCAGTTCTTCGATGGCGTATTGTGGACGCTGACATTGCTTTCAAACGAAGAGTTTGCGATCCCAATAATCTCGGAGCCCACCAGCGTAAGCCGTCCATTCAAATTTTTTAGAAGGATTCGGCTGGCAGGAAAGCCACTCCCCAAGACGTCGGAAGTGCAATGTGAAAACGTCAGGGGCAGCGCCAATCAGGCCTGATTGAGCCGCCCGAGACGCATGCGTAATCCAATCGGCGACATTGTAAACCCCATCAACTCCTCCGGCTCCTTGCCATCCACCGTGTCGATCGACGCGATCTCGAAGCTGCTCAGCAGCATGGCGCTGGCGAGCTTGATCTCCAGCAGTGCCAGATAGCGTCCGGGGCAGGTGCGCACGCCGGCGCCGAACGGCATCGACAGGTGCTTGTCGATCGCCTCGTCGCCGCTGCGTAGCCAGCGCTCCGGCTCAAACGCGTCGGCACGCGGCACGTGCATCTCGTCGACGCTGTCGTTGCGCATCACGCACCAGACCAGGCCACCCTTGGGAATGCGCACGCCGCCGATCATGGTCTCGCGCAAGGCCTCGAGCGGAATGAACGGCGCCACCGGCTTGAGGCGCATGGCCTCCTGCGCGCAGGCGTCCAGGTAATCCAGTCCGTCCATCTGCGCTATCGTCACCCCCTCCGGATCGGGCGCCACGCGCGCTACTTCCTCGCGCGCCTTGCCCAGCGCCGCCGGATTTTTCTGCAACAGGTACAGCATCCAAGCCAACGTATGGCTGGTGGTGTCCTCCCCGGCCAGCAGCATCGTCATGACATTACCGGCGATGATGCGGTCGTCGATGCCTCCGCCTTCGTCGGCCGCGCAGATCATCGCGTCGAGCAAATGGGCGGGGCGCTCGCGCCGCGCCGGCTCGGCGACGAGCTTCGCGCGCGCCGAGGCGATCAGCGCGTCGATCGAGTCGTTGAGCGCGGCCACGCTGGCGTCGAGCTGCCGGTCCTGCGGCAGGCGCACGTAGCGCCAGTACGGCACCAGTGCGATCGAGCGGCGCGCCACCGCCGGCAGGATGATGTCCAGGTGGCGCTGGATGACGTCCTCGCCGCCGTCGATGGTGTTGACGTCGGTGCCGAACGCCAGCCCGGCGATGACATCGACGCTGAAGCGTTTCAGGTCGTCGGTCAGGTCGATCGCGTGGTTGCCGGCCGCCGCGCGCCGCCAGTGCTCGCGCAGCCGCAACGCCACCGCCACCAGCGCCGGAAAGTAGGCCTTGACCGCGTGCGGCGACAACGCGGCCATCACCATGCGGCGCTGTTCGCGCCAGTTCGCGCCCTCGGACACGAACACGCCGGGGCGTCCGCCCATTTCCTCGCCCACGTCGCTGGTGATCGCGGGCCGGCGGAAGCCGTCGGGCCGGTCGCGCAGCGCGGCGCCGACCAGCTCGTGGCTGGCCAGTACCACGATGTCGGTGCGGCCGAAGCGGATCTTGAACAGCGGGCCGTATTGGCGGCTCCAGGCTTCGACATCCTGGTGGACGCGCAGCGGCCGGATTTGCGGCAGGTTGCCCACCAGCGGCCACGGGGCCGGGCCGGGCAGGTCGGCGATTTCACGCGCTGCTAAGGGTAAGGTGTGTTCCATCATTGGTTGTCTCCATGGTTCTGCATTGTGCCACTATGCGGCGTCGCCGAGGCGGTGTATTGAACGCTTGCGACAATGCGGCGCGTTCGCCACGCTTTCGTATAAATTTTGGCGATGCCCGCCACCGTGCGCGACTCGACGCGCATCATCATGCCGCCCCTGGCGCGGTGTGCCTGCGTTTTGTCGCGAGGCGGCGCTTGGCGGATTACGGCGTGCCGCCTAATCCGCCCTACGTGTCTCTGTGGTGTCCCGGGTTTTGAGTCCGGGTGTGAGTGCGGCGCGGGCGATTCGCGTGCTTTGGCGCGTCTTACGGCAGGCGCGCGGCGCTGCGGTTGCGGCCGGCGTTCTTGGCTTCGTACAGCGCGCGGTCGGCGGCGCCGATCAGCGCTTCGATGTCGACCGGCGCTTCCGGCCGCTGCGACGTCACGCCGATGCTCACCGTGACGTACGGCATGTCGCCGTTGCGCTCGTGCGGGATCGCCAGCTCCAGCGCGCGGGCGCGGATCGTTTCGGCGATCTGGCCGGCCTGCCCGATGTCGAGCTCGGGCAGGATGACGGCGAACTCCTCGCCGCCGTAGCGCGCCATCAGGTCGCACGGGCGCTTGAGCATGGCCGCCAGCGCGGCGGCCACCTGGATCAAACACTGGTCGCCCTTCTGGTGGCCGTAGTGGTCGTTGTAGGCCTTGAAATGGTCGATGTCGATCATCAGCAGCGACAGCGCCGCGCCGCCACGTTTGGCGCGCCGGTGCTCCTTTTCCATGGCCACGTCGAAGTGGCGCCGGTTGGCGATGCCGGTCAGGCCGTCGGCGAAGGTTTGCGAGCGCAGCACCATGGTCTGCTCGCGCAGCAGTTTTTCGCGCGCGACGGCCACGCTGACGTCGCTGATCTGCACGAGGCAGTGGCGCGGCGCGCCCTCGACCTCGATCGGCGTGACTTCCACCGCCTGCTGCAGGCGCTCGCCGCGCGCGGCCGCCGCCGCGTTGGCGTACAGCGCGAACGGCGCCTTGTTCAGGCTTTGCGACAGCAGCGACGGGAAGTTGTCGCGCAGCGCCTGGCCGATGGCCGAGTCGACCCGGCCGCCGCGCAGCTCCGGGCAGGCCGCCAGCAGCTCGGCGCCGACGATGCCTTCCTGTGCCAGCCCCGAGTGGCGGCTCATCCAGGCGTTCCACAGCACCACGCGGCCGTCGGCGTCGATCACCACCATGCCCAGGTTGACCGCCCCGAGCACGCTGCGCAGCACCTTGAGCCGGTGCGCCTCCGGCAGCGTGCTGTCCATCGCCCGCACGGCTCAGGCCTGCCCCATCGCGCGCGCGATGTACTGGTTGATCTGGGCCTTGAGGTCGTGCATGGCCGACAGGTCGAGCACGAACGCGACGTAGCCCTGGATCTGGTGCTTTTCAAGCACGAAGTCGATGTGCAGCATCAGCACCACGGCGTCCGGCTCGCTGCCCGAGGCGGTCAGGATTTCGTCGCTGGTGCCCACGTGGTAGGCCGGCAGCGAGCCGCGCAGCTCGTGCTGGAAGATGTTGGCCAGCGTGCCGACGCAGGAGTTCAGGATGATGTTGCCGATCTCGCACATGGCTTCCTGCTCCATGTCGGTCAGCTCGGCCAGCGGCACGCTCTCGCCGACCATCAGGCGCACGATCTCGAGGCTTTTATCCTCGGGGAACATCAGGATCGCCTCGGTCTCGAAGGCGCCCTCGTAGTGCTGGCTCACGCCGCAGATGCGCTCGGGCTCGAAGACCCGGTTGCGCAGCAGGCGCGCGGCGTCGGCGCGGTGGACGAAGGTGATCGACGGCACCGACATGCGCACCGCCTCGTTGACGATGGCGCTCATCGAGGCGGCCGCCTGGCCGACGCCGATGTTGAAGATCTCGATCAGGGCGTCGTTTTCCAGCTCGGACAGCACGATCATGGCCCGGCCTCTTCGAGCGGCGAGAGCAGGCGGGCGATGCGCGCCTCGGTGATGGGTTTTTCGACGAAGCCGACGCCGATCGCCTCGGCCGCCTCGCGCGTGGCCGTCTGCACGTTGGCCGTCAGCAGCGAAATCGGCAGGTCGGGATTTTCGCGGCGCAGCTGCTCGGCGGCGGCGATGCCGCCCATGCCGGGCATGTTCACGTCCATCAGCACCAGGTCCGGGTGCACGTCGCGCGACTTGACCAGCGATTCCTCGCCGGTGCCGGCCTCCTCGACGATCCAGTCGGGATGCAGGCCGGTGATGTATTGGCGGGCCATCAGGCGCGAGACGCGGCTGTCGTCGACGATCAAGACTGTTTTAGCTTGCGGCATGGAACTCCCCGGACGAGCGTTTGGATGGGATCTGCTGGGTTTATTTTCGCACAATCGGCGGCGCCGCTGGCGAGGTTCGTACCGTCCGCGCCACCGTTGTGCAAGTCTGCGACACCGGGTCCAGGTCGATGTTGTCCAAGCGCAATTTTTAGCGGAAATCGGGGGCGGGCGGGGGCGATCCGCTAAAATGGCGGCTATTCGGCCGCATTTCAGTCACTTTGCGGCCACACCGTTTTCCCTTTTATATAGAAATAGCATCATGACTCAAGACGAACTGAAGCAAGCCGTGGCGCGCGCCGCCATCGATTACGTGGTCAAGAACGAGATCATCGGCGTGGGCACCGGCTCGACCGCCAATTTTTTCATTGACGAGCTCGCCAAGATCAAGGCCGACATCAAGGGCGCCGTGGCGTCGTCGGAAGCCACCGCGGCGCGCCTGCGCGGCCACGGCATCGCCGTGTTCGACTTGAACGACGTGCCGGAGATCGCCGTCTACATCGACGGCGCCGACGAGATCACCCACACCGGCGCGATGATCAAGGGCGGCGGCGCAGCGCTCACGTGCGAAAAAATCGTCGCCTCGGTGGCCAAGCGTTTTGTGTGCATCGCCGACGGCTCCAAGCTGGTCGACGTGATGGGCAAGTTCGCGCTGCCGGTCGAGGTGCTGCCGATGGCGCGCGCGTCGGTCACGCGGGAGCTGGCCAAGCTGGGCGGCGAGCCGAAGCTGCGTCTGAAGCCGGGCACGGACGAGGCTTTCATCACCGACAACGGCGGCATGCTGATCGACGTGGCCGGCCTGGCCATCACCGATCCGGTGGCGCTGGAAGCGCGGATCAACCAGATCGTCGGCGTGATCGCGGTGGGATTGTTCGCCGCGCGCGGGGCCAATGTGTGCCTGCTGGGCACCGCCGAAGGCGTGAAGACGTTGAAGTTTTAAGAGGCATACCCCCGGCCAAACCGGGGTCGTACCCAACTGGGTACGACCCCAAACCCGCGGCGGCCGCTGGCCACAACGCTGGTTCGGGGTTTTTAAGATTTACTCGGTCGGCGGCACGTAGCCCATGGCCGCGTCGGCGCCGTCGCCGAAGAAATGCTTTTCCATCTGCTGCGCCAGGTACTTGCGCGCGCGCTGGTCGGCCAGGTTCAGGCGGTTCTCGTTGACCAGCATGGTCTGGTGCTTGAGCCAGGCGGCCCAGGCTTCCTTGGAGACCGTCTCGTAGATCTTCTTACCCAGTTCGCCCGGATACGGCGGGAAGTCCAGTCCTTCGGCTTCCTTGTTGAGTTTGACGCATTGCACGGTGCGGGCCATCTGTGTTGCTCCTGAAAACGGTTCGATAAACCGTGATTATAAAGATTTAATCAGGACCTGGGATTTGCGCTGCCAGTTATACATGCGCTGGCGGTCCTTCGGCAGCGAGTCGACCGTGGTCGGCACGAAGCCGCGCTTCTGGAACCAGTGCGAGGTGCGCGTGGTGAGCACGAACAACTTGGTCACGCCGATGGCGCGCGCGCGGTTTTCCATGTGTTTCAAAATGCGCTCGCCGTCGCCCTGGGCCTGGACCTCGGGGTTGACGGTCAGGCATGCCATTTCGGCCATTTTCTGTTCCGGGAACGGGTACAGCGCCGCGCAGCCGAAGATCACGCCATCGTGTTCGATGACGGAGAAATAATCGATCTCGCGCTCGATCAGCTCGCGTCCGCGCTTGACCAGCGTGCCGTCGGCCTCGAGCGGCTCGATCAGCTTGATAATCCCGCCGACGTCCTCAATTGTGGCCTTGCGCAGCGATTCGAGGTTTTCGTGCGAGATCATGGTGCCCACGCCGTCGTGGGTGAACAGCTCGAGCAGCGCCGAGCCGTCCATCGCGAACGGCACGATGTGCGAGCGTTCGACGCCGTTGTCGCAGGCCTTGATGCAGTGTTTCAGGTAGAACGCGGTCGAATCGGGCAGGAATCCCGCTTGCAGCACGGCCTCGGCCTGGTGCGACGACAGCTCGCGGATTTCGGTGCCGGCGGCGTCGACCATCATGTCGGTCTCGGTGATGAACACCAGTTTGTCGGCGTGCAGCGCGATGGCGGCGCTGCAGGCGACGTCCTCCATGGTCAGGTTGAACGCCTCGCCGGTGGGCGAGAAGCCCAGCGGCGACAGCAGCACCAGGCCGTCGGAGCCGAGGATCGAGTGGATCGTCTCGGCGTCGACCTTGCGGGTGACGCCGGTCAGTTCCAGGTCGACGCCGTCGATGACGCCGAGCGGGCGGGCGGTGATGAAGTTGCCGGAAATGATACGGATGGCCGCGTTCGACATCGGCGTGTTCGGCAAGCCCTGGCTGAAGGCGGCCTCGATGTCGAGGCGCAACTCGCCGGCGGCCTCCTTGGCGCACTCCATGGCGGCCGTGTCGGTGATGCGCACGCCGTTGTGGAAGCGGCCCTCGACGTTCCGCAGGGCCAGCTGCTCGGCCACCTGCGGGCGCGAGCCGTAGACCACGGTGACGTTGATGTCGAGCGCGTGCAGCAGCGACAAATCGTGGGCCAGCACCTGCAGCGCGCCGGCGCTGACCAGTTCACCGGGGAAGGCGACCACGAAGGTCTTGCCGCGGAAGGCGTGGATGTAGGGCGCGACGGAACGCAGCCATTGGACGAATTGGGTAGGGTTTTCCATTAGCCGCATTATAATTCGGTGCGCGAGTTCCGCGCTCCAATCTTGTAAAAAACAATGTCAGAAGCCAGCAATAAACCGAAAACCGCCGACAACCGCACGCCTGGCCAGCCCCGCAGCCCCCGCAACGCCCCGTCCCGCACCCCGCAAGCGCAGGGCCAGCAGGCGCGCAATCCCAGAGGCGAACCCCAGGCCAAGGCGGGGTCTGACCCCGTGCGGGGTCAGACCCCTGGCTCCGGTGTGCGGGTCGGACAGCGCGCGCCGAAGCCACGCCTGACACCCGAGGAGCAGGCCGCCCGCGCCGCCGAGCGCGCGTTCCGCAACCCGCTGCCGCCGATTACGTTCCCGGAAGACCTGCCGGTCTCCGGCCGCCGCCACGAAATCGCCGAGGCGCTGCAAAAGCACCAGGTGATCATCGTCTCGGGCGAAACCGGCTCCGGCAAGACCACCCAGCTGCCGAAGATCTGCCTGGAGCTGGGACGCGGCCAGAAGGCGCTGATCGGCCACACGCAGCCGCGCCGCATCGCCGCCTCGTCCACCGCCAAGCGCATCGCCCAGGAACTGGGCACGCCGCTGGGCGAGACGGTCGGCTTCAAGGTGCGCTTCGCCGACACCCTGATGAAGGGCGCGTCGGTCAAGCTGATGACCGACGGTATCCTGCTGGCCGAGACCCAGACCGACCCGCTGCTGAAGAACTACGACACCATCATCATCGACGAGGCGCACGAACGCAGCCTGAACATCGACTTCCTGCTCGGCTACCTGAAGCAGCTGCTGCCGCGCCGTCCGGACCTGAAGGTGATCATTACCTCGGCGACCATCGACGCCGAGCGCTTCTCGCGCCATTTCGGCACGCCGGACATGCCGGCGCCGGTGATCGAGGTCTCCGGCCGCCTGTATAAAGTCGAGGTGCGCTACCGCCCGATCGAGAGCGATGTGCAGAATCCGGCCGTGGCCAACGCCGAGGGCAAGGGCCAGCGCACCGCCGCCGCCCGCGAAAAGCGCGACCTGATGGACGCGGTGGTCGACGGCGTCGATGAACTGTGCCGCCTCGGCTCCGGCGACGTGCTGGTGTTCCTGCCCGGCGAGCGCGAAATCCGCGACGCCGCCGAGGCGCTGCGCAAGCACCATCCGCCGCACGTTGAGATCCTGCCGCTGTTCGCCCGCCTGTCGGCCGAGGAGCAGGAGCGCGTGTTCAAGCTGACCAACGCGCGCCGCATCGTCCTGGCCACCAACGTCGCCGAAACGTCGCTGACGGTGCCCGGCATCCGCTACGTGGTCGACGCCGGCCTGGCGCGGGTCAAGCGCTACAGCTACCGCAACAAGGTCGAACAGCTGCAGATCGAGCCGATCGCGCAGTCGGCCGCCAACCAGCGCGCCGGCCGTTGCGGCCGCGTCGCCGACGGTGTCTGCATCCGCCTGTACGAGGAGCAGGACTTCCTGCAACGGCCCAAGTTCACCGAGCCGGAGATCCTGCGCTCGTCGCTGGCGGCCGTCATCCTGCGCATGAAGTCCCTGCACCTGACCGATGTCGAGACCTTCCCGTTCATCGAGCCGCCGCTGGCGCGCGCCATCGCCGACGGCTACCAGCTGCTGCAGGAACTGGGCGCGGTCGACGAATACAACCAGCTCACGCCACTGGGCAACAAGCTCGCCAAGCTGCCGCTGGACCCGAGGGTGGGCCGCATGATCCTCGCCGCGCTGGACAACGCGAGCCTGAACGAAGTGCTGATCATCGCCTCCGCGCTGTCGGTGCAGGACCCACGCGACCGCCCCATGGAGCACCAGCAGGCGGCCGACGAGGCGCACAAGAAGTTCGCCGACGAGAAGTCGGAGTTCATCAGCTATCTGAAGATCTGGCAGTGGTTCGAGAACGCCATCGAGCATAAAAAAACCAACCGCCAGCTGATGGACAACTGCCGCGCCAACTTCCTGTCGCAACTGCGGCTGCGCGAGTGGCGCGACGTGCACTCGCAGCTGCTGACCATCGTCAAGGAGCAGGGCTGGCGCATCAACGAGGCGCCGGCCACGTACGAAAACCTGCACCTGGCGCTGCTGACCGGCCTGCTGGGCAACATCGGCTTCAAGAGCGAGGACGAACCGGGCGCGGGCTACCTGGGCGCGCGCGGCATCAAGTTCAATATCTGGCCGGGTTCCTCGCTGCTGAAAAAACCGGGCAAGTGGATCATGGCGGCGGAACTGGTCGACACCACGCGCCTGTACGCGCGTTGCGTGGCCCGCATCGAGCCGGAGTGGCTGGAGAAGGTCGGCGGCCACCTGCTGAAAAAATCGTGGGGCGAGCCGCGCTGGGAAAAACGCGGGGCGCAGGTCAGCGCGTCCGAGCGCGCCACGTTGTATGGCTTGGTGGTGTACAGCCAGCGCCGCATCAACTATGCGCTGCACAATCCGGCCGAGGCGCGCGAAATCTTCATCCGCGACGCGCTGGTCGGCGGCGACTACGACACGCGCGCGCCGTTCTTCGCCCACAACCACAAGTTGATCAAGGAGATCGAGAACCTCGAGCACAAGTCGCGCCGCCTCGACGTGCTGGTCGACGATGAATTGATCGCCGCCTTCTACGACAAGCTGATACCGGCCGACGTGGTCAACGGCGCCGGCTTCGAGAAGTGGCACAAGGACGCCACGGCGGCCGAGCCGAAACTGCTGTACCTCAATCGCGACGAATTGATGCGCCACGAGGCGGCCGGCGTCACCACGGACCTGTTCCCGAAGATGATGTCGGTGACGGGACTGGAAATGGCGCTGACCTACCACTTCGAACCTGGCAGCGTGCGCGATGGCGTGACGATGGCCGTGCCGCTGTTCGCGTTGAACCAGTTGCCGCGCGAGCGCTGCGAGTGGCTGGTGCCGGGCATGTTGAAGGAGAAGGTGCACCTGCTGCTCAAATCCCTGCCGCAAAAGCTGCGCCGCCATTGCGTGCCGCTGCCCGATTACGCGGCCAGGTTCTGCGAGCGGGTACACGAGGCGGGCATCTTCGGCCGGGGCGACTTGATCGACGCGATCATCGCCGACATCCGGTCGCAAATCACGATCTCGGTGCTGACCACCGACTTCAAGCCCGAGACCTTGCCGGCCCATCACTTCATGAACTTCAAGGTGATCGACGAGCACGGACGCCAGCTGGAGATGGGCCGCAACCTGGCCACCCTGCAGGCCGAATTCGGCGCGCAGGCGCGCGAGAGCTTCCAGAAGATGGCCGAGACGTCGGGCACGCAGGGGGTGACGATGCGGGCGCTGGGCAGCGGGGGCGCTGCTGCGCCTTCGGCAGTGCCGTCGCGCGCGGCCGGCGGCAACGCGGCAGCGGCGTCGGCGCCGGGCAAGGGCAGCGATAAGGCCAAGGAGGCGTCCAGCGCCGCCAGCGGCATCACCTTGACGGGCCTCACCAGCTGGACCTTCGGCGAGCTGCCGGAGCTGCTGGAGATCGTCCAGGGCAAGCTGACCCTGATCGGCTTCCCGGCGCTGGTCGACAAGGGCACGCACTGCGACCTGGAGGTCTTCGACGATCCGACGGTGGCGGCGCGCACCCACCGGATCGGCCTGCGCCGGCTGTTCGCGCTGCAGATGAAGGACCAGATCAAGTTCATCGAAAAGGGCATCCCCGGCCTGCAGCAAATGGGCATGCAGTTCATGAGCATGGGCACGCAGGAGGAGCTGCGCGAACAGATCATCAACAAGGCGCTCGATATCGCCTGCCTGCAAGATCCGTTGCCGCTCGATGCCGCCAGTTTCGCCAAGCGCAAGGACGAGGGCAAGTCGCGCCTGGTGCTGCTGGTGAACGAGATCGCGCGCCTGCTGTCGCAGGTGCTGACCGAATTCCACGGCCTGCCCAAGCGCTTGCAGGGGCTGCCGGCGGCGGCCGCCGCCGACATGCAGGCGCAGTTGCAGGCGCTGGTCAACAAGCGCTTCCTGTCGGACAACGAATACAGCCAGCTGGCGCACTTCCCGCGCTATCTGAAGGCGATCAACGTGCGCATCGAAAAGCTGCGCGGCGACCCCGCGCGCGACGCCAAGCTGATGGCCGAATGGCAGTCGGCGGCGGCGTTGTACCAGCGTGCCAACAAGGATAAATCGGCCGGCAAGAACACCGATCCGAAGATGGTCGAATTCCGCTGGATGCTCGAGGAGTTGCGCGTGTCGCTGTTCGCCCAGGAGCTGCGCACGCCGATGCCGGTGTCGGCCAAGCGCTTGCAGAAAGTGTGGGAGTCGATGTTGCGTTGATGCCGCATCGATAGGCCGGTAAGCGAGGTGGCGAACGCAGGTGCAGGACGTTTTCAGGGTAGACTTTATGGCAACAGGAGGTCTATCCGATGAAGAGTGCCGCTGGTTTGCTGCGTAGTCTGGTGCGTACCGGCACACGTCAGAGTAAGTCCGTCAACAAGTTGATGACGGCGCTGTTCAAGGCCGCCACGCCGCCCGCGCCCAAGCGCAAGCGGGCGCCGGCGGCCAAGCTGGCCAAGGTGGCCAAGGTGGTCAAGGTGGCCAAACCCCTAGCCAAGAAGGGGTCGGACCCCGTACGGGGTCCGACCCCAAAACCGGCGGCGCGGGCGGTCCCGGATGCCGGGGTGCGGGTTAAACGTCCGGTTCGCGCCGCCAACCCGCCCACGCCCGCTCCCCACACTCCGCCGGCCCCCGGCAAATGGCTGGCCTCGCACTACGCGACGCCGGCCGGCGTGGGTACGCCCGCGCATCGTCTCGGGTACTGGCTGTACCTGCCCAACAATATTCCCGCCCAGGCGATCCGCAAGGGCTTGCCGCTGGTGGTGATGCTGCACGGTTGCCAGCAGACCGCCACCCAGTTCGCGCAGGGCACGCGCATGAACCAGTGGGCCGAGCAGATGGGCTACGCCGTGCTCTATCCGCAGCAGTCGGTCAGCGCGCACGCGCAGCGCTGCTGGAAATGGTACGACCGCGCCACGCAGGAGGGGGGCGGCGACGTGCCGATGATCGTCGGCATGGTCAACAAGGTCATGACGGAATACGCGATCGACCGCTCGCGCATCTATATCGCCGGCATCTCTGCGGGGGCCGGCATGGCCAACATCGTCGCGCTCAACCACCCGCGTTTGTTTGCGGCGGTGGGCATGCATTCGGGTCCCGTGTTCGGCGCCGGCCACAGCCAGATGGGCGCGCTGGGCGTCATGCAGCACGGCGGCGGCCTGCGCGCCGATATGGCGGTGCGCGAAGTGCTGATGCGCCAGCCGCAGTTCCCCGGCATGCCGATGATCCTGATCCAGGGCGAGGGCGACAGCGTGGTGCGCCCGATCAATCAGACGCAACTGGTCCGCCAGAGCCAGGCGTTCAACCGCATCGGCGCCGTCGCGCAACCGAAGACCACGCTCAAGTCGCAGGGGCGGGGCGGGCGCCACAACGCCCACCGCATCGACGACTTCTACGACGGCAGGAAGCTGCTGCTGCGCGTGGCGCAGATCGAGCAGCTCGAGCACGCCTGGAGCGGCGGCGACGACACGCTGGCCTACAACACCAAAGCCGGCCCGGACGCCAGCAAGATGATGATGCAGTTTTTCGACCGCCACCAGCGCGCCTGACGCAACGCGTTACAGGCCAGGTTTGTTTCCAGCCTTGGTCTCTTTGTTGATCGCGTCGTCGCGCTGCTTTTTCATCGCCGCGGTTTCCCGCACGATGGTGTCGTAGGTCGCCGCCGCCTCGTAGGCACGCGTCACGTACTTCTCGACCAGGCCCGTGGCTCCGTCGCCCATATAGACGGCGTCGATCACCTTGCCGCATTTCGGGTTGAAACTGGTGGGGTATTTGACCCAGACGCCAATCACGCTCAAGCCGATCTGGGCTTCGCCGGGCGGGGCGACGCAGGGCGAGAGCACAGGGTCTCCCTGATAAAGTTTTCCCGCCCGGTCGAAGTGCCAGCGCATGTGTCCGCTGCCGGCGCTGCTGGCATAGTCGTCCGTGGGGCGGCCGTATTTTTCGATCAACGAGGCTTTCATTTGCGCACCGCCGAAGCTTTTACCCTTGGGAACTGTTTGTGCCTTGCCGACGAACCAGACCTGTCCCGACGGGTTGGTGAGCATCTGGAAATGTTCCTCGGCCGTTTGTTGCGAGCCCATCACAATGCCGTCCACGCCGGCCGCGACGCCGCTGGGCGATTTGATGGTGGTGATCTGATATTTTGGGTTGCTTGCCTTGAGCACCTTCTGCGCCGCTTCGCTCGGCATGCCGAGTTTGACGCCCGACACGTCGAAGTCGACCGCGTGAACGGCTGACGTCAGGAGGGGTAAGGTCACGAGGAGGGCGATTGCTGGTTTCATTGGTGGTCCTGTCGGAATGTTGGGCGGGCGAGGTGGCGTAGCCGACCGAAACATTGATGATACTATAATTGACGGTTAAGCAATATCCTGGCGCTACGGTGCGCGCCAGGTGTGCCGGCGACCGCGCCTAGTCGATTTGTTTCAGTATTTCCAGCACGGCGGCCGTCACGGCGGCCGGCTGGTCGCCTTGGATGCCGTGCGCGGCACCGGCCACCACGCGTTGCGCGCCTTTGGTCGAGAGCGCCGCGATCTCCTTGTGGATCTTTTCGTTCTCGTCCTCCATGGCCTTGTTAATTGCGCTTTGCGGCTTGTCCGGAATGGCGTACGGGCTGACGCCGCGCGTGAGCACCAGCAGCGGCAGCTCGCCGAAGGGTTTGCGCAGCGCGCGCAGCTGGTTGTCGCTGGTCGGGATCGCCTTGTATTCGTCGACCCGCGTGCGCCAGTAGGCTGTCGTCTTCATCGTCTTGAGCACTTGCGGGCCGATCACCGGGCCGTAGTAGTCGGCGGGATTGCCGACGCAGTTGGCCAGCGCCTCGCCGCCGGCCTTGAATCCCTTGGCCGCCGCGCGCAGGCAGTCGTCATCATTCTGTTTGACCATGTCGTAGATTTTGTCGATCATGCCGCCGGAGGCTTTGTTCAGGCGCGTGGTCTCGTCCTCGGTTTGCGGTTCGACCAGTACCAGGCCTTTGACCTCGTCCGGATGGCGGTAGGCATAGACCTGGGCGTTGCCGCCGCCCAGCGAGTTGCCGACCAGGAGATAGGGTGGCTTGACGCCAGCCTTGGCCAGCGCCTTGTGCAGGTCCTCGACCGCGTTGTCCGACGTGTTGGGCCGGCTGGCCGGGTCGCTGAAGCCGTAGCCGGCGCGGTCGTACACGCAGGCGCGGGTGTGCTTGGCCACCTCCGGTTGCACCTTGAACCAGCTCCAGCCGCCGTCGCCCGAAGGGCTGTCGAACAGCACGGTGGTTTTGCCCGCGCCGCTGCAGTACAGGTTGAGCTTGCGCCCGCCGATGTCGACCCGCAGCTGCGGTGTGGCGAAGGCGCTGTCGGTGGGCCGCGCCGCCGCGTGGGCGAACGACGGCAGGCAGGCGGCACCCAGCAGCAGCAGACCCAATGGTGTTGTTCTCATCATCGATCCTATCTCTAACAGTTGATGGGTGAAAAGGTTGCAGTTAGATACTAAGATGATTTTAATGATTGGGCATTATTTTTTGACAAGTACCGCCACGCGGGACCATCGGGCTTACAGCAGCAGGAAGGCGGCCGCCGCGACGAGGGTCGGTCCCAGCGCGCCGAGCAGCAGGCCGACGGCGCCGATCGATTCGTCGTTGAAGCCGCGCCGCAGCAGCGAGGCGCCGGCCGGATTGGGCGCGTTGGCGATCACCGTCAGGCCGCCGCCGGCCACCGCGCCGGCCATCAGCATGTATTGCGATTGTTCGGAGATGCCGACGATCAGCGAGCCGAGGTAGGTCAGCGCGGCGTTGTCGGTGATCGCCGTCAAGCCCAGCGCGCCGAAGAACAAGGCCACCGGCGACAGGCTTTCGACGATGGGCTGCAACCACCATTGCTGCATGCCGCCGAGCACCACCAGGCCGGCCAGGAAAAAGCCCACCAGCAAGCCTTCCTTGATGATCAAGGGGTTCTGGTAGCGCTGGTAGGCCGACGTGAAGCCGAGGAACAGCATGAACAGGCCGAGGAACAGCACCGGATGGTGGCTGAGCAGCACCACGCCGGCCAGGAAGGCGAGGTGGATCAGGGTGACCGGCCATGGCACCGGCAACGGTGTATCGACGGCGACGGCGTCGCCGTCCGGGCCCGGCCCGGCGGCGCCGGCCAGCGCGCGCAGGTGCGGGCGCAGCAGCAAGCTGACGACGCTGGCGTTGAAGGCGACGGCGACGGCCGCCTTCCAGCCGAAGTGGCTCGCCATGTGGGCGCTGTCCCATTGCCAGGTGGAGGCGACCATCAGCACCGGCGGCGCGGCGTAGGCGGTGAGCGTGCCGCCGATCGAGACGTTGACGAACAGCACGCCAAGGGCGGCGTACTTGAGCCATTCGGGCATGCCCTGGCGGAAAATGAGCGGCGCCAGCATCAGCGCCGCCAAGGTCATCGCGGCCGGCTCGGTGATCAGCGAGCCCGTCAGCGGCACCAGCGCCAGGCCGAACCAGGCCAGCGCCAGGTCGGTCGACACCGGCAGCAGCCGGGCCAGGGTGCGCAGCACGCGCCGGACGATGTCGAGCACCGGGCGCGAGGCGGCCACCACCATCACGGTGAAGACGAACAGCGGCTCGGTGTAGTGGCGCGTTTCGGCGTAGTCGATGGCGGCTTGGGGGCCGTCGAGGAAGGCCATGGCGGTGATCAAAATAAAGGCCCAGAAGCCGAACACGACCTCCACTTCGCCCAGCAGGTGGAACAGGCCGGCGTGGCGCGGGTGGCGGCGCGAGAGCACCTCGAAGGATTTGGCGGTGAAGGTGTGGAGCAGGGCGAGGCCGAAAATGACCGCGCCGACCAGTTGTATTGTGTGCAAAATAATGTCCTGGTGATGTTTCCGTCGCGTCATGTTACAGCATGCCGCGCGCCATACAAATTCGGCCTTGCCAAAACGGGGTTGAAATAGTACTGTGTATTTATACAGTATTTGCGCTACAATGCGCTGGTGACATCATGAATCCTTCCCCCTTATTGCCGCGCCGGAAACCGTCCATCCGTCGCTGTGGCGGGCGTCGCAACTGGCGCACAGCGCCACGCGCTGCGTCGACACCGGCTTTGCCGCCTTGTCGGCGCAGTTGCCCGGCGGCGGCTGGCCGCTGGGCACCCTGATCGACTTGCTGCTGCAGCAGGACGGCATCGGCGAGTTGCGCCTGCTGCGCCCGGCGCTGGCGGCGCTGGGCAAGCGGCCCATCGTGCTGTTGCAGCCGCCGCACCCGCCGCAGGCGCTGGCGCTGGCCGCGCTGGGGCTCGAGCCGTCGCAATTGATCTGGATACGGGGCGGCGGCGCCCAGGGCAAAGGCGGCGGCGACGCCTTGTGGGCGGCCGAGCAGGTGCTGCGCAGCGGCTGTTGCGGCGCGCTGCTGCTGTGGCAAACCCACGCGCGCGGCGAAACCTTGCGCCGGCTGCATCTGGCCGCGCAAAGCGCGGACACGCTGTTTTGCATGCTGCGCCCGCTGGCGGCCGCGCAGGACGCCTCGCCGGCGCCGCTGCGCCTGTCGCTGACGGCCGCCGCCGGCGGTGTCGACATCGGTTTCGTCAAGCGGCGCGGGCCGCAGCGCGACACCCCCTTGTTCTTACCTTTGACCCCTTCTTTGCTACAACGCCATGCGCCTCTGGATCGCCCTGCACCTGCCCCGGCTGCCGCTCGAAGTGTTTTGCCCGCGCTGGTCTGACGACACCTGCACCGTCGTGCTCGAGCAGGAGCGGGTGGCGGCGATGTCGGCGTCGGCGCGCGCGGCCGGCGTCGGGCCGGGCATGCGGCGCGGCGGCGCGCTGATGCTGGCGCCGCACGCGCGCTTCCAGCAGCGCGCCCCGCAGCAGGAGGCCGAGGCGCTGCAGGCGGTGGCGATGGCGCTGCTGCGCTTCACGCCGCAACTGGCCATGGCCGAGGAGGCGACCCTGTTGCTCGACGTGGGCGCCAGCCTGCGCCTGTTCGGCGGCGTGCGGTCATTGTGCCGGCAGATCGCCGCCAGCCTGCGCGCGCTCGGTTTCAGCGCCGTCATCGCTTGCGCGCCGACCGCGCGCGGCGCCTGGCTGCTGGCGCGCGCCGACGCCGGGCGCGCGCTGACGGTGGCGTCGATGACGCGGCGCCTGGCGCGCCTGCCGGTGGGCCTGCTGCCGCCGGCGCGGCCCTACCTGGCCTGGCTGGAGGGCATCGGCTGCCTGACCGTGGGCCAGGCGCGCGCGCTGCCGCGTCCGGGCCTGCAGCGGCGCTGCGGGCGCGCCTTGCTCGACATGCTCGACGACGCCCACGGCGAGCGCCCGGAAATGCACCAGTGGCTGGCGGCGCCGGCCAGCTTCCGCGCCAAGCTCGAGTTGTTCGACCGGGTCGAGAACGCCGAGGCGCTGCTGTTCGGCGCGCACCGGCTGCTGCTGCAGCTGACCGGGTGGCTCAGCGCGCACCAGTTCGCCGTCGAGCGCATCGTCCTGTTGCTCGAGCACGAGCGCGGCCGGGTGGCGCGCCCGCCGACGGCGCTCGAGGTGGTGCTGGCCGAGCCGACCTGGCGCGACGAGCATCTGGTGCGCCTGCTCAAGGAGCGCCTGGCCAAGCAGGTGTTGGAGGCGCCGGTGATCGGCCTGTGCCTGGAGGCGCCGCGGGTGCGGCCGATGGCGCCGCCGAGCGAATCGCTGTTTCCCGAGCCGGGCGGCAGCAAGGAGGACTGGCAGCGCCTGCTCGAGTTGCTGACCGCGCGGCTGGGGCCGGAGAACGTGTTGCAGGCGGCGCCGCGCGCCGATTACCGGCCCGAGCACGCCAACGCCTGGGTCGGCGTGCACGACAAAATACGCCCGGCCGACGCCCGCGCGCAGTTGCCGCCGGACCTGCCGAGCCTGCCGCGTCCGGCGTGGCTGCTGGCCAAGCCGATCGCCCTGCTGATGCGCGAGCACCGGCCGTTTTACGGCTCGCCGTTGAAGATCGTGTCGACCGGCGAGCGCATCGAGGCGGGCTGGTGGGCCGAGATGCAGAACCGCGATTATTTCATGGCAGAAGGGCGCGACCACGCGCATTACTGGTTGTACCGGGAACGCAGCGGCAACGACGCCGAGGCGGTCACGCGCTGGTATTTGCACGGGCTATTCGGCTGACATGGCGGCCGGGGTTTGATGTATTCTTGGCGGAACTCATCCAGGGAACCCCTATGCGATCACATAAACAGGCATTCCCCGGCGCCGACGGCGCCAAACTGGCCGCGCGGCTCGACGCGCCCGATGGCGACGCGGCCGACATCAAGGCCTACGCCTTGTTCGCCCACTGCTTCACGTGTGGCAAGGACGTGTTCGCCGCCAGCCGCATCGCGCAGGCGCTGACCGGCCACGGCATCGCCGTGCTGCGCTTCGACTTCACCGGCCTGGGCGCGAGCGAGGGCGAGTTCGCCAACACCAATTTCTCGTCCAACCTGGCCGACCTGGTGGCCGCCGCTGATTTCCTGCGGGACAATTTCGCCGCGCCGCGCCTGTTGATCGGCCACAGCCTGGGCGGCGCGGCCGTGCTGGCCGCCGCCGACCGCATGCCGGAAGTGGCCGCCGTCGTCACCGTGGCCGCGCCCAGCGATCCGTCGCATGTGACCGGCCTGTTCAGCGCGCACCTGGACGCGATCGCGCGCGACGGCGAGGCCCAGGTGCAACTGGCGGGGCGGCCGTTCCGCATCAAGCGCCAATTCGTCGAGGACGCCGGCGAGCATAATTTGAAGGTGAAGATCGCAGCCCTGAGGCGGGCCCTGATGGTGATGCACGCGCCCGGCGACGACACGGTGCCGATCAGCAACGCCGTCGATATTTTCACGGCCGCCAGGCATCCGAAAAGTTTTATCTCGCTCGACAGCGCCGACCACCTGCTGACCCGGCGCGAGGACGCCGTCTACGTGGCCGACCTGATCGCCGTCTGGAGCGGCCGCTATCTGGCTTGAACCGGTTAGTCGTCGCCGAATTCCTCGGCCAGGTCTTTCCAGCCCTTGCCGGCGGCGAAGGTGTTGAATTCGTCGGGCGATTCGAGCACCAGCAATTTGCCTTCCTGCAGCACCGGGTCGCCGGCCGTCAGCGCCGGGCCCTTGTAGCCGACCGTGCGCAGCTGCGCGACGACGGCGTCGATCAGCGCTTTGTCCTTGTGCAGGCCGCTGATCGAGCCGGCGAAATCGACGTAGACGTCGATGGCGCCGTAGCCTTCGTCGAAGATGCGGATCGCCTTGGCGTCGTGGGCACGGCCGGAGCCGTCGGTGGCCTTGAAGGGGCCGCTCAGTTGGATGTCGGTGTCTTTGTTCATACCGCCAGCATACACCAAAACGTAGCAAAACCGCCCCGCGCCGCCCGTGCGGGACAGGCGCGCGGGCGACGTGTTCCTTTACTTCAGCGGCTTGAGGATGGCCTCGAGCCGGTCCGGCACGCCCTTGATGCGCTCCAGGCGCGGGTACTTCAGGCCGCCGTGATAGTCGAGCGCGTAGGTCTGGTACAGATTGCCCTTTTTGACCAGCAGCTGGATCGGCTCCCTGCCGTCCTTGGCTGCCGTGACCGCCGCGCGCAGCACGTCCGGCTTGTAGGCGCGGCCGTTGACGGCCAGCAAAGTCGAGCCGCCGGACATGCCGGCCTTGAAACCGACGCCTTCCCACATGAATGCCTCGAGCTTGCCTTCGGCGCCCACCGAGAAGCCCAGCGAATACTGGAAGTTGGCCGACTTGCTCAGCTCTTCCTCGGCCTTGAGGAACGCGGTTTGCTGCTCGGCGTAGACCAATTTCCAGCCGGCGCGCGCCAGGCCGTCGAGCGGCGCGCCGGGGCCGTGGCTTTCCACGCGGCTGCGCAGGAAATCGGCCCAGTCGTACGGCTGCACCGCGTTCAGCGCCGCCACCAGTTGGTCGAACGTGTAGTGCCTGGCGACCCGGGCGCCGTCGTCGACGCCGAAGAAGGCGCGCGCGAAATCGTCGAGCGAGCGCTTGCCGTTGGACAGCTCGCGGATGCGGGTATCGGCGTCGAGCCAGATCAGCTGGCCTTCCTGGTAGTAATCCTCGCCGCGCTGCCAGTTGTTCCACACCTGCGGGCGGCGGGCGTTGACGATCGGATCGTAGGTGGTGTCCTGCACCGCGCGCCATTCGCGGCCCTTGACGTTGTCCAGCCGAGCGGCCGAGGCGGCCAGCAGGTCGCGCGTGTTCTCCGGCTTGATCAGCCCCGAGCGCGCGGCCAGCACCGCGCCCCGGTACTGGGTCTGGCCCTCGTACACCCACAGCAGCGAGTTGTCCAGCGGCGTGTTGAAGTTGGGCACGTCCTGGCCGGCCGGGCGGCGGAACTTGCCGTTCCACGAGTGCACGAATTCGTGCGACAGCAACTCGCGCCGCGCCTCGTACTTGGCCCATTCGGTGAAGTAGCCCAGCTTGACGCCGTTCTCGCTCGACTCGTGGTGCTCGCGGCCGATGCCGCCGAATTCGTCGCTGATGGCGAACAGGAAATCGTAGTGGCGGTAGTGCCTGGAATCGAACAGTTTATAGGCTTGCTGGATCAGCGCGCGGTGCGGCGCGATCTGCTCAGGCGTCGCCGCCAGCTGCTCGGCGCTGTCGGCCACCATGTTCAGGTGCACCGGCACCTTGGCGCCCGGATCGAGGTCGACGCGGCGGAAATAACGGCCGGCGAACAGCGGCGAATCGAGCAGCGTTTCCAGGTCGAGCGGCTTGAAGGCGATCTCGTCGCCGTTGCGCGCGGCCGTCTCCAGCGCGCTGCCGAACTGCCAGCCGGGCGGCACGGTCAAGTTCGGCTGCACGGTGATGTTGCGGCTGCGGTAGCCGGCCGGATACAGCGCCAGCGACTGCCACTGCACGCCCAGGATGTCGGCGGTGAAGGTGGTGCGGCCCTGGCTGGCCTCGATCGGCGACAGGTACTGGAACTCGACCTCGACGGCGCTGGCGTCGGCCGGCACATCGATGGCGAAGGCCCAGACGTTGAGCGGGTCGCGCTTCCAGTCCAGCGGCTTGCCGTTGGCGCTCGCTTTGAGGCCGGCGAACTGGTTGAGCGCGCCGCTGGGGCCGTGGTTGGCCACCACCCACTGCGGATACAGCAAGGTCAGCTTGCCGGGCTTGGCCGGGATGGTCTGGCGCACGCGGAAGATTTGCTGGGCGAAGTTGCTGGCGTCGACCTTGAGCACGATGGTGCCCGGATAGGGCTGCTCGGAGATCGTTTCTGCCTGGGCGCTGAAGGCGGTGGCCAACAGGACGGCGAGTGCGGCACGGATAGGGAACATGGGGCGGCGTGATAGAGAGTTGAAAGGGAGGTTGAAAGGTTGGGCAAGAGAAAGAGTTTAGCACGCGCGCAAGCGGGTAAATGCTGCGGGAATACACAGGGGGGTATGCACCACCGGCCCCCTGCAGGAAGTGTTCGATTTATTTTTCTATTTCCTTCTATTTTTCTCTATTTTCCCGGCGGGAGAACCGACCGCGCCAAATTAGGTCTAACTAGAAGAAAGTAGAGGAAAGCAGAAGAAAATAGAAGGGGAAATCGAGTGAAATCCACAGTGACCGTGCAGCTGGACACCGCCACCCTGCTCAAGCTGATCAACCAGCTCAGCGAGCTTGGCGGCACGCAGGATTTATCGGAGGGCGTGTCGTCGGCGATCGAATTTTGGCTGGCCGAACAAGCCAAACTCGCTACCGGCTGCGACCCGGCGAGCGTGCGCGGCTACCAATGGAAATCGCTGTTTTTGCCCGAGGGAACCGTGCTGCGCTCATGGAGCTACGGTGATCACAACTATGCCCGGGTCGAGGGCGACCAAATTATCCATGAAGGAAAGTCGGTGTCGCCCAACCAGTTCGCGCAATCGTTCGCGCGCACCACACGCAAGACGAACCTTCTGAGCCGCCACGCGATCCGACACCGGGCGCCGGGTGGACCTTGCCCGAGCGCCGTAAATTCCGTTTCCGGCTGGAAGACGTCGCGTTCGACTGAAAAATTTTTAAAAAAAGTGGGCCGCTGGGGATGTTGATGGCGTTTTTCAAGGCCTTGAAAGCCCCGAAAAGCAACCTATATCGGACTCAGTGGTTGCCCAGATGGGGGCCACGCTTCCATATCGCTTAACTTGAAAAGGATATTTATCATGCGTACTTTTGACCTCACTCCTCTGTATCGTTCCGCTATCGGTTTTGATCGTCTGGCACAACTGCTGAACGATGCCCAGCGGGGAGATTCCGCACCAAGCTACCCGCCTTACAACATCGAGCTGGTCTCCGAAGACAAGTATCGGATCGTGATGGCGCTCGCCGGTTTCGACCGGTCGGAAATCGACATCACCTTCGAACGCGATTCGCTGCAGGTTGTCGGCCGCAAACAGAAGGACGCCACCGAGCGCACCTATCTGCACCGCGGCATCGCGGCGCGTGACTTCGAGCAGCGCTTCCAGCTGGCCAACCATGTCAAAGTGACCGGCGCGTCCTTCGACAACGGCATGCTCACCATCGAACTGGTGCGTGAGATTCCGGAAGCCCTCAAGCCACGCAAGATCGTCATCGATGGCAGCGACAACGTCGCGGCCCTGGAGCAGCGCCAGGCGGCGTAATCCGGTTGTAGGGTGTGCGCCTTCGGTGGCACGCGAGTAGGACCAACTGGCCGGTTTATCCGGCCAGTTGCACGTCCGCCATCTTAATAAATTTGCATTGTTTGTAAGCATTTGTATCGGTAACTCATGTTAAGTGGCGTCTAAGTTTTTTGCCTCATATTGAATACATCTAACCTCATTCAATTCAGGAGTGCATATGTCCCAAACTACTTCGTCCGGATCGAAGACCGCCAAGCGCGCCGTCGCCGCCGTGGCCGTACTGGCCGCGATCGGCGCGGGCGGTGCGGTGGTGGTCCACCAGAACAGCGCGACGGCCGCCGGCGGCGCTCCTGTGGCCGCCGTGGCAACAGCGGCTGCGCCCGCCGCCGCCCAGGCCGCGCCGCAGGCGGTGCCGGCCCCTAGTATTTCGCTGCCGGACTTCAGCGTCGTGGCGGCCCACAACGGCCCGGCCGTGGTCAACATCAACGTCACCGGCAGCGTCAAGACCTCGTACGACGGCAGCGGCCAGGCCGGTCCAGGCCGCGGCGACGCCTTCGGCGACGACCCGTTCATGGAATTCTTCCGCCGCTTCCAGGGCCAGCAGCAGCCGCGCGGCCAGCGCGAAATGCCGACCCACGGCATGGGCTCGGGCTTCATCATCAGCGCCGACGGCATCATCCTGACCAATGCCCACGTGGTGCGCGACGCCCGCGAAGTGGTCGTCAAACTGACCGACCGCCGCGAATTCCGCGCCAAGGTGCTCGGCTCCGATCCCAAGACCGACGTCGCCGTGCTCAAGATCGACGCCAAGAACCTGCCGGTCGTGCCGCTGGCCAAGACCGACAACCTGAAAGTGGGCGAGTGGGTGCTGGCGATCGGCTCGCCATACGGCCTCGACAACACCGTCACCGCCGGCGTGGTCAGCGCCAAGGGCCGCTCGCTGCCGGACGATTCGTACGTGCCGTTCATCCAGACCGACGTCGCCGTCAATCCCGGCAACTCGGGCGGGCCGCTGTTCAACACCCGCGGCGAGGTGGTCGGCATCAACTCGCAGATCTACAGCCAGACCGGCGGCTACCAGGGCCTGTCGTTCGCCATCCCGATCGACGTCGCCACCAAGATCAAGGACCAGATCGTCTCCAAGGGCAAGGTCGAACACGCCAAGCTGGGCGTGACGGTGCAGGAGATCGACCAGAGCTTCGCCGATTCGTTCAACCTGGCCACGCCGGAAGGCGCGCTGGTGGCCAACGTCGAACGCGGCGGCCCGGCCGACAAGGCCGGCCTGCGTCCGGGCGACGTGGTGCGCACGATGAACGGCCAGAAGATCGTCAGCTCGATCGACCTGCCGGCCATGGTCGGCCTGGCCCAGCCGGGCTCGAAGATCAACCTCGAGGTGTGGCGCAACGGCAAACTGGTGCCGCTGACGGCGACCCTGGGCAATGCCAACGATAAAGTCGCCGCCCTGGCCGACCGTAGCGAGCGGGGCGACCAGGGCACCGCCAAGCTGCGCCTGGGCTTGTCGCTGCGTCCGCTCGACCAGATGGAGCGGCGCCAGTCCGGCATCCCCGGCGGCCTGGTGATCGAGGACGCCGGCGGCGCCGCCGCCAACGCCGGCATCCAGCCGGGCGACGTGCTGCTGTCGGTCAACGGGCTGGCGGTCAACACCGTCGACCAGGTGCGCCAGGTGGTCGACAAGTCCGGCAAGTCGGTGGCGTTGCTGATCCAGCGCGGAGATGAGAGAATCTTCATCCCGGTGCGACTGGGGTAATCAAAAACCGGTCATTTGCAACCCTCTGGCGGAATGCGACAATAACAAGAAAGGAAACACACCATGCGACTTCTGCTGGTAGAAGACGACACGATGATCGGCGAAGTGGTGCTCGACCTGCTGCGGGCCGAGCACTACGCGGTCGACTGGGTGAAGGACGGCGACATGGCCGACACCGCGCTGCAAACGCAAACCTACGACCTGGTGCTGCTGGACCTGGGCCTGCCGCGCAAGGACGGCCTCGAAGTGCTGCGTTCGATGCGCGCGCGCAAGGAGCTGACCCCGGTCCTGGTGGCCACCGCGCGCGACGCCAAGGAGCAGCGCATCGCCGGCCTCGACGCCGGCGCCGACGACTACGTGCTCAAACCCTACGACCTCGACGAGCTGCTGGCGCGCATCCGCGCCTTGTTGCGCCGCTCGGCCGGTCGCGCCGAGCCGGTGTTCGAGCACGGCAACGTCTCGGTCAATCCGCAAACGCGCGAAGTGATCGCCGACGGCAAGCCGGTCAACCTGTCGGCGCGCGAATGGGCCGTGCTGGAAGCCTTGATCGCCCGGCCCGGCATCGTGCTGTCGCGGCACCAGCTCGAAGAGAAGTTGTACAGCTGGAAGGACGAGGTCAACAGCAACGCCGTCGAGGTCTACATCCACGGCCTGCGCAAAAAACTCGGCGCCGAGCTGATTCAGAACGTGCGCGGCCTCGGCTACATGGTGCCCAAGCTATGAAGGTGAAGGTCAAGATGCCCTCGCTGCCATCGTTGCCGCGGGTGCCGGTGGTGACGCACTCGCTGCGCGGCAGGCTGCTGTGGTTTCTGCTGGCGGCCATCACCATGGCGGCCATCGCCCAGGCGCTGATCGCCTACCGCAGCGCGCTGAGCGACGCCGACCAGATCTTCGACTACCACATGCAGCAAATGGCCATGTCGCTGCGCTCGAGCGCGACCCTGACCAACAAGGCCGCCGACGCCGTGGCCGACCCCGAAAACGACGACCTCGTGGTGCAGGTCTGGACCCCGGACGGCGCCCAGGTGTTCCGCTCGCTGTCGCGCGCGGCGCTGCCGCAGCGCGCCGTGCTGGGTTTTTCCAACGTCAAGGCCAACAACACCACCTACCGCATCTTCTCGGTGCAAACCAGCAACCAGACGGTGCAGGTCGCCCAGGACATGGCGGTGCGCCAGCGCATGGCCGGCACGCTGGCGCTGCGCACGGTCGGCCCGATCGCCGTCATGGCGCCGATTTTGATGCTGGTGGTGTGGTGGGTCGTCAGCGGCTCGCTCGCGCCGGTGTCGCGCGTCAAACGCCAAGTGGCCGCGCGCCAGGCCGACGATTTGTCGCCGGTGTCGGAAAACGATTTACCGGACGAGGTGCTGCCGCTGGTGCACGAACTGAACTTGCTGTTCGGCCGCGTGCGCACCGCCTTCGAGGCGCAACAACATTTTGTGGCCGACGCCGCCCACGAGCTGCGCTCGCCGCTGGCCGCGCTCAAGCTCCAGGTGCTCAGCCTGGGGCGCGCGCAGGACGAGGCCGCGCGCAACGTCGCCATCGGCCGCGTGACGGCCGGCATCGAGCGCGCCACCCGGCTGGTCGAGCAACTGCTGGTGCTGGCGCGCCAGGAGGGCTCGGTCGACGACGCGCGGCTCGAGGCGCTGAGCCTGTCGGACCTGCTCAAGCGCACCCTGGGCGACATGGCCGGCCTGGCGCAGGCGCGCCAGATCGACCTCGGCCTGCACCACGCCGACGAGGCCGGCGTCGACGGCCAGCCCGACGCCCTCATCATCCTGCTGCGCAACCTGGTCGACAACGCCATCAAATATACGCCGGCCGGCGGCACGGTCGACCTCGACCTGCGCCGCGTGCCGGGCGCCAAGTCGGCCCCGGGCAGGGTCATCCTCAGCGTCGAGGATTCCGGCCCCGGCATTCCCCCCGACGAGCGCGAGCGCGTCTTCAACCGTTTCTACCGCGTGCCCGGCAGCGAGGCCGGCGGCAGCGGCCTGGGGCTGGCCATCATCAAGTCCATCGCCGAGCGCCACGGCGCCGTGCTCACCCTCGACCAGTCCGCGCGTTTGGGCGGGCTGAAGGTCCAAGTCGATTTTCCCGAGACTGCGACGCCCACTCCGGTCTAAAATGCTCCTTTGACATCGGTTGGAGCGGCGTATGAAGAAGATCGGCTTTTCGGGCACCCTGGACCCGATCACCAACGGCCACATGTGGGTGATCAACGAGGCGCGCTCGATCGCGGACGAAGTGGTGGTGTTCCTGTCCGAAAACACCGCCAAAAAACCCAAGTTCACGGCCGAGGAGCGCAAAAGCATCATCGCGCTCAGCTGCGCCGAGCAGGGCTGGGACAACGTGCAGGTGGTCATCGTCAAGGGCGACTACACGGCGCGCGCGGCCAAGAAGCACGGCGCCGACTGCCTGATCCGCGGCATCCGCACCACGGCCGATTTCGACTATGAAAACCTGATCCAGCAGACCAACGTCGACGTGTTACAAGGCGCCAAGACCATCTTCGTCATGCCGCCGCGCGACCTCGGTTCGGTCAGTTCGAGCTTCGTCAAGGCGCTCGAGGGGCCGATCGGCTGGAACTGGATCATGAAGCAATTCGTGCCCGGGCCGGCCTACCACGCCTGGGTGCTCAGCTGGCTGCGCAAGGAATGGGAAACCTTGTGGGACTACGCCCACGCCGACGTGCCGGCCATCGCCCACGCCGACCAATGGTTCGTGCGCCTGACCGGCGCCACCGCCTACGGCGGCGCCGACCGCCACTACCACAACCTCGACCACCTGGTGCACGGCCTGTGCGAGATCCGCGCCTGGGCCGCCAACACCGGCCCGGACCCGCTCGATGTCGACATCGTCAAGCAGGCGTTCTGGTTCCACGACGCCGAATACGGCCGCCGGGGCGAGCCGGGCGAGTTGACCAACGAGGAAGCGAGCGCCCAGTTGTGGCTGGGCAGCCACCTGGCGCAGGAAATGGACGACACGGCGCAACTGATACGCGCCACCGACCACTTCCAGGAAGCGTCGATCACGCACCGGCTCAAGGACGTCATGCTCAGCGTCGACCTGGCCATCCTCGGCCAGGACGACGAGGTCTATCACAATTACGCGCGCGGCATCCGGCGCGAATACAGCCACCTGCCGGACGTCAAGTACCGCCAGGACCGGGGCGGCGCGCTGGCGCATCTGTGCCGCAAGGCCGAAGCGGGCCAGCTGTTCGGCAACGCCTACTTCGCCGACACCTACAACGCGCGCGCCATCGCCAACATGCAGCGCGAAATGGCCACCCTCAGCAACGCCGGCAACTCCGGGGTCAGGTCCGCCATTTCTACACAAGCAGAACCGTAGAGCGGCGTAAATCGGCGGCCAGCCTTACGAGGGACGAGGCCGTGTAGAAATGGTGGACCGGACCCCGGAGTACGGGGCGCGGCGGTGTGGCGCTCTCTGCTACACTGGCCGCGCCGCTTATCGTCCCCTTGCCGCTATGAGGAACGCCATGCCCTACCTGCAAACACTCGATTCCATCGTCCTGTCCACCGTCGCGCCGGCCGCGCAGGCGACCGACCGCGACGCCGTCTTTCCCCGCGCGGCCATCGGCGCGCTGGGCCAGGCCGGCCTGCTCGGCCTGATCAGCGCCGAGGCGGTCGGCGGCGGCGGCAAGGGCCTGGCCGAGGCGGCCCAGGTGGTCGAGCGCATCGCCCGCGCATGCCCGTCGACGGCGATGGTGGTGTGCATGCATTACTGCGCCACCGTGGTCATCGAGGCATTCGGCGCCGAGGCCGTGCGTCGCGAGATTGCCGCCGGCCGCCACCTGAGCACCCTGGCGTGGTCC
Organism: Duganella sp. AC237; assembly: GCF_979254035.1. Classification (NCBI taxonomy): domain Bacteria; kingdom Pseudomonadati; phylum Pseudomonadota; class Betaproteobacteria; order Burkholderiales; family Oxalobacteraceae; genus Duganella; species Duganella sp. AC237. Next base: position 5,368,975 of record NZ_CEEDEW010000003.1, on the reverse strand, counting down.
GACAGCGGTTCGCGCAGCCACTTCTGGGCGCCGATGGGCACGGCGCGGCGCGATGGCGACCACGTCGTGATCGACGGCAGCAAGACTATGGTCACCTCGGCCGCCGAAGCCGATTCCTACGTGTGGTCGACCGGGCCGGCCGACGGCGCCGGCGTCAGCAGCCTGTGGCTTGTCGAGCGCGACAGCGAGGGGCTCGGCGAGGCCAAATTCTTCGACGGCCTCGGCCTGCGCGGCAACCGCTCGTCGCCGTTGACGGCCCGGGGCGTACGGGCGCCGGCCGGCGCGCTGCTGGGCGCCGACGGCGGCGGCTTCGACATCATGGTCGGGAAGGTGCTGCCGGTGTTCGCCACCCTGACGGCGTCGTGCTCGCTGGGCCTGATGGACGCGGTGCTGGAGGCCGCCTGCGGCCACGTCACCGCCAGCAGGCTCGAGCACCTCGACAGCGCGCTGGCCGACTTGCCGACCATCCGCGCCTACCTGGCGCGCGCCCGCATCCAGGCCGACCTGGTGCGCACCTTGCGCGACGACACCGTCGCCGCGCTGGCGGCCGGCCGCGCCGACGCCATGCTGCGCGTGATGCAGGTCAAGGCCGCCGCCGCCGAGGCCGCGCTGGAGGTGAGCGACACGGCCATGCGCGTGTGCGGCGGCGCCGCCTTCCGCAAGGACCTGGGCATCGAGCGCTACTTCCGCGACGCCCGCGCCGCGTCGGTGATGGCGCCGACGTCGGACGTGCTGTACGACTTCATCGGCAAGGCCGTCTGCGGCATGCCGGTGTTCGGCTGATGACGCCATTGAGAGCACAAGGGAGACACATGACAAGCACACCACTGATGATGGGCGCGGTCGCCTACGCGCCCAAGGTCGTGACGATCTGGGAAGGCTTCAAGGAATACTTCCGCCGCCACGGCCTGGCCTTCGACTACCTCCTCTATTCCAACTACGAGCGCCAGGTCGAGGCGCAATTCGACGGCAGCATCGACCTGGCCTGGAACTCGCCGCTGGCGTGGGTGCGCGCCGAGCGCATCGCCGCCGCGCGCGGCCTGACGCTCGACACGGTGGCGATGCGCGACACCGACCGCGACCTGACGTCGGTGCTGGTCACGCGCGCCGATTCGCCGGTGACCGAGCTGGCCTGGCTGGCCGGCAAGACCATCGGCTTCGGCGCCATCGACTCGCCGCAGGCGCGCCTGATCCCGCTCGACTATCTGCGCCACCACGGCCTGCTGGCCGGCCGCGACTTCATGGCGCGCCACTTCGACGTCCTGGGCGGCAAGCACGGCGACCACATCGGCGGCGAGCGCGACGCCGCGCAGGCGCTGGTCGCCGGCGAGATCGACGCCGCCTGGATGATCGACGGCAACCACATGGCATTCTCGCGCGAAGGCTTGCTGGCGGCCGGTACAACGCGCATCCTGGCGCGCACGCAACCCTTCGATCATTGCAACTTCACCGTCAGCCCGGGCGCCCCGGCCGAGCAGATCAAGCAGTTCACCGAGCTGCTGCTGGCGATGCGCTGGGACGACGCCGAGGTGCGGCCGCTGCTGGAGATGGAAGGCCTGCGGCAATGGCTGCCCGGCCGCACCAGCGGCTACGACGCCCTGATGCGCGCCGCCGACGACGAGCAGTTCTACGATGCAGCGGGGAATATCATTGCAAGCGACTATCGATATTGAGCAGCTGGGCTTTGACGCCGGCGCCCATGTGCTGGTCAAGCACGCGCTGGCGGCGTTGCCGCCGGGGCAAACCTTGCAGGTGCGCGGCCGCGCCTACGGCTGGGAAGGCCAACTGATCGCGTGGTGCCGCACGCAAGGGCACCAATGCGCCGTCGAGCAGGGCGGGCAGGGCGGCGGCAACATCGCCACCGTGCGCCGGCATGGCGATAGCGCCGACAACGCCGACAGCGCCGACAACGCCGACAACGCCGCCAACCAGGCCCGCGCCGGCGCGGGCGGACGCTGGCGCGGCGCGCTGCGCACCGGCCACGCCGACCCGGCCTTGCCCGGCGCGCTGGCCGAACGCGCCGACGCCCGCTGGGGTCTGGCCGCGCGCGGCGCGACGGTGGAAGCGGGTTCGCCGCCGATCGCCTTCCGCCTGGCCGAGCGCGACGAGGTCTGGGGCGAGCGCGCCGCCGACCTGTACGCGCAGGCCGCCGCCGCCCAGTGGGACCCGCACACGGCGATCGACTGGGCCGCGCCGTTCGCGCTGCCCGACATCGTCGAGGACGCGGTGGTGCAGGTGCTGACCTATATGATCGAAAACGAAGTGGCCGCGCTGGTGGTGCCGGCGCGCTTCCTCGGCCAACTGCACCCGCACTACCGCGAGGTGCAGGCGGTGCTGGCGATCCAGGTCGCCGACGAGGCCCGCCACATCGACGTCTTCACGCGCCGGTTGCGGCTCAAGGGGCGCGAGCCGGGCCTGTCGACCGCCGGCGGCCAGGCTTCGCTCAAGACCCTGCTCGACGAGCCGGATTTCTCGGTGGCCGAGTTTTTATTGTCGGTGCTGGGGGAGGGCACGTTCGTCAGCCTGCTGCACTTCCTGCACGAGCACGCGCCGGACCCGGTCACGCGCCAGATCGCCCGGCTGGCCGCGCGCGACGAGGCGCGCCACGTCGCCTTCGGCATGACGCACCTGGCCGCGCGGCTGGAAAACGATCCCGGCGTCCGGACGCGGCTGGCCAACGCGGTGCAGTCGCGCAACGACGCGCTATCGACGACATCGGGCCTGAACGAGGAAGTGTTCGACGCGCTGATCCTGCTGGCGGCGGGGGAATTGACGGTGCCGGCCATCGCGGCCGGCTACCTGAAGGTGCAGCAGTTGATGCGCGACATGGCCGAGGGACGCCAGGCGCGGCTGGAAAGACTGGGCTTCAGCAAGGACGCCGCACAACACCTGTCGTCCCTGCACACCCGCAACTTCATGTAATGGTCGGCCATGGGCCAGATCAAGCCAAGATCAAACCCAGATCAAAAACGGTTCCAGTTGTTGTGGCGGTGCTCGGTCGCCTCCTTGAGCAGGTAGCCGGCGCGGCGCTCGTCCCTGGCGCTGTGGGCGTCGCCCAGCTGCACCGTCATCGCCAGTTCCTGCAGCGCCGGCGGGTACTCGTGCTCGGCCGACTCCTCCAGCAAGGCGCGCGCCTTGGCCGGGTCCGCCGGCACCCCGCGCCCCTCGCTGTAGAAGTACGACAGCAGGAACATCGCATGCGCGTTGCCGCCTTCGCTGGCGGCGCCCAGCCAGCGCGCGGCCAGTTGGTCGTCGCGCGCGACGCCGTCGCCGTTCTTGTAGAGCTGGCCCAGCACCAGCGCCGCCCGCGCGTGCCGCTGCTGCGCCGCCAGGGTGTACCACGGCGCGGCCGCCGCCGGCTGCGCGGGTACGCCGGCCACGCCCAGCCGCAGCAGCTCGCCCAGCTGGAACGCCGCCTCGACGTCGCCGCCGCGCGCGGCCTGCTCGAACAACTTCAGCGCCTCGGCGCGCTGGTCCGCCCGGGTTTTATACAGCAGCGCCAGCTCGCGCTGGGCCACCGGCATGTCCTGCCGCGCCCACGCCATCAGCTTGCGCTCGGCGCTGGCGTCGGCCTGCTGCAGCGCCTTCATGCCGACCGTCTCGATCTGCGCCGCGTCGGGCGGATCGCGCTGGATCTGGCAACCGAACAACAGCGCGGAGGCCAGCACCGTCGCCAGGATCGTCACTGAAGGCTTGTTCATCGTCGCGCTCCCCGGGTTTATTTGCTCAGATCGATCGTGTACTTGGCGAAGCCGCTCGCGTCCAGCGCGCCCTCTGCGGTGACGGCGGTGATGCCGCTGCTTTTGGCCAGCGCCAGGTGGCCCGGCGCCGAGCGCAGGATCACCGGACCGGCGGTGGCCGTCTTGACGAAGCTCCAGCTGCGCGCGCTGCCGTTGCCGGCCAAGGTGACCTTGCCGGTCGACGCCCCCAGCGCGGCCAGGTAGTTGCTCACCACGGTCTGGTTGGCGTCCGGCGACTTGATGATGGTCTTGCTGCCGTCGATGCCGGGCACGGCGCCGCCGCCGCCGGCGCGGTAATCGTTGGTGGCGACGATGAAGTCGTCGCCGTCGGCCACCGGCTTGCCCAGGTACGTCAAATTGACGATGCGCGCGCCGGCCGGCTTGGTGACGTCGATCTGGTAGGTCAGCGCGTTGTTCTCGGCGTAGAACACGTCGTAGTTATAGATGGTGCCATAGCTCGGCACCAGGTCCTGCTCGGCCGTCTTGGCCGGATCGATCTGGCCGAACTGCTTGGCGGACGTCTCCAGCCATGCCTTCAAGTCCGAACCCTTGATCTTGACCGCCTGCAGGTTGTTATTGCTGTACAGGTAAAGGTCGCCCGGATTGCGCACCTGTAGCCCGACCGGCGCGGCGGCGCTGGCGCCCGGCGCGACGTCGGTGAAGTCGGACGGCCCGTTGCGCCCGGCCTTGAACGGCGCGCTGCACGAGATCACCGGAATATTCTTGTAGCTGGCGAGGGTGGCATCGGTGCTGGTGGCGATGAATTTTTTGACGTAGTCGAGCTGCGCCTGGTTGACCAGCTGGATCGCGCTGACGTCGCCGGCCAGCGCGAAGTAGGCCGACATCTCGAAGTCGGTGGCCACGCCCAGCGGCTGCTTGGCGTAGGCGATCGTGGCGGCGTGCTCGGCGGCGACCAGCGGCGCGATGGCCGGATCGGCCTTGACGTTGGTGGTGCCGTCGGTGTACTTGAAGCCGCGCGACTCGACCGTCGTCCTGGCCGGCTGCACCACCCACTTGCCGCCGGTGTAGGCCAGCGTCATCTTGATGATGCCCAGGCGCCGGCCCCAGCTTTGCGCCATGACGGTCGGCACGCCGTTGACGAAGCCGTTGACGGCGTCGATCTTGGCGCTGGCCGGGAAGGCGGCGAACGAGGCGTCCAGGGCGGCGGCCCCCGGCTCCTTGCCTTTCGGGAAGATCAGGTGCGAGTGGCCGATCAGCAGCGCGTCGATGCCGGTGGTGGTCAGGTGGTAGCTGCCGTTTTCCATCTTCGGGCTGTACGGACTCGGATCGAGGCCGCCGTGCGACAGCGCCACGACCAGGTCGGCGCCCTTGGCGCGCAGCTCGGGCACGTACTGCTTGGCCGCCTCTTGCACGCCGGTGACGGCGACCTTGCCGGCCAGGTTCTTCTGGTCCCACTCGAGGATCTGCGGCGGCACAAAGCTCAGCAGGCCGATGTTCATTTTGACGTCGAACTTGCCGCCGTCGGGCGCGGTGGCCGAGAAGGTGCGCGGCAGCAGCACGTACGGCTGCACGATCGGCTTGCCGCTGGCCACGCCGGTGACGTTGGTCAGGGTCAGCGGGAAGGCCGGGGCGCCGCAGGTGCCGCTCGGCTTGGCCACGCCGGGGATGCCGAAGTCGGTGTTGGTGATCTGGCTCAGCAGCGGCAAGCCATAGTTGAATTCGTGGTTGCCGAAGCCGCCGCCGTCGTACTTCATGGCGTTCATGGCCTTGTGCACGGCCATCGTCTCCGAACACGGGATCGGCTTGGTGACGGCCTGCAGGTCGCCCAGCAGGGTGCCCTGGATGGTGTCGCCGTCGTCGAGCAGCACGTTGTTGGGGGTCTCGGCGCGGGCGGCGGCCACCAGGGTGGAAGTGCGTTCGAGGCCCAGGCTGGTGTCCTCGGCCAGCGAGTAATAGTTATAGCTCATCACGTTGGCGTGGATGTCGGTGGTCTCCATCAACGCCAGGGTCACGGTGGTACCCTCGGGAATGGCCGGCACCGGATTGGACTCGCCGCCGCAACCCACCACGCCGGCCGCCATCAACGCCGCCACCATCACCGAATTCGTTCTCATCGCATCCCCAAAAATGTATAAAAATCAAGGTGGCGACTTTAACGAAACTACATGACCGCGTTGTGACAAACCGCAATAAACTGCGGGGTCAAGTCTAACATTCATACACGAGCTCGGCCGTGCTGCGGATCAGCACGTGTTGGAATGTTAGACTTGACCCCGACTGTTGGGTCAGTAGGCCCACAGCGGGCCGGTCTTGCCGTTGACCGTATGCCCTTCCATGACGACGAACACGCGGCGGCCGTAGAAGAATGGCAGGCCCCAGTCGAAGGCGTCGCCGTTGCCGGCGGTGGAAATGCCGGCAAGGGGGCCGCCCACGTGCGCGGCCTGGACGGTCGACGCCAGTTGCACCAGGTTGACGACGTTGAAGGCGACCGTGCCGCTGGCGCTGCCGTCGGCGGCCGTGTTGGTCGCGCTCAGCGCCAGCGCTGCGGCCGGGCAGAAGAAGTCGCCCCCCGAGCAGGTGCGGATCGTCGCGTCGGTGAAGAAGTAGCCGTTCGAGCCGCTGTCGATGAAGCTCGAGCCGTACGTTTTGCCCTTGTAGGTGGTGCTGAAGTCGCCGCCGCTGTCGGTCTTGAACACCGTTTCGCCGGCGATGGTGTTGTTGGCTTGCGTGTTGACGCCGAAGATCAGGGTGCCGCTGACCGACGTCAGGCCGGCCGCGCCCACCGCCGGCAGGCTCACCAGCACGCCGTTGTTGTTGACGGCGAACGCTGCGACCGGATTGCTGATCTGCGAGGCCAGCGGCATGGCGCTGGCCGTGCAGGTGCCGCCGGCGGCGGAACCGCAGGCGTAGTACACGCCGGATATGGCCGCTTGCGCGCAGGCGCTGCCGCAGTCGTGCTGGAACAGGCCGACGCCAAGGATGCCCTTGGCGCCCATGGCCGCCAGGGTGCCGAGGTTGTTGCCGGCGCTGCTGCACGTCGCGGGCGTGGCGGCGTAGCTGGCGCCGCTGTCGCCGATGACCTGGATCGGGATGCCGGCGGCCACCTCGTCGGCCATCTTGACGTCGGCCCGGCGCACCGCGCCCCAGGTGTAGCCGCTGATGAACTTGCCGCATTCGGCGGCGTCGGCGCCGGACGGGGTCTTGACGGCCGGCAGCGCCAGGCCCGGGTCGAGCGCGGACGCCAGCAGGCGCAGGCCGTAGGAGCCGGTGTCGAGCAGCACGTGGTCGACCGTCTGGCAGGTGGCGGTGCCGGGCTGGCACACCGTCACGTTCACGTAGGGCACGTTGATGACGCCGCCCACCCCGGCCGGGCCGCTGTCGACGCTGATGGTGGTGCTGTTCGACAGCGCCGCCGTCACGCTCAGCGAGGCGCTGGCGCTGGCGGCGCCGCCGTCGCCGCTGCACGCCAGGCTGTAGGTGAAGTTGCCGGCGCCGGCAGGGGTTACCGTCACCGCGCCGGACGTGGCGCGGGCGCCGCTCCAGGCGCCGCTGGCGACGCAGCCGGTGGCGTTGGCCGACGACCAGCTCAGCACCGAGGTTTGGGCGGTGGTGATGTTGGCCGGCGCCAGGGCCAGATTGGTGGTGGGGGCGGGCGGCGGGGTGCTCACGACCACGTCGGCGGTGCCGCTGGCGCCGCCGCAGGTGAGCGTGTAGTTGGCCGTGCCGGCGGCGCCGGCGGTGACCGTGAGCGTGCCGCTGGCGGCGCGCGCGCCGCTCCAGGCGCCGGAGGCGACACAGCCGGCGGCCGGCGGATTGCTCACGCTCCAGCTCAGGGTGACGACCTGGCCGCTGGTGGTGGCCGTCGGTGTGGCGCCGATGCTGACCACCGGCGTGGCGGCGACGACGCCGGCGTCGGCCTGGGTGGTGGTGGTGGTGGTGGTGGCCGCCGTGCCGCCGCTACCGCCGCCACAGGCGCTTAGCGCCAGGCAGAGCAGAGCGGCGGCCAGGCGGGCGGTCCAGGGCGCGCCGGCGCCGTGCAAGGGAAATCTCATGCGGTGTCCTAGTCGATGGTGGCGGTGTCGAAGCCGGCCGGCAGCGCGCTGGGAATCCAGGCGTGGCCGCCGAACGCGCGCATGTGGCCGCTCGAGACCAGCACCATGTCGGACTGGTTGAGCGCCAGCTGCGAGTGGCCGGCCCGGGCCCGCTGGCCGGCGGCGCCGGTCATGACGGCGAACTTTTCGCCCAGCAGGGTGCGCAGGTCCGGCAGGATCGGGCCGCGCCAGCTGACGGCGAACACCTTGCCGGCCGTGTCGCTGTATTCGCGCACGACGGTGCCGCTGTCGAGGGTGCTCTGGCTGACGGTGTAGACGGCGTCGGTGGTGGCGGCCGTCGTGGCGGCCCCGGTGGCGGCCAGGCGCCGCGCGGTGGTGGCCGGCGTGCCGCCGAAGTCGGACGGCGAGCCGCCCAGCGCCGCGTAGGCGAGCGCGCCTTGCAGCAGTGTGAGGAATAACATGAGGGCGATCGCGTGGCGCATGGCGTGCTCCGTTGCCTTGAATAAAGACCAGTGTAGGCCGTGATCGGGTTGAATTGCGTTAGTGAAATGTAAGCAAACGTAAAGCTGTTTAAAGTCGCCAATAAAAAACGGCGCCCGCAGGCGCCGTCGTTAAGCCAGCTGGATTAGAACCGCACCCACAGGCGGCCGAAGTAGGAGGCGCCGTTGAGGCCGAACTGCACGCTCTCGTACTTGAAGCCGTTGTCGGTCTGGTCCGGGTCCTGCGAGGTCGGCTTGACGTTGAAGATGTTGTTGCCGCCCAGGGTGAACTTCATGTTCTTGTTGATCGTGTAGGTGAAGCTCAGGTCGGCCGAGGTCTTCGACTCGTAGCGCTGGTTGGCCACGCCGTTGGCGGTGCCGTCGAAGGTGCCCAGGGTCTGCGGACCGAAGTGGATGATCTTGAAGTCCGTCTCCAGCGCGCCGGTGACGAAGTCGAAGCCCAGGGTGACTTTCGATTTCGGCGCGCCCTGCTCGATGTACAGGCGTTCCTTTTCCGACAGCAGCACGTCCTCGAAGCCTTGCAGCGCGGCCGGCGCGTGGATGCCGGTGACCTCGGTCTTGCTGGCGTTGAGGGCCAGGTAGGTGGTCAGGCGGTTGGCGCCGAAGTTGGCCTTGTGCGAGGCGGTCAGGTCCAGGCCTTGCGTCTTGGTGTCGACCGAGTTGACGAAGAACTGCGCCTCGCCCACGCCCAGCGCGGCCAGGCGGTCGGCCAGGTCGGGGTAGTTGTCGGCGTTGAAGCGGCCCGACAGCACGATGCGGTCCTTGATCTTGATGCGGTACAGGTCGGCCGTGACGGAGATCGCCTCGCTTGGCGTCCAGGTCGTGCCTAGGGTGAAGCTGGTCGATTTTTCCTCTTTCAGTTTCGGGATGCCGGCCGCGTTGGCGACCACGCCGCCGTTGGGCGCGAGCACCACTTCCTTCGGCACGCCGCCGATGAAGTCGGTGAAGGTGGTCGACAGGTGGCTTTGCTGCAGCGACGGCGCGCGGAAGCCGGTGCTGGCCGAGCCGCGCAGCAGGGTGCTTGGCGCCACGCGCACCGAGCCGGCCAGCTTGCCCGTCACGGTCGAGCCGAAGTCGCTGAATTTCTCGTAGCGCACCGCCGCCTGCGCCTTGACCTTGTCGGTCAGGTCGGCCTCGAGGTCGAGGTAGGCGGCGTTGCTGTGGCGCTTGGCCGTGGTCTCGTCGCCGGGCTGGAAGCCCGGGAAGCCCTGGCTGCCGGCGTTGCCGCCGTTGCCGACGCCGTCGGCGTCGATATAGGAGCCGCGTTCGCCGGCGAAGATCTTGAATTCCTCGCTGCGGTATTCGCCGCCGAAGGCGACGTTCAGGCCGCCACCGAGCACGCCGTCGTAGTAGCGCGACAGGTCGACGTTGGTGGTCAGCTGCTGGAACGAGAAGCCGCCGGCGTCGAAGGCGCTGGCGCTGACGCCGCGCCCGCCGTTGAGCAGGTCCTGGTTGGCGATCGACGCGTTGATCGTGTTATTGATGTTGTACATCATCTTGTTGTAGCCGTACGTCTGCGACAAGTCGGTGTTCCATTCGCCCAGCTTGATGCGGTGGCCGACGGTGGCGTAGCGGTCGTCGATCTTGGCGTCGATGAACGGCACGAAGCCGTTCGGGTACATCGCCGCCGAGTTGCGGCTCGGGATGTCGTCCGAGCCGACGCCGCCGCGCGCGAACGCGGCCGACGAGCCGTCGCGCTTCTGGGCGCCGGCGGTGAAGTAAAGCTTGCCCGTGCCGGTGGTCGGCAGTTCGCCGTTCAGATAGATGGTCTGGTTTTCGGTCTTGGTGTCGCCGATGATGCGCGGGTTGTCGGCTTCGGCGCGGTTCGAGCGGCCACGGTCGAGGTATTCGCCGGTGATGCCGACCACGCCGCCGTTGCCGATGCTAAAGCCGCAGTAGGCCGAGCCCAGGTAGTTCTCGCCGTCGCCGGCCGAGTACTGGCTGTAGCCGGCGATGGCTTCGCAGCCCAGGCTCTTTTTGAGGCCGATGTCCATGACGCCGGCGATCGCGTCCGAGCCGTACTGGGCGGCGGCGCCGTCGCGCAGCACCTGCACGTCCTTGATGGCCAGCATCGGAATGGCGTTCAGGTCGGTGCCGGTGTTGCCGCGGTTGCGCGCACCGAACAGGTTGACCAGCGCGGTGGTGTGGCGGCGCTTGCCGTTGACCAGCACCAGGGTCTGGTCCGAGCCCAGGCCGCGCAGCGCGGCCGAGTCGACCAGGTCGGCGCCGTCCGAGCCGCTTTGGCGGGTCGAGTTGAACGATGGCGAGATGTAGGTCAGCGATTGTGCCAGGTCGAACTGGCCGCCCTGTTCGGAGACCTTGTTCATCGGGATGATATCGACCGGCACCACGGTGTCGGTGGCCGACGAGGTGGCGCGGCGCGAGCCAACCAGGGTGACCGTTTGCATGGGAGCGGCGGCGGCGTCTGCCGGCGCGGTGCTTTGCGCGTGGACGGCGGGGCTCAGGGTCAGCGCGGCGGCGCCGTAGAGGGTGAATAAGACGGCGTTGCGTAAGGTGGTGTTGGCTGGCACGTTTCGGCTCCCATGAAAAATTTGATTCTATTCAAATAATTTATATTGATATGGGTTTTCTGCCAATTTTGCGTTTAAACACTATTTAGTGTTGTTTTGACGCGCCAACTAGTCCCGGGGCGGATGCCCGGGTACGTAGTGTTACGGAGGCCGGACCGGTCAAATGAACTCGGCGGCACCGCCTATTAATATGTGTTCGGCGCCGACGCCGCTGGGGCGGGCCCGGATGCGGCATGGCTGGCCGAGGTTGGCGCCCTGGTACAAGGTCACGTCAGCGCCCAGGTGGACGGCGAGGGCGCCGGCGGCCACTCCGGTGGCGGCGTCCTCCATCGCAGGATCGAGGTGGTTGAAGTTGCGGCCCCCCAGCGCGCCGTCGGGCCGGCGGCACCAGGCGTAGCAGCCGTTGACGCCGTGCTCGCGGCCCCAGTCGGCGATGGCTTGCAGGTCCGGGCGCAGCGCTTGCAGGGTGGCATTGTCGGCCACCTCCAGCAACAATTTGGGACTGCCGACCGAGGCGACGACGGGCGCTGATGCCAGTTCGATCCCGGGCGCGGCCAGCAGACGCGCCGCCAAGTCGTTGGCGATCGCAGGCTGCGGCACCGATTGCGGCGCCAGTTCGACAAATACGTCGTTGCCATTCTCGGGCAACGTGAGCGTCAGCGGCTGGCCGCGCATGGCGGTGTGCACGGTCAAGCTCGGACGCTCCGGCGACAGCAGCACGCGCGCCGCAGCCAGGGTCGCGTGCAGGCACAGCGGGCTGCGCGTGTGCGGATAGTAATAGTCGAGCACGACGCCGCCGTCGGGCGCGGTGTCGACGAACACGCAGGCGGGCAGGGCGCGTTCGCGGGCAAAGCGCTGGCGCCAATCGGCGTCGCTGTGGTCGTGTTGGACGACGAGGGCGGCGTTGCCGCCGCCGGGGATGGTGCCGAAGCAAAGAAGTTGATGAATGAGCATGACTTGAGTATACCGTGCGCTTAGGGTGTAAAATACTGTACATAAACACAGTATGCCTATGAGCCCGCCACCGTCACCACTCCCGTCGTCGCAAGGACTGCCGGCCTATGCCGAGCTGTTCTGCATGAGCAACTTTTCCTTCCTGCAGGGCGCGTCGCGGCCGGAGGAGCTGGTCGCGCGCGCTGTCGAGCTCGATTATGCGGGGCTGGCCATCACGGATGAGTGCTCGCTGGCCGGCGTGGTGCGCGCGCACGCGGCCGCCAAAGAGGCCGGCCTCCCCCTGGTGATCGGCAGCCACTTCCACCTGAAGAACCCGGACGGCAGCGCCGCGTTGTCGCTCATCGCGCTGGCCAAAAACCGCGAAGGCTACGGCAATTTGTGCGAACTGATCACCATCGCCCGCAACCGGGTCGCCAAGGGCAGCTATCTGCTGACGCCGGCCGACCTGGCCGCGCCGGCGCCTGCCTATGCGCACTTGAAAGGCTTGCCGGACTGCCTGATGATACTGCTGCCGCACTACCCGGCGCACCAGCCCGGCGACGTCGACCGGCTGCACGCGCAGGCGGCGTGGATGGAGGCGACCTTTCCCGGGCGCGCGTGGATGGGGCTGAACCTGCTGCAGCGCGCCTTCGACGAGGCGCACCGCCTCAGCATCGACGAGGTGGCGTTGCAGCATGGCATGGCCGTGGTGGCGCTGGGGCAGGTGTGCATGCATGTGCGCTCGCGCAAGCCGCTGCACGATACCTTGACGGCGGTGCGGGTGGGCAAGCCGGTCGGCGAGTGCGGCTACGCGCTGGCGCAGAACGCCGAGCAGCACCTGCGCCCGCGTCTGCGGCTGGCCAACCTGTATCCGCCGGCGGCGCTGTTCGAGACCTTGCGCATCATGCAGGAGTGCACCTTCAAGCTGACCGAGCTGCGGTACGAATATCCGCGCGAGCTGGTGCCGGCCGGCCACACGCCGGCCAGCTACCTGCGCCAGGAGGTGTACGAGGGCGCGGCGTGGCGCTTTCCGGCCGGGGTGTCGGCCAAGGTGCGCGGTCAGATCGAGAACGAGCTCAAGCTGATCGCCGAGCTCGAGTACGAGCCGTATTTCCTGACCGTCTACGACATCGTGAAGTTCGCCCGCAGCCAGGGCATCCTGTGCCAGGGGCGCGGTTCGGCAGCCAACTCGGTGGTGTGCTTCTGTCTTGGCGTGACGGCGGTCGACCCCGAGCGCAGCAACATGCTGACCGGGCGGTTCATCTCGCGCGAGCGCAAGGAGCCGCCCGACATCGACGTCGACTTCGAGCACCAGCGGCGCGAGGAGGTGATCCAGTATATCTATAAAAAATACGGCGCCGACCGCGCCGCGCTGGCCGCCGTCGTCATCAGCTACCGGCCCAAGAGCGCGCTGCGCGACAGCGGCAAGGCGCTCGGCGTCGACCTCGCCATCGTCGAGAAGGTGGCCAAGTCGCACCACTGGTTCGACAGCCGGCACGACCTGGTCGGACGACTGGCCGAATGCGGGCTCGACCCGGACTCGCAACTGGCGCAGCAATGGGCTTCGCTGGCGATGATGTTGCTGGGATTTCCGCGCCACTTGTCGCAGCATCCGGGCGGCTTCGTCATCTCGCACGAGAAGTTGTCGCGGCTGGTGCCGATCGAGGCGGCCACGATGGAAGGGCGCTGCGTGATCCAGTGGGACAAAGACGATCTGGAGGAGCTCGGCCTGATGAAGGTCGACGTGCTGGCGTTGGGCATGCTGTCGGCGCTGCGGCGCGCGCTCGACCTGGTGTCGGCCCGGCGCGGCGCGCCCTTGGCCCTGCACGCCATTCCGTCCGAAGACCCCGCCACCTACGCGATGATGTGCCAGGCCGACACCATCGGCGTGTTCCAGATCGAGTCGCGCGCGCAGATGAGCATGTTGCCAAGGCTGCGGCCCAAGGTCTTCTACGATCTCGTCATCGAGGTGGCGCTGGTGCGGCCGGGGCCGATCCAGGGCGGCATGGTGCATCCGTATTTGCAGCGGCGCATCAACCCCAAGCTTATCGACTATCCGCCGGGCCTGAAGGAGGCGCTCGGTCGCACCCTCGGCGTGCCGATTTTCCAGGAACAGGTGATGCAGATCGCCGTCATCGCCGCCGGTTTCAGCGAGGGCGAGGCCGATCAATTAAGGCGCGCGATGGCGGCTTGGAAACGCAAGGGCGGCGTCGACAAGTACCATGCCCGCATCGTCGAGGGCATGACCGAGCGCGGCTACGATCCCGAGTTCGCCGAATCGATCTTCCGCCAGATCCAGGGCTTCGGCGAATACGGCTTCCCCGAATCGCACGCGGCCAGTTTCGCGCTGCTGACCTATGCCAGTTCCTGGCTCAAATGCCACGAACCGGCCGCCTTCCTGTGCGCGCTGCTCAACAGCCAGCCGATGGGGTTCTACAGTCCGTCGCAACTGGTGCAGGACGCCAAGCGCCACGGCGTGGTGGTGCGCGAGATCGACGTCACCATCAGCGGCTGGGAGTCGTCGCTGGAGGAGCCGGTGGGCAAGCTGGGACAGCCGGCGGTGCGGCTGGGCCTGTCGATGATGAAGGGGATGCGCGATGGCGCCGCCGAACGCATCGAAGCGGCGCGCGCCCAGGCGCCGTTCGCCAGCGTCGCCGACCTGGCGCGGCGTGCCGACCTGGACCGCCACGACCTGCAAGTGCTGGCCGCCGGCAATTCGCTGGTCCACCTGGCCGGCAACCGCCGGCAGGCGCTGTGGCAGGCGGTCGGCGCCACGCCGGACAAGGATTTGCTGCGGCCGACCACGCCGGACGAGGAGGCGCCCGTATTGAAGCCGCCGAGCGAGGGCGAGGAAATCCTCGGCGACTACCGCTCGCACGGCCTGACATTGGGACGCCATCCGCTGGCGCTGCTGCGCGCCAAGTTGCTGGAGCACCGTTTCCTGCCGGCGGCTACCCTGAACACCTACACCAACGGCATGCTGGCGCGCGCCTGCGGCATGGTCACGGTGCGGCAGCGGCCCGGCACGGCCAAGGGCGTGCTGTTCCTCACCCTTGAGGACGAGACCGGCAACGTCAACGTCATCATCTGGCCCAAACTGGTCGAGGAGCAGCGCCGCGAGGTGCTGGGCGCGCCGCTGCTGGGCGTGTACGGCGTCTGGCAGCAGGACGGCATCGTGCGCCACCTGGTGGCCAAGCGGCTGGTCGACATGTCGCACCTGCTGGGCCGGCTGCCGACCATCAGCCGTGATTTTTGTTGAGGTGGAATTTCCGGCGCGATGGCTGGCCGCAGTCGTACGCGCGCGGAATTTGAGGAAGCCGGGTGCCACAGGCCCCCATTTCGGGGGGAGTGCGGGGAGCGAACTGGCGCCGCAACGCCACCGAGGACACGAATTCAGGCAAGCTGATTGGACGCGCGTTCCCGATCGTCCGCCGTCACTGTCACCACTGTCCAATCAAGGAGAACCACCCATGCCAGACATTTCACACGCCAAACCCAGCGCCTTGCCCACAGGCGGCGGCGCCGCGCTGCTCGATCCCGCCGACACCCTGGTGCTGCTGTTGGACCACCAGGCCGGACTCTTCCAGACCGTCAAGGATATCGCGGTGGCAGACCTGCGGCGGAACGTGGAGACGATCGCCAGGCTGTGCACTTTGCTGAAGATCCCGGTGATCACCACCGCTTCGGAGCCGGCCGGCAGCAATGGTCCGCTGATGCCGGAGATCCACCAGTACGCGCCGCATGCCGTCTATGTGCCGCGCAAAGGCGAGGTCAACGCGTGGGACAACGCCGACTTTGTCGGCGCCGTGCGCGCCAGCGGCCGCAAGACGCTGGTGATGGCGGGCGTGTGGACCAGCGTTTGCGTGATGTTTCCCGCGCTCGACGCCGTGGCGGCAGGGTACGATGTCTACGCCGTCATCGACGCGTCCGGCGATCCGAGCGAGATGGTCTCGCGCGTCTCCGTTGCGCGCTTCGCACAAGGTGGCGTCAAGCCCACCGCGACCAACGCGTTGTTATCGGAGCTGCACCGCACCTGGGCGCGCCCGGAAGCGGCGGAGCTGGCCAAGCTATATGGCCTGGTCGCGCCCAACTATGCGGCGGTGGCGGAGAGCTATGCGCGCGCCCAGCAGGCGGTGCGGGACGCGGCCTAAGATCTGGGGCCCCCACCCCAACGGGCATATAAGGTGTCTGGTACAGGACCGTAAGAGGTGAAAGGGGCAATATCACACGACTCTATGCGGGAACCGTACTCTTTTGGTTGTCTGTTTCTGTCTCTTTTTGTCTTATTTGAACTCCAGCTCGGGCTCCGGGTCTAAAGAGACAGGAAGAGACAAAAACCGACAGAAACCGCAAGGAGAAAGAGTATGAATCCCCGACAGACTCGCTTACTCCCACCCGCCACTGAACTCCAGCTTGAAGAATTCCTGCGCAAGAGCGCCAGCTCTCTATCGGTCACCGAGGCGCTGGTGGCCGCCGTTAAATTCTGGATCGAGCGCGAGAAGGCGACCGCCCAGCCATCGCGCGGCTACCAATGGAAGATTTTATTTTTACCGGAGGGAACTCGCGTACGCATGCAATATGAGGAAGACTGGCACAGCGCCGAAGTGGTCGGTGATGATTTGATCTATCGCGGCCTTCCCGTGTCCCCGCATCAGTTGACCCAGGCCGTGGCCGGCGACGGCCGCAATGCCTGGCGGGATCTGTGGATACGCTTCCCTGGAGAAAAGAATTGGGCGTGTGCCGCGCAATTGCGCGCCCGTCTGCAAAAACGTGCCGCCACTACGCCGCCAACGCCGGCGGAAGCGATGGCTAACGCAGCCAAGACAATGAGCAATGCGCTGAACGCCGCACTGGTTTTGATCGAGCACGTCGACTTGCAGTCCCGAAACACTCTGGAGCGCCGCTTGCCCAAAAGCCGCCGTGAATACGATGAATTCGACGACATTCATTGATTAAAAAGACTTCGGCCGCACGCTTACACGGGCGGCCGAAGCCGTACTGCAACGATGCGAGGGCGGTGGTTATCCCGCCAACTCATCGCCTCTTGCGCCGCAGGTGCTCTGCCACCTGGTATTCACGACCGTCGGACCAGCTCGCCAGCGTGACGGGCACGCCGACCGGCGGCCGCGCCTGCGTCTGGCGCCGGCGCGCGATCCGCACCATCAAGGTCGCGGTCAGCGCGGCCGCGCCGGCCAGCATGATCAGGGCCGACATCACAGCGGACCGCTGTCGAGGTTGTCGTAGCGGGTGCCGTAGTAGCTATGGATCTGGCTCGCCCAGGTCTGGTTGGCCATGTTGGGCCAGTGGTCGGTGTCGAAACCGGGCGCGTTCTCGATGCGCTCCTTGTCGATGTTCAAGGTGAAGCGTTTGTTGACCGTGTCCAGGGTCAGCGCTTCCCATGGCACCGCGAACAATTTTTCGCCGATGGTCAGGATGCCGCCCGACGACATGACCGCATAGGCAATTTTGCCGGTGCGCATGTCGAGCATGATTTCCTTGATCTCGCCCAGGTGTTCGTTCTTCAGATTGTGAACGTGGTCGCCGATCAGCGTGTCTGCGCCCATCAGTTCAGGGCCGGGACCCTTGTTGCCGTTGTCGACATACATACCGTAAGCATCGCGTTCCGTGTAGCTCATGATGTTCTCCTCTAAGAATGAGTTGCCATTCTGACTTGGTTGATTGGGACGGTCTGTACGCTGAGACACAGTCGGATCGGATTGCCAAACCGGCCATTTTTGCCAGTCAGCTACGCTGAGTTTTCCGATCCGTAAGGGATTTTTCCGGGGCTGATGCTGATGAAATAACCGTTTTAGGGTATAATTTCAATTTCCCGCACGTGCCGTTCGGCACTATCTGCAATGACCAAATTTGTCTTCGTCACCGGTGGCGTCGTGTCTTCCCTTGGTAAAGGGATTGCCGCCGCCTCCCTCGCCGCGATCCTCGAATCGCGCGGCCTCAAAGTCACCATGCTCAAGCTCGACCCGTACATCAACGTCGACCCCGGCACGATGAGCCCCATGCAGCACGGTGAAGTGTTCGTCACCGACGACGGCGCCGAGACCGATCTCGACCTCGGCCACTACGAGCGCTTCATCTCGACCCGCATGAAAAAGGTGAACAACTTCACCACCGGCCAGATCTACGAATCGGTGATCCGCAAGGAACGCCGCGGCGAGTACCTGGGCAAGACCGTGCAGGTCATTCCGCACATCACCAACGAAATCCAGGACTACATCCGCCGCGGCGCCGAAGGCTACGACGTGGCCCTGTGCGAAATCGGCGGCACCGTCGGCGACATCGAGTCGCTGCCGTTCCTGGAAGCCGCGCGTCAGCTGAGCCTGCGCGCCGGCCGCAAGAACACCGCCTTCGTCCACCTGACCCTGGTGCCGTACATCGCCTCGGCGGGCGAACTGAAAACCAAACCGACCCAGCACTCGGTGCAGAAGCTGCGCGAGATCGGCATCTCGCCGAACGCGCTGCTGTGCCGCGCCGACCGCCCGATCCCGGACGACGAACGCGCCAAGATCTCGCTGTTCTCGAACATCGAAGAGCAGGCCGTCATCTCCGTGTGGGACGTCGACACCATCTACAAAGTGCCGCAGATGCTGCACGACCAGGGCCTCGACGCCATCATCTGCGAGGCGCTCGACATCAACCCGCCGCCGGCCGACCTGTCCGTCTGGAGCCGCCTGATCTACACGCTCGAGCATCCGAAGAGCGAAGTGTCGATCGGCATGGTCGGCAAGTATGTCGATCTGACCGAGTCGTACAAATCGCTGACCGAAGCGCTGCGCCACGCCGGCATCCACAACGAATCGAAGGTCAACATCGAGTACATCGATTCGGAAGAGATCGAGACGACCGGCTGCGCCGCGCTGGCCAAGTACGACGCCATCCTGGTGCCGGGCGGCTTCGGCAAGCGCGGCGTCGAGGGCAAGATCATGGCGGCGCAATTTGCCCGCGAGAACAAGATCCCGTACCTGGGCATCTGCCTGGGCATGCAGGTCGCGCTGATCGAATACGCGCGCCACATGGCCGGCCTGACCACCGCCAACTCGACCGAGTTCGACCTGGAAACCTCGCAACCGGTGGTCGCCCTGATCGACCAGTGGCAGGGCCAGGACGGCAAGGTCGAAACGCGCGACGCCAACTCCGATTTGGGCGGCACCATGCGCCTGGGCGCGCAAACCTGCGCGATCAAGCCGGGCACCCTGGCGGCGGAGATCTACGGCCCGGTCGTGACCGAGCGCCACCGCCACCGTTACGAGGCCAACAACCACTACCTGCCGCGCGTCGAAGCGGCCGGCCTGGTGGTGGCGGCCCGCACGCCGACCGAGGACCTGTGCGAGATCATGGAATTGCCGCGCACCGGCGACAATTCGCACCCTTGGTACATGGGCGTGCAGTACCATCCGGAATTCAAATCCACCCCGCGTGACGGCCATCCGCTGTTCACGTCCTACATCAAGGCGGCACTGGCCCACAAGGCAGCCGGCGGCAACCGCCCGCACGCCGTCGCTGAGAGCACTGCGTTGCAAGGAGATGCGGCATGAAACTTTGTGGCTTCGAAGCCGGCCTCGATCAGCCGTTCTTCCTGATCGCCGGCACCTGCGTGATCGAATCGCGCCAGATGGCGTTCGACACCGCCGGCGCGTTGAAGGAAATGACGGCCGCGCTGGGCATCCCGTTCATCTACAAGTCGTCGTTCGACAAGGCCAACCGGTCGTCGGGCACGTCCTACCGCGGTCCCGGCCGCGACAAGGGCCTGGAGATCCTCGGCGACGTCAAGCGCGAGCTGGGCGTGCCGGTCCTGACCGACGTCCACTCGATCGACGAGATCGCCGAAGTGTCGGCCGTGGTCGACGTGTTGCAGACGCCGGCCTTCCTGTGCCGCCAGACCGATTTCATCACGGCCTGCGCGCAGTCCGGCCTGCCGGTCAACATCAAGAAGGGCCAGTTCCTGGCCCCGCACGACATGAAAAACGTCATCGACAAAGCACGCGCGGCCGCCAAGGCCAAGGGCTTGCCGGACGACGTCTTCATGGCGTGCGAGCGCGGCGCCTCGTTCGGCTACAACAACCTGGTGTCCGACATGCGTTCGCTGGCCATCATGCGCGAATCGAACTGCCCGGTCGTGTTCGACGCCACCCACTCGGTACAATTGCCGGGTGGTAACGGCACCTCGTCGGGCGGCATGCGCGAGATGGTGCCGGTGCTGTCGCGCGCGGCTGTTGCCGTCGGCGTGGCCGGCCTGTTCATGGAAACCCACCCGAACCCGGCCGAGGCGCTGTCGGACGGCCCCAACGCCGTGCCGCTGGGCCGCATGAAGGAACTGCTGTCGACCCTGATCGAGCTGGACCGCATCACCAAAAAAGCCGGTTTCCTGGAAACTAGCTTCAACTAAAGCAATCGCAGGCAAAAATGCCCGGCGCGCGTTGGCAAACCCCTCTGCGCCGGGTTATATTCCCGTTATCCTTAAATTGTCCATCATGCAACACGCGATGGGCAAACACGTTTTCGTCTAACTTTGGAGAATGACATGAGTGCTATTGTTGATATTATCGGCCGTGAAATTATCGATTCGCGCGGCAATCCGACCGTCGAATGCGACGTCCTGCTCGAATCGGGCGTCATGGGCCGCGCCGCCGTGCCATCGGGCGCCTCGACCGGTTCGCGCGAAGCGATCGAACTGCGCGACGGCGATCCGAAGCGTTACTTCGGCAAGGGCGTGCTGCAAGCCTGCGAAAATATCAACACTGAAATCTCGGAAGCGATCATGGGCCTCGACGCCAATGAGCAAGCCTTCCTGGACCGCACCCTGATCGATCTGGACGGCACCGAAAACAAAGGCCGCCTGGGCGCCAACGCCATGCTGGCCGTGTCGATGGCCGTGGCCAAGGCCGCGGCGGAAGAAGCCGGCCTGCCGCTGTACCGCTACTTCGGCGGCTCGGGCGCGATGCAACTGCCGGTGCCGATGATGAACGTCATCAACGGCGGCGCCCACGCCGACAACAACCTGGATATCCAGGAATTCATGATCATCCCGGTCGGCGCCCCGTCTTTCAAGGAAGCCGTGCGCTACGGCGCCGAGGTGTTCCACACCCTCAAAAAGATCCTGCACAAGAAGGGCCTGAGCACGGCCGTCGGCGACGAAGGCGGTTTCGCCCCATCGCTGGCCAACCATGAGGAAGCCATCAAGCTGATCATCCAGGCCATCGAAGAAGCCGGCTACGAGCCTGGCACCCAGATCGCGCTGGGCCTGGACTGCGCCGCCTCCGAGTTCTACAAGAACGGCAAGTATGAACTGGAAGGCGAGGGCCTGTCCCTGACGGCCACTGAGTTCACCAACCTGCTGGCGACCTGGTGCGACAAATACCCGATCATCTCGATCGAGGACGCGATGCACGAAGGCGACTGGGACGGCTGGGCCATCCTGACCAAGGAACTGGGCAAGAAAATCCAGCTGGTGGGCGACGACCTGTACGTCACCAACACCAAGATCCTCAAGGAAGGCATCTCGAAGGGCATCGCCAACTCGATCCTGATCAAGATCAACCAGATCGGCACCCTGACCGAAACCTTCGCCGCCATCGAAATGGCCAAGCGCGCCGGCTACACGGCCGTCATCTCGCACCGTTCGGGCGAGACCGAGGACTCGACCATCGCCGACATCGCCGTTGGCCTCAATGCCCTGCAGATCAAGACCGGCTCGATGTCGCGTTCGGACCGCATGGCGAAATACAACCAGCTGCTGCGCATCGAGGAAGACCTGGGCGACATCGCATCCTATCCTGGCCGCGACGCGTTCTACAACCTGAAGTAATGCAGTCAGCGGCCGCCGACGTCCGGCGGCCGCGTTCGAACCCGAATCGACCATGCGCCTGATCACCCTCGCCCTGGCAGTGTTGCTGCTGCTGATACAGTACCCGCTCTGGCTGGGGAAGGGCGGCTGGCTGCGCGTGGCCGATCTCGAAGCGCAAGTGGGCACGGCGCATAAAAAAAACGCCGAACTGCTGGCTCGCAACGCCAAGCTCGACTCCGAAGTGCGCGACCTCAAGGACGGCACCGGCGCCGTCGAAGAACGCGCCCGCTACGAGCTCAGCATGATTAAACAAAACGAAATCTTCATCCAGATCGTCGGCAAAGGCCAAGCCGCGCCGCCGGTGCCGCTGGCCGCCCCACCAGCCCCGCCAGCCGACCACTAACCCTGAATATGTTCTAAAACACGTAGGGCGGATTAGCGCAGCGTAATCCGCCAAGCGCCGTCGATGGCCCATGCCAACCCCCGTGACATTTCGCTAGATTTCCACATGGAAATAAACGCTATGATACCGACGAGCATCCAGCGAAGTGACCATACCGCCATGACCCAAGCCCCAGCACCAACCCGTAGACCAGCGGCCCGCCGCCAGCCCGGCCGCCTCCGCGCCGCCTTTGCTTGGGCGGCCACGCTCGTGGCCACCGCGCTGGCGCCACTAGCCGCCGACGCCACCTGCATCCCCGTCCGCGTCGGCTACATGGACCAGCACCGCCCCCCATACTGGCTGGGCGAAGGCACCGTAGTCCCCGATCCGCCCGGCGCCGCCGTCGACCTGATGCACGACGCCGTGCTCGGCGCCGGCTTCGGCTGCCCGCCGGTCTGGGTGCGCCTGCCGATCGCCCGCCTGCGCGTGGCGCTGGCCAGCGGCGACATCGACATGTCGCCCATGGGAGAGCTGCCGGTCTATCCGCCGGAGATAGCGCTACCACGCGACAAGGCCGGCAACATCGACCTCGACCGCGCCATGCACAACGCCCTCATCGTGCTGGTGCGCGCCAGCGACAAGCTACCGGCCAGCACCCAGCCGATGCAGCACTTCAAGGGCAAGCTGCTCGGCGTGGCGCAAGGCCAAAGCTACGCCCCCCGCCTGCGCGACGCCGGCCTGACGATCGACGACGGCGCGCGCGATCTCGAGCGCAACCTCGAAAAGCTGCGGCTCGGACGCATCGATGGCGTAGTCGTCGCCGCCGTCTCGCCCGAACACCTGAAGGCCACCTTGGCGCGCTACAAGGGGGCCTTCGTCCAACTACCGCAGCCGCTGATCAACACCCGCGTCTGGCTCGCCTTCAACGACAACTTCTACCGCGCCCACCCGGCGCAGGTGGAGGCGCTGTGGACCTGGCTCGACGTCAACCGCCACCGGCTCGGCTACGTCATGCAGAAATACCGCAAGCAATAGTAGTGCGCGATTTGGGCCCGCGATTTGGTAGAATCCGGGTCCCTCATCCCGACCACCTCCAGGCCTGATTTGTCGAAGACGCTGTTTATAACCACCGCGACCATTACGCTCGCGCTGGCCGGTATCGCCGCCGCAACCCCTGTCACCGCAGCCAACCCCGCCGCCGGCGGCCACGACCTGCTGCGCGCGCAAGTGCTGCTCGACCGCGCCCATTTCTCGTCCGGCGAAATCGACGGCAGCAAGGGCAGCAACCTGCGCAAGGCCGTCATCGGTTTCCAGAAACTGCACCAGTTGCCGCTGACCGGCGTGCTCGACACCGCCACCTGGGCCGTGCTATCGACCGACACCGCGCCCGTGCTCGACGTCTACACCGTCACCGCCGGGGACGCGGCCGGCCCGTACCGGCCGGTGCCGGCCACGATGGCCGACAAGGCCAAGCTGCCGGCGCTCGGTTACGCCAGCATGGCCGAGGCGCTGGGCGAAAAATTCCACAGCAGCCCCGAGCTGCTGCGCCGCCTCAATCCCGGCAAATCGTTCACCCGGGCGGGCGAGCAACTGCTGGTGCCGAACGTGATGTCGGCCAAGCCGCTGCCCAAAGCGACCTCGATCCTGGTCGACGCCGGCGACGGCACCTTGACCCTGCTCGACGCCGGCGGCATGCCGATCGCGCAATTCCCGGCCAGCACCGGCAGCGCCCACGACCCGCTGCCGGAGGGGCGCTGGGAAGTGCGCGGCATCGCCGTCAACCCGCAATACCGCTACAACCCCAAGCTGTTCTGGGACGCCAAGGCCGGCGACGCCGCCGCCCAGATTCCGGCCGGCCCCAATAACCCGGTCGGCGCTGTCTGGATCCAGCTGAGCAAGCCGCACTACGGCATCCACGGCACGCCGGAGCCGGGCAAGATCGGCAAGACCCAGTCGCACGGCTGCATCCGCCTGACCAACTGGGACGTCCAGACGGTGGCGCGGGCCATCTCGCGCGGCGCGGTGGTGTTGTTGCAAGGTTAGCGGACGGAATAGGGCGAGCCCTTTCCTTTGGTACACTAGCGCACGGCCACCACCAGACTAGGAAACCGGATGAGCGACACCCCGCTGCACGAAACCTTCGCCGACACCATGCTCAGCCCAAGGCTGCAATGGCATTGCGAGCCTGCCCACTGGCAGGTGGACTACGCTGCAAATAGCCTGCGCATCCACACCGACGCCGCCACCGACTTCTGGCAGCGCACCCACTACGGCTTCCAGGTCGACAACGGCCACTTTCTGCACCTGCAGGCCGAAGGCGACTTCGTGCTGACGACCAAGGTCACCTCGCGCCCGGCGCACCAGTACGACCAGGCCGGGCTGATGGTGCGGCTGTCGTCCGGTTGCTGGCTCAAAACGTCGGTCGAGTTCGAGCCGGACGGCGACAACCGCCTCGGCGTCGTCGTCACCAACGGCCATTATTCCGACTGGTCGACCCAGCCGCTGGCCAAGGACATCGACACCGTCTGGTTCCGCGTGCGCGCCGAGGACAACGACTGCATCGTCGAATCGTCGCTCGACGGCGAGCAGTGGACGCAAATCCGCATGGCGCACCTGCACGAGCGCGCCGGCGCCGAGTCGGTCGCCTGCGGGCTGTACGCCTGCAGTCCCAAGGAGTCCGGCTTCGAAGCGGAGTTCTCTTTCCTCAGCTTCATTCCTGGGCGCATCTGATGAAGACCATCGGCCTCATCGGCGGCATGAGCTGGGAATCGACGGTGCCGTACTACCGGCAAGTGAATCAAACGGTCAAGGAGCATTTGGGCGGGCTGCACTCGGCCAAGGTCGTGCTCGTTAGCGTCGACTTCCATGACGTGGAGAAGTTACAGCGGGCCGGCGACTGGGACGCGGCCGGCGCGCTGCTGGCCGACGCCGCCCGCTCGCTGCAGGCCGCCGGCGCCGACTTCATCGTGCTGTGCACCAACACCATGCACAAGGTCGCGCCGGCCATCGAAGCG
This sequence comes from Duganella sp. AC237, assembly GCF_979254035.1. Lineage (NCBI taxonomy): Bacteria > Pseudomonadati > Pseudomonadota > Betaproteobacteria > Burkholderiales > Oxalobacteraceae > Duganella > Duganella sp. AC237. Next base: position 5,344,060 of record NZ_CEEDEW010000003.1, on the reverse strand, counting down.
GCCGCCGGCATTCCGCTGTTCCACATCGCCGACCCCACGGCCGCCGCCATCAAGGCCGCCGGCCACACCAGGATCGGCCTGCTCGGCACGCGCTTCACGATGGAGCAGGCGTTCTACAAGGACCGGCTGCGCGCGTTGCACGGCCTGGACGTGATCGTCCCCGAAGCGGACGAACGCGACATCGTGCACCGGATCATCTACGAAGAACTCTGCCTCGGCAACGTTGTCGAGGCCTCGCGCGGCGAGTACCGCCGCGTCATCGCCGCGCTGGTGGAGCGGGGCGCGCAGGCCATCATTTTGGGTTGCACCGAGATCTCGCTGCTGATCGCCCAGGCCGACGCGGCCGTGCCGCTGTTCGACACCACCGCCATCCACGCCCGCAAGGCCGCCGAGTTTGCGCTCGGCCTTCCACCCGACACCACGGAGAAAAAATGAAACTGATCGGCATGCTCGACTCACCTTATGTCCGCCGCGTCGCCGTATCGCTGCAATTATTCGGCGTGCCGTTCGAACACCAGTCGCTGTCGGTGTTCCGCACCTTCGACCAATTCCGCCAGATCAATCCCGTGGTCAAGGCGCCGACCCTGGTGACCGGCGACGGCACCGTGCTGATGGACTCGACGCTGATCCTGCAATACGCCGAAACCCTGGCTACGCCGGAACGGCGCCTGACGCCATCCGACCCGGCAGCGCTGCTGCGCTCGCTGCGCATGCTCGGGCTGGCCCTGGCCGCCTGCGACAAGGGCGTGCAAATCGTCTACGAACGCAACGTGCGCCCGGCCGAAAAGCTGCACCAGCCGTGGGTCGAGCGCGTCACCCTGCAAATGCTGTCGGCCTTCGACGCGCTCGAAGCCGAGCAGCGCGAGAAGCCGCTGATCCTCGGTGGACCCGGCACGGAACATGGCGCGATCATGACCGCAATCACCTGGCATTTCATGCGGCAAATGCTGCCCGAGCTGGTGGCCGCCGAAAACTATCCGGCGCTGGACGACTTGTCGCGCCGCGCCGAGTCGCTGCCGCAATTTGCCGCCGCGCCGCACGGCGACAGCACCTATTCCCCCAACTGACTTTTCCGGACACCGCATGCCTTTATTCCCGTACCTCGACACCAGCCCCGTCCTTGCTGACGACATTTATCTGCACGCCACGGCGCAAGTGATCGGCGACGTTCGCATCGGCCGCGACAGCTCGATCTGGTGCAACACCGTGCTGCGTGGCGACGTCAACCGCATCGTCATCGGCGAATGCAGTAACGTGCAAGACTTCGCCATGGGCCACGTCGCCCACAAGCACCCGGGCAAGCCGGACGGTTCGCCGCTGATCATCGGCGACTACGTCACCATCGGCCACTCGGTGCTGCTGCACGGCTGCACCATCGGCAATGAATGCCTGATCGGCATGGGCTCCATCATCATGGACGACGTCGTGGTGCAAGACCGCGTCATGATCGGCGCCGGCAGCCTCGTCTCGCCGGGCAAGGTGCTGGAAAGCGGCCACTTGTACGTCGGCCGTCCGGCGAAAAAGGTGAGGGCGCTCAGTGCAGAGGAAATCGCCTACCTGAAATATTCGGCCGAGCACTACGTCCGCGTCAAAAACAACCACATCAGCAGTGAAACCCAAGCAAAGCAAAGTCAGGCAATGCAAACGCTCTGACCGCCCCATGGCCTGAACACGTGAAAAAATCTACATCACGTAGGGCGGATTAGCGCAAAGCGCGTAATCCGCCAAGCGCCGCCAACACCGTCAAAAAATTTCCACCCGGGTTTGCCCATAATCGCTTTGATAATAATCAATCTTTACACGTTCACCACTTGTAAATGAGAATCATTATTGTTAGTATGCGTTTTTGCCAGCAATCGCTGTAAGTCCGAGAGCCAGCCGTCCACAACTCTCTCTTGGAACTCTATGGCCACCACCACCACGGGCGCCCGGCATCCGGCCGCGCCTACCCACAACTTGCGGCCGCGCCTGATGGGCGTCGCAGTGCACTCCGCCATGATCACCCTGATGGCCGCCACCATGCTCCCGGCACATGCCCAGCAAGCTCAAGCGGCAGCCGCCGCCAGCGCCCCGGCCCTCGGCGAAATCGTCGTCCAGGCCAAGCGCGACGAAGCCGCCTCCACCCGCAACGGCACCACCACCGTCGTCAAAGCCGAGCAACTGGAACAAAACAACGCCATCGATATGGCCAAGATCGCCCGCTACTCTCCGCTGATCAGCGTGCCCGCCGCCGCCAGCGGCGGCGCCAACGTCTGGGACAGCGCCGGCAACACCGGCATCAACATTCGCGGCGTCGAAGGCAACCGCGTCAGCCTCGAAGTCGACGGCATCGCGCTGCCGGACGCCGCGCCGCGTCCGGAAAGCACATCGATGAATTCGTTCGGCATCGGCCGCGACTACTTCGACCCCGAGATGTTCCACTACGTCAGCATCGGCTCCGGCGCCAGCCCTGCCGGCGGCGGCACACCCGGCCTGGGCGGGGCCGTCTCGTTCGTCACCAAATCGCCGGAGATGTACCTCGACGGCACCCGCAAGCTCTACGCCGACTACAAGTTCGGCTACGCGTCGGAACAGGCGTCGCGCATGCACGCCGTCACCGCCGCCACCGCGCTTGGCGACAGCCTGCAAGCGCTGATCGTCGCCGTGCACCGCGACGGCGCCGAAACCAAGACCGAAGGCGACGCCGTCCCCAACCCGGACGACTGGTCCTCGGATGCCGTGCTGGCCAAGCTGAACTGGAAGCTGGCGCGCGACCAGGAACTGCGCTTCACCGTCGATCACTACAAGGCCGAGCACGATCGTATCTATAACAACAAGGTCGGCGCGCTGTATCCGGCAGGCGCGACGCAGAACTCCAATACCGAGCGCACCCGCTACAGCGTCGAACACCGCTACACACCGGCTAACAACCTGCTGTTCGACAAGCTTGAAACCAAACTGTATAAGCAAACCGCCTCGGTCGAGGACTTCACCAACGCCAACTACGTCACCGGCGGTCAGCCCTACATCCGCGACATCACCACCGGCTATTTCAACGATAGCAAAGGTCTCGCGTTTGACGCGGTGAAACAATTGAACCCGTCGATCATGCTCGGCTACGGCGTGCTCTACGAGGAACTGGAAAGCCGCCGTCCATGGCTGGAGGACCGCACGGTCGTGCGCACCGGCGCCCACCAGATCACGATGAAGAACCGCATGGCCGACATGGACACCGACAAGCTGGCCGCCTACGTGCGCGGCGAGTTCGGGTTCAACCTCGCCGGCCACCAGGCCACATTGACGCCGGGCCTGCGCGCCGAGCGCCGCGAGCTGACGCCTAAGAACCTGCAAAACTACCTCATCGCCGTGCCGAGCGCGGCGAAGGAAATCCGCGAGGAAAAGGACACCTTCGTCACGCCGAGCCTGAACTTCTCGGTCGAGCTGACCCCGCAGCTGAGCACCTACGCCCAATACACGCGCGGCACCCGCTTGCCGAGCGCGGCCGAGCGCACCGGCACCTACGACTCGTTCAGCTACACGGCCGCCGGCAACGCTTACGCCGTGCTGGGCAACCCCGACCTGAAAAAGGAAACCAGCAATGCCTTCGAGGTGGGCCTGAAGGGCGCGCCGACGCCGGGTGTCGAGGTCAGCTTCTCGCTGTTCCACACCAGCTACGACAACTTCATCGAATACGCCGCGCAGGCGCCCGACCCGGTCAACTACCCGACCATCACGCAAGGCCTGTTCCGTCCGGAAAACGTCGGCAAGGCCAAGATCCGTGGCGGCGAAGTGAGCAGCCGATTCGCGCTGGGCCAATGGTGGCAGCCGATGCAAGGCTACAGCCTGGCGCTGGCCGGCGGCATCTCGCGCGGCACGGCCGAAAACAAGGACAGCGGCAAAAAGGCCGACCTGGCCTCGGTGCAACCGTACAAGGCCAATGCCACGTTCGCCTATGACGACCCGGCCAAGCGCGGCGGCGGCGCCTTCATCGTCAGCACCGTGCGCGGCAAGCGCGCCGCCGCCGACGTGTTCACCAGCGCCACGACCGGCATGTTCGCCGTGCCCGGCTACACCGTCATGGACCTGACCGCGTACTGGCACATCAACCAGCACGCCACCGTCAGCGGCGGCCTGTACAACCTGGCCGACCGCAAGTACTGGGACTACGCCTCGTCGCGCAGCCTGGTTGCCGGCACCACGGCAGCCACCCTGGCCGACATCGAACGCCAGGCACGTCCGGGCCGCAACTTCGCCGTCAACCTCAAAGTCATCTACTAAACCACCCACGGAGCCAACATGAAACCTCACCATCGATTCACCCTGGCGCTGACCGGCGCCTTATTGTTCACCGCGTTGCCGGGCGGCGCCGCCAGCCTGGCCGAGCGCTGGGACAGCCTACGCGCCGAGCAGCCCAAGCTGGCCGCGCGCGACGCCGCCAAAACGCTCAGCGTCTCGGAAGCGGACCTGCTGGCGACGGGCATCGGCAAGACCGTCGTCCGCCTCAAGGAAGGCGACACCGTGCCGCGCGAAATCATGCGCCGCGCGCTGGACCTGGGCAAGGTGCTGGCGCTGACCCGCAACGAAAACGGCGTGCTCGAGCGCACCGGCGTCGCCAGCAAGCTCAAGTCTCAGGACGAGATTCTCGGTCTGGAAGAAGACAAGCAGAAGGAACGCGAAGCGCGCCTGCGCAACATCGCCGGCGGTTATCTGGGCGGCCAGATCGACCTGCGCTTCACCTTCGACAAATGGAAATACGCGTTCGCGGTGACGCAGCCGGGCAAGGACGGCGTCGTCTCGCGCAGCCTGCAATTCTTCGACGCCAGCGGCAACGCCGTGCACAAGCTGTACCTGAAAAACGACGCCGGCGTACCGGTGTTTGACAAGCTGGTCGCCGACTTCCGCGCGCCATCGCAAAGCGCCGACCTGAAGGTTGCCGCGCAACCGGTCAAGGCTGCCGAAAAACCGGACAGCGCGATCGACGTCAAGGAATTCCAGCTGGCATGGAACGAAATCAACGACGTCCACCAGTTCAACCGCCTGTTGACGGAATTTGGCGTCTCGCGCCAGCAAGCGATGCGCCTGGCGCCGGCCGGCGCCGCCACGCGCATCACGCCGCAAGCGGTACGCCAGCTGCTGGAAGAGACCGCAAAGCAAAAGATCGACATCATGGTCTTCCTCGGCAATGGCTCGACGATCCAGATTTTCAGCGGCAAGGTCGGCAAGGTCGCCGCCTCGTCGGGCTGGTTCAACGTGCTCGACCCGGAATTCAATTTGCACCTGCGTGACAGCGCCTTCGCCAGCGGCTGGGTGGTCAAGCGCGCCGGCATCACCTCGGTCGAATTCTACGACCACAACAGCGACCAGGTGGTCAGCTTCTTCGGCGTGCGCGAACCGAAGAAACCGCAGCCGGAAAGCTGGCTCAACATGACCGCCGCGTTGCCGAAAGCCGAAGACGCCGCCCGCCAAGCCAGCCGCTAACCCTGCGGGGGTCAAGTCTGTCATTCGGACACGGCCTCTACGGTGCGAGGGCTTTACAGTTAAGCTCGTGTCCGAATGTCAGACTTGACCCCGGGGTTTTAGGCACCGACGGCGGCGCGGCCCAGCGCGGGATCGTCGGTGAAGAAGCCGTCCAGACCGACGGCGATGTAGCGTTTCATTTCGGCGATCGAGCCGGCCTCGTTGCGCGCCTGCAAACTGCCGCCGTCGCGGAAATCCGCCGCCAGGAACTGGTTTTCGGGCCGGAAGGTCCACGGCTCTACGCGTAGGCCGGCCTTGTGCGCATCGTCGACGAATGAGCTTGGCTCGGCCAGGCTGCCGTCCTTCTTCAGCGGGATGATCGAGCGCGTCGGCGGCGCGATCACGTCGGCGTATTGCGCGATGTCGCGCATGCCTGCCGGCGTGCACATCTGCGCGAAGGTGAGCTTGCCGCCGGCCGCCGCGACGTCCATCGGCCGCACGTCCTGGCCGATGACGAGCTGCATGATGCGCAGGTTGGCGCGCCGGCCCAGCTTGCCGCGCAGGTATTTCAGATTGGCGACCTCGAACGATTGGATCTCGACCGGGTTGCGGCGCGTGTAATCGTGCGCGTCCAGAATCGACAGGAAACGGTCCTCCAGCGGCAGGCCGACGCTGGCGAAATAGGTCGAGTGCTTCAGCTCCGGCACGATGCCGATGATGCGCCCGCGCGCCGCCGCCTCGGCCGCGACGAAGTCGATGATCTCCTCGAACGTGGCCACCTGGAACATGCCGTTGTACTGCGCGCTGCCCGGACGATAAGCCGGAATACGTTCAACCGCGCGCAGGGTCTTCAGTTCGGCCAGGGTGAAGTCGTCGACGAACCAGCCGTCGTGCGGCTCGCCGTCGATGGTCTTGCGCGTCTTGCGGCTGGCGAACTCGGGATGGCTGGCCACATCGGTGGTCTCGCTGAGATACGCCTCGTGCCGCGCCACCAGTACGCCGTCCTTGGTGCTGCACAGGTCCGGTTCGACATAGTCGGCGCCGTCCGCGATGGCCTTGGCGTACGAAGCCAGCGTGTGTTCCGGCCGCAAGGCGCTGGCGCCACGGTGCGCGAACACCAGCGGTTTCTTGCCGCCGCCGATGCCGCCGGCGCCGACCGGCGCGATGCCCGGCAGGCCCGACTGGTCAGCCAGGCCGCCGCTCGCCGCCAGCACCGACGATGCCGGCAACAGCAGCGAGGCGCCGGCGGTCAGCGCCGCCGTTTGGATAAAGCCCCGGCGCGACAGGCGCGAAGGTAAATAAAGTTTATTCATCAGAAGTCGGCCATCAAAGTCAGGAAGCCCTGACGTGGTGCGATCGGGAATGTATTGTAAGTCCCGCTGGCCGCGCCGACCACCACATTCAAGCTGCCTTCGCGGTCGGCCAGGTTGCTGATGTTGACGCGGTAGCGCGCGTTCTTGATCAAGCCGCCGTTGAGGAAGGGCAGCTTGCCCGACACGCCCAGGCTCATCAGGAAGTAGCTCGGCACCGACAGGTCGTTGGTGTAGGTCGCATAGCGCTTGCCGACATAGTCGCCGATCAGCTGGAACTCGGTGTCGGCGACAGTCAGCGTCGCGACCGTCTTGTTCATCCACTCCGGGCTGCCCGGCACGGCCTTGCCGGCGGTCGGCACGATGTCCTTGCCGTTGCGGTAGTTGTCCTGGTACTCGGAGCGGTTGTACGACAGTGCGTTGTACAAAGTGAACATGCGGCCGAAGTGCAAGGTGCCGGACAGGTCGATACCGTCGGTCTTGACGCTGCCGACGTTGGCCAGCACCGGGTTGCCGCCGATGATGGACGAGATCACCGGCGTCGGGCTGATCTGCAGCAGGCGGTCCTTGAAGTTGACGTGGTAGACGTTGACCTGGCCGTCGATGGCGCTCAGCGCGCCGAGGTTAAGCTGGTGGCTGGTGCGCAGGCCCGCTTCATAGGTGATCGAGGTTTCCGGCTTGGCGGTGTCGCGGAACAGGTCGAACGCCTGCTGGCTCGCCAGGCTCCACGGCGACGCGCCGCCACCGCCATAGGTGACGAACTGGCGCATGTTCTTCTGCACGTTTAACGAACAGTTGATCCTGCGCCGTGATGTCCCAGCGCGCGCCGATCTGCGGCAGCAGCCATTTCTTGGTGGTGATCTTGCCGACCGGCAGGGCGGTCGAGCCGTTGGCGATGGCGCCCACTTTAGGCTGCACCGGGAACTGGCCGTCGGCCCATTGCAGGCTCGACTTGAAGCCTGCTTGCAGCGCCAGGTCGTCGCGCACGCGCCATTCGTCCTGCACCGAAATCTGCGCGACCTTGTTGTCGATCTTGCTGCCGTATTGCGTGATCAGCGGATCGCTCGGACGGTCGTATGGCGAGCTTGGATTGTTGACGTCCAGCGCGTACCAGCGCCGGTAGGCCGACGAGCGGTTGCTTTCGAGCCAGAGGCTGGCCTGCAATTTGTGGTCGCCCAGTTCCGTGGTCAGGCTCGACAGGTAACCGCTGCGGTTGATGACGTATTCGGTGGTGCGCGTCGCGTAGCCGGAGTTGCCGAACACCTGTTTCAGGTTCTGTCCGGGGAAGTACACCGCGAACAAGCCCGGCAGGCCCGCGACGCCGATCGGGCCGGCCACCACGCCGACGCCGTCGTCGTTGTGATAGTAGATCTGGTTCGACCAGGTGGTCGATTCGCCCAGGTTCATGTCGAACTTGGCGTAGGTCAGCCAGTCGGTGCGCTGGGCGTCGCTGTAGTAGTTGCGGTAGTTGTTGCCTTCTGCGGCCGGGGTGGCGCCGGTTGGCGAAAGGTACGACACCGCCTGCTGGAAGTTCGGGTACAGGAAGGGACGGGTGTATGGCTGGAACTTCTCGGTGGCCGAGCGCACGGTACTGTCCTCGTTCGGCTCGATCTTGTCCGAGTAGTTGACGAACAAGGTCAGCTTGCCCAGGCTCGACTGGTTGACGAACTTGGCGTTGAACTGGTCGCCGCCCTGGCGGCCCTTGAAGTCCCAGGCGCGCTGCTCGTGGTGCACGCCGGAGATGTAGGCGCTGTTGCCTTCGCCGAAGGCGCCGGTGTCGTAGCGCAGGAAGGTGCGCGAGGTCTTGTAGCTGCCGACAGTTTGCTGGACGGCAAGGTTGCGCGTCTGCGAGGGATCGCTGGAGAAGGTCTCGATGGTGCCGCCCAGGTTGCTGGTCGACGCGGTCGACAGGTCGCCTGCGCCCGACGACAGAATTACGCTGCCGACGTTCTCGCTGATGACGGCGCGCTGCGGCGACAGGCCGTTGTAGTTGCCGTATTGCTGGTCGCCCAGCGGCACGCCGTCCATCGTGTAGCCCAGCTGCGGGCCGCTGAAGCCGTGGATGAACAGCGAGGTGTTTTGTTCGTTGTTGCCCCACGGGTCGGCGGTCTGGAAGCTCACGCCCGGCAGGGTTTGCAGCGCTTTCAATGGATTAATACCCGGCAGGATCTTCTGCATATCGCTCTTGGTCATCGCGACCGAGGAGCGGGTCTTGCGGGTGGCGATTTCCACGGTGGCCATCGGCGCGGCGGCGGCTGCGGCGGTGTCCACAGTATCGGCAGCGGCGGCGGGGGCTTCCGCTGCATTGGCCGGGGCGGCCATTTCAGCGACGGCGGCGGCAACGTTGGCGGCCATGGCCAGCATCGGGAAGCTCAGCGCGGCGAAGCACACTGCGGATAATTTCTTGTTCATGTTCTGCCTTGAAAACCGGTTAAAAGAGTTACAACAGGAATAGCAACGCTGCGCATGATAGTGATGGCGTGTTACCGGATGATGACGGGCATGCGGTACACTGCCGTATGGAAATAAGAGGGAACAACACGATGCGCATACTTCTGATGCTGGCGTTGGCGTTGCCACTGGCCGGCTGTTACACGGTCAATCAGGCACGGCTGGGCAACTTCGTCACCGACACCGTCCAGCCCGGCATGCCGCTGGAGCAGGCGGTGGCGCGCATGCGGGTCGAGGGCTTTGCCTGCAACGCCAGCAGCCCCGGCACCGTGACGATCTGCACCCGCGCGCAGGAACGGCTGATGCGCGGTGAATGCGTCGAACGTGTCGATCTGATCCGCAACCAGACGTCGGCCAAGACCTTGGGCGCGGTCGATATCCTGGAAGTCCAATGCGCCAAGCTCAAGATGTGGTAACCCAGCGATGACCCGTCCCAAATTCCTGCCCGATAACTTTACCTTGGCAATGGTCGTGACGATCGTCGCGGCCAGCCTGTTCCCGTGCACCGGCCAGGGCGCGGTGATCTTCAACGGCATCACCCATGCGGCGGTCAGCCTGCTGTTCTTCCTGCACGGGGCCAAGCTGTCGCGCGAGGCGGTGGTGGCCGGCATCACGCATTGGCGGTTGCATTTGCTGGTGTTGCTGTGTACGTTCGCGCTGTTTCCCGTGCTGGGATTCGTCCTCAAGCCGCTGCTGATGCCGCTGGTGACGCCGGACCTTTATCTTGGCATCCTGTTCCTGTGCATGCTGCCGTCGACGGTGCAATCGTCGATTGCCTTCACGGCGGCCGCGCGCGGCAATGTGCCGGCGGCGATATGCAGCGCGTCGGCGTCGAATTTGATCGGGATTTTCCTGACGCCGTTGATGGTCGGATTATTGACGGCCGCGCAGATGCAGGGTGGTTCGCCGTGGGAGTCGGCGTTGCAGATCGCCTTGCAGTTGCTGCTGCCGTTTATCGCAGGGCAGGTCGCGCGGCGCTGGATCGGCGCCTGGGTCGAGCGCAACAAGCCGCTGACGCGGATGGTCGATCAGGGCTCGATTCTGCTGGTGGTCTACACCGCATTCAGCGAGGCGGTCGGGCAGGGGCTGTGGCACCAGCTGTCATGGGCGTCGCTGGGCGGGCTGATGTTGATTGACGTGGTGTTGCTGGGATCGGTGATGCTGATCGCCGCGCAGTTGGCCCGGCGTCTGGGATTCAGTCGCGCGGACCGGATCGCGATCGTCTTCTGCGGTTCGAAGAAGAGTTTGGCCAGCGGCGTGCCGATGGCCAAGGTGCTGTTCGCGGGCGGCGCGCTGGGCGCGGTGGTGTTGCCGTTGATGCTGTTCCATCAATTGCAATTGATGGTGTGTGCAGTATTGGCGCAGCGGTACGCCAGGGATGGCGAGGAAGGGTGAGGCCGCTGGCGGCTCGGTGGCGGATTACGGCGTGCCGCCTAATCCGCCCTACGTGCATCCGTGGTGCTGCGGCGGTCGTGGCCGTCATCGTTAACGGTTGAAACTTCGTGATCCACGTAGGGCGGATTAGCGCAGCGTAATCCGCCATGAGCCGCCAAAAGCTCAAAACGGATTACGCGACCGCCGCCAGCAAGATCAATGCTTAACGTCGCTCGCCGGTATCAACGCCGCGACCGGCTCATCACTGGCGAACAACTGCGCGCAATCGACCTTGTCGTAATCGTAATGCTGCCCGCAGAAATCGCAATTCACCCCAACGTGACCTTGTTCCTCCAGGACGCTGTCAACCTCCTCGCGTCCCAGCATCTTCAGCATGTTACCCACCTTCTCGCGCGTGCAGGTGCAATGGAACGAAGGGCTCAACGGATCGAACACCCGAATCGTCTCTTCCCAGAACAAGCGCTGCATCAACACATCCACGGTCGTTTCCAGCAACTCCTGCTCCTTCAACGTCGAGCCCAGGATCACCGCCCGGTTCCACGTCTCCAGCGCGTCTTCCTGCGTCAGCGGCTCGGCGCCGGCTTTGCCGCCATGGTCCGGCAGCTTTTGCAGCAGCAGCCCGCGCGAGACGTTATCGTCGGCCGCCAGCCACAGCTTGGTATCCAGCTGTTCCGAGCGCAGCATGTAGTTTTCAATGACGGTCGCCACATCGTCGCCGTCCAGCGGCACGATGCCCTGGTACGGCTGCTGGCCCGGCACCTTGTCGGCCGGATCGAGCGTGATGATGAAGCGGCCCTTGCCGTTGGCGTTCAGCATTGCCGGCAACGTCGCGTCGTCGGCGATGACGGCGCCCTCGGCCAGCTTGGCGGTGGCGCGCAGACGCAGGTCGGCATCGCACTCGACCACCAGCAACTGCACCGGACCGTCGCCGTGGATCTGCATGATGATCGAGCCGTTGAATTTCAGGTTGGCCGACAGCAGCGCTCCGGCGGCGACCATCTGGCCCAACAGCTTCTTGACCGCAGGCGGGTAGTCGTGGCGCGACAACACCTCGCGCCACGTGGCCGAAATGTCGATGAACTCGCCGCGCACGGCGGCGTTCTCGAAGATGAATTTCTGCAGGACATCCGTAGTCAGGGTAATGCTCATGTTTTATCCAATCTTTTTGAGTTGCGTCTTGAACAGCTGGCCGCGTTGCACATAGCTGTCGGCGCTGGCGAGCAAGCGCGCGGTATCCTCGGCGGTCAAGGTACGCACGGCCTTGGCCGGCGAACCGATGATCAGCGAGTTGTCCGGAAATTCCTTGCCCTCGGTGACCAGCGCGCCGGCTCCGACCAGGCAACCGGCGCCGATCTTCGCGCCGTTCAGGATCACCGCCTGGATGCCGATCAGGGCGCCGTCGCCGATGGTGCAGCCGTGCAGCATGGCTTGGTGGCCGATGGTCACGTTCTTGCCCACGGTCAGCGGGTAGCCCATGTCCGTGTGCATCACGGTGCCTTCCTGGACGTTGCTGTTCTCGCCGATGGTGATGCGTTCGTTATCGCCGCGCAAGGTCGCGCCAAACCACACCGAGGTGTTGGCCTTCAACGTGACTTTGCCCACCAGGGTCGCGCTGTCGGCGACAAATGACGATGCATCGATCTCTGGCGCGTGTTCGCCCAGTTGATAAATAGACATTGGAAACCTTCGGTTGAATGATGGGAACGGCGGGATGGCGCTATTTTACGCTTGCACCACCAGCGAACGGTCGTGCTATTATTTTGCTTTGCGGCCAGCAATGTACCGATATTGCGCCGACTCCGCCGTTTTCAAGCTGCCTGAGACAAGGACCAGAACCATGACGCTGACACCATCCCGCTCCGAATTCCTGACCATACGCGGTTTGCGTTGCCATTTGCATCACTGGGGCAGGGAAGGCGCGCCCAAGATCTTCATGCTGCACGGCTGGATGGACGTGGGCGCCTCGTTCCAGTTCGTCGTCGACGCCTTGAAAGGCGACTGGCACGTGATCGCGCCGGACTGGCGCGGCTTCGGCCTGTCCGACCGCAGCGGTGATGACACGTATTGGTTCCCCGACTATCTGGCCGACCTGGACGCGATCCTGCGCCACTATTCGCCTGAGAAGGCGGTCGACATCGTCGGCCACAGCATGGGCGGCAACATCCTCGGCCTGTACGCTGGCGCGCGGCCCGAGCGCATCCGCAAGCTGGTCAATCTGGAGGGCGCCGGCCTGCGCGCCGCCAAGCCCGAGCAGGCGCCCGGCCGCTACGCCAAGTGGATGGACGGCTTGCTGGAAAAGCCCGAGCTGCGCACCTACCCGTCGCGACAGGCGGTGGCGGCGCGCTTGCAGAAGACCAATCCGCGCCTGAGCGACGAGCGCGCCGCTTTCCTGTCGCAGCACTGGTCTGCGCAGAACGAGCAGGGCGAGTGGGAAATCCTCGGCGACCCCGTACACAAGCAACAAGGCCCGCTGCCGTACAACGTCGACGAGGTGATGGCCTGCTGGAAGGCTATTACCGCACCGGTGCTGTGGGTCGAAGCCGATCAGACCAATATGTGGGACTGGCTCGGCTCGAAGCCGGGTGGGCAGGTCGAGCTGGAGCGCCGCCTCAGCTTTTTGCGCGACGTCACCCGCAAGATGGTGCACGATGCAGGCCATATGCTGCACCACGACCAGCCGGTCGAGCTTGCGGGGTACATCGAGGAATTCTTGACCACATGATCGGTAGTGCTTGCAAGCACATTGGTTCTTTGGCATGATTGACCGCATGAACCCGCATAACACCACCGTCACGAACCACCGCCACGTCGCCCCAGACGCTGGCCTGGCCGCGTTTGCCGGTTGCGGTCAGTCTTTCTCCATTATTCGAATTATTCAGGGTCGCTGAGCTGCGGCTGCGCCGGTGCTCGGCGCCCCAGTCCCAGCGCTTCCCCGCGCGCGGGCCGTGCCCGCGTCTTCCCCTGAATAGTTTAATGGAGCACCCAATGACGACATCCCACCCGTATCCCTCGCTGGCCCAGATCCGCGACACCGCCGCACGCCTGCACGGCAAAGTTCTGCATACGCCCGTCTGGCGCTGGCAAACCGGCGTCATCGAAGAACAATTCCCCTCCACCGAAGTCTGGCTCAAGCTGGAATTGTTTCAGAAAACCGGCACCTTCAAGCTGCGCGGCGCGCTCAATTGCATCGAGGCGCTGGACGCGGCGGCGCGTCAGCGCGGCGTGGTCGCCGTCAGCGCCGGCAACCATGCGATTGCCGTGTCGTACACGGCGCGGCTGGCCGGATGCAGCGCCAAGGTCGTCATGCCGGCCCACGCCAGCCCGGCGCGCATCGCTGCCTGCCGCGAGTTCGGCGCCGAAGTGCTGCTGATGCCGGACGTACACCAGGCGTTCGCGCGTGGACGCGAGATCGCGCGCGACGAGGGCCGCACCATGCTGCATCCCTACGACGGCCCGCTGACCGCTCAAGGCACCGGCACGGTTGGACTGGAACTGATGGCGCAGGTGCCCGATCTGGACGCAGTGGTGGTCCCGGTCGGTGGCGGCGGCTTGTGCGCCGGCATCGCCGCCGCGGTCAAGCAACTCAATCCGCGCTGCGCCGTCTACGGCGTCGAACCGTTCGGCGCCGACGCGTTGTACCGCAGCTTTGCCTCGGGCACGCCGGAGACCCTGGAACGGGTCGATACCGTCGCCGACAGCCTGGGCGCGCCGTATGCGATGGAGTACAGCTTCAACGTCTGCCGCCGCTTCGTCGACGAGGTGGTGCGGGTCGACGACGACCAGATTTGCGAGGCTATGCTGTATCTGTTCCGCGACGCCAAGCTGGTGGCCGAGCCGGCGGCGGCGGTGGCGACGGCCGCGTTGTTCGGCCCGCTGCGCGAGCGGCTTGAGGGCAAGCGCGTGGCCTTGCTGGTATGCGGCTCCAACATCGACCCCGCGCGCTTTGCGGAGTTGCTGTGCAGGGGCGCGCGCATCCGCGATACAATGACAGCATGTTAAAAGTCGATCTTCACTGCCATTCCAATGTCTCCGACGGCGTTCTCGCACCCGCCGCCGTGGCCGCCCACGCGCGCAAGGCCGGCGTCGACGTCTGGGCGCTGACCGACCACGACGAAGTCGGCGGCATTCCTGCCGCGCGCGCCGCCGCGAAAGAGCAGGGGATGCAATTTGTCTCCGGCGTCGAGATTTCGATCACCTGGGCCAATGAAACGGTGCATATCGTCGGTCTGCGCATCGACGAGACCAACGCTGCGCTGCTCAACGGCCTGGCGTGCACGCGCTCGGGCCGCGACAACCGGGGCCGTGAAATCGCGCGCCAGCTCGAAGCGGCAGGCATCAAGGGCGCCTACGAGGGCGCGCTGACCTATGTCGGCAATCCGGACCTGATGTCGCGCACCCACTTTGCCCGCTATCTTGTGGAAATCGGCGCCTGCGCCAATATTCCGGACGTGTTCAAGAAATACCTGTCCGAGGGCAAACCGGGCTATGTGCCGCATTGCTGGGCCAGCCTGGCCGATTCGGTCGAGTGGATACGCGGGGCAGGCGGCATCGCCGTCATCGCCCATCCGGGTCGTTATCGCTTCAGCCATCTGGCCCAGGGCCAATTGTTTGACGAGTTCAAGCAATTGGGCGGGCAGGCGATCGAGGTCGTCACCGGTAGCCATACGCCGGACCAGTATCCGGTGTATGCGCAGTTGGCGAATAGTTACGGTTTTCTCGCCTCGCGCGGCACCGATTTCCATGCGCCGGGCGAATCGCGTGTCGATTTTGCGTTGTTGCCGCCATTGCCCGCCAATGTCAAACCCGTTTGGCATGATTGGTTTTAGGCCTCGCCGGTAAAACCGTCCGCTGATTACCGGCGGTAATTAATATTGCCATCTTGATTTTGCGCAGAGCCGGTCATACCTTATGATCTGGACAAACTTGTCCGTACCGGAGAACAACCAATGAAACGCATCGTCCTGTTTATCGCCACCAACCTCGCCGTCATGCTGGTGCTGTCCATCGTGCTGTCGCTGCTGGGCATCGGCCGTCCGGGCGCGGGCGGCAACCTCGAAATGGGCAGCTTGCTGGCGTTTTCGCTGGTGGTCGGCTTCACCGGCGCGATCTTCTCGCTGCTGATCAGCAAGCCGATGGCCAAATGGTCGACCGGCGCGCGCGTGATCGAGACGCCGTCGTCGTCGACCGAGCTGTGGCTGGTCAACACCGTCAAGGCGCTGTCCGAACGCGCCGGCATCGGCATGCCCGAGGTCGCGGTCTACGACGGCGAGCCGAACGCCTTCGCCACCGGCGCCTTCAAGAACTCGGCGATGGTGGCCGTGTCGACCGGTTTGCTGGAAAACATGAACCGCGACGAGGTCGAGGCCGTGCTCGGCCACGAGGTGGCCCACATCGCCAACGGCGACATGGTCACCATGACGCTGATCCAGGGCGTGGTCAACACCTTCGTGGTGTTCCTGGCGCGCGTGGTCGGCTTCTTCGTCGACAAGGTCTTGCTCAAGAACGACCGCCAGGGCACCGGCATCGGCTACATGGCCACCGTGTTCGTCTGCGAACTGGTGTTCGGCCTGGTCGCCTCGCTGATCGTGGCCTGGTTCTCGCGCCAGCGCGAATTCCGCGCCGACGCCGGCTCGGCCAAGCTGCTCGGCAGCAGCGTGCCGATGCAGCACGCGCTGGCCCGCCTGAACGGCATGGAGCCGGGCGCCTTGCCGCAATCGATCGCGGCGGCCGGCATCACCAACCGCGGCGGCTGGGGCGCGCTGTTCTCGACCCACCCGCCTTTCGAGCAGCGCATCGCCGCCTTGCGTAGCGTACAATCCTGATCTTATTAATAGCGGCCTCGGCCGGCTTTAGTCGGTCACGACTTCAGCCAAGCCGAGGCCCTGCCAACCAACCATGAGTCAATTCTTCCAGGTCCATCCCGTCAACCCGCAAGCGCGCCTGATCAAGCAGGCGGCGCAGATTATCGACGGCGGCGGCATCGTCGCCGTGCCGACCGATTCCTGCTACGCGCTGGTCTGCCACCTGGACGACAAGGGCGCCGTCGAGCGCCTGCGCCGCATCCGCGGCATCGACGAGAAGCACCATTTGACCCTGCTGTGCCGCGACCTGAGCGAGATCGGCGTCTACGCGCGCGTCGACAACCGCCAGTTCCGCCTGCTCAAGAGCGCCACGCCGGGGCCGTACACCTTCATCCTCGAGGCGACCAAGATCGTGCCGCGCCGGCTCAGCCATCCGTCCCGCAAGACCATCGGCCTGCGCGTGCCGGAGAACCCGATCGTGCTGGCGCTGCTGGAACAATTGCAGCAACCGCTGCTGGGCACCACCCTGATCATGCCGGGCGAGCAGGACGCGCTCAACGACGCCGACACCATCTGCGAGCGGCTGGGCAAGCAGATCGAGCTGGTCATCGACGGTGGCGCCTGCAGCATGGAGCCGACCACCGTGATCGACCTGACCGGTCCCGACGCCGAGCTGGTACGCCAGGGCCGGGGCGACGCCGCCTTGTTCGGACTCTGATTCTCCCTTTGCGACAAGGCAAGTGCGCCGGCCTTCGACGGCGCCCAAGATCACTTAGCAGCCTCTGGTAGAATCCCTCCATCATGGATATAGATAGCATCGTCCAGACCATCACGGTCTACGCCATTCCAGTTCTTTTTGCAATTTCCCTGCACGAAGCGGCACACGGCTATGTCGCCCGCTACTTCGGCGATCCCACCGCCGCCGATCTTGGCCGGCTGAGCATCAACCCGATGCGCCATATCGACCCGTTCGGCACGGTGCTGCTGCCGCTGGTCCTCAGCCTGCTGACCCTGCCGGCGCTGGGCTACGCCAAACCGGTGCCGGTCGATTACAACCGCCTGCGCAATCCGAAAAAGCAGATGGCCATCGTGGCGGCCGCCGGTCCCGGCGCCAACTTCGTCATGGGACTGGGCTGGATGGTACTGTGGGTGGTGCTGACGTTCGTGTTCCATGCCGACCAGGACGACTTCTTTATCCTGATGGCCAAGGCCGGTATCGGCGTCAACTCCGCCATGTTCGTGTTCAACCTGATTCCGCTGCCGCCGCTCGACGGCGGGCGCATCGTCACCGGCATCCTGCCGATGCCGCTGGCGCGCAAGTACGCGCAGATCGAGCGCTACGGCGTCTACGTCTTCATCGGCCTGATCCTGATGATGCAGTTCGGCCTGCTGACCGGCTTCCTCATCAGCGGCATGCATCTGGTGCAGACTGTTTTCCATTTGCTGGTGAAACCGCTGATCTTCCTTTTGGCTTAAGCACACCATGTACCCCGATCGTGTCGTTTCCGGCATGCGTCCGACCGGCTCCATGCACTTGGGCCACTATCACGGCGCGCTGAAAAACTGGATCAAGCTGCAGGCTGAGCAGCCGTGCCTGTTCTTCGTGGCCGACTGGCACGCGCTGACCACGCACTACGACGACCCGAGCGTCATCGAGCGCAGCACGTGGGAGATGCTGATCGACTGGCTGGCCGCCGGCATCGATCCGTCGCAGACGACCTTGTTCATCCAGTCGCGCGTGCCGGAGCACGCCGAGCTGCACCTGCTGCTGTCGATGGCCACGCCGCTGGGCTGGCTTGAACGGGTGCCGACCTACAAGGACCAGATCGACAACTTGGCCAACAAGGACCTGGCCACCTACGGCTTCCTCGGCTACCCGCTGCTGCAGGCGGCCGACGTGCTGATCTACCGCGCCAGCCTGGTGCCGGTGGGCGACGACCAGGTGCCGCATATCGAGATGATGCGCGAAATAGCGCGACGTTTTAATCACTTGTACGGCAAGGAAAAAGGCTTCGAGGAGAAGGCGGAAAAGGCCGTCAAGAAGCTGGGCAGCAAGCGCGCCAAGCTTTACATGGAGTTGCGCACCGAGTACCAGCAGGACGGCAAGGACGAGGCGCTGGAGCAGGCGAAGGCCATGCTCGACGACGCGCAGAACCTGTCGCTGGGCGACCGCGAGCGCCTGTTCGGCTATCTGGAGGGCAGCCGCAAACTGATCCTGGTCGAGCCGCAGGCGCGCCTGACCGCCGCCTCGCGCATGCCGGGCCTGGACGGACGCAAAATGTCCAAGAGCTACGGCAACGCCATCGCGCTGCGCGAGGACAAGGACTCGGTCGCCAGGAAGATCCGCACCATGCCGACTGATCCGGCCCGCGTGCGCCGCACCGATCCGGGCGACCCGGCCCGTTGCCCGGTCTGGCAATTCCACCAGGTGTATTCCGACTCGCCGACCCAGGCCTGGGTGCAGCGCGGCTGCATGTCGGCCGGTATCGGCTGCATCGAGTGCAAACAACCCGTTATCGACGCCATCGTCAAGGAACAGGAGCCGATGCACGAGCGGGCCCAGCAATATCTGGACGACCCGTCGCTGGTGCGCGCCATCGTCGCCGACGGCAACGACGCCGCGCGTCGGCTGGCGCAGGACACCATGCGCGACGTGCGCGAGGCCATGGGCCTGGCCTACACGTAGCGCTGGAAACTTTGTAACCCTTCGTAAATTCCGGTAAAGACATCATGAGCGATAACATCTCTTCCTGGGTGCGGCGCTACGCCCCCCTGATCCCTGGTGGCGAGGTGCTGGATCTGGCCTGCGGCAACGGCCGCCATACCCGCCATCTGGCCTCGCTGGGCCATTCGGTGGTCGCGGTGGACCGCGATCCGGAGGCGCTGGCGCTGGCGGCCGGCCCCGATATCACCACGTCCAACATCGACCTGGAGGAGGCGGGCGCCGCTTGGCCGTTCGGTCCCGCGCGATTTGCCGGTATTGTGGTAACAAACTACCTGCATCGCCCGCTAACCGCCGCGATGATCGCCAGCCTGGCGCCGGACGGCGTGTTGATCTACGAAACCTTCGCAGAGGGTAACGCGCAATTCGGCAAACCGTCGAACCCTGACTTTCTGCTCAAGCCGGGCGAACTGCTGGACTGGGCGCGCGGCCACGGCCTGCGCGTGGTCGCGTTTGAGGATGGCGTGGTCGATGCGCCAAAAGCTGCCATGGTGCAACGAATCTGCGCCGTGAAGCCTGATTTTCCGCGCGTGGCGGCCCTGTTGCCGCCATTTTGAAACCCGATTTGTCGCCCCGAATGCACCATAAGCGCGGCTCATCGTCTACAATCGTCGTTTTAATACTTTATGCAGTGGTTTCCTATGATTAAGGGCAGCATAGTAGCAATCGTCACTCCGATGCACCCGGACGGCAGTCTGGACTTCGAGGGCCTGAACCGCCTGATCGACTGGCACATCGCCGAAGGCACGGACAGCATCGTCATCGCCGGCACCACCGGCGAATCGGCCACCGTCAGCGTGGAAGAGCACTGCGCCCTGATCAAGGCGACGGTCGCCCACGCCAAAGGCCGCATCCCGATCATCGCCGGCGCCGGCGCCAACTCGACCGCCGAAGCGATCAAGCTGACCCGTTTTGCCAAGGAAGCGGGCGCCGACGCCACGCTGCAAGTGGTTCCCTACTACAACCGCCCGACCCAGGAAGGCATGTTCCAGCACTTCAAGGCCATCGCCGAAGCGGTGGACCTGCCGGTGATCCTGTATAACGTGCCCGGCCGCACCGTGGCCGACATGAGCAACGAGACCATCCTGCGTCTGGCGGCCGTGCCCGGCATCGTCGGCGTCAAGGATGCGACCGGCAACATCGGCCGCGGCTACGACCTGCTGCGCCTGGCGCCGAAATCGTTCGCCGTCTACTCCGGCGACGATCCGACCGCGATGGCGCTGATCCTCGGCGGCGGCGCCGGCAACATCTCCGTCACCGCCAACGTCATGCCACGCGCCATGGCCGAGATGTGCGCGGCCGCGCTGGCCGGCGACATCCCGACGGCGGTGGCGTTGAACAATCAAATGTTCCCGCTGCACCAGAAGCTGTTCATCGAGCCGAACCCGGTGCCGGTCAAGTGGGCGTTGGCGGAAATGGGCAAGATGCCGGCCGGCATACGCCTCCCGCTGGTGCCGCTGGGCGCCGATTGCCACGACGCGGTACGCGCGGCCCTGCGAGAGGCCGGCGTACTGTAAAACCCCGGCAGGCATGCGCGCGCCCGCGATGTTGCACGGGCGCGGTGGCGGCCTGAGCAACAAGCCCCGACTCGATCGGATCATATTTTGCTGCACTCCAGCTTCTTATAACAGTAACGACATGACTATTCGCAAGACAGCTTCTATTTCCTCGCAGCGCGTGCTGGTACTGGGCGCATTGATGGCCAGTTTGACCGGTTGCGGCATGATCAGCTCCGTCATCGGCAACGACAAGGTGGACTACAAGTCCGCCAAAAAGGCCAGCACCCTGGACGTGCCGCCGGATCTGACGCAATTGCAGAAGGATAACCGCTACTCGCTGCCGGACTCGAACAACGGCGTCGCCACCGCCTCCGGCTACAACGCCGCCAAGGGCGCGGCCGCCGCCGCCGGTGTCGGTCCTGGCGTGGTCGTGCCGGGCCAGCCGCTCGCCGGCACCGTGGTGCCGACCAGCGTCAACGACATCAAGGTCGAGCGCGACGGCAACCAGCGCTGGCTGGTGATCAAGCAGACGCCGGAACAACTGTGGCCGCAGCTGAAGAAGTTCTGGGAGGATTCGGGCTTCACCCTGGCGCAGGAACTGCCGACCGCCGGCATCATGGAAACGGAATGGAACGAAAACCGCGCCAAGATTCCGCAGGATTTCATCCGTAACACCATCGGCAAGGTATTCGATTCGGTCTATTCGAGCGGCGAGCGCGACAAGTTCCGCACCCGCATCGAGCGCCGCGCCGACGGCGCCAGCGAGATCTACATCAGCCATCGCGGCGCCCAAGAAGTGGTCACCGGCGCCCAGAAGGAAAGCACGATGTGGACCCCGCGTCCGAACGATCCGGGCCTGGAAGCCGAATTCCTGGCACGCATGATGAACAAGCTGGGCAACGGCGGCGAAGACACCTCGCCGGCCAAGACCGCCGTCGAATCGGCCATCGTCCAGCCGCAGCACGCGTCGCTGGTCGGCACCGGCGCCGACCGTGCCGTGCAGGTGGACGAGGGCTTCGACCGCGCCTGGCGCCGGGTCGGCTTGGCGCTCGACCGCGCCGGCTTCACCGTCGAGGACCGCGACCGCACCAGCGGCACCTACTTCGTCCGCTACATCGACGACGCGACCGAAACCAAGGGCTTCTTCAGCAAGCTGTTCAGCTGGGGTTCGTCGTCGGAAGCCGATAAGGAAGCGCAACGCTATCGCATCTCGGTCAAGGCCGGCGCAGGCAACAGCAGCACCGTCACCGTGATGAACAATGCCGGCAAACCGGAAACGGGCCCGGTCGGCGATAAGATCCTGAACCTGCTGCACGAGCAATTGAAATAAGCTGCGATGGCAGTGGCGGCGCCGGATTGGCGCCGCCGTCTGAATATCCCGGAGAATATCCGGGCATAAAAAAACCGGTGCCACGCGCCGGTTTTTTTATATCTGCGGATAAATGGAGATTTCCATTGGACGCAAAAGCTTCAGGCGAAAAAAAACCCGCCGGCGCCAAAAGCGCTGGCGGGTTCTTCCTTACTGATTACTTCGAAGCAGCAGGTGCCGAAGCAGCTGGAGCAGCAGCGTCAGCAGCAGGAGCGGCTGGAGCAGCAGCGTCAGCAGCAGGAGCGGCTGGAGCAGCAGCGTCAGCGGCTGGAGCAGCTGGAGCAGCAGCTGGAGCAGCTTCTGGAGCCACTACTGGTGCTGGGGTAACGGTGGTTTCTTCTTTTTTCGAGCAAGCGGTCAGAGCAGCAACGGCCAGCAGGGAAACGATCAGCAGGGATTTTTTCATGAATTTTCCTTAGTAAATACAAAATTGAACACAGTGTTGCGATTAATAATTACCGGTAATTATCGCTCATTAGGTCGTCTTCGAAGGCTTTTCGTACCTGACATGGTGCCTGCCAGACAACGGAAACTTCCTAACCGAATATTATAGCGATTTTTACTGCGTCGCAATAGGACAAAGAGCCGTTCTCACAACTATTTTGCGGTATCGCAACATTTCGCTTTCGACTTCGGTTTAGGGAAGCCGGCCACTACCGGAGTTCGCTTCGAACACCGCATTTTACCCCTAACCGCTCAGAGTCCTGTTGAGTTTGCAAACATTCCAGGTCCTGATTCGTCCCAAATTGTAAGGAAACGTTCCAAAGGGGTGTTTATATCGGTCGGGCCGTAGAAAACTGCTTCACCACGGAAATGGTCTGAATGGAAACGCCGGACGATATGAAGCTCGTCGGCAATACAGAACGAGTCTGTTAGTTGCCGCAGCGACTGACTGGTGCGCCTGATCTCGATCGCATGGCCGTAATCCTTAACCAAACGCAAGAAACGCGGGGCGTCCCGCTCGATCACGCGGCCGTCGTGGGCGACCAGTTGCAGGCGGCCGCCACCTTTTAAAAAGCGGCGCAGCACCGCATCGGTGGCGCTGCCGCCCAGGTTCCAGATGGCGAAATCGGGATCGAACAGACGCAGCGTGTGCTCGGCGCGGGCCAGGCAGGCGTCCAGCTGCTCGACAAACCCGCTTTTCGTCGTAAAGGTAACTACTTGCCTTTCCATCGCGCCTCCGCCTGATTGATCAGCCTAGTTCGATCCAGCCGTCCTGATACCACGTGTACAGCGCGTCCATCACATCGTCGGATGCCGTCGCCAGCTCGGCGCCGGTCAGCGCGCGGTTGTTGGCGAGTAATTCCAGCGCCACCTTGTCGGCGCGGCCGACGCCGAACGATTCGCCATTGATGAACACGTGCTTGCCGCGATACAGCATCTGCGTCTTGCGCGACAGCGACAACCCCTTTTTCGCCGCCGCCTCGCCGAACTTGCCGAAAGTCAGCGGTTTGGCCGGTCCGGTGAAGAATACGTTGTGCTTGGGCTCCGACATATACTCGCCCAGGAAGATCGTCACGTCCTCTTCGGTGAAGCGGACCTTGTTGATTTCCTCGGTGATCGTGTCGAGCATGTGGCGCGGGATCTCGGCCGGCTTGGCGGTCGCCTCCAGCTCCGGATCGGCGTAGCGGCCCGGCAGGTCGATCGAGTCGGCCATGAATTGCAGGAACGCCTCGCCCAGCTCCTGGTAAGACGGCGAGCGGAAGCCGATCGAATAGGTCTGGCAATCGCCGATGGCCACACCGTCGTGCGCGTAGTGCGGCGGCAGGTACAGCATGTCGCCCGGATTGAGGACGAACTCCTCGTTCGGCTTGAAGTTGGCCAGGATCTTGAGCGGCAGGCCCTCGACCAGGCTCAGGTCCTTCTGCGGGCCGATGCGCCAGCGGCGCTGTCCCTGCGCCTGCAGCAGGAACACGTCGTAGGAATCGAAGTGCGGACCGACGCCGCCGCCGTCGGTGGCGAAGCTGACCATCAGGTCGTCGAGGCGGGCATCGGGAATGAAGCGGAACTGGCGCAGCAGGTCGTCGGCCTTGGCGTCGAACAGGTTGACGCCCTGGACCAGCAGGGTCCATTCCTTTTGCGTCAGCGGCGGCAGGTTTTCCAGCGGGCCGTGCTGCATCGACCATTCGCCGTCGACGGCCGCGATCAGGCGCGATTCGGCGTGGTTGGTCGAGGCCAGCTTGGTCAGTGCATCCAAGCTCAGCAGTGGCTTGAAGCCGGGGATGGCGTTACGGATCAGGAGTGGCTTTTTGTGCCAGTAGTCGCGCAGAAACTGCGCCGGCGTGATGTCGCCGAGGAGCGGTAATTTTTTCATACCGCATTATAAACCCGCACCCCAGTCAGAGGGGTCGGACCCGATGGGTCCGACCCCGGCGGTCCGCGCCGTGCGGGTTGACGTGTGCGTTCAGCGTGCGTGCAACCAACGCGCATGCAGCCAGCGCGCCAGATAATCGAGCGCGAACCCCAGCACGCCGATCAGCACAATCGCCGCCATCAACTCGTTGTAAGCCAAGCGGTCGCGCGCATCGAGTATGAAATACCCCAAGCCCGCTGACACCCCCAGCATCTCCGCCGGCACCAGCACGATCCAGATAATGCCGATCGCCAGCCGCACGCCGGTCAAAATATCGGCCGTGATCCCCGGCAGCACCACCCGCAGCACGGTCTCCGTCCTGGTGGCCGATAAACTTCGCGCCAGCAGCAGCCAGTTCGGATCGAGCCGCGCCACGCCGGTGGCGGTGTTGAGCAAAATCGGCCAGACGGCAGCGAACGCCAGCAAAAAATACACCGGCGCGTCGCCCACGCCCAAGGTCATCACCGCCAGCGGCATCCACGACAGCGGCGACACCATGCGCAGCAACTGGAACAGCGGCATGGCCGCCGCCGCGAAGCGCCGCGAACTGCCGACCAACACCCCAAGCGGCACGCCAATCAGCACCGCCGCCCCCAGGCCGTAACCGACCCGGCGCAAACTGAGGCCGATGTCGCGCCAGATGTCCGGCCCTTGCAGCAGTTGCAGCAGCGCGCGCCCGGCCTCCAGCGGCGCGAAGGCCGACGCGATCGGCGTATCGTTTTCCAGCGCGACTACGCCGGCGTGCCACAGCACCAGCGCGACCGCGAAACCGAGCAGCGGCAAGCCGACGCGATTCACCAGATTCCCCATTCGTCAGACCGCCAGCACTTCGCTGCGCAGCAGGTTGGCCGGCAAGCCGAACGCGCCCGGACCGCCAACGGCGGCAATCGCCTTGCGCACGAAGCGGTCGTCGATCAAATCACGCGCGACAAACGACGGCTCCAGCTTTTGCAGGAAGCCGGTGTCGCCTTCCAGACGCGTGGTCTTGAGCGCCTTGACCATCTGCTCCGTGTACGACGCGAACGGGTAGGGCTGGAAGTCGATGCGGCGCTGGTTCCAGTCCTTGTGGACGATGACGCCGCGCTTTTCGTAGTCGGCGTAGTCGGTCACGGTCAGCACCTTCGACAGCACCTGCAGCGCATGCGGCGTGTAGCGGTGCGCGTCGCCATTCGACAGCAGGCGCGCGGTGTCGATCTGGTTCGAGCGTGTCCACAGCTGCGCCTTGACGATGGCGTTGGTCACGCGCTGCGCCCATTCCGGACGGGCGGCGATGTCGCGCTCGGACAGGAAGGTGACGCAGCAAGCGTGGTTCTTCCAGACGTCGCCGGAGAAGCGCAGCACCTTGCCGACGCCGTTGGTTTCGGCCAGCGCGTTGAACGGCTCGGCGACGATGAAGCCGGCGATCGATTTGCTGGCCAGCGCGGAGACCATCTCCGCCGGCGCCAGCACCACCAGATTGACTTCCTTCGGCCCGATGGCGCCTTCGCGGCCCTTGGCCACCACCGACAGCCCGGCCTTGGACAGGATCTGCTGCAGCAGGATGTTGTGGATCGAGTACCAGAACGGAATCGCCACCGTGCGTCCGCCCAGGTCGGCGACGCTGTTGATCTCCTTGGCCACCGTCAGCGCCGAGCCGTTGACGTGGTTCCACGCCACCACCTTGGCCGGGAACTTGGCACCGTAGCGCACCGACATGGTGGCCGGCGACAGCAGGTGGATCACATTGACCTGGCCGGAGACGAAGGCCTCGATGATCTGGGCCCAGCTGCGGAACAGGCGCGGCGTCTCGGCCTGCAAGCCCTCTGCCTCGAACAGTTTGCGCCCGTGCGCCACCAGCAGCGGCGTGGCATCGGTGATCGGCAGATAGCCGATCTTGACCGGCTGGTCGTCGCCTTTCGGGCCTTGCTGCGCCATGGCGTCGCCGGCGAATAGCAGCGGCGCGGCGACGCTGGCGCTACCGAGCGCGGACACGCGCAGGAAATCGCGGCGCGTCATGCCGCAGTCGCAATCGGAGGCGGCGCAGATATGGTAAGGGTTTGCGGTCATGGAGGGCTTTCGGATAGTTTTGGAATTGTCGTCAGATGGTCGATCCGGTCGGCGGCGCGGCAGGCGCGCGAACGTTCTGCAGCGCGGCGAGGATGCGCAACCGCAGCGCGCCGATCGCCTCGGTGTCGGCCAGGCGTGGATGCGGCAGGTCGACCTGCCATTCGTGCACGATGCGGCCCGGCTGGCCGCCCATCAGCACGATGCGGTCGGCCACCAGGATCGCCTCGTCGATGTCGTGCGTGACCAGCAGCACGGCGCTGTGCCAGCGGTGCACCACGTCGACCAACAGCGTTTGCATCTCGGCGCGGGTGATGGCGTCGAGCGCGGAAAACGGTTCGTCGGCAAACAGCAGCTCCGGCTGGCGTGCCAGCGCCCGCGCCAGCGCGACGCGTTGCGCCATGCCGCCGGACAGCGCGTTCGGGTAGCGCTTTTCGCTGCCGGCCAAGCCGACGGCGTCGATCGCGTCCTGCACGCGCCTGGCGTGGGCGTCTTTGGAGATCTTCGGCTGGTGCGCGAAATCGAGACCGAAGCCGACGTTGGCGGCGACGTTCAGCCATGGCAGCAGGCTCGCTTGCTGGAACACCAGCGCGCTGCGCGGACTCGGTTCGGTCAGCGGCGCGCCAAGGAAGGCGACCTTGCCGCGCGATGGACGCTGCAGGCCGGCCAGCACGCGCAGCAAGGTCGATTTGCCGCAGCCGCTGCCGCCGAGCAGGCAGACGATTTCGCGCGGGCGCACCGCCAGCGTGATGTCGTCGAAGGTATGGCCGGCGCCGGGGTAGGCGAAACCCAGTCCCTCGGCTTGCAGCGCCAGGCCGGCGCCGGCGCCGCTGCGGGCGGCGTGGTTCAACGCGGCGTCGTTCATTTGGTGGACGCCGCGTGCTTGTCCAGCGCCGCCTGCAGTTGCGTGATGCTTGGCGTGATCACCGGGATGAAGGCCGCTTCGCGCCAGCGCCGCGCAAAGCCGTCCTGTTCCTGTTCCAGATAGGCGTGGCCGCCCTTGGCGTGCAGTTCGAGCGTCAGGGCCTGCTGCACCAGATCGGCCAGTGCGATGCGCAGCTTGAACAGCGTCGGCGCGTCGGCGACGAAGCGGCCGTCGGCCACGCCTTCGAGCAGGTGCTGCGTGTGCAGCGTGAGCGCGTCGCGCGCGGCGGCGATGCGCTCGCCGAGCTGGCCGCGTCCCTTGGCGCCGCTGTCGAGCGTGCGCGCCGCGTGATCGAGGCCCGCGCGCGCCAGGCCGATCGACATCCCGCACTGCATGCCCAAGAAGGCTGGCCGCACGCGCGGCAGCCATTCCGGCGCCTGCGACGAGATGATGTTCTCCGGCGGGACCGCCACGCCTTCGAGCCGCACGGCGGCGGTGTTACTGCCCCGCATGGCGATCAGCTGCAAATTGGCGCTGCGCTGCACACCGGCGGCGTCGCTGGCGAAAGCCACCACCGCCGCCGGCGCGCCGTTGACCGGCGCCACGGCGGCGGCGGCGACAAAGCGCTGCGGCCGCAGGTTGGTGATCCACGCCAGCTTGCCGTTCAGGGTCCAGTCGCCGCTTTCCTTGGCGGGGCTGGCGTCGATCTGCAGCGGCTCCATCCCAGACAGGAATTTCATCGCGTTCGACAGGCCGGTGGCGCCGGCCAGCGTGCCGGCCATCAGCTGCGGCAGCAGGCGTTCGCGCAGCGCCGCGTTGGGGCTTTGCAGCAGGTATTCGATGAAGCTGCGCTGGCCCCAATAGACAAAGGCCGCCGTCAGCGAATGGCGCGCCACCTCGGCGATGCCGTCGATGGCGTCGCGCACGTCGCCGCCGCTGCCGCCAAGATGCGATGGCACGCCCGCCAGGAAGCAGCCCTGCGCCGCCAGCGCCGGCATGACCTGGTCCGCCAGGTCTTCGGATTGGTCGAGGGAGTCCGCGTGCAGCGCCAGCCAGTCGTAGAGGCCCGTCATCCTTACACCGCGCCCGGCAGATACGGTTGCAGCTGCGGATTGACCGGCGTGCCGGCCAGGCTGTTGGCGAAGTTGCACAAGGTGGCCAGGCTGATGCCGAGCACCACCTCCAGCGCCTGCTGCTGGTTGTAGCCGGCGTCGATGAAGGCCTGCAGCGCCTCGTCGCCGACGGCGCCGCGTTGGGCGATGACGGCGGTGGCGAAGCGGGCCACCGCGTCCAGCTTGGCATCGCCGGTGGCGGCGCCGGTTTGCAGCGCGCGCACGCTGTCGGCGTTCTGGCCGGCTTTTTTCAGCGCGATGGCGCTGTGGCCGGCGATGCAGAAATCGCAGCCATGGATGCGCGCGGCGGTGATCTGCACCACTTCGCGCTCGGCCAGGGTCAGGCTGGCGCGCGAATTGATGCCGGAGACGGTCAGGTAGGTTTCCAGCGCCACCGGCGCGTTGGCCAGCACGCCGATCAGGTTGGGCAGGTAGCCGTTGTTGGCGATGGCTTTTTCGACGAAGGCGCGGCTATCGGCGGGGGCGGTATCGAGTGTGTGCAGGGTCAGACGGGACATGGTGGCTTTTCCTAAATGTTGACGTCATATTATCAGGCGCGCGCGCGATCTCCGCCATGTCCAAAAGTCGCGGTTTTTTGTTCAAACGTCTTTTTTGTTCAACCATGTTCATACGGCCGCGCGCAGCTGGCGGCGGTAGGCGCCCGGCTGCTCGCCGACGATGCGCTTGAAGGCGCGCGTGAACGCCGCGTTGGACTGGTAGCCCACGTGGGCGGCGGCCTGCTCGACCGAGTCGCCGGCGTTGAGGCGCTGGGTGGCCAGCCGCATGCGCAGGCGCAGCAGAAACTGCGCCGGCGTCACCCCGCCGGCGCCGGTGAAGTGCTTGCAGAAGGCGGCGCGCGACATGTGCGCGGCGTCGGCCATGCGGGCGATGCTCCAGTCGTCGCCCGGCGCGTCGAGCATGCGTTCGAGCAGCGCCATGAACTCGCCGCGCTGGGCCAGCGCCAGCAGGCCGGCGCTCAGTGCCTCGCGCTCGCTGGCGTGGCGGATCAGGTAAAAGAACAGCAGTTCGACCAGGCGCGCGATCAGCGGCGAGGGCCGTTCGGGATCGCCGCCGTTGATCGATTCGGCCTGGATCATGTCGAACAGCGCCGCGCTGTGGCCCAGGGCGGCGTCGCCGCTGCGGCACACCAGGTATTCGGGGAAGGAACCAATCACCATCGGACTGAGGGCGCCGCTGAAGCGAAAAAAGCCGCAGGCCAGGCCGGCGCCGTCGATGCCGGCGGACTCGCCGCCGCCGTCGTCACCGGCCAGCGGCAGCATCGGCTGTTTCGCCACCGGGGCGGCGGGGTCCGGCGAAGGGCTGAGGAAGTGCGCCACGTCGCTCATCAGGAACACGCCGTCGCGCGCGTGCAGGCGCAGCGCCGGCTGGCCGTCGATGTGCAGGTAGCACGCGCCCTGCAGCACCAGGTGGAAGCTGGCCATGGCGCGGTCGGCGGTCGACACGCGCCACGGCCCGCAGTAGCGGCCCACGTGCAGCGCGGCGGCGTCGAGCTCGATGCTGCCGAGCAGCCATTGGGCGAGTTTGTCGGAGGTGGCTTGTCGCATGGACACCATTGTAGGGCTTGCGCCGTGCAAGCGACGGAACCGAATCACATATCGTTATGCGGATTGCGCATGCGCCGTCCGGAGCGGCGCGGTCCCGCGCACGATTAAAGGTATAATCTGCCTGCTCATAACAGAAAGGAAATTCCAATGAAGATTGCCAAGAACACGGTCGTGACTGTGAATTACAAACTGTCCGATGCACAGGACAATCTGATCGAAGACGGCCGTCAACCGATGGTCTACCTGCACGGTGGCTACGAGAACACGCTGCCAAAAATCGAAGAAGAACTGGACGGCAAGGAAGTCGGTTACTCGTCGATCATCCAGATCGAGCCGGAAGACGCTTTCGGCGACTACGACGCCGCGCTGGTGAAGGTCGAGCCGCGCAACCGCCTGCCGGAGCCGCTGGAAGTGGGCATGCAGTTCGAAGGCATGCCCGACGGCGACGACGCCGACGAAGCGATGATTTTCACCGTCACCGACATCGCCGACGACAAGGTCGTTTTGGACGGCAACCATCCGCTGGCCGGCATGGCGCTGCGCTTCTCGCTCAACGTCACCGAAGTGCGTGAAGCGTCCGACGAGGAAATCGCCCACGGCCACGTGCACGGCGCCCACGGCCACCACCACGGTGACGAGGACGACGAAGGCGAAGAGGGCGACCACGTCGCCATCCACCCGATCCACTGATCTAGTCGATCAAGGCGTCGTCTCGGCGCCGCCGCCCTTGATGGTGAACAGGGCGGCGGTGTCGGGATTGACGCGCACCTCGGCCGATTCCGCGGCCACGCTCAGATGTCCCACGTTGCCGCGCCAATCGATGGCTGGTTCGGTCCTGCCGGCTGCGCCGTTTTGGGGTGGGGCCTGGATCTGGGTGTCCACCAGCAGCACCTTCCCCTTGAATTTACCGGCCAGCGTCTTGATTTGACGGCGCGGCTCGGCAAAGCCGTCCTGTTTCGACTCGAAGCGCGGCAACAGCGAAAACCCTTCCTCCTCCTGCAAGCCGATGGCGCCGTCCGAGAACAGCACCAGGCCGTGCATCTTCTGGCGCGCGGCCAGGGTGAAGAGGCGGTGCAGCCACGCGCGGTTGGCGACCAGGCGGTCCTCGTACTCGCTGTTGCGGCCCGCCTCCGGACGATAATGGTTGTTGTTCGCCGGTAGATTGATGGTGGCGAACAGCACCTTGCCGTATTCCCAGTGCGCGTTCTCGGCGTAGCTGCGGAACTTGGCGGTGCTCGACAAGCGTGACAGCGCGATGCGCTGCGCCCCCAGCGACTCGGGCTCGCCGTAAAACAGTTCGCGCAGGCGGTTCAGGCGTTCGATCGCGTTCGAGCGGCCGGCCGAATTGAGGCAGGCGCTCCAGTCGCTGCCGGCCAGCGACACCACCACCGGCGTGCCCGCGTCGTCCAGGATCGCGTGGCGCGCGGCGTACAACTTGTCGCTGCAAGGTTCCTTGTCGCCCTTGATGCCGGTGGCGACGATGAACGCAGGATTGGATTGCATGGCGGCGGCGATGGCGTGCTTGAGGGGCGCCTCGTCGGCGCCGTTCTTGAATGGATGGCCGATCACCGCGAACTGGAAGCCCTTGCCGGCTGGTGCCGCGCGCTCGCGCGCGTGCGCCGGCGCGAGCGCCGCCGCGACGCTGAGCGCAACGGTCAGCGCAAGGGCGAGCCTGGACGCGGCGCGCGTCATGCCTGCGCGGTCTCCGTCAGGCGCTTGAGTTGGTGCTTAAGCTGATACAAGCGGTCCAGCGCCTCGCGCGGCGTCAGCGCGTCCGGGTCCAGATCGTCGAGCGCGTCGAGCAGCTCGCGCATGGCCGGTGTTGGATTGCCGCTGCCATTGCCGTCGGCGGACGCCGACGTTTCCATAGGCTCGTCGTTGGCGTCGGTGGCGGGGGCGGCGAACAAATCCAGCTGCGGCGTGGCGTCGAGCGCCTGCGCCTCCAGCCGCGCCAGATGCTTGCGCGCCGCCTTGATCACGGTCTGCGGCACGCCGGCCAGCTGCGCCACCTGCAAGCCGTAGCTCTGCGACGCCGGGCCGTCCTGCACCGCGTGCAGGAACACGATGCTGTCCTTGTGCTCGACGGCCGACAGGTGCACGTTGGCCGCCGTCGGGTGGCTCTCCGGCAGCTGCGTCAGTTCGAAGTAGTGGGTCGCGAACAGCGAGAAGCTGCGGCTGGTGTCGATCAGGTGGCGCGCGATGGCCCACGCCAGCGCCAGGCCGTCGAAGGTCGAGGTGCCGCGTCCCACTTCGTCCATCAGCACCAGCGAATGCTCGGTGGCGCCGTTGAGGATCGCCGCCGATTCGGTCATCTCCACCATGAAGGTCGAGCGGCCGCCGGCCAGATCGTCGGTGGCGCCGATGCGGGTGAAGATGCGGTCGATCGGGCCGATCGTGGCGCTGGTGGCGGGCACGTAGCTGCCGACGTAGGCCAGCAACGTGATCAGCGCCACCTGGCGCATGAAGGTCGATTTACCGCCCATGTTCGGACCGGTGATCAGCAGCAGGCGGCGCTCGTCGACGAAGCGGCAATCGTTGGCGATGAAGCGCTCGATCTGATTCTCTACCACCGGATGGCGGCCCTCGACGATGTTGATGCACGGGCCGTCGACCAGCTGCGGCGCGCACCAGTTGTGGCGCAGCGCGTGGTCGGTCAGCGACACCAGCGCGTCGAGCTGCGAGAGCGCCTTCGAGATCGTCTGCAGGCAGCCGATGAACGGCGCCAGGTCGGCCAGCAGCTGATCGTAGAGCATCTTCTCGCGCGCCAGCGCCTTGTCCTGCGCCGACAACGCCTTGTCCTCGAACGCCTTCAGTTCCGGCGTGATGTAACGCTCGGCGTTCTTCAGGGTCTGGCGGCGGCGGTAGTCGTCCGGCACCTTGGTGGTCTGGCCGTGCGTGACCTCGATGTAGAAGCCGTGCACCTTGTTGTACTCCACCCGCAGGTTGGCGATGCCGGTACGGGCGCGCTCGCGCGTCTCCAGGTCGACCAGGAACTGGCCCGCGTTCTCCGACAGAGCGCGCAGCTCGTCGAGCTCCGCGTCGAAGCCGCGCGCGAACACGCCGCCGTCGCGCACCATGTTCGCCGGCTCCGGCGCCACCGCGCGCACCAGCAGGTCCAGGCATTCCTCGGGCGAGGACAGGTCGCTATGGATCGCGTTGAGCAGGCCGTTCGGATCGGTCAGCGCGCGCTGCAAGCCGTGGCGCAGCGCCGGCAGCTGCTTGACGCCGTCGCGCAGGCTGGCCAGGTCGCGCGGGCGCGCCGACAGCAGCGCGATGCGCGTGGTGATGCGTTCGATATCGGGCACCTGCGCCAGGGTATGCGACAGGCCGCCGGTGGCGTCGGCCTGCGCCAGCGCGGCGATGGCCTCGTGGCGCGAGCGGGCGATGCGCTGGTCGCGGCGCGCGTGGTGCAGCCAATAGCGCAGCAGGCGCGAACCCATCGCCGTGCGGCAGTGGTCCAGCAGCGAGAACAGGGTTGGGGACTCCTGGCCGCGTATGGTCTCGGTCAGTTCCAGGTTGCGCCGCGTGGCCGCGTCCAGGCCGATAAACTCACTCTCGGTCTCGGTGCTCAGGCTGCGCACGTGCTGCAGTCCGCGGCCCTGGGTCGACTGGGCGTAGCGCAGCAGCGCGCCGGCCGCGCCGAAGGCCGCGCCCAGGCCGTCGGCGCCGAAGCCGGTCAACGTCGCCACGCTCAGTTGATCGAGCAGCGACTTGTGGCCGGTGACGACGTCGAAGTGCCAGTCCGGCACGCGGTTGACATGGCAGCTGACGGCTTCCTCGAACAGGTCGGCGTTATCGCCACGCAGGATCTCGGCCGGCGCGATGCGTTCGAGCTCCTGCTGCATGCGGGTGTTGACGGTGCGGCTGTCGCCGGAGAATTCCATCAGCTTGAGCGAACCGCTGGCCAGCGACAGCCACGCCAGGCCGGCGGTGCATACCTTGCGCTGGCTGATGATGCACATCGCCAGCAGCGGGCGCTCGGCCTTTTCCGGCAGCAGGTCGGCGTCGGTCAGGGTGCCCGGCGTGACCACCCGCATCACCTTGCGCTCGACCGGGCCTTTGCTGGTGGCCGGGTCGCCGATTTGTTCGCAGATCGCGCACGACTCGCCGATCTTGACCAGTTTGGCCAGATAGCCTTCCAGCGAATGGAACGGCACGCCGCACATCTTGATTGGTTGTCCGCCCGACGAACCGCGCGCCGTCAGCGTGATGCCGAGCACGCGCGCCGCTTTTTCCGCGTCCGAGTGGAACAGCTCATAGAAATCGCCCATGCGGTAGAAGACCAGCATGTCCGGGTACTCGGCCTTGATGCTCAGGTACTGCTGCATCATCGGCGTGACTTTTTCTGTGGGACTGTTCTTGACGGCGGCAGCGTTGATTTCGTTGGGGACGGTGGTCATTGGTTCTTTTTCGGCGATGCGATGAGTCTGGTTTTGCCGGGGCGTAACGACGCCGGCGCGTAACTCGACATTCTACCGCTTTCGCGCTGAGCCCAAGGATTTCAATCGGCGCCCAAACTCATTCGTCCAACGGCAGGATTTCGATCCGCCGGAATTCCGTCGGATGCGTTTCCGCCTGGATGGCGATGTAGCCGCTTTCCAACATTTGAGGGAAGCCTTTCGACAGCAGTTTCGAACTATGTGGATCGCCCGGATCGAGCTGAGGCTGGCTATAGCTGATGACGGTTTCGCCGTCCAGCATATGCTTGATTAATTTCCCACCGTGAACTTCCACCTCGATGGTGACCCAATCGTCCCCCATATATACCTTGGACTTGGCGGAGGTGCGGTGGGTGGTGGTCAACTGCCCGTTGAATACGGCTTTGGTATGAGGGGTGCAGAACGATCCGTTGTTCTGTTCACCGGGCCCGCCGCCGCCCAGCATCTGCACCTCGATCGATGCGGGAAATTCCTGGTCGAGTTCCATGGTCTCCGGCGGTTCGCTAAAAATCATGATGCCGTTATTGCGAAAGCCCCACCCAGGGGACCCCGCGAGCTGTTTGCCAACGAAACGATATTCCGCCCGAATACGGTAGTGCGACAGCTTCTGCCTCCAGAACAGATGACCGAATTCGCCGTTGAATTTGGCGTACTCGCTGTAGTCGACTTTGAGAATGCCGTTTTCAACCTTGAATGTGTTTTTATAGTTGACGCCGGATGGATAGCCTTTGAACTTCGAAGTCCAGCCGGATAAGTCTTTTCCATTGAATAGCTGAATCCACTCCGTTTTCTTAGGCTGTGGCCCGTTGGCGCTTTCTGATTCAGGCGAGTTGCCGTGAACGCCAACACAGCCGGCCAACGCGAACGCGCAATAAAGGCTTGCTAGTTGTATTTTCATTTCCCATCTCCGGATGGCGGTTAAAAACGCTGGCGACAGCGGTAATTCGACAGTGTTATTGGAATAGCTCGCTGGATCAAATAAGTGTCCTGCCTTCCCAGCGGTCCTACGGCGCTACAACAGTCGAGGTGGCAAACACTTTCTTCACCGCCGTTGGCGTGACCTCGAAATCCGCTAAGTGGCGCATATCCTTGACCGACAACTCACCCGCTCCCCGCAGGTCCATGAGTGCGGCGCCGTTCCGCCCGGGCCGTACGTTAATGCTTCGTAAGCGAGCCCGCGTCCGACGAGCGCCGCCTAGGTCAGCCTTTGATAACGGCCAGCCGCTAAAAATGGTTCCTGAAATCCGGTAAGAGGCTGTCGGACTGTTCTTGACGGCGGCAGCGTTGATTTCGTTGGGACGGTGGTCATCGGGTTTTTTCGGCGATGCGATGAGTCTGGTTTTGCCAAGGCGTAACGACGCCGGCGCGTAACGCGACATTCTAGCGCTTTCGGGCCGTGTCCAAGATTTCACTCGGCGCCACGGCCATAATGGGTGAGGTGCCAGTTGGAGTGGCGGATCCATGATCATCATCGCTGGCGCTGCATAAACAACCCCCAGCGGCGCTGGCGTTCCGGCCTATAGCGTGGATTCGCGGCGCGCTCGTAGCGCCTGCGCAAGTCACTGCAGACGCTCAGGCGCACGTCATCGGCGATCGGGCGGTCCAGCACGCGCGGCGGTGGTCATCGCCGGCGTATTCCTGGCGCTGGGCATTGAAGTCGTCTTTGAATCGCAGTGGGCGGAACTGCGCCAGCGCGGCACCCGCGAGCAGCATGGAAACCCGAGCCAAGCGGCATGCTTCCTCGCCGTACCGTCACCGATCTTGCGGGTAGCCGCCATAGTATTTGATCGGTGACCAGGAGGGGAGAATTGCGGGCAATGTTGGCGACAGCGCCTGATAGTCCTGTGCGCCGTACACCACCCGGCCATCCATGACGGTCAAGACCGAGGCGATGGATTTGATCTGGGCCTCCGGCACCATGAAGTAGTCGCGGTCCAGCAGCGCGAAGTCGGCGAGCTGGCCGGGGGCGATCATGCCCAGCTCGGATTCGGCCTGCATGAACCACGCCGCACCGCGCGTGAACAGACCCAGCGCTTCGGCGCGCGACAGACGGTTGTTCTTGGCCAGCACTTCGGCGCCGGAAACCGACTTGCCCGACACCATCCAGCTGATGCCGACCCACGGATTGAACGAGGCCACTCGGAAGGCGTCGGTGGTCATGGCCAGCGGGATGCCGCTGTCGACCAGTTCGCGCAGGCGCGGGGTCAGCAAGGCTTTGTCGCGGCCGTAGGTCTTGATGAAGCCGTCGGCGTGCAGCGCCATCTTAGTGTCCAGCGCAACGCCGCCGCCCAGCGCCTTGACCCGGGCGATGTTGGCGGGACTAATGGTCTCGGCATGTTCGATGCTCCAGCGCAGGCCGTCAAGTGGCGTCTTCTGGTTCAGCGTCTCCAGCGCATCGAGGAAGGGCGTGATGTTCTCGTCGTAGCTGATGTGCTCGCGGAAGGGAATGCGTCGCTCGACCAGCTTGGCGATGTCGCGCTCCACCAGTTCCCGCATCTTGGCCGGCTCGACAATGACCACCGGACGGTCGAAGTTCTCGTGATCGTGGACGGCCACCGACAGTAGCTCGCCGGCGCCGCGATAGACGTGGCCGTGCGCCAGCTGCGGGTGCAGATTTTGCCCGGGGCTGACCGGCGCGGTCTTGGTGATCGCCTTGATCTGCGCGTCCACCACATTGAAGTCGGCGCCTTCGCCGAACTGGATGTCGACGAAAGGCATGCGGATGTTGAGGCGGTTGTCGCGGGCGACCACGTCCACGGTGCGCTGAGCCTTGGGATAGCCGCGGAAGCCGGTGCCGGCATCGACGACGGAGGTGATGCCGAAGCGGTTGAGGCTGTGGACCGTCTGGATCAGCGAGCTCACCTCCTCCTCAAAGGAGAGCTGCGGGACCATGGTCTCGATGCCGATGAACGTGAACGTGTAGCCATGCACCACGCCGGTATACTTGCCCTGCGCATCCTTCTCCAGCACGGTGCCCGGCAGATTGGGGAACTTGTCGGTCCCCACGCCGAGGGCGTCCATCGCCTGCTGGTTCATGTAGCCGCGGTTGTAGGCGTACTGCACGAACAGCGGGCGATTGGGCACGGCCTTGCGCAGTTCGTCCATGGTGGGGAAGCGCTTCTCCTCGAACTGGTAGGGCGACCAGCCGCCGACCACCTTCACCCATTGGCCTTCCGGTGTGCGTTTGGCCTGTTCGCTCAGCATCGCCATGGCGCGGCGCAGCGTCGGCACGCCGTCCCAGCGCAGCGTGTAGTTGTAGCCGCCCTCGTTGAGCACATGGGTATGCGCGTCGATAATGCCAGGCACCATCCGGCGGCCGTGGGAATCGATGACTCGGGTGTTCGCGTTCTTCAAGCCCAGCACCTCGGCGTCCGTGCCGACCGCGTAAATGCGGCCATTCTTGACGGCCAGGGCCGATGCCGCCGGTTGCGTCCGATTGCCGGTATAAATCTTGGCGTTGTGCACGATCAGGTCGGCGCCTTGCGACGCTTGCGTGGGTTGCGCTTGGGCGTGGGCGTTCATCAAGCCGTTCGCCACCATGAGTCCGATTATGAATATCAATTTCACTGCCATTCCTCCAGTTATTGAATAAATATACGGCGCTGCTTGTGCCGGAATAGGTGTTGCTCACTGAACTACTCTTTTTTATCTGGCAATTCATCCCTGAGCGACCTTCGCAGCCGTCCGATGTTCCTCAAGCTGCGATTCAGCATGGCGGCGTCCGGCTCTAGCGCATTGCGACCAGCGCAGTCCGTGACAGCCGATGTGGCTGCAAAGCGATGACACGGTCAGCCGACCTTTTAAAGATCTGCCTGGTTCTGTTTGTTGTGTAAAACCGCTCGTTGTGAATGGACGCCGTCTTCGTGTCGCCGCCATTGCATGCTGCATGCTGAAGCCACAGCGGCCACCAGCCCCGAATTCGCATAGGTGATCGCGATCGGCATAACGCATGCACAGATCTCATACAAGATGACGCGATTCCGTGGCACTTGGTTGTGTACGTTGCTCGGACGCTGTTGAAGATCGAGTTTGTTCATGATGTGGTCGTCCTTATCTGTATGTGATGAGGCTTACCCTGCCATTAGCATCTCTGCGGTTTCGCGCGGAACTTGAGCAGGCACGCACGCCTTGTTGAAGTGTTCAACAAGCAAATCGGTCAACGCACGAATCTTTCTGGATGGATGCCGCGCCGGTGGACGCACGACGTAAACGCCGAAGGGGGAGGCACGATATCGTGTTGCGACGGGAACGAGGGCGCCGGAGTCTAAATGTTCGTGGATGAGGCTAGTCGGGAAGTAGGCGACGCCGAGCCCTGCCAAGGCGGCGGCGACCAAAGCCGTTCTACTGTCTGCCTTGAATCGTCCTTGGGGCCGGATCGACAGGTTCTTTTCACCTTCCCAGAGTTGCCACGACTCCGTTCCTTTCGTCAGCGCATCTCGAGTCATTAATTCTTCAGCCGTCTGCGGCGCTCCGTACGCCGTGATGTACGCCGGACTCGCGACTATCACCCCAGGCAACGATCCAATCTTGCGTGCCACGAGATTGGAGTCCGGGAGAATGCCCAGCCGGATTGCGCAGTCGAAGCCGTCTCCGATCAGATCGACCACATGGTCGCTGTACGACGTGTGAATGTGGAGCAGAGGATGACTGCCTGCCATCGCCGCGAGCACGGCAGCGAAGTGTGTCGACCCGAGGGAAACAGGCGCAGCGATGCGCAGGCGGCCCTGGAGGTCCCCGGAACATTGCGTCGCTTCCTTACCAACATCGATTTCTGCGCAGGCCCGCAGCGCGTGGTTGCGGAAAGTCGTTCCCGCTTCTGTCAGGGCCGTGCCGCGCGTCGATCGGGATAGTAGCTGCACGCCCAAATCCGCTTCAAGCCGGGCCAGCCGGCGACTGACGATGGACTTCGCCACGCCGAGTCGAGACGCGGCAGGTGAAATCCCGCCAGCGTCGGCTATTTCAACGAATGTCCTCAATTCTTCGATATCCATATTTATGTTCCTGGTGGGCACACGGACGGGAAAGGCGTGCTGCGATTGCCGCCGGTGCGGGATTGACGCCGGAGACAAAACGATAGCAACGGGTTGAAAGCAGGGCAATGTTCAATCCTGCGGCGGACTGATCGTTTCTGCTATCTCGGGATCAACACATGCCGTGAAGCTTGGCCGGGCTGCACGCATATAAAAATGCGAGC
Source organism: Duganella sp. AC237 (assembly GCF_979254035.1). Lineage (NCBI taxonomy): Bacteria > Pseudomonadati > Pseudomonadota > Betaproteobacteria > Burkholderiales > Oxalobacteraceae > Duganella > Duganella sp. AC237. The sequence continues at coordinate 5,304,506 of NZ_CEEDEW010000003.1, read as the reverse complement.
GGAATAAACAATGCTTCTATTTGAAGCAAACATGATGGCCGAGAATGGCCGCAGTTCCTGCCGGAGAACGTCGTCGGTCTGTTCGCGGAGCGAAAACTCTCGCTCTGACAGTAACCCCTTGCGCCATCGGGGCGCTGTCTGCGCCGCAGATGGCGACAAAACATTGACGGTCGATCGCCAAGGGCGCTTCAACGCCGATTCCGGCGGCCTAATCTACAATCACTGTCGGGTAACATCGGCGCGGCAGGCGAGCATCGCAGTTTCAACGCCAAAAGCTTGGCTGGCGTTCCATTTTGGGGAACACTGTATTCTGAAAGCGCGTCTAGACGGCGACCGGAGGTGCGGTTAATAATGATCAGGATCGCAACGCTGCGTCAATTATCGCCGCGTCGCCCTGAAACAGGATATGAACGGACTACTCCTATGTCGAACGAATTTGAACTTCCTGAGAATGTGGCCAACGTGGGAAGTTGCAGCCGTAGCTGGAATGGCGTGACCGTGGAAATGCACGAATACACTTGCACAGGCAGAGTCTTGTTTCGGGTTGAACGCCCGGAAGAATTGACTTGGCTTGCCGCGCAGCTTGAAGAGGTCGGACGAGGCTACATCGAAGCCAGGCTGGCACGCGACACACCTAATCCACGTGCCTACAAGCCTCGGCCCTTGTACATCGCGCCGGCTGACATGGAATTATGGGCACATTCAGAGGATGCGCGCTATCTCAAGTGTGCGACGGTTACCTTCGACACCAAGGTGCTCCAAGAGCGTTTGGGGCTAGCCGATTCGTTGGGCGTGATTGATGCTCCGCGCTTCCGCTTTTCGGATGAGAGCATGTGGACGTTGATGAGGCTGCTGACAGATGCGATCAACGACAATGACATCACCACTGAGCTGTATGGCGACTCACTCACTGCGGCAATCGCGGCGAAGCTCTTCGAAAGGCCGAAGGTGGCCAAGGGCAGCGCGTATCAGCTCTCGGCGATTCAGCTGAAGGATGCGATCAGCTATCTCGAGGCGAAGATGCCAGCAAAGGTCGAGCTCGCAACACTGGCGAAACTCGCTGATTTGTCGCAGGCGCACTATTGCAGAGCCTTCAAGGTATCGACCGGGCTGGCGCCATATCAATGGCAGTTGCAGGCGCGCCTGGAGCGAGCAAAGGACCTGCTGTTGACCACCAACCGTCCTCTACAGGATGTCGCCGAAGCCACCGGCTTCGCCGACGCGGTGCACTTCGGTCGCACCTTTCGCAAGATGACCGGCGCCAGCCCGGCGGCATGGCGCATCGACATGCTTACTTGACAGGCTCCCTACCCGTATCAGCCCGCCGTCTCGGAGAGCATCCGCGCCAGATCGTCGTAGCCGTAGAGCAGGGCGAGCTCGCGCGGAGTCAGCCCGGAATGGGTGCGCAGGCTCACCGAGGCGCCGGCCTCAACGAGAATCTTCGATGGCCTCCGGGTTGTCGGATTGTGCAGCGCTGTCGCTCCCTTGCGCGTATCGGCTGCGCGCGGGCCGGCGCCCGCCGTCAACAGTCGCGCCACCGTGTCGGCCTGGCCGAGTCCGGCCGCAATCATGAGCCGCGTGACGCCTTCGCGGTTGCTGTTACCCGACGACCTATTGGGGCAGCGGATTCGTCGTTGCGAAGGAGTAGCGCGCGATTTTCCACGCGGCGCCGTTCCATTTTTGGAAAATGAACAGTTCGTGGTTGGCATCGGAAACGCGCTGTTTGATCGCATTGACGATCACGTGCCCGTTCGAGCTTGTCCGGACGAACGCCCAGTTTGGCGCAACCTGGACGATCTCCTCGACGGTCAACTCGGTGCCGAAAGCGATCGCCTGAAAGATGGCGTTGTACGCTGCCCGGATGGCATCAGCACCAATCGTCGATGGGCTGTTCGGCGCCATGAAGACACCGTCAGGTGCGAACAAAGTCAACACCGTGTCGGTGTCTGAGGTGTTCAGTGCCGTTTCGTAGGCCTGCAACACCGCTTCGATGTCAGTTCGGACCGAAGCCTCTACGTTTTTTCCTGCGGTATTCACGAGCTTTTGCATATATTTGCTCCACATGTTGGTTAATCGTTTGCCGTTGAATTTTACGTCGGTTTCGCTCGACCAGATACTAGGCACATCTGCAAAGCTGTGTCGCGTATTGCGGAACATGGCACGCTGTTGCGCAGTAGGAGTGCTGACAGTGGAGGGACGATTGTGTCGGATTCGGAACACGCCATAGCTGCAGTGGCTAAACTGGGCGGGAAGTGGACAGGATTTTGGATTTTCACAGGTTTTCGCCCCAGAAATACGGCATGGCCGAAACCAGAATTTCAGCCATACAAATTCGCCTGGAGGCGCTGGTAAGACGCCCGTGCACCCCTCTTATGCGGGCAGAACGTCAAGCCATCCGCCTGCAACAGCCGATCGCACGTGATACACGGTCGGCTCCTCGGCAAAGTATCTTTCAAGCCCCCCCATGAAAGCCCGGTGGTCTTCACTTGGTTCGAACACTTGCGTATGGTCCTCGAGCGTTTGCCATTGCACAATCAGCGTGAAATGCGATGGCGTCTCGACTCCCCGCGTGAGCATATGACGCCCGTATCCCTGCACGCGTGTCAGCAGATGGGTCACATAGTTAAACGCGCTTGTAAAGGCATCGACTTGATCGGCTCTGACAGGCAGCGAAGCAATCTCATAGATCATGATTTTCTCCTTAGCCAGCGTTAGGATTTTGCCTGGGCCGCGTTTGCTTCCGGCACGACAGCGATAGCGACTTTGCCGCGCAGTCCGTTATCACGGCTTTCCAGACGCGCATGGGCAAGCGGAATCTCTGCCAGCGAGTACGTCGCGCCTATATGCGGACGCAATTGACCGCGTTCCACCAACGCTTTCAGTTCATCGAGCTTGCCGCGGTTCTGCCGCGTGAACACGAAGTGATAGCTGGCGTTCTTGCCCCAGGCCTGGATCAGGTTTTGCGGCTTGGCCAGATCGACGATCGAGACGACCCGGCCGAGCTGGGCGAGCGCGTCCGGCGAGCGGGTGAGGGTGTCCCCGCCGATCGTGTCGAAGATGACGTTGACGCCCTGGCCCGCCGATTCGCGCATGATGACTTCGACATAGTCTTCCTTTTCGTAGTCGATCACGACGTCGGCGCCCAGGCTGCGGACAAATTCAAACTGATCCGCACGTGCAGTCGTGTACACCTTCGCGCCGATCGCCTTCGCCACTTGAATTGCCACGTGACCCACACCGCCGGCGCCGCCGTGCACCAGAACGCTTTCCCCGACGCGAAGTTGCGCGCGGCCGACCAGCGCTTCCCACGCGGTTCCGCCAACCAAGGTCAGGCTGGCCGCTTCCACATGGCTAAGCGAGGCAGGCTTCTTGCCGATGATGTTTTCGGCGGCGACGTGGTACTCCGCATAGCTTCCCGGACCATCGAAGATCTGCGGGGTGTACCACACCTCGTCACCGGGAACGAAGGACGCGACGCCCGCTCCGACTTCTTCCACCACGCCGGAGACATCGTGGCCGGTGATGGCGGGCAGGGGCACATAGTCCTTGTAATCCCCGCGACGGACTTGGTAGTCCAGTGGGTTGATCGAAGTAGCGTGCACGCGCACGAGCACCTGTCCGGCGCCGGGTGCCGGCTTCGGTACGTCGACCAGTTCGAATGCATCGGTACCGCAAAAAGTGGTGAGTGTCATTGCTTTCATTTTTTTCCTCGCTTCGTTAAAAAGAGATATCGAAAATTATCGATATGTTGTGGCAAAAAAATTTACAGGTCTTTGCCTATCTGTTGCGCCAGTGAACGGATGGCTTGCTCGTTGCGCTTATAGTACGTCCACTGTCCTACCCGCTGGACTTCCACCAAACCTGCCCGCTGCAGTGTCGCCAGATAGTTGGAGACCGTCGATTGCGACAATCCAACTCCCTCCTGGATACTGCTGACGCAGACGCCGACCGTATGAACATCTCCTTCGTCCTGCGGTGGGAAGCTGTTTTCAGGATCCTTCAGCCGTTCCAGAATTTCAACTCGGGTGCGGTTTGAGAGTGCTTTGAATGTTTCAAGTAAGTCCATGAAGCACGGTATATCTGGATTTCGCGATATGTAAAGAAGCTCTTCAAAGGCCAGCGGACAAATGTGCTGCGGTCCGTGTTGGGGGCGTATTGAGTCGGTGGTCGCAGCACTCAACTCCAGTGTTTCAGCATGACCCTCGTCTACCCGGCGGATCCTGGCACCGGTGATGGCCCGGTGAGAAATTCAGACTGTTCTGCGCAAGACGGGTCAGTGCCAAACCCGGCCTGTCATGACAATCTCTCTCGTGGACGGAAGGCGGTACTGCCGCCCCGTCAGTCATTCCGCAACGGCGCACAAACGCCACATCCACCAAGGAGTTTTACATGCCCAAGACCGGCCTTCCCGCACTGCTTCGCCCTGAAGACAGCATAGTCGTGCTCATCGACCACCAGCCCTACCAATTCGCCAACCTGCACAGTCACGAGCCGACAATGATCGTCAATAACGTGGTCGGCCTGGCAAAGGGCGCCAAAGTGTTTGGCGTCCCGACCATCCTCACCACGGTGATCGAAGATCGCGGCGGCAACCTGATCAAGGGGCTGCAAGATGTGTTCCCCGACCAGAAGCCGATCAATCGTACCTTCATCAATACCTGGCAAGACGCCAATGTCACCGACCTCGTCAAAAAGAGCGGCCGCAAACAGCTCATCCTCGCCGCGCTGTGGACCGAGATCTGCCTGGCCATGCCCGCGATCCAGGCTTTGGGCGAGGGCTACGACGTGTTCGTCGTGACCGATGCGTCGGGCGGTGTCTCGGCCGAAGCACACGACATGGCGGTGCGCCGGCTGGTGCAGGCCGGCGCCGTGCCGATCACCTGGATGGCCGTCATCTCCGAGTGGCAACGCGACTGGGCGCGCGTGAAATCGGCCACCGAGCTCTCGCAGGTCGTGCTGGACCACGGCGGCGCCAGTGGGGTCGCGCTGGCTTGGGAAATACAGCTGCTGCAATCGGCGGCGCGGGCTTGAACGCCGAGCTTGCCTAACTGAGGCGATCCCTGCGCCAGACTGACGGGGTTGCGCCCGTCAGCTTGCGAAAAGTCCGGCCAAAATGGACTGCGTCCGCGAAGCCGGTCGCTTCGGCCACGTCTTCAAGCGAACCGCAGGTGTCGAGCAGCAGCGCCTTGGCGCGCTCGATGCGCGCTTGCAGCTGCCACTTGTAGGGTGCCAAGCCAGTCGAGGCCTTGAAGGCGCGGTGATAGTGCGACTGTGATAGTCCGGCAAGGTTTGCCAGCGTCGCCAGGTCCACCCTGGAGGGCAGGCTTGTTTCCAGGAAGCCTAGCGCATCGCTCAATTGCAATGGGGACAGTTTGGCCGGGCCCTTGACCGGGGCCGGGTTACCGCGAAACAGCCGGATCGCAATCGAGCACACGAGGGCGTCGCCGTACAGCTGCGCCGACGGATCCGGATCGCGCATCGCATCCGCCAGCAAGTTGATGAGCGCGCAGCTCCCATCGTCGGTAAAGCGCAGCCGCGGCGTGTGCGCAAGGTCGCGCGGTCCTTCGATCTGGCAGCGGTTGCCGAGTGCGTCGATATCGAAGCAAAGGTTGATGTCACGGGCATAGCGAACATCCTCGCTGAATCCCCACAGCTCCATCCCTGCGGGTGTGAAGTGCATCTGGCGCGGCTTGTAGTCGACCGGGCAGGGCACGTTGCCGCGTAGCCGCGGTTCAGAGCGGCCATTGCCGACTTCCTCCAAGAGCATGCCCAGCCGCGACTGGCCATCGTGCGCCAGTTGGTGCAGCACCCGGCCGGTGCCGATAAACTCGGTCATCACGACGGCGATGCCATTCCAGGTACGTTCGACGCTCGCCACATTGACCAAGTTTTCCGGAAGCGCGCTCTGATTTGCCATGGAAGGAACAAGGACGTGGAAGGAGACCAATTGTAAGCGCTCTGTGGCAAGGAACGCAACACGGGCTGCTGACCGACTCGGATCGCCGACGCTCATAGTGCCTATCCGCTCAACTCTGCCCGCAGAGGTCCGGTTGTCGCTAGTGGCTCGCTAGTGTGATGCGCCACCGTGCGATGCTCCACCATGCGACGCGGCGCAGGTGCCGGGGCTGTGGCCACTACAGACGCTACCGTTGCGGTCACCGGTGCCGGTGCCGCTGATGCGACGACCACAGCGCTCTGAAGGAATCGCGCGAGCGACACCCGCGACGCCTTTCTCGCTTGGATCGCCGGACGCATCGATGACATTGGCGCGGCGAACATGCTAGCGCTGAACAGATAGTAACGGATTAGAGTTCGGTTAGTCCGGTCCAGATTTCCGTACTGAACACCGCTTGTGCTATAAGTCCAGCACTAAAAACCCACAAAGCTCAAAGGAAAAACATGGCTATACGCGTCCATCATTTGAACAAAAGCCGCTCGCAGCGGATCGTTTGGTTGCTCGAGGAACTGGGACTGTCGTACGACATCGTCCGCTACCAGCGCGACGCAAAGACCAACTTCGCGCCCCCCGAGCTCAAGAAAATCCATCCGCTGGGCAAGTCGCCATTGCTGGAGGACGACGGCGAACTGATCGAAGAGTCGGGCGCGATCGTCCAGTACCTGTGCGACCGCTACGGGGAGGGACGCCTGCAGCCCGAGCCGGGATCGTCGGCCGCGCTCAAGCACCTGCAGCTGATGCATTTTGCCGAAGGCTCGGCGATGCTGCCCCTGCTGTTACGGATTTATGTCTCGCGCCTGGGCGAGGGCGGCGCCCCCCTGCACGGGCGTATCGACGAACAGGTGGCCAGCTATTTCGATTATCTCGAAAGTATCCTGCAGCCGTCGGGCTACTTCATTGGCGAAGGGCTGACCGCCGCCGATATCATGCTGAGCTTCCCGGTCATCCTGGCCACCCAGCAACCGGAAGGGCAGCGCTGGCCGAAGCTGAACGCCTTCGCCGACACCATCAAGGCCCGTCCGGCTTGGCAGCGCGCGATGGCTGCCACCGAAGGCTAGCGCCGACGAATGTCAGGCGAATGTCAGCCAAATGTCGGCCAAATGTCGGCCAAATGTCGGCCGAGTGATGCGGTGCGGCTTTAGGGCGACCAAGCGGTGCCCGCCGAATGTATGGCTGGGCACCGCCTGCCAGGATCGCACGATCGATCTGCCACGATACAGTGGATTTAATGCCACATAGACTTCAATGGCGCCGACGTTGATGCCGCTCGGAGCGATTTTCCTGCGCCAGTTCGTAGATTTCGCCCTGGATACCTTGGTTCAAGACTGGATGAAAATAAGCGCGGCACATCCGTGAAGCAAATCCAGTCACTCCCGCTACTTGCACTAGTCCTGCGCCGCATCGGGCGCCCGGATGAAATCGACAAAGGCGCGCAGCGGCGCGGGCAGGTGGCGCCGGCCCGAATAGTATAAAAACGGCCCCGGGAAATCCGCCCACCAATCCCGCAGTATCGGCTGCAACTCGCCTGAGGCCATGTACGGTTCCAGCCACTCCTCGAACAGATAGATCACGCCGTGCCCGGCCACGGCCGCGCCCACCGCCAGGTCGAACACGGTCGGCGTGACCACCAGCGGCCCGGTCGGCTCGACCGTCAGCGTCTGGCCGTCGCGCGCGAATTCCCATGGATAGATCGCCCCGCTGAGAAACTTGCCGCGCAGGCAGGCGTGTTGCAGCAGGTCGCGCGGGTGTTCGGGCACGCCGCGCCGCGCCAGATAGTCCGGCGCGGCCGCCACCGCGAAGCGCTGCACGCGCGGCCCGATGGGGATGGCGATCATGTCCTGTTCCAGCCGCTCGCCGTAGCGGATGCCGGCGTCGCAGCCGCTGGCGACGACGTCGACGAAATTATTGTCGATCACCACGTCCAGCACGATGTCCGGATAGGCGCGCATGAACCGGTTGACCAGCGGCTGCAGGAAGAAGCGCGCGGCGCTGACCGGCACGTTGAGGCGCAAGGTGCCGCGCGGACTGTCGCGCAGGTCGTTGAGCACGTCGAGGGCGCCGGCTACCTGGCTCAACGCCGGCTGCAGGCGCGCCAGCAGCAAGGCCCCGGCCTCGGTCGGGGTGACGCTGCGGGTGGTGCGCAGCAGCAGCCGGATGCCGAGCTGGTTCTCCAGCCGCCGCAGCGCCTCGCTCAGCGCCGACGCCGACTGCCCTCCGGCGCGCGCCGCCTGCCGGAAGCCGCCGTGCTGGGCCACCAACGCGAAAGTGGCCAGGTCGGCCATGGAGGGGTTTTCTGTGGTCATGATCTCGATTGTGCGGAATTTCGTACAGCCCGTGCGGCATTGCCCCCATTATCACACGGTCGTCCTGCCGTTACCATGTGTCCATGCTTTTCCACATCACACACCAGGAGATCACCATGACCCAAACGACGACCACATATTCCCCATCCGGCGACCAGTTCACCCCCGCCGGGAGCGGCGTCCGCTTCAACCGCGTCGGCTACGGCGCCATGCAACTGGCCGGCCCGCACGTGTGGGGGCCGCCGAAGGACCGCGCCGCCGCCGTTGCCGTGCTGCGCGAGGCGATCGAACTGGGCATCAACCACATCGACACCTCGGATTTCTACGGCCCGCACGTCACCAACCAGATCATCCGCGAAGCCTTGCATCCGTATCGCGACGATTTGACCATCGTCACCAAGATCGGCTTCGTGCGCGGCGCCGACCAGTCATGGCTGACGGCGGCGTCGCCGCAACAACTGCGCGACGCGGTCCACGACAACCTGCGCAACCTGCAACTGGAGGCGCTCGACGTGGTCAACTACCGCGCCCCTGGCGTGCAAGGCCCGGACGGCTCGGCCATCGGCGAGGCCATCGCGGCGATGGTGCGTCTGAAGGAGGAGGGACTGATCCGCCATATCGGCGTGAGCAACGTCACGGCCGGACAGGTGGCCGAGGCGCGCTCGATCACGGACATCGTCTGCGTGCAGAACCAGTACAACCTCGCCCATCGCGGCGATGACGCGTTGATCGATACGCTGGCGGCCGATGGCATCGCCTACGTGCCGTTCTTCCCGCTGGGCGGCTTCTCGCCGTTGCAGTCCGACGCCCTGACCAGGGCGGCCGCCGCGCTGGGCGCGCAGCCGATGCAGGTGGCGCTGGCCTGGCTGTTGCAGCGCTCGCCCAACATCCTCGTCATTCCCGGCACCTCGTCGGTGGCGCACCTGCGGGACAACGTCGCCGCCGGCGCCTTGCGCCTCGACGCCGCCACCCTGGCGACCCTGGACGCCATGTGACGCCGGCTGTGGGAAATCCGACACAAAAATTACTTTCTGGAAAGTAATTCTGTTATGATCCCACGACGAGGCCCAACCCCCGCCGCGTTTTTACCCGTTAAAAATAGCCCAAGGGAAGTATGTCGCAGTCCACCGTCAACGTGTCCGACCCCATCGCGCCGGCGCCCGCCGGCGCCGATGGCGGGGCGGGCGCGTCGAAACTGGTGCAGCTTGAAGGGAAAAAGCGGCCGATCCGGCGCGCCGCCTCGCTGTTCCTGGTTGCCATCCTGTGCGCCATCTGCGGCCTGCAGTTCGCCTACCGCAGCAACGCCCGCCAGACCCAGCTCGACGAGAGCGCCCGCGCCACCGTCAACATCGCCCGCGCGACCGCCGAGCACGCCGAGCGCACGATCGACATCGTCGGCTCGGTGCTGTTCGGCGTCGTCGAGCGCGTCGAGCGCGACGGCACCGGCCCGTCCAACTTCGCGCGCCTGCAGGCGCTGCTGCAGGCCCGCGTGGCGCAGACCAGCGGCCTGCAGGGTATCTTCGTCTACGATGAACACGGGCGCTGGGTGATCACCTCGCTCGACAAAGTCGATCCCGGCGCCAACAACGCGGACCGCCCGTATTTCCAGTACCACCGCACGCATGCCGGGCGCGGCGTCCACATCGGCACGCCGGTGCGCAGCCGCTCGTCCGGCCAATGGATACTGCCGGTGTCGCAGCGCGTCGACCACGCCGACGGCTCGTTCGCCGGCGTCGTGCTGGCCACCGTCCGCACCGACTACTTCCAGCAGTACTACAACGGCTTCGACATCGGCAAGGCCGGCGGCATCTTTATCGCGCTCGACGACGGCACCTTGATCGCGCGCCGGCCGATGCTCAACAACGTCATCGGCAGCAGCCTCAAAGGCGGCGCCGTGTTCACGCTGATCGACCAGGGCCAGGATAGCGGCACGGCGATGCGGGTGGCGCTGGTCGACAACGTCGAGCGCCTGTACAGCTACCGGCGCGTGCACGGCTATCCGCTGGTGATCGCCGCGTCGCTGTCCAAGGATGAAATCTTCGCGCAGTGGTGGACCGACACCTGGCGCCAATGCGGCGCGCTGGCGCTGCTGCTGGCCACGCTGGGCTGGCTGGGCACGCGCCTGATCCGCCAGATCAGCCTGCGCGACCATCTGGAAATCGAATTGCGCCACTCGCAAGCCGCCTTGCAGCACAGCGTCGCGCAGCTCGAGCTGCTGGCGACAACCGACCCGCTGACCGGCCTGAAGAACCGGCGCCACCTCAACGAGCGGCTCGAGAGCGAACTGGCGCGGGCGGCGCGCGACGGCTTGCCGGTGGCGCTGGTGATGCTCGACATCGACTTTTTCAAGCGCTACAACGATACCTACGGCCACCTGGCCGGCGACGCTTGCCTCAAGCTGGTCAGCGACGTCGTCGCGCGCGCCGCGCAGCGCACCGCCGACATCGCCGCGCGCTTCGGCGGCGAGGAGTTCGTGGTATTCCTGCCCAACACCGAACTGGCAGGCGCGCACGCCGTTGCCGAGGGCATTTGCGCGGCCGTGCGGGCGCTCGGACAGCCCCACCGCACCAGCGATTTCGGCGTCGTCACCATCAGCGCCGGGGTCGCCGCCTGCGTGCCGGTGCGCGGCGCCGGCTGCAGCCCGCTGATCGGCGTGGCCGACCGGGCGCTGTACGACGCCAAACACCGGGGCCGCAATCGCGTGGCCCCGCCGCTGAGAAGCGGCCACCATCCGCTGCCGCAGCCGGCCTGCGCCGACGCCTGAGCAAGCCCCCACCGATTCCCGCCACCCCGGCCGGCGCCCGCCGCGCGTCGTCCATCGACGGCATTTCCGTCGCATAGACGGTTTTCATCTTTGCGAAGTTGATTTTATTCGTTTTGTTTCACTTCGCCAAAACGTATATTTCATTCCGCAAGCCGTCTATCGCCATCAACGGCCGGCGGCTCGCCACCATTCCAAGCCATCATAAGGTCTCTCTATGTCAGTTGACGTCCTCTCGCCGGCGCTGCCTCCAGTGCTGGCATCGATCAAGGCCGATGCGGCCGCGTCCCAATTGCCGTATGCCGGCGGCGTCGCCCCGGCCGTCGCCTGGGAACTGTTTTCCACCAAGGACGTGCTGCTGGTCGACGTGCGCACCGGCGAGGAGCGCAAATTCGTCGGCCACGTGCCCGACAGCTTGCATGTGCCGTGGGCAACCGGCACCGCGCTGACGCGCAACCCGCGCTTCGCGCGCGAACTGGAAAGCAAAATCGGCGGCAAGGACAGCGTGGTCCTGCTGCTGTGCCGCAGCGGCAAACGTTCCGCGCTGGCGGCCGAGGCGGCCACGAAAGCCGGCCTTACCAACGTCTTCAACGTGCTAGAAGGTTTCGAGGGCGAGATCGACGCGCGCCAGCAGCGCGGCAAGGCCGACGGCTGGCGCTTCCACGGCTTGCCGTGGGTGCAGGACTAAACCGCGGCATTCAACCAGCACTCAACCATATCCCGACGAGGACAGCGTGGCTACTTTCGACATCACCACCATCGTGCAATCGCTGCATGAGGCGCGCCACCGCTGGCGCCAGGAGCAAAGCCGAGGCAGCGAGCCGGGCGGGCGTGAATTCCCGTCGCGGAACGCGCTGGCGGCCATCATCGACAGCCTCAAGGGCGTGCTGTTCCCGATGCGCCTCGGCCCGCCGGACCTGCGCCAGGAAAGCGAGGATTTCCACGTCGCCCACGCGCTCGATGGGGTGCTGCACGCGCTGCTCAAGCAGGTGCGGCGCGAGTTGAAATACAACGCCGGCCTGCGTGGCGAACCGTTGCGCGTGGTCGATTCCAGCGTCGAGCACGACATCGACCAGGAGGCGCTGGGCGCCGTGCGCCGCTTCGCCGCCGCGCTGCCGGCGATCCGCTCGCTGCTCGACAGCGACGTCATGGCCGCCTACCAGGGCGACCCGGCCGCGCGCAGCGTCGACGAGGTGCTGCTGTGCTACCCGGGCGTGCTGGCGATGATCCACTACCGCATCGCCCACCAGCTTTATACGCTGGGCCTGACCTTGCTCGCCCGCATCGTCTCCGAGCTGGCGCACGGCGCCACCGGCATCGACATCCACCCCGGCGCGCGCATCGGCGCCGGCTTCTTCATCGACCACGGCACGGGCGTGGTGATCGGCGAGACGGCCGTCATCGGCGCCCGCGTGCGGCTGTACCAGGCCGTCACGCTTGGCGCCAAGCGCTTCCCGACCGACGCCGACGGCAACCTGCAAAAGGGCTTGCCGCGCCATCCTGTGGTCGAGGACGACGTCGTCATCTATGCCGGCGCCACGGTGCTCGGACTGATCACGATCGGCAAGGGCGCCATCATCGGCGGCAACGTCTGGCTGACGCACGACGTGCCGCCGGGCGGGCGCATCGCCCAGGCCGAGTCGCGCGTGGGCGCCTTCGCCAACGGCATCGCGGCGGCCTGAGCGGCGCGGCGGCCCGATGAATACCCTTGTGCGCAGCTTCGGCATCGGCGTGCGGCAACTGCGCGAGGCGCAGGGATGGTCGCAGGAACAGCTGGCCGAAAACTCCAACCTGAACCGCTCGTATGTGGGCGAGATCGAGCGGGGCCGGGTGATCGCGTCGCTGCTGACGGTGGAGAAGCTGGCGCTGGCGCTCAAGCTGACGCCGTCGGCCTTGCTGACGCGCGGCGAAATGGTCAGCGACACCACCACCACCGCGTCCATCCCCCCGGGGTCAGTGCCGACATTCGGACACAAGCTCGGCAGCCGAACGGATTAGTCCGTGTCTGAATGTCGGCACCGACCCCCGAGGGGGGGCGCTGACCCCCGAGGGGGGGGCGATTGGTGGCGATAGCATGTTGAGCTGACTCATCAGTAACGCCATACTGGCCCGGTTATTTTCTGCATGACCTTATGTGTTTTTTCACCTTACTGAAATGGAGTCACGATGTCGGCAACTGTAGGCGGTACCACGGCGCTGGGCGATAACGCAGCACGGCAATTAGCGAACGCGACCAAGACCGTTCCCCAGCTCGAGACCATCAGCCCGCGCTGGCTGACGCACCTGCTGCAATGGGTGCCGGTGGAGGCGGGCATCTACCGGCTCAACAAGGTCAAGAATCCGGAAGCGATCAAAGTCACCTGCACCGCCCGCGAGCAAGAGAACCAGCTGCCGCGCACCTATGTCGACTACGAGGAAAATCCGCGCGAGTACTTCCTCAACGCCGTCTCGACCGTGCTCGACGTGCACACCCGCGTCTCCGACCTCTACAGCAGCCCGCACGACCAGATCAAGGAGCAGCTGCGCCTGACGATCGAGACCATCAAGGAAAACCAGGAAAGCGAGCTGATCAACAATCCCGACTACGGCCTGCTGGCCCAGGTGACCGACGAGCAGCGCATCTTCCCGCTGACGGGCGCGCCGACGCCGGACGACCTCGACGAGCTGCTGACCAAGGTGTGGAAGGAGCCGGCCTTCTTCCTGACCCATCCGCTGGCGATCGCCGCCTTCGGCCGCGAGGCGACCCGCCGCGGCACGCCGCCGCCGACCATCAGCCTGTTCGGCTCGCAGTTCATCACGTGGCGCGGCATTCCGCTGATCCCGTCGGACAAGGTGCCGGTGGCCGACGGCAAGAGCAAGATCCTGCTGTTGCGCGTGGGCGACAAGCGCCAGGGCGTGGTCGGGCTGTTCCAGCCGGGCCTGCCGGGCGAGCAAAGCCCGGGCCTGTCGGTGCGTTTCATGGGCATCAACAATCATGCGATATCGTCGTACCTGATCTCGCTGTACTGCTCGCTCGCGGTGCTGACCTCCGACGCGCTGGCCGTGCTCGACGACGTTGAGATCAACAAGTACCACGACTATCCCGACACTTATAAGTAAGCGCGCCACGTGAGCCTCCTTTCGCCCCCCATCTCCCTGCCGGCGGACCGCGCCGCCGGCGTTCCCGAACCGTCCGGCGCGCCGTTCGATCCGGCCGCGCTGGCGCGCCTGGCCAACGAGTTCTTTTCGGCGCCGCCGTTCGCCCGGCAATTGAGCGTGCCCGGCGTGCAGGCGCCGGCCAACATCGCGCCGCCCGGTTCGCCGCTGGTCAGCCCGGCCGGCTTCGGTCCCAGCGTGCCCGGCACGCCGATACCGCAGGGACAAATTCCCGGCACCAACCTGATTCCGGCGTCGCCGACCCAGGTGCTGTCGCTGGGTAACCGCGCGCCTGCGTTGTTGCCTGCCGCGCAGGCCGGCAACGGCGTGCCCGACAAAGCGTTCGGCGCGATTCCGGCGTACGAGCCGCGCAACGGCGGCGCCGTGCTCGGCGTTCCGGAAGGCGCCGGCAACGCCGGGCCGCCGGCCGAAGCGTCGTCGTACTATTTCCTGAGCGAGCGCTACGGCCAGCCTGGCGCCGCAACGCGGCAGGCGCCGGCGCCGTCGTCGCCTTTGCCGCAGGGCGCGCCGCCGTCGCCGCAGGGTTACACGCCATCGTTCCCGTCGCCGCAACTGTCCGCGGGGCCCTCGTTGTCGCCACCCGCCACCGGCTTGCCGGGCGCGTCCGCGCCGGCGGCGCCATCGCCATCGTCCGCGCCGCAGTATTATTTCGTCGACGCGGTGGTGCTGCCGAGCGGCTACGTCACCCCGGCCAAGCCGGCGCCGCACGCGACCGTGCCATCGGCCGGCGGCGACCGCCATCCGCCGTTCGACGTGCACGCTGTGCGGCGCGATTTTCCAATTCTTCAGGAAAAGGTCAACGGTCGCCAGCTGGTGTGGTTCGACAACGCCGCGACCACCCACAAGCCGCAGTCGGTGATCGACCGCATTGCGTATTTCTACGCGCATGAGAACTCGAACATCCACCGCGCCGCGCACGAGCTCGCCGCCCGCGCCACCGACGCCTATGAAGGCGCCCGCGAGCGGGTACGGCGTTTCCTCAACGCGCCGGACGTCAACGAAGTCATCTTCGTGCGCGGCACCACCGAGGCCATCAACCTGGTGGCCAAGAGCTGGGGCGGGCAGCACGTGGGCGAGGGCGACGAGATCATCGTCTCCAATCTCGAACACCACGCCAACATCGTGCCCTGGCAGCAGCTGGCCGCCGCCAAGGGGGCGCGGCTGCGCGTGATCCCGGTC
This sequence comes from Duganella sp. AC237, assembly GCF_979254035.1. Classification (NCBI taxonomy): domain Bacteria; kingdom Pseudomonadati; phylum Pseudomonadota; class Betaproteobacteria; order Burkholderiales; family Oxalobacteraceae; genus Duganella; species Duganella sp. AC237. The sequence goes on along the minus strand of NZ_CEEDEW010000003.1, from coordinate 5,289,151 downwards.
GACGACACCGGCCAGGTGTTGCTCGACGAGTACCGCAAGCTGCTCAACGACCGCACCAAGATCGTCGCCGTCACGCAAGTGTCGAACGCGCTGGGCACGGTGACGCCGGTCAAGGAAATCGTCGAGCTTGCCAAGCGGGCCGGCGCCAGGACCCTGGTCGACGGCGCGCAGTCGGTCTCGCATATGCGCATCGACGTGCGGGACATCGGCGCCGATTTCTTCGTCTTCTCCGGCCACAAGCTGTTCGGGCCGACCGGCATCGGCGTGTTGTGGGGCAAGCGCGAAGTGCTTGAGGACATGCCGCCATGGCAGGGCGGCGGCAACATGATCGCCGATGTGACGTTCGACAAGACCGTGTTCCAGCCGATTCCCAACAAGTTCGAGGCCGGCACGGGCAACATCGCCGACGCCGTCGGGCTGGGCGCGGCGATCGATTATGTGACGCGCATCGGCATCGAAAACATCGCCCGCTACGAGCACGATCTGCTGGTCTACGGCATGCGCGAGCTGGCCGCGATCAAGGGCGTGCGCCTGATCGGCACGGCCGCCGACAAGGCCAGCGTGATGTCGTTCGTGCTGGCCGGCTACACTACGGAAGAGGTCGGTCACGCGCTCAACGACGAGGGCATCGCCGTGCGCACGGGGCACCATTGCGCGCAGCCGATCCTGCGACGTTTCGGCGTGGAGACGACGGTGCGGCCATCGTTGGCGTTCTACAACACGTTTGACGAGATCGACCGCATGATCACGGTGGTGCGAAGGCTGGCATCGGCCCGCTAACGCTGGCACGGTAGAAACGCTATCAAACGGCGCGGCGAAAATCCGGCAAAATAGATGTTCAATTTTGTCGAGCCGCGCCGATCCGGCCGGGCAGCCTATGCCGCAAACTCCCAAAGAATCGATACCGTTGCCGCACCAGGCGGCCGAGATGTTCTGCCTGATGGTGCAGGAGATCAAGGAATGCGCGATCTTCCTGATGGACACGCGCGGCGTCATCACCAGCTGGAACCGCGCGGCCGAGGTCATGAAGGGCTACCGTGCCGACGAGGCCATCGGCGAGCACCTGTCGCTGCTGTACCGAGACGAGGACAAGGCGCGCGGCTGGGCCGACCACAACCTGGGCGAGGCGGCCAAGCATGGCTTCTACAGCGAGGAAACCTGGCGCAGGAAAAAAGATGGCAGCCTGTTCTGGGCGCACATCGCGCTGACCGGCTTGCGCGACGAACACAAGCAATTGGTGGGCTTCTCCAAGGTCACGATGGACCTGACGCGCCACAAGCTGTTGGAACAGTGCCTCGACGAAAAAGAAGAAAACCGCCGCATCATGACCGCCGCCAACGCCGGCACATGGAAGTGGGAAGCCGCCAGCCGCCGCCTGGAGTTGTCCCCCGCGCTCAAGCAATTGCTCGGCTACGACGCCGCCGGCCCGGCGCCCGACCCCGGCAACTGGCGCGCCCTGGTCGATCCGCAGGACGTGCCGGCCGTGCATGACAGGTTGCGCACCCTGATGACGGCCATGCCGGGGCAGCCGCTGACCCTGGAGGTGCGGCTGTGCCGCCAGGACGGCAACTGCCGCTGGTTCTTCGTGCGGGCCGACTGGACCAGGAATAGCGAGGGCCAGGGCGAGCTGACCGGCGTCTGCGTCGACATCCACGACATGCGCCTGCTGGCCGAGGAACGCGAGCGCCTGCTCAACGAACTGCAGGTGATGCGCCAGCGCTTTCGCGCCATCATCGACCAGATGCCGTCCGGCGTGTTTGTGGCCGAGGTGCCCTCGGGCAAGCTGCTGTATCAAAACCTGAAGGCCAGGCGCATCTTCGGCGCCACGCTCGAAGAGGTCGCCACCTATCACGACTACGCCCGCACCGATGTTCGCGATCCGGACGGGCGGCGCCTGCTGGCGCATGAGTTTCCCTTGGCGGAGGCCATCATCACGGGGCAGCCGGTGCCGGCGCGCGAACTGGTGTTCCACGTACCCGGGACGGCACCGCGCTACTTCCGCGTCGGCGCCACGCCGGTGCAGGCCGAGGGCGACGAGCGCCGCATGGCCGTGGCCGTGGCCCACGACATCGACGACCTGAAGCGGATGCAGGAATCGCTGCGGGCGGAAAAGGAACGCGCCGAGGTGACCTTGCGGGCGATTAGCAACGGCGTCATCACCACCGGCCTGGACGGCCACATCGACAGCATGAACATTGCCGCCGAACGGCTGACCGGCTGGGGCCAACAGGAGGCGCGCGGCCTGCCGCTCGACCAGGTGCTGCAACTGGACGAGGAGCCGGCGGCAGAACTGGCTGCTCCGGCCGGTGCGGCCGATCCGTCGCCTGCGGCGCCGGGGTTGGACACCGTACTGCGCTGCATGCGCGAAAGCCGCCCTGTGACGTCGTCGGCGCCGGCGGTGCTGCGCTCGCGCAGCGGCAGCCGGCACACGATCGACTACGCGGCCGCGCCGCTGCAACTGCCCGACAACCGCACCGGCGGCGCCGTGCTGGTCCTCAACGACGTCACCGAGTCGCGCGGGCTGCTCAAGAACCTGAGCTACCAGGCCAGCCACGACGTGCTGACCGGGCTGGTGAACCGGCGCGAGTTCGGCGTGCGGCTCCAGCGCGCACTCGACCGCACCGGCCAGCCGGGCGCCAGCGACAGCGCGCTGCTCTATCTGGATTTGGACCAATTTAAGATTGTCAACGACACCTGCGGACACGCGGCCGGCGACGACCTGCTGCGCCAGCTGTCGGTGGCCTACGGCACCCATGTGCGCGAGCGCGACACCCTGGCGCGCATCGGCGGCGACGAGTTCGCGCTGATCGTCGAGCATTGCACGGTGGAGGAGGCCATGGTGGTGGCCAACAAGCTGCTCGACACCACCCGCAACTTCCGCTACATCTGCAACAACCAGGTGTTCCGGCTGGGCGTGAGCATCGGCCTGACGCCGCTCGACGGCGGCACCACCACGATGGAGGAAGCGTTGCGCCAGGCCGACCACGCCTGCTACGTCGCCAAGGAGAGCGGCCGCAACCGGGTGTTTCTGCAACAGCGCGGCGGCGCCGAGATCGCCCAGCGGCGCAACGACATGTATTGGGTAAAGCGGCTCGGCGACGCCTTCCGCAACGACGACCTGCAACTGTACTACCAGCCGATCCGCGCGCTTGGCGGCACCGGCAACGGCGGCCTGCACTACGAGATCCTGCTGCGCATGAAGGACGGCAGCGCCGGGCCGGTCGGCCCCACCAGCTTTCTGCCGGCGGCCGAGCGCTACGACATCATGCAGGAGGTCGACCGCTGGGTGCTGGACCGCAGCCTGGCCTGGCTGGAGAGCCATCCCGAGCACGTCGACCGCCTCGAGCTGTGCACCATCAACCTGTCGCAGCGGGCGCTGGCCGATCCGGGTTTCCAGCAGTACGCGGTCGGACGCATCCAGGCGGTGGCGGTGCCGGCCGACAAGCTGTGTTTCGAGATCACCGAGACCGGCGCCTTTGCCAACCTGCAGAATACGCTGTCGTTCGTGCTGGCCTTGCAGCAGCTGGGCTGCCGTTTCGCGCTCGATGATTTCGGCACCGGCATGGCCTCGTTCGCCTACCTGAAGCAGTTGCCGGTCAATTACGTCAAGATCGACGGTTCGTTCATCCAGATGATGACCAGCAGCACCGTGGATTTCGAGATGGTGCGCTTCACTAACGACATCAGCCACATCATGGGGCGGCGCACCATCGCCGAGTTTGTCAATGACCAGGCTACGCTGGCCAAGCTGACCGAGATCGGCGTCGACTACGCCCAGGGTTTCATGCTGGGCGAGCCGCAGCCGCTCGACGTCTGACTAGATCTGCGCCAGGCCGCCGTCGACGAACAGCTCGATGCCGTTGACGAAGCTGGCGTCGTCCGAGGCCAGGAACACGGCCGCCTTGGCGATCTCGTCGGGCTCGCCAACGCGGCCCATCGGAATCTGCGTGGCGAAGTAGTCGAGCAGGCCTTGTTGCTGGGCGGCGTCCGGCCCGGCCAGTTCCACCAGGCCCGGCGTCTTGATCGGACCGGGGCTGATGGTGTTGACGCGGATGCCGCGTCCCTTCAGGTCGAGGATCCAGTTGCGGGCGAACGAACGCACCGCCGCCTTCGACGCCGCGTAGACGCTGAACGCCTCGGTGCCGGTGCTGGCGGCGGTCGAGCCGGTCAGTATCACCGACGATCCTGCACCCAGCAGCGGCAGCGCCGCCTGCACCGTGAACAAGGTGCCTTTGACGTTGCGGTTGAAGGTGTCGTCGAAGTGTTCCTCGGTGATCTGGCCCAGCGGCAGCATCGCGCCGCCGCCGGCGTTGGCCACCAGCACATCGAGCTTGCCGTGCTCGGCCTTGACGCGCTCGAACAGCGCGGTCAACTGCGCCGGGTCAGCCGAATCGACGCGCGCGCCGATCGCGCCCGCGCCGACGGCGTCGACGGCGGCGTCCAGTTCCGGTTGGCGGCGCCCGGTGATGTAGACGCGCGCGCCCTCGGCGGCGAAACGCTTGGCGACGGCCAGGCCGATGCCGCTGGTGCCGCCGGTGACCACTGCTACTTTTCCTTCGAGTTTCTGGGACATGATGTTTTCCTTTGCGTTGGGTTGCGGCCTGAAAGACCATGGAAGCAGTGTGCGGCCGAAACACCCCCGCGATAAGACAGGCCCGACGCATATGATTTATGCTCTAATTGCATATGACGATCAGCTTGGGCTTCGGAAATGAATAAATTGTTATGGATGCGCTGTTTTGTGCGCGTGGTCGAGACGGGCAGCTTTTCAGCTGTCGCCCGCGAGCTCGACATCGGCCAGCCCAACGTCAGCCGCCACATCGCCGCGCTGGAGGCGGACCTGGGGGCCTTGCTGCTGCACCGTTCGACGCGCCAGCTGGTGGTCACGGCCGAGGGACAGCGCTATTACACGCAAGCGCGGCAGGCGCTCGACCTGATCGCCCAGGCCGAGGCGGACGTGCTGGGACAGCACAATCCGCGCGGCTTGCTGCGCGTGGCCTGCTCGCCGGCGCTGGGCACCGAAGTCATTACCCCCACCTTGCCGGCCTTTCTGGAACGCTATCCGGATATCGAACTCGAACTGCGCGTGGACGACGGTTTTGTGGATCTGGTGGCCGAAGGCGTCGACGTCGCCATCCGGGGTGGCGAGCTCAAGGACAGCGCACTGCGCGCCCGCCGCCTGGGCAACTCGGAGCGCTTGTGCGTCGCCAGCCCGCGCTACGTGGCGCGGCACGGCGTGCCGGCAACGGCGGCCGACCTGGCGCGCCACGAGTGCATCGTCTACACGCTGCTTGGCGGCAGCGGCGCGTGGCGGTTGAGAGATGGCGAGGTCCATGTGCGCGGCCGGCTGCGGGTCAACAGTCTGGATGCCGTACGGCGCGCCGCGCTCGTCGGACTCGGCATCGGCTACCTGTCGAGATGGATGGTGGACGACCACCTGCGCTCCGGCGCCCTGGTGGACGTGCTGGCCGGGCACGCCCCGACGTTCTCGCCGGTCAACGCCGTCTACTCGGCGGCGCGCCTGCTGCCGCTGCGCGCCAGCGTGTTCATCGACCACATCGCCGGGGTATTCGCGGTCACGCCAGGCTTCGACGGCGTGGCGCCAGTCTTGCCGTAAGTAACGGAACGCGCCGCTGCGGGTTTTTGTCCCATGATTGAGTCTCGTGATTGTGCTTCATTAATCTGAACGGAGATTGCTATGCGAAACATAACGATTGAACGGCGCGGCACGTCCCGGGCCGGGAGCGGCCGGCCGCGTTGGCGCGCCGCGGCCTTGGTTACCGCCGCAGCCCTTGCCGGCTCGTGGCTGGCCGTGCGCAACCGTGCCGCCAAGGCCGAGCGCGATAATCCGCCCGCGGGCCGCTTCATCGAGGTCGACGGCGTGCGCCTGCATTACATCGAACAGGGCGAGGGATCGGTGCTGCTACTGTTGCACGGCACCGTGGTGACGGCCGACGATTTCCGGGCCAATGGGCTGTTGGACCAACTGTCGCGCTCGTACCGCGTGATCGCCATCGACCGCCCCGGTTTCGGCTATAGCGAGCGGCCGCGCGACACCAGCTGGACCCCGTGCGCCCAGGCGCGGCTGATGGCCGAGGCGCTGCGCCAACTGGGTGCCGACCGCTATCTGGTGCTGGCCCACTCGTGGGGCACGATGGTAGCGCTGGAGATGGCCCTGCGGGCGCCGGACAAGGTGCTGGGCCTGTTGCTGCTGTCGGGCTACTATTATCCGAGCGCGCGGCTCGACGTGCCGCTGGCCGCGATGCCGGCCATTCCCGTGCTCGGCGACCTGATGCGCTTTACCGTGTCGCCGCTGCTGGGGCGCCTGGCCTGGCCGCTTGCTGCCAAGGGCATGTTCAGCCCGAGCGAAGTGCCCGAATCGTTCCGCCGCGAGGACCCGTGGATGCTGCTGCGTCCCGTCCAGGTGCGAGCCACCGCCGACGAGGCGTCGCTGATGGTGCAGGCGGCCGCCGCGCTGGAGCAGCGCTACGGCGAGCTGCGCCTGCCGTTACTGATCATGGCGGGCAAGAACGACCGCGTGATCGATCCCGAGAGTCATTCTGCGCGGCTGCACAAGGACGTGCCGCACAGCGAGTTGACCTTGTTGCCCGACGTCGGCCACATGATGCAGCACCTGGCGCAGAACGAGATCGTCGCCGCCGCCAAGGACTTGGCCGAACGGGCAGGCATGTCGGCGTCGGCGGGGGTAAACGGCGCCGCCCGTGGTTGGCAGGAAGCCGCGCCGCCGATGTGACCGGACAGGGCGGCGTTGCCCGTTGCCGTCCGACAGCTTTGCATGATGTATCCTTGCCAGATGGTGCAAATGACGGATTTGTAATCCAAATCCGCCTTCGAACATCGGACAATGGGCGTCATGAAAATACTGGTGGTGGAAGACGAGCCCAAAGCGGGCGATTATCTGGTCAAGGGCTTGCGCGAATCGGGCTACGTGGCGGACCTGGCGCGCAACGGCGTCGACGGCCTGGCGCTGGCGCTGGAACACGATTACGACCTGATCGTGCTGGACGTGATGCTGCCGCAAATGGACGGCTGGGCGGTGCTGGGCAAGCTGCGCGAGCGCAAGCACACGCCGGTGCTGTTCCTGACCGCGCGCGACGATGTCGCCGACCGGGTCAAGGGGCTCGAGCTGGGCGCGGACGATTACCTGGTCAAGCCGTTCGCCTTTGCCGAGCTGCTGGCGCGCATCAAGACCTTGATGCGGCGCGGACCGGTGCGCGAGGCCGACGTGGTGCGCGTGGCCGATCTGGAGATCGACGTGCTGCGCCGCCGCGTCACGCGCCAGGCCCAGCGCATCGAGCTGACGGCGAAGGAGTTCGCGCTGCTGCACCTGCTGGCCAAGCGCCAGGGCGAGGTGCTGTCGCGCACGCAGATCGCGTCGATGGTGTGGGACATGAATTTCGATTCCGACACCAACGTGGTCGATGTCGCGATCCGCCGGCTGCGCGCCAAGATCGACGATCCGTATCCGGTCAAGTTGATCCAGACGGTGCGCGGCATCGGTTATCTGGTCGAGGAGCGCGCGTGACGGTGGCAGGGACCGCGCACGGGGCGCGCAGGCCGCGTCCGCTGTCGCTGACCTTGCGGGTGGCGCTGCTGCTGTCGGCGGTGGCGGTGGCGACCTTCCTGGCCGTTGGCGCCTACCTGTACCAGACCCTGGCCAGCCAGATGGCCGAGCGCGACGATATCGAGTTGATCGGCAAGGTGGCGCAGATCCGCCGCATCCTGGCCGAGCTGCCGTCGCCGCAGGCGATCGTGCAAAATCCCCGTCCGCTGACGGAGGCCCTGTTCGGCCACGACGATTTCATGCTCAGCGTCAGGAGCCCGGACGGCATGACCTTGCTGCGCACCTCGCTGACTTCGCGGCCGCTGCCGCAGGTCGAGCGCGTGCCGCCGAAGCAGCCCCTGACCCTGGCCGACGTGCACGACTGGACCCCGGCCATGGGCACCGGCCGCATGGTCAGCGCGGTCGGGCTGGTGGGCGCGGACGGCCAGCCGGTGCAGATCACCCTGGCGCGCGAGCGCTCGGACCGGCTGCGCATCATGCGCAATTACGCGGTCGACCTGTTTGTCGCGTTGTGCGTGGGCGCCACCTTGGCGGCCCTGTTCGGCTACGCCATCGTGCGCCACAGCATGCGACGCTTGCGCTCGGTCATCGGCAAGGCCAACGACATCAACACCAGCCGCCTGAACACCCGCCTGTCGGTGGAGGACGCGCCGGTCGAGCTGCGCGAAATGGGGCAAGCCTTCAACGCCATGCTCGACCGGCTGGAGGATGGCGTGCAGCGGCTGTCCGGCTTTGCCGCCGACCTCGCGCACGACCTGCGCACGCCGGTCAACACCTTGATGATGGAGACCCAGGTGGCGCTGTCGCGTCCGCGTACGGTGCAGGAATACCAGGCGCTGCTGGCCTCCAACTTCGAGGAATACGAGCGGCTGGGGCGCATGATCGAGAACACGCTGTTCCTGGCGCGGGTCGACAACGCCCAGTTGGGCCTGCGGCGCGAATCGGTCGACCTGCGCGCCGAGCTGCAACGGCTCCACGACTATTTCGAGGTCCTGGCCGACGATGTCGGCGTGCGGCTGACGGTCGAGTCGCCGCCGCTGCGGGCCGAGGCCGATCCGATGCTGTTGCAGCGCGCGGTGGGCAACCTGGTGTCGAACGCGATCCGCCACACGCCGGCCGGGGGCGAGGTGGCCTTGTCTGCGCGCGCCACGGCCGACGGCGTGGAATTGGCGGTCAGCAACACCGGCCCCGGCATCGCCGCCGAACATTTGCCGCATATCTTCGACCGTTACTACCGGGCCGATGCGGCCCGCTCGGACCGCGCGCACTCGGCTGGGCTGGGCCTGTCCATCGTGCGCGCCATCATGGAATTGCATGGAGGTAAGATCCGGGTCGACAGCGTGCCGGGCGCCAGCACGGTTTTTTACCTGTCGTTTGAAAAAACGCAAAATAGTTAGAAAAAGCTGTCGATTCGGTTTGTGCTGCTTCGTCGTGGAGGTAGAGTGGGATGTCTCACTCGGTCCCACCACACTTAGGAGATCACCATGACTGCACAAGTAGAGCCCGTCCCCCGCGACATGCATACGGTCACCCCGCACCTGGTCTGCGACGGCGCGGCCGACGCCATCGAATTCTATAAAAAAGCCTTCAACGCCGTGGAAACGGCCCGCATGCAGACGCCGGACGGCAAGATCATGCACGCGAGCGTGCGCATCGGCGACTCCCATGTGATGCTGGTCGACGAGTTTCCCGATTACGGCAGCGTCGGCCCCAAAAAACTCAATGGCAGCCCGGTGACCCTGCACGTCTACGTGCCGAACGTGGACCAGGTGTTCGAGCAGGCGGTCGCCGCCGGCGCCACCGTGCGCATGCCGGTGGAGAACCAGTTCTGGGGCGACCGCTACGGCCAGGTCGTCGATCCGTTCGGCCACAACTGGTCGATCGCCACGCACGTCAAGGACATGTCGCCGGAAGAGATGGGCGAGGCGATGCAGGCGATGAACCCTGAATGCGGGCCACAATCATGAGATTCATGATCATCGTCAAAGCCACCGAGGACTCGGAAGCGGGCAAGATGCCAAGCACCGAATTGCTGACCGCCATGGGCAAGTTCAACGAGGAGCTGGTCAACGCCGGCGTGCTGCTGGCGGGCGAGGGCCTGCAACCGAGCGCCAAGGGCGCGCGCATCCGCTACGAGGGCACCCAGCGCACCGTCATCGACGGCCCGTTCCCGGAGACCCGCGAGCTGGTCGCCGGCTTCTGGCTGATCCAGGTCAAGTCGAAGGAGGAGGCCATCGAATGGATGAAGCGCTGTCCGAATCCGTCCGACGGCCCGTCCGAGATCGAGATCCGCCAGGTGTTCGAGCTGGAGGATTTCGGCGACGCCGCCACACCCGAGGTCGTGGCGCAGGAAGAAGCCTTGCGCGCACGCTTGTGAAGCTGCTACCTTAGTATTCAACGACTACTAACATCTTCACAGGAGCAAGCAATGGAATTCATGGTACTGCGCCGCGCCAACCAGAGCACGGAGCGGGGCGAGCAGCCGCCGGCGCTCGAGCCGGGCGTTTTCCTGCGCCCCAGCACCGAGGCGGTGCGCCTGACGCGCCGCGACGGCGAGTGGCTGCAGAGCACCGGCCCGTTTTCGCCCAAGGAGCTGGTCGCCGGTTTTACCCTGGTCGAGGCCGCCTCGCGCGAGGACGTCATCGAGCAGGTGCGCTGGTGGCCCCTGTTCGACAGCGGCGCGGTCTATGAAATCCGCGATCCCGGTTGCGTCGGCGGCTGCCACAGCATCGACGAGCGCGGCACGGTGTTGGGCAACATGCCGCAACGCGACGTCGCGCTCAAACGCTATGTGGTGTTCCTGCGCTCGGACGTCGAGGCGGAGGCCGACCTGATGCCGCCGGCCGAAGTCATCGATCGCATGAACGAAACCAACGAGGCGGCCGTGCGCGAGCGCGTGCTGCTGGCCGGCGCCGGCCTGCGCGGCACCGGCACCGGCGCGCGCGTGCATTTCGCCAATTCGAAAACCACGGTGGTGGACGGCCCGTTCACGGAAGTGAAAGAGTTGATCGCCGGTTATTGGATGGTGCAGGTCGCCACGCGCGAAGAAGCCATCGCCTGGGCCAAGGCGTATCCGTATCCGCACCCGGGCGACCTGACGCTGGAGATCCGCGAGGCGTGCGAGCGCCTCGAACACCAGGAATTCACCCCGGAGATGCGCGCCGCCGAGGAGCGCCTGCGCGCCGAACTGCTGGAAGCGGGCCTGCGCGGCGCCTTCAACAAGAAGAACCGTGGCCTCTGACGTCGCCCGGATCGTCGAGGCGGTATGGCGGATGGAGTCCGCCAAAATCATCGCCGTGCTGGCGCGCATGCTGCGCGATGTCGGCCAGGCCGAGGAACTGGCGCAGGACGCGCTGGTGCTGGCGCTGGAGCGCTGGCCCGAGAGCGGCGTGCCCGAGCAGCCGGCCGCCTGGCTGACCACCGTCGCCAAAAACCGCGCGCTGGACGTGCTGCGGCGGCGCCAGCTGCATCAGGAAAAGGAGCGGGGGCTCACGTACGAAATCGAAGGCATGTTGCAGGATGCCGCGCCCGACCTGGAGGCGGCGGTGGCCGACGCGCTGGAAAACGACATCGGCGACGATCTGCTGCGGCTGGTGTTCGTCGCTTGCCATCCGATTCTGCCGACCGACGGCCGGGTGGCGCTGACCTTGCGCCTGCTGGGCGGCTTGAGCACCGAGGAGATCGCGCGCGCCTTCCTGGTGCCGGAATCGACGGTGGCGCAGCGCATCGTGCGCGCCAAGCGCACCCTGGCCGAGGCCAAAGTTCCGTTCGAGGCGCCGCGCGCGCACGAGCTGGTCGAGCGGCTGGCGTCGGTGCTGCAGGTGGTCTATCTGATTTATAACGAGGGCTATTCGGCCAGTGCCGGGGCAGACTGGATGCGTCCGGCGCTGTGCGAGGAGGCGCTGCGGCTGGGACGCATCCTGGCCGAGCTGGCGCCGCAGGAGCCGGAGGTGCACGGGCTGGTGGCGCTGATGGAGATCCAGTCGTCGCGCGCCCGTGCCAGGGTGGGGCCGGGCGGCGAGCCGATACTGTTGCTGGAGCAGGATCGTTCGCGCTGGGATCAGTTGCTGATACGGCGCGGCTTGTCGGCGCTGGCGCGGGCCGAGCGCACCGGTCGGGGGCTGGGGCCGTATGGCGTGCAGGCCGCGATCGCCGCCTGTCATGCGCGGGCGCGGTTGGCCGGCGATACGGACTGGGGGCGGATCGCGGCGTTGTATGACGCGTTGTCGCAGCTGGCGCCGTCGCCGGTGGTGGAGCTGAACCGGGCGGTGGCGGTGTCGATGGCGTTCGGGCCGGAGGCGGGGCTGGAGGTGGTGGACGGCTTGCTGGAGGTGGCGGCGCTGAAAAATTACCATCTGCTGCCAAGCGTGCGCGGGGATTTCCTGGCCAAGCTGGGGCGCAATGACGAGGCCAGGGCGGAGCTGGAGCGCGCCGCGCAATTGACGCAGAACCAGCGCGAGCGGACGTTGCTGCTGGCGCGCGCCGGCCAGCTACGTTAAACCAGCGTCGCTTCCAATACTTTTACCAGCGCCTCGATGCCATCGGCATCGGTCTGGTCGAAACGGTTCGGCAGCGGGCTGTCCAGATCGAACACGCCGACGATTTCGCCGTCGGCGCCGCGCACCGGCACCACCAGCTCCGAGCGCGAGTTCACATCACACGCGATATGCCCCGGGAACGCATGCACATCCGGCACAACGATAGACTTACCCTCGACCACCGTGGTGCCGCACACGCCGCGGCCCTTCTTGATACGGATGCAGGCCGGCTTGCCCTGGAACGGTCCGAGCACCAGCTCGTCGCCCTTGAGGAAGTAGAACCCGGCCCAGTTCAAGCCCGGCATGCTGTTGAACACCAGCGAACTGAAGTTGGCGGTGTTGGCGATCAAGTCGCTCTCGCCGTGCACCAGGCCGGTCAGTTGCGAGCGCAGGTCGTCGAACATGGCGCGCTTGGCTTCCGGCGTGTCGGTGCTGTAGGCGGTGTCGCTGAGGGTGAAAGTCATAATATTCTGATAATCAATTGTGTCGATTGAGGGTCCGCGAAGCGCGGGTGGGCTTCGGCCAAGCCGCTATGGTAGCCCAAGCGGGCAAGACGCGCAGCAGACAGTCCGCCCTCCTACGGTAATTTAGGCAGTCTCCGATGGCGCGCGCCTGCCATGCAGGCTACTCTTGTCGCAGTGCGTCACGACGTCCAGGGGCGCGTCTTTTACCAATCAAAACGGAAAATTTATGTCGACCAGAAAAAAGAACGCCGACTCACAGCGTCAGGGCAAGCCAAAAAATAATGACAAGCAAGAACAGCAGCAACAGCAACCACCACGACACACCGGCAGCGAGGGCGGACCTGTACAGCCAAGCCCAACTGTAAGAGGCCTCGACCTCGCCGCCATGCTGATGATAGGCGACGAACATGTCGTCATCAACGGCCAGGAAGACGACAACATCAGCTTCATGGCGGAGTTCATCGATCCCTCATGAAGGTGCGCTGCCTGACAGACGGGGGCATGGGACGGGCGACAGAATCGGCTATCGTGGCTAAACGCCGTTTTCTGAAAGCTGTTCATGTCCACATCCACATCAACGCCATCCGACTTGGTGGTCGTCCGTAAGGAAGGCCTGTACTGCGTGCCCGGCCAGTTCTACATCGACCCTTGGCGGCCGGTGGAACGCGCCGTCATCACGCACGCCCACGGCGACCATGCCCGGGGCGGCCATCAGCACTATCTGACGGCCGAGACGGGTGTGAACGTCGTGAAGTCGCGCCTGGGCCCGATCCACATCGAGGGCCTGGCCTATGGCGAGCGGGTGGTGCACAACGGCGTGAAGATCTCGCTGCACCCGGCCGGTCACGTGCTGGGCTCGGCACAGGTGCGCATGGAGTACCGGGGCCAGGTGTGGGTGGCGTCCGGCGACTACAAGGTCGAGGCGGACAGCACCTGCACGCCGTTCGAGCCGGTGCGCTGCGATACCTTCATCACCGAATCCACCTTCGGCCTGCCGATCTACCAATGGCAGCCGCAGCAGGAAGTGTATGACGACATCAACGACTGGTGGCGGTCCAACGCCGAGCAGGGGCGCGCCAGCGTCATGCAGTGCTACAGCTTCGGCAAGGCGCAGCGCATCCTGAGCGGACTCGATCCCGATATCGGCCCGATCATCTGCCACGGCGCGGTGCAGACCCTGAACCAGGTCTACCGCGACGACGGCGTGTGGCTGCCGCCGACTGTCATGGTCGGCGAGGTCGACAAGCAGGCCATCGGCCGCGCCATGGTCATCGCGCCGCCGTCGGCCGCCGGTTCGCCGTGGATCAAGCGCTTCGGCGACTTCAGCGACGCCTTCGCCAGCGGCTGGATGCAGCTGCGCGGCGCGCGCCGCCGGCGCGGCGTCGATCGCGGCTTCGTGTTGTCCGACCACGCCGACTGGCCGGGACTGATGCAGGCGATCTCCGCCACCGGCGCCGAGCGCGTGATCGTCACCCATGGCTCGATCCCGGTGCTGGTGCGCTGGTTGCAGCAGCAGGGCTTGCAGGCCAGCGGCTTCGACACCGAATACGGCGACGACGAGGCCGACGAGGTCGCGGCCGCCGGCGTTGCGGCGGACCCCGTGGCGACAGTCGCCGCCGGGTCGGATAACCCGGTCACCGCAACGGAAGGAGCCGCCGATGCGTGATTTTGCCCGTCTATACGCGGAACTCGACGAAACCACCTCCACCAGCCGCAAGCTGGCGGCGTTGCAAGCCTACTTCACCAGCGCGGCGCCGCAGGACGCGGCCTGGGCGGTGTACTTCCTGGCCGGCGGCAAGCCGCGACAGGCGGTGCCGACCAAGCTGCTGCGCCAGTTCGCCATCGAATACTCCGGCCTGGACGATTGGTTGTTCGACGAGTGCTACCACGCCGTCGGCGACCTGGCCGAGACCATCGCCCACATCCTGCCGCCGCCCAGCCAGCCGAGCGACATCGGCCTGGCCGACTGGATCGAGCTGGGCATAGCGCCGTTGCGCGGCGCCGCGCCGGAAGCGGTGCGCTCCGCGCTGCTGCTGTACTGGGACCAGCTCGACACGCGCGAGCGCTTCCTGCTCACCAAGCTGATCGGCGGCGGCTTCCGCGTCGGCGTGTCGCGCTTGCTGGTGACGCGCGCGCTCAGCGCCATCGCCAACCTCGACAGCAAGCTGGTGGCGCAGCGTCTGATGGGCTGGACCGACGGCAGCGTCAGCCCGACGGCGGCCGGTTTCCTGCAATTGATCGCCGCCCACACGCCGGAGGAGCACGCGCAGCGCGGCGGCCAGCCGTATCCGTTCTTCCTGGCGCACGCGCTGCTCGACCGCGAACCGGCCTCGCTGGGGGCGTTGTCGGACTGGCAGGTCGAATGGAAATACGACGGCATGCGCGCGCAGCTGGTCAGCCGCGAAGGCCAGAACTGGCTGTGGTCGCGCGGCGAGGATTTGATCACCGAGCGCTTTCCTGAACTGGCCGCGCTGCGCCTGCCCGACGGCGTGGTGATCGACGGCGAGATCTTGATCTGGCATGGCGGCAACGCGCCGGCGCCGTTCGCCGACCTGCAAAAGCGCATGGGCCGCAAGCAGGTGTCGGCGCGCCTGCTGGGCGAACTGCCGGCCGTGCTGGTGGCCTACGACCTGCTGGAGATGGACGGCCGCGACCTGCGCGGGCTGCCGCAATCGGAGCGTCGGCGCATGCTCGAACAACTGGTGAGCATGCTGCGCGCGCAGCAGGCGGCGCCGCAGCTGCGCCTGTCGCCGCTGATCACGGCCGACAGCTGGGAGCATCTGGCGCAAATCCGCGAGGAATCGCGCGAGCGCGGCGTCGAAGGCATGATGCTCAAGGCGAACGACGCCAGGTACGGCGTGGGCCGTACCAAAAACGTGGGCACCTGGTGGAAGTGGAAGATCGATCCGTACAGCATCGACGCAGTGCTGATCTACGCGCAAAGCGGCCACGGGCGGCGCGCCTCGCTGTACACCGACTACACCTTCGCCGTCTGGGAGCAGGAAGATGGCGGCGAGCGCAAGCTGGTGCCGTTCGCCAAGGCCTATTCCGGCTTGACCGATGCCGAGATCGCCAAGGTCGACCAGGCCATCCGCAAGACCACGGTGGAAAAATTCGGGCCGGTGCGCAGCGTCACGCCCAGCATGGTGTTCGAGATCGGCTTCGAAGGCATCGCCAGCTCGCCGCGCCACAAGTCCGGCATTGCCGTGCGCTTTCCCCGCATCCTGCGCCAGCGCGACGATAAATCGATCGACGAGGCCGACACGCTCGATACGCTGAAAAGCCTGCTGGCCACATCATGAGCGGGCTGCCCGGCCCGGTGCCAGCAAAGTTCAAGACCACCGCGGCGGTCGCGCAAACGAAGGCGTGGTTCGCCACGCGCGGCTGGAGCGTGTTCCCGTTCCAGCGCGAGGTGTGGGCGGCGGCGGCGGCCGGCCAGTCCGGGCTGCTGCACGCCAGCACCGGGGCCGGCAAGACCTACGCGGTGTGGTTCGCCGCGTTGCAGCGCGCGGCGGCCGTGGCCAAACCCAAGGCGGGGCTGAAGGTGTTGTGGATCACGCCGATGCGGGCCCTGGCCGCCGACACCTTGCGGGCGCTGCAGGAGTCGCTGGAGGCGCTGCCAGGGCTTGCGGCCGGCGGCAAAACCGGCTGGCAGATCGAGGCGCGCACCGGCGACACCAGTTCCGCACAGCGCGCCCGCCAGAACAAGAAACTGCCCGACACCCTGATCACTACGCCCGAAAGCCTGACCCTGCTGCTCAGCAAGGCGGAGGCGGCCACCCAGTTCGCCCAGCTCGACATGATCATCATCGACGAATGGCACGAGTTGATGGGCAACAAGCGCGGCGT
Organism: Duganella sp. AC237; assembly: GCF_979254035.1. Taxonomy (NCBI): domain Bacteria; kingdom Pseudomonadati; phylum Pseudomonadota; class Betaproteobacteria; order Burkholderiales; family Oxalobacteraceae; genus Duganella; species Duganella sp. AC237. Next base: position 5,272,715 of record NZ_CEEDEW010000003.1, on the reverse strand, counting down.
GCAGACGCAGCTGGCACTGGCGCGCCTGCGCATGTGGAATCCGGCGCTGCTGGTGTGGGGCCTGTCGGCCACGCTCGGCAACCTGGACCAGGCCAAGCAGGCCTTGATGGCGGACGGCGTCACCGTCGAAGGCCACGTCGCCAAGGAGATCCAGGTTGACACCTTGATCCCGGCCAACCCATCGCGCTTTCCGTGGGGCGGCCACCTGGGCATCCAGATGCTCGGGCCGGTCATCGCCGAAATCGAAAAGCACGCGACCACGCTGGTGTTCACCAACACCCGTTCGCAGGCGGAGCTGTGGTACCAGCACATGCTGGAGGCTCGCCCCGACTGGGCCGGGCTGATCGCGTTGCATCACGGCTCGCTCGACAAGGAGGTCCGCGACTGGGTCGAGCAGGGCTTGAAGCAGGGGCAGCTGAAGGCGGTGATATGTACGTCGAGCCTGGACCTGGGCGTGGACTTCCTGCCGGTCGAGCGCGTGCTGCAGATCGGCAGCGCCAAGGGCATCGCGCGGCTGCTGCAGCGGGCCGGCCGCAGCGGCCATGCGCCGGGAAGGATCTCGCGCCTGACCCTGGTGCCGACGCAAAGCATGGAGCTGCTGGAGGCGGCCGGCGCCAGACAGGCGGTGGCCGCGCGCGATATCGAAGCGCGGCCGGTGCCGGACAAGCCGCTCGACGTGCTGGTGCAGCATCTGGTGACGATGGCGCTGGGCGGCGGCTTCCGCTCCGAAGCGCTTTACCAGGAGGTGCGCACCGCCTGGTCGTACCGCAACCTGGGCCCGGAGGAATGGCAATGGGCGCTCGACTTCGTGGCGCGCGGCGGCCAGACCTTGGCCGTGTATCCGGAATACCGGCGCGTGCTGCCCGACGAGGAGGGCGTCTACCGCGTGCCGGACCTGGCGCTGGGGCGACGCCACCGCATGGGCATCGGCACCATCGTTTCGGACAGTTCGCTGCAGGTCAAATACCTCAGCGGCGGGCGCATCGGCAGTGTCGAGGAATCGTTCATCTCGCGCCTGCGCAAGGGCGACCACTTCCTGTTCGGCGGCCGCATCCTGGAATTCGTCCGCCTGCACGAGATGACCGCCTACGTGCGGCGCGCCACCGGCGTCAAGAAGGGCGCGGTGCCGCGCTGGCAGGGCGGCAAGATGCCGATGTCGTCGGAACTGGCGCACGCGGCGCTGGAGCAGTTGCGCCTCGCCACCCTGGGCCGCTACGAGGGGCCGGAGATGCAGGCGATCAAGCCGCTGCTGGAAATCCAGCAGCGCTGGTCGGCGCTGCCGACGCCGGACACCACCGTCGTCGAGAGCATGCAGAGCCGCGAGGGCCGCCACCTGTTCATGTTCCCGTTTGCCGGGCGCTCGGTGCACATCGGGCTGGCGTCCTTGCTGGCATGGCGGGTCGGCAAGGTGACGCCGGTGACGTTTTCGATCGCCGTCAACGACTACGGCTTCGAGCTGTTGGCGCCGCAGGAGATCGATTGGGCCGCGCTGATCGCCGCAGGCGATGGTGCAAAGGTCGGCCTGTTCAGCACCGAGCATTTGCTGGAGGACGTGCTGGCCAGCCTGAACGCGACCGAACTGTCGCAGCGGCGTTTCCGCGAGATCGCCCGCATCGCCGGGCTGGTGTTCCAGGGCTATCCGGGACAGCCCAAAAGCGCGCGCCAGTTGCAGGCGTCGTCGTCGCTGTTTTACGCGGTGTTCACCCAGCACGACGCTGGCAATCTGCTACTCACCCAGGCCCAGCGCGAGGTGCTCGAGCAGGAACTGGAATTGAACCGCCTGCGCGATACATTAGAGGCGTTGCAAGCACGCCAAGTCAGTTATCATGGAACCAAGCGGGCGACGCCATTCGGCTTCGCGCTGATGGTCGAGCGCTTCCGCGAAAAGCTCACTACCGAAAAACTGTCGGATCGCGTCGCCAGGCTGGTGCGCGAACTTGAAAAGGCGGCCGGACCATGACAATTGCAATCAGCAAGGCCCAACAGATGGAAGAGGCCGGCGTCGCCGGCATGGCGGGCACCCTGGCCATCGAACTGGCGGGCGAAGAGGTACTGTTGTTGCCGGAGAAGGCGCTGTACTGGCCGCGCGAAAAAATGCTGATCATCGCCGATATCCATTTCGGCAAGGCCGCCTCGTTCCGCGCGCTGGGCGTGCCGGTGCCGGGCGGGACGACGGCGGCCAATCTGCGCGCGCTCGATGGCTTGCTGGCGCGGCACGCGGTGCGCGAGATCCTGTTCCTCGGCGACTTCCTGCATGCCAAGGCGGCGCACGCCGAAGCGACGATGACGGCGATCCACGGCTGGCGCCTGGCGCGGCCGACGCTGAAGCTGACGGTGGTGCGCGGCAACCACGACGCCCATGCCGGCGACCCGCCGGCCCGGCTGGCCATCGACATGGTCGACGAGCCGCTGCGGCAGGCGCCGTTCGCGTTCTGCCACCATCCCGATCTGCTGGTGTCCGGCTACCTGATGGCCGGCCACGTGCATCCCGTGTACCGCCTGCGCGCCGGTTGGGACTCGCTGCTGCTGCCGTGCTTCCTGGTCGGCGAGGGCCGGGTGGTGCTGCCGGCCTTCGGCGCCTTCACCGGCGGCCACCCGGTGCTGCCTGAGCCGGGCGAGCGCTTGTTCGTCACCAGCGGCGACACCGTGGTCGAGGTGCCTGTCAAACCGCTAGTTGCGCCGGCGTAGCGGACCCAAGCGTTGTTGGGCGGCCGGCGACAACTGTACAGGGAATGGTCCTACATTCTCTGCTACGCGTGTCCTATATTTCGCCGTTATGCTGTGCACTACGATGACTCCACCTGTGTAGCAAGCGGGAATGACGACAATCATTCAGGGAGATGGTCATGGCGACTAATAAGAGGAGCGGTAATCAGGGCGGCGGTAATCAAGGCGGCGGTAACCAGGGCGGCAGTCCAGACAGCAAACAAGGCGGCAAGTCGGGCAGCGAGCAAAGCGCACCAAGAAAACGCGGTTTCGCGTCGATGGATCCGGAGCAGCAGCGCCAGATAGCGGCCCAGGGCGGCCGCGCCGCCCATCAAAAAGGGACGGCACACGAATTCACCTCGGAAGAGGCGCGCCGCGCGGGCGCGATGAGTCACAAGAACAATGGCAACAGCCAAAGCAGCAGCAGCGGCTCGCGCGGCGGCAATCAGGGCAGCGCGCGTGACGAGGATGACGGCGCAGATGCAGGCCGTGGCAGCGCTGGCGGAAAAGCCAGCCGTGGCGGCAGCCGTTCCGGTTCCTCGGGTAACGCGGGCTCGAAATCTTAATCTACGCTTGATGTGCGGCTGGCGCCTTCTCCTCTGGGCCCCGGCCGTTTGGACCTGCGGACGTCACGTCCGCAGGTCTTTTTTTATCGACACTACAGGCAGATCGTGGTGTGGCGGCCCATCGCCACCGGCGCGCGGCCGGTAATGGCGGCCGTGGCGATCTGCACCAGCTGTTTCATCTTGGTCGAGCCGGCGTCCCAGTATTCGGCCGACTCGATGCGCACGCGGATCAGGGTCAGGTGCGGATCGTCGACGCCCTCGGGGAACCAGCTGCGCGCGGCCGCGTTCCACAGTTCGCGCGCCTTGGCGCGGTCCTTGAGCACGTAGGCGCGCCCCGAAATGGACAGGTACAGGTTGCGCTCCGGGTCGGAGTAGCTGATATTAACGCCTGGATGTTGCGGCAGGTCGAGCATGAAGGCCGCCTCGTCCGAGGCGAAGAACCACAGGTTGCCCTCGTTGTCGATCTGCTGGGTGGTCAGCGGACGGCTGGTGAGCACGTGTTCCGCGTCGAAGGTGGTGAACATGCCGAAGCGCACATCCTTGATCTTGGCGGAGATGGTGTTGATCTGGTCTTGCGAATACAGCGGCATGATGCGCCTCCATGACAAAAGGATGATTCGGCCCAAGCTTACGCATCGTCCGGGACGCGGTCTGTACGCGCTCTCACGCTGGCGTGAAGCCAGTTTAACCAGCGAACTTTACACAGGCGTTACATTGGACAGGTTGACAACGCAAATGATAATTATTATCATTTGTGTTTGTGCCTGGCTCAAGGGCGCACTTTCACCGATCGAGGACATGATTTGAGCGCTCAACAAGCCAGCAATGCCAGCCGCGCGGTATGGCTGAAGAACCTGCACCAGTGGCACTGGATCAGTTCGGCTTTATGCCTGCTCGGCATGTTTTTGTTCAGCATTACCGGCATCACCCTGAACCACGCCTCGCAGATCGAAGCCAAGCCGGCGATCGTGCGCCAGCAGGCCAGCGTGCCGGCGGCGCTGGCGGCGCAGTTGCGCGCCTACGCGGCCGAGCACGACGGCGCCAAGGAGCCGCTGCCGGCGGCCGCCGAACAGTGGCTGAGCGACACCTGGAAGGTGCAGGCCGGCGGCCGCGCCGCCGAATGGGCCGCCGACGAGGTCTACCTGCCGATGCCCAAGGCCGGCGGCGACGCCTGGGTGCGCATCGCGCTGGAGGACGGCGCGGCCGAATTCGAAAAGACCGACCGCGGCTGGATCTCGTGGTTGAACGACGTCCACAAGGGGCGCAACACGGGCGCCGCGTGGAACTGGTTCATCGATATTTTCGCCGGCGCCTGCCTGGTGTTTTGCATCACCGGCTTGCTGATCCTGAAGTTCCACGCCGCCAACCGGCCGTTCACGTGGCCCATGGTCGGGCTGGGTATTTTGATTCCATTTGTCATCGCTTTGCTGTTCATACACTAATTTTCCAACCTCCTTCACCTCGCACTGGGACTCCATGAAATTACGTTATTCCATCGCCTTGAGCCTGCCGCTGGCCAGCGCCTCGGCCATGGGCGCCGATCTGGCCCTCAAACTCGACGTGCCGCAATTGAACGTTGCCGAATACCACCGCCCCTACATCGCCGCGTGGCTGGAGAACGCCGACCAGAAAGTGGTGACCAACCTGGCCGTGCTGTACGACACCAAGAAGAAGGACAACGCCGGCACCAAGTGGCTCAAGGACATGCGCCAGTGGTGGCGCAAGACCGGGCGCGACGTCGAGATGCCGATGGACGGCGTCAGCGGCGCGACCAAGGCGCCGGGCGAAGTGTCGCTGACTTTCCCGGGCGCCAAGGCGGCGCTTGACAAGCTGCCGGCCGGTAACTACACCTTGCTGGTCGAAGCGGCGCGCGAGGCGGGCGGACGCGAAGTGGTCAAGGTGCCGCTGCAGTGGCCGCCGAAGGCCAAGCAGGACCTCAAAGGCCAGGGCAAGGAAGAGCTGGGCGCCGTGGTTGTACAACTGAAACCATAAGAAAGCAGGGGACATGTCCACATTCAAGAAATCGCTGGTCGCGCTGGCGCTGGCCGGCATCGCGCTGAGCGCGCACGCCCACAAGCCATGGCTGCTGCCGTCGTCGACCCTGATCGAAGGCAAGGAAGCCTGGGTCACGATCGACGCCGCCATTTCGGAAGGCCTGTTCGATGTCGACCACCAGCCGCTCAAAGTCGACACGGTCGTCATCACCGGTCCCGACGGCGCCAAGCTGGAAAAGCAGAACGTCGCCAACGGCAAGATGCGCAACAGCTTCGACCTGAAGCTGCCGAAACCGGGCACGTACAAGATCGAGTTGGTGTCGAAGAACGTGTTCGGCAGCTACAAGAACGCGGCAGGCGAAATGAAACGCTTCCGCGGCACCGAGGAAACCCTGGCCAAGGACGTGCCGGCCGACGCGACCGAGGTCAAGCTCACCCGCACCGACAGCCGCCTGGAGACCTTCGTCACCACCGGCGAGCCGGACATGGCGGTCTTCAAGACCACGGGCGTGGGCCTGGAGATGGTGCCCGTCACCCATCCGAACGACCTGCGCGCCGGCGAAAAGGCGACCTGGCGTTTCCTGCTCGACGGCAAACCGGCGGCCAACCAAGGCGTGAGCCTGATTCCCGGCGGCGTGCGCTATCGCGGCACCTTGGGCGAGATCCGCCAGAACACCGACGCCAAGGGCGAGCTGACGTTCACCCTGCCGGCGGCCGGCATGTACATGGTCAGCAGCAGCTGGCCGGCGGCCGCGCCGCAGGTGCAGGGCCAGCCGCCGCAGATGGCGCCGCGCCGCGCCAGCTACGCGGCCACCGTGGAAATCCTGCCGGAGTAATCCGGCCGGCGTCTCCACACTTACACGTCGACAAGGTCCGCATGCGCCGGGTTCTCCTGCCTCATCATATTTCCGACGACCCGGCGCCGGCCGACGGCGTAATCCGCGATATCGCCGGCCGCAGCATGGGCACCAGCTGGTCGGTGCGGCTGGTGGCCGCGCCGGCAGGCTCGCCCGGCCACCTTGCGCTCGACCATCTGCAACACGGGCTGCAACAGCAACTCGATGCCGTCGTGGCCGAAATGAGCCACTGGGAAACCGATTCCGACCTGGGCCGGTTCAACCGCGCCGAGGCGGGCAGCTGGCTGGCCTTGCCGCCGGCGTTTTTCGATGTGCTGTCGTTCGCGATGGGCGTGGCGCGCGATTCCGGCGGCGCCTACGATCCGTGCGCGGGCAGCCTGGTCAACCTGTGGGGCTTCGGACCTTACGGGCGTTTCGACCAACCTGAATTCGTTCCCCCTTCATCGGACGAGATCGCCATCGCGCGCAACCAGCTGGCCGCCGCCGGCGTGCGGCTCGAGCGCGAAGGGCGCAAGGCGTTGCAGCCGGGCGGCGTGCAGCTCGATTTGTCGGCGGTGGCCAAGGGCTACAGCGTCGACCGGCTGGCCTACTATTTGAAAACACAAGGTATCGAGCACTATCTGGTGGAGGTCGGCGGCGAATTGCGCGGCGCCGGCGTCAAGCCGGACGGCCAGCCGTGGTGGGTGGCGCTGGAGGAGGTGCACGATGCCCCCGCCGTGGAAGAACCGGCGTCGCTGGTGCTGGCGCTGCACGGCCTGGCGGTGGCCACCTCTGGCGACTACCGCCGCTACTTCGAGCTCGACGGCCGGCGCTATTCGCACACCATCGATCCGCGCAGCGGCATGCCGATCGCCAACGACCTGGCGTCGGTCACGGTGGTGCACGCGCAATGCATGGCGGCCGACGCCTGGTCGACCGCGCTGACGGTGCTGGGCGCCGAACAGGGCCTGGCGCTGGCCGAACGTCAGGGGCTGGCGGCGCGCTTTGTCGCGCGCGACGCCGATGGCGGCTTCACCGAACACATGAGTTCCCATTTACGCGGCATGCTGGACGAATAACCCGAATGATCTGGACCGACGACCCGACCCGATTGATGCTGGTGGCAGGACTGGGCGCCAGCTATGGCCTGGTGTGCCTGTTGCCGTATCTGCGCCATCGCCGCAAGCGCCGGGCGGCGTTGCGCGCCAAGGCCGAGGCGGCAGCCGCCCCGGGCTGGATCGTCGCCTACGCCAGCCAGACCGGCAACGCCGAGGCGCTGGCGCAGCAAACGCTGGCGACGTTGCGGCTGGCCGGCATCGCCGCCCAGTTGAGCGAACTGTCCGAGCTCGACGCCGACGACCTGCGCCGCGCCGAGCGCATCCTGTTCCTGGTCAGCACCTATGGCGAAGGCGACGCGCCCGACGCGGCGGCAGCTTTCGCCGGCCGCCTGATGACCACCGAGCTGCCGCTGACGCAGCTGCACTATGCGGTGCTGGCGCTGGGCGACAGCGCCTACGCCCAATTCTGCGGTTTCGGCCGGGCGCTGGACGCCTGGCTGGCCGCGCGCGGCGCGCAGAGCCTGTTCCCGCGCATCGAGGTCGACCGCAGCGCCGATGCCGCCATCGGGCTATGGCGCCAGCAACTGAGCCACCTGGTCGGCACCAGCGACGCGCCGGACTGGAGCGCCCCGGCGTTCGAGGACTGGACATTGCATGCGCGCGCCGAGCTCAACCCCGGCAGCGCCGGTGCGCCGGTCTACCACCTGGAGCTGACGCCGCCGGGCGGCGTGTTGCCGGACTGGGAGTCGGGCGACCTGGTGCAGATCGCCGCGCCGGCCGAGCCGTCGCGTCCGCGCGAATACTCGATCGCGTCGATCCCGGCCGACGGCAGGGTGCATCTGCTGGTGCGCCTGCACAGCCATGACGACGGCAGCCATGGCCTGGCCTCCGGCTGGCTGGCGCGCCAGGCCGAGCCAGGCCGGACGGTGCGGCTGCGGCTGCGCCAGCACCGCCGTTTCCGGCTCGAGGGCAACGCGGGCCGTCCCTTGATCCTGATCGGCAACGGCAGCGGCATCGCCGGCCTGCGCGGCCACCTCAGGGCGCGCGCGTTGGCCGGGCAGGGCCGCAACTGGCTGCTGTTCGGCGAGCGCAACAGCGCCCACGATTTTCATTACCACGACGAGCTCGAGGCGATGCACCTGGCGGGGCGGCTGGACCTGGACCTGGCCTGGTCGCGCGACGGCGGCACGGCACGCTATGTGCAGGATCTGCTGCCGGCCCGCGCCGACAAGTTGCGCGCCTGGGTGGCCGACGGCGCCGCTATCTACGTCTGCGGCAGCCTGCAGGGCATGGCGGCCGGCGTCCATCAGGCGCTCGAGGCGATCTTGGGGAGTGTGCAACTGGATGCGTTGGTCGCCGAAAGGCGGTACCAGCGGGATGTGTATTAGCGATGTGGTAGGACGTAAGCCATCCGGGCGCGGCGGGAGCGACCAAGTGGCCGCCGGCTTCCCGGGCGCATACAATGTGATACTTAAGTGACCGAAAAGCGCTCCCGGCGCGATGTTTATCGGCCGAAATCGTCATGTTGTTGTTGGGATATATATATCGATGTGGTAAAAACGCCACGCTTGCATATGGCCAAGGCGGACTTGTGCAAAATAAAGTTTATTCCAAATCACGTTCACCTGAACAATCCACACTTCTCGCCGGTTTGTCTTATTGTTTCGCAAAATTGCCTTAAAACATCCCCTGTTTGTGACAAAGCCGTTACATAATCTTCGGTTGATGAGCAAGGAAGGTCCTTACGTACTCGTCGCCTAGCCTGATCCTTTTCCGTCCTGCGTTGCGGCCCCAGCGGCCCATTCCCGCGCCAGGCCTGTCTCGGCCGCAGAGCGCGAAGCGCACGCATTCACCTTGCTCATGGAGTTTATATAACCACATTACAGGGAGTAGTGAATGATTTTGCAAGAGAAAGTCGGCGCCCGTTCGGTACGCCTGGCACTCGCAGTCCTGGCCGGTACCACCATGTTCGCAGGTCAGGCGTCGGCACAAGAGCAAGCCATCCAGAAAGTGGAAATCACCGGCTCGGCCATCAAACGTATCAACGTTGAAGGCGCCCTGCCAGTTCAGCGCCTGAGCTCGGAACAGATCGCCAAGACCGGCGCCACCTCGGTCGCCGAACTGATCCAGGCCCTGCCGTCGATGCAAGGTTTCACCGTCGCCGCCATCGCGGCCGGCACCAACTCCGGCGGCCGCGTGTCCGCGTCCATCCACGACATCGGCGAAAGCTACACCCTGGTGTTGCTGAACGGCCGCCGCGTCGCCCCGCAAGGCTCGGGCTCCGCGATCAACCTGAACGCCATTCCGATGAGCGCGGTTGAGCGCGTCGAGATCCTGACCGACGGCGCTTCGGCCCTGTACGGTTCGGACGCCATCGCCGGCGTGATCAACTTCATCCTGAAGAAAAACCTGCAAGGCGGCAGCATCGAAGCGACCGCCAGCCAGCCCGGCCAAAGCCGCGCCGGCCAGTCGAGCAACTTCAGCGCCACCTACGGCTTCGGCGATCTGGACACGAACCGCTACAACATCTTGCTGTCGGCCCGCCACGACGAGAACAGCCGCGTCAAAGCGACCGACCGCGACTTCGCCAACAGCTCGTTCCTGCCATTCAGCTGGAACGGCCAGAACTACCTCCACGACCGTTCGAGCACCTCGGCCGTGCCGGCCAACGTCGCCGTGGCCTACCGCGACGGCCGCACCCCGACCTCGACCTCGTCGATCGGCTTCAATCCGTACCGCAACATCAACGGCCAGTGCGGCCCGATGAACCAGCCGCAGAAGAACAACACCGCCACCGTGCAGAACTGCGGCTTCGATTCGGCCGCCACGGTCGAGATCGTCCCGGCAAGCCAGCGCGACACCGCGTTCGCCAAGGCCACCGCCAAAGTCGGCGAAACCTTCGAAGTGTTCGCCGAGGCAGCCTACTCGCGCATGGACCTGACCGCCCGCATCGCGCCGAACACCGCGTCGATCGCGCTGGCCAAAGGTTCGCAGCTGTACAACAACTACGTGCGTCCGTACCTGACCACCGCGCAAGACGCCAACCTGTCGAGCGCCACGGCCACCTACCGCACCTACGACTGGGGCACCCGCGACAGCCAGACCATCACCGAGGCGAAGCACCTGGTGCTGGGCACCGAGGGCGAGATCGGCGCCTGGAGCGTCGGCGCCGGCCTGACCTGGTCCCAGAACTCGATCGACGAGCGCTATGAAGGCGGCTACGTCAAGAACGCCGAGTTCCGCAGCATGCTGGCCAACAACCAGTTCAACCCGTTCCTGGCCGCCGGCGCGCAAAGCGCAGCGACCAAGCAACTGATCGCCAACTCGGTGTTCAAGGGTTCGATCCGCGAAGCGTCGACCACGCTCAAGGGCATCGACTTCCGCGGCTCGCGCGAACTGATCCAGTTGCCGGCCGGCGCGGCCAACGTCGCCCTGGGCGGCGACTACCGCAACTACCACTACGAGCAAACCCCGAACGCGACCTCGTCGGACATCTACGGCTTCAGCGCTTCCCCGGCCTACGACATGGAGCGTAACAACTACGGCGCTTTCGCCGAGTTGAACGTACCTGTGATCAAAAGCATCGAAGTGACGGCCGCAGCGCGTTACGACACCATCGAAGCGGTTCAGAACCACATCGCCAACCGCGACATGGGCAACAAGGAATCGGCCAGCACCTACAAGGTCTCGGCCCGTTGGCAGCCAACCCAGTCGTTCCTGATGCGCGGTTCGTACGGCACCGGCTTCAAGGCGCCGTCGATGCTCGACATCGGCCAGCCACTGGTGGCGGCCGGCTTCACCGCCTCGCCATGGGAATGCCCGGCCAACCTCGCGGCGGAAAACTCGTCCTACTGCCGCGTTGGCAAGAGCCAGTACAACGTCCTGTCCGGCGGCAACGAGAACCTGCGTCCCGAGAAGTCCAAGCAATTCACCGTGGGCTTCCGTTTCGAGCCGACCTCGTCGTTCTACGTCCAGGCCGACCTGTGGGACGTGAAAATCCGTGACGCCGTCTCGGCGGTGTCGGAAGCGCAGATCTTCGCCGATCCGGTCCAGTTCCGCGATTTGTTCACGACCTTCGTGGAACCAGGCAGCGGCCAGACCTTGTGGGCCAAGAAAACGCTGTCGGTCAACATCGGCCAGACCCACAACCAAGGTATCGACTGGGAAACGACCTACCGTCACCGCTTCGGTTTCGGCAACCTGAGCACGACCCTGAACGGCACCTACCTGATCAAGTCGGACTACACCCGCCCGGGCACGAGCAACGATTGGGTCAACAGCATGAACTTCTTCGGTATCAACGATGCCGTGTCGTTCCGCCACGTGATCCGTCTGGCCACCACGCTCGACACCGGCGCGTTCTCGAACTCGCTGATCGCCAACTACCGCAACGGTTACACCGATGCGTCGGCGACGTCGTTCAACCTGGGTACGAACAAGAACGAAACGTTCCGCATCGAAGTGCCGTCGTACCTGACCTTCGACTGGCAGGGCAAATGGCAAGCGACCAAGCAGTTCGGTCTGCGCGCCGGCGTGAAAAACATCGCCGACCGCAATCCACCGCTGTCGCTGCGCGCCTCGTCCGGCCACCAGATCGGCTACGATGCACGCTACGCCGATCCGATGGGCCGTACGTTCTACATGACCGGCAACTACACCTTCTAAGCCGGTTCGCCGCTTAGCAGCAAAAGCCCCCACCGGCGTTCAGCGCGGGTGGGGGCTTTTTTTATGGCGGGGAGGACTGGCGCGGCGGGATCGCGCCGGGCGGGGTTACGGCTCGGCGCCGGCCTGCTCCAGGCCGCGCGCCAGGCTCGAGATGCTGGGGTTGTCGATGAATACGCAGCGCGTGCCCGTGCGCTTGCAATAGTCCTTGACCCGCCAGTAGGCGCTGTGGCTGATGCAGCCGGTCTGGCAGATCACCAGGTCGGCCGCCGCCAGGCTGGCGTCGAGGCGGTTGGCGTTGTCCTCCAGGCCGCCGTCGTGGTGCGCGAACTGGGCGCCCTGTTGCTCGATCAGCTCGCGGTAGGTGGCGACGTTGCCCGAGCGTCCGCCCACGCACAGCACGGCCCGGTCGCTCAGGCGCAGCGGCATCTTCATGACATGCTCGACCACCTGGCGCGTTTGCTCCTGGATCGGCGCCGGCGGCTCGACGGCGCGCAGCGCCTCGGTCTTGAGCTCGGCGATCTGCTGGCGCAGCGCGCGCTCGCGCTCGTCCATCTGGGCCAGCCGCTCGGCCAGCCTGGCACGCGTCTCCAGCCCCGGGATCGATTCCTTCAACTGTTCGAGTTCGGTGCGCAGCGAGTCGATCATGCTGTCCTTGCCCACCAGTTGCGCGCGCAGCTGCATCAGTTGCGTCGCGTGGCGCTCGGCGTCGGCGCTCTTGTCGGCCAGCAGGGCGGCGGCGCGCTGCTGGGCCTTGCCCAGGTCGTGCGTCAGGCGCGTGTTCTCGGCCAGGGTGGCGTTGAACTTGCCGATGTCGGCGCGCACGCAGGCGCCGGCCTGGTGTTGCACCATGTGCAGGTCGCGGCACATTTGCTCCTCGAGCTCGCTGCTGCAGCGCGGGTGCGTCAGGCCGGCCCAGAAGGCGCCTGCGACGTCGCCGTTGGCCACGGCGGTGCGCCACAGCTCGCCGACCTGCCCGGTCGTCTTGGCGCTGCGGAAGCGCAGCAGCACGGCCGCGTAGCGCCGCTCCAGTTCCTTTTGCAGCGCCTCGGACAGCCGGTTGCGACTGCCGCATTCGGTGACCGCGCCCACATGCACTTCGTAATCATCGGCGACGACCTTGCCGCTGGTAACCTTGTCGACCAGCTTGCGCAACACGCCCAGCGGAAAGCCGACGCCGACCAGCGGGCAGTGGCAGGCGTGGCCGAGCTCCCACAAACGCCTGCGGCGCGAGGTTTGGGCGTCCGGTTCGCCGGCAAGGATGGCGGCGACGTTGTTGATGACCGGCTTGACGACTTGCCGAGCGGTTTGCAGGTCGGTGCCAGGCTGCGCTGGCGCCGGTGCCGGGTTTGCGGTGCCCAGCCGTGGCATGGCGGCGGCGACGATGGCCGCCAGCGGATCGTGTTTTTCGCACATCTGGTCGTCTCCTCAGACGGTGGCCGGCGTGCTGCGGGCGCGCGCCATTATGCGGCTGAGGAAGTTGGTCTTCTCCTGCTCGTGCATGCTGCGTTCGACCACCGTGGCCCACTGCTCGGAGAGCTGCTGGCAGGTGGCGCTGAGCACCGGCGCCAGGTCCGGCAGGCCGGCCAGCGCCTTCAGGTGGCGTTCGATTACCGAGGCCAGCTTGACGCAGCCGCCGGCCGCGTCGCTGCCGGCCGTGTAGTGCGACATCAAATGCAGCACGGCGGACAGCATCAGTTCTGGATTGTGTCCGCCTTGCGCGGGGGCGAGAAAAATCGGATTGCTACGGTCTATGGCCATCAAACGCTCCTGTCGGATTGGGAGTGCGGCTGGCGGTGTGGCTGGCGACTCGGGGAGTGGGCGCGGCGGCGCCCGGGGCAAAGATAAAAGAAATCAGGCGGTCAGGATCAGCTTGTTGAGCTGCGTGACGCGCAGACGGTAGACGCGGCCTGCGTGTTCGATCTCGAGTTCGCGCCCACCCTCCATCAGGCCGGCGCTGTTGACGCGCTTGACGGGGGACACCGCCGAGGACACCACGGCGTGGGAAGGGCGGGCTGGCTGCGGCACAGGCATGGTCAGGGTGGTGGTCATCGTCGTTTCTCCTTTAAATAAGAATGATTCGTATTTGCATTCATTATTGTGGAAGGCGGGACGGAATGCAAGCCTTATTTGAAATGAACGTGGGGAGGTTGGCGGGCGAAAAAAAAGCCCGGCGGGGAAGCCGGGCCCAAGGCTGGGTGATTGCCAGAGATGGCCGGAGCCTACAGCGCGGCGAGCAGTTGGCCGGGCGTGACCGCCTCGCCCGCCTTGCTCTTGGCCGCGGCCAGTTGTTTGGCGCGGGTGCGCGACGGCGGCAGGCGCCGCAAGGTCTTGAGCGCCTCCGGATCCTTGATGCCGATGGTGCGCTGGTCGACGCTGATGAGGCCGATTTCGTTGAAGGCCGACAGCGTGCGGCTGACCGTCTCCAGGGTCAGGCCCAGGTAGCTGCCGATCTCGTGGCGGGTCATGCGCAGGTTGAACAGCTTGCTCGAATAGCCCATCTGCGCGAAGCGGTCCGCCAGCGACACCAGGAAGCGCGCCACGCGGGCCTCGGCGCTGAGCGCGCCGAGCATGCCGATCATGGCCTGCTCGCGCACCAGCTCGCGGCTCATGACGCCATACATCATGTTTTCCAGTTCCAGGTGCACGCGGCCGAGGGCGGTGAGCTTCTTGAACGGCAGCAGGATCAGGTCGCAGTCCGACAGCGCCACCGCCTCCGACGAGTAGTGGCGGGTGTGGATGCCGTCGACGCCGAGCATGTCGCCCTTCATCGGGAAGCTGAGGACCTGCTCGTTGCCGAACTCGTCGATCAGCACCGTCTTGAGGAAGCCGGAATTGACGATGTACAGCGTGTCGAACGGCTGGCCGATCGTGTGGATGCGCTGGCCCGTCTTGAACTGCACGTGCTGGAACAGCAGTTCCTCGGTCGAGACCGAGACGGCCGCCGGGATGTGCAGCAGGTCGCAGACCTCTTTCAGGTTCGACCACAGTCGCCCCTGACGCTGGCGGCCTGCTTCCATCGACGAGGATTGCATCGTCGTGGTGGTGACTGGGCGAATTTCAGACGTTTGCGTTGACAGCATGTTGATCTCCTGATCAGGTAACTCTGTTCGTTGGGCCGGGGACGGCAAACCGCATGACATTTTGTACAGCAAATGTGCCGTATGGCATCTCGCTGCTTGGCATGTAGCCTTGCAGCATCAATCGTGTGGTTTCAGTATGCCAACAGAGGGAGGAGATAGATATCAGCAATGGCTGAATATGGGAGTAGGCGTCAGCGCACGGATGTAGGAGTACTCCTACTGCCCCGGCGTTTTTCAGGTTTTGAAGGGAGACAACAGGCGATGCGCCACGGCATATTGGACCATCTCCGAGAGCGAGTTCATGCCCATTTTTTGCATGATGCGGGTTTTATGCGTGCTGACGGTCTTGACGCTCAGGTGCAGGCTGTTGGCGATCTCGGTGATCGATTTTCCGGCCACCAACAACGAAAATACCTCGAATTCGCGGTCCGACAGCTGTTTATGCAACAGGCTCTCGTTGGGCATCATGATATTCAGCGCAAGTTGCTCGGCCACCTCGGTGCTGATGTAGGGCCGGCCGGAGGCGACCTTGCGGATCGCGCCGACCAGCTGGGTGCCGGCGCTTTCCTTGGTCAGGTAACCCTGGGCGCCGGCGCGGATGGCGCGCACGGCGTACTGCTCCTCTTCGTGCATGGTGAGGATCAGGATGGCCAGCTTGGGCGCTTCGGCCTTGATCTGGCGGATCAGGTCGACGCCGCTGCGCCCCGGCATCGACAGGTCCAGCAGCAGCAGGTCGAAGCCGCCCTGGCGCACGTGGCCGAGCACTTCGAAGCCGTCGATCGCCTCGCCCACGATATCGATGTCCGGTGCACCGTCGAGGATGCGCTTGAGACCCTCGCGCATGATGGTGTGGTCGTCCGCAATGACTATTCGAATCATAAAGAGGCTATCTCAGGTGACCTAAAGTAAATACTGTTGTGTTTGAATTAACCTTGCGATCTTACTATAGAAACCGCAGTCAGGCCGCATTTTATTTGTGGTCCGGCTCTTTGATCAAGCGATGCACCAGCACCGGGATGCGCGAGTGCGACAAGACCTTGTTGGTCACGCTGCCCAGCAGCAGCTGGCCCCAGCCGCTGCGCCCGTGCGAGCCCATGAAGACCAGGTCGCACGCGTGGCTTTCCGCCACCTCGACGATGTTCAGCGCGGCGCTTTCCGAAAACGTTGTCAGCGCCTCGCAGCGGACGTTGCGGCGCGCGCAGGACTCGACCACGTCCTTCGTGTGTTCCTTGCCGGCGCGCAGCATGGCGGCGCGGTATTCGTCCTCGCTCGGATAGCTGGGCGGGATGATTTCCACGTAGATCGGGTATTGGTACTCGGGCGCGACGAACAGGACCAATACCTCGGCGCCAAGCTGTTCGGCCAGCGCAACGCCGGCGCACGCGGTTTTGCTCGACACGGCGGAGCCGTCGGTGGTGATCAGGATTTTGCGGTACATGGCGAGCCTCCTTGTTCAACGCGGCCTACCGCTTATTGTAGTCGCGAATTCCAGTATTGTTAGTAAGGAAAGACTTGATGTTTATCAAATAAAAGCGCAAATAAAAAGCGTAGCGCGGCACCGCCGCCGGCCGCTTTAACACTTGTTCACAGTTGCTCGGCGGCTTTTTTGCACACAAGCATCAGGTTTGTCTCTTTAATGCTCCCTTTGGCAATGTATCCGATGATAGTATCTCCAAATACAACGAAACACGGCTTTGAGACGGAGAACAGGGCAGTCGACCGACGCCGGCATTGAATATTTCCGTGTTGCCCTGCTACACTCGCATAAGTGCTTTTTATTGCCGAGCGTCATCAATACGCAGGGTTGAGGGCAGCAATTTTACAAATTATGGAGAAGCAGGGATTATGACCAACGCCGCTGATGATTTCGACGCATTATTTGAAGAAGTGTCCGCTCAGAGCAAGACCGCAGCGCCCGCTCCAGCGCCTGCCCCCGCACCCGCCGCCGCAGAAGACGACCTCGAAAGCCTGTTCGACGAGGTCTCGTCGTCGTCGGCCGCCGCTGCCGCGCCGGTCCCGGCACCGGCCCCCGCGCCGGCTCCTGCCGCAGCGCCGGCCGAAGGCGGCGAGGCCGAGGAGGGCGGCGACAAGCCGATGTTCGAGCGCCTGGGCGGCATCGTGCGCCTGCTGCACGATTCGCTGCGCGAACTGGGCTACGACAAGGCGCTGACCGAGGCCTCGTCGCAGATCAACGACGCCCAGGACCGTCTGGAATACGTCGCCACCCTGACCGAACAAGCCGCCAACAAGGTGCTCAACACGCTCGACGAGGGCATGCCCGAGCAGGACACCTTGTCGAAGAAGTCGAAGGAAATGGAAAACCGCTGGGCCGACCTGTTCGCGGGCAAGCTCAGCCTTGACCAGTTCAAGCAGCTCGCCGGCGACTCGCAAGCCTTCGCCGTGGCCGTGTCGGCCGCCACCGAGGCCGAAAAAGCGCGTTTGCTCGAAATCATGATGGCCCAGGACTTCCAGGACATCACCGGTCAACTGATCAAGAAGGTCGTGAACATCACCAAGACGGTGGAGCACGAACTGGCAGAACTGCTGCGCGATAACGCGCCGCCAGCGGTACGCGAAAAAATCGCGCAAAAAGAAGTGTCCCTGATGTCCGGCCCATCGGCTCCGGCCGTGGCGCTGAACCAGGACAATGTCGACGACCTGCTTGCTGACCTGGGATTCTAATGGACGATATGCTGAAGGATTTCGTCGTCGAGGCGATGGATCTGGCGGTCAACGTTGAAGAGCACTTGCTGCGGCTCGAACGCGACCCCGATAATAAAGAGACACTGAACGCGGTGTTCCGCTCCTTCCACACCATCAAGGGCGGCGCCGGTTTCATGGGCCTGCCGGCGATGGTCGCGGCCTGCCACCTGACCGAAAACCTGTTCGACGCGCTGCGCACCGGCGCCGCGCCGGTGACGCCGATCGCGATCGAGGCGGCGCTGCAGGCGTCCGGCTTCGTGGCCGACCAGCTCGCCGAACTGAACAACGGCGCCGAGCCGCACAGCCTGGCGCCGATGCCGCACGACCTGGAAGTGATCCTGACCGACGCCATCGAGGGCAAGACCGGCGCGTCCGCTCCGGCACCGGCGCCGGCCCCCGCGCCGGCAGCTGCGCCAGCGCCCGTCGCCGCCGCGCCAGCCGCCGTGGCCGCCGTGTCGATCACGTCCGAGGACGGCCTCGACTGGGAAGGCATGTATGAAACCGTGATGCCGGCCGGCAGCTACACCCGTCCGGCCGTCTCTGCCGCGCCGGTCGCTGCCGCCGCAGCGCCCGCCGCCGCAGCTGCAGCAGCGCCAGCCCCGGCCGCCGCCGCGCCGGCCGCCGTCGCCGGCACCGCCGTGGCCGCCCCGGCCAAGCGCGACGCGCCGGAAAAACGCGAAGAGCGTCCGCATGCCGCGCCGGCCAAAGAAGAGTCGATCCGCGTCGATGCTGTTAAACTGGATGCCTTGCTGGAAGTGGCGGGCGAATCGGTGCAGGCCGCCAACCAGGCCGCCGTGCTGCTGGAACGTTTGCTGCAATTCAAATTCGAGGGCCAGGCCCAGACCCTGATGGCCACCCTGGCGGAAACGCTGGAGCGGGCGTCGCGGTATTCGACCGAACTGCAGCGCGCCACCCTGGCGACGCGCATGCAACCGGTCGGCCGCCTGTTCCAGAAGTTCCCGCGCCTGGTGCGCGAGCTGGCCAAGGACCTGGGCAAGGACGTCGAACTGACCATCGAAGGTGCCGAGACCGAAGTGGACCGCGTGGTCGTCGACAGTCTGTACGATCCGCTGGTGCACATGCTGCGCAACTCGCTGGACCATGGCGTCGAGTCGCCGGAAGACCGCCTGGCGGCGGGCAAGCCGGCCAAGTCGTTCATCTCGCTCAAGGCATGGCAGGAAGCCAACAGCGTCATGATCGTGCTGCAGGACGATGGCAAGGGCATGGACCCGGTGGTGTTGCGCACCAAGGCCCAGCAGAAGGGTTTGATCAGCGAGTCGGCCAATCTGACCAACGACGAGTGCTTCCAGCTGGTGTTCCTGCCGGGCTTCTCGACCAAGGAAGTGGCCTCGAGCGTGTCCGGCCGCGGGGTCGGCATGGACGTGGTCAAGACCGCCGTGGAGAAGAACCGCGGCGCCATCCACATCGAATCGGCGCTGGGCAAGGGCACCAAGTTCGCCATCCGCCTGCCGATCGAGCTGTCGATCGTGCCGACCATGCTGGTGTCGACCTCGGGCGCCGCGCTGGCGCTGCCGATGGCCGTGGTGCAGCGCGTGGTGGAATTGCCGGAAGTGTTCCTGGAAGTGGGCGGCGCCCCGGTCCTCAAGGACCAGGGCCGTCCGCTGCCGGTGCGCTCGCTGGCCGATGCGCTCGGCTACGAGAGCTGCCGCGAGAAGGTCGGTATTGTTGTCGCCGCGCCACAGCCGTATATTCTGGCGGTGGAAGCGGTCGACGGCACCGCCGACCTGGTCATCAAGCCGATGACCGCGATTACCGTCGAGGGCATCACCGGCACCGCGCGCTCGGCCGAGGGCGAACTGGTGCTAGTGGTGGGCCTATCGTTCCTGATGGACGGATGCAGGGGAAGTGTACGCATGGCGGCCTAGTCCAAGGACTTAGCCACAGACACCAAAAGCCTGCGTTCACGCAGGCTTTTTTTTCGTTTAATTTTTGTTTGCAGCACCGAATTTTTAAAGGAGTCATAAAACGTGTATCGGTAGGCGGAACCGCATCGGCTCACGAGGCCGGATGGCGGCGGTCGCTATCGCATTGCACAATATGGCATAATCGAAGTGGATCACTCACACAGGCAGCAGCAGTAAGCACACATCATGATGAAGACGCTTTACGACAAACTCTGGGAATCCCACGTGGTCAAGGCCGAGGAAGACGGCACCACCATCCTCTATATCGACCGTCACCTGGTGCACGAAGTGACCAGTCCGCAGGCCTTCGATGGCCTGCGCGCCGCCAACCGCCAGCCGTGGCGCCTGTCGGCCAACCTGGCCGTGGCCGACCATAACGTGCCGACCACCTCCCGCGCCGACGGCATCGCCGACCCGGTCTCGCGCCTGCAGGTCGAAACCTTGGACAACAATGCCAAGTCCTACGGCATGACCTATTTCAACATGAACGACAAGCGCCAGGGCATCGTCCACGTGATCGGGCCGGAGCAGGGCGCCACCCTGCCGGGCATGACGGTCGTCTGCGGCGACTCGCACACGTCCACCCACGGCGCCTTCGGCGCGCTGGCGCACGGCATCGGCACCTCCGAGGTCGAGCATGTGCTGGCCACGCAAACGCTGCTGCAAAAGAAATCGAAAGCCATGCTGGTGCAGGTCGACGGCCCGCTGCCGGTGGGCGTGACCGCCAAGGACGTCGTGCTGGCCATCATCGGCAAGATCGGCACGGCCGGCGGCACCGGCTACTGTATCGAGTTCGGCGGTTCGACCATCCGCGCGCTGTCGATGGAAGGCCGCATGACCGTCTGTAACATGGCGATCGAGGCGGGCGCGCGCGCCGGCATCATCGGCGTCGACGACACCACGATCAACTACGTCAAAGGCCGCCCGTTCTCGCCGGTGGGGCCGCACTGGGACCGCGCGGTCGACTACTGGCGCACCCTGCATTCGGACGCCGGCGCCAAATTCGACCTGGTCGTCACGCTCGACGCCGCCGAGATCAAGCCGCAGGTGACCTGGGGCACGTCGCCCGAGATGGTCACATCGATCGACGGCCGCGTGCCCGATCCTGACCAGGAAAAGGACAGCGTCAAGCGCGACGCGATGGAAAAGGCGCTGGTCTACATGAACCTCAAGCCGAACACGGCCATCGAGGACATCCGCATCGACAAGGTCTTTATCGGCTCGTGCACCAACTCGCGCATCGAGGATTTGCGCGCGGCCGCCGCCGTGGTGCGCGGCAAGCAGCGGGCGTCGAACGTCAAGCTGGCGATGGTGGTGCCGGGTTCCGGACTGGTCAAGGACCAGGCCGAGCGCGAAGGCCTCGACCGCATCTTCAAGGACGCCGGCTTCGAGTGGCGCGAGCCGGGCTGCTCGATGTGCCTGGCGATGAACGCCGACCGCCTGGAACCGGGCGAGCGCTGCGCTTCGACCTCCAACCGTAATTTCGAAGGACGCCAAGGTCAGGGCGGACGCACCCATCTGGTGTCGCCCGCGATGGCCGCCGCCGCCGGTATCGCCGGCCACTTCGTCGACGTGCGCACGCTGCGCTGAATTTTTTGTTTGATACCACGAGTACACCAACATGAAAAAACTATTCGCCCTGTCCATCATTGCGCTGATCCTGACCGGCTGCAACACAGTCAACGGCTTCGGCAAGGACGTGAAAAAAGTCGGTGAGTCGCTGGAAGGCGCTTCGACCAAAAAATAACCGCAGTACGGCGGGCCGCGACGGTCCGCCGTCGCACAACCCGAACGAGATCATGGATAAATTTACGATATACGAAGGCCTGGTGGCCCCGCTCGACCGCGCCAACGTCGACACCGACGCCATCATTCCGAAGCAATTCCTGAAGTCCATCCATCGCACCGGCTTCGGCCCCAACCTGTTCGACGAGTGGCGTTACCTCGACCATGGCGAGCCCGGCATGGACAACAGCAAGCGTCCGCTCAATCCGGACTTCGTGCTCAACGAGCCGCGTTACCAGGGCGCCTCGATCCTGCTGACCCGTAAAAACTTCGGCTGCGGCTCCTCGCGCGAGCACGCGCCGTGGGCGCTGGACCAGTACGGCTTCCGCGCCATCATCGCGCCGTCGTTCGCCGACATCTTCTTCAACAACTGCTACAAGAGCGGCTTGCTGCCCATCGTGATTCCTGAAGCGCAGATCGATCATCTGTTCAACGAAGTCAAGGCCTTCCCCGGATACCGTCTGGTGGTCGACCTTGAGCAGCAGCGCATTTCCACCAGCAATGGCAGCGTCTCCTATCCCTTCGAGATCGACGCCTTCCGCAAATACTGCCTGATGAACGGACTCGACGATATCGGCCTGACCCTGCGCCACGCCGACACCATCCGCGAATTCGAAGAGCGCCATCTGGCAAACCAACCCTGGTTGGCTAACGTCATCTAATCTCGAAAACTCACATGAAAATCGCAATCCTCCCGGGCGACGGTATCGGCCCGGAAATCGTCGCCCAAGCCGTCAAGGTCCTCAATGTGCTGGGCGAATCGTTCGAGCTGGAGACCGCCCCCGTCGGCGGCGCCGGCTACGCGGCCCATGGCCATCCGCTGCCGGACGCCACCCTGGCGCTGGCCAAGTCCGCCGACGCGGTGCTGTTTGGCGCCGTCGGCGACTACCAGTACGACACCCTGGAACGCGCGCTGCGTCCGGAGCAGGCCATTCTCGGCCTGCGCAAGAACCTGGGCCTGTTCGGCAACTTGCGTCCGGCCATTTTGTATCCGGAACTGGCCGGCGCCTCGACCCTGAAGCCTGAAGTCGTTTCCGGCCTCGACATCCTGATCGTGCGCGAACTGACCGGCGACATCTACTTCGGCCAGCCGCGCGGCGTGCGCGAGTGCCCGGACGGTCCGTTCAAGGGCCAGCGCGAAGGTTTCGACACCATGCGCTATGCCGAAGGCGAGATCCGCCGCATCGCCCACGTGGCGTTCCAGGCCGCGCAAAAACGCGGCAAGCGACTGACCAGCGTCGACAAGGCCAACGTGCTGGAGACGTTCCAGTTCTGGAAGGACATCGTCACCGACGTCCACAAGGAATATCCGGACGTCGCGCTGGACCACATGTACGTCGACAACGCCGCCATGCAGCTGGTGCGCGCGCCGAAGAAATTTGACGTCATCGTCACCGGCAACATGTTCGGCGACATCCTGAGCGATTGCGCGGCGATGCTGACCGGTTCGATCGGCATGCTGCCGTCGGCCTCGCTCGACGCCAACAACAAGGGTCTGTACGAGCCGTCGCACGGTTCGGCGCCGGACATCGCCGGCAAGGGCATCGCCAATCCGCTGGCGACGATCCTGTCGGCCGCGATGATGCTGCGCTACACGTTCAACAAGAACGAACAGGCCGACCGCATCGAGACCGCCGTCAAGGCCGTGCTGGCGCAGGGCCTGCGCACCGCCGACATCTTCGAGCCGGGCACCACCAAGGTGGGCACCGAGGAGATGGGCAACGCGGTAGTTAAAGCACTCGCATAAAAACTAAAGACAAGGAAGAGCAAAATGAAACTCGTAGGCTTGGTAGGTTGGCGCGGCATGGTTGGTTCGGTCCTGATGCAGCGCATGCAGGAAGAGGGAGATTTCGCCCACATCGAACCGGTGTTCTTCACGACGTCGAACCCGGGCGGCGACGCCCCGAAGATGGCGAAGAATGAAACCAAACTGAAAAGCGCCACCGACATCGACGAACTGAAAAAGTGCGAGATCATCATCTCGTGCCAGGGCGGCGACTACACCACCGAGGTGTTCCCGAAATTGCGCGCGGCCGGCTGGAACGGCTACTGGATCGACGCCGCGTCGACCCTGCGCATGGAAAAAGACGCCGTCATCGTGCTGGACCCGGTCAACCTGCACGTCATCAAGGACGCACTGGGCAAGGGCGTGAAGAACTACATCGGCGGCAATTGCACCGTGTCGTGCATGCTGATGGGCCTGGGCGGCCTGTTCCAGCACAACCTGGTCGAGTGGATGACCTCCATGACGTACCAGGCGGCATCGGGCGGCGGCGCCCAGCACATGCGCGAACTGCTGACCCAGTTCGGCACGATCAATTCGTCGGTCAAGGCGCTGCTGGACAATCCGGCTTCCGCGATCCTGGAAATCGACCGCCAGGTGCTGGCGACGCAACATGGTCTCTCTCCCGAGGAGACCAGGCAGTTCGGCGCGCCGCTGGCCGGCAACCTGATCCCGTGGATCGACAAGGACCTGGGCAACGGCCAATCGAAGGAAGAGTGGAAGGGCGGCGCCGAGACCAACAAGATCCTCGGCCTGGGCGCGGACTTCGGTTCCAAGGCGATTCCAGTGGACGGCCTGTGCGTGCGCATCGGCGCCATGCGCAGCCACTCGCAGGCATTGACCATCAAGCTGAAGAAGGACGTGCCGATCGACGAGATCCACGACATCATCGCGTCCAACAACCAGTGGGTCAAAGTGGTGCCGAACACGCGTGAAGCGTCGGTCAAGGACCTGTCGCCGGCCGCCGCCACCGGCAGCCTGACGATCCCGGTCGGCCGCCTGCGCAAGATGAGCATGGGCGACGATTACCTGTCGGCCTTCACCGTCGGCGACCAGCTGCTGTGGGGCGCGGCCGAACCGCTGCGCCGCATGCTGCGCATCGTGCTGGATAAGTAAAAGCTACCGCGCAATCTTGGTAGTGGAAGGGGTTTTCTCTATGTGCTCTCATAGGGAAAACCCCTTTTTTTTCACCAAATTAGGCACAGACCTGACAACTCCTCATGTATCACTTGAGAAACGGCGTGCAAAGCTTGCATGCTCATGTGCATGGTGATATGTTGATATATCCGGGAAAGTAACATTTTCCCTCTGATAACCTACTGCCGCCCACTATGCCCTTCACCAATCGCACCAGCATCGTTTCGTTCGCGTTGAAAACACTCACTAGCGCGGTCGCCGGTGCGGTGTTGTTGTCCGCCGCCGCGAACGCCGCCGGACTTGGCAAGCTGACCGTCCTGTCGTCGCTGGGCCAGCCGTTGCGGGCGGAAATCGAACTGACCGCTGTCACGCCCGAAGAAGCCAGCGGTTTGGTCGCCCAACTGGCGTCGCCAGATGCCTTCCGTACCGCCAACATCGATTTCAATCCCGCGCTGAGCTCGCTGCGCTTCGAAGTGGAGCAGCGCAACGGCCGCCAACTGATCCGCGTCTCGTCGAGCCAGCCGGTCAACGAGCCCTTCGTCGACATGCTGCTGGAACTGAAGTGGACCGGCGGCCGCATGGTGCGCGAATACACCTTCCTGCTCGACCCACCGGACATGCGTTCGGCCAATTCGCCGCAAGTGGCCGCGCCGGTCGATCTGAGCCGCCAGGCCAACGCCCCGGCCGCGACCGCGCCGAACGCGCCGGTGGCGTCCGCGCCCGCCGCGACCCCTGCCGCGCCTTCGTCCACGGCGCCGGCCCGCCCGCAACCCGCCAGGTCGACCGAGCAGTACACCGTTAAAAAAGGCGACAACCTGAGCCGCATCGCCAGCCAGGTCAAGCCGGGCGACATCTCGCTCGACATGATGCTGGTGGCGCTGTACCGCGCCAACCCGGAGGCGTTCTCCGGCAATAACATGAACCGCCTGAAGTCGGGCCAGATCCTGAAGGTGCCGGATTCGGGCGCCGTCCGCGCCATCGTGCCCGAAGGCGAGGCGCGCGGCGTGGTGGTCGCGCACGCGGTCGATTTCAACGCCTACCGCGCCAAGCTTGCCGGGCAGGTCGCCAACAGCACGCCGGCCAGGGAAGCGGAGACGACGCAAAACGTCAAGGGCAAGATCACCGCCAAGGTCGAGGAAAAACCGAACGCCGTCAACGAGGCCAAGGACAAGCTGACCTTGTCCAAATCGACCGCCACCGCGCCGGTCGCGGGCAAGACGGGCGTGGCCGCCGAAGAAAACATCGCCAAGCAAAAGCAGGTGGACGAAGCGGCCGCCCGCGTCAAGGAGCTGGAAAAGAACGTCAACGACCTCGAACAGCTGATGGCGGTGAAGAACAAGACCATCGCCGAGAAGCCGCCAGTTGCCGCAGCGCCTGTCGCCGCGCCGGCGCCCACGCCGGCGCCAGCCGCCACCCCGGCCGAGGCGCCGAAACCGAAGCGCACCCTGGCCGTGCCGCCACGCAAGCCGGTCGAGCCGAGCTGGTACGAAGTAATGATGGAGAATATCCAGCTGGTCGGGCTGGCGGTCGCGGCCTTGCTGGCGCTGATCTACGGCATCATCCTGGCGCGCCGCCGCAAGAGCAAGAAATTTGTCGTGGTGCCGGGCGAGATCGTCATGCCGCCCGATCCGACCACCCCGATACAGCCGTTCATCACCGAGGCCGGGGCCCAGAACGTCGACACCAGCAACAGCGTGTTCAACTCCAATTTCGCGCCGTCGGCCAGCCAGCTCGACACCAACGAGGTCGATCCGGTGGCCGAGGCCGACGTCTACATCGCCTACGGCCGCGACGCGCAGGCCGAGGATATCCTCAAGGAAGCGCTGCGCACGAACCCCGAGCGCCATCCGGTTCGCCTGAAGCTGCTGGAAATCTATGCTACCCGCAAGGATGCGCGCGCCTTCGAAGGCCAGGCCTCCGAGCTGTATGCGCTGACGCGCGGCCAGGGCGAGGAGTGGGCGCAGGCGTCCGCGATGGGGCAGTCGATCGATCCGACCAATCCGCTGTACTCGGCGGCGCCTGACGGCGCCGGCGGCGTTGCCATGTCGGCCGCCGCCGTGCCGGTCGCGGCCGGCGCGGCGGCCGCCGCTGCCGCCGCCTCGGCGTATTCGGCCAACGATTTTGGCACGGGCGACGATTTCGGCGCCGAACCGCCTGCCGCCACCCCGAGCGGCCTCGATCTGGACGTGGGCCTGGATGCTGCGTCTGCCAAGGCCGACAGCGCGATGGACTTCGGCAGCGACCTGAGCGACATGGAAACGGCGTTGCCGCAACCGGCCGACGCGTCGGTATCGCCAGCATCGGTTGCCGCGCAATCGGACAACCTGATGGACTTCGACCTGGGCGACATGAATTTCGAACCGGTCGCCAGCGACAAGGCGCCGATCGAAATGCCGGCCCCGGCGCGTGAGGAGGCTGCCGACGATCCGTTTGATCTGGCCTTCGATGCGCCTGCCGCCTCCGCACCGGCGGCCGCTGCGGCGCCCGCCGACGACCCGAGCATGGACTTCAGCCTCGATCTGCCGGAAGACACGGCGGAGCCTGCCGAATCGGCCAAATCGGCGGAGCGCGTGCCGGCGGCCGGCACCGATCCGCTGGACATGGACATCATGGGCTTCGATATTCCGGAAGTGCCGGCCCTGACCGAACCGCCGAAGGTCGATCCGAAGGCGGTGGACTTCGACGAGCCGCTGGAGTTGCCGGAAGACGCCGAATCGATCACGGCCGCGCCGGCGCCCGCGCGCGAGTTCGACCTGTCGGACATCAACCTCGATCTGGACAACGAATTCACCGGCGCCGCAGGCGAGGGCGCGAAGGCGGAGTTGGCGGAACCAGCGGAACCTGCAGCATCGCCGGCGCGCGACGACACCCTGTCGGCGCACCACATGGAGATGGACACCAAGCTCGACCTGGCCATCGCCTACCAGGAAATCGGCGACAAGGAAGGCGCGCGCGAGCTGCTGGACGAAGTGCTGCGCGGCGGCAGCGACGACCAGATCGCCAAAGCCAACGCCATGAAGGCGCAGCTGGGGTAAGCGGTGTCGGGTTGTCCGCGAGGTTGTCCGCGAGGTTGTCCGATATAATGCCAGCCTCAAACATCACCTCGGGCAGCAATTGAAACGGATAGCAATCGGCGTCCAGTACGACGGCACCGCCTGGCACGGCTACCAGAAACAGGAAGACGGCCACACGGTCCAGGACAAGCTGGAACAGGCGCTGGAAAAATTCGCCACGGTTCGCCTGGCCACCACTTGCGCCGGCCGCACCGACACCGGCGTGCACGCGCTCGAACAAGTGGTCCACTTCGATACCGACCTGACCCGCGACGCCCATTCCTGGGTGCGCGGCGTCAACGCCTTCCTGCCGCCGTCGATCGCCGTGCGCTGGGCCAAGGAACTGCCGGGCGACCCGACGGTTAACGACTTCTTCCACGCCCGTTTCAGCGCCCGCGCCCGCACCTACCACTATGTGCTGTACAACAACCCGACCCGCTCGCCGTTGCTGGAAGGCCGCGCCGGTTTCTGCTTCCGCCCGCTCGACGTCGCGCTGATGCAGCAAGCCGTGCAGCCGCTGCTCGGCTGGCACGACTTCACCGCTTTCCGCGCCGCGCAATGCCAGGCCAAGTCGCCGGTCAAACTGATGCATGACATCCAGATCAAGCGCGTCGGCGAACTGGTGGTGTTCACCATCACCGCCAACGCCTTCCTGCACCACATGGTGCGCAACCTGGTCGGTTCGCTGGTCTACATCGGCACCGGACGCGAAAAGCCTGAATGGCTGGGCCAATTGCTGGAAACCAAAGACCGCCATGCCGCCGCGCCCACTTTCATGCCGGATGGCTTGTACCTGGCTAAAATCGACTACGATCCCAAATGGGAATTGCCGCTGGAGACCACCAGCGCGCTCCCTTGGTTCTAAAAAGGAAACATTGCATGCCACGCACCCGAGTCAAAATCTGCGGCCTGACCCGCGTGGAGGACGTGCAAGCGGCCGTGGCCGCCGGCGCCGATGCGATCGGTTTCGTGTTTTATCCGAAAAGCCCGCGCTATGTCACGCCCGAGCAGGCCGCCGCGCTGATCGCCGCCGTGCCGCCGTTTATTACCTGCACTGGGCTGTTCGTCAACGCCACGCCGGAGGAGGTGGCCGCCGTGGTGAAAGTGGCGCCGGTGTCCCTGATCCAGCTGCACGGCGACGAGACGATAGCCCAGTCGGCCGCCATCGCCGCCGCCTGCGGGCGACAGTTCATGCGCGTGTTTCGCGTCAAACCCGACACCTTGCCGTCCGATTTGCTAGAATACGAACAACTATGCCGCGCCGCCAGTCCCCTGTTCACCAGTTTGTTGCTGGATACATATGTGGATGCCTACGGTGGCGCAGGAAAGGGTTTTGATTGGTCTCTCATTCCAAAAGATCTCGCGCCTCGGGTCGTTTTAAGTGGTGGCTTGAGCGTACACAACGCGACTGACGCGGTGGTCGGTGTACGCCCCTATGCCGTCGACATCAGCAGTGGTGTCGAAGCGTCCAAGGGGATCAAGGACGCCCGCAAGATCGCCGCCTTCGTCGCGGCGGTGCGGGCCGGAGATGACATGATTGAAAGCGAAACCCACCATGAAAGCATTACCTGAGATCGGCGCAGCCGCGCCCCTGTTCCACGCCAAAGACTACGAACTGCCCAACGCCAGCGGCCACTTCGGCCCCTACGGCGGTTCCTTCGTCGCCGAAACGCTGACCTACGCGCTGGCCGAGCTGAACCAGGCTTACGAGCGCTACAGCAAGGACCAGGAATTCCTCGAAGAATTCCGCTATGAGCTCAAGCACTTCGTCGGCCGTCCGTCGCCGATCTACCACGCCAAGCGTTGGTCCGAGCTGGCAGGCGGCGCGCAGATCTACTTCAAGCGCGAAGACCTGAACCACACCGGCGCCCACAAGATCAACAACGTCATCGGCCAAGCGTTGCTGGCCAAGCGCATGGGCAAGCCGCGCGTCATCGCCGAGACCGGCGCCGGCCAGCACGGCGTCGCCACCGCCACCATCTGCGCCCGTTTCGGCCTCGAGTGCGTGGTCTACATGGGCAGCGAGGACGTCAAGCGCCAGGCGCAGAACGTCTACCGCATGAAGCTGCTGGGCGCGACCGTGGTGCCGGTCGAGTCCGGTTCCAAGACGCTCAAGGACGCGCTCAACGAGGCCATGCGCGACTGGGTCACCAACATCGAAAACACCTTCTACATCATCGGCACCGTGGCGGGCCCGCATCCTTACCCGATGCTGGTGCGCGACTTCCAGTCGGTGATCGGCGAGGAATGCCTGGTGCAGATGCCGGAGATGACCGGCCGCCAGCCGGACTACGTGATGGCCTGCATCGGCGGCGGTTCGAACGCGATGGGCATTTTCTACCCGTACATCGACCAGAAGCAGGTGCGCTTGATCGGCGTCGAGGCGGCGGGCGAGGGGCTGGACGGCGTCAAGCACGCGGCCTCGCTGACCAAGGGCTATCCGGGCGTGTTGCACGGCAACCGCACCTATCTGCTGCAGGACGAGAACGGCCAGATCATCGAGACGCATTCGGTCTCGGCGGGCCTGGACTATCCCGGCGTGGGCCCGGAGCACGCTTACCTGAAGGATATCGGCCGCGCCGAGTACGTCTCGATCACCGACGAGGAGGCGCTCAAGGCCTTCCACGATTGTTGCCATATCGAGGGCATCATCCCGGCGCTGGAATCGTCGCACGCCTTGGCGTACGCCGTGAAGCTGGCGGCCACCTTGCCGAAGGATCAGATCATTCTGGCCAACCTGTCGGGCCGTGGCGACAAGGACATGCACACCGTGGCGGAGCGGATGGGTTTGAACTTCAACTAATCCATCCAATAACTCTACCAAGGAAAACCATGTCCAGAATCGCACCAACCTTCGCCGCCCTGAAGGCGGCCAATAAAACCGCGCTCGTCACCTTCATCACCGCCGGCGATCCCGGTCCCGAGCACACCGTTGCGCTGATGCACGCGCTGGTCGCGGGCGGCGCCGACATCCTCGAACTCGGCGTGCCGTTTTCCGATCCGATGGCCGAAGGTCCGGTCATCCAGCGCGCCTGCGAGCGGGCGCTGGCGTTTGGCGTCGGCATCCGCGACGTGTTCGAGTACGTCGCCGAATTCCGCAAGACCAACCAGACCACGCCGGTGGTGCTGATGGGCTACGCCAACCCGATCGAGCGCATCGGCGCCGCCGCCTTCATCGCCAGATCGAAGGAAGTCGGCGCCGACGGCGCCATCGTGGTCGACTATCCGCCGGAGGAGTGCGAAGAGTTCGCCGCCGCCATGCGCGCGGCCGAGCTCGACCTGATCTTCCTGCTGGCGCCGACCTCGACCGAGGCACGCATCCAGCAGGTGGCCAAGGTCGGCGGCGGCTTCAGCTATTACGTCTCGCTCAAGGGTGTCACCGGTGCCGGTAATATCGATACGTTGCAGGTGGCCGAGCGCCTGGCGGAAATCCGCAAGCACGTGAGCTTGCCGATCGGCGTCGGCTTCGGCATCCGCGACGGCGCCACCGCGCGCGCCGTGGCCGAGGTGGCCGACGCGGTCGTCATCGGCAGCCGCATCGTGCAAGAGATCGAAAAGCACGGCAAGGAAGGTTCGGTTGCGGCCGTCGAAGCTTTCGTCCGCGACATCCGCAGCGCCCTCGACGCCTGACCGGTTTTAGAAGACCGTAACACCCTCCGGCCGCTTGGCCGTCATCAAATTACGACCGCTCACCTTGATACATAGTTAAGTACTGACTATGTTGAAGGGGAGCGGTCGTGCGCTTTGAATGGGATGAGCAGAAGGCCAAATCCAACCTTCGCAAAATAAGTTACCGAGGGCGGCTGTTGTTGGTAAGTCATTGTTATCGAGGCGCTGATGTCGTACGCCTCATATCAGCTCGTAAGGCTAACAAAGCGGAACTGAAAATTTATCAATGAGGAAACTATGTGTAACGATGAGTTAGATTTATCAAAAAGCGTTCCTGTTGCCAACCACTTTGCCCGGCAGATCGGACGCGAGCTGACGATCGGTTTGTCTAACGATGCCATTAATTATTTCAAGCAAATTGGAGATGAGGTTGGACTGCCGCCTGAACGTGTAATTGAAACATATCTGCGTCATATCGCTCGCGCGAACTACAAAGTGACGATAGAGATGCCTGCCACCGACGACGAAACAGAGGCGACGGCAGTAGGGGATTCCCTCTAAATCCCCGCGAATTCCATGACGAAAGCTAAAAATTATTGTATTGCAATGTTCGACAGGCGTACAAGAAACGGCTACACTTCGGCCACAAGTTAGCTGCAAGGAGAATTTATGAGTTGGTTGGAAAAACTGCTGCCCCCAAGAATCCAGCGTTCCGACGTTGCCGCCCGCAAGACGATGCCAGAGGGCCTGTGGGTCAAATGCCCATCGTGCGAAGCCGTCCTGTACCGCACCGATCTGGAATCGAACCTGCATGTTTGCCCTAAATGCGACCACCACATGCGCATCCGCGCGCGCGAACGCCTCGACAGCCTGTTCGACGCCGGCGGACGTTATGAAATCGGCATGGACACGCTGCCCGTCGATACGCTGAAGTTTAAAGACAGCAAGAAATACCCCGACCGCCTCAAGCAGGCGATGGAAGCGACCGGCGAGACCGACGCCATGATCGTCATGGGCGGCGCCATCATGAGCATGCCCGTCGTCGTGGCCTGCTTCGAATTCGAATTCATGGGCGGCTCCATGGGCTCCGTGGTCGGCGAGCGCTTCGTGCGCGGCGCGCAAGTGGCCCTGGAACAGAAAGTGCCGTTCATCTGCATCACCGCCACCGGCGGCGCCCGCATGCAAGAGGGCCTGCTGTCGCTGATGCAAATGGCGAAAACCACCGCCATGCTGACCAAGCTGTCCGAGAAGAAGCTGCCGTTCATCAGCGTGCTGACCGATCCGACCATGGGCGGTGTGTCCGCCTCGTTCGCCTTCATGGGCGACGTCGTCATCGCCGAGCCGAAGGCGCTGATCGGCTTCGCCGGCCCGCGCGTGATCGAAAACACCGTGCGCGAAAAACTGCCGGAAGGTTTCCAGCGCTCCGAGTTCCTGGTCACCAAGGGCGCCGTCGACATGATCGTCGACCGCCGCAAGATGCGCGAAGAAATCGCGCGCCTGATGGCCTTGCTGCAAAACCAGCCGGCCGAGGTTATTGCGTAACCTTATCGCATAGCCAATATTGCAGTTTCAATGCCCGGCACAACGGCGCGCAATCGGATATCATCCGGCCTGCGCGCCGTTGCCATTTTCAGAGTCTTATCATGTCGAACCTCCCAACCACTTTGCCCGCCTGGCTTGCGCTGATTGAATCGCGCCACGCCGAAACCGTCATCAACATGGGCCTGGACCGCGTCCTGGCCGTCAAGGAACGCTTGCAGCTGAGCTTTAGCTGCCCGGTCGTGATGGTGGCCGGCACCAACGGCAAGGGTTCGACCTGCGCCATGCTGGAATCGGTGCTGCTGCGCGCCGGCTACAAGGTCGGCCTGTACATCAAGCCGCACTTCCTCGACTTCAACGAGCGCGCCCGGATCAACGGCGACCTGGCCAGCGACGAGGTGCTGGTCGACGCCTTCAACGCCGTCGAGGCGGCGCGCGGCGACACCCCGCTGACCTATTTTGAATTCACCACGCTGGCCATCATGAAGCTGCTGGCCGGCGCGGGCATGGATGTCGTCATCCTGGAAGTCGGCCTCGGCGGGCGCCTGGACGCCGTCAATATCGTCGATGCCGACGTCGCCATCGTCACCAGCGTCGATATCGACCACACCGACTATCTTGGCGATACGCGCGAGAAGATCGGCTTCGAGAAGGCCGGCATCTTCCGCGCCGGCAAGACAGCAATCTGCTCCGACCCGGTGCCGCCGCAGTCGCTGATCGACCACGCCGAAGCCATCGGCGCCGACCTGTGGCTGATGGGCCGCGATTTCAATTACTCCGGCGACAAGCAGCAGTGGAATTATGGCGGCCGCTCGCAGCGCCGCAATTCGCTGGCCTATCCGAGCCTGCGCGGCGCCAACCAGATCCTCAATGCGTCCGCCGTGCTGGCCGCGCTGGAGGCGCTCAAGCTGGAATTGCCGGTCGGCGCGCAGGAAGTGCGCACCGGCCTGGTCACGGTGGAGCTGCCGGGCCGCTTCCAGGTGCTGCCGGGCCGGCCGACGGTGATCCTGGACGTCGCCCACAACCCGCACGCGGCCTCGGCGCTGAACCAGAACCTGGGCAATATGGGCTTCCATCCGTACACCTACGCCGTGTTCGGCTCCATGCACGACAAGGATATCGATGGCGTCATCGCCGCCATGTCCGAGCATGTGGACCACTGGTGCCTGACGAATCTGCCGTCGCCGCGCGCGGCCAGCGCCTCGGAACTGGCCGCGAAGGTGCAAATTGTGCAACCGGAAAAATCCGAACGCACCATCAATATCTTCGACGATCCGGCCGCCGCCTATGCAAATGCGATGAGCCGGGCCGGGGAGAATGATAGAATTGTGGTCTTTGGATCTTTCCTCACGGTCGCAGGCGTCATGGCGGCGAGAAAATCCTCACTCCATTGAACGCACAGGACTGAAATCACGCATGGGCTTGTTCTCGAAATTCGGTAAAAACAAGCAAGAGACCGCCGGTCAGGACAGCGGCTATTACACCAGCGCGGATGATCAAGCCGCAGGCGAGCGCGCACGCTCCAAGCGCGCCTCGTCGGCCGACGGTCCGGCCAACTCGCGCCGCGCCAAGGACCGCGAGGCGGACGATCCGGTGTTGCCGGAAAAGAAACGCGCGCGCCGCCGCCTGGTCGGCGCCATCGCGCTGGCGCTGGCTGTCGCCGTCGGCTTGCCGATGGTGCTCGATTCCGAGCCGCGTCCGCTCGCGTCCGATATAGAAATCAAGATTCCGGCCAAGGATAAGCCGGCCGCCGCGCGCGCGTCGTCTGCCGCCGTCCCCGCAAGCGCCGCCCTCGACAGCAAGGAAGAAATCGTCGACGACGTCAAGCCGGGCAAACCCGCTGTCGCGGCCGCCCGCGCCGCGCCGTCGGCCGAGGAGGTCATCAAGGCCGACAACGCCCGGCAGGAAGCCGAAGCCCAGGCCGATCTGAAGGCCGAGGCCAAGGCCAAGGCGGAAGCCAAGGCCGAGGCGCTGGCCAAAGCCAAGGCCGAGCATGAGTCCAAGGCACGGGCCGAGACCGAGGCCAAGGCCAAGCTGGATGCCGAGCGCAAGCGCGAAGGCGAGCGCAAGCTGGCCGAGGCGAAGGCCGAAGCAAAAGCCAAGGCCGATGCCGAGCGCAAGCTGGCCGACGCCAAACCTGCCGCCAAGCCCGCTGCCGACAAGGCGTCCGAAGACGCGCGCGCGCTCGCCATTTTGGAAGGCAAGGGCGCGGCCAAGCCGGCCGCTGCCGCCGAATCCGGCCAGAAATTCGTGCTGCAAGTGGCCGCGCTGAGCGACCAGGGCAAGGTGGACGAGCTGCGCAAGAAGCTGAAGGACGCCGGCATCAGCTCCTTCACGCAGAAAACGCCTTCCGGCGAGATCACCCGCGTGCGCGTGGGGCCGTTCACCAACAAGGAAGAGGCGGAAAAAGTGCGCGCCAAGCTGAGCGGCATGGGCCTGAGCGGCCGCCTGGAAACGGTGTGATCCAGGCCGCCTGACGTGACGATTTTCGATTATCTGGTGATCTTCGTGATGGTCACGTCGATCATCATCAGCATGCTGCGCGGGCTGGTCAAGGAAGTGCTGTCGCTGGCCGGCTGGGTGGTCGCCTTCGTGGTGGCCAACGCCTACGCCGCCGCGCTGGCCGTGATGTTGCCGGCCGTGGTGCCGGGCGAGGTGCTGCGCCTGATCCTGGCCTTCATCGCCCTGTTCATCGGCGTACGCATTTTGATGGGCCTGTTGGCGATGGCGCTGGGCGCCTTGCTCGACGCCGGCGGCCTGAGCTTGCTGGACCGCCTGCTCGGCGCCGTGTTCGGCGTCGGCCGTGGCCTTGTAATCGTGCTGACCGCCGTCATCTTGTGTGGGATGACGTCGCTCCCACAACAGGATTTCTGGAAGGAGGCGTTGCTCAGTCCGTATGCCGAGACCGGCGCCCGGCTCGTCAAGACCTTCCTTCCCGCTGCGATGGCGCAGCATGTGAACTTTTGAATTGCACCACCGGTTTTAATCTGCGTCTTTAATCTGCGTCTTTAATCTGTATTACCCAGTCCAGGAGCACCATCATGTGTGGCATCGTCGGCGTCGTTTCCCATCAACCTGTCAATCAACTGCTGTATGACGCCTTGCTGCTGTTGCAGCACCGCGGCCAGGATGCAGCGGGTATCGCGACCAATCACAGCAGCATGTTCGCCATGCACAAGGCCAACGGCCTGGTGCGTGACGTTTTCCGCACCCGCAACATGCGCACCCTGCAAGGCAACTCGGGCATCGGCCACTGCCGCTATCCGACCGCCGGCTCGTCGAGCGAGGAAGAGGCGCAACCGTTCTACGTCAACGCCCCGTTCGGCATCACCCTGGCGCACAACGGTAACCTGACCAACTGGGAGCAGCTCAAGCAAGAGATGTTCAAGAACGACCGCCGCCATATCAACACCGACTCCGATTCGGAAGTGCTGCTCAACGTGCTGGCCCACGAAATCCAGAAGGCCACCACCGGCATCTCGATCGACGCCGACACCATCTTCGACGCCGTCACCGTGCTGCACCGCCGTGTGAAGGGTGGTTACGCCGCCGTCGCGCAGATCGCCGGCGTCGGCCTGCTGGCCTTCCGCGATCCGTTCGGCATCCGTCCGCTGTGCCTGGGCATCAACGAAACCGAGCAGGGCGCCGAGTACCTGGTCGCCTCCGAATCGGTGGCGCTCGAAGGCATGGGCTTCCGCTTCCTGCGCGACGTCGCGCCGGGCGAGTGCGTCTTCGTCGATGCCGACATGCAGCTGCATAGCCGCCAGTGCGCCGACAATCCGTCGCTCAACCCGTGCGTGTTCGAATTCGTCTACCTGGCCCGTCCGGACTCGGTCATCGACGGCGCCTCGGTCTACGCCACCCGCCTGAAAATGGGCGAGTACCTGGCCGAGAAGATCAAGCGCGAATTCAAGGACGGCGAGATCGACGTCGTCATGCCGATTCCCGATTCGTCGCGTCCGGCCGCGATCCAGCTGGCGCTGGCGCTCAACGTCGAGTACCGCGAAGGCTTCATCAAGAACCGCTACATCGGCCGCACCTTCATCATGCCGGGCCAGGCCGCGCGCAAGAAATCGGTACGCCAGAAGCTGAACGCGATCGCCTCCGAATTCAAGGACAAGGTCGTGCTGCTGGTCGACGACTCCATCGTGCGCGGCACCACCAGCCGGGAGATCGTGCAGATGGCGCGCGAAGCGGGCGCGAAGAAAGTTATCTTCGCCTCGGCCGCGCCGCCGGTGATCTACCCGAACGTGTACGGCATCGACATGCCGACCCGCGACGAGCTGATCGCCTACGGCCGCACCACCGAGGAAGTTTGCCGCGAAATCACCGCCGACCACCTGGTGTACCAGGACATCGAGTCGTTGAAGCGCGCCATCTCCGACGTCAATCCGGAGCTGAAGAACTTCGAAGCGTCGTGCTTCGACGGCATCTATGTGACCGGCGACGTGTCGAAGGAATACCTCGACAAGCTGGAGTACGCGCGCCACAACCCGAAGGCCAAGACGACCCACGAGGACGCCGGCCGCTCGCAACTGAATCTGAATCTCGCGACCGCCGAAGGCTGATGTCGCGCCCGGTACGGTTCGCCGTACCGGGCTTTTTTTTTGACCATTCCAAGCATATGAACGATAAGAAACACTACGGTTTCACCACCACCATCCTGCACAACGACCGCCTGAAGGGCATCGAGCATGGCTCGCTGCACAAGCCGATCCACACCTCGGTCGCGTTCGGTTATAGCGACGCGCGCCAGCTGGCGTCCGTATTCCAGGGCAAGGAGCCGGGCTTCCGCTACGGCCGCCAGGGCAACCCGACGATCTCCGCGCTCGAGGACAAGGTCAACAAGATGGAGCAGGGCGTCGGCACCTTGTGCTTCGCCACCGGCATGGGCGCGATCGGCGCCGTGTTCCAGGCGCTGCTGCGCGCGGGCGACCATGTCGTCTCGTCGGCCTTCCTGTTCGGTAACACCAACAGCCTGTGGCAGACCACGATGGCGCAGGGCGTCGGCGTGTCGTTCGTCGACGCCACCGACGTCGCCAACGTCGAGGCCGCCATCACCGACCAGACCCGCATGGTGTTCGTCGAAACCATAGCCAACCCGCGCACGCAGGTGGCGGACCTCAAGCGCATCGGCGAGCTGTGCAAGGCGCGCGGCATCCTCTACATCGTCGACAACACGATGACCACGCCGTACCTGTTCCGGCCGAAGTCGGTCGGCGCCGGGCTGGTGGTCAACGCGCTGACCAAATCGATCGGCGGCCACGGCAACGCGCTGGGCGGCAGCCTGACCGATACCGGCGAATACGACTGGACCAGATTCCCCAATATCTACGAGAACTACAAGAAGGCAGCGCCGGTGCAATGGGGGCTGGCGCAGATCCGCGCCAAAGGGTTGCGCGACTTCGGCGCCTCGCTGGGGCCGGAGGCGGCGCACCACATCGCCGTCGGCGCCGAAACCCTGGCGCTGCGCATGGAGCGCACCAGTGCCAACGCGCTGGCGCTGGCCGAGATCCTGGAGGCGGACGAGCGCGTGGCCGCCGTCCACTATCCGGGCCTGGCATCGCACCCGCAGCACGGCATCTCGAGCGAACTGTTCCGCAAGCACGGTTCGCTGCTCAGTTTTGAATTGAAGGATGGGATCGACTGCTTCGACTTCCTGAACCGCCTCAAGCTGGCGATTCCGGCGTCGAACCTGGGCGACACGCGCACCTTGGTGATTCCGGTCGCGCACACGATTTTCTACGAGATGGGTGCCGAGCGCCGCGCCTCGATGGGCATCGCCGAATCGTTGATACGCGTCTCGGTCGGCATCGAAGACACCGACGACCTGCTCGACGACTTCGCCTGCGCCCTGGAAGGCTGCTAAACAACTCCAGGGTCAGGTCCACCATTTCTACACGAGCCCAGCCTTATTGCCAAAACAAGGCCCCGTGGCCGCACGTACGGCCGAGAGCGTGTAGAAATGGTGGACCTGACCCTAATGCCGCTAAGTTAAGCTTTTTTAGTTAGTCGTTTCTCTGGATATCGCTGCGCCACCGCTTTAACGACCCGGTCGAATTTCCGGCCGGGTCGCTGCGCCTTCAGGTCGAGTACCAGCCTATCGCGCAGGCGTTTGAGTCTGGCCGGAATGGTTCCCGGCGAGGTTGCTCGCCCGATCGTCATCAGTTCGTTCTGAATGGTGGTCAGGGCGAGGAGGAAACTGATCGAGGTGGGCGCGCATTTGGCCTCCAATGCCGCCTTGGCCATTTCAATGCGAATCAAGTTGTAGGCGATCATCGCACCCCAGATCTCTTGCTCGGTGCCTTCGACGCTCATGCTGCGTAAGGTCAGCGCCGATCCCAGCATGGACTGTTTCAATTCCCTGTAGCTGGTCTCGATGCGCCAGCGACGCTGATAACAGGCAGCCAAGTCAGCACGTTTGATCATTTTGCGATCTGTCAGCGAAGTGAGCAGGTGGCGCGGTTTGCCGCCGTCGCCGTCGTCCACCTTCACCGCTCGTGCGCGCCACGTTTTGGGCAACGTGGGGTCGCCTTTCTGGCCTGCGCCGAGATCGCCATTTCCACCAATGCGTCTTCGTCGGTGCCTTCCACGATGGTCCATTTGGTATTGGTTTTCGCCGGAATGAGGAAGTGGCGGTTGTTGCCGTCCGTGGTTAAATTGGACAACAACTGCGCCGAGAAGAAGCCGCGATCGAACACCGTGAGCGAGTCGTCGGGCACGCTGGCGAGCAGGTCATGGGCGTGCGTCATCTCGCTGACGCTGTAGCGGCCAAAGCGGGCGTCGCGGATGAGCTGGGTATCGGCCATCATCAAGGTGACGGCCCGCGTTTGCGGATAGCTGGCCACCTTGTCGTTGGGATAATTCTGCGCGCCAAAATGCTCGCGGTTGGCCGCGCTGTCGGCCAGGCGCAGCGTCGTGCCATCCATGGCCAGCAGGTGCAATCCCTTGAATAAATAATGCGCTTGGTCGTGGCCTATCCACTGCTGGGCCGATTTCTCGAATAGCCATTTGAGTGGCTCGGCCCCAACGCGCTGGCGCGCCTGCGTCGTGGCGCTGGAGGTGATGCAGCGATCAGCCAGTTCCGGCAGCGCCAAGTCGAGG
Organism: Duganella sp. AC237; assembly: GCF_979254035.1. NCBI lineage: Bacteria > Pseudomonadati > Pseudomonadota > Betaproteobacteria > Burkholderiales > Oxalobacteraceae > Duganella > Duganella sp. AC237. The sequence goes on along the minus strand of NZ_CEEDEW010000003.1, from coordinate 5,233,172 downwards.
CTGTCGACGATGTCCTTGACCGATAAATGCCGGTATAAAGCCAACGAAATGACGAGCCAAACGACCTGCTGCGCCGGCAGACGCCGTGACCGGATACTGGCCTTGTCAGTGGCGGCCAGCGCCCCTTCAATCCATTCGTAAGGTAAATGCGCGCCTAGCCGCCTCCAGTCGGGCGGGCTTGGAAGGTCTATAGCGAGGGAAATGGCATCTGATAGCATCGTGCCGGCAAGTTAACACTTTCGGCCGTCGTTTACAAGAAAAATGCCGCTAAGAGCTTAACTTAGCGGCATTAGGACCTGACCCCGGAATGAGAGCCTGGGTTGGGCTTAGTGCCAGCTGCGCATCAGGCCGACCGCCAGGCCTTCCAGCGCGAACTCGTCCGCCTCCGGGTCGACCTTGATGATCTTGAAGTCCGGGTTCTCCGGCAGCAGCTCGACCAGGGTGCCGGTCTTGCGGTAGCGCTTGACCGTGACGTCGTTGCCGATCCGCGCGACGACGATCTGGCCGTTCTTGGCGCTGTCGACCTTCTTTACCGCCAGCAGGTCGCCGTCCATGATGCCGGCGTCGCGCATCGATTCGCCGCGCACCTTGAGCAGGTAGTCCGGCTTGGACGAGAACATCGCCGGGTCGACGCTGTAGCTCGTCTCCAGGTTTTCCTGCGCCAGGATCGGCGAGCCGGCGGCCACGCGGCCGATCAGCGGCAACGACATCATCAGCGACACCGGCACCTTCGGCGTGGCCGGTTCGGCGTGCACGCCCAGCAGACGGATGCCGCGCGAGGTGCCGGCGGCGATTTCGATGGCGCCCTTGCGCGCCAGCGCCTGCAGATGCTCCTCGGCCGCGTTGGCGGATTTGAAGCCCAGTTCGTTGGCGATCTCGGCGCGCGTCGGCGGGAAGCCGGTGTTTTCGATGGCATCCTTGATCAGATTGAGAATTTGTTCCTGACGTGCGGTGAGCTTGATCATGAGTGCAGTTGGGCCTGTGTATATAGACAGTCTGTATTTTTGTACAGTATGGCCCGCAATGCAAGGAAATTTGTTGTGTTCAGCGAAATAAAATGAAAAAAGTTCGTTCAACCACCTTCATCGTGGCTTCAACAGCACGCGCGTGGTCGCCGCCGTCAGCGGAATCTTGTAGCCATCGCGCTCGGCAACTAGGCCCTGCGGCTTGAATCTGCCCCCCGGACTCTCGACCAGCAGACGGGCCGCCGGCGTCGCAGCGGTGGCGGCTGCGAGCTCGATCGTGATCGCGCCGCTCTTCGGATCGTAGGTGGCGCTGTCGATCTTGCCCGCCTCCAGGGTGATCCAGGCACGCGCCGGCGCCACGAACAGGCGCGTGCGTGCGCTGTCCTTGGGCACGATCTGGACCGTGCCATTATTAGCCACTTTCATGTTGCCGCCAAAGCTGAGCCACCCGAAGGTCGGGTCGTTCAACACATAAGTGGCGGTCGCGTACGCGTGGCCGTAGAAGCCCATGCCGTAGTCGCCGCTGTAGGCGTCCCAGCGCATCATGTCCGGCCAGGCGTGGAAGGCGGCCGACGAGAAACCGTCGCGGTCGATATTGGTGATGCCGCCCAGCAGCCCGCCGTAGGCCACGCGCAGCAAGTGCAGGTCGCTCGGGTTGGCCCGGTAGGCGTCGAACAGCGGCACCGCGTTCAAGGTCGAGCCGTAATGGTGGATCTGGCGCTCGATGCGCGCGGTCTTGCCGCCATATAAGAAATCCCAATAGCGGCGGGCGTTGCCGTTGTAGCCCCAGCTCGGGATCGCCGGGTCGTAGCCCAGGATCACTTCGCGCGTGATGTCGGCCTGCTTGGTGTAGCCGAAGTGGCGCATCCACGCGTAGACCTCGGCCTGGCCGGTCGAGTCCCACGCCATCTCGCTGCCGAACGGGTAGGCAAGGGTGCGCCAGTGGTCGGCGCGCCGCTTCATCATCGCTTCCATGTCGGCCGCCTCGGCCGTCATGCCTTCGCGCTGCAGGTCTTTCAGGATGTCGAGGAAGACGTCGCCCTCCATCAGCCCGAACTGCGCGTACTCGGGCGCGTCGCGCACCATCGCCACCGTGGTCTGGTAGGCGCGCTGCAAGTACCAGCGCCAGTCGTGCGCGGTGACCAGGCCGGCGTGGTTGCGCGCCAGCCGGTACAGCACCCAGTGGCCGATGGCGACGTGCGGATAGTTATAAGCGCGGCCCAGGTCGTCCGCGTCCTTCTTCGGCCATGAGGTCCAGGTGCTCCAGTCCGCTTTCTGGTTGTAGTAGCCGGGGAAGGCTTTCGGGTCGTAGTAGAACAGGCTCTTGCGCACGGCGCCGGCCTGCGGGCCGTCGGCCACCTGCAACTTGCCGACCACCGTCTCGTTGACCAGCCGTTCAAGCTTGGCCACTTCGGCCGCGTCCGGGTTGTCGAGCTGCTTGCTCATGGCCGCCACCCAGCTGCCGCCGCCGCCTTCGTCGCTCATGCCCGAGATCCACACGCGCGGATCGTCGGTGACGATGCGCTTGGCGTCGCGGTCGTAGGTGAGGATGGCAGGCGCGCGGTTGAACGGATCTGTCTTGTCGTCGAACCATTGCTGGGTGGTGGAGAACTTGCCGAGGTCGGCCACCGTCTGCTCCAGCGGCTTGGTGACGAAGTAGCTGACCGTCTGCACGCTGCCGTCGGCGTAGGCGATCGACAGGCGCGCCGGTCCCAAGCCGTTGCCGCGCACCGTGTAGCGCGCCCAGCCTTTGGCGCTCGACTTGACCGGCGCGACGGCCAGCGCGTTCTCGGGCGAACTGGTGATGCCGACGACTTTTTGCGGACTGTTGAGGAACAAGGTCGCCTCCAGATCGGTCGGCACCACGTAGCCGGGGATGCCGACGGCGACCGGGCGCTTTTGCGCGATCAGGGCGGCTTCGATGGCGCGGATCGACGGCGCCGTGGCGAAGCGCACGCCGATGTCGCGCCGCGCGCCCGCTTCCAAAGTGATGCTGGTCGGCGTGTTCCACTGTTCGCCGGCGTTCTTCCATTCGTTCTCGGCGTAGGCCTTGCTGGCGACGGTCCAGTCGTAGAAGCCTTCTGAGGTTTGCGCGCGCGGGCTGCGGTCGGTCAGCGGACGCCATGCTTCCAGCGGCGTGCGCCCGTCCGGCGTGACGATCAGCGCCGGGCCCTGGCCGTTGAGGCGCGTCACCTGCACATAGCCGGCGTCGCGGCCTATATAAGGGTCGGCGAAACTGGCGCTGGCGTGGGCCTGCTCCAGGTTGCGGTCGGTGATGATGTTGTCGAACACCATCGGCATGCCGAGGCCGCCGATTTCCACCGGCGCGTTCGACTTGTTAATCAACGTGAACCGCAGCACCAGCGTGCCGCCCTCGTTGAGCCAGCGCCGCTCCACCGTCAACGGCAGGTCCTTGCCCAGGCTGGCCGTGATGTCGGCCGCCGCCAGGACCTTGCCGCCGGCCGTCAGCGGCTTGATCGGTCGCCGCGCGGCGGATGAGGAGAATTCCTGCCAGGCCCCGGCGCCACCGCTGCGCAGGCGCAGGTTCAGGTCGCCGATGTGGGCGTAGCCGTCGTACTGGCGCTCGGCTTCCCTCGGGCCGGGTGTGAAGTCGAAGCTGGGATCGGCGACCGGATCGAGCCGGGCCAGCGTCTGGGTGTCCGTGCGCAGCGCCAGCAGGAATTCCCTGGTGCTGTAGGCCTTGGTGGCGATGTCGGGATGGCTGGGTTTGGCGGCGGCGGGGGTGGGCACCTCGGCGGCGTGGGCTGGGCCCGTAATGAGGAAGGTAAACAGCAGAGGGGACAGCGCGCGGAAAGGTTGCATATCGAAATCCTGTTGGTTTTGCAAGATGTTAGCACTGTCCCGGGGCGGCGAAGGGGTAGATTTCCGCCCGAAAAGCTGATATAGTCGCGGGCTTACCTCTTCCCACACCTGTCTTGACGCCAGGGTGGGCTATATTTTCACAGTCCTTAAGGGAGTTTGCATGCGTCACTATGAAATAGTATTTATCGTCCATCCGGACCAGAGCGAGCAAGTGCCCGCCATGATCGAACGTTACAAAACCACCGTAACGACCCGCGGCGGCGCCGTGCACCGTGTTGAAGATTGGGGCCGTCGTCAGATGGCTTACTCGATCCAGAAACTGGCTAAGGCACACTACATCTGCCTGAACATCGAATGCGACAACGAGACCCTGGTCGAGCTGGAAACCGCCTTCAAATTCAATGATGCCGTGCTGCGTCACCTGACCGTCAAGATGAAGAAAGCGGAAACCGCTCCTTCGCCGATGATGAAGTCGGTACAACGTGAAGATGCAGCGAAATCGCATCGCACCGAAGCCCCAGCAGCTCCTGTTGCCGCCGCTCCTGCGGCCTAATTGTTGCAAAACCGAGCTGACTCAGCTCCAGTGAATCAAAGCCAATTCATTGCCTTGATCGCCGAACGGGACGCCTTGCGCTATACCCCGGCCGGCATGCCGATCGTGAACGCTGTACTCCAGCACCGGTCGCAGCAGATGGAGGCGGGCATTGCCCGGTTGAGCGAATTCGAGATTTCCGCGGTTGCCGCGGGCGAGATCTCGGGCCGCTTCAACCAGGCGCCACTGGGCGGGGTGTACCAGTTCACCGGTTTTCTCAACAAAAAGACACGCAACAGCAAAAGCCTGGTGTTTCACATCATTGATTTTAGTGCTGTCCCAGACAGCTCAATTTAGATACAGGAGCCTCAAATGGCATTCGGTAAAAAGTTCGACAAAAACAAGCTCAAGCTTAAAGAAAAGCGCAAGCAACAAAATCCACTGTTCAAGCGCAAGAAGTTCTGCCGCTTCACCGCCGCTGGCGTTGAGCAGGTTGACTACAAAGACGTTGATACCCTGAAGGACTTCGTCCAGGAAAACGGCAAGATCATGCCAGCACGTCTGACCGGCACCAAGGCGCACTACCAGCGTCAAGTTGACACCGCCATCAAACGCGCCCGCTACCTCGCGCTGCTGCCTTACACCGATCTGCACCACGCTTAATTGCGTAGTCTAATCCTGGAGAAAAACTATGCAAATCATTCTGTTAGAAAAAGTCGTCAACCTGGGCAACCTGGGTGAAGTCGTTAAAGTTAAAGACGGTTACGCACGTAACTTCCTGATTCCGCAAAAAATGGCCCGTCGCGCTACCGCGTCGGCTGTTGCTGAATTCGAAGTCAAGCGCGCCGAATTGGAAAAAGCTGCTGCCGCTAAACTGGCCGCCGCGCAAGCCCAAGGCGAGAAACTGAACGGCATGACCGTGAACGTTTCGCAAAAAGCTGGTGTCGACGGCCGTCTGTTCGGCTCGGTCACCAACTTCGACATCGCTGAAGCGCTGACCAAAGCTGGTTTCGCTGTAGAAAAAGCTGCTGTGCGCATGCCTACCGGTCCTCTGAAGACCGTTGGCGAGCACCCGGTGAGCGTTGCTCTGCACACCGACGTAGTGGTCGAAGTGACCGTTGCAGTCGTCGGCGAAGCAGCCTAAATTGCTTGCACGGGCAGCAATGCCCGTTGTGTTGCTAATAACGCTTGCGATATTGGTAATAGTTGAAAAAAGCCGGGCTTGCCCGGCTTTTTTATCGCCAATTTTTTCGCGGTAACGCCTTGGCTGCCGCCCTAAGCGGGTATAATTCGCGCCATGAACACCCCCTCCGATCCGCAACTCGATTCACTCCGCGTCCCGCCGCATTCCATCGAAGCAGAACAGTCCGTCATCGGCGGCTTGCTGCGCGATAACCAGGCGTTCGACCGTATCGCGGACATGATGCATTCGGAAGACTTCTACCGCTATGACCACCGCATCATCTTCGAACAGATCGTCAAGATGATCAACGGCTCCAAACCGGCCGACGTCATCACGGTGTTCGAAACCCTGACGCAGATGGGCAAGGCCGAGGACGTCGGCGGGCTGGCCTACCTGAACGCGATGGCGCAAAACACGCCGTCGGCGGCCAATATCCGGCGCTACGCCGAGATCGTGCGCGACCGCTCCATCCTGCGCCAGCTGATCACCGTGGCCGACGAGATTTCCGGCCAGGCGTTCACGCCCCAGGGCAAGGAAGTCAAGCAAATGCTCGACGAGGCCGAATCGAAGATCTTCGCCATCGCCGAACAGGGCGCCCGCGGCGCCGCCGGCTGGCTGCCGGTGCAGCCGCTGCTGACCCAGGTGGTCGAGCGCATCGATGAATTATATTCACGTGACAACCAGTCCGAGATCACCGGCGTGCCGACCGGCTGGATCGACCTCGACCGCATGACCTCCGGCCTGCAGCCGGGCGACATGGTGGTCGTTGCCGGCCGCCCGTCGATGGGCAAGACCGCGTTCTCGATGAACATCGCCGAGAACGTCGCGGTCGAAGAGGGCCTGCCGGTCGCCGTGTTCTCGATGGAGATGGGCGGCGTGCAGCTGGCCATGCGTATGCTCGGTTCGGTCGGCCAGCTCGACCAGCACCGCCTGCGCACCGGTAAGCTCAACGACGAGGATTGGCCGCGCCTGACGCACGCCATCCAGAAAATGAACGACGCCCAGGTCTATATCGACGAGACCCCGGCATTGAACCCGATCGAGATGCGCGCCCGCGCGCGGCGCCTGTCGCGCCAGTGCGGCAAGCTCGGCCTGATCGTGGTCGACTACCTGCAGCTGATGACCGGTTCGACCCAAGGCGACAACCGCGCCTCCGAGATCTCGGAGATCTCGCGCTCGCTCAAGGGCCTGGCCAAGGAACTGCAGTGCCCGGTGATCGCGCTGTCGCAGCTGAACCGCTCGCTGGAGCAACGCCCCAACAAACGTCCCGTCATGTCCGACCTGCGCGAATCCGGCGCTATCGAGCAGGATGCGGACGTCATCATCTTCCTGTATCGCGACGAGGTCTACAACCCCGACTCGCCCGATAAGGGAACGGCCGAGATCATCATCGGTAAGCAGCGTAACGGCCCGATCGGCTCGGTGCGCCTGACCTGGATCGGCCAATACACCAAGTTCGGCAACTACGCCGGTAACCTGGCGCTGTACCAAGGCGACTAACACCGGCAACACCACTGGGTACGCCACAGCAAACAGGGCGTACCCATCCTGACGCCGCCGGCGAATGCCGGAGGGCGGTCTGTAGCAGTAATCACGACTATGAAACGGAGAAAGACATGTTTGGACGCTTGATGCCCACCGAGGGCAAATTTTTTGACCTGTTCAATCAGCACGCCGACCTGTGCGTCAAAGGTGCAAAAGAGATGCTGGGGTTGATGTCCAACTTCGACGACCTGGAAAACCGCGTGCACGCCATCGAGAGCATCGAGAAACAGGCCGACAAGATCACCTACGCCACCGTCGACCTGCTGCACAAGACCTTCATCACGCCGATCGACCGCGACGACATCCACAAGCTCATCACGCGCCAGGACGACATCCTCGACCTGCTGGAAGACGCCGCCCAGACCGTCTCGCTGTACGACCTGCACTCGGTCACGCCGGAAGCCAAGCGCCTGGCCGAGCTGGTGCTCGCCTGCACCGAGAAGGTCAAGGAAGCCGTGGCGCTGCTGCACAACATGGACAACTCGCGCCAGATCGTCGCCATCTGCGAAGAGATCGACCGCCTGGAATCGGACGCCGACCACGTCATGCGCGCGGCCATGTCCAAGCTGTTCCGCGACGAACCGGACGTGCGCAACCTGATCAAGATGAAGGCGATCTACGAAATTCTGGAAACCGTCACCGACCGTTGCGAGGATGTGGCCAACATCATCGAAGGCATCATCGTCGAAAACGCCTAATTACAAAAAGATCAGTCCATGAATACCATAACAATAAGCATCTACGTGCTGGGCGTGCTGATCGCGCTGGCCTTGGTGTTTGACTTCATGAACGGCTTCCACGACGCCGCCAACGCGATCGCCACCGTCGTCTCGACCGGTGTGCTGAAGCCGCAAACGGCGGTGGCCATGGCCGCGTTCTTCAATTTCGTCGCCATTTTCGTGTTCCACCAGTTGACCGTGGCCGCAACCGTCGGCAAGGGCACCATCGACCCCAGCGTGGTCGACCAGTACGTGATCTTCGGCGCGCTGGTCGGCGCCATCGTCTGGAACATCGTCACCTGGTACTACGGCATTCCGTCGTCGTCGTCGCACGCGCTGATCGGCGGCCTGGTCGGCGCTGCCGTGGCCAAGAGCGGCACCGGCGCGCTGATCTCGGCCGGCCTGATCAAGACCGTGGCCTTCATCGTGCTCTCGCCGCTGCTCGGCTTCATCTTCGGCTCGCTGATGATGTTGCTCGTGTCGTGGGTGTTCGTGCGCTCGACGCCGCGCCGGGTCGACAAATGGTTCCGCCGCCTGCAACTGCTGTCGGCCGCCTCGTACAGCCTCGGCCACGGCGGCAACGACGCCCAAAAGACCATCGGCATCATCTGGATGCTGCTCATCGCCGCCGGCTACTCGCAGGCAGGCGACGCCGAGCCGCCGCTGTGGGTGATCGTGTCGTGCTACACGGCGATCTCGTTCGGCACCTTGTTCGGCGGCTGGCGCATCGTCAAGACCATGGGCCAGAAGATCACCAAGCTCAAACCGGTGGGCGGCTTCTGCGCCGAGACCGGCGGCGCGATCACCCTGTTCACCGCCACCGCCCTCGGCGTGCCGGTGTCGACCACGCACACCATCACCGGCGCCATCGTCGGCGTAGGTTCCGCGCAAAAGATGTCGGCGGTGCGCTGGGGCGTGGCCGGCAACATCGTCTGGGCGTGGATCTTCACCATACCGGCGTCGGCCTTCGTCGCCGCGATCGCCTGGTGGGTGGGGCAGCACATCATGTAACGCGAAGGGGAGCCGAGGCTCCCTTTTTTATTGGACGCGGGAGCGGGGCGGCTGCGCCGTCGTGGTCGACGATGAGTCGCCGCTGGCCGGACGGATGCGGAGCTCGTCGCCGACCCTTTGAATGTCGAGATCGATGTCGGCCCGGCCGTAGGCGATTTCAGGCGGGATAGGGATCGCTTGGGAATTGCCGCTTCGGAATGCTTTGGTGGTGTGGCGGCGCAATCGCCACAAGTTGGCGTCGCCACTAGGCATGGGCACGGGGTAATGGGATTGAGGAGGCAGTCCGACTTTTTCGTAAGCTTGCCGCACCCGTTCTTGTTGCTCAGCTTCCGGCAAGTCCGGCGGTAATTCAACGGTGGCTTTTTTGCCGTCTTTCGACTTCAGGACAAAGGTGTAGTCGTCCTCCGGTCGACGAGGGAAGAAATGACGAATGGCCAGCGCGAGAGTGATGGCGACCGCCATGGAACCAAGCATCCAAGAGAAAATCAGGAGCAGCCCATCGATAACCGAATCCCAGTTCATTTTTTGCCCCCTCGCGCAAAATCCACAAGAACCGCGATGCCCCAAAGTATAGCGCCGATAAGAATAGCGGTCCGTCCGCCATCGACGTTCGCAAAAAAACGATCGCCATCCGTAAGGCTTAGATACAAGCTGCTTGCCCAGGCGGAAAAACCTGGCCAAACCGTGACGTTGATCCATTGCGCGCAGTGATCTTCCCTGCGATCGAAGGATATGCGCTTGGAGGAACTCGCAGCGGTTCGATGCAATTCCCTTGCTCACGTGAGCGGCAGTAGCATGCAAGCGACGCTGCACCGACTGTCGGGCCAATAAATGCGGCGGGGGCGGGATCGCTTAAGCTGCTGCGCATGAGAAATTCAAAAATAGCCATTACCCAAGGAAATGCCCATGTGAGGATTCTGAGTTCCATGATATTTATGCGAGGGTCGAGGTGTCCAATGTAAACCTTTATCCCGGGCGATGAGTTGATCTGCATTGCGGTAAAATCGATAACTTCTTGATGGGCTAAGCATGCAAAAAGTTGATTTCGGAACGTTGACCCAGTTGGCGCAGGCGTCCGCCGCGGTAGGCATACCTTGCAGCTGCAATCAGGCATCGCTGGCGGGTTGGCAGGCGTTGCCGATGACTCTTGAATTGGACCGCTTCGAGGACCTCGGCACGTTGATGGACGATCCGTACGATGAACCGACGTTCGTCGAATTCCATCCGAACGACACGCGCTACGAAAGCGAGGATGCGCCGATCGCGCCGCGCTACTATCCTTACAACCGCTGCACGGTGTCGCGCTGCATGAATTGCGGCCGCAACTATCTTCGTTACAACGAGGCCGGCGGTTATTTCACCGAGCTGCGCATCCGCGCCTTGCAGCCGGATCTGCTGGTGGACGCTGCGCTGCCGTGAGTGCCATTTCATGCCGGGGCCAGGCGCAAGGGCAATGCCCACCGGATAACCATCGTCGTCAACAGTAGCATCGCGCCGGCACCGACGAACAGCGCGTCTGCGCCGAACTTCGCCGACACGCCGGCGACCGCCAGCGACAGTGGCGTGATGCCGGCCGATGCCAGCCCCAGCACGCTCATCACGCGGCCCAGCATGTCGCCGGGCACGCGACCTTGCAGCCAGCTTAGTACGCCGACATTGATGAAACCCGCCACCGCGCCGAGCAGGCCCGCGTCCAGGCACAGCAACCACAGCGGCATGGGCAGCGCAAGACACGCCAGCATGGCGCTAAGCATCCCGGAAGCGATGGCGACCCTCGTTTGAATACCGGCTGCGGGCGACCACCTGGCGGCCAGCCCCAAACCGGCCAATGAACCGGCCGCCGCGCTCGCCATCAGCAAGCCGAAGCCGGTGGAGCCATGGCGGTCGCCGGCCAGTACGACCAGTCCGATCTGGCTGGGTCCGATGACATAAAAATTGATGCCGGCGAAACTGATCGTCAGCGCCCGCAATCCCTTGTCTCCCCAAACGTAGCGCAGACCATCGACAATTGCCCGTCTGATGCCGACCGTTTTGCCGGTCGATGTGGCGGCCCGCCGCCCGTCTGCCAGGAGCAGGAGGACCACGATGATGTAGGCGTAGCTGGCGGCATCGACGATGAACATGGTTTTCACTCCGCATTGCGCGATCAGCAGTCCGCCGACGGCCGAACCGGCCAGCACGCATAGCTGGCTGCTCGATTGCAGCAGCGCGTTGGCGCGGTGCAGCTGTTCTGGCGCAAGCAGTTGGGCGACCAGTACGCGCAATGCGGGCGAGCTGAAAGCGTCTGCCACGCCAAAACAAGCTGCGAGCAGATACAGCATCGGCAAATCGAGTGCCTGCGCGTGCAGCAGCGCGGCGATCAGCGTGACGCACAGCGCCTGCGCGGTGTAGGCCACCGCCAGCAAGACCCGCACCGGGAAGCGGTCGCTCACCGCGCCACCGACCAACATCAGCAACGCATGCGGAATGGCCAGCGCCATCATGACCGAGCCCAGCGCCATGCTGGAACCGGTCAGTTGCAGCACCAGCCAGGGCAGCGCCAGCATGAAGGCGACGTCCCCCAATTGCGAAATGGTCGCACCGATCCAGACGTGGCGAAAAGTCGGTGGCAGGTTGTTCATGGTAATGTCTTAAAAAGTGAATGTGGGTTTACATTCGCATATTTGGCGGGATTTGTCTATCATGGCTGGATGAATCAGAACAAAGTGATCGCCGCACCCCGGCAGAAGCGCAGCCAAGCCACCCTGGACCGGCTGCTGAGCGCCACCATTCGCCTGCTGGATGAGTACGGCCTGGAGGGGGCGGTCATTCCTCGCATCGCGGAGCTCGCTGGCGTCTCACCGGCCAGCGTCTACCGCCGCTTCGCCAACAAGGACGCCTTGATGCGCGCGGCGTTACTACACGTGCTGGAAAACAGCAGGGAAGCAAACCGCTCGGGGCTTGCCAGCGCGTTGCAAGGCGCCACGCTGGCGGCAAGCGCCGAGGCGCTGATGGACTCGATGTTCAGGCAGTACAGACAACATCCACGTCTGGTGCGTGCGCTGGCGCGGTTTATCGATGCCGACGTGGACCCGCAGTTTGTTGCCACCGCGCGCGCCATCATGGCCGAGAATCTTGAGCTCAGCGTCCAATGTCTGCTGGTGCATCGCGATCAGATCCATCATGCCGCCCCCGAGCGCGCACTGCGCTTTGCGTTGCTGCACGCGATCACGTCGATTGAAGCGATCGCGTTGGAGCCGGTATCGCTGTGGCATACCGTCATGCGGGAACCGGACGAGGCGTTGGCAAAAGAATTTGCCCGCAGCTTTGTCGCTTACTTGAGTTGATCGAGATGGTTCGTTGAATTTAGCTTGGAATGTGAGGCCAGGGCCATCATATTCAGTTTAGGGCATGTCACACCGCGTCCGGCGCGAACAGCTTGTCGTAGGCGGCCAGCAGGCTTTGATGCAGGGCGCTGCCTTCGAAGTTCGGGCCCAGCGTCTCCAGGCCGAAGAAGCGTTCGGAACCGTCGAGCAGGGCCTCGGCCATCGCGAGCGTCTCGACGCCGTACAGCAGCTCCAGCGCGCGGCGGAAGTTCTCCGGCTCCTCGAGCCTGACGATGCTCTCGATGCAGCGGTACACCAGCCGGCGCGGCCTGGGCAGGTCGCCATAATGGTGGATCCAGTTGCAACCCTCTAGCACCGCTTCCTCGTCGCCCACCACCAACGCCAGCAAGGTTTTCAGCTCGCCGATGCGCAGCTGTTTCCACGGCGTGCCGGCCGGCACCGCGAGGCCGAGGATTTCCCACACCGCCCGTTCGTCGTCCAGGTTGGAGGTCTGCAGCTCAACCAGCAGGGCGGTGCATTCCTGCACGCTGAGCTCGTGCAGGCGCGCCAGCAGCGGACGCAGCGCGTTGCCGACGCTGTCGTTCTCCCACTCCAGGTCCTCGACCGGATGGATTTCGGAGAAGTCCGGCACCACGATGCGGCAGGTGTGGACGCCTTGCACGTCGAAGTCGGCCACGTAGATATCCTTCCCCTCCGCGTGCAAGGCGTCGACCAGCCACCGGTAGTCCTCCCCGGTAGTGCTGCTGAAGTTCCAGTCGACGAACGGATAGTCCGAGGTGTCGCTCAGGAAGTCCCACGCGATCACGCCGCCCGCACCGAGGAAGTGCGCCTCCAGGTTGGCGGCGGCGTCGGTCTCGTCAGGGTCGAAGCTTGGCTCCGGGTAGCCTTCGAGCGCGTCGAGCGACAGGCCCGGCGGCAGCCCGGCCAGCGCCCGTCCCAGTGCGATTTTCAGGCTCGGGTGCGCGCCGTAGCTGGTGATCACGCCCTGGTCTTTCGGATGGATCAGCGTGACGTTCATGACCGGGTATTTGCCGCCCAGCGAGGCATCCTTGACCAGCACGCCGAAACCGGCCGCGCGCAGCCCGGCGATGCCAGCCTCGATGTGGGGGAAGCGCGCGATGACGTCGTCCGGCACGTCCGGCAGGCACAGGCCCTCGCCGATCACGCGGAACTGGATGGCGCGCTCGAAGATCGCCGACAGCGCCTGCACGCGCGCCTCGTTGACGGTATTGCCGGCGGCCGTGCCGTTGCTGGCGTACAGGTTCCCGATGAGGTTGACCGGGATGTAGGCGGTGGCGCCGTCGCGCAGGCGCTGGTAGGGCAGGGCACAGATGCCGCGCCCGGCGTTGCCGGAGTTGAGGTCGACCAGCACGCCGGCGTCGATGTCGCCGTCTGGATTGTAGAGCGCGTGCAGCTCGGGGTTGAGCAGTTCGGACGGCCACGAGCCGTCGGCGCTCGGCGCGAACCATCGCTCACCCGGGTAGTGCACGAGCGCCGCCTCGCCGCGTGCGGCGCCCAGGTGGTAGCGGGTCCAGAAGTCGTGGGTGCCGAGCCGTTCGACGAACGCGCCGTAGGCGCTGGCGCGCGCGGCCAGTTCGGTCGCGCCCTTGCCGTGCGCGACCAGCAGCGGGCAGTCGTCGTCCTTGAGCTGCATCGACCAGATGCCGTGGACCTCGTGTATCGGCGTCGATTCGGTCAGCCGGAAGCGGCGCCTGGCCAGCGTGGCCTGCAAGCTGGCGATGGTGGTTTCGAGGGCGGCGTCTTTGCCCGGGATGGTGGTGTCAGTAGTCATCGTGCAATCTCTGTAGGGGAGTCGAGGCAGGCGCGATGGGGCAACCGCGCCGGCGAGGCTGAATGCATGGATGTTCCATCCCAGCTTACCACCGTCGGGGCCGCGATGTCGCAAATGCGCTATCATGCCGCCTTTTCCAAATTCACTCAGGCATCAATGACATTACTTCCGGGCAAGGCCCAGCGCGGCATGCGCCCCTCCCGGTTCCGGCAATACAGCGAGGCGCTCATGAACGCCGCCTTGCTCGGCGGACTGGTGGCGTCGTTGAGTTACCGCCTCGGCCTGCACGGCCGCCTCGGCGTGACGCGCTACAGCGTGGCGCTGCCCCCCGAACGCCGTTTGCCGCGCCCGCTCAAGATCGCCTTCGCCTCCGATTTCCATGCCGGTCCGCCCACCCACGCCGGCCTGTTCGACGCGCTGTTCAAGAGCATCGACGCCGAGCGGCCCGACCTGCTGCTGCTGGGCGGCGACTACGTCCACGGCCCGGCGCGCTACGCCCACGCGCTGTGCGAGGCGCTGGCGACGTGCCATCCGCCGCTGGGCAAGTTGGCCGTGTTCGGCAACCACGACCTGATCACCGACCACGGCCTGCTCGAACGCATGTTCGCGCGCGCCGGGGTGGAGATGCTGGTCAACCGCGCGCACGCCTTGCCGGCGCCGTTCGACGGCGTGTCGGTGTGCGGCATGGACGATCCGTGGACCGGCGCGCCCGACGGCCACGCCACGTTCGCCGGCGCCGGCCCCACGCGGGTGCTGCTGATGCACGCGCCCGACGGCCTGCTGCGCCTCGACGGCCACCGCTTCGATGTCGGTTTCGCCGGCCACACCCATGGTGGACAAATCGCCACCGGCGACGGCACGCCGCTGGTGATGCCGCGCGGGCCGCTGTCGCGTTCCTTGCATTATGGGCGTTTCCCGCTGCGCGGTAACGGCGAGCTGATCGTCAGTCGCGGCGTGGGTTGCAGCGGTATCCCGGTGCGCATCAACGCCGATCCGGAACTGGTGATCTGCACTGTGCAATAATCGTTTGCATGAACAAGCCGATCCCCCCCGTGGTGCTCACGCCGGAAGACCCCGGCGCCGCCGACGCCATGGCGTTGATGGCGGAGCTGTCGACGGTGCTCGAGGAGATCACCGGCAGCAGCGGCAAGGCCTCGTTCGACGCCGACGACGTGCGTGGCCCGATGGCGTGTTTCGTGGTCGCGCGCGACGCCGCCGGCGTGGCCCAGGGCTGCGGCGCCTTCCGGCCGCTGGAGCCGGGGGTGGCCGAGATCAAGCGCATGTACGCGCGCCGCCACAGCAGCGGCATCGGCAGCGCCGTGCTGGGCTACCTGGAGCGGGAGGCGGCCGCACTCGGCTACCAGGCGATCTGGCTCGAGACGCGCCTGGTCAACCGTCGCGCGGTCGATTTTTACACGGCGCGCGGCTACGCCCGCATCGCAAACTACGGCAAATACATCGGTAATCCGCTCGCTGTTTGCTTTGAGAAACAACTGCCGTGAAATTAACATGCAGGGCTTAGAAACACCTTATGTGTAAGTTTCGTCTTACAAGCGAAGGCTCCACGCTCCGCTTCCGCGCCGGGCTGATCGGCCTCAGAATGTGGCCTGTTTCGTCAAAGGCCAGAAAAACCATGCGTATCATCGATCAGCGTTACCTCTCCAGCGACAACCGCTATTCCACCCAGCCTTGCTTGCTCAGTATTCTCGAAGTCGACGACGCGCCGTCCACCCCGGCCGCGCTGGCGTCGCTCGACCAGCGCCTGCTGGCGATGCTGCCGGGCGTGCGCAGCCACGCCGGCCTGGTCGGCATGCGCGGCGACGACGTGCCGCAGATCGTGCGCGTGGTGCAGCAGGTGGCGTTGGAATTGCGCCGTCTGGCGCTCAACGAAGTGACGGTGGGTTTCGTCGGCGTGGTGCCGCGCATGCAGGGCCGCTACCGCCTGGTGCTGCCGTACGCGGCCAAGAACGCCGCCGCCCCGGCGCTGCGCATCGCCACGCAAATGGTCAGCGCGTTGCGCGCCGGCCGCGCCTTCAACCTGCCGGCCGCCGTGGCCCGGCTGCGCGCGCTGGCCGACCGCCGTTTGACGGCCCGCCCGGCGGTGGCGGCCTGATTTGTTGCGTGAGCGGCGGCGCACAGATGGCGGATTACGCTGCGCTAATCCGCCCTACGTGTATCCGTCGCCTAGGATACTGAACGGTAACGCACGAACCGCCGTGGAGATACGTAGGGCGGATTAGGCGGCACGCCGTAATCCGCCATCGGTGCGCCGTCGGCGAGGCGTCAATCGACCGATTACGACGCCCCGCCCAGCGCTATTTCCATCCCCTCGTAGGCCAGCACCACCTTCAGCCCGCCGAGCAGCGACGCATGGCGCGCCATCACGTCGGCGAACACCGCCTCCAGCTCATCGTCGCCGCGGGTCGGCTCGTGATGGGTGCAGTACAAGGTCCCGGCGCCGGTGCGCAGCGCCAGCGCGAACGCCGAGTCGAACGTGCCGTGTCCCCAACCCCGCTTGGCGGGATATTCCTCCCTCGTATACGAACAATCGACAATCAGCGCGTCCACGCCCCGGGCCATGGCGTCGATGGCGGCGCTGCGCTCATGCATCCAGTGCTCGTAGGACGCGTGCTCCGGGTGGCCGTCCGGATGGATATTGTAGAAAGGCTCGTGGTCGCCGGTGAAAAACAGCGACTTGCCGTTGCACTCGATGCGATATCCCAGATCGGTCACCGGATGGTTCATCACGACGTTGTTGACGGTGGCGTCGCCCACCTGGATCGCCTCGCCCACCGTCAGCGTGTGGTATTCGATGGTCGCGTCCATCTGCGTTTCGCTGACCGGGAAATAACTATTTTGCAACTGCACGCCCATCACGTGCTCGATGCCGTTGCCGGTGACCGGGTCGGTGACGCCGTGCAGCCGCACCCGGCTGTCGCGCACGAACAGCGGCGTGAAGAACGGCAGCCCGTGGATATGGTCCCAGTGGCTGTGGGTGATGAAAATGTTGGCGTGGATGGCGGCGGTTTTGTTTTGGATTAAGGATTGCGCGAGCGAGAACAGGCCCGTGCCGCCATCGATAATGATCAGCGTGTCATCATCGGTGCGCACTTCGATGCAGGTGGTGTTGCCGCCGTAGCGCGCGGTGCGCGGCCCCGGCGAGGGGATGGAGCCGCGTACGCCCCAAAATCTGAATTTCATGCTCTATCCCTAGTGATTTTTTTGTCATTTTGCCCGTGCCGGCTGATTTTTTTGCCTTGCCACCAACGGCCGATGATAGCTTTTTTTTCCCGCGCGAGGGTGTAACAGAACAAGAAACAGCGCCGGAAAGCGGCAATTTTGCCGCACTGCACATTTCTCCATGTACAACAGCTTGCGCGGCGGCTACACTCGACAGTGCGTCGATGCCAGTCACTTTCCTTAAACGGTAACAAAAAAACAATCATGCAAGAGTTGAATCCAACGCAGATTGCCCAGCGTCTCGACCAGTTGACGGAACTCAGCGTTGCGCTGGGCGGCACCCACGACACCGATGCGCTGCTGGAGCGTATCCTGATTGTCGCCAAAAGCATGACCAACGCCGACGGCGGCACCCTGTACCGGCCCAGCGCGGACAAGCGCTTTCTCGATTTCAATATTCTGTGGAACGACAGCCTTGGCATCCGCCAGGGCGGTGGCGACGGCGAGCCCGTCACCGCGCCGCCGATTGCGTTGTACGACGACGGTGGCGGAAAGAACCTGGCCTCGGTGGCGGCGTACGCGGCCCATTTCGGCGTCTCGGTCAATATCGAGGACGTCTACCAGGCGGACGTCTTCAACTTTTCCGGCATGGTCGATTTCGACCGCCAGCGCAACTACCATTCGCAATCGTTCCTGACGGTGCCGATGAGCGACCATGAGGGCGAGCTGGTCGGCGTGCTGCAACTGATCAACGCGCTCGACACCGAAACCGGCGCCATCCGCGCGTTCTCGCCCACCGACCAGCGCTTCATCGAGGCGCTGGCCGCGCAGGCGGCGGTGGCGCTGACGCACCAGCGCCTGATCCGCCAGCTCGAGGAGCTGCTCGAAGCGCTGGTCAACCTGATCAACATCGGCATCGACGAAAAATCGCCCTACACGGGGCGCCATTGCCAGTTCGTGCCGGAGCTGACGATGATGCTGGCCGAGGCCGTGCACGCCACCGAGACCGGCCCCATGGCCGGCTTCCGCATGACCGACGCCGACCGCAAGGAATTGTGGCTGGCCGGCCTGCTGCACGATTGCGGCAAGATCACCACGCCGGTGCACGTGGTCGACAAGGCCACCAAGCTCGAGACCATCAGCGACCGCATCACCACCATCGACACCCGCTTCGAGGTGCTGCTGCGCGACGCCGAGATCGCCGCGCTGAAGCAAAAGCTGGCCGCCGGCGCCGCCGATCCCGCGCGGCTGGCCGCGATCGACGCCGAGCTGGCGCGCCGCCAGGCCGTGCTGCGCGACGAGCGCGATTTCATCCGCTTCGCCAACGTCGGCGCCGAGGCCATGTCGGCCGCGCACCAGCAGCGCGTGCGCGAGATCGCCGCGCGCCGCTGGACCGGGCCGGACGGCATCGACAGCGATTTCCTCGACGCCGACGAGGTGCAGAACCTGACCATCCGCTCCGGTACCCTGACCGAGGCCGAGCGCAAGATCATCAACAACCACATCGTCGTGACGATCCGCATGCTCGAGGCGCTGCCGTGGCCCAAGCACCTCAAGAACGTGCCGGAGTACGCCGGCGGCCACCACGAGCGCATGGACGGCAAGGGCTATCCGCGCGGCCTGACCGGCGACCAGATGTCGGTGCAGGCGCGCCTGATGGCGATCGCCGACATCTTCGAGGCGCTCACGGCCAAGGACCGTCCGTATAAAAAGGGTAAGATGCTGTCGGAGTCGCTGCGCATCCTCGGCCAGTTCTCGCTCAACGGCCACATCGACCCGCACCTGTTCGACATTTTCATTCGCAGCAAGATCTACCTGGACTTCGCCCGCCGCAACATGGACGAGAAGCAGATCGACGTCATCGACGAAGCGCGGATTCCCGGCTACACGCCTTAGCCTTTTCGCCTGAAGGAGCGCCCGTGCCACTGTGGAGCCGTTGGGCCAAAACGCTGCGCAAGTACGCTCCGCGCTGGCTGCCGGGCATGCTCATCACCGCGCTTGGCGCGGTCTATGCGCTGGGCTGGTACGACAACGGCACCGTCGCCCGCCTCGACAGCCTGATCGCCGGCGAGCGCATGAAGCTGCAGGCGCCGGTGCTCGACCCGCGCATCGTCATCGTCGACATCGACGGCAAGGCGCTGACCGAATTCGGCCGCTTCCCGTGGAGCCGCGACATCCAGGCGCGGCTGGTCTCCCGGCTGACCCGCCATTACAAGGTGGGCGCGGTCGGCTACGATATCTCCTTTCCCGAGCCGGACACCAGTTCCGGCTACGGCGTGCTGGAAAAACTGTCGGCGGGGGAGCTGAAGGACGTGCCGGCGCTGCGCCAACGGCTCGAACAACTGCGCCCGGCGATGGACTACGACGGCCTGTTCGCCGCCGCGCTGCAAGGCCAGCCGGTGGTGCTCGGCTTTAACCTGTCGCCGGACCAGGTCAAGGGCGCGCTGCCGGCGCCGCTGTTTACCGAACAGGATTTGAACGGCCGCGAACTGCTGGCCTATTCGGCCGACGGCTACGAGGCCAACGTCGCGCCGCTGGCGCGCGCGGCCGCCGGCGCCGGCAGCTTCTCGGTGGTCACCGATCCGGACGGCATCGTCCGCACCGCCGGCCTGATCCAGCAGGTCGGCGCCGATTACTATCCGTCGCTGTCGCTGGCCACGGCCGCCGTGTACCTGAAGGCGCGCGCCATCAAACCCTACCTCGACCGCGCGGTCGAGCGCATGTCGCAAAGCCAGCAGGCCAGCGGCGGCTACGATTTCCTGTCGCTGTTCCTGCCGGGCGGCCAGCGCCTGATCCCGGTGGGCGAGGCGATGACGACGGTGATCCAGTTCCGCGGCGGCGGCGGGCCGCGCGGCGGCGCCTTCCGCTACGTGTCGGCGGCCGACGTGCTGGCCGGGCGCGCGCCGGCCGCTCTGCTCAAGGGCGCGGTGGTGCTGATCGGCACCACCGCGCCGGGCCTGGTCGACCTGCGGGCCACGCCCGTCAACCCCGAGTTCCCCGGCGTCGAAATCCACGCCAACATCATCAAGTCCATCCTCGACGACCAGTTCAAAGCGCGGCCGTTCTACGCCATCGTGCTGGAGGCGGGGTTGATTGTGCTGGCCGGCCTGGCGCTGACGTTCGCGCTGCCGGCGCTGGCGCCGTTGCAAGCCATCCTGCTGGGCGCTGCCGCGCTGGGCGCCAGCATCGGCCTCAACTACTACCTGTACAGCGCGCGCGACCTGCTGTTCCAGCTGGCGATGCAGCTCATCGTCATTGCCGCCATCTTTGTCTTCAACGTGGCGTGGGGCTACTTCTTCGAGGTGCGCAAGGGCAGGGCGCTGGTGTCGCGCTTCGGCGAATATGTCGCGCCCGAGCTGGTGGCCGAGATGGCCGCCAATCCCGAACAATACAATATGGACGGGGA
Source organism: Duganella sp. AC237 (assembly GCF_979254035.1). Lineage (NCBI taxonomy): Bacteria > Pseudomonadati > Pseudomonadota > Betaproteobacteria > Burkholderiales > Oxalobacteraceae > Duganella > Duganella sp. AC237. The sequence goes on along the minus strand of NZ_CEEDEW010000003.1, from coordinate 5,212,690 downwards.
AAGCCGCGAGCTGACGGTGCTGTTCGTCGACGTGCGCGGCTTCACCACCATCTCCGAGGGCCTGACGCCGAAGGCGCTGCGCGAATACATCAACCTGTACCTGACGGCGATGTCCGAAGACATCCGCGACAGTCATCGCGGCACGCTCGACAAATACATCGGCGACGCCGTCATGGCGTTCTGGGGCGCGCCGGTGCCCTTCGCCGACCACGCCCGCCGCGCCGTCGCCACCTCGCTGCTGATGCAGGCCAGCGCGCAGCGCCTCAACGACGATTTCATCGCGCGCGGCTGGCCGCCGCTGAAAATCGGCATCGGCCTGAACACCGGCTTGATGCACGTGGGCGACATGGGTTCCAAGATCCGCCGCGCCTATACCGTCATGGGCGACGCGGTCAATCTCGGCGCCCGGCTCGAAGGCATCACCAAGGTCTACGGCGTCGGCATCGCGGTCGGCGCGGCCACCCGCGCGGCCGCGCCGGAGTTCGCCTACCGTGAGCTGGACCTGGTGCGCGTCAAGGGCAAGCGCGAGCCGGTCGCCATTTTCGAGCCGCTGGCGCCCGCCGGCGAGCTGGACGAGGCCACCGCCGCCGGACTGGCGCGCTGGCACGAGGCGCTGGCCGCCGTGCGGGCGCAACAGTGGGATAGAGCCATGTCAATAATTTCCGAGTTGCATGATCTATACCCGGATCACCGCCTGTACTCGTTATACACTGAACGCATCGCCTATTACCAGGTCCATCCGCCGGGCGACGACTGGGACGGCGTCACAACGTTCGAGACGAAGTAGTGCTATAAATGCAATAATAATGCGCTTGCAATGATCGTCCCCGCTGAGCGTCGCGCCATGCCACAGAAAGCGAGAAATACATGCTTATTAGCAAAAAAATGCCGGCGCCAAGTCCAAACCCGACTAAACTTCTAGTAATATTTGTTTCCCGTTGGATATTTCTCGACGGGCTCCGCATGCCAGTTCGTTGTGATGTTCACCGTTCGATCCATCCATGACTTACCCGCCCACGGCGTCGTCACCGGCGCGGTGGGCTGACGACCAGCCCCGATAGAGGATGCCTTCATGACAGCAGATCTTGATTGCCAACGCCAGCGCCAACTTGTGCGCGCGGGCGCGCCGCTGCGGCGCGGGTTGCGGCGCAAGCTGCTGTCCGTCCTGGTGGCGGCCTGTTATGGCGGCGCGGCGCAGGTTCACGCCGCCCCCGTCAATCCGACCGTCGTGGCGGGCCAGGCCAGCTTCAATTTCCAGGGCAAGACGTATTCCATCACCAATACGCCCGGCGCCATCATCAACTGGCAGGGCTTCTCGCTCGGCGCCGACGAGGTGGCGCGTTTCATCCAGCAAAGCGCCGACAGCAAGGTCCTGAACCGCATCACCGGGCAGGACCCCAGCGTCATCCTGGGCTCGCTGCAATCGAATGGCAAGGTGTTCCTGATCAACCCGAACGGCGTGCTGTTCGGCGCCGGCTCGCGGGTCGACGTCAACGGCCTGGTCGCCTCGAGCCTGGCGATCTCCAACGCCGACTTCCTGGCCGGCAAAAACACCTTCGCCGGCGGCGCCAACGCGGGCAAGGTCGTCAACCAGGGCGCGATCACCACGCCGGGCGGCGGCCAGATCTTCCTGATCGCGCCGTCGGTGGAAAACAGCGGCATCATTTCGTCGCCCAACGGCGACGTGGTGCTGGCGGCCGGCCATAGCGTGCAATTGTTCGATTCGCGCGATCCCAACGTGCAGGTGGTGGTGTCGTCGCCGGCCGACCAGGCGCTCAACCTCGGCAGCATCGTCGCCCAGGGCGGGCGCGTCGGCGTTTACGGCGCGCTGGTCAACCAGCGCGGCGCCATCAACGCCGACAGCGCCGTGGTCGGCGCCAACGGCAAGATCATTCTCAAGTCCAGCCGCACCACCTTGCTCGAGGCGGGCAGCAGCACCAGCGCGCGCGGCGTGGCCGATGGCCAGTCGGGCGGCAACCTCAACACCGGCGGCGACATCGTGCTGCTGGGCGCGCAGGTCGGCCTGACCGGCAACGCCGTGGTCGACGCCAGTGGCGGCGCCGGCGGCGGCACGGTGCTGGTCGGCGGCGATTATCAGGGACGGGGCGACGGCAATACCGCAGCGCTGCCGAACGCGCAGCAAACCTATGTGGGCCGGGACAGCGTGATCAAGGCCGACGCCACCGGCCTCGGCGACGGCGGCAAGGTCATCGTCTGGAGCGACCGGGCCACGCAGGTGTACGGCGCCATTTCCGCGCGCGGCGGCGCGGCCGGCGGCAACGGCGGCTTCGTCGAAACCTCCGGCCATTATCTGGACATGCAGGGCAGGGTCGACACGCGCGCGCCGAAGGGCGCGACCGGCCGGCTGCTGCTGGACCCGAGCGACATCTACATCGCCAGCGACCTTGGCACCGCCACGGCCGCCGGCATGACGGGCGCCGTTTCGTGGAACACGCCGCCGAACAATAGCGGCGTGTTCCTGGAAACGGCGGCCGTGGCCGATTCGCTGCTGCTGACCAGTACCTTGCAGGGCGCGCTGGCGACCACCGACGTCACCGTCAGCACCGCCAACAGCGCCGGCACCGGCAGCGGCAAGATCAGCGTGCTCAGTCCCGTCACGTGGACCTCGACCCACGGCCTGACCCTGAACGCCGACGCCGGCATCGAGTTGAAGGCGTCGATCGACGGCGCCAACGCCTCCCTGCGCCTGAACGCGGGCGGCGACATCACACTCGCACAGCCGCTCTCGATTTCCGGTGACCTGACCCTGAACGCCGCCAACAATATCGTCGCGCCGCACGCCGTCTTCGTCGGTGGTACTTTCACGCTCGCGGGCGGCAAGTGGAAGCAGACCGGCGCCTTGCCCGCCTTCGCCGCCCGCGATTTCCGGCTCGACGGCGGCACGTTCGTGCGCGCAACAGGCGGCGACGGCAGCGCGGCCACGCCGTATCTGCTCGACGACATCTACGGCTTGCAGGGCGCCGGCGGCTTGCCGGCGTCGACATGGTTCAGCATCAACAAGGACATCGAGGCCGGCGGCACGGCCTACTGGAACGCGGGCCAGGGCTTCGCGCCGCTCGCCAATACCGATTATCCGTATGCCGGCACGTTCAACGGCAACGGCCACAAGATCAACGACCTGAGCATTAATCGCGCCGGGTCCAACAACGTCGGCCTGTTCTCGGTGCTGGGCGGCGGCACCATCAAAAATCTCAGCCTGGCCGATGGCAGCGTGCGCGGCGGCGTCAACGTCGGTGGCCTGGTCGGCAGCGCGGTTGCCGGCGCCGGCGGCATCATCGACAACGTCGTCTCGTCCGCCGCCGTCACCGGCGTGACCAACGTCGGCGGCGTGGTCGGCGACAACGGCGCGGCGGTCAGCAACGCCGCCGCCAGCGGCGCCATCACCGGACTGGCCGGCGCCAACGCCGCCAATATCGGCGGCCTGGCCGGCCGCAACCTCGGCGCCATCAGCGCCTCGTCGGCCAGCGGCGAGGTCAATACGACCGGCTTCGGCTACGCCGGCGGTTTGGTCGGCAGCAACGCCAACGACGGCAGCCGCGTCGGCAGCATCACCACCTCGCACGCCAGCGGCAACGTGACGTCGACCGGCGAGATCGTCGGCGGCCTGGTGGGCGACAACAACGGCGGCGTCATCGGCATCGCCTACGCCAGCGGCAATGTGCAGGGCGGGCGCAACGTCGGCGGCTTGGCCGGCCGCAACAACCTCCTCAACGGGACCGGCGGCAGCATCGCCAACGTCTACGCCAGCGGCAATGTCAGCGGCAATTTGCTGGACTATAACCTGAGCCACGCCAACATCGGCGGGCTGCTGGGCGAGCTGTTCTCCGGCACGGTCAGCAACGGCTACAGCAGCGGCGTTGTCAGCGACAGCGGGTTCTCCGGTGTCGGCGCCATGGTCGGGACTTTGGGCACGGGCAGCATGAGCAACGGCTACTTCAACGCCGATACGGCCGGCCTGCCTTATGACAGCGCCGGCATCGGGCTGACCGGCAAGCAGAACCGTCAGCAATCGAATTACGCCGGCTTCGACTTTTCCACCATCTGGCGCAATTACGACGGCCACACCGCGCCGATGCTCAAAAGTTTCCTGACTCCGAAAACGATCGCGGTCAGCGGCGGGAGCGGCGTCACCAAGACCTACGACGGCGCCTCCGCCGCGTTCGCCGGCAGCGCCACCGGCGTGGTCGCGGGCATCAACGGCACCCTGGGCTACGACGGCGCCGTCAATGTCGGCAGCTACGACCTGGGCGGCCTGTGGTCGACCCAATACGACATCACCTACACCGGCGCCAGTCCGCGCCTGGTCATCCAGCCGCGCACGGTCACGGCCACCGTCACCGGCACCAAGACCTACGACGGCGTCGCCTACATGGAGCAAGCGGCGACCTACAGCTTCGGCAACCTGGTCGGCGGCGACACCTTGGGCGTGTCCGGGCTGGTCAGCTTCAGCGACAAGAACGCCGGCAGCGGCAAGGCGATGAGCGTGGCCAATCCCACCCTCACCAACAATGACTTCGGCAACTATGTGCTGGGCGGCGCCGTCGGCGGCAGCGGCAGCATCACCAAGGCACCGCTGGCGTTGTCGGGCCTGAGCGCCGTGTCGCGCCAGTACGACGGCACCTCCGCGGCACTGGTCGTCGGCAGCGCGTCGGTGACCGGCATCAACGGCGACGATGTCGCGCTGGCCGGCGTGGCCGGCGGGACCGCGACCTTCAACAACAAGAACGTCGGCACCAATAAACCGGTCACGGTCAACACCGGCGGCCTGAGCCTGACGGGGGCCGACGCCGCCAACTATCTGCTGGTCGCGCCGTCGGACTTGAGTGCCGACATCACGCCGGCCACGCTGACGGCGTCCGGTTTTACGGCCAACAACCGCGTCTACAACCTCGACTACGACAGCGCGACGCAATCCTGGGGACGCCGCGCCACCCTCGGCAACGGCGTGCTGGGCGGCGTGATCGGCGGCGACCTGGTCGCCATCGGCGGCACCAGCGCCAGCTTCGCCAACAAGAACGTCGGGACCGGCAAGAGCGTGACGGTCCACGGCATCACCTTGAGCGGCGCCGACAGTGGCAACTACGTGGTGGGCAACCTGCCGACCGGACTGACGGCCGACATCACACCGGCCGCGCTGACGCTGACGCTGGCCCCGCGCGACTACAACAACAGCGCGGCGGGCACCTTGGCCGGCGCCACCCTGAGCGGCGTGCTGAGCACCCCCGGCGGCGCCGCCGACATCGTGTCGCCGGCGTCCAGCGGCGCCACGGCGAGCTACGCCGACAAGAACGCCGGCGCCGACAAGACGGTCATGTTGGGCGGCGCGCCCCTGTTCGGCTACGACGCCGGTAACTACATCGTGACGGCGGCCAAGGGCACCATCACGCCACGCGCGCTGGCCACCTGGACGGCGACCGGCGGCGGCTTGTGGAGCGACGCCGCCAACTGGCAGGACGGCGTGGCGCCGTCGGCCGCCAACGTGCTGTCGGCGGCGCTGAACAACGCCGGCGGCATGGTCACCTACGACATCGGCGCCGGCGCCACCACGTTGACGTCGCTGCGCGCGAACGGGCAGGGCCTGAGCCTGACCGGTGGCGCGCTGACCCTGAACGGCACCGGCGCCGACGCCTCGTACGCCAATGGCGGCGGCCTGCTGCTGGGCGGCGGCGCGCTGGTGCTCAACGGCCACATGCAGATCAGCAATCTGGCGTTGAGCGGCGGTGTGCTGTCCGGCACCGGCGGCGCCACCCAACTGGGCATCGGCACCTTGTCGCAGAGCGGCGGCGCCATCGATATCGACGGCACGCTCACGGTGGGCAACGGCGGCGATATCGCCATCGGCAACGCGCGCGCGCAGGCCGGCATCACGCTCAATGCCGCGCAGGGCGGGATTACCCAGACCGGCGCGCTGGTGACCGACAGCCTGCACGCGCTCGCGGCCAACGGCATCGCGCTGACCAACGCCGGCAATCAGGTCGGCGCCTTCGAGGCTATCGTCAACGGCAACGGCAATATCGCGCTCAACAATACGGTGTCCGGCGGCGAGCTGGCGCTGGGCACCATCAGTACCAGCGGCAACATCATCATCGACAACCACGGCGGCATCCACACCACCGGCGACATCGCCGGCACCGGCGGCCTGGTGTCGATCACCGCGCACAGCCCGATCACGGTCAACAACGAGATCAGCGCCGTCAACATCGTGCTCGACGCCAGCAGCGACATCAGGCTGGCCAATACGTCGGCGCTGAACGCGGGCGGGGCGATCGGCCTGAGCGCCGGCGACGGCATCGTGCTGGGCGGCAGGTTGAGGGTGCCCTCAAGCGGACGCATCACCGCCACGGCCGCCAGGGGCGATATCACCTCCCTGGAGGGCACCAACATCAACAGCAACGGCGCGCCGGTGACCTTGACCACCGTACAAGGTTCGATCGACGTGCCATCCCACATATTTGTCGGCCAGACGACGGCCACGCTGAATGACGGCGCCGCCGCTGCGGCGGCTGCCGCCGCCAAGGCCGCAGCCGATGCCGCCGCCAAGGCCGCAGCCGATGCCGCCGCCGCGAAGGCCGCAGCCGACGCCGCAGCCGCCAAGGCCGCAGCCGACGCCGCAGCCGCCAAGGCTGCAGCCGACGCCGCAGCCGCCAAGGCTGCAGCCGACGCCGCAGCCGCCAAGGCCGCAGCCGACGCGGCAGCCGCTAAGGCTGCAGCCGACGCCGCAGCCGCAAAGGCCGCCGCCGACGCGGCCGCCAAAGCCGCAATCGATGCCGCCGCCAAAGCGGACGCCGATGCGGCCGCCCAAGCCGCCGCCGACGCCGCGGCCAAGGCGGCAGCGGACGCCGCCGCCAAGGCAGCCGCCGAAGCGGCCGCCGTGGTGGCGGCGACCCAGGGACGTCCAGGCGAGCCGGTGGGGCAGGCGCTCAACGCCACGGTCAATGTAATCAATACGGTCGCCGCCACCCAGTCCCGGCCGGGAGGCACCGGCCGCGACACGGACCAGGCGTCGGACACCAAAAATGGCGGTACCGCGCCCGACAAGGAGCTGGCCGTCCGCAGCGGCGCCGCCGTCACGGCCGGCGAGAAGATCGACGTGGCCAAGAAAATGTATTGCAACTAATGCGGCCTGAAATCCAACACCCGCCACGGTGATTTAACAGTTGATACTTGCAAATCAGCATCATTCTCTGGCCGAACATGTTAACATCGGGGTGGTAACCCAGTCGTGGCGTGTCGAACAATTAACATTTCCTGCGACTGACAGCGACAAAAATTCAAAGAGCCAATAATGACCGATCGTTTTCCCTGCTTGCTAGCCAGCGCCCTGCTTGCCTTGACCGTGCCAACGGCCTGGGCGGAGGAGCCTGCGAGCGACAGCGCCGCCATTCGTTTCGATATTTCCCGCTTCGACGTGCAGGGCAATACGCTGCTGCCGCCGGGCCGGATCGAGCCGTTGCTGGCGCCGTTCACCGGCAAGACGCGCGATTTCGGCGATGTCCAGCGCGCGCTCGAGGCGCTGGAGGGGGCCTACCATGCGCAGGGCTACAATGTCGTCACCGTCGAGCTGCCCGAACAGGAACTGAACCGTGGCGTGGTGCGGTTGCGGGTGGTGGAGACCAAAATCGGCCGGGTCGGCGTCAAGAACAACCAGTACTTCGACGAAGCCAACATCCGCCGCAGCCTGCCGGCGCTGCAGGAAGGGCGCACGCCGAACCTGCAGGCCGTGTCGGCCAACCTCAAGCAAGGCAACGAGAATCCATCCAAGCAGGTCACGCTCAAGCTGCAGGGCGGCGAGAAGGACGATGAAGTCGACGCCATGCTGGAGGTTAAGGACCAGCCCGTCTGGAAGGCGATGGCCAACGCCGACAACACCGGCACCGCGCAGACCGGCAAGACCCATCTGGGCTTCATCCTGCAAAACGCCAACCTGTTCGGCCTCGATCATGTGGCCTCGCTGCAATACACCACCTCGGCCGAGGAGCCGGGCCGGGTCAAGGTCTACGGCGCGGGCTACCACATTCCGCTGTACGTGCTGGGCGATTCGCTGGACTTCTTCGCCAGCTATTCCAACGTCGATTCGGGCACCGTGTCGGCCGGGCTGTTCAACCTGGCCGTCAGCGGCCGGGGCGCGGTCTACGGCGCGCGCTACAACCAGTCGCTGGCCAAGCGCGGCGAGTTCGACGCGCGCCTGACCTACGGCGTCGATGTCAAGGCCTTCAAGAACAACGTCGAACTGGTGGGGCAGCAAATGGGCAACCTCGGCAATGACGTCACCGTGCACCCGCTCAGCATCGCCTACACCGGCAACCTGCCGTTGGCATCGGGCGAGATCGGCGGCCAGGTCACCTTGCTGCGCAATATCTCCGGCGGCTCCAAGGGCGGCCAGCGCGACTTTACGCTGGCGCGCATCGGCGCCAAGGCCGACTACACCGTGCTGCGCCTGGGCGGCAGCGTGACGCGGGCGCTGGCCAACGACTGGCAGCTGCGCGCCATCGCCAACGGCCAATACAGCCGCGATGCGCTGATCCCGGGCGAGCAGTTCGGCGCCGGCGGCGCCACCTCGGTGCGCGGCTTCATCGAACGCGAAATCTCCAATGATAGCGGGGTCGCGGTCAACCTGGAGGCTTACACCCCCAACCTGTGCGGCCGCCAGGCCTGGAACTGCCGCCTGCTCGGCTTCGTCGACAACGCCTACATCAAGCGCAACCATGCGCTGCCGGGCGAACTGGAAAGCACGTCCATCGGCAGCGCCGGCGTGGGCGCGCGTTTGCTGCTGTCGACCTACGTCAACCTGCAACTCGATTATGGCCACGTGCTGCGCGCCGGCGCCACCGGCCGCGCCGACGCCAACCGCTTGCACCTGCGTTTGGGTCTTGCTTACTGAACGCCCCGAGAGACCACAATGAACAGTTACCGCACCCGCTCCAGCCGCCGTATCAGCCGCCAGCCGTCGTCCGCGAAACTGCGCCGCAAGGCGCTGGCCGTGCTGGTGGCGTCCGCCTTCGGCACGGCGCTGGCCAATCCCGTCGCGCCGACCGTGGTGCACGGCGCGGCGAGCTTCAATCAGCAGGGCAACCTGTACTCGATCACCAACACGCCCAACACCATCATCGACTGGCGCAGTTTTTCGGTGAACGCGGGCGAGGTCACGCGTTTCATCCAGCAAAGTGCCGACAGCAAGGTCCTGAACCGCATCACCGGCCAGGACCCTAGCCGTATCCTGGGCTCGCTGCAATCGAACGGCAAGGTGTTCCTGATCAATCCGAACGGCGTGCTGTTCGGCGCCGGTTCGCGGGTCGATGTCAACGGCCTGGTCGCCTCCAGCCTGGCGATCTCCAACGCCGACTTCCTGGCCGGTAAAAACACTTTCGCCGGCGGCGCCAACGCGGGCAAGGTGGTCAACCAGGGCGCGCTCACCACGCCCGGCGGCGGACAAATTTTCCTGATCGCGCCGGCGGTGGAGAACAGCGGCGTGATCTCGTCGCCCAACGGCGACGTGGTGCTGGCGGCCGGCCACAGCGTGCAATTGTTCGATTCGCGCGATCCTAACGTGCAGGTGGTGGTGTCGGCGCCGGCCGACCAGGCGCTCAACCTGGGCAGCATCGTGGCGCGGGGCGGGCGCGTCGGCGTGTACGGCGCGCTGGTCAACCAGCGCGGCACCATCAATGCCGACAGCGCCGTGCGGGGCGAACGCGGCCAGATCATCCTCAAGGCGGCCGGCACCACCATGCTGGAGGCGGGCAGCGTCACCAGCGCGGTCGGGGGCAATCTCAACACGGGCGGCGACATCCGCTTGCTGGGCGCGCGGGTCGGCCTGACCGGCAACGCCGTGGTCGACGCCGGCGGCGCGGCCGGCGGCGGCACGGTGCTGGCGGGCGGCGACTACCAGGGCAAGGGCGACGGCAACAGCGCGGCGCTGCCGAACGCGCTGCAAACCTTCGTCGGGCGGGACGTGACCATCAGCGCTGACGCCGGCGCCAGCGGCGACGGCGGCAAGGTGGTGGTGTGGAGCGACGAGGCGACCCGCATGCACGGCTCCCTGTCGGCGCGCGGCGGCGCACGGGGCGGCAATGGGGGCCTGATTGAAACCTCCGGCCATTACCTTGATGTGGCGGGCGCGCGCGTGGACGCCGGCGCCGCGGCCGGCCAGGGCGGCAAGAACGGCACCTGGCTGCTCGATCCCTTCGACATCGCCATCATCAAGGATTCCAACCTCCAGACCCCGCTGTCGGATGTGGCCTCCTTCGACCAGGCCACCAGCGGCGTGACCGAGGTCGACTCCGGCGCCTTGAGCGGCGCCACCGCCAACGTGGTGTTGCAGGCGCAGCACGACATCACGTTCGGCGCGGCCGTCCACAACGCCAACAGCGGCGTTAGCCTGACGGCGCGGGCTGGCAACGACATCCACGTCAACGCCGTGCTGGCGATGACCGGCGATATCCGGCTGACGGCCAATGACGACGGCGCCGGCACCGCTAGCGGCAGCGGCGCCGTGACGATCGCCTCGCTGGGCGGCGCCACGACGACGCTTGACAGCCGTGGCTATGCCATCTCGCTGGCCGGGCGCGCCATCAATGTCGACGGCAAGGTCGATTCCGGCGCCGCCGGCAACCTGACACTCGAGGCGGCCAACGTGGCGCTGGGAACCAATGCCACCGTCACCGGCGGCGATATCGGTATCAAGGCCAATAGCCTGGCAGTTGGCGGCGGCGCCCGCATCAGCGGCCAGGGCAGCGGGGCCCAGGTGTTGATTACGGCAGCCCGCGATGTCAACGTCGGCACCGGCGCGAATGGCAACGGCAACGGCAGCGATGCGATGGCCGTGAGCGAGGACACGCTCAAGCAAATCGACAACGCCGACGTCACCATCGCCAGCGCCAGGGCCGACGGCGTGGTCGCGGTGACCGGTTCACTCAACTTGACCGGCTCGAGCGGGTACGTCCGCAACCTGACCCTGGGGTCGGGCCGCACCGGCAACGTGCTGATCGACGCCTCCACGCGGGTCAATGGCGCGCTGACGTTGAGCGCCCTGGAGGTGAACGTTAACGCGGCGACGCGCGCCGACACGGTGGCGATCGCCGCCAACACCCTGGTTTTGGACGCCAACGTCACGGCGAACCTGGCCAGCGTGCGGCCGGCCTCCGGGGGCTATCACATCGAACTGGGTGGTGCCTCTTGCATCACTGCGACTAACTGCCTGCTGGTCCGCGATATCCACAATCTGAAGGTGCCGACCTTGGTGATCGGCAGCCAAAACGCGGAGCATGACGTGGCCGGGATTGCCGTCGCGGGCATCGGCACCAGCGGCGCGGCAGAGGCGCAGCTCAACCCCGCCACCACCAGCATCGCCCTGTTGAGCAACCGCGGCGCCATCACGCAAACCGGCGCCATCAACGTTGAGAACCTGGCTGTCGCCAACGCGGGAGACATCTCGCTGAACAACGCGGGCAACCGGGTGGTCAACCTTGCGGTCTCGCAACGGGGCGCCGGCAACGATTTTGAGTTGAAGAACAGCTTCAGCACGGCTATCGCCACGTTGCGCGGTGGTGATCTGTACAGCATCAGCGGCATCGATACCGATGGCGACGTGACGCTGGACGTCAACGGCGCCATCACCACGGCCGGCGGCATGAATGGCACGGCCATCACCGCCAACCACCTTACGATGAACGCCACGGGTGGCATCGGCTCGTCGGCCGCGCCACTGCTGACCAAGGTTTCGCAACTGTCGGCGGTCAACCGCGCCGGCGGCGGCAGCACGGCGGCGATCAACATCGCCAATGTCAACAACACGGCGCATGCGGAGGCGTTGACGGTGACGAAGGCGCAGCAGTTTTCCTTCCTCGGCGACAACAACGGCGCGATCAACATCGTTAACACCGGTGCGATGCTGATCGCCGCCGCGCCGTCGCCGCTGGAGGAGGGCTTGTATGGCGTCAGGACCAATAGCGGCGCCATTACGCTGCAAACCCATAGCCCGTTGACCATCGAGGGGACGGTACATTCCTTCTCCGGCGATATCAGCCTGGCGGCTGGCGACAGCTATGATCCGAGTAATACGATGACCTTCGGTGACGCGGCCAGTGTGATCTCGTTTGGCGGCTCGGTGACGATGACAGCGACCACTTTCGCGCTTGGCGGCAGCACGGTCCACGGCTCGAATGGCGGCTACACGCAGAATACTCATATGGCGCCGACGCCAACTCCGACACCGACGCCAACGCCAACTCCGACTCCGACACCGACACCGACTCCGACACCGACACCGACGCCGACGCCGACGCCAACTCCGACACCGACACCGACGCCAACGCCGACACCGACGCCAACGCCGACACCGACACCGACACCGACGCCGACACCGACGCCGACACCGACGCCGACGCCAACGCCGACACCGACGCCAACGCCAACGCCGACACCAACGCCAACGCCAACGCCTACGCCAACACCGACGCCGACGCCGACGCCAGAGCCGACGCCTACACCAACGCCGACGCCAACGCCAACGCCTACGCCAACACCGACGCCAGAGCCGACGCCTACACCAACGCCAACGCCAACGCCAACGCCAGTGTCGGCGGATATCTGCACCATCGCGCCAAACTCCGCGCTATGCCAGGTATTGTCGCCGCCCAGCGCGAGCGAGCCGGTCAAGCCAGTGTTGCTGGCGAGTACAGAAGTCATCAAGACGGTCACGCGCGCCGCAGCGACCCCGTCGCCAGGGCCGGACGATAAAACCGACGAACCTTTGTCGAGCGAACCGAAGTCGCAAAGCAGCAGCACCACCACCACCGAAAACACCGGAAAACAAAATGTCCCTGCCAAGAAAACCTACTGCAACTAGGCGTGTTGCAACCCAAACCCTGCTCCAGGGTCTGATGCTGCTGGTGCTCTGCGGCGTGGTCAGCGCCGGTTGGGCCGCGCAGGTGGCCGGGACCATCACCCAGCTCAGCGGCCCCTTGCTCGCCAAGAAGGCCGATGGCGCGGTGCGCGTGCTGTCGCTGCGCTCGGAAGTGGATAGCGGCGACACGCTGATGACGGAGAAAAACACCTACGCCTTGGTCAAGTTCATCGATAACAGCGAGATCACGCTCAAGCCGGGAACCACATTCAAGGTCGAGAACTTCGCCTTCGACGCCGGCAAGCCCGACGGCGACCAGGCTTCGTTCAGCCTGGTCAAAGGGGGACTGCGCTCGGTCACAGGCCTGCTGGGCAAGCGCAACAAGGAAAAATTCTCGATGAAGACGCCAAGCGCCACCATCGGCATACGCGGCACCACGTTCATCGCCGACCTGGTCGAGCCGTCGGCTGAAGAGGTGGCCGTGGCGCTGGTCGCGCGCGAGGCCTATTTGATGGCCAGCACGGCGTCGCTGGACGCGCTGGCGGCGCCGCTCAAGCCGCTGATGTTGGCGCAGGGACCGATGCCGCCGTCGCGGCCGAGTACCGCGCTGCCGCCGGGCCTGTATGTCAGTGTTATCGACGGCATGATCAATGTGAGCAATACCGGCGGCTCGCTGAATTTCAGCGCCGGCCAGTTCGGCTACACACGTAACACGGTGGTGCCGCCGGTGATGGTGCCGAACAATCCAGGAATCAGGTTCACGCCGCCATCTACCTTCACCAGCAGCACGACCACCTCCGGTCCCGGCGCCAGCGCCACCAAATCGGCGGCGGTCGACTGCGAAGTCCGGTAGGCCAGCGCGCCGCAGGAACGGGGGGGCCGCTAGCGCCCGCCGTCGCCGCGCTGCACCGGCATGAACGCCGCCAGCGCCGCCAGCGCGACCGCGCCGTGCAACAGATAAGTGACCGGATAGCCATAGCGCGTCACCAGGTAGCCTGCCACTACGTTGCTGGAGGCCGCGCCCAAACCCTGCACCATCATCACCGCCGCCAACGCCAGGTTGAAGTGGCCGCTGCCGCGCGTCAGGCGCTCGACCAGGAAAGGCGTTAGGATGCCGAGCAGGCCGACGCCCACGCCGTCGAGCAGCTGCACCGGATAAATCATGGCGAAGTCGGCGTAGGCCCAGGCCAGCATGCCACGCAGCGGCAGGCTGAGCATGGCCAGCACCACCGCCAACCGGACCACATCGCGCCGGATGATCCAAGGCGCCGCCAGCGCGGCGGCGAGCGCCGCCAGTTGCGACACCATGGTGATCACCGCCGTGGTCTCGAACGGTTTTTGCATCTGCACTGCGAACTGCTGCGCGATCAGCCGCGCCAGCGGCGCGTTCCCGAAGTGGAACAGCAGCAGCGACACGCTTAACAGCAACAGCGGCTTGTTGCGATACAGCGTGCGTAGCGGCGGCGCCTTGCCGCCGGCTTGTTCGCCGACGGTCTCACCGCCGGCCGCCAGGCCGCGCGCGGCCGCGTGATCGATCGCCCCCGGCGCGATCGCCAGCGTTGCGGCAATGGCGGCCACCGTCGTGACCAGCATCAGCGCCGCCACGCCGGGCAGGCCGAACCAGACGCTCGCGGCCCAGGTGCCGCCCAGCAGAACGATATTGCCGGCGTGGTTGTAGGCCTCGTTCTTGCCGAGTTGAGCGCCGAAACGGTCGGGACCCACCACGCCCAGCGTGATGCCGACCAGCGCCGGCATGATCAGTACACCCGCTACCGCCGCCAGCGCCTGGCTGCCGAACACCACCCAGCGCTCCGGCCAGGCGATACACAGGAAAGCGCCCAGCGTGATGAACGCCACGGGCAGCACGATCATCGCGCGCTTCTGGCGGCTGCGATCGGCCAGTGCGCCTGCGGGCAGGCCGGCCAGCAGACCGATCACGCCGCACGCCGTCGCCAGCAGGCCCAGGTCCATCGGACGCCAGCCCTTGGTGCTCAGATAGGCGTCCAGGAACGGACCGAGGCCGTCGCGCGCGTCGGCCAGGAAGAAGTTCAACATCGCCAAAGCCATCAGGCTGGCGCCCGACGGCGCGTTGCCCGTGGTCGCGGTGCCCGCCGCGTTGCTGGCCGCGTCGGCGGACAGGGCGCGTGGCGCCGTCATGACCGCACCCACAGCAGCGCCAGCGCCGCCGCCAGACCGGCCGGCATCACGACCATGCCCAGCCTCAGGAAGCGCCATGCGCCCACGTGGAGGCCTTCGCGCCGGAGGGCCGTCAGCCACAAGATCGTCGCCAGCGAGCCGCTCACCGATAGATTCGGTCCAAGGTCGATGCCGATCAGGGCCGCCGCGCGCAGCGCGCCATCGGCGGCCACATGGTCCAGGGTGGCGGCGCCCAGCAGCCCGGCGGGCAGGTTGTTAAACAGGTTGCACGCGACGGCGAGCAGCGCGCCGGTGGCATTGCCGGCTTGATCCGGCCAGCGCGCTTGCAGCGCCTGGAGCTGACCGGCCAGCGCCTCCACCACGCCGTGCTGCTGCAAGGCCTCGATCAATACGAACAGGCCGGCCACCATCAGCAGCACGTCCCACGACAGCGCGCGCAAGGTGGCCGTCGGCATGGCACGGGCACTGACGCTGACCAGCGACAGCGCGACCACCGCCGCGGCCAGCGTGAAGGGACCGAGCGCCAGGCCGAGTGACGACGCCACCGCCAGCAGCAGCGCCGTGCCGGCCAGCGCGCCAACCGTCAGGCGGCCGGCCGTTGTCAGGTGCGGCACCTCGATGTCGCGCCGGATCGTTGTCGTCAGCTCGCCGCGCAGCAGCAAATACAGGGCGACGCCGGTGGCGACGATCGCGCCAAGCGATGGCAGCAGGAAGAGCGACAGCCATTGTCCCAGCGCGGGCATATGCTCGCCGAACATCACCAGGTTGGCGGGGTTGGAGACCGGCAGCACGAAGCTGGCGGCGTTGGCGACGAAGGCGCAGATGAACAGATACGGCAGGGGTGGGGCGTCTACCGCGCGCGCGACCGCGTACACCGCCGGTGTCAGCACCACGGCGGTGGCGTCGTTCGACAGCAGCACCGTGACCACGGTGCCGGCCAGGTAGACCAGTAAAAACAGGCGGTGGCCGGAGCCGGCGGCGGCGCGCGCGGTGTGCGCCGCCAGCCAGTTGAAGACGCCGTGGCGGCGTCCCATTTCGGCCAGCAGCATCATACCGGCCAAAAACAGATACACGTCCCAGCCGCGCGCGGCGCCGCTGACGATGCTCGCCGGGGCGATCAGCTGGAACAGCGCCAGCGCCAGCACGGCCAATGCCGCCCAAACCGCTTCGGGCACGCGCCAGGGTCGCAGCACGATGCCGGCCATCGTCAAGCCTGTGATGATCCACAATATATTTTCAGTCGCCACGCGGTGGGTACTCCGGTTACGGTTGATTGGCCGGCGGTGCGCCGGGTGGTGAAGGGGGCGCCAGCATGTCGCGGGTCGCCGCGCGCGCCATCGACAGGTTGGCGCCGACCGTGATCGCTTCGAGGGAGATGCCGGCGGCGCCGCGCGTGCCGATGCCGGTGGCGGCGAATGGCTGGGCGGGCGCCAGCCGTGTGCGGACCAGGTCCGGGCGGAAGTAGATGATGTCGCCATTGGTGAGGATGACGCCATTGGCCTCGCCGCGCGGTCCGCGCAACAGCACATCGATGGTACCCGCCGATTCCAGCCTTTGCAGCGGTAGTCGCGTCGCCGGCGGGGCGGGCGGGCCCGCAGGCTCGTCGCCGACGCTGGCGCCCGAAGACAGGTTGACCAGGGCGGCGGCACGGATCACGCCACCGTCGGCGACCTGGCCGATGACGCGCACCCGGTCGCCCGGCACGGCGGCGCCGCCGATTCGCGCGGCCACGTGCGGCGCGAACAGCACCACCGTGCCGTCGGCCAGGCGCAGGCCGTTCGGATCGCCGTAAGGGGTGTTCAGATAGCGCGCGATGACGCCTTCGGCCACCGGCGCGGGGGCGGTGGCCGAAGGAGCGCGCGGTGGCGGTGGTGGCGCTGCCCGGGCCTCGCCGAGGCAAAAGCCGGACAGCGCCACCGCCAGCGCCATGGACCGTGTCAGCGAAGACGGTGGCATTGTCACGATGGTGTTACGGCTGGCCGACAGGCGGCGGTGCCTGGGTTCCCGGCGCCGGTGGTGGCGACGGCGTGTCGAGCGGCCTTTTACCCGCCGGACCGCGCGGCTTGGGTGGCGGTACAGGCTTGGCGGCGTTGCCCCGGCGGGCCTCCGCCGGTGGTGGCGGTGGCGGTGGCGCGTCCGCGCCCGGCGGTGGCGGCAAGGGTGCTCCCGGTGGTGGCGCCGGAGGCGCCGACGGTGGTGGTGGCGGTGGTGCGGGTTGGCCGGCTGGTGGCGGCGGTGGGGCCGGATCGGTTTGCGGCGGGGCGGCGGATGCGGCCGCAGCCAGCGACAGCGCGATGACCATCATCGGGTATTTAAGAACATTCATGACTATCTCCTTGTGTGATGTCGAGGGGTGGTAGTCATGACTATGCAGATAGCGTGCCAACCCCGCGAGCCGCTGTTTGCGCGGCCGCGTACCCGGGGTGTCCGCTGGTGTTACACCCGGGTGTCAATGGAACGGACAGGTGTCCGGCAGCGCTACTCCATCCGATATTGCGCCAGCTTGCGGTACAACTGCTGGCGCGACAGGCCGAGGCGCCGCGCGGCTTCGCTGCGATTGCCCGCCGCCGCGTCCAGCGCGCGGCGCAGCATGGCCAGTTCGACCTGCGCCAGCGCGCTTTCGAGCGTGCCATCCCAGTCGATGTCGGTGGCGGTGGCGGCGATCGTGTCGGCTGGCTTGCCGGGCGGGCGGCCGGCGCCCAGACCGAGGTGTTCGATCTCGATCAGGTCACCTTCGCTCAGGGCGATGGCGCGTTGTATCGTGTTGCGCAGTTCACGCACGTTGCCCGGCCAGTCGTGCGCCTCCAGTGCGCGTACTGCAGCCTCGCTCAGGCGTTTTGCGTGGCCGGCGGCCCGTCCACGCAAAAAATGCGCGGCCAGCAGGGTGACATCGCCCGCGCGTTCGCGCAGCGGCGGCAGCGTGATCGTGATGACCTGCAGCCGGTACCACAGGTCGGCGCGGAACGTGCCGGCGGCCACCTCGGCCTCCAGGTCGCGGTGCGTGGCGGCGACCACCCGCAGGTCGACCCGCTCGCTGTGGCGCGCGCCCAGCGGCGTCACCTCGCGCTCCTGCAGCACGCGCAGGATCTTGGCCTGGGTCGGCAGCGCCATGTCGCCGATCTCGTCGAGGAAGAGGGTGCCGCCGTCGGCTTCCCGAAAGCGCCCGGGCCTGTCGCCGGTGGCGCCGGAGAACGCGCCTTTCACATGGCCGAACAGTTCACTCTCGAGCAGCTCGGCGGGGATCGCCGCGCAGTTGACGGCGACGAACGGTCCTGCGGCCCTGGCGCTGTTCTGATGCAATGCCTGCGCCACCAGCTCCTTGCCGGTGCCGGTCTCGCCCAGCACCAGCACCGAGTTGTCGCTGTCGGCGACCAGGCCGATGCGCTTGAAAATGGCGCGCATTTCCTCGCTGTTACTGAGCATCTGGTCGTCGGCCTGGATGCCGTCGTCCGCCGGCGTGCCAGGCGCCCCACGCGATGCCTGCGCGCCGGCCTTGAGCGCCCGGCCCAGCGCCACGGTCAGCGCGTCGCGTCCGAGTGGCTTGGTCAAATGGTCGAAAGCGCCCAGGCGCATCGCCTCGATGGTGTTGGAGCCGCTGGCGTAGGCCGTCAGCATCAAGCACGGCACGCCCGGCGCGATGGACGGCGCCGCGCGCAGGAAGGCCAGGCCGTCGTCGCCGGGCAGGCGCAAATCGACGATGGCGGCGGCTATCCCGCCTTCGGCCAAGGCGCGCAGCCCGGCCTCGCAACTGGCGGCCTGGCGCACGCCGTGGCCCAGGTCTTCCAGCGTCTCGGCCAGGGTGGCGCGGAATGCGGCGTCGTCGTCGACGATCAGGATCATGGCCATGGCAGTTCCAGTTCGATGCGGGTACCGCTGGCCTGCTGGTCGCCAAGCGCTACCTGGCCGCCGTGGGCCTGGATCACTTCGCGCACCACGGCAAGTCCCAGCCCGGTGCCGCCATCGCGGCCGGTGACGAGCGGATCGAACAGCGTGGCGCGCAGCGCGGGCGGCACGCCGCTGCCGTCGTCGGCCACCCACAGGCGCAGCACCGCGCCATCGCGCGCCGCGCCAAGCTGGATATGGCCACCGGCGGCGGTGTGGGCCAGCGCGTTCAATACCAGGTTGTCGATCACGCGTTCCATCTGCCCCGGGTCGAACAGCGCCGCGGCGCGCGTGGCCTCGTCGAGGCCTGGCTGCAGGTCGAGGCTGAGCGTTACGCCAAGATCGGCCGCCGCTTCTGCGTGCTGCCGGACGCGCTGTGCGAGCCAGTCCTCCAGCGCCACAGGCGCGCGTTGCGGATGGAAGGAGCGCGTCAGGGCCAGCAGGCTGGCCACCAGCGTTTCGAGCCGCTGTACTTGCGCCAGCGTGGTGTGCAGCGCCGCCTCCGTGCGCGCCTGGCGCCGCTCCGGCGGCGCCGCCAGCGCGTTGTCCACCTTCATGCGGATGGTGCCGAGCGGGTTGCGGATCTCATGCGCCAGGCCGGCCGCCAGGCCGCCCAGCGCGGCCATGCGCTCGCTGGCCACCAGCAGCGCCGACAGGCGTTGCGCCTCGCGTCCCCACCTTGTTAGCAGCAGGGCGAAGCCGGCGCCGGCCAGCACCAATGAGCCCAATAACAAGCTGAGGGCCAGGATCAGATGCCGGAGCGCGCCATCGGCGATGGTCGCCACCCGGGTCAGGGTCCAGCCGGCGACGTTGGCGGCCACCGGGCAGGCGCTGTAGACGACCGCCTCGCGCAATCCCGGCCGCACCTCGTCGACGGCGGCGCGGGCGGCCAGCGCCTGCTCCGACAGCGCCGCCAGCCGGGGCGATTCGGCCGCCGGCACGTCGGTCTTGGCGCCGCTGCCGTCGTAGGTCGGGAAGGCGTAGGCGAACACGCCGCGCTGCCGGTCCCACAGGCCGCCCTCGACGCCGGCGTCCTCGCGCAAGGCCATGTCGACGATGGCGCGCGCCGTCGCGGTGTCGCCCGTGGCGCCGACGTCGATGCGTTCGCCGCCGGCGCGCATGATCTGGCACAGCACGGCGGCGCGCGCGCGGGCCGCCGGAATCTGCCAGTCGGCGCCCTGGCGGCCCAGTTGCAGCAGCAACCATACCAATAGCAGGACCATGGCCGCGATGGCCGTCCAAAGCCACAGCAGATCGCGTTTTAACATTCCGCCCAGCGCCACATCGATCTTTCGTATCATGTTGATATGCCGATTGTAGCGGCAATCCCGGCGGTTTCCGTGCGCGACCGGACGCGTACCGCGAAAAAGTGCTTGACCTTCCAATCGTGGGATACTTGAAGCTAGCGTCCATAGCCTGCCATTCGAGTGACCATCATGACTTCAACCGTTGAAAAAACAGTCTCGCAATCGATCAAAATCGAGGGCATGAGTTGCGCCTCCTGTGTCGGACGCGTGGAGCGCGTGCTCGCCGCCGTGGAGGGCGTCGACCAGGTCAGCGTCAACCTGGCCACCGAGATGGCGCGCGTGGAGTCGGCGCATCCGATCGATTTCGGCGTGCTGCAACAGGCGATCGACAAGGCCGGCTACCAGGCCAAGCCCGCACCGGCGCCTTTCGCTCCCGCCGCCCCGGTAGCGATCGCCCCTGGCACCAGCGGCTACGCCGTGCTCTTGGCCGCGCTGCTGTCGCTGCCGCTGATCCTGCCGATGCTGCTCGAACTGGCCGGCATCCACTGGATGCTCGACGGCCGGCTTCAATTTCTGCTGGCGACGCCGGTGCAGTTCTGGCTCGGCGCGCGCTTTTACCGGGCCGGCTGGCTGGCCGCGCGCGCCCGCAGCGGCAATATGGATTTGCTGGTGGCGATCGGCACCAGCGCCGCCTACGGTTTGAGCGTCTACCAATTGCTGACCGCCACCTCCGCCATGCCGCATCTGTATTTCGAGGCGTCGGCCGTCGTCATCACGCTGGTGTTGCTCGGTAAATGGCTGGAGGCGCGCGCCAAGCGGCAGACCACGTCGGCGATCCGCGCGCTGCAGGTGCTGCGGCCGGAATCGGCGCGTGTGCGGCGCGGCGACCAGGATGTCGATGTGCCGATCGCGCAGGTGCTCCCCGGCGAGATGGTGGTGGTGCGGCCGGGCGAACGCATCGCCGTCGACGGCGTGGTGGTCGAAGGCGCCAGCCACGTGGACGAAGCGCTGATCACCGGCGAGAGCCTGCCGGTGGCGCGCCACGCCGGCGAGCACGTGACCGGGGGCGCGATCAACGGCGAGGGCATGCTGCTGGTGCGCGTGACGGCGGTCGGCGCCGAAAGCACCCTGGCGCGCATTATCCGCCTGGTGGAGGACGCGCAGGCGGCCAAGGCGCCGGTGCAGCATCTGGTGGACCGCGTCAGCGCGGTGTTCGTGCCGGTGGTGCTGGTACTGGCGCTGTTGACGTTGGTGGGCTGGTGGCTGGCGTCCGGCGATGGCGAGATTGCCATCATCAACGCGGTGGCGGTGCTGGTGATCGCCTGTCCGTGCGCGCTGGGACTGGCCACGCCCGCCGCCATCATGGCCGGCACCGGCGTGGCCGCGCGCCACGGCATCCTGATCAAGGATGCGGAGGCGCTGGAGCTGGCGCACCGCATCACCACCGTGGCCTTCGATAAAACCGGCACGCTGACCGAAGGCAAACCGTCGCTGGCGGCGTGCGAGCCGGCGCCTGGCGCCATCGATAATGCGCGGCTGCTGCAGCTGGCGGCGGCGGTGCAACGGGGCAGCGAACACGCGCTGGCCCGCGCGGTGCAGCAAGCCGCCGAGGGAGCATCGGCCGATGCGATGACCGCCGCCGACATCAGCGCCTTGCCCGGACGCGGCGTCGCCGCGACGGTCGACGGCATGCGGCTGATCCTCGGCAGCACGCGCCTGATGGAGGAGCAGGGCGTCACGCTCGCCGCGCTGGCGGCGCGCGCCGCCGAACTGGAACAGCAAGGATTGACCGTCTCGTGGCTTGCCGCGCAGTCGCCGCAGCCGGCCCGCTTACTGGGTTTGCTGGCTTTCGGCGACCGTATCAAGCCGCAGGCCCGCGCCGCGATCGACGCGCTGCACGCGTTGAATATCGAGACCGTGCTGCTCACCGGGGACAACCAGGGCAGCGCCGATCACGTGGGCGCGACGCTCGGCATCCAGCGCGTGATCGCCAACATGCTGCCGGCCGATAAAGCGGCCGCCATCGGCGCCATGAAGGGGCAGGACAAGTGCATCGCGATGGTCGGCGACGGCATCAACGACGCGCCGGCGCTGGCCGCCGCCGATGTCGGCATCGCCATGTCCAGCGGCACCGACGTCGCCATGCATGCCGCCGGCATCACGCTGATGCGCGGCGATCCGGCGCTGGTGGCGGCCGCCATCTCGATCTCCCGCCGTAGCTACGGCAAGATCCGCCAGAATCTATTCTGGGCGTTTATCTATAACCTGGTCGGCATTCCGCTGGCCGCCTTCGGCCTGCTCAACCCGATGGTTGCCGGCGCCGCGATGGCGCTCAGCTCCGTGAGCGTGATCAGCAACGCGCTGCTGCTGCGCCGCTGGAAGCCGCAGGCGCAACCGGCTGATGAAGGAGGGAAGGTATGAATATCGGACAAGCGGCGAGCGCCACCGGCGTCTCGGCCAAGATGATCCGCTACTACGAAAGCATCGCGCTGATTCCGCCGGGGCGGCGCAGCGAATCGGGCTACCGCATCTATGGCGAGAACGACCTGCACGCGCTGCGCTTCGTCAAGCGCGCTCGCACGCTGGGCTTCTCGCTCGACCAGATCCGCGACCTGCTGTCGCTGTGGCAGAACAAGGAACGCGCCAGCGCCGACGTGAAAAGAATCGCCCTCGGACACGTCGATGAGCTTAACCAGCGCATCGCCGAACTGACCGAAATGCGCGACACGCTGCAAACCCTGGCGCGCTGTTGCAAGGGCAATGACCGGCCCGATTGTCCGATTCTCCAAAGCCTCGCCGATCCGAAATAGCCTGGGCATCCCGGCGTATCTGTCCGGCCGTCCCGGAACCACGTATAATCGCCACGTTTTGGTGCCCGCGCGTCCGTCTGGATGCGCAGTTAAACGGGAAACATGGCGCTGGCCCAGCCAGCCAACATGTGCTGCCCCCGCAACGGTAAACAAGCGTCGTCGCCGACGACTATCCGCCTCGCTACACCACTGTGCTTTTGCATGGGAAGGTCAGGTGGATTTGCTTGCGAGCCCGGATACCGGCCAAAGAGGTGGAAGCGCCCCGGCGCTTCCTTTCAATCCGCTCACGGGGAGGTGAGTGGCTTGTTTCTGTCGCTGGATCATTCAATGCCTAACCTGCCTGCCGACGCGGTCATCCGCTCGATCGAGACGCTGCTGTACTCCATTTCCAACGTGCTGTATCTGCCCGTGCTGGCGGGGATCGCCGCGCTGACCTTGTACATGCTGGTGTGCTTCGGCACCTTCGGCGCGGAATGGATCGAGCGCCGGCGCGGCGTGCGCATGCTGGTGGCGACCGCCCGCCACGACATGGCGGCCGTGCTGACCGCGCAAGAGGGCGAGCCGGGACTCGATGCGCGGCTCGAGCGCGTGGTGCAGCGCGCCGACGCCGCCGGCGTGCGCCGCCTGGACGGCGTGCGTTTCGTGGTGCGGGTCGGCCCGGCGCTCGGTCTGATGGGCACCCTGATCCCGATGGGTATTTCACTGGCAGGTCTGGCGCAGGGCAATTTGCCGAAGATGGCCGAATCGATGACCACCGCCTTCACCGCCACCGTGGTCGGCCTGGCGTGCAGCGTATGCGCCTATGTTCTGAGCCTGGTGCGCGAGCATTGGCTGCGCAGCGACCTGACCGACATCGCCTACGCCGCCGAAACCATGCTGGCGACGCACGCGAACAAACCGCACCTGATGCGCGTGGAGGCCTGATATGGCGATGCGATTTATGAACCGCCACCGCTACAGCCGCATCGGCGAGCACACCGAGGACCCGCTGGCCGGCGTCGCCAACCTGTTCGACGCCAGCATCGTCTTCATCGTCGCCATGATGCTGGCGCTGTTCTCGGCCTGGAACATGATGGACCTGCTGGACCCCAATTCCGAAGTCACCATCGCCAAGAAGAGCGCGGACGGCCGCGTCGAGGTGCTGACCAAGAAGGGCGCCGAGATCACAGTGAGCCGCGTCAGCGACAAGCCGTTGTCCGGTTCCGGCAAACGCCTGGGCACCGCTTACCAGCTGCCGGACGGGAAGGTAGTATATGTTCCGGAATAAGCGTTTTGGGACACTGGAAGTTGTTTTACTGCTGCTGATCTCCTTCTTCATCGTCGGCTACGTGCATTCGGCGCAGGCGCCGCGCACGCTGGCGCTGATGCTCGGTGACGTCGAGTCGCGGCCGGCGGTGCTGGCGGTGCGCGGTCTGCAGGCGGAGCTCAAGGAGCTCAATGTCGTCATCCGTATCATTCCCAACAACGGCATGACGCAGGCCGACCGCAATGCGCTGGCCAGCGCCGATGTCGCGATCGTCAACGCCAAGGGCAGGCTGGCGATGGCGGGACTCAAGGATGAATTGCAGGCGCTGAGGAAGTCGCGCCATCCGGTTTTCGCCGTCGGCGGCGCCATCGACGACAGCATCCGCGAGATGGGCGTCCAGGACGACAAGACCATCCAGCAGTATCACAGCGAGGGCGGCATCGAGAACATGGGCAACCTGCTGCGCTATATCTTGCGCCAGCATTTCGGCGCGACGCTGGCCGTGGCGCCGGTGCACGCGATGCCGGACGTCGGCCTGTACGACGTTGCGGCCAACCGCACCTACAGCAGCTATGAGCACTATTTACAGGGCTATGCCAACTACAAGACCGGCGCGCCGTGGATCGCGGTGCCGTTCTATCGCGCCAGCCTGGTGGCGGGGCAAACCTTGCCACTGGCGGCCATCGTCGCCCGGCTCGAAGCGAGTGGCTACAACGTGCTGCCGGTGTTCGGCTATCCGTACGACGTGCCGCTGCGCTTCCTGCTCGATGAAAACGGCAAGAGCCGCGTGGAGCTGATCGTCGCGCTGGGAATGAAGGTCGGCGGCACCGCCAACACGGGCGCGCTGCTCGACAAGATCGGCGTCCCGGCAATCAACGCCATCACCTTGAGCCAGCACACGGCGGCGCAATGGCGCGAATCGAAGATCGGCCTCGATATCATCGAACGCACCTGGCAGTTGGCCGGCGCCGAGATGGCCGGACTGATACAGCCGACGGTGGTCGCCAGCCGTGAGCGCATCAGCGATGCGCAGACCGGCCTGGCCTACGTCGAGGAGACGCCGATCCCGGAACGGATCGAACGCCTGAACGAGCGCGCGGCCGCCTGGCTGGCCTTGCGCCAAAAGGCCAACGGCGACAAGCGCATCGCCATGATCTACTTTAACTACCCGCACGGTTCCGAGACCATCGGTGCGGCGTATCTGAACGTGCTGCCGGAGAGTCTGTGGCAGATCGTCCAGCGCCTGAAACGCGACGGCTATCAAATGGGTGATGCGCTGCCGGCCGGCGAGGGCGAGCTGCAAGGAGAGATCCAGCAGTGGGGCAATTACCCCGGCAAGTCCAAAGGCGACTACATGACGGGCCTGAAGCATCTGGCCGAGAGCGGCCAGGCGCTGCTGGTGCCGCTGTCAGACTACCAGGCATGGTTCGCCAAAATGCCGCAAACGCTGCGCGATTCCATCCTGGCGTCATGGGGCAAGCCTGAAAGCGCGCCGGTGCTGTGGCGCGACGCCAAGGGCGAGGCTTTCTTCGTCTATCCGGCGCGCCGCTTCGGCAATGTGCTGATGGCGCCGCAGCCGGGCCGCGCCTGGGAGCAGAACCTGGAGAAGCTGCACAACGAAGTGAGCATGCCGCCGAGCCACGAGTACATCGCCTTCTATTTATGGCTGCAAAAGGGCTTCCAGGCCAACGCGGTGATGCACATCGGTACCCACGGCACGCAGGAATGGCTGACCGGTAAAGAGGCCGGCCTGTCCGAGGACGACCCGACCGAAGCGCTGATCGGCGCCATGCCGAATATCTATCCGTATGTGATGGATGACGTGGGCGAGGGCATACAGGCCAAGCGGCGCGGCATGGCCACCATCATCGACCACATGACGCCACCGTTCGATATCGCCGGCCTCAATCCGGATCTGCGCGAGCTTGGCGCGCTGCTCAACGACTACCGCGTGGCCGAACAAAAAAGCCCGCTGCTGGCGCGCAGCCATCTGCTGGCGCTGAACCGCGTCGCGTCCAAAAGCGGCGTATTGAAGGACATGAAAAAGACCGAGCTCAAAACCGAAGCCGATATGGAGGCGCTGGAAGAGTATCTGGACGATACCGGCAACAAGCTGACGCCTTTCGGCCTGCACACCTTCGGCGTGGCGCCGACTGCGGAGCGGCGCAACGCCACCGCGCGCGCGGTCGTCAGCCTTGATGCCGGCGCCACCGTCGAGCAGAAAGCCAAACGCATCGCGCAGCTGGAGAGCGATATCGAGCGTAGCGCGGCGCTGGAGCTGGACCGGTTGATGCAGGCGCTATCGGGCCGCTACATCCCGGCCGGCGCCAGCGCGGACCTGGTGC
This sequence comes from Duganella sp. AC237, assembly GCF_979254035.1. Classification (NCBI taxonomy): domain Bacteria; kingdom Pseudomonadati; phylum Pseudomonadota; class Betaproteobacteria; order Burkholderiales; family Oxalobacteraceae; genus Duganella; species Duganella sp. AC237. The sequence continues at coordinate 5,186,141 of NZ_CEEDEW010000003.1, read as the reverse complement.
GCAATCCGGACGCGCTGCCGACCGGCCGCAATTTCTTCGGCCTCGATCCGTCGCGCATTCCCAGCAAGACCACCTACGAGGCGGGCGCCAAGCTCGCGCTGCAACTGGTCGACGACTACCGCAAACGCCATGGCGTGTACCCGGACAAATTGAGCATGAACCTGTGGGGCGTGGAGACCTCGCGCCACGAGGGCATCATGGAGGCGCAGGCGATGGCGCTGATGGGCGTGCGTCCGACCTGGGATGAACGCGGTCGCGTGACTGGCGTCGAAGCGCTGACTCGAAAGGAACTCGGACGTCCGCGTGTCGACGTCACCTTGATTTCTTCGGGCCTGTTCCGCGACCTGTTCGGCAACCTGCTGGCGTTGATGGACAAGGCGGCACAGTTGGCACAACAACAGGACGATCTGGGCGCGGCTGCCGACGCCGGCCCGTCGGGCAACGTGATGCAGGCGCATAGCCGCAAGACCGCCGCCGCGTTGCAGGCGAGCGGCATCTCCGCCGACGAGGCGTGGCGCATGGCGTCGGTGCGCATTTTCGGCGTGCCGAGCGGCGCTTATGGCACGCAGATCGAAAAACTGATCCCGCTGACGAACGCCTGGAAGAACGAAAAGGAAGTGGCGGACGTGTTCATCAACCGCATGAGCCATCCTTTCGGCGCCGGCTACTGGGGCGACGACAAGGCCAGCCAGGCAAACCCCGCACAGCGGCGCGAGTTGTTCAAGCAGGCCATCAGCGGCAGCAAGATCGCGCTGCACAGCCGGTCCAGCAACCTGTTCGCGACATTGGACAACGACGACTTCTTCCAATACCTGGGTGGCACCGCGATGGCGATCCGCAGCGTGGACGGCAAGACGCCGGAGGTGGTGGTGAGCGATCTGTCCAATCCGCGCAAGCCGGGCCACAAGACGCTGGAGCAGTACATGGGCCAGGAAATGCAGTCGCGCTATCTCAATCCAAAGTGGGCCGACAGCATGCTGAAGGAAGGGTATTCCGGCGCGCGCTACATCAACCGCGTGGTCGACTACCTGTGGGCGTGGCAGGTGACGGTCCCGGAAGTGGTCGACGGCAGCAAGTGGCAGCGCATGTACGACACCTACGTGGCCGACCGCAATGGCCTGAAAGTGCGTGAGCGCTTTGCCGCCAGCGGCAACCTGCGCGCGTACCAGGCCGTGACCGACCGCATGCTGAGCGCCATCGAGCGTGGATACTGGAAACCGGGCGACGCGGTGCGCGACAACCTCACGCGGCAGAACGCGCGGGCGATCAAGGACGCGGGCGTGTCGTGCAGCGCGGATTCGTGCAGCAAGGCGACGTTGAAGATCGCGCCGCAGTTCACCGGCCAGTTCGTGCCGAACGTCGGCTCGAATCCGGCGATCGTACGCGGGGCGGCGGCTGCCGGCCGCGCAGGCGGTTCGGCGCCGTCGGCGCAGCCGGTGGCGCCAGCGCCGGGGCAGCAGCAGGCCAACGACGCCGCGATGCAGGCCGCGCTGGCTGACCTGCAAGTGCTGCAAGCGAAGTCGCAGGAACTGCAACCGGTACCGGCGCCGCGCGCCAAAGCCAAACCGGCCGATCCGGCGCCGGCATCGTTTGCGAAAACCGAGCCGGCCGACGCCAAGGTAAGCGGATTTGAGATGCAGACGCTGGCCGATCTGAGTCCGGCGCAGAAGACGGTGGGGACGCTGGCCTTGCTGGCGCTGGCCGCCGGGTTGGTGGGCGCCGGCTACATCGGACGGCGCAAGAAGCTGGCCAAGCTAAAGGAAATGCTCTGAGCGGTGGCGGCTAAGGACATCAACGGACAAACATCCAAACCGTCAACGCCGCGCCGACCACCACCACGAAACCACGCATCACCTTTTCCGGCAGGCGGTGGATCAACCACCCGCCGCACAAGCCGCCGGCGATCCCGCCGACGCACAGCGCCAGCGCCGCCGGCCAGCTAATCAAACCTGAGGTGGCGAATATCATGGCCGCCACCGCGTTCATGGCCATCGCCAGGACGTTCTTGGTGGCCGCCGCCATGCGCACTTGCTGCCCCGCGACGGTCAGCGCCGCCAGCATCAGGAAGCCGATGCCGCCGCCGAAGTAACCGCCATAAATCGCGATACATCCCTGCGCCAGCACCAGCACCCAGCGCGGCATCGCACCAGCCGCGTGCAGCGGCTTTTTGCGGAAACTCCCCCACGCGAACACGCTGGTGGCGAACAGCACCAGCCAAGGCACCAGCCGCTCGAAGAACGACGCCGGGGTATTCAGCAGCAGCACCGCGCCGAACACGCCGCCGATGGCGCTGATGATCAGCATCTGGCGGAACGTCAGCGGGCCGACGTCGCCCACCAGCTTTCGTCCCGCGTAGGCGGAAGTGATCTGGCTGGGGAACAGCGCGATGGTCGACGTCATGTTGGCGGCCAGCGGATTCAATCCGGCCAGCAGCAGGGCGGGGAAGGTGATGAACGAGCCGCCGCCGGCGAGCGCGTTTTGCACGCCGGCGAAGAATCCGGCGGCGGCGACCATCAGGACGATGTGCAGTTCAAGCGGTGGGACTGGCGGCATGGGCGGGAGACAGACATGGTTGATGTGGGATCGGGCGGAGTAGCAGTTTCCGATCGATTATAACCGTGGCCGCAAAAGCTTTCCGGGCGCCGGGTTCGTGCGCCGGGCGCGCGCCGGTGGTGCTACGATATTTCGCATGACGACACCATACCAACTCTATTACTGGGACGGCCTGCAAGGCCGCGGCGAATTCGTGCGGCTGGCGCTGGAGGAGGCGGGCATCCCCTACGACGATGTGGCGCGGCGCAAGAAGGGCATGCCGGCGTTGATGGCAAGCCTGGACGGCGACAAGGTCGATCATCCGTCGTTCGCGCCGCCGGTGCTGCGCGCGGGCGAGCTGCTGATCGGGCAGACGTCCAATATCCTGCTGTTCCTCGGCGCGCGGCATGGACTGGCGCCGCGCGCGGAAGCGGGGCGTTTGTGGGCCAACCAGCTGCAGCTGACCATCTCCGACATCGTCGCCGAGGCGCACGACACGCATCATCCGATCTCCACAAACAAGTACTACGAAGACCAGAAGAAGGAAGCCAAGGCGCGCGCCAAGGACTTCAGGGAGACGCGCATACCGAAGTTCCTGGACTATTTCGAAGGTGTGGTGCGGCGCAATCCGGGACGTGGCGGCTGGGCCATCGGCTCCCGCCTGTCGTATGTCGATCTGTCGCTGTTCCAGCTTATCGAGGGTTTGCGCTATGCGTTTCCGAAGACGATGGCGAAGCTCGAACCGTCGTATCCCGGCCTGGTGGCCTTGCGCGACAAGGTGGCGGCGCGTCCCAATATCGCCGCCTATGTGGGCTCGAAGCGGCGCATCCCGTTCAACGAGGACGGCATCTTCCGCCACTACCCCGAGTTGGAGTAACCCGCGGCGGGCGGGGCATGCCGAATCAGGCGGCGGTGACCGGGTAGCCGGCGTCCGCGATGGCTGATTTCAGCGGCGCCAGCGCCGTGGCGCTGTCGATTTTGACGGTCTTGGTGGCCAGATCGACTTCGACCTTGGCGGCGGCGTCGATCGCCTGCACCGCCTTGGTCACCGCGCCCACGCAGTGACCGCAACTCATGTTTTCCACTTGTAGCTGATACATCGACTTCTCCTTCTCGGTTTCGATGATCATACTGTATGCCTTCCAATCGTGGGAAGGTCAAGGGAAACGTCGTCGTAGGGAAAAATCACGCCGCCTTGGGTGCCCTCCAGTACGCCGGCGGAGAGCAGCGCGGCGACATCGGCGTTGACGCTGTCGGCTTCGCGGCCCACACGGCGAGCGATGTCGCCGGTTGATACAGCGCCTGCGCCGCAGAGCGACTTTAGGATCTGCCAGCGCTCTGGTGTGAGGATGTCCCGCGCCAATTCGGGCGTCGCAAAGGCGATAATGGCTGCGGTGTCTGGTATGCCTGATTTCCAGGCTCGCGCGAAATCGGTCAGGCTCTCGTCGAGCGATTGAATTCTAAGGATAGCCGTTTTCATGGTTCCACCACCTCTCAACGTCCGTTTCTCGATGAGCCGCGAACGGAGCCTGGCGGATTACGCTGCGCTAATCCGCCCTACGTGGTTTAGATCGACGCGTGTTCCCGGGAACGCTAAGAGTCAACCCTCCGGCGGATCGTCCAGCCTGGCCAGGTCGAGGCTGACCATGGCCCAGATGCCGTCGGCGTAATCGGGCTCGCGCGACAGGTGCTCCACTTCGGACGGTCTGATTTCAAACGATTTGCCCTGCTCGACCAGCTGGCCGACGTGGCCGTAGATGGCCTTGGTGGCGTTGCTCATCGCTTTGTCCACCGTCTCACCGGTGGTCACGCAGCCCGGGATGTCCGGGACGGTCACCCCGTATCGGCTGCCTTCACGCTTCTGGATCAGGATAGGAATGTCCATGGTCTTACCTCAGCTGTGGTCGGAAAAGGCGGGCGAAATCAATGACTTGGATGTCAGTGTTATACAGGATGCCACAGGATTCAAGAACTTTCGTGGATCAACACGCTTACTTGTGCCAACTTGTGCATAGGTTGGGTGACAGAAACTGTTTGCGGAAAAAGAAGCCCCGCCGGCATTGCTGCGGGCGGGGCTAACAGGTACCTGTTTATTCTACTACATTACAGCACGTCGCTGGCGTGATCGGCCAGGCGCGAGCGTTCGCCGCGCGCCAGGGTCACGTGGCCGCTGTGCGACCAACCCTTGAAGCGGTCGACCACGTACGTCAGGCCGCTGGAGCCTTCGGTCAGGTACGGCGTGTCGATCTGCGCGATGTTGCCCAGGCAGAGGATCTTGGTGCCCGGACCGGCGCGCGTGACCAGCGTCTTGACCTGTTTCGGCGTCAAGTTCTGTGCTTCGTCGATGATCAGGAACTTGTTGACGAAGGTGCGGCCGCGCATGAAGTTGAGCGACTTGATCTTGATGCGCGAGCGGATCAGGTCCTGCGTTGCCGCGCGGCCCCATTCGCCACCGTCCGAATCGGACTTGTTGAGCACTTCGAGGTTGTCGTCGAAGGCGCCCATCCACGGCGACATCTTTTCTTCCTCGGTGCCCGGCAGGAAACCGATGTCCTCGCCGACCGGCACCGTCACGCGGGTGACGATGATTTCGTTGTAGAGCTTGGTCTCCAGCACTTGCGCCAGACCGGCCGCCAGGGCCAGCAGGGTCTTGCCGGTGCCGGCCTGGCCGAGCAGGGTGACGAAGTCGCATTCCGGATTCATCAGCAAGTTCAAGGCGAAGTTCTGCTCGCGGTTGCGGGCGGTCACACCCCACACATTGTTCTTGTTGTGGCTGAAGTCGCGCAGGGTTTGCAGCACGGCGGTCTTGCCGTTGATCTGCTTGACCTGGCCGTAGAACGGCGCTTCGCCATTTTTCGGCTCCAGGAAGATGAACTGGTTGACCAGCAGCGACGGCACGAACGGACCGGTGACGCGGTAGAACGTCGCGCTCTGGCCGTTTTTATTTTCCTGCCACGATTCCAGGTCCTTGCCGTGCTTGGTCCAGAAGTCGTCCGGCAGCTGGACGATACCCGAGTACAGCAGGTCGGTATCTTCCATCACGTGGTCGTTGAAGTAATCCTCGGCCGGCAGGCCCAGCGCGCGCGCCTTGATGCGCATGTTGATGTCTTTCGACACCAGCACCACCGGACGGCCTTCCTGTTCGGCCTCGAGCGAGCGCACCACGGACAGGATCTGGTTGTCGGCCTTGCCGACCGGCAGGCCCACCGGCAGGTCCGCCGTTTGCATGCGGGTCTGGAAGTACAGCCGGCCCTTGGCGTCCTTGTTGCCCAGCTTGGACAGCGGGATGCCGTTCTCGATGGCGTCGTCGTCGGTGTTGGACACCAGCGCGTCGAGGGTGCGCGACACCTGGCGGGCGTTGCGCGCCACCTCGGTCATGCCCTTCTTGTGGTTGTCCAACTCCTCCAGCGTCATCATCGGCAGGTAGACGTCGTGCTCCTCGAAGCGGAACAGCGACGATGGATCGTGCATCAGCACGTTCGTGTCGAGCACGAACAGCTTGGTGGTGCCGGTCTGGTCGGCGTGACGGCTGGTCGACGACTTGATCGCCACTTCATTGGCCTTGTGCTTGGCCGGGTGTGGCGCCTCGGCGGTGATCGGCGTGACCTTGCCGCGCGCGGCAGGCGCGGCGGGAATGGCCTTGGCCTTCGCGGCCGGCTTGGCGGCCACCGGTGCCGGGGCAGGTGTCGGCGTTGCTTGGGCGGCTTTCAACACGGCCGGCGCGGCCTTCAGCACAGCGGCCACGGCCTTCGATTTGGCGGTGGTTTTCGCTGGCGCCGCAGGTGCTGCCGGCGCGGCTTGGACGGCGACCGGCGCCGCCGCTTTGGATTTCGCTACGGGTACTGCTTTGACGGGCGCCGCCTTCTTCGGCGCGGGTGCCGGCGCGATCTCGGCGACCGCCGCAATGGCGGAAACCGGGCGCGGCCCTGTCGCTTTTGGATAATCTTTTGCCAACAGTAAAGTCGCTGGCTTACTAGGTAATTTTGGCAGTGGCATCAGGATCTCAATTGAAAAATAACTGGAGGAATCCGCCCATGGGACAAGCGCACGCTTCCAATGGAGGAAACGTTAGTGCCGGATGGGGTGGATGCTGGGTGGAACAGAATAGTAGACTGCCGACGGGCGCACATCCTGCCCGGAGAAAGTACCGCGTGGTGGCCGGCTGGCCACCATGTAGGGTGGGAAGAGTGACAGTGATGACTCAAAATGGTTAACAAAATGGCTGGATGCGCATGATTCTGCTACGGTTGAGCAACTCTGAAAGGCAACGCGCAAACCTGTTAAGCCTGACGCGCCACAAATTCCAGCACTTCATCGACGTGACCCGCTACCTTCACGCCTCTCCATTCTTTCACCAATTGACCGCTAGCGTCAATGACAAACGTGCTGCGCTCGACGCCACGGACGGTCTTGCCGTACATTTGCTTCATTTTCATGACGTTGAACTGCGCGCAGACCGCCTCGTCGGGATCGGAAATGAGCTCGAAAGGCAGGCCCAGCTTGGCTTTGAAGCCTTCGTGCGAGCGCAGCGAATCGCGGCTGATGCCGTAGATTTCGGTGCCGGCGGCCTGGAATTGTTCGTACAGATCGCGGAACGCCATGTTCTCGGTGGTGCAGCCGGGGGTATTGTCTTTCGGGTAGAAAAACAGCACGGTATGGCGCGCTGGCCGGCCCGACAACTGGAACGTCCGGCCGCTCGTCATGGGGGCGGAAAAGTCGGTAACTACGGGTTGGCTATCAGCCACTGGTTTTCTCCTGGAGATGGACATCGACAATATGAGGGCGAGTTTTCACCCTTCAAGACGGGCGGGCAAAGTAAATATTGTCCAACCTGGCCTAGGACCGCGCCCGCAGGCGCGCTTGCAGCTGCTCGGCCGTGATGGACGCGCCATCGGCGGTCAGGCTGGAAATCGTCAGCATGCGGCCGTCGCCGCAAACGCCAAAGATGCAATTATCCACTACGGTCAAGCCCGGTGGCAAACCGACGGCGACGACGTTGCCGAAATTGCCGGACAGGCGGGCGCGCGCGATCACGTAACGCACGCCGGCGATGTCGGTGAACGCGCCGGGGTAGGGCGGCGCGGCGGCGCGGTGCAGGTTGTAGACCTGCCGCGCCGGCTGGCGCCAGTCGATGCGGCCGTCCTCGGGTGTGCGCGGGCCTAAGCCGCCGGCCGCTTTGACGTCCGCTCTCGCACTGTTATGCAGGCGCGGCGCCGTGCCGTCGAGCAGCGACGGCAGCACGCGCCACAGGGTCTGCTCGGCCGCCACGGTGACCTTGACGGACACGTCGAAGGCGGTGTCGTCGGGCAGGATCGGCACCTCCACTTGCGACACGATGGCGCCGGCAAAGGGCTCGGACGTCAACTCGTGCAGGCTGGCGCCGGTGACGGTGGCGTCGTGCAGCACCGCCCACTCGACCGGCGCGGCGCCAGGAAACTCCGGCAGCAGCGAGCCGTGCATATTGTAGGCCGGGGCGACCGCGAGCAACTCCGCCGGCAGCGTGCGGCCGTAGTCAAAGCTGAACATCAGATCCGGCATGGCGTCGCGCACCTCTTCCAGCAACTCGGGCGAGGCGATGTCGTCGGGGGTGGTGCAGGGGATGCGTTCTTCACGGCACAGCGAGCGCACCGATTCGTCGTGGTCGTTTACGCCGGGGGCGTCACGGTGGGCGACCACCAGCGCGACGTCGACGCCGCCCGCCAGCAGCACCTTGATGCAACGTACGCCGAGCTTGCGGTGCGCGAAGACGACCGCGCGTTGACGGCGGTCGTGGTCGTTCGTGTCGCCGGCTGCGTCGCTCATGGCCGCGCGCCTTGTGGTTTCAGGCGGCTCAGGCGCCCGCCTTGTCGGTGTTGTCAATGATCAGCGCCAGGGTGACCTTGCGGCCTTCGCCCATCAGGATGTTGTAGGTGCGGCAGGCGGCCTGGCTGTCCATGCATTCGACGCCGATGCGGCGCATCGTCAGCGCGGCCGTCAGGCGCGGGTGGATGAAGCGCTGTTTGACGCCGGTGCCGAGGATGACGACGTCCGGCGCATCGGCGCCGATGATGTCGAAATGCTCGGCCGTGAGGGATTCGAAGGTCGGCGCCGGCCAGGCGCGCGGCTCGGTTTCCGGCAGCACGATCAGGCTGTAGTTGTAGCGCTGGGCGTTGATCTCGACCCCGGTTTCATCGTAGCCGGTGACGGTTTGGTACTTTTTGGTATCGCTTGCGTGGAGCTTCATGGTGGTATCTGCTATTTGATGGCTTGTCTAAGCGTTATTAGTGGCATTGTAGCCTTTTTCAAGGGGCGCTTCGCCGTTTCGCCCCGCCAGAGGTTGATTAAACGGGTGGCTTTCGGCAGAATGGTTCTTTTCGCATTGCAGCACAGGCCGCCATCGCGTTTTTGGCAGGCCACAGCGGTTTGCCTCACCAAGACAGGATTTTATTTTGCGACCGATTCAAAAATCGAACAAACTGGCGGAAGTCTGCTACGAGATCCGCGGCCCGGTGCCGGAAAAAGCCCGGCAAATGGAAGAAGAAGGCCACAAGATCACCAAGTTGAATATCGGCAACCTCGCCGTGTTCGGTTTCGATCCCCCGGACGAGATCGTCCAGGATATGAAAATCAACCTGTCCAACGCGGCTGGCTACACCGATTCCAAGGGCATGTTCGCGCCGCGCAAGGCGGTCATGCACTACACGCAAGGCAAGAACATCGCCGGCGTGTCGATCGACGACATTTACCTGGGCAACGGCGCGTCCGAACTGATCGTGATGTCGATGAACGCGCTGCTCAACACCGGCGACGAGGTGCTGGTGCCGGCGCCCGACTATCCGCTGTGGACCGCCGCCGTCAGCCTGTCCGGCGGCACGCCGGTGCACTATATCTGCGACGAGCAACAGGATTGGTTCCCGGACATTGAGGACATCCGCCGCAAAATCAACTCGAACACGCGCGCTATTGTCGTCATCAACCCGAACAACCCGACCGGCGCGTTGTATCCGGTCGAGCTGCTGCAACAGATCATCGAGCTGGCGCGCCAGCACCAGCTGATCATCTACGCCGACGAGATCTACGACAAGGTGCTGTACGACGAGGCCGAGCACGTCTCGATCGCCTCGCTGGCCGACGACGTGCTGTTCGTCACCTTCAACGGCCTGTCGAAGAACTACCGCGCCTGTGGCTACCGTTCCGGCTGGATGGTGGTGTCGGGCGAAAAATCCCATGCGAAAGACTATATCGAGGGCCTCAACATGCTGGCCTCGATGCGCTTGTGCGCCAACGCACCGGGGCAGTTTGCGATCCAGACTGCGCTCGGCGGCTACCAGTCGATACAAGACCTGGTGGGACCGGGCGGGCGCCTGTTGAAGCAACGCGATCTGGCCTACAAGCTGCTGACCGATATTCCGGGCGTCACTTGTGTCAAGCCGAAAGCGGCGCTGTACATGTTCCCGCGCCTCGATCCGAAAATCTATCCGATTGCGGACGACCAGCAGTTCGCCTACGAATTGCTGGCAGAAACGAAAGTGCTCATCGTCCAGGGCAGCGGCTTCAACTGGATCGCGCCGGATCACTTCCGCGTCGTGTTCCTGCCGAACTCGGACGATATGACGGAAGCCTTTGGCCGTATCGCCAAATTCATGGAAGGCTACCGCAAACGCCACGGCGCCAGCTTCTAGCCTCCACGCTCCACCGAACCGCAGATCAATAGAAACGAATCATATGAAACCCATCAAAGTAGGCTTGTTAGGCGTCGGCAACGTCGGCTCCGGAACGTTCAACGTGTTGGAACGCAACCAGGAAGAAATCCGCCGCCGCGCCGGTCGCGGCATCGAAGTGGTCGCCGTCTCGGCCCGCAACCTCGAGCGCGCCAAGGAGCGCACCGGCGGCAAGGTCAAAGTGGTCGCCAACCCGTTCGACATCGTCAACGATCCGGACATCGACATCGTCGTCGAGCTGATCGGCGGCTACGACGAGGCCAAGGCGCTGGTGCTGCAAGCCATCGCCAACGGCAAGCACGTGGTCACCGCCAACAAGGCGCTGCTGGCCGTGCACGGCAACGAAATCTTTGCTGCCGCGCAGGAAAAGGGCGTCATGGTCGCCTTCGAAGCGGCGGTGGCCGGCGGCATCCCGATCATCAAGGCGCTGCGCGAAGGCTTGACCGCCAACCGCATCGACTGGCTGGCCGGCATCATCAACGGCACCACCAACTTCATCCTGTCCGAGATGCGCGACAAGGGCCTGGACTTCGCCACCGTGCTTAAGCAGGCGCAGGAACTGGGCTACGCTGAAGCCGACCCGACCTTCGACATCGAGGGCGTGGACGCGGCGCACAAGGCCACCATCATGTCGGCCATCGCCTTCGGCATTCCGGTGCAGTTCGACAAGGCGCACGTCGAGGGCATTTCGAAACTCAATGCGATCGACATCCGCTACGCCGAGCAACTGGGCTACCGCATCAAGCTGCTGGGCATCGCCAAGCGCGCCAAGGTCAACGGCGTCGAGGGCGTGGAACTGCGCGTGCATCCGACCCTGATCCCGAGCAAGCGTCTGATTGCCAACGTCGAAGGCGCGATGAACGCCGTGCTGGTGCAGGGCGACGCCGTCGGCGCGACCTTGTACTACGGCAAAGGCGCCGGCGCCGAGCCGACCGCCTCGGCAGTGATCGCCGACCTGGTCGACATCACACGCCTGGCCACGGCCGATCCGGAACACCGCGTGCCGCACCTGGCGTTCCAGCCGAACGCGATGACCAACATCGAGATCCTGCCGATGTCGGAAATCACCACCAGCTATTACCTGCGCATGAATGTCAGCGACCAGCCCGGCGTGCTGGCCGACCTGACCCGCATCCTGGCCGACGCGACCATCTCGATCGACGCCATGCTGCAAAAGGAACCGGCCGACGGCGAAACCAAGACCGACATCATTTTCCTGACACACCAGACGCAGGAAAAAAACGTGACGGCGGCCATCGCCAAGATGGAAGGCCTGTCGACCGTCTGCGGCAGCGTGACGAAGATTCGTTTGGAAAACCTGAGCTAGGAGCGCGAAGGAGGAGAGGGTGTCCGGATAATCGATGCAGGTTGATTATCTGGCAACTCTTTAGGCAAAAAAGTCCGGGTAGCGTCTACGAACGCTACCCGGAAAAGGGTCAGTTACTAGGGTGGTGTTGCGGTACTACGGATACTTCTACTGCAAGGTTTTTACTGCGGGAAACTCTTACTGCTCAAATGCGGTGGTACTGCTTACTTCGAAGCGACGGTCAGTTCGCTTTTTACTTCCTTAACGCCAGGGACGGCCGATGCGACCTGAATGGCTTTGGTGCCAACTTCAGTGCTCGGGACGGCGCCGCTCAGCACAACCACACCGTCGGTGGTGGTCACGCCAATTTGTTTTTGATCGGCCAGGGAAGCCTTGATCTTGCTGGTGATTGCATCGTCATTGGTGGCGGTGCCAGTCTTGGCGGCTCCAGCCATAGCACCTTCTTGCTGACCCGCTGCGAAGGCGGTACCAGTAGCTGCTGCAGCGGTGAGGGTAGCTGCAACCATCAGGCGGGCGATCAGTTTGGTAGTCATCATGATTTGCTTCCTTTACTCAAGTTTAGGTGAAACGTCTGTGACGTAATCCTATCCTTAGCAATCGGCGTGCCAGCTATTAAAAGCTTTTTAAAATCATGAGCTTATGAAGATATTTCCTGGAATTAATTGTCAAATCGTGACGTATACGTCTACATTCCACCGATTTTGTCGTGAAATGGCGACAGCCTGCTGCCGCCATTTGCTAAGTCATTGATTTTTAAAGGGATCGTCCTGTCGCTCGGTGGCGACAACGGTCGGGTCGGTGCGGAAAAGGCTGGCGTCGAGGTCGTATTTCTGTAACAGACGGTAGAACTCGGTCCTGTTGCGTTCCGCCAGCCGGGCGGCGTCGGCCACGTTGCCGTCGGTGAGTTTCAGCAGCTGGACCAGATAGTTGCGCTCGAAGCGTTGCTTGGCCTCCGTATAGCTGAGCACTTCCAGCGACGGCACGCGCAGCGCCCGCTGCACCAGCGACAACGGAATCAGCGGCGCCGTCGCCAGTGCGCACACGTGTTCCACCACGTTATACAGTTGCCGCACATTGCCCGGCCACGAGGCGGTGGTCAGCGCCTCCAGCGCGTCCGGGGCGTAGCCGCGCACTGTCTTGCCGTATTTCGCCGCCAGCGTGTGCAGGAACTGGGTCGCCATCGGCGTGATGTCCTCGCGCCGCTGCGACAGCGGCGGCAAGGTCAGGGTGATGACGTTGAGCCGGTAATACAAATCCTCGCGGAACTGGCCTTCCAGCATGGCCGTGTCGAGGTCGCGGTGGGTGGCCGACAGGATGCGCACATCGACCGGCCGTGGAACATCCGAGCCCAGCTGGCGCACCACGCGCTCTTGCAGTACGCGCAACAGCTTTACTTGCAGCAGTAGCGGCATATCGCCGATCTCGTCGAGGAACAGGGTGCCGCCGTCGGCCGCCTGCACCAGCCCCTCGCGGGCGCTGACTGCGCCGGTATAGGCGCCCTTGACGTGGCCGAACAGCTCCGATTCGAGCAGCGCCTCGGGAATGGCGCCGCAGTTGACGGCGATGAAGGGCGCCTTGGCGCGGCGGCTGGCGCGGTGGATGGCGTTGGCCAGCAGTTCCTTGCCGGTGCCGCTTTCGCCGCGGATCAGGATGCTGGCGTCGGACGCGGCCACCAGCCGGGCCTCGGCCAGGAGCTCGTCCATGCGCTGGCTGCGGCTGATCAGGCCGGCGCGCCAGGCCTCGTCGCCGTTGGACGGACTGGCGGCCGGCGCCGACAGGCTCAGCGCTTGGGCGATGCGGTCCAGCAGCAGCTTGGCGTCGAACGGCTTGGTCAGGTAGGCGTAAGCGCCCAGGGTGGTCGCCTCGATCGCGTCCGGAATGGTGCCGTGGGCGGTCAGCAGGATGACCGGCAGGGCCGGGTAGTTGTGGCGGATTTCCTGGAACAGCGACATGCCGTCGCGGTCCGGCAGGCGGATGTCGCTGATGACCAGACGAGGCAGCTCGATCGACATGCGCGCCAGCGCCGCCTCCGCGCTGCCGACGCCGGTGACCCGGTAGCCGTTGGCGGTCAGCCGCATCGACAGCAGGCGCAGCAGGTCGGCGTCGTCGTCCACCACCAATAAGTGGGCGCCCTTGCCGGCCGGGTTGCGGGCGGCGCCGGCGGCGGCCAGTTGGTCGTCGGCCGCGCTCATTTGATGATCCCCTGCGGCGCGCTGGCGGCCGGACGGACCGGCAAGGTGCGCTCGATGTTTTTCAAGCCCTCCACCATGTCGTTGAGCTGGTCGATGCGGCGCTGGCTATCCTTTTGCTGCGCCGCCAGCCGGTCCACATGCTCGGCCAGCCGGCGCGCCTCGGCGCAATTGCTCGACAGTACCAGCGCCAGCGGCTTGAAGGCCGCCGCCTCGCTGTCGGTGGAGTTGCCGACGCCGTCGAACAGCGTCTGCGCGCGGGCCAGGTCGCCGCCGCCGCGCGTGAGCATCAGCACCATGCCCATCTGCATGGACAGGCGCGGGCTGCGCGGTTGCTGGGTCAGGCCGCTGAGCTCCTTGAGCAGCTCGCCCTGGCTCATGCGCCGCAGCGACTGGTGATAGCTCAGCAGCGGCCCCACCTCGTCAAGCGGTGGCGGCGGCGGCGCCAGTTCCACCACCGGCGGCGGCGGTGGGGGCGGCTGCGGCGCAGGCGCCGGCTTGGGCTGGATTTGGGTGCAGGCGGCCAGCACCAGGCATAGCAGCACGCACAGCAGGCGCGCCGGCGCGCGGGAGGAAGCGGATTTTGCGTAAGGCATCATATTCACCATCGTGGGCGGACTTCAGTAAGGTAGTTCAATTCGGAAACGGGCGCCCTGGTCGGACGGCAGCAGTTGCAACACGCCATGGTGCGCGGCGATGTATTCCTGCACGATCGACAGGCCAATGCCGTTGCCGCGGCGCGCGCCGGGCGGCTGGCGCTGGCCCTGGTAAAACGGCTCGAAGATGCGCGCGGCGTCGTTCGGCGCCACGCCGGGTCCCTGGTCGGCGCAGTCGATCAGCAGCCGGTCGTTGCGTTCCTCGAGCTGGAAGCTGATCACGCCGCCCTGGGGGCTGAACCGCAGGGCGTTCGACAGCAGGTTGCCGATCGCCACTCCCATCTTGTCGGCGTCGACCGTGATCGGCCGCGCCTTGCCCTCGGTGTTGACGGTCAGCTTGGCCGCCTGCCATTGCAGGCGCTGGCTGTCGATGGCGCGCGCGAGCAGGGCCGACATGTCGGTCTGCTCCAGGTGCAGGTGGTGGGCGTCGAAGGTGGCTTCGTTGTAGCGCAGCAGCGCTTCGATCTGCGACTGCAGCGCCGCGGTGTTTTGATTCAGTATACCGGCGATTTCGCGCTGGTTGGGCGATAACGCCCCGGCCACGCCATCTTCCAGCAGGGCAACGCCTTCGCGCAGCGCCGCGAGCGGGGTCTTCAGTTCGTGCGAGATGTGGCGCAGGAAGCGGGACTTGTCCTCCTCCAGGTTCGAGAGGCGCTGGCGCAGCCAGTTGAGCTGCTGGCCGACGCGCTGCAGGTCGGCCGGGCCGCGCACCTCGATCGCCTCGTCGAAGCGGTTTTCGCCGAGCCGGTCGATCGCCGACTCGATCTGCGCCAGCGGACGCGACAGCCACAGGCCGAAGCCGCCGGCCAGCAGCGCGGCCACCACGATGGAGGCGATCACTTGCGCCTTGAGCACGGCGCGCCGCTGGTCGAGCTCGGCAAGCAGTTCGGTGTTGCGCAGTTCGACCTCCTGTTTGACCTCTTCAGCCAGCTGGGTGTTTATACGTGGCAACAGCGCCAGTACTTTTTCCAGCGCCTGCCGGCGGGCGCTGGTGCGCGCGCGGGTCGGCATTTGCAGGATGTCCCAGGCTTGCTCGCCGGCCTGGCGCCAGGTGTCGAAGGCGATGTTGGGAGCATGGGGCAGGCCGCGCTGGACGGCGTCGAGCGCCGCGCGGGCCTCGCGCCAGGCGTCGGCGTAGCGCATGCGGAAGGCGGGATCGTCCAGCACCAGGTATTGGCGGGCGCTGCGCGTCATCGCCACGCTGCGCTCGGCCAGCTGCTGGGTGTTTTCGGTGAGCGCCAGCGCGTGGTGTCCGCTGTCGCGGCTGTGGAAGGCGAGACGGTCCAGCGTCCACAGCGCGTGCAGGGAGGCGGCACTCAGCAATACAGCAATCAACAGGAAGACGCCCAGCAGTAACTGGCGAAACGAGAGTTTCGAGAGCATCGTTGGTCGTATGGGAGAAATGCTGAATGATAGGCCAAACCGCGCCCGAGGTGTGTTTAATTGGAAATATTGCGGGGGCGGGCGCGGCGCGCGCGAGCGCCGGCCGCCACCGGTTAAGGGGCCTTGGTATGTGTCGTCGCTTCCGCCAGGTCGCCGGGCGCCATCTCGAAGGTGGCCACATCGGTCTCGTACCAGCGCTCGATGCCCCTGAAGCGCATGCCGATGCGCCGCATGACGGCCGACGAGGGCAGGTTTTCCTGGCGGCAGACCGCACACAGCTCGCTGGCGCCCAGGCGCTCGAAGGCGAACCTTGCCATGGCCAGCGCCGCCTCGGTGGCGTAGCCTTTGCCCTGCTGGTCGGCGCGCAGGCGCCAGCCCAGCTCCAGCGGATTGCGCGGGTCGCGTTCGATATGTTGCACGGCGCCGGTGCCGACGGTCTCGCCGCTGTCGCGGGCGATGAAAACCCACCAGGCGTGCCCCAGCTCTGTCCACTTGGCCTTGTTGCGGGCGATGAAGGTGGCGGTATCCTCGGGCGTTTCCGGCCGCCCGGTGATGTAGCGCATCACCTCCGCATCGCCGTTAATCGAGCGCAAGCCGTCGAAGTGGTGGTCGTCCACCGGCTCCAGCCGCAGGCGCGCGGTGGTCAGAATGTTCGAGGGCGCCGCCGTCATGCCGCCGGGCCGACGTCCATGCCGTCGTAGGATTCGAGACCGTGCTCTTCGGCGAACTTGTAGAACTGCTGGTTGCGGGCGTGCAATGTGTCGACCGTGTGCTTCTCGACCTTCTCGATGTGCAGCCACCACAGCGCCGGCGCGTCGCCGTCGGGTTTGGAGTCGTAGATGCCGACGATCTGGTAGCCCTGGGCTTTCAGCGGCGCCTGGACGGCCTCCAGCTTGGCCTTGTCGGCATCGGCGAAAAAGTAGCCCCACAACAGCGGCTTGTTGCTGTCCCACGGGGCGTTCTGTTTCATGTCGGCGAATAGCTCGACCATTTCTTCTTTGGTGATCATGTGCGATCCTGGTGACAGGGAGGGACCGCTATTTTACCGCGTGTACCGGACGCCGGCGTCCGTGAGCACCTTAGCGGCGGCTAAACAAGACCGTCACCTTCAACCCCTTGCCGCCGGCCGCTTCGTCGAGCGCGATGGTGGCGCTGTGCAGGCTGGCGATGTCGCGCACGATGGCCAGGCCGAGGCCGGCGCCGCCGGGGTTGCGCTCCAGCGTGGCGGCGGCGCGGTAGAAGGGCGCGAACACGCGCTCGCGCTCGGCCGCCGGGATCCCGGGGCCGCTGTCCTCGACCTCCAGCGCGATGTCGCCGGCGTTCGGGCCCTCGGTCACGCGCAGCGCCACCTGGCCGCCGGCCGGCGTGTAGCGCAGCGCGTTGTCGACCAGGTTGGCGATCATCTCGTGCAGCAGCAAGGCCTGGCCGCTGACGACGCAGTCGCGCTCCGCCTCCAGCGACAGGTCGATGTTCTTGGCCACCGCCGCCATCGCCATCTCCAGCCCGACTTGGCGCGCGACGTCGCGCAACGAGACCGGCTCCGCCTGCGAAGCCGCGCCATCGGCGTCGCCGCCATGCTCGATGCGCGCCAACGTCAGCAGCCGATTGGCCAGGTTGACGGTGGAGTCGGTGGTGGCGGCGATGCTGTGGACGATGTGGCGCAGCGCCGCCTTGGTCTCTTCGGGCGCCACGCCGGCGCGGTCGCATTCGCGCAGCGCCAGTTCGGCCTGCGTCTTGAGCACGGTGAGCGGCGTGCGCAATTGGTGCGAGGCGTCGGCGATGAAGCGGCGCTGGCTGCTGATTAACAGCTGCAGGCGCGAGCGCGAACTGTTCATCGCCGCCACCAGCGGCCGCACCTCCTTGTGCACCAGCGCCGGATCGACGTCCGATGAATCGTTCAGGCTGCGCGTTTCCACCGCGATCTTCAAGCGCATCAGCGGCTGCAGCACCAGCCGCACCGCGAACCACACCAGCAGCGCGAGCGCCAGCAGCAGCAAGGCCTGCCACGTCAGCGTGTCGAACAGGATCTGGTTCGACAGGCCGCGCCGCGCCTCCAGCGTTTCGCCGACCTGGATCAGCGCGATGCCGCGCATCGAGTCGTCGTACACCGGCTGCAGCAGCGCGGCGATGCGCACCGGCTGGCCGTTGTAGTTGGCGTGATAGAAGCGCACCAGCGCCGGATAGGCCTCCGAGCGCGGCACGTTGGCCGGCACCGCCGGCAGGTCGCCGTAGCCGGACACCGTTTCGCCGTTGATGCCGGTGACCTTGTAGTAGATGCGCCCCAGCGTGTCGGTCTCGAAGCTGTCGAGCGCGACGTAGGGCACGTCGGCCACCACCTTGCCGCCGACGATGGAGACGCGTTCGGCCAGCGCCCGCGTCGACGCCAGCAGCGAGCGGTCGTAGGCGACATCGGCCGCGTCCAGCGCGTTGTGGTAGACCGAGACGGTGTTGAGCGTGACCAGTGCCAGCAAGGGGCCCAGCAACCAGCGCAGCAACTGGCCGCGCAGGCTGCCCAAGGTGGCGCCGGGGCCGAAGCGTTTGGCAAGCCTGGTCAAGAGCGGCATCGGTGTGGGGCTCCGCGCGTCAGTCGGCGGCCAGCGCCGGACGCGGTTGCAGCAGGTAGCCGATGCCGCGCAGGGTGGTGATGATGGCGGCGTCCGGCGCGGCGATGTCGAGTTTTTTGCGCACCCGGTGGATATACAGCTCGATGGCGTCGATGTTGGCGTCGTCGGCCAGCGCGAACACTTCGTCGAACAGTTTTTCCTTCGAGACGGCGCGGCCGGCGCGCGTGATCAGCGTTTCGAGCACCGCGTGCTCGCGCGGCGTCAGCGCCAGCGCGCTGCCGGCGTAGGTGAACATGCGCGTGACGGTGTCGAAACTGAGCGCGCCGCAGTGGTGCACCAGGGCCTCGTTGCCGACGCTGCGGCGCAGCAGCGCCTTGACGCGCGCCTCCAGTTCCGCCAGTTCGAACGGCTTGGCGAGATAATCGTCGGCGCCCAGGTTCAGGCCCTGCACCCGTTCTTCCAGTCCGCCGCGCGCGGTGAGGATCAGCACCGGCGTCTGGCCGCGCGGCGCGGCGCGCGCGCGCAGGCGCTTGAGCACCTCCAGGCCGTCCATGCGCGGCAAGGTCAGGTCCAGGATCAGCAGCGCGTAATCCTGCGTGTGCAGCAGGGCGTCGGCGTCGGCGCCGTTGTCCGCGCATTCAACGGTCAGGTGGGCGTCGCGCAGCGCTTTGGCCAGCCAGTGCGATAGCTCGGTGTGGTCTTCAACTAACAGTATGCGCATAAATTCTTGCCATGGCGTAAAAATGGGTTCAGTGTAAGGCCAGAATCATCGTCGCCCGCGCGTTAAAAGGGAAGGCCTATCGGCTTTGTGGTGCGAGGACGACAGGAAATACCCTTCCTGAGGTAGTGAAAGCTAGGTGAAAGGTAATTGAAAGGATGCGACTTCTATAGTGGCACCCTGATCGCAAATATCAGGCATCACGAATAACTATATCCACTGGAGACACAATGAAAAAATCCCCATTCAGCCTTGCCATCCTGGCATTGGCAGCCGCCGCCGGCGGTGCCGCCCAGGCCCAATCGAATGTGCAAGTCTATGGTTTGCTGGACGTCGGCGTCGAAAATGTGAACAACGCCAGCGCCACCGGCGGCAGCAAGACCAGCGTCATCTCGGGCGGCATGAATACGTCGCGCTGGGGCATCCGCGGCACCGAGGATCTGGGCGGCGGCCTCAAAGCCGTGTTCAATCTGGAAGGCGGGATCCTGATGGACACCGGCGCCCAGGACGGCGCGCTGTTCCGCCGCCAGGCCTACGTGGGCCTGGAAGGCGCCTTCGGCCGCTTGGTCGTCGGCCGCTCCTTCACCAGTGTCTACGACACGGTGATCAGCTACGATCCGATGGGCTTCGCACCGTATTATTCGTGGGCGACCACGGGACCGGCCACGGGTCCGAGCAAATATGGTTTCACGACCGGCTACGATAACCTGATCAAGTACAGCGGCACCTTCGGCGATTGGCGCTTCGGCGCCAACTACGCCGCCGGCGAGCAAACCACCGGCGTGGCCGACAGCGCCAAGATGGGCGCCACCGTCGCCTACAAGTTCGGCCCGGCCAACGTGATGGCCACGTATGAGCGCAACAACGGCAACACCGTGGCGGCCACCGGCAACCGCGATGAAAACACCGTGTGGCACATCGGCGCCAACTACGAAACCGGTCCGCTGAAATTCTGGGCCGTCATGCGCGACTACAACCTGACGGCCGGCCGCGCCGCGACCGCCGATGTCGAAGCCACCACCACCTGGGGCGGCGTCGCTTTCAAGCCTAACGAAGTCACCACGCTGACCGCGGCGGTCTACCACATCAACGTCAAGAACGTCGCCGCCGGCCGCGATGCCGATCCGACCATGTACGTGCTGCGCTACCGCTATGCGCTGTCCAAGCGCACCGACCTGCATGTGTCGGGCGCTTACGCCAAGGCCAAGAACGGCCAGCTCACCGGCTTGTCGCGCGACGACGCCGGCTTTGCCAACAGCCAGCGCGGCATCACCGCCGGCATGCAGCACCGCTTCTAAGCCGCTTCGCAACGAAGACCGGGCCGCGTCGATATTTTTCTGAAAGTCGACGCGGCCTGAAAGCGCTTTGAAAGCTTCACCGCTCTAAGATAACTATACAAGATGACTAAAGTTTTGCAGGCTTTGATTGCCGCGCTGTTTTTACTATGCGCGGTGGCGCGGGCGGCAAGCGTGGAGTGCATCGTCCCCTCCAAACCGGGCGGCGCGATGGACCTCACTTGCAAGCTGGCGCAAAAGGGCCTGCAGGGCTTGCAGGGTTTGCCCAATGCGCCCAAGCCGCCGCCGTCGGATATGCGGATCTCCTATCTGCCGGGCGGTATCGGCGCGGTGGCCTGGCATTCGCTGGTGTCGCAGCGGCGCCGTGCCGAGCCGAACACGCTGGTGGTGTTTTCCGGCGGCTCGCTGCTCAATCTGGCGCAGGGCAAGTTCGGCAAGGCCACCGCGAACGATGTGCGCTGGGTGGCCGCGCTGGGAACGGATTACGGCATGATCGCGGTGCGCGCCGATTCGCCCTACAAGACGCTGGCGGAACTGCTGGCGGCGTTGAAGAAGAATCCGCAGAAGGTGCTGATCGGCGTCTCCGGCACCATCGGCAGCCAGGATTGGCTGAAGATGGCGATGGTGTTCAAGACCGCCGGGCTGGATCCGAAGGTGCTGCGCTTCGTGGCGCTGGAGGGCGGCGGCGAGGCCTTCACGGCGATGCATGCCAATTATGTGCAGGTGGTGTCGGGCGACGCCAGCGAGGCGACGCTGTACGCGGCCGACGGCAACACCCGCGTGCTGGCGGTGCTGTCGGAGAAGCGCCTGCCGGGCGTGCTGGCCGGTGTGCCGACCGCGCGCGAGCAGGGTGTGGACGTGGTGTGGCCGGTCATCCGTGGTTTGTGGATGGGCCCCCAGGTGCCCGATGCGGTTTACCGGCAGTGGGTGGCGACCTTCGACCGCGTGCTGGCCGATCCGGGGTTCGCGCAGACCCGCGTGGCGTTGGGGTTGTATCCGTTCGGGCTGACGGGCGACGCATTGAAAGCTTATGTAACAAAGGCCGTAGACGATTACGGCAGGCACGCCGCCGAACTCGGTCTGGTGCGCTGATCACAAAAAAACTAATAAAACAATTGGAGACTAAAAAATGATGTTCAAGACCTCAGTGGCCGCCGCATGCGCGTCCCTCTCGTTCGCGCTGTTCGCTAGCTCCACCGCCGCCCTGGCGCAAGTGCCGGCCGGCTATCCGGCCGACTACCAGAAGATCATCGACGGCGCCAAGAAAGAGGGCAAGCTGGTGGTCTACGGTGCCACCGACAGCAAGGCCACCGCGCCGCTGATCAAGGACTTCAGCGCCCAGTTCCCCGGCATCACCGTCGAATACAACGACATGAATTCGACCGAAGTGTACAACCGCTTCATCTCCGAGGTGGCGGCAGGCGGCAACACCGCCGACGCGGTGTGGTCGTCGGCGATGGACCTGCAGATGCGCCTGGCCTCCGACGGCTACGCGATGAAGTACAAATCGGTCGAGGCGCCCAAACTGCCGGCATGGGCGATGTGGGACGACCAGGCCTACGGCACCACCTTCGAGCCGGCCGCCATCGTCTACAACAAGCGCCTGGTCGACGCCAAGGAAGTGCCGTACACGCACGCCGACTTCGCCAAGCTGATTCAGACGCCGAAGTTCAAGGACAAGGTCACCACCTACGATATCGAAAAATCGGGCGTCGGCTTCATGTTCATGACGCAGGACGCGCGTGAGAATCCGAAGTTCCTCGACATGCTCAACGCCTTCGGCGCCGCCAAGGTGCGCGTGCAGTCGTCGACCGGCACCATGATGGAGCGGATTTCCTCGGGCGAGAACCTGATCGGCTACAACGTGGTCGGCTCCTACGCGCTGGTGCGCGCCAAGACTGATCCGTCGCTCGGCGTGGTGCTGCCGAAGGACTATACGCTGGTGATGTCGCGCGTCCTGTTCATCAACAAGGCCGCCAAGAATCCGAACGCCGCCAAGCTGTGGCTGGACTACATGCTGTCCCACCGCGGCCAGACCATCATCGCCAACGATTCCAAGCTGTTCGCGATCCGCGCCGACGTCACCGGCGAGACCACCTCGGCGGAACTGATCAAGCAAATCGGCAAGGACAACGTCAAGCCGGTGCCGGTGCATCCGATGGTGCTGCAGTTCCTCGGACCGGCCAAGCGCATGGCTTTCCTCAAGCAGTGGAAAGAATCGGCCGGTAAGAAGTAAGCCGCCGAAGCAAACCTCTGAAGTAAGCGTCACCTTAGGTCCACCCAACGCCGCATTGAGGCGGGGTTGGGTGCCCGCACGCGTCTGAAAAACGGAATTCCTATGCAAACTATGACACTCCCCGGCTCCGGCCGGCGCAGCCTGAACTGGCCGCGCGGCGTGGTGGTGGTACTCGCCTCCATCGCCATCTTCCTGCCGCTGTTCCTGATCTTCTATCAAAGCTTTTTGAGCGCGCCGTTCTTCATGCCGGTCAAGGAGCTGGGCCTCGACGCCTACCGCTTCATCTTCGACGATCCCGATTTCACGATGGCGTTCAAGAACGCCTTCTTACTGGCCGTCGGCCTGGCCGCCATCGCCGTGCCGCTGGGCGGCATGCTGGCCTTCCTGATGATCCGCACCGACCTGCCGGCCAAAGGCTTCATCGCGCCGCTGCTGCTGGTGCCGATCTTCGTCTCGCCGATGGTGATGGGCTTCGGCTACGTCGTCTCGATGGGACCCGTCGGTTTCTATTCGCTGTGGGCCAAGGACATCCTCGGCATGGTGCCGTGGAATATCTACTCGTTCACCAGCATCGTGGTGATCGCCGGCCTGACCCACGTGCCGCACGTGTACCTGTACGCCTCGTCCGCGCTCAAGAGCCTGGGCTCGGACGTGGAGGAAGCCGCGCGCGTCGCCGGCGCCTCGCCGCTGCAGGTGATGTTCAACGTCTCGCTGCCGATGATCACGCCGGCGCTGGCGTATGCCGGCGTGCTGGTGTTCTTCCTCGGCTTCGAGGTGTTCGGCCTGGTGCTGGTGCTGGGCGACCCGGAGGGCCACATGGTGCTGGCCACCTACCTGTACAAGTTGACCAACAAAATGGGCACGCCGTCCTACCACCTGATGGCCGCCGTCGCCGTCTGCCTGGTGATGGTGACGATGCCGCTGGTGATGGTGCAGCGCCACCTGCTCAAATCGGCCAACAAGTTCGTCTCGATCAAGGGCAAGGGCGCGCGCTCGAAGCCGATGCCGCTCGGTAGCTGGAAGTGGCTGGCCTTCGCGCTGATCTTCGCCTGGCTGATGTTCACCATCATCATGCCGCTGTCGGGCATCGTGCTGCGCTCCTTCGTCCAGTACTGGGGCGAGGGCGTCAAGCTGGCCGAGGTGCTGACCTTGCAGCACTTCCGCGAGATCCTCGAGCAGCCGGCGCTGGTGCGCGGCATCGTCAACACGGTGCTGATCGGCGTGATCGGCGGCGCGCTGGCGGTGATCTGCTACAGCGCCATCGCGCTGGCGATGCACCGCAAGCCGGACGCCATCACCCGCTTCCTCGACTACAGCGTGCTGGTGCCGCGCGCCGTGCCCGGCCTGCTGGCCGGCCTGTCGTTCCTGTGGGTGTTCCTGTTCGTGCCGAGCTGGCTCGATGGCATGTTGAAGGGCATGGACAACGGCGTGGCGCTGTGGCTCAGCGAGCACGCGATACCCCTGCTGCGTTCCGTGCGCTCGACCATCTTCGCCCTGTGGCTGGCGTATTCGGTGGTGTGGCTGGCCTACGGCATGCGCCTGATCTCGACCGCGCTGCTGCAGGTGGGCCCGGAGCTGGAGGAGGCGGCGCGCGCGGTCGGCGCACGGCGCGGCCAGGTCACGCGCGACGTCACGCTGCCGCTGGTCAAATACGGCTTGCTCGGCGCCTGGCTGATGGTGTTCCTGATCTTCGAACGCGAATACTCGACCGGCGTGTACCTGCTCACGCCCGGCACGGAGGTGATCGGGGCGATGATCGTGTCGCTGTGGGCGAGCGGCTCCACGGATCTGGTGGCGGCGCTATCGTTCATCAATATCTCGCTGGTGGCCATCGGCCTGGGCATCGCCTTGCGCTTCGGCGTGAAGCTCCATAATTAATTAAAAAATATGAAACGAGACACCACCATGAATGAACTTACCGTCAACGATCTGCACCTGGACTACGGCACCGGCGCCCATGCCAATCAAATTCTGAAGGGTGTGTCGATGCACCTTCAGAAGGGCGAAGTGGTGGCGCTGCTCGGGCCTTCGGGCAGCGGCAAGACCACCTTGCTGCGCGCCGTGGCCGGCCTGGAAAGCGCCAAGCAGGGCACCATCGCCATCGGCGACCGCAATGTCTACGACGGCTCGAAGAACTTCGAGATGCCGGCCGAGCACCGCAACCTGGGCCTGGTGTTCCAGTCCTACGCGCTGTGGCCGCACAAGACGGTGTTCGAGAACGTCGCCTATGGCCTCAAGCTGCGCAAGATGGGCGCCAGCGACATCAAGGACAAAGTCGCCGACGTGCTGAAAAACCTGGGCCTGGGCCATCTGGCCGAGCGCTATCCGCACCAGTTGTCCGGCGGCCAGCAGCAGCGCGTGGCGATCGCCCGCGCGCTGGTCTACAACCCGCCGGTGATCCTGCTCGACGAACCGCTGTCGAACCTGGACGCCAAGCTGCGCGAGGAGGCGCGCGCCTTCCTGCGCGAATTGATCGTGCGACTGGGCCTGTCGGCGCTGATGGTGACCCACGACCAGGCCGAGGCCATGGCGATCTCGGACCGCATCCTGCTGCTCAATAACGGCAAGATCGAGCAGCAAGGAACGCCGCAAAGCATGTACGAGACGCCGGAGACGCTGTTCACGGCGGAGTTCATGGGCAGTAACAACCGCCTGCCGGCCAAGGTCGTGCAGCGCGACGGCGCGCTGGTGCGGCTCGACGTCAACGGCACCGCAGTAACCGGCACCGCGCGTGGCGCCGGCGGCGGCGAGCCGTCGACCATCATCCGCGTCGAGGAAGTGAAGATCAGCCCGACGCCGGTGGACAACGCCATCGAGCTGCCGCTGCTGACCTGCATGTCCCTGGGCGACCGCTTCGAATGCCTGTTCAAGAGCCCGGCGGGCGGCCCCGAGTTCGGCCTGCGCGCCTATTCCAAGTACAAGCTGGAGGCGGGGAGGTACTGGTTGCAGTTGCCTGTCGACAAGCTGTGGGTGTTCTAAGCGGCGCGGCAATAATGTAAATTGTTTTTGCGATGAGGATAGGGCGGGGCCGCAGCGATGCGCCCCGCCCTTTTGCCGTCGCGCCGGAATAGTGGCATTTAGCATAAGATTCCGCGCTTGCATGCACAAAATGCCGGCCCAATCGATAATATAGTTGCCACGAAGATATTACTTGAGTGGAATGCAAGCGGCTGTCGTTTATAATTTTAAAAGGACGCCGGCTGGCATTTTTCGCAGCGCGTGAGCGCGAGTTCGCATTTTTCTCATCTCAAAGCTCTGGATTATTTGTCAATATGCGTAGTCATGGCGTTACTTTTTCGATCGCTGGGCATGCCGAATGGGCGCCTGGTCTGGCTACGCCCGCCGCTTGGGCGCAATGGGCGCGTGCGCCGCACCCCATCGTCGCAGGCGCCGAGCCGGGGGTCAAGGCGATGCCGGCGATGCTGCGCCGGCGCGCTGGCTTCCTGGGCAAGATGGCGCTGGAGGTGGCCTATCAGTGCCTCGACGGTCGCGCGGACGGCGGGGCGGACATCCCGACGGTTTTTTGTTCGCGCCACGGCGAGGTGTCACGCGCGCTGGAATTACTGAGCGATTTGGCGCAAGGCGAGGCGCTGTCGCCGACCGCGTTCAGCATGTCGGTGCATAACGCCACCGCCGGCCTGCTGACCATCGCGCGCGCCGACCGCGCCAACCACATCGCGCTGGCTGCCGGCGCGTCGACCATCGAGCACGCAGTGATCGAAGCCTGCGGCCTGCTCGACGATGGCGCGCCGATGGTATTGCTGGTGGCCTCCGATTGCCGGCTACCCGACCTGTTCCTGGCGTACCAGGACCGCGACGAACAGCCGCACGCGTGGGCCTGGCTGATGACACCGGCCGCCGGCGACGCCATCGCCCTGCGCTGGAGCGCCAGCGGCGAGGCGCCGTCGTCGCGCATGCCGGGCGCGTTGGACGTGGCGGCGTTTTACCTGGGCGGCGCGAGCGCGTTGGAACGCTGCGACGGCCGCATGCGCTGGTATTGGAGCCGCGATGCTTGATGCGGCGCGGGCCGCGTGGCGGTCGGCATCGCGCGCCTGGCGCGTGTTCGCCACGGGCCTGAGTTTCGCGGTGTTCGGCGTCGGCGGGCTGGCGATGCGCCTGGTGCTGTTGCCGGCGATGCAGGTGGTGGTGCGGGATGGGGAACGGCGGCAGGCGGCTACGCGCGCAATGCTGCGCCGCGCGTTTCGCATGTATGTGGAGATGATGCGCGTGTTGGGCGTGCTGCGCTACGAGATACGCGGACTCGATAAGCTGGAGCGGGACGGCCTGCTGATATTGGCCAACCATCCGACCTTGATCGATACCGTGTTTCTGATGGCGTTCGTCAAAAACGCGGACTGCATCGTCAAGGGCGAATTGTGGAACAACCCGTTCACCGGCGGCACGGTGCGGGCGGCGGGGTATATCAATAACCAGGGCGGGCCGGCGCTGGTGGACGATTGCATCGCCTCCCTGCGGCGCGGGAACAATTTGATCGTCTTCCCGGAAGGGACCCGTACGCCGGCCGATGGCGTCATCAGCCTGAAGCGCGGCGCCGCCAACATCGCGGTGCGCGGTTTGCGCGCCATGACGCCGGTGCTGATCCGCTGCGAGCCGGCGACCTTGGGCAAGGGCGCTAGGTGGTGGCGCGTGCCGCCGCGCCGGGTGCTGATACAACTCGACGTCCAGGACGACCTGGCGATCGAACCCTTTACCGGGAGCGCCAGCGATGTGATGGCGGCGCGCCGTTTGACTGAATTTTTACAAGACTATTTTATCGGGAAGTGCCAACGCCATGCTTGAACTGGAAGTGAAACAACTGATCATCGAAGTGCTGCAGCTGGAAGACATCACGCCGGACGATATCGACAGCGCCGCGCCGTTGTTCGTCGAAGGCCTCGGCCTCGATTCGATCGACGCGCTGGAACTGGGCGTCGCCTTGCAAAAGAAGTACGGCATTTCGCTGTCGGCCGATTCGGAAGACACCCGTCGCCATTTCGCGTCGGTGCAGGCGCTGGCGACGATGATCGAGACGCATCGCAAGAAATAAGGGGAGCGACATGATTGATCTGAACACCATGAGCAAGGACCAGCTGCAAGCCTGGGTGATCGACCTGCTGGCCGAGATGTTCGAACTCGATAAGGCGCAACTGAGCGCCCAGTCGAATTTGTACGCCGACCTCGATATCGACAGCATCGACGCGGTCGACCTGGCCGTAAAGCTCAAACAGCTGACCGGCAAGCGCCTGCTGCCGGAAGTGTTCAAGAACATCCGCACCGTCGGCGACGTCGTCGACGCGCTGGCCGGCATGACGGAGCAGGCGGCTTAAGCACGATGCCGATGACTGTATTGACGGCGGCGTTGACGCTGCTGTATCCGTTGGTGATCTGGTTCGGACATGGCCGGGTGGAGCCGCGTTGGCTCGCTTGTCTGCTGTTGCTGACGGTGGCCACGCGCCTGCCTTCGTTGAAAATGAGCGGCATCGCGCGCTGGTCGGTGGCGGGCGGCCTGGCGCTGGCCGGCTGCGCCATCTGGGCCAATCTGCTGCTGCCGCTGAAGCTTTATCCGGTGCTGGTGAACGCCGCGCTGCTGGCCGGTTTCGCCTGGAGCCTGGGCACGCCGGTGTCGGCGGTCGAACGCATGGCGCGCCTGCGCGGCGGCGATTTCCCGCCGCCGGCCCTGGCCTATATGCGCACGGTCACCAAGGTGTGGTGTGGTTTCTTCGTGGTCAACGGCGCCATCGCGATGGCCACCGCGCTGTGGGCGTCGGAGGCCGTGTGGTCGCTCTACACCGGCGTCGTTTCCTATGCCTTGATGGCGATCCTGTTCAGTGCCGAGTATCTGGTGCGGATGCGTTTCAAGCGGCTGCACCATGCCTGACCGCCTCGAACATCTGTGGGCCGCGCTGCGCGCGCGGCCGCCCGCCGGCATCGTTGGCTGGAGAGAGGGTGCGCAAGTCTCCAACGAGCGGTTCATGGCCCGCGCGCGCGAATGGCATGGGCTGCTGCGCGCGCTGCCGGGGCGCGATTACGCGCTCTATCTCGAGGACAGCGTCGAATTCGGCGCGGCCCTGCTGGGCGCCTGGCATGCCGGAAAAACCATCTGGCTCAGCGCCGATACGCTGGCGGCGACGTGCGACTCGCTGCGAGCCTCGGTCGACGGCTTCCTTGGCGAGTTCCCCGCGTCGCTGGCGCCGGCGTGGCCGGTGTCCAATGTCATGGATGCCGCCGGCGCGGCGGTGGATGGCACGCTTGATGGTGCGCTGGATGGTGATCTCCCGGCGCTCGTGGTGTTCACCTCCGGCAGCACCGGCGCGGCGCAGGCGATTCCGAAAAAGCTGTCGCAGCTGGCCAGCGAGGTGGCGACGCTCGATCGCTTGTTCGGCGCGGCGGCCGGCGGCGCGGCGGTGCTGGCGACGGTGTCGCACCAGCATATCTATGGCCTGCTGTTCAAGGTCTTGTGGCCGCTGACGTCCGGTCTCGCCATCCACGCGGTGAGCATCGCGTTTCCCGAGGCGCTGGCGCCGGCGCTGGCGGCCGGCCCCTGCGTGCTGATCGCCAGCCCGGCGCATTTGAAACGCCTCCCCGATCATCTGGACTGGCGCGGCGCCGCGCACATGCTGCGCGTGGTGTTTTCGTCCGGCGGTCCGCTGGCGCCGGAAACGGCGCTGGCGATGCGGGATTTGTTGGGCAGGGTGCCGGTGGAAGTCTACGGCAGCTCCGAGACCGGCGGCGTGGCCTGGCGCCAGCGCGCCAATGCGACCGACGACGCGTGGCAGCCTTTCCCGACGGTGGAATGGCGCCTCGGCGGCGACGACGGACTGGAAGTGCGCTCGCCGCACCTTCCCGATGATGGCTGGTTCGCGCTTGCCGACCGCGGGCAGCGTAGCGGCGATGGGCGCTTCTTATTGCGCGGCCGCGGCGACCGTATCGTCAAGATAGAGGAAAAACGCGTCTCGCTGACGGCGATGGAAGCCGCGCTGACCGCCGGCGGCCTGGCCGCCGAGGCGCGCGTGGTCGTCTGCGATCCCGTGGCGGGCGAACGCCAGCGGCTGGCCGCCTTTGTCGTGCCGACCGCCGCCGGGCGCGCCGTGCTGGAGTCCGACGGCAAGGCAGCGCTGAATGCGCGTCTGCGCGCGGCGCTGGGCGCCACGGTGGAACCGGTCGCGCTGCCGCGTCGCTGGCGCTACCTCGATCAACTGCCGGTGAACGCGCAGGGCAAGACCACGGTGGCGGCGTTGCTGGCGCTGTTGGACAGGGATGGCGTGGCGAACGCCGATTCTGCCGATGCCGCCGATGCCGCCGATGCCGCCGATGCCGATCTGCGGCCGCGCCTTCCGCGCGTGCGCGAGCTGGAACGCGCGCCCACGCGCGTGCTGTTGGAGCTGACCGCGCCGATCGAATTGCGCTACTTCGACGGCCACTTCGATGTCGCGCCGATCCTGCCGGGTGTGGTGCAGGTCGAATGGGCGATCCACTACGGTCGTGAATACTTCGCGCTGCCGTCGGTCTTCAAGGGCATCAACGCGCTCAAGTTCCAGCAGGTGATACTGCCGGAGCAGCCGGTGCATCTGGAACTGCTGCACGACACGGTCAAGGGCGCCCTGAATTTCCGCTTCTCGTCCGACGCCGGCCAGCATTCCAGCGGCCGCGTGGTGCTGCTGGCGGGGAGCGGCGATGACTGAAGCCTTCAATCCCTGCATTGTGGTACCGGTATACAACCACGAACACGCGATCGGCGCGGTGGTTGATGGCCTGCTGCGCCACGACGCGCCGTGCATGCTGGTCGATGACGGCAGCAGCGCGGAGTGCGCCGCCGCGCTCGACGCGCTGGCGCTGGCCCATCCCGATCGCGTCACCCTGGTGCGCTTGCCGCACAACCAGGGCAAGGGCGCGGCGGTGCTGGCCGGCTTCCGCCGCGCGGCGGACATGGGCTTCAGCCACGTGCTGCAAATCGATGCCGACGGCCAGCACCGGACTGCCGACGTGCCGCTGTTCCTGGCGCGCGCGCGGGCGCATCCGGAGGCCGTCATCGCCGGCTGCCCGATCTACGACGAGTCGGTGCCGAAGGCGCGCCTGTACGGCCGCTACCTGACGCACATCTGGGTGTGGATCAATACGCTGTCGTTCGACATCAGGGACTCGATGTGCGGCTTCCGCGTCTATCCGGTCGCGCCGGTACAGGCGCTGGCGGCGCGCCAGCCCATCGGCTCGCGCATGAACTTCGACACCGACATTCTGGTGCGGCTGTTCTGGAACGGCCTGCAAGTGGTCAACCTGCCAACGCGGGTATCGTATCCGGCCGACGGCGTTTCGCATTTCCGCATGTGGGGCGACAATGTGCTGATCACGTGGATGCACACCAAGCTCTTTTTCGGCATGCTGCCGCGTATTCCCAAACTGCTGGCGCGGAAGTGGCGGACACCGTGAGCGGGCGCGCTTTGCACTGGGCCGCGATCAACGAATTCAGTTTCGTCGCCGGCATGCGTTTCATGTTCTGGATCTGCCGGGTGTTCGGCCGCTGGCCGTTCCGCATCGTGCTGTATCCGGTGCTGGCCTGGTATGCGTTGACCAAGCCTTTGCCGCGCAAGGCGTCGCGCGACTACCTGCGCCGCATGGCGCGCTTCACCGGCCACGCCCAGCCTGGCGTGATGCGCCACTTCGGCGCCTTTGGCGAAAGCATCCTGGACAAGATGCTGCTGTGGGGAGGCCTGTTCAAATTCGATAGCGTCGAACTACACGGCAAGGAAGTGATGACCGAGGCGCTGCGCGCGGGACGCGGAGGCCTGTTGATCTGTTCGCACCTGGGGAACATGGAACTGTGCCGCGTGCTCTCGCGCCGCAGGCAGGACATCAAGCTCACGGTGCTGGTGCACACCAAGCACGCGCAGGCCTTCAACCAGATGATGGGCAGCCTGAATCCGGCCAGCCAGTTCAACCTGCTGCAGGTGACGGAGATGAACCCGGCCACGGCGATGCTGCTGTCAGAGCGGGTGGCGCGCGGCGAATTCGTCGTCATCGCCGGCGACCGCGTGCCGGTGTCGCCCAATCCACGGGTCGCGGTGACCGATTTCCTCGGCGAGCCGGCCGCTTTTCCGGTCGGCCCCTACGTGCTGGCCGGCGTGCTGCAATGCCCGGTCTACCTGCTGTTCTCGACGACACGCGGGCGCCGCTCGGACGTGTATTTCGAGGCCTTCCGCGAGGTTGTGCGAATTCCGCGCAAAGAGCGCGACGCCGCGCTGTCGGCGCTTGCCGTCGACTATGCGAAACGGCTGGAGCACCACTGCGTGCGCGCGCCGCTGCAGTGGTTTAATTTTTACGATTTTTGGCATTTACCCGAGGTGGAGCGTTCCAATGCACATGGCTGATACGCCCCAATCGCGCGGCGACATGCGCGTCGTCAGCTTCGATCGGCAGCGCCTGTCGATCGAAGACATCGTCGATATCGCGCAGGGACGGGCGGCCGCCGCGCTGTCCGGCGATCCCGCCTTCCGCGCCGCGATCGCGCGGGGCGCCGATTTCCTCGACCGGTTGTTGCGCGAGGACGGCACTATTTACGGCGTGACCACCGGCTATGGCGATTCCTGCACCGTCACCGTGCCGCCGGAACTGGTGGCCGAGTTGCCGCACCATCTTTACACCTACCATGGCGTCGGCCTGGGCGAGTACTTCACGCCGCAGCAGACGCGCGCCATCCTGGCCTCGCGCCTGGCATCGCTGAGCAAAGGCTATTCCGGCGTCAGCGTCGAGCTGCTGTTGCAGATCACGCGCCTGCTGGACGCCGGCCTGCTGCCGCTGATCCCGTCCGAAGGCTCGGTCGGCGCCAGCGGCGACCTGACCCCGCTGTCGTATGTGGCGGCGGTGCTGTGCGGCGAGCGCGAGGTGTGGCGCGAAGGCGTGCAGGTCCCGGCGGCGCAGGCGCTGCGCGAAGCGGACATCGCGCCGCTGCGCCTGCGTCCGAAGGAGGGGCTGGCGATCATGAACGGCACCGCCGTCATGACGGCGTTGGCCTGCATGGCCTGGGACCGCGCCGAGTACCTGACAAGGTTAAGTACCCGCATCACCGCGATGGCGTCGTTCGCGCTGGACGGCAACGCCCACCACTTCGACGAGGTGCTGTTTTCGGTCAAGCCGCACGGCGGCATGCAGCAGGTGGCCGCGTGGCTGCGCGCCGACCTGCCGACCGACCAGTGGGAACGCAACGGCAAGCGCCTGCAGGACCGTTATTCGATCCGCTGCGCCCCGCACGTGATCGGTGTCCTGGCGGACGCGCTGCCGTTCTTCCGGACCTCGATCGAAAACGAACTCAATAGCGCCAACGACAATCCGCTGATCGACGCCGACAACGAGCGCGTTCTGCACGGCGGCCACTTCTACGGCGGCCATATCGCCTTCGCCATGGACGGCATGAAGAACGCCGTCGCCAACCTGGCCGACCTGCTGGACCGCCAGATGGCGCTGCTGGTCGACAGCCGCTACAACCACGGCCTGCCGGCCAACCTGTCCGGCGCCACCGGCCCGCGCGCGGCGATCAACCATGGCCTGAAGGCGCTGCAGATTAGCGCCTCGGCGTGGACCGCCGAAGCGTTGAAGCTGACGATGCCGGCGTCGGTGTTCTCCCGCTCGACCGAATGCCACAACCAGGACAAGGTCAGCATGGGCACCATCGCCGCGCGCGACTGCCTGCGGGTGCTGGAACTGACCGAGCAGGTGGTCGCGGCGCTGCTGATCACCGTGCGCCAGGGCGTCTGGCTGCGCTGCCAGGCCAACCCGGAGCTGCGGCCGCACGCGGCGCTGGCGGCGATGCAGGAGGCGCTGGCGGCCGATATCGAGGCGGTCGAGGAGGATCGCCGCCTGGAACCGGACCTGCGGCTGCTGCTCGAACGCATTCGCGCCAAATCATGGGAGCTGTATGCGCAAACCTAATAGGGAAAGCCGCTGGTTCGCCGAGGTCGAGATGCAGGTGCAGTTCTTCGACCTGGACCCGATGGAGATCGTCTGGCACGGCCGTTACGTCAAGTACCTCGAAGTGGTGCGCTGCGCTTTGCTGGACAAGATAGACTACAACTACCCGCAGATGAAGGCCTCCGGCTACGCCTGGCCGGTGATCGACATGCAGCTGCGCTACGTTGGCTCGGCCACCTTCGGCCAGAAACTCAAGCTGCGCGCCGATATCGTCGAGTGGGAAAACCGTTTAAAGATCAATTATCTGATCACCGACGCCGAAACCGGCAAGCGCCTCAACCGCGCCAGCACCACGATGGTCGCCGTCGATATCGCCACCAGGGAAATGTGCTTCGTGTCGCCGCCGGTGCTGTTTGAAAAACTTGGAATCGAGCCTGTATGAAGAATGTGAAAACCGTTTTGCTGGCCGCCGCGCTGGCGTTGTTCAATCCCGCGCAGGCGGCCGCGCCGGTGGCGCAGATCCAGGCCATGCTGGCCAAGCCAGCCATCATGTGCGGCCGCTTCGACCAGACCAAGCAACTGGCCGGCATGAAAAAGCCGCTGGCGTCCAATGGCCGCTTTTGCGTCGTCGCCGGCAAGGGCGTGCTGTGGCGCACCTTGCAACCTTTCCCGAGCACCTTGCGCCTGACGCGCGATGAAATCGTCAACTACCAGGGCGACCGCGTCGCCATGCGGCTCGACGCCAAGACCGAGCCGACCGTCCGCATGATCAACAACGTGCTGTTCTCGCTGCTGTCGGGCGATCTAGGGCAGCTCGATTCGCTGTTCGAGGTCGATGGCACGGTGGATGCGAACAGCTGGAACGTGGCGCTCAAGGCGCGCCAGCCGGCGTTGGAAAAGGCCATCGGCACCATCAAGCTTGATGGCGGCACCTACGTCAAGAACATCGTCATGAGCGAGGCGGGCGGCGACAGGACCCATATCGTGTTCTCCGCCATCCAGACCGGCGAGGGCGCGCTGACCAAGGAAGAGGCGGCGCTGTTTTGACGCGTACCCGACAACTCGCGCTGCTGTGGGCGGTGGTGGCGTGCCTGCTGCTGGGGCATAACGCCTATCTGTGGCTGGTCCAGCGCATCGTGCCGAACACCGACATCATGGCGTTGTTGCCGGTGCAGGAGCGCGACCCGGTGCTGCAGCAGTCTTTCTCGCATATGGTCGACGCGTCGCAGCAGCGGGTCATCGTGCTGGTCGGCGCGGCCGACTGGCAGGACGCCGAACGCGCGGCCGAAGCCTACACGGCGGTGCTGGCGCCGCGCAAGGATTTGTTCGAATCGGCGCAGGTCGACGAAAAGACACAGAGCGACTGGCTGTCGCTGTTCCAGCGGCATCGTCTGACGTTGCTGACGGCGCGGCAGGAAGCGCAACTGCGCGCCCAGCCCTCGCAGTTCTGGCTGGAGACCGCGCTAGGCGCCCTGTACGCGCCGTTTGGCGGTCCGAAGCTGGGCTCCTGGCAGCAGGACCCCTTCGGCCTGTTCGCCGGCTGGGTGCAGGAGCGGGCCGGCGAAACGCCGGTGCGTCCGCGCGACGGCCACCTGTTCGTCGCCGACGCCGAGCGCCAATATGTGCTACTGGCGCTCACGCTCAAGGTGCCCGCGCTGTCGATGACGGCGCAGGAAAGCGTGCTGCCGGTGCTCAAACAGGCCGCCGACGCCGCCCGCAGGGCCACGCCGCAATTGACGCTGGTGGAGGCGGGCGTGATCCTGCACGCGGCCAACGCCAGCGCGCAGGCCAGCGGCGAGGTGTCGACCATCGGCATCGGCTCCCTGCTGGGCATCATCCTGCTGATGTGGTTCGCCTTCCATTCGTTCAAACCGATTTCGCTGATCATGCTGTCTATCGGGATCGGCTTCCTCGGCGCCTTGTCGGTGTGCTGGCTGCTGTTCGGACAGATCCACCTTTTGACCCTGGTGTTCGGCGCGAGCCTGATCGGCGTGGCGCAGGATTACGGCATTTACTTCCTGTGCAACCGCCTCTCGGCGGACGAAAAAATCGATTCGCCGGCGCTGCTCAAGCGCCTGATGCCTGGCCTTTGCCTGACGTTATTGGCGGCGGTGATCGGCTACATGGGATTGGCGTTGACGCCTTTCCCGGGCCTGCGCCAGATGGCGGTGTTCTCCGCGCTTGGCCTGTTTTTCGCGTGGCTGACGGTGGTGTTCTGGTTCCCGGCGCTGGTTGGAAGCGGCTCCCTTAAGGCGGGTGGACTGGTGCGCGTCTACGGCGATGCGTTGCGGCGCTGGCCGCTGCTGCGCCTGAACCGCGCCACGCTCGCGGTGGCGGTGGTCTTCTTGCTGGCGGCGGGCTACGGCATCAGCCGCCTCGGCGCCAACGATGATATCCGCCTGCTGCAAAATCCGCCCAAGCACCTGATCGACGACCAGATCAAGTTGAGCAAGCTGACCGACGCGCCGACGCCGGTGCAGTACTTCCTGGTGCGCGGCGGCTCCGCCGAGGAGGTGCTGCAACGCGAAGAAGCGCTCAAAGCGAAGCTGGACCCGATGATCGCCGCGCGCGCCATCTCCGGTTACCAGGCGGTGTCGAACTGGGTGCCGTCCGCGCGCAAACAGGCCGAGCGCCGCGCGCTGATCGAACAAAAGCTGCTGGGCGACGACGGCCCGCTCAAAGGGCTGGCCGGGCAGGCGGGCGAGGACGCGCAATGGATCGCCGCCACCCGCGCGGGGCTGCTGGCCACCGGTGGCTTGCTGACGCCGGAGGACTTCCTCAAGTCGCCGGCCAGCGAGCCGTCGCGCCACCTGTGGCTGGGCGATGTCGACGGCGTCCACGCCAGCATCGTGGCGCTGAGGGGCCTGGGCCGGGCCGGACTGGTGCAAGTGATGCGCGCGGCCGATGGCATGCAGGGCGTGCAGTGGGTCGACAAGGTGGCCGAGATATCCACGGTGCTGGGCCGCTACCGTGAAAATATGAGCTGGGTGGTGGTGGGCGCCTACGCGCTGGTGTTCGCGCTGCTGTTCCCGCGCTATCGCGGCCGCACCTGGCGCGTGCTGGCGCCGACCGCGCTGGCCAGCGTCGCCACCTTGGCGATCCTCGGCTTCGCGTCGCAGAACCTGCAGCTGTTCCATGTGCTGGCGCTGTTGCTGCTGCTGGGCGTGGGCGTCGACTACGGCATCTTCATGCAGGAGCGCCCGGACAATCGCGGCGACGCGGCTTGGCTGGCGGTGGGCATGTCGGCATCGAGCACCTTCCTTTCATTCGGTTTGCTCGGCCTGAGCAAAACCCCGGCGCTGCAGGCCTTCGGGCTGACCATGCTGCTGGGGATCGCGCTGGCCTGGCTCATCGTCCCGTGTTTTGGCACCATCTACGAAAGCAAGCATGACTGACGCCCTGAAAATCGAAACGGTGGAAATTCTGATCGTCGGCGCCGGCCCGGCCGGTTCCGTCGCCGCCGCGCTGCTGCGCCAGCAGGGCCGCCAGGTGCTGGTGATCGAGCGCGAGGAGTTTCCGCGCTTTTCGATCGGCGAGAGCCTGCTGCCGCAAAGTATGGCCTACCTGGAGGAGGCGGGCATGCTGCGCGCGGTGGTGGAGGCGGGCTTCCAGTTCAAGAACGGCGCCGCCTTCATGCGCGACGGCCAGTACACCGACTTCGATTTCCGCGACAAGCATTCGGAGGGCTGGGGCACCACCTACCAGGTGCAGCGCGCCCACTTCGACCATATCCTGGCGCAGGAGGCGGCGCGCTTCGGGGCGGAAGTACGCCACCGGCACGAGGTGCTGGACATCGCGTTGAGCCAGGACGGCGCGCCGGCGCTGGTCACCGTCAAGAACCCGGAGGGCGAGCAGTATCAGGTGCGTGCCGGCTTCATTCTGGACGCCAGCGGTTTTGGCCGCATCCTGCCGCGCCTCCTGAAACTGGAGACGCCGTCCAACTTCCCGGTGCGCGGCGCCATCTTCACGCACGTTGAAGACGGCATACGCGGGGGCTTCGACCGCAATAAAATCCGCGTGACGGTGCATCCGAAACACGACGACGTCTGGTTCTGGACCATTCCGTTCGCCGGCGGCCGCTGCTCGCAGGGTGTGGTGGCGGAGACCCGCTTCCTCGACCGCTACGAGGGAACGCCGACCGAACGCCTGAAGGCGATCGTGGCGGAGGACCCGTCGCTAAGCGCATTGCTGGCGGACGCCAAATGGGATACGCCGGCGCGCCAGATCACCGGCTACTCGGCCAACGTCGACAAGCTGTGGGGGCCGGGCTACGCGCTGCTGGGCAATGCCGGCGAATTTCTCGATCCGGTGTTCTCGTCGGGGGTGACCATCGCCTTCAAGTCGGCCAGCCTGGCCGCCGCCGCGCTGCGCCGCCAGTTCGACGGCGAGACGGTCGACTGGCAGGCCGACTACGGCGCGCCGCTGCGCAAGGGCGTCGACACGTTTCGCGCGTTTGTCGAATCGTGGTACGCGGGCGGCTTCCAGAAGATCATTTTCCATCCAAACCAGAAGCCTGAGATCAAGCGCATGATCGCCGCCATCCTGGCCGGCTACGCGTGGGACTTGACGAACCCGTACGTTAAGGAGACGCCGCGTAGGCTGGCGGCATTGGAGGCTTTATGCACGCCGGCGTGATGTGGCGCGGCCTTCGCCTAGGCACGGCGGTACTGGCCATCGGGCTGCTGGCCGGCTGCGCCAGCACGCCGCCGCAGGGGCGGCTGGGACTGAAGCTGGCGCCGGCCGCGCTGGGCGAGTCGATCAGCGTCCAGCAGCACCTGAAGGTGGAGCGCGCCGGGCGCATCGACGATCTGGACGTGGCGTTGCAGGTCGAGCCGGACGCGATCGACGTGGTCGGCCTGGCGTTCGGACAGCGCGTGCTGACGATGCGCTACGATGGCAAGGAACTGAGCTCGTGGCGACACTTCATGTTGCCGGCGCAGGTGCGTCCCGACGACATCCTGGAGGACATGCAATTGACCTTGTGGCCGGCCGAGGCCATCGCCGCCGCGCTGCCCGCCGGCTGGCGCGTGGCCGAACAGGGAGACACGCGCACCTTGTACCTCGCCGACGAACCTATCATGCGAATAGCTTATAGTGGCATGCCGCGCTGGAGTGGCACGGTGGTGTTGGAGAATTTGCGTTATCACTATAAGCTGACGATACAGGCCGCGCCCGAGGCGCGATGAGCCGAGACGATGGACCGGAAGATTGACGTAAACGATAGAGCAAGACCGAGCATGTTGAATTTTTACCTTAACGCTTGCGGGGTTATCTGCGCGCTGGGCGATGGCCATGAGCAGGTCAAGGCGGGCCTGTACACCGGCCGGACCGGCGTCGCGATGACCGGCGAATGGTCGCCGGGCCGCGAGCTGCCGCTGGGACGCGTGCTGTCGCCGTTGCCGTCGCTCGACCATGTGCCGGCGCCGCAGCGCAGCCGCAACAACGCGCTGGCGCTGGCGGCGCTGGCGCAGATCCGCCCGGCCGTCGATGCCGCCATCGCCCAGCATGGCGCCGACCGCGTCGGCGTGGTGATCGGCACCAGCACCTCCGGCATCGGCGAGACCGAATATGCGGTGCGCCACCACCACGCGCACGGCGTTTTGCCGCCGGACTTCGTCTACGACCGGCAGGAAATGGGTTCGCCGGCCGTGATGCTGGCGCATGAACTGGGCGTGGCCGGTCCGGCCTATGTGCATTCGAGCGCCTGCTCGTCGAGCGCCAAGGCGATGGCCAGCGCCGCGCGGCTGATCAAGATGGGATTGTGCGACGCGGTGGTGACCGGCGGCGTCGATTCGCTGTGCACCTTTACCGTGGCCGGTTTCGCGTCGCTGGAATCGGTCAGCGCGGCGTTGTGCAATCCGATGAGCGTCAACCGCCACGGCATCAATATCGGCGAGGGCGCCGCGCTGTTCCTGATGACCGCGGAGGCGGACTCCCCGGACGCGGTCGCGCTGCTGGGCTGGGGCGAGTCCTCCGACGGCCATCACATGTCGGCGCCCGATCCG
Source organism: Duganella sp. AC237 (assembly GCF_979254035.1). NCBI lineage: Bacteria > Pseudomonadati > Pseudomonadota > Betaproteobacteria > Burkholderiales > Oxalobacteraceae > Duganella > Duganella sp. AC237. The sequence continues at coordinate 5,146,634 of NZ_CEEDEW010000003.1, read as the reverse complement.
TCCGGCGCCGGCGCGCGGCTGGCTATCACGCAGGCGCTGGCGCGCGCGGGCCTCGATGCGGCGGCTGTCGACTACGTCAACATGCACGGCACCGCGACTCCGCAGAACGACGCCATGGAATCGCGCGTGATCGAAGCGCTGTTCGGGCTTGAAACGCCGGTCAGTTCGACCAAGCCTTTCACCGGTCATACGCTCGGCGCGGCGGCGGCGATCGAGGCGGCGTTGTGCTGGCTGGCGATGCGGGACGATCATCCGCAGGGCAGGCTGCCGCCGCATCTGTGGGACGGCGCCGCAGATCCGGCGCTGCCGGCCCTGAACCTGGTGCCGGTCGGCGCCACCCTGGGACGTCCGCTGCGCTACGCGTTGAGCACTTCCTTCGCCTTCGGCGGTTCCAACGCGGCGCTGCTGCTGGGGAGGCCGCTGTGACGACAGACGAGATGCCGGACGTCAGCCTGCTGGTGCCGCACTCCGGCCAGATGGTGCTGCTCGAGCGGGTGCTGAGCGCGGACAAGGACGACCTGTGCGCGGAGGTGCGCATCCGCGCCGACAGCGTGCTGGCGGGAGAGCGGGGCGTCGGCTCGTGGGTCGGCATCGAATACATGGCGCAGGCCATTTCGGCGCATGCCGGCTGGCTCTCCCATCTGCGCGGCGGCGGCGTCAAGGTCGGCTTCCTGCTTGGCTCGCGCAAATACGACACCAGCGTGCCGTATTTCGTGGCTGGCAGCGTGCTGCTGGTGCACGTGCACCGCGTGCTGCAGGCCGAAAACGGGCTGGGTGCCTTCGATTGCCGCATCGACGACGCCAATTCCGCCGACGGCGCGCCCAGCCTGGCCACGGCGACGGTGACGGTTTTTCAGCCCCACAATGTCAATCAATTTCTCGAAGATGGAAACGTAGCATGAATCAGAACAAGTCCATGAGCGTGCTGGTGACGGGATCGTCGCGCGGCATCGGTAAGGCGATCGCCTTGCGCCTGGCGCGCGACGGTTACGACGTCGTGCTCCACTGCCGCAGCCAGCGCGCGGAAGCCGACGCCGTGGCGGCGGAGATCGAGTGCATGGGCCGCGCCGCGCGCGTGCTGCAGTTCGACATCGGCGACCGCGCCGCCACCGCCGCCGCGCTGGAGGCGGACATCGCCCAACACGGCTGCTACTACGGCGTGGTGTGCAACGCCGGTGTGGCGCGCGACAACGCCTTCCCGGCGATGTCCGGCGAGGACTGGGACACCGTGCTGCAAACGAACCTCGACGGTTTCTACAACGTCCTCAATCCGCTGGTGATGCCGCTGGTGCAGCGCCGCAAGCCGGGCCGCATCGTCACCCTGGCGTCGGTATCGGGCCTGATCGGCAATCGCGGGCAGGTCAACTACAGCGCGGCCAAGGCGGGCATCATCGGCGCCACCAAGGCGCTGGCGCTGGAACTGGCCAAGCGCGCCATCACGGTCAACTGCGTGGCGCCGGGCCTGATCGACACCGACATGACCAGCGAGGTGCCGATGGACGAGGCGATCAAGATGATACCGGCGCGCCGCGTCGGCAAGCCTGAGGAGGTGGCCGCCGCCGTCAGCTTCCTGATCGGCGAGGAGGCCGGCTACATCACGCGCCAGGTCATCTCCGTCAACGGCGGGCTGGCATGAGCCGCCGCGTTGCCGTCACCGGCATGGCCGGCATCAGCCCGATCGGAAACGACTGGGCCAGCGTCGGCCGGCGCCTGCGCGAACTGCGCAACGCCGTCGTGCACATGGACGACTGGTCCGACTACGAGGGCCTCAACACCCGCCTGGGCGCGCCGGCCGCGCCGTTCGAGCTCTCCGAGCGCTACAACCGCAAATCGACCCGCAGCATGGGACGCGTCGCATTGATGGCCACGCGCGCCAGCGAACTGGCGCTGGCCGATGCCGGCCTGCTCGACCATCCACTGCTCAAGGGCGGCGACATGGGCGTCTCGTTCGGCTCCTCGGCGGGTACGCCGAGCGCGATCGGCGATTTCGGCCGCATGATGGAGGAGCGCAGCACCAAGGGCATCAACGCCACCACCTACATCAAGATGATGGCGCACACGGCGCCGGTCAACATCGGCGTCTTCTTCGGCATCACCGGGCGCGTGATCACCACGTCGAGCGCCTGCACCTCGGGCAGCCAGGGAATCGGCTACGCCTATGAGGCGATCCGCGCCGGCAAGCAGCTGGCGATGGTGGCCGGCGGCGCCGAGGAGCTGTGCGCCACCGAGGCGGCGGTGTTCGACACCTTGTTCGCCACCAGCACCCGCAACGACGCCGCCCACACCACACCGCGTCCGTTCGACGCCGGCCGCGATGGCCTGGTGATCGGCGAGGGCGCCGGCTGCCTGATACTTGAGGATATGGACCATGCGCTGGCGCGCGGCGCGGCGATCCACGCCGAGCTGGTGGGTTTCGGCACCAACAGCGACGGCTGCCACGTCACGCAGCCGAATGCGGCGACGATGCAAAAGGCGATGCAGTTGGCGCTGAGCGACGCGCGCTTGCAGCCGTCGGACATCGGCTATATCAACGCCCACGGCACCGGCACACAGCAGGGCGACATCGCCGAATCGCAGGCGACGCTGGCGGTGTTCGGCGACAAGACGCCGATCAGCTCCCTGAAAAGCTATATGGGCCACACCCTGGGCGCCTGCGGCGCGCTGGAGGCGTGGATCAGTATCGAGATGATGCGCGAGGGCTGGTTCGCCCCCACCGTCAATCTGGACCAGGTGGATGGCGGGTGCGCCCCGCTCGATTACATCGTCGGCGACGGCCGCGCGCTGCAATGCGAGTATGTCATGTCGAATAACTTCGCTTTCGGCGGCATCAATACGTCGCTGATTTTCAAGCGTCATGTCGCTTAGGCGTGCCGGATGACAAGGGCCTGGCTATGGATGGCGGACGCCGATGCGGTGGCGGAGGCGGACTTGCCGCGTTTGCGCGAATGGCTGTCGGCTGGCGAGGTGGCGCGCTGCCAGCGCTTCGTGCGCGCGCAGCGGCTGCGCCAGTTCGTCGCCGGCCGCATCCTGCTGCGCAAGGCGCTGGGGCGGCTGTTGAACGTCGCGCCGCGCGAGATTGTGCTCGAGGAGCAGGTCGGCAATGCGCCGTTGCTGGTGTCGCCAGTGGTGAAGGGCGGCATGCCGGGCTTCAGCATCGCCCACAGCGGCCGTTGGGTCGCTTGCGCTGTCAGCACGCAGACCGCGCTCGGACTCGATATCGAAATGCGCGATCCGGGGCGCGATCTGTCGGCGCTGGCCGCGCAGGCTTTCGACCAGCGAGAGATGGCCCTATGGGAACGCGCGCGGCACTTGCCGGAGGCGCGGCGGGTCGCTGCTTTTTATCGCATGTGGAGCGAGAAGGAGGCGCGCTTCAAGCTTGGCGCCGCGTTAAGCGGCCATTGCGTGGAGGTGCCGCATGCGGAGTTGTCGGTGATCGTGTGCAGCGCGACGCCTCTTGACGGAACGCCCGCGATCGAAGTGTTCAACCTCGATTAGGCGGCCTTCAGCGCCACAACCAATCCCAAAAACCTGGCAGCGATGGCCTTGCGTCCGAGCTGTCGACGGTGCGCGCGAGGGCGGCCTTTTCAATCGCCCCTCGGTCGTCGTAGAAAGGCTTGTCGGCCAGCGGCACCTCCAACTCCTTGGCGACGTCGATCAGAATCTCCAGATACTCTTGCATGTGGCGCGATGTATAAGTGTTCACGTCGTGGAAGGTGACCACCACCGGGGTACTGCCGTCCACCGCCGGCAGGCCGCCTTCGGCCCAGCGCTTGCGCGTCTCGGCCATGTGCTTCAGCATGTTGGACCTCTTATGCCAGCTGAAGTTGACGCCGTAGATCTTGCCGTCGTTGGCACTGAGATCGGTGAGCAGCATGCGCAGCCCATGCTCCCGATAAGATTCGAGCGTGGCGGCGTCGTAGGCCCAGAAGGGCGGACGAACCAGTTTGGGCGCGGCGCCCGTCACCTCGGTTAAATCGTCGACGCCTAGCCGCATCGAAGCGTCCAAGGTCGGCCTGTCCATGAAGCGGTGGTTCGAATGGCGCGGCGTGGCCGTGTGCAGCGCGACCAAGTGGCCTTCGTCAAACTCGCGCTTGATTAAAGCGCGGCCGGTCGCGGTGCCACCGCCGTTCACGGCGCGCGGCTGGGTGAAGAAGACGGCTTTGATGTTCGCCTGCACCGGGTTTTCCGCCAGCGTCTCCAGAATGCGGACGGTCGGATTGCCGCTTTCGGCTGCGGCCGGGCCGTCGTCGAAAGTCAGCAGAAAGCGCACCGGTGCCGGTTTGGGGCCGGGCGCCGTTTCGGATGCGTCCTGGCCGGCCGCGCCGGCACTCAGCATGACAAGGGAGAACGCGGCAAGCAGCAGTCGGTGACGGAGGCGCATTATATATGTGGGGCGACAGGGGACGGTCATTGTACGTGGTTTGACCTGAAGGCCGGCATTGCGTCCGTCCAGCTTGACCTTTCATGCCAAATCAACAAAATTAACTTTCAATGTAAACGATTCTCATTTAATATTTGTCGTTTGTGAGAATAATTCTCATTTCTAAATAAGGATGTGGGATGCGTATCAAGGTAATGGTGTTGGCGTTGGCAGGGTTGGCGGCGGGCTGGCAAGTGAAGGCGGAGGAGTTGCCGGCGCCGGTCGAGCAGGTGGTAATCTCCGGCGATAAACTCAGGCGCACGGAAATCGACAGCAGCGCCAGCGTCGGCGCGCGCAACCGGCGCCAGATCGCCGAGTCGGGCGCCGCCACCATCGAGGACGTGGCCGGGCAGATGGCCAACGTCGGCACCGCCGAGGGGCTGTCGATACGCGGCGTGGGCTTGAGCGGTCCGACCGGCGGCGGCGGGCGCACCATCACGGTCGTCGTCGACGGCGTAGCGCAGGACGGCTTCGGCCAGGACATCGGCGGCATGAGCGTGTGGGACGCCGACCGCCTCGAGGTGCTGCGCGGGCCGCAATCGACCAACCAGGGACGCAACTCGCTGGCCGGCGCGGTGGTGGTCAGGACACGCGATCCGTCCGACACCGCCGATTTCAGCTACCGCGCCAGCGCCGGCAACCAGAATTCGCACCGCGTGGCGGTGGCCGGCGGAGGCGCCATCGTCGATCAGGTGCTGGCGGGCCGCATCGCCTTCGAGCAGCGCCGCAGCGACGGCGGCACCTACGACCCGACCCGCGACGATCGCCGCTTCAACCACGACGACGGCTACACGCTGCGCGCCAAGCTGCGCGTGACGCCGTGGGGCGATCGTTATCAAGCTTTGATCACGCTGGTCGACGAGCAGCGCAAGTACGGCAGCCCGCATGTGGAAGCGGTGAGTTATCCAGCGTCGGCGCGCGTGAACCTGTCGAACGTGCAGCGCGACTCGGACAACCTCGCCCGCTCGGCGGCGCTGGAGCAGACCTTCCGCGCGGGCGGGGCCGATGTCACCCTGCTGACGACCTATTCCCACAACCGCTATACGCGCCTGTTCGACTACGATTCGACGGAACTGAACCAGGGCTACCGCACCGGCGAGAACATCACGCGCCAATGGACGCAGGAGGCGCGCGCCAACCTCGAGACCACGTTGTTCGGCCGCCCGCTCAAGGGCGTTGCGGGCCTGTACTACGCCAGCCAGCATTACGACTTCGACGACATGTTCGTTGTGCCGCTGGCGTACGTGCTGGGATTGACGGGGCAGTGCCGGGTGCAGGCGGTATGCGACGCGCAGTACGGCGCTGAGTTCATCAACCGCGGCAACCAGCAGGCCGACAGCATCCGCACGCGCGCCGTGTTCACGGAGTTCGACTATGTGATCGACAAACTGACCGTGACGGTCGGCCTGCGCTACGACGCCGAAAGCCAAAGCCGCGTACCTACCAGCGTGACGACCGGCACCTCGGCGCTGGCACGCACCGTTCTGGCGCGCCTGATCGCCGGCGGCGTTTTCGCGGCCGACGGCACGCAACATCTCGGCACCGACACCTCGGTGTGGCTGCCCAAGCTCGGTGTGCGCTATGCGCTGGCGCCCGCGTGGGTGGCGGGATTGACGGCGCAGCGCGGCTACCGCACCGGCGGCGTCAATTACAGCTATCAACGCGGCGCCAAGGCTTTCGAGCCAGAGTTCACTAACAACTACGAGGCCTCCCTCAAGGGGGCGCTCGACAACGGCCTGGCGGTCGCCCTTAACGCCTACCGCGTGGACTGGTCGGACCAGCAGGTCGATGTTGGCCGCAATTCGCTCGACACCTATTTCGTCAACGCCGGCAAGTCGCGCCTGCAGGGCCTGGAGGCCGAGGTGCGCGGCAGGGTGACAAAGAACCTGGAGCTGTTCGGCGCCGTCGGCGTGGCCAAGACGCGCTATATCGACTTTGTCTCGCCGCAGGGCGACTACACCGGCAACCGCTTCCCGGATTCGCCAAGGCAGACGCAGTCGGTCGGCTTTAGCTGGACGCCCGGCGGCTGGACGCTGAACGCCAACCTGGTGCACGCCGCTGGCAGCGATACGGGTCCGGAGAACATCGACCGCAACGATGGCCGCACGACGCTCGGGGCCAAGCTGTCCTACACCCTGGCCAACGGCGTGACGCTGTTCGCCACCGGCACCAACCTGACCGACCGCACCTACGTCGTCAACAACCGCATCCCGACGGTGACGGGCCGCTATAACGTCATTCTCGGCAACCCGCGCCAGTTCGCCTTCGGCGTGCAGGGTAGCATCTAAGGAGACATGATGAACTGGATCGGCATCGTGGTAGCGGCGTTGGCCGCCCTGTGTTTATATCTGGCCTCGCCGCACCAGGCTTTGTGGCCTGCCGTGCTGGCGCGCCGGTATTTTTTGCGCTGGCTGTCGGTGCCTTTGGCCACCGGCGCCGTCGCGGCGGCGGTGCGCGACTATGGCTTCTGGTGCGGCGCGTGCATCGCGCTGTCGGGGTTCATGGCGACGCTGGTGGTGCTGCCGTACGCCGACGCCTGGCTGCGCCGACGCAAGCCGCGATCGCAGGCCAGGGAGTCAGCCAAGCCGGGAGTGCGCCATGTGGGGTAAATCGACGGCCGCCGTGTTTCTTGGGTTGCCGCTGGCGGTGGTCGTGGTAGGCATCTGCGCGCTGCTCAGCCAGGACCAGGCGCGCACCACGCTGCCATGGCTGCTGATGTTCTTCCTGTTCTGGATAGGCGCGATGACGATCGCCTTCCTGTTCCGCACCGGCCTGCGCGCATGGCTGTGGATGGGCGGCGCCACCTTGCTCGGCTACGCCGTGCTGCATTTGTCGAAGGCCAGCGGCCTGTTAAGGATCGCCGGATGAAATCATCGACCCTGCGCACCTTCATATCGGTCCACACCTGGGTGGGGCTGGTGGCGGGCTTCGGCCTGTTCATCGCCTTCTATGCCGGCGCCATCACCTTGTTCCACTCCGAGCTGCACGCCTGGCAGACGCCTGTTGCGCAATCCGCTCCATCGACGGCAGCGCCGCAGCCGCAGGTGCTGATCGACGCGGTGCTCGCCGCGCATCCGGAAGCGGGCAAGACGTTCTATGTAACCATGCCGTCGGCCTATGAGCCCGAGTTGGTGCTGACCGCCGGCGAGCGCCACTTTCGCCTCGACGCCGCCGGCAAGCTTGAGGAGTTCGAGGAGCGCTCGCACCTGATGGACTTCATCTACCGCCTGCACTACACGGCGGGCCTGCCGAACCAGCTTGGCCTGTACGTGCTGGGCGTGGTGTGCGTGCTGTATGGGCTGGCGCTGGTGAGCGGCGTGATTATTTACGCGCCTACTTTCGTGAAGGACCTGTTCGCGCTCCGGATAGGCAAGAACCTCAAGCGCATGTGGCAGGACGCGCACAACGCCATCGGCATCCTGTCGCTGCCGTTCCACATCATGTATGCGTGGAGCAGCGCGATTCTGGCGCTGGGCCTGATCCTGCTGGCGCCGTTCCAGTATCTGGTTTTCGACGGCAAGCTGCTTGCGCTGGTCGGCGCGGATATCAACGCTGCCGCGCCGCCTGCCGCCACCGGCGTGGCGGCGCCGCTGCTGCCGGTCGCGCGGGTGCTGGCCGTCGTCGAGCGCGCGGCGCCGGGCATGGAGGTCAGGCAGCTGTTCTACCAGGAGGCCGGCGACGCCAATGCGCAGGTGCGGGTGACGGGCGACGTACGTCAGCACACCGTCACGAGCAATTCAGCGGTGGTGCTCAACGCCAGCACCGGCAAGGTAGGGCGGGTGCTGGTGCCGGAGAATTTCAGTCCCGGGATGCGCTTCCTGCGTAGTTTGCAGGCGCTCCATTTCGGTAACTTCGGCCACGCGGCGGTGCAGTGGATGTACTTCATCCTCGGCATCGCCGGCGCCTTCCTGTTCTACAGCGGGAACCTGCTGTGGATCGAGTCGCGCCGCAAGCGCCTTAGCCTGGTGCAGCCGCGCAGCGGACGCTTGATGGCGCAAGCCACGCTGGGCGTGTGCCTCGGTTGCGTGGCGGGTGTTTCGGCCATGTTCGTGATGAACAAGCTTGCGCCGGCGGCGCCGGGGCACTTGCCGTTGTGGGAGTCGCGCAGCTATTACGCCGTGTTCTGGCTGGCGGTGGTGTGGGCCTTCGCCCGGCCGCCGGCGCGCGCCGCCCACGAGCTGCTCATCGCGTGCGCCACGCTTACCATGGCCATTCCGCTGTCGCACTGGATAGCCACCGGCGTCAATCCGTTGCTGGCGCTGATGCGCGGCGACGGCGTGACCGTCGGCGTGGCGGTGGTGGCGCTACTGGCCGCGGCCTTGTACTGGAAGATGGCGCGCGCGGTGCTCCGGCGCGGCCTGCACGGCGATCCGCACAGCGTCTGGTCGCTGCGCGCGCCACCGGCCAAACCGGCCATGGCGCGCCAAGCGGCTTAGGCGCTTCGCTGGCCGCGCCGGCTGTTTGATCTGGCTCACCACTGACTTCCATCACCGCATGCCGACGCGGGCCGGCATGCGGTTATAATCCGCTCAATCTTTCCGGAATTTCCAGATAGCAAGGATTTGCACGATATGAGCCAGCCCAATCAGTTTTCCCTGTTGACGCAACGCCGCTTCGCGCCGTTCTTCTGGACCCAGTTCCTGGGCGCCTTCAACGACAATCTGTTCAAGACGGCGCTGATCGTCATCATCACCTTCGACGCGCTCAGTTGGACCACGCTGTCGCCGTCCCTGATCACCAATCTGATTCCCGGCCTGTTCATCCTGCCGTTCGTGGTGTTTTCCGCCACCGCCGGCCAGCTGGCCGACAAATTCGACAAGGCCGGCCTGACGCGCTTCATCAAGTGGCTGGAGCTGGCCATCATGCTGGTGGCGGGCGTGGGCTGGATGACGCACACCCTGTGGCTGCTGGTGCTGGGCGTGGTCGGCATGGGCGTCCATTCGACCTTGTTCGGCCCCGTTAAATACGCGTATCTGCCGCAGCAGCTCAAGCCCGAGGAACTCGTCGGCGGCAACGGCGTGACGGAGATGGGCACCTTTGTCGGCATCCTGCTGGGCGAGATCCTCGGCGCCATCCTGGTGGTGCAGCAGCCCCACGGCATCATGCTGGAGGCGGGCGGCACGATCTTCTTCGCGGTGCTCGGCCTGATCGCCGCCTACCGCATTCCCAGCTCGCCGGCGCCGGTGCCCGACCTGAAGATCAACTGGAACTTCGTCAGCGAATCGATCCGAAACATCAATTTCTCGCGCAAGAACCGCACCGTGTTCCTGTCCATGCTGGGCAACTCGTGGTTCTGGTTCTACGGCGCGCTGGTGCTGTCGCAGTTCCCGGTGTTCGCCAAGGACTACCTGCACGGCGACCATAGCGCCTTCGTGCTGCTGCTGACGGTGTTCTCGCTGGGCGTGGGCAGCGGCTCGCTGCTGTGCGAGCGCCTGTCCGGCCGCAAGGTGGAAATCGGCCTGGTGCCGTTCGGCGCCATCGGCCTGACGATCTTCGGCGTGGACCTGTACTTCGCCAGCCTGGCCTACGGCAGCGGCGTGGCCGGGCTGACGGCCGGTCCGCACCTGGACGCGATCGCGCTGCTGGCGCAGCATGGCATGTGGCGCATCCTGTTCGACATCCTGATGATCGGGCTGTTCGGCGGCTTGTTCATCGTGCCGCTGTTCGCGCTGATCCAGACCCGCTGCGACCCGGAGCACATATCACGCACCATCGCCGGCATGAACATCCTCAACGCGCTGTTCATGGTGGCGGCGGCCGGACTGGCCATCGTGTTGCTGGGGCAGGGCTTCACGATTCCGCAGCTGTTCCTGGTGACGGCGCTGCTCAACGCGGTGGTGGCGATCTATATCTTCTCGCTGGTGCCGGAATTCCTGATGCGTTTCCTGGCGTGGATGCTGATCCACACCGTGCACCGCGTGCGCACCATCGACGCCGAGCGCATCCCGGCCGAGGGCGCGGCGGTGCTGGTGTGTAACCACGTCAGCTATGTCGACGCCATCGTCATCGGCGCGGCCAGTCCGAGGCCGATCCGCTTCGTCATGGATCACCGCATTTTCAAGCTGCCGCTGCTGGGGTGGATCTTCCGCACCGCGCGCGCGATTCCGATCGCGCCGGCCAAGGAGGACCAGTGGCTGATGGAGAAGGCGTACATCGATATCGCGCAGGCGCTGCACGAGGGGGATCTCGTGTGTATCTTCCCGGAGGGCCGGTTGACGCATGACGGTGAGATCAACCAGTTCAAGGGCGGTATCGCCAAGATCATCGAGCGCTCCAAGGTGCCGGTGATTCCGATGGCGCTGCGCGGGCTGTGGGGACATCTGCTAAGCCGCAATGGCGAGAACGTGTTCCAGCGGGCCTTCCGCAACGGCTTGCGTTCGCGGTTGGCGCTGGCGGTGGGGCTGCCGGTGCCGCCGCAGGAGGTTACGCCGGAGGGACTGCAGAAGCAGGTTTTGGACTTGCGCGGGGATTGGAAGTAGGGCGGATTAGCGCGTAGCGCGTAATCCGCCATGCTCCGTCGGCGGCGCTACGATTGGCGGATTACGCTTCGCTAATCCGCCCTACGTGGAACCGTGGCTAATCCGGCTCGACCAGCTTGCGATCGCGTCGGCGACCGCCGTGTCGCTTTCCGTCGACATCATCATCGATTGCATCGGCGGCAGGCCCGCGCGTGTCTTCTTGTAGAAGTGGTTCAGCGTCGGGAAGAGCGCCACTTCGGTTTTCAGCCCGACGCGCCCGGCGCGCAGCGCCTCCGCATGCGCCGGCGGCACCGATTCGTCCCGCCCTCCCTGAACGATCAGCACCGGCTGCCGCACCTTCGCCAACGCCGCGACCGGATCGACGCGGTCGGCGCTGCGCAGGTAGGCGTGTCCCATTGCCGGCATCGTCGCCAGCATCGCCGTCGATGGATCGCGCGCCGCCTCGGGCGGCAACGGCATGCCGGCGCGGATCGCGGCCGCCGTGCGGTCGAACAGCGTCATGTCCGGCGCCATGCCGGGCGGCGCCATCGCCGCGATCTGCGCCCGCATGACGGCGAAGATCGGCAACGCCGGGCCGGACAAACTCACCACGCCATCGATCATTCGCCCGTCCATGCCGCCGGCCAGCAGCGACGCCACCACCGCGCCCTCGCTATGGCCGGCGACGATGACGGGCCGCGCCCCGGCGCTTTCGCGCAGCAGCGCCAGGCCGGCGCTGGCGACCGCCACCCGCGTCAGAAAATCGACATGGGAAGCGGCCAGGATCGCGTTGATCGTCTGCGATCCGGTGCCGGGGCCGATCTTGGCCATCCGCAGCACGGCGAAGCCGCGCGCGCTCAACTGCCGCGCCAGATCCGCATACGCGTGCGGGCGCATGTTCATCGTCGGATAGTTTCCGTCGACGTCGCTGAACAGCGAGCCTGGCACGATCAACACCGCGCCCACGGCGTCGCCATCGGACGGACTGAATCGGCAGGCGATCTTCACGCCGGCGACGGTGACGGCAACGTCTCGTTCTTTCGGCGCTGCGGCCGCGCTGCGGTTCGACATGGTCATTGCTCCTATCAGTGGAAGCGCCAGGAAGCCGCGGCGCTTCACGCTTGCCCCGCGCCGAGAACGCGCTGCGCATAAATTGCCATGGCGTCGGCCAAAAAAGGCGCCAGGCCGGGATGCAGCGCGTCGTACATGGCGCGGAAGTCATTATGGTCGATGTAGAGCGCACCCAGCGCCGCGTAGGCATCCGCGTCCGGTCGCCAGGAGCGGCTTACCCAGCGATAGTGCCGCGCGGTCTCCGCCTGCGCTTGGTCCGAACCGGGCGCGAGTCCGCGCCCGATCAGCGTCACGAAGCTTGCATGGATCGCGTCGATTTCCGCCTTGAAGTCGATTATGCCGGCGGGGGAGAGCGCCGCGTGCGCGTCGCTCGATTGCCGGATCGCGCCGGCGGCCGGATCGCCGTAGCGGTCTGTCAGCTCGGCCTCCCACGCGGCCTGTTTTTCCGGCGAGACGCCGTCGAACAGGTGCTGCGCGTTCAAGGGTTTGCCGGCGTCGATCAAGGCCAGCGTGCGGTCGATGGTCCTGGCCAGGTCGCGGCGGCGGTCGATCTCCGCTTCCACCCGCTGGCGCAGCTCGAGCAGCGCGGCGCGCGTGTTGAAGGCGGGATCGTCGAGCATGCGGCGGATCTCGGCCAGCGCGACGCCCAGTTCGCGGTAGAACAGGATGCGCTGGAGGCGCAGCAGTTCCTCCTGGCCGTAATAACGATAGCCGTTCGGCCCGATCTCCGGTTGCAGCAATCCGATTTCGTCGTAATGATGCAGCGCCCGCACGCTGATGCCCGATGCCTTGGCGACCTGTTTGACCGTCTGTTTCATAGCTCCCCCTTGGATAACACCCCGATTGTGCGGGATGACGCCGCGTGAGAGTCAACAACAATTTGCGACCGACGCGGGCACCGGTTGCCTCGGTGTCGGCGGCTCGCGCGGCGAGCGCCTGGTCAGCGCGCCGCCTGCACCTGCTCGCGGTTCTGGCGCGCGCCGGCCAGGCGGATGATCTGTTCCAGTTCCACCGGCTTGACCAGGTGGTGGTCGAAGCCCGCTTCCACCGTGCGGCGGCGGGCGTCGCTCTGGCCCCAGCCGGTCAGGGCCAGCATCAGTATGCGTTCGGCGCCGGGACGCTGGCGGATCGCCCGCGCCGTCTCGTAACCGTCCATGCCGGGCATGCCCAGATCCATGATGATCATGTCCGGCTGGTTCTCGGCGGTCATCGCCACGGCCGCCGCGCCGTCGTAGACGGTGCGCACGTCGAAGCCGTCGATCTCCAGCAGCGCCGCCAGCGAATCGGCGGCGTCGGTGTTGTCGTCGACTACCAGCACTTTCATTTTGCGGCCGTCCGCCGACGCGGCCGGGGAGGCCAGCGGCACCGGCTCGCGCGCGCCGCTGTCGTTGACGACCGGCAGATGGATGACGAATTCGCTGCCCTTGCCGACGCCCTCGCTATAGGCGTCGACGCTGCCGCCGTGCATTTCGGCGAACTGGCGCGACAGGCTCAATCCGATCCCCAAGCCGCTGGAGAACTGGCCCACCACGGTGTTGCTTTGCTCGAACATGCGGAAGATGCGCGTGATCGCCTCGGCCTCCAGGCCGATGCCGCTGTCGCGCATCGAGACGGTCAGCGCGTTCTGCTCCACCACCGCGCGCACCACCACGTTGCCGCCCTGCGGCGTGAACTTGATCGCGTTCGACAGGATGTTGGCGAAGATTTGCACCACGCGCGCGTAGTCGGCGTTGAGCATGATCTCGCTGGTGGGCAGCTGCCAGGCGACGTGGATGCGTTTGGCGCTGGCCGCCTGCGCGCACAATTCGCTGACGTGGTTCATCACCGACGCCAGCGTGACCAGCTGGCGCTGCAGCTTGATCTTGCCGCTGGTGATGCGGGCGACGTCGAGCAGGTCGTCCACCAGGCGCGTCAGCAGGCGCACCTGGCGCTCGACCATGTCGCGGATGCGCGCCACCGGCGCGGCGTCCGGGTACAGGTGCGTGAGCAGCGAGACCGAGGTGCGGATCGGCGCCAGCGGATTGCGCAGCTCGTGGCCCAGGCTGGCGAGGAACTCGTCCTTGCGGCGCGCGGCCTCGCGCACCTGGTATTGCTTGTTGCGTGCCCGCAACGTCGAATGCAGCGCGGTGATCAACGTCAACGTGCGCACCGGCCGCTCGACCAGGGTCAGGTTGCCCAGTCCGGCCACGGCGCGGCGCACCGTCTGCGAATCGGCGCCGCGATGGGTCAGCAACACGATCGGCAGGTCCGACCAGTCGGGCTGGCGCGCCACCCACTCTTGCAGCAGCTTGAAGCCGCCCGAATCCAGCGCCTCCTCCACCGTCAGCACCGCGCCGGCGCCCAGCTCCAGCTGCGCGGCCAGGTCGGCCAGGGTCGGGCAGACGTGGCTGTCGATCTGCGCCATTGCCAGCACCTTGGCCGCCAGCGGCCCGTCCTGGCCGAACGGCGCGTGGATCAGGATGCGTGTTTCCATGGTGTCAGCCATGGGCGCCGTCGGCGGAATGGTCATGGCCGTGGCCGTTGCTGTCGCCGGTATAGGTCGGCACCCCGGTCAGTATGCCGTGGAAGTTCTTCAGCACCGCGCCGACCTTGATGCCGCCCTTGTCGACGCGGAAGCGGCGGATGGTGCGCTCGTGCGCGCTGCCGCGTTTCTTGAACACCGAGATCGCCTGCTGCACCTCGCCTTCCGCCTCGAAGTAGCGCAGCATGATGACATTGTCGGCGATGTAGCTGGCATCGACCGAGGTGGTCATGCCGGTGCCGATCATGCCCTGCTGGACGCCGACGATGATGCTGACCACGCCGCGCTGGCCCAGATACGTCAGCAGCTCGTGCAGGTAGATGGTCAGGAAGCGCTCGTCGGGCACGGCGTTCAGGTAGCCGTTCAGGCTGTCGATGACGACGATGCGCACGCCGCGTTCGACCGCCTCGACGATCGCGTGCGAGAACTGGCCCGGCGCCAGTTCGGCCGGGTCGATTTGCTGTACTGTCAGCAGGCCCTTGTCGATGGCGCCGCTCAAGTCCATGCCCAAGTTGGCGCAGCGGTTGAGCATATTGTTGCGCGCCTCCTCGAACAGAAACATCGCGCTGGCTTCGCCGCGCTGCGCGGCCGCGTGGATGAACTGCGCCGCCAGCGACGACTTGCCGGTGCCCGGCGGCCCGGAGATCAGGGTGCTCATGCCTTCCTCGAGGCCGCCGCCGATCTGCTGGTCCAGCTCCGGCAGGCCGCTCGAGAGCTGGCGCCGCTGGCTTTCGACGCGCGTGCCGGCCGCCACCAGGCGCGGATAGACGTGCAAGCCGCCCTTGACGATCTTGTAGTCGTGGGCGCCGCCGTGGAAGGCGATGCCGCGGTATTTGACCACGCGCACGCGGCGCCGTTCGGCGCCGTAGGCCTGGTCGGCCAGCTCCAGCGTCAGCACGGCGTGCGCCACGCTGCGCACCTGCAGGTCGGTCGAGAGGGCGGTGCGGTCGTCGAGGAAGATGGTGGTGCAAGAGCGGCTGGTCAGGTACTGCTTGAGCGCGAGCACCTGGCGCCGATAGCGCAGCGGGCTTTCGGCCAGCAGCTGCAGCTCCGACAAGGAGTCGAGCACCACGCGGCGCGGCTTGTATTTTTCGATCGCCGCGACGATGCGCTGGGTGGTCGTGCCCAGTTCGATCTCGGACGGATGGAATATGGTGTATTGCTGGTCCGGATCGAGCGCGTTCTCGTTGGGGATGATTTCCTCGACCTGGATGCCGCTCATGTCCCAGCCGTGCGACTCCGCCACGCTGCGCAGTTCGACCGCCGTTTCGGCCAAGGTGATGTAGAGGACGGCCTCGCCGTGGCGCGCGCCCTCGTTGAGGAACTGCAGCGCCAGCGTGGTTTTGCCGGTGCCTGGTTCGCCTTCCACCAGATACAGGCGGTCGCGCGTCAGGCCGCCGGCCAGGACGGTGTCCAGGCCGGGCACGCCGCTGCTGAGAAATAGATTGGTAACGCTGTTTTGTGCTTCCATGTCTGAATCCGATGCCTTTGAGGTGCCTTAAATATTACCGGAAACAGGGAAAGAGGGGTTTTTGGTATGAAAGGTTGCGTACGCTAGCGAACAAAGCGCCGCGAGGCCGGCGCCGGCTAGCCGCGGGCCACGCGCTGCAAGCCC
The DNA here is from genome assembly GCF_979254035.1 of Duganella sp. AC237. Classification (NCBI taxonomy): domain Bacteria; kingdom Pseudomonadati; phylum Pseudomonadota; class Betaproteobacteria; order Burkholderiales; family Oxalobacteraceae; genus Duganella; species Duganella sp. AC237. Next base: position 5,130,549 of record NZ_CEEDEW010000003.1, on the reverse strand, counting down.
TCCTGCTTGTTAATATACATCGCGCGGTCGGCCCGCCCGAGTAGCATTTCAATATCCTGTGGGTCGTCAGGATGGTGGACGGCGATGCCGATGCTCGCGCCCAGTTGCACCGTGACGGTCTTGAGCGGATAGGGCCGGCGCAGCGCCGCCAGCAGCTTGTCGGCCGCCTCGCGGGCGTCGGCTTCACGATGCAGCATCTCGACGATGACGATGAATTCGTCGCCGGCCAGGCGGCCGACGGTATCGGTCTTGCGCACCGTCTGGCGCACGCGCTCGGCGAACTGGCGCAGCAGCTCGTCGCCTTCCTCGTGGCCGTAGCGGTCGTTGACCTGCTTGAAGCGGTCGAGGTCGAGGAAGTAGACGGCGCAGCACTGGCGCGTGCGGTGGGCGCGCTGCAGCGCCTCGGCCAAGGTCTGCAACAAGGCGCGGCGGTTGGGCAGGCCGGTCAGGGTGTCGCGCAGCGCCATCTCTTCCATCGACGCGAACAGTTTTTTGCGCTCGCTGATATCGTGCAGGAAGGCGATGAACAGGTGGCCGCTGGCGCGCGGCACGTAGGCCAGCGAGATCTCGACCGGCAGCTCCTGGCAGTCGCGGTTGTGCAAGGTCAGCTCGACGCGGCGGTTGAGCACGGTGGTGTCGCTGGCCGCGCCGTGGGCCCCGGCGGCGCCGGCCTCGGCCAGCTGGCGCATGTCGCGCTCGTAGGCGCGGCGCAGCAGCGGCGGCAGCACCATCGCCGCCAGCGGCTGGCCGATCACTTCGGCGCGGGTCCAGCCCAGCAGCTTTTCGGCCTGGCGGTTCCAGTCCAGCACCACGCCGCCCGGATCGAGGGCGATAAAGGCGTCGTGCGCGTTGTCGAGGATGGCGCGCAGTTCGGCCGCGCGTTCCTGCAGCAGCCGCTGCGTGCTGTGCTCCTGGTCCAGCGCGCGCTCCAGTTGCAGGGCCTTCCGGGCGATCTCGCGGGTGCGCTCGCCGACCGTCGATTCGAGTTTTTCGTTGAGCGCGCGCAGCGCCGCCAGGTGCGCTTGTTCGTTGTCGAGCATGCGCGTCAGTGCGCTCGACAGCACCTGCACCTCGTGGAAGCTGTCGACCTGCACGATGGCCGGCAGGCCGCTGGCGCCGGGCGCCGCCGCCGAGCGCAGCTCGAGGTTGCGGCTGAGCGCGTTGAGCGGGCGGGTGTAGCGGCGCCCGACGACGGCAGCCGCCGCGACCATCGCCAGCCCGAGGATGGCGCCCAGCAGCAGGATGCGGCGCTCCAGCGACCGCGCCGAGGCCAACGCCACGTCCTCCGGCTGGCGCACGATCACCGACCATGCCAGGGTGGCCGGGTCGCCCGCCTTGCCGGTCGCCGAGTAGCCGCTCAGGTAGCTGCGCCCGTCGGCCCAGGTTTCCCGGACCGCGCCGGTGGCGCCGGTGCGCGCCAGCCGCACGCTCTCGCTGTCGAGCTTGCGCTCCTCCATGCCCTTGGGGCCGAGGATGATGGTGCCGTCGGCGCGCACCACGAAGATGTCGGCCGCGTAGGCCCGGTCCGCCGGCGCCACGATGGTTTGCGCCATGCGCCGCGCCCAGCCCCAGCTCATGTGCACGCACAGCACGCCGCGCGCGCTGCCGTCGGCGCCGGTCACCGGGCCGGCGGCGTCGACGAAGCGCCACGGGTCCACGCTGGCCGGCAGTTTCTTGCCAAGCAGGACGGCGGGATGGAAGTCGCCGGCGAACAGCTTGTCGCGCCCGCCCTTGAACCAGTCGCGCGCGCCGACGTCGGCGCCCTCGAGCATGCCCTGGGTGGCGGCATAGACGCGCCCGTCCGGCGCGGCCAGGCCGATCCAGGCGTAGTCGGGGAAGGCTTTTTGCACGCTCTCGAGTACCGCGCGCACCTCGGCCGGCGAGTGGGCGTCGCGCACCTGCGGCAGGTCGGTCAGCAGCTGGACGTCGCCGACGGCTTTCTGCACCACGCGGTTGAGGGCGTCGCGCGTCTGCCACGACAGCTGCTGCAGGCGCTGCCCGGCTTCGCGCTCGGCGTACTTGGAGCCGAAGTGCTCGACCAGGATCAGCAGCGAGAGCACCGTCAGCAGCACCGTGGCGCCGACACCCGCCGTCACCAAGGTGGTGAGCCGGGGCCTGGCGGGGCGCGGGCCGGAGCCGGGAACGGTGGGCGTGGTCATAACGGCAAGTTTTCTACTGTGCGTCGGGACTGAAAGGTAACTGAAAGAAAGTAATTTTATTGTATCACCCGAAAGTTCAGATAGTTCCATTGTTATAGACAAATTCCCTGTGTGCAACCACAGTCCACCGGGGGAGGCTGCTTAAAGCACCCTTAAAGTTGCTTTACATAATTAAATGCTGGCTTGACATAGTTAGAATGATCGTTCATTCTATGGCCTGTGCTCATAATTTCTACAGAAAGTCCCAAGCCATGGAAGCTCTTTTCTGCAAACCGTCCCTGCGGACGGCCGGGGCAGCAGCCCTGATCACCGCCACCGTGTTCGTCTCCGGTTGCTCCAAATCCACGCCCGCAGCACCTCAAGCGCAGGTGGCGGAAGTGGGCGTTTTCAAGGTGGCGCCGCAAGCGCTGCAAATCACGACCGAACTGCCGGGCCGCACCGCCGCCTTCCAGGTGGCCGAAGTGCGCCCGCAGGTCAACGGTCTGATACAAAAACGCCTGTTCGTCGAGGGCGCCGACGTCAAGGCCGGCACCCCCCTTTATCAGATCGACCCGTCGCTGTACCAGGCCAGCGTCAATTCGGCCAAGGCGGCCCTGGCCAAGGCCAAGGCCAGCGTGCTGACCAGCGGCCCGAAAGTCTCCCGTTATAAAGAGCTGGTCGCCATCGAAGGCGTCAGCCGCCAGGATTACGAGGACGCCGTCGCCGCCGACGCCCAGGCCAAGGCCGATGTGGAATCGGCCGCCGCCGCGCTGGAAGAGGCGCAGATCAATCTGCGCTACACGCACGTCTACGCGCCGATCAGCGGCCGTATCAGCCGTTCGACGGTGACCCCGGGCGCGCTGGTGACCGCCAACCAGACCGACCCCCTGACCACCGTGCAGCAGCTCGACCCGATCTACGTCGACATCACGCAATCGAGCGAAGACCTGCTGCGCCTCAAACGCGACATGGAAAGCGGCAGCCTGAAACAATCGGGCCAGGCCAAGGTCACCCTGATGCTGGCCGACGGCACCAAGTACGCGCAGGAAGGCAAGCTGCAGTTCTCCGGCGTCTCGGTCGATACCAGCACCGGCAACGTGGTGCTGCGCGCCTTGTTCCCGAATCCTAAAAACGATCTGCTGCCGGGCATGTTCGTGCGCGCGGTGGTGGAAGCCGGCGTCGACGAGCAGGCCATCGCCGTGCCGCAGCAGGGCGTGAGCCGCAACCAGAAGGGCCAGGCCACCGCGCTGGTGCTCAACCCGCAGGGCAAGGTCGAACAGCGCGTGCTGGTCACCAGCGGCACCCAGGGCGACAAATGGCTGGTCAAATCCGGCCTGGCCGCCGGCGACCTGCTGATTGTCGAAGGCCTGCAAAAAGTCAAACCGGGCGCGCCGGCCAAGGTGGCCGCTGCCGCTCCCGCCGCCGCACCTGGCGGGTCGGGCACACCTGCTGCCGCCGCCGCCACGCCTGCCGCCAAAAGCGCGCACTAAGACAGGAGCCAGCTTATGTCACGCTTCTTTATTGACCGCCCCATTTTCGCCTGGGTGATCGCCATTGTGATCATGCTCGGCGGGGTACTCGCGATCATGGGACTGCCGATCGCGCAGTATCCGAGCATCGCGCCGCCATCGATCTCGATCTCCGGTTCCTATCCTGGCGCCTCGGCTAAAACCGTGGAAAACGCCGTCACCCAGGTCATCGAACAAAAGATGAAGGGTATCGACGGCCTGCGCTACATGAACTCCTCGAGCGATTCGACCGGCGGCATCAGCATCACGCTGACCTTCCGCAGCGGGACCAATCCGGACATCGCGCAGGTGCAGGTGCAGAACAAGCTGCAACTGGCCACGCCGCTGCTGCCTGCCGCCGTCACGCAACAGGGCCTGGTGGTCAGCAAGGCCACCAAGAACTTCATGATGGTGCTCGGCTTTATCTCCGAGGACGGCAGCATGAAGCAGGCCGACCTGGGCGACTATGTGGCCGCCAACGTCATCGATCCGATCAGCCGCGTCGAAGGCGTGGGCGACGTCACCGCCTTCGGTTCGCAGTACGCCATGCGCATCTGGCTCGACCCGGCCAAGCTGCAAAGCTATCAACTGACGCCGGCCGACGTCAGCGCCGCCATCACCGCGCAAAACACCGAGGTCTCCGCCGGTGAACTGGGCGGCCTGCCGGCCGCCAAGGGCCAGCAACTGAACGCCACCGTGTCGGCGCAAAGCCGCTTGCAAACCGCCGAGCAGTTTGGCGCGATCCTGCTGAAAACCTCCGCCAGCGGCGCCACCGTGCACCTGCGCGATGTCGCCCGCATGGAACTGGGCAGCGAGAACTACGCCGTGCTGTCGCGCTACAACGGCAACGCCGCCACCGGTATGGCCATCAAGCTGGCCACCGGCGCCAACGCGCTCGATACCGCCACCGCCGTCAAGGCCAAGGTCGCGGAACTGGAAAAACTGTTCCCGCCCGGGATGAAGGCCGTCGTCGCCTTCGACACCACGCCGTTCGTCAAGATCTCGATCGAGGAAGTCGTCAAGACCCTGGTCGAGGCGATCGTGCTGGTGTTCCTGGTGATGTACCTGTTCCTGCAAAACTTCCGCGCCACCCTGATCCCGACCATGGCCGTGCCGGTCGTGCTGCTGGGGACCTTCGCGATCCTGTCGGTGCTTGGATATTCCATCAACACGCTCACCATGTTCGCGGTGGTGCTGGCGATCGGCCTGCTGGTCGATGACGCCATCGTGGTGGTGGAAAACGTCGAGCGGGTGATGACGGATGAGGGCTTGTCGCCGCTCGAGGCGACGCGCAAATCGATGACCCAGATCAGCGGAGCGCTGGTCGGCATCGCCATGGTGCTGTCGGCGGTGTTCGTGCCGATGGCCTTCTTCGGCGGCTCCACCGGCGTCATTTACCGCCAATTCTCGATCACGATCGTCTCGGCGATGGTGCTGTCGGTGATCGTGGCGATGGTGTTCACGCCGGCGCTGTGCGCCACCTTGTTGAAGCCTGTGCCGAAGGGCCACACGGCGATCAACACCGGTTTCTTCGGCTGGTTCAACCGCACGTTCGAAAAGAGCAGCCATAAGTACGAGGGCTTCGTCGGCAAGATCCTGAATCGCGGCGGCCGTTCGCTGGTGGTGTACGCGCTGATCCTCGGCGTGCTGGCCTTCGTGTTCATGCGCCTGCCGACCTCCTTCCTGCCGGAAGAGGACCAGGGCGTGCTGTTCACGCAGATCCAGCTGCCGACCGGCGCCACCCAGGAGCGCACGCTCAAGGTGATCGAAAAGGTCGAACAGCACTTCATGAACAACGAGAAGGAATCGGTGGCATCGGTGTTCGCGGTGGCCGGCTTCAGTTTCGCCGGTAACGGCCAGAACACCGGTATCGCCTTCGTCCGCATGAAGGACTGGTCGGAGCGCAAGGGCGCCGACCATGCCGTCGGCGCCATCGTCGGCCGCGCCATGGGTGCGTTCTCGCAGATCAAGGACGCGATGGTGTTCGCCTTCGCCCCGCCTGCGGTGCTGGAACTGGGTAACGCTTCCGGCTTCGATTTGCAGCTGCAGGACACGGGCGGCGTCGGTCACGAGGCCTTGATGGCCGCGCGTAACCAGATGCTGGGCATGGCCGCGCAGAGCAAGGTGCTGGTCGGCGTCCGTCCGAACGGCCAGGAAGACACGCCGCAGTACAAGATCACCGTCGACCAGCAGAAAGCCATCGCGCTGGGCCTGACCGTGGCCAACGTCAACCAGGTATTGAGTAACGCCTGGGGTAGCGCCTACGTCAACGACTTCGTCGACCGTGGCCGCGTGAAGAAGGTGTACCTGCAGGGCCAGGCGGAATCGCGGATGGCGCCGGAAGACCTGAAGAAATGGTTCGTCCGTAACGCTGACGGCGAGATGGTGCCTTTCTCGGCCTTCTCGACCGGCGAGTGGATCTTTGCCTCGCCGCGTCTGGAGCGCTACAACGGCCTGTCCTCGAGCGAAATCCTGGGCGCCCCGGCGCCGGGCCAGAGCTCCGGTACGGCGATGGCCGAAATCGAAGCCCTGGCGGCCAAGCTGCCGCCCGGTATCGGCTACGAGTGGACCGGCCTGTCGCTCGAAGAGCGCGACTCCGGCTCGCAAACCGTGGCGCTGTACGGCATCTCGATCCTGATCGTGTTCCTGTGCCTGGCCGCGCTGTATGAAAGCTGGTCGATTCCGTTCTCGGTGCTGCTGATCGTGCCGCTGGGCGTGGTCGGCGCGGTGCTGGCGACTTTCCTGTTCAAACTGTCGAACGACGTGTACTTCCAGGTCGGTCTGTTGACGGTGGTGGGCCTGGCGGCGAAGAACGCGATTCTGATCGTGGAATTCGCCAAGGACCTGCAGGAGCAGGGCGTCGAACTGCGTGACGCTACCCTGCAAGCGGTGCGCCAGCGTTTGCGTCCGATTTTGATGACGTCGATCGCTTTCGGTCTGGGCGTGCTGCCGCTGGCGATCAGCAGCGGCGCGGGTTCGGGCAGCCAGAACGCCATCGGTATCGGCGTTTTGGGCGGGATGCTGACGTCGACCTTCCTGGGTATCTTCTTCGTACCGCTGTTCTTTGTGCTGGTGCGCGGCTTCTTCAGCAAGAAGAAGGCCACGCCGCCGGCACCTACCTCGCACGTGGAGGCGCATTAATCATGAAAATCATGCATAAGTCTTTAATCACCATGGCCTCGCTGGCGCTGCTGGCCGGTTGCAGCCTGGCGCCCGTGTACGAGCGCCCGGCCGCCCCGGTGGGGCAGGCCTGGCCCACGGGCGAAGCGTATAAAGGCGTGCCGCCGGCCGCCGCCGACGCCAAACCGGTGTCGGAAATCCAGTGGCGGGAGTACTTTTCCGACGAGCGCCTGCGCAAAGTGATCGAGCTGGCGCTGGCCAACAACCGCGATCTGCGCGTTTCGGCGCTCAACATCGAACGTGCCCGCGCCGAGTACAACATCCAGACGGCGGCGCTGCTGCCGAAGGTGAACGCGGGCGTCAGCCAGAGCGTCACCCGCACGCCGGCCAATATGACCGGCACCGGCGAAGCGGCCATCGTGCGCCAGTACAGCGGCGGGCTGTCGATGCCGTCGTATGAGCTGGACTTCTTCGGCAAGGTGCGCAACGCCTCCGAAGCGGGCTTGCAGACCTACCTCGGCACCGAGGAAGCGCGCCGCACGCAGCAAATCAGCCTGGTGGCCGAAGTGGCCAACGCCTATCTGACCTTGACGGCCGACCAGCAGCGTTTGAAGCTGGCGGCGGAAACCTTGAGCAGCCAGCAGATCACCTATGATTTGAGCCGCAAGCGCTTCGAGAACGGCGTTACCTCCGGCGTCGACATGTACGACGCCGAGACCAGTGTGCAATCGGCCCGCAACGACGTCGCCACCTACACCGCGCAGGTGGCGTTGGACCAGAACGCGCTGAACCTGCTGGTGGGCGGCGCCGTGCCGGCCGACCTGCTGCCCGCCGACGAACTCAATCCGGTCACGCAACTGGCCGCGATTCCGTCCGGACTGCCGTCCGACCTGCTGCGCAACCGTCCCGACGTGCAGCAGGCCGAGCGCACGCTGCGCGCCGCCAACGCCAACATCGGCGTGGCGCGCGCCGCCTTCTTCCCCAGCATTTCGCTGACGGCGTCGGGCGGCAGCGCCAGCCGCAACCTGTCCGGATTGTTCAAGTCCGGTTCGGGCACGTGGAGCTTCGCGCCGCAAATCAACCTGCCGATCTTCGATGGCGGCGTCAATCGCGCCAATCTGAGTATCGCCAAGACGGACCGCGACATCTATGTGGCGCAGTACGAGAAGGCGATCCAGGTGGCCTTCCGCGAGGTGGCCGACGCGCTGGCCACGCGCGGCACCATCGACGAGCGTTTGGCGTCGCAGCAGGCGCTGGTGGACGCGGCCGAGAAGAGCTTCAAGATCAACGACGCCCGTTACCGCAAGGGCGCCGACACATATCTGAACGCGCTGGTGTCGCAGCGCGCGTTGTATTCGGCCCAGCAGGGTTTGATCAGCACGCGCCTGAACCAGACCAGCAACGCCGTCACCTTGTATAAAGTGCTTGGCGGCGGCTGGCAACCCGAGGTTGCGCAACAAGGCAATCCTCCGCGCGGCTAGACTTCCGCAGGCGGGCGGTGGGTGTGGCGGCCATTTCGATGGCTGTTGCGCCCTCGCCGTTTCGACCCAGGGGTGGATTGACAAACCCCGTCGGCATCGCCACAGTTCCGCTCCCAGGCATAGAGAGAGACCCAAGGACACGACATGACTACCCCCGCAAAACGACGCACCGACCCGGAACGTGCGCAGAACCGCCGCAACCAGGTGCTGGAGGCGGCGGCCGTGTGCTTCGCGCGCAGTGGCTTTCACGGCGCCAGCATGTCCGAGATTTCCAAGCAGGCCGGCATGAGCGCCGGCCATATCTACAATTACTTCGACAGCAAGGACGCCATCATCATGGCGATCGTCGAGCGCGAGAGCGAATACATAACAGGTCTGCTGGTCGACCTGCAGACGCGCGACGATCCCCTGCAGGCCATGATCGACGACGCGCGCCGGCATATCGACGAGTCGCTCGATCCGCAGCCGTGGCACGTGCCGCTGGAGATGTACGCGGAGGCGTCGCGCAATCCGGCGATCGCCGCCAAACTGCAGGTGCACGAGGATAACTCGCGCAGCCAATTGCGGTTGCTGGTCAAGGCGGGACGCGAGCGCCGCAACCTGCCGGTCGACGACAGACTGCTAGATGGCCGCGTCGACACCATGATCTCGTACTTCCAGGGCTTGCACATTCGTGCGCTGAACCGGCCGGATTTGGACCGCGACGGCCTGACGGAAGCCTTCCGCGTCGCGATGACGGCGCTGTTGATGACCTGATTCGGCCCAACGAATTTGTCTCGTAGTGTTTCCGGCCGAGCAGGCCGGTTTTTGTTGTTGTACCATGGCTGATCTCCCATTCCAGCCATCGGAGCATCATGACTTCCTACGTTATTCCCGCCCACGACATCGTCGGCCTGCCAGTCGCCGGTACCACCGATCTCTTTCCCGTTCGCCGCGTCTACTGCGTCGGCCGCAACTACGCCGCCCACGCGCGCGAGATGGGCTACGATCCGGATCGCGAACCGCCATTCTTTTTCTGCAAACCCAATGACGCCCAAGCGCTGGTGCCGGTCGCGCCGGGGCAGGTGGTCGAGCTGCCGTATCCGCAAGTGACCAGCAACCTGCACTACGAGTGCGAACTGGTGGTCGCCATCGGCAAGGGCGGCAGCGACATCGCCGTGGAAGACGCGGCGCAGCACATCTTCGGCTACGCGGTTGGCCTGGACATGACGCGCCGCGATTTGCAGTTCAAGATGCGCGACGCCGGCCGGCCTTGGGAAATCGGCAAAGCCTTCGACTACTCGGCGCCGATCGGCGTGATCCACCGCGCCGCCGAAGCGGGCGACATCGGCCACGCCGCCATACAGCTGGACGTCGACGGCGTGACCAAACAGTCGGCCACCATCGACCATTTGATCTGGTCGATCAGCGAAACCATCGCCAATTTATCGACCTTGTTCGCGCTGGCGCCGGGCGACCTGATTTTCAGCGGTACGCCGGAGGGCGTGGGCGCCGTCGTGCGCGGCCAGACTTTGACCGGCAAGGTCGATGGCCTGTCCGGCATCGCCGTCAAATTGGTGTAAATTGTTTAGAGCAGGGCGTCGATGGCGGCCAGCGCGCCGCAGTGCGAGCAGGTCGGCGCCGGTTTCAATAGCTGGCGGGCGTCGTTGTTCAGCTGTGGCTCAAAGCAAACATGACAAATACTTAAAGTGGCTGCTATAATTGCGAATTCGTCGGGGCGTAGCGCAGCCTGGTAGCGTACGTGCATGGGGTGCACGGGGTCGGAGGTTCGAATCCTCTCGCCCCGACCAATAGAATCAAAGACTTAGGCCAATCTTCGGATTGGCCTTTTTCGTTTTTGGACTTTCGTGTCTGGATCGTGTCCGGATTTTCATCTCCACTTCACGTAAAGCGGCGCTGGCCGCGATGCACGTCAAAGCGCCGTACTTCATAAGCTGTCATCGTCTCAAAGGGGACTAATGCTGGCTTGCTGTAAACTATTATCTTTTAGATACTTTCGTCGCATAGCATGCATTTCTTTCGAAACAGGTCGATGACTGTACTGTCGCCGCTGCGCCTGGGTGTGAAGCTGGCGATCAGGGCTGGCTGCACGCTGGCTGCCGCCGCTTTGAGCTTGGGTGGCGCGTCGGCCAATGCCGCAGAGGCTTTGCCGTTCTGGCAGTCCAGCCTGTCGCACACGGCCTGGACCAAGCGCGACGGCGCGCCATCCGACGCCAGCGCCATTGTGCAGGACCGTACCGGCATGCTGTGGATCGGCGCCACGGACGGCCTGTTCCGCTTCGACGGCGTGCGCTTCGAACGCATCGACGAAATCGCCGGCAATAAGCTTACGTCGCCCAATGTCCACGCGCTGTCTCTGATCGACGATGCGTTGTGGGTAGGCTACGAGCACGGTGGCATCACCATCTTCAAGCAAGGCGCGGTGCGCCACTACGGCGAAGCGGACGGCGTTCCACCAAGCGCCATAACGCAATTCGGCAAAACCTCCGACGGCATGCATTGGTTTTCCAGCGCCGCCGGCATTTATTGGCTGGACGGTGCGCAATGGCGTCATGTGACACCGGACGACGGCTTGCCCTCGGATGATATGCCATCGTTAAACGTGCTGCGCGATGGCAGTCTGCTGGTGACCCACTTCAGCGGGCTGTATCGCAACGTGCCCGGTACGCACCGATTCCGGAAAGTGGGTGCTTTCGGAAGCATGCAGCGCAGTCAGGTGACCGACAACGGCGAAGTGATCGTTTTTAAATTCGGCGAGACCACACAGCTGTTCGAACCGGTGGCGGAAACACTGACGCCACTGCGCCTGCCGCAACTCGAGGTGCCGCCGTATAGCGTCCACCGTGACCGCCGCAATGCGTGGTGGATCGGCTCCGGCGACGGGATGCGCTTGTACACGCCCGACATGCAGTTGAAAAAGCAGTTCGTGGCTCCGCACGATTTCAGCTCGATGCGCGTATTCAGGGCGCCGTTTGATGACCGTGAAGGCAACCTCTGGTTCATTAGTGAGAATGGACTGGACCGGATAAGGGAAACTCGGCTAACGGAGCAAGACATGCCGGCCTTTAGCACCGATTTCAGCATCACGACCGGGGCCGACGGGGAAGTGTGGATTAGTGCCCACTCGTCGCGCTATCCGGTTTTCCCGCCGACCTTCGCCGTGGCCGCGGACGGGCGCCGCATTGCCAGCGACATGTACTCCGCCACCGCCGGCACGCTTGCCTCTGACGGTACACTCTGGTTCGGCGATCCGCATTGGGTGTGGAGCTGGCGCCAGGGCAAGGCCAAGCGCTGGCCGCTGACATCGGCCTTGCAACGGCGCCCTTTGCAGGCGCTGGCGATGGCGAACGACGGACGGCTATGGGTGTCCGCGGCGAGGCGCGGCGTGCATACCTTCAAGGATGGCGTCTGGCACGCTGGCGGCGGCCATGCCGCCTTGGCCGGGCGCAGTGCTGTATCCCTGCATGCGGACGGTCAAGGACGAGTCTGGTTCGGCTACACCGGCAATGCCATGGCGATGCTGCACCACGATAAAGTTCAGCAATTCGGCCCGGCCGAAGGACTGAGGGTGGGCAACGTGCTGTCCATTTTTAGTCAGCGCGGCACCCTTTGGGTTGGCGGGGATCAAGGGCTGGCGCACTTCCATGAAGGCCGCTTCGTTCCCCTCAACGACAGCGTCGGCAGACCTATCGCAGGCATCGCGGGCATTGTCCAGACCGCCCAGGGCGAGCTGTGGCTTCAGGCTTTGGGTGGCTTGATCCGTATCGGTGCCGCCGATCTGGCTGGCGTCTTGAAGGGCGGCCGGAACCAGGTCACCGTCGAGCGCTTTGACTACCTCGATGGCTACAGGGGAGAAACTCAACAGGTGCGTCCGCTCAACACGCTCGCCGAGGCTGGCGACGGCCGCCTGTGGTACGCCACCTCCAGCAGCGTCGGCGCGATCGATCCACGCCGTATAGCCCGCAACGCGGTGGCGCCGACACCGCTGATCACCTGGCTCAATACCGACAGCAGGCGGCACGCTGCCGTCAACGGCATCGGCCTGCCCAAGCATACCCACAACCTGCGCATCGATTTCACAGCCGCCGTGCTGTCCATCCCTGAGCGCGCGCGATTCCGCACCCGGCTGATCGGACACGACCATGAATGGCGCGACGCCGGCGCCTTGCGCCAAGCCTTCTATACTAATCTCGGTCCCGGCGACTATCGCTTCGAAGTGATGGCCGCCAACGAGGACGGCTTGTGGAGCGTTGCCCCGGCAAGCCTGAGCTTCGGCATTGCGCCGGCGTTCTATCAGGCCACCTGGTTCAAGCTGGTCTGCGCAGCGCTGCTGGCCGGCACGCTGTATCTGCTTTACCTGTGGCGCCTGACCCTGATGACAGCGCGCGTAGTGGAACGCATGCGTGCACGCTTGGACGAGCGGGAGCGCATTGCGCGCACGCTGCATGACACGTTTCTGCAGAGCGTGCAGGCTTTGATCCTGCATTTCCACAGCATCAAGTCGGTCCTGCCGAAGGAGGACAAGGTGCAGCAACGTATCGACGACGCGCTCGACGCCGCCGATGCGGTGATCGAGGAGGGCCGTGAGCAGTTGATGGACTTGCGCTCCGACCATGCATGCCGGGTCAACGTGGTGCAGGCGCTGGAAGCGGCCGGGGCGGGGCCCTGCGCCCAGCACGGCGTCGCGTTCACGCTGCACGAGCGGGGCGCACGGCGCCCACTACGGGGCGATGTTGAGCACGAACTGGTCGCCATCGCCAGGGAGGCGATCGCCAACGCCCTTCAACACTCCGGCAGCAGCGACGTGGTGGCGCAATTGAGCTACGGCGCCGGCGAGCTTGCGCTCGCGGTGAGCGATCACGGCGTCGGAATTGATGAGGCGGTGCGCAAGGCCGGGCAGCGCGAGCGCCATTGGGGACTACCCGGCATGCGTGAACGAGCCGCGCGGATCGGCGCAGAGTTGGCCATCCACAGCGCTCCCGGCGCCGGTACATCAGTGGTGGTGACCTTAAGCGCCAGGCTGGCCTATTGTTAGTTCATACGCGACTTGGAAACAACTGCGCGGGGATGCTCCTGCCTAAGCCCCATCGCTGCGGGCCGCTGTCACATGACCTTCCCGGTGTGAACCGGGAGTAGGAAATCACGTTCGGAATACGCGACCTAGGTTGCTTTTGGCAATTTAGCGACAGGGGAGGTAATCATGCCAACGTTGAGTAAATATCAGCGCGTGCTCCGGTATCTCCGGTCGCGATACCCTGTGGATCTTGCCGCCGGGGCATTGCACCGCGTTGGCAGTATTCTCAGGTCGCGCGGCCGGAGGGAACATCTCTTACGGCGCCTCTTTATTTCGTTTTGCCGCATAGCCGAGTAAGCACAGCCCGGCCAGAAGCATCGCATACATCTCTGGCTCGGGCACTGGCGGCGGTTGTACAGCTAAAAAATCCGGCGCCACTACCGACCCTAAATAAAAGTTCTCGATCGGTGGCCGGCCGCCTTGGTAAGCAGGCGCGAACAGCATGTACGTGATGGGTAGCGGGTTGGCGGCGGGCGCCGCATCGGTAGTGAAAGAAAAGCCGGAAAGTGCATTCGTTTCGCCAACGCCATTGAGTCCCCAGCCAAAGTAGGTGGCGGCAGGCGTAAGGTTCTCGTAGTTTGGGTTGACGCCGACGTACGTATTGAAAACCCAGTTGGCAGGACTGGTGAAGGAGGCCGGGTGCAAGTCGAAGTTACCCCCGTTGCTTTTCACAAGCACCAACACCTCCGTCACCGGGAAGTCCGATGCCGAGAGTTCGTAGCTGTAAGTGTAGAGTCCGTTTTCAAAGCTGACGGTACCGGTGAGGTCTGCCGCCGACGCGCTGAAGCAAACGAAAAAGGCGAGTATTGCAAATAAACGTTTCATAACGGTCTCCTGAGGTTGAACGATGTGTGACGAGGCGCTCCGGTGTCCAAGCCTGACTGAAAGAGAAGCGCCCATCGAATATACATTGAATATCAAAATTACAATGATTAATCGCCGTGAGCCGTTGAGGAAAATCACGCCAACCACACAAACCCGCATCGGCTGCGGATTGGCTCGCTGCGCACGCGTGTGCGCCAGATAACGGAATGAATCCGGTCGCTGTGCGATCCTTCAGGCACTATCATTCAAGGAGGAAATTATGAGCGATGATCTGGCCAACGCCGGCGCGCAAGACCGCGCCCGCATCAATGTCAACGAGACCCACGAAGTCACTTACTGGACCAAGGAACTCGGCGTTACCAAGGACCGGTTGCACCAATTGGTCAAGGAAGTTGGGCCGAGTGCTAAAGCTGTCCGCGAGAAGCTGGCTGCGGGCTAGCCTCCACAATCCGGTACGCGTAGGAGGCTTGCCATTTCGTCTGTGATGTCATCGGCGGCGCCGCCTTTTTGCCGTGCTTTCGAACGGTCCGGCGCCCCTCTCTTGACACGCTCTGCACGGAGTCCAGAAGAAGTTGCACTACGTCAAGCTACCGATAGCTCCAGCTTGCGGCCCAACGCGGCCATTGCTTCCTCGATGCGGTCAATGCGCGTGGTGTGCTTTAGATCGATCAGTCGGTTGACCTCTTGCCGTGTAGTGGCCATGCGTCTCGCCAGCTCAGACGGGATGATGTCCTGTTCGAGCATCTGATTGAGCAAGAGAATCTTGGCGACCACGCTCGCGGGCACCGGGATCAGACGATCACCTCGTTGTGGCGCCGATGGGGATGGGACTGTGCGCTTTTCATCGAAGTAGACCTCCATTGCGGCGAGCAAGACGTCCTTCGCCATGAAAAGCGCGTCGGCCTCGTCGTCTCCTTGTGTGATCGCTTCCGGAATGTCGCGGAAAGTGACAGTGATGCCAGCCGCTTCCGGTGTAAAGGTAGCAGGGTATTTCATGGAAAACTCCAGTAGGCTATGGATGCCGCAGTTGTGATCAGCGCTCCAAGCGCTTTACCAACCCGCCTCACTTCAGGTTGAGCTGTTTTTTTACGTTTTGGACAAGTCCGGTTGTTAGTTCTTTTGCCGGGTGCCTGGGCAGGAAGCTGGTCTTGCCGTTCAGTTTAACTTTGGTGTGGTTCCTACCCTCTTCGAAAGTCGCTCCGTTCTGCTTAAGCCACCTGACGAATTCACTCTGTTTCACAGGGCCCCCATTACTTGGCGGTGAACATAATGTAATCATAATTGATTACGGTGGCAAGCTGTTTTTTGCCAGCGTCGATCATTGAGTTACATCAGACGTCCTGTGCTCAGAACGAACTTTCATGCCACATGGGATTTCGTGATGTCCGGCTGCCGGCACTAGCGAACAATCACCCGCATGCGTTATGCTGCGCGGCATGTAAGACATCGGAATTCAAGGTAGGGGATATGTCAAAAGAGAAGAATCCGTTGACCGGCGCCGAGGTAACGCCGCCGGCGCGGATCAGCCCGCGTTCGCCGCCGCCGTTGCAGGCGTCGCGGCCCGCTACGCCGGAGGAAGCCGCCGCCAAAAGACAGGCGCGCGAGCAAAGGGATGCGCAGGTGCGCGGCGTCACGTCGATCCAGGAGATGCGTGACGCGATACGGAGCGCGGCACGCGCGCTGCCGGTGATCGCCGAAGTGCCGCGCGTGCGCGCGCTCGATGCGGCGGCGTTTCGCGCGCGCGCCGCGCTAGGCCTGCCATTCCTGATCACGGGTATCGTCAACCGCTGGCCTTTATGCGCGCTGACGCCGCAAACGCTGCGCGATCGCTACAGCGAGGTCCAGGTGCGTGCGCGGGTGGGGGACTACATCAACACCGCGTTCGCCGCGGACCGCGCGATGCAGGATATGTCGATGGGCGAATATCTCGACCTGGTCGCCGTCGAAACGCAGGAGCTGCCACCTTATCTGGGTAATCTGGAACTGCGCGAATTGAACAGCATGTGCCATTGGCCGACCTTTTTCGACAAAATGGGACCGCCACGTTTCTGGCTTGGCCCGGCCCGCACGGTGACGCCGCTGCATTGCGACTACGACGATAATATCTTCGCGCAGATCTGGGGCACCAAGCGGATTTTCCTGTCGCCGCCGCATCATGACGAGTTCCTGTACCCGAACGAGGCCAACGCCATCCTGTTCGGCTCCCCGTTCGATCCCGAAGCGCCCGATTTCGACCGCTTCCCGCTGGCGCGCCAGGCGACCATGATCGAGTGCGTCGTCAATCCGGGCGACATGCTGTACGTGCCGGCCGGCTGGTATCACCAGGTGCGCGCGCTGACGTTCTCGCTGTCGTCGAACCGGTGGGCCAGGTCGATGCCGTTCGCCTTGAACGGCGACGCGTCCCTGCGGCGAAGCGACGCTTAACAAGCGTTGACACCCAAAATAAGAGGGTGATATATTCGTGTTTGTGAATTGGTAACGTTTCCAATCGTGGGCGGCGTGCCGGGCCACTTCGGCGTTCAAGGAGACTGGATGTTCAAGCATGGCAGGACATTGGAACGGGCGTGCGCCACCGGAGCTGCGGCTTTGATGGCGGTTGGTTTGATGGCGCCGACGGCGTCCTTCGCGGCGCCGGCCGGGCCGAAGGCGGAAGTGATGCATTGGTGGACCTCGAGCAGCGAGTCGGCCGCCGTGCGCAAATTCGCCGACGCCTACCGCGCCGCCGGCGGCGTTTGGGCCGATACGGCGGTCGCCGGCGCGGACCAGGCCAAGTCGGTGGCGATCAACCGCATCGTCGGCGGCAATCCGCCGACGGCCGCGCAGTTCAACACCACCAAACAATTCCGCGACCTGATCGACCAGGGTTCGCTCAACAACGTCGACGATATCGCGCTGCGCGATAAATGGGACCAGCTGATGCCGGCGCCTATCCTCGATGTCATCAAGGTCAACGGACACTTCTACGCGGCGCCGGTCGACATCCACATGTCCACCTGGATCTGGTACTCGAAGGCCGCGTTCAAAAAAGCCGGCATCGTCAAGGAGCCGGCCACGCCGGACGAACTGTTTGCCGCACTGGACAAGCTCAAGGCGGCCGGCGTGGTCGGCCTGGCGCACGGCGGCCAGCCGTGGCAGGAGAACATCCTGTTCCAAGCCATGCTGGCCAACGTCGGCGGCAAGGCGCTGTATCTGTCGGTGCTGCGCGACCGCTCGCCGCAGGCGATCAATTCCGAGGCGTTTAAAAAAGTGCTGCTGGCTTTCAAGCGGCTGCAGACCTACGTCGATCCCGGCTCGCCCAACCGTAACTGGAACGACGCCACCGCCATGGTGGTCAGCGGCAAGGCCGGGGTGCAAATCATGGGCGACTGGGCCAAGGGCGAATTCGCCGCCGCCAAACAAACCGCCGGCAAGGACTTCGGCTGCATCGCCGGTCTCGGTCCCAACGTGCCGTACCTGATCCAGGGTGATGCCTTCGTGTTCCCGAAAACGAAGAATCCGGAGACCGTCAAGGCGCAAAAACTGCTGGCGACGACGGTCTTGGCGCCGGCCGTGCAACTGGAATTCAACAAGCTTAAAGGTTCGCTGCCCATCCTCAGCAACGCCGACACCTCGTCGATGGATCTGTGCGCGCAGGCCGGCATGGCCATCATGAAGGACAAATCGCGCCAAGTCGGCATGATCGAAGTGCACCTGACGCCGGACCAGAACGGCGCGCTGCAGGACGTGCTGACGACTTACTGGAACACTCGCATGCCGGTCGAGAAGGCGCAGAAGAGCATCGCGGCGGCGCTGGCGGACTAGAAAGGGTTCGATTTGCGGCTTGCTTGTCACCGTCCGGGGCGATGCGGTATGCTGACCGCCGCATAGACTCTAGTGATGAGGGAACTCGTGGCAACAATCAAAGACGTCGCCCGGCTGGCGGGCGTGGGGCTGGGCACCGCCTCGCGTGTGGTCAGCGGCAGGGGATCGGTGTCCAAGGCGACGCTCGAGAAGGTGCAAAAGGCCATCGTGGAGCTGGATTTCAGGCCCTCGCACGCGGCGCGTTCGCTGCTGTCGGGCAGCTCGCAGATGATCGGCGTCTACATCCCGTATTTGAGCGGGACGTTTTACACGCCGATCCTGCAGTCGATTTACACCGCACTGCGGGCGTCCGGGTTGAACATGGTGGTCGCCTTCGGCGTCGGCGACGGCAACGAGCGGCAGCAGGCGATCGACGGCGTGAATTTCCTGATCGAGCGCGGAAGCGACGGTTTGCTCGTCATGAGCAATTCGCTGGAGGACGAGGACTTCGCGGCGCTCGGACCGTTCCAGTCGCGGGTGGCGGTGATCAATCACCGCTACGCCGGTATCGCCGAGCAGTGCTTCACGGTCGACCACAAGGCCGGCGGACGGCTGGCGGCGCGCACGCTGCTGGACAAGAAGCACCGCAAGATCGCCGTCATCGCCGGACGCGCCAGCGCGCCGGATAACCAGGAGCGCCTGGCCGGTTTCATGGCGGAGCTGGACGAGGCGGGCATCGACAGCGGCAAACTATGGGTAGACGACGGTAACTTCACGCCCGAAGGAGGATGGGCATGCGCCGAGCGGCTGCTGGCGTCGTGTCGGGAGTTCACTGCCGTCTTCTGCGCGAACGATGAAATGGCGGTCGGCGCTTTGTCGTTCTTCCAGCAGGCGGGTATCGCCGTGCCGGAGCAGGTGTCGGTGCTGGGTTATGACGACACGCACAGCGCGGCGTTCACTGCGCCGCGCCTGACCAGCGTCCACATACCGTGGAGCGAGATGACCTTGAACGGCTTGAACTACCTGCTGAACCGGTGCTACGAAACGGACCGGCCGGTCAAGCGCAAATACAAGCTGCACGTGACGGAGCGCGCCTCGCTGGCAAAAGCCCCTGCACGCAAAAGCACGAAATAACGGAGTGCGCGCTGGCCGCGCGCTCTTTTTTTGTAGTATATTGGAAACGATTCCATTTTCGGAGACGCGCGATCATCATGACTTCCACCGACTTGACCAAGGCGATAAGCCGCTCCGATTTCGAGGGCGATTTCCTGTGGGGCGTGTCGACGTCCGCCTACCAGATCGAAGGCGCGGCCGATGCCGGTGGCCGCGTGCCGTCGATCTGGGACACCTTCAGTGCGACGCCGGGCAAGGTGCGCGACGGCAGTACCGGCGCGGTCGCCTGCGATCACTATCACCGCTGGGAGGAGGACCTGGACCTGGCGCGGTCGATGGGGCTGAACTCCTACCGTTTTTCGATCGCGTGGACGCGCATCTTCAACGGCGCGGACGACCAGCCGAATGCCGAAGGGCTGGCGTTTTATTCGCGCCTTGTCGACGGCATGCTGGCGCGCGGCCTGCAGCCGTGGTGCACGCTGTACCACTGGGACCTGCCGCAGTATCTGCAGGATCAGGGAGGCTGGGCGCACCGCGCCACCATCGACGCCTATCTGCGATATGTCGATGTGATGACCAGGCACCTGGGCGACCGCGTCAAGCATTGGATCACCCACAACGAGCCTTGGTGCACTGCCATGCATGGCAACTGGGATGGCATGCACGCCCCTGGTAACAGAAGCTTGCCGCTGGCGCTGCAGGTCTGCCACAACGTACTGGTGTCGCACGGTCTGGCCGTCCCGATCATCCGCGCCAATGTGCGGGATGTCAGGGTGGGTATCGCATTGAGCCTGCATCCGATCAAGCCTGCCTCCGACAGCGTTGCCGACCGGGAGGCGGTGGTGCGCCACGACGTGCTGCGCAACCGCTGGTTCCTCGATCCGCTGTATGGCCGTGGTTACCCCGAGCTGGCGTTGCGGCTGGTGGGCGAAAACGCTCCGGTCGTGCTGCCCGGCGATATGGAGGCCATCGCCGTCCCATGCGATTTCCTCGGCGTGAATTACTACTTCCCGGAAGTGGTCGCCGACGCGCCCGACCAGTACCCGCTGCGCACCGCAATCGTCCATCCGCAGGACCGCCAGCGCACCGACTTCGGTTGGGAGGTGTCGCCCCAAGGGCTGGTCGATTTAATGGCGCGCGTGGCGCGCGAGTACCCGACCGGTGATTTGTACGTAACCGAAAACGGCTCCAGCTACGACGATCATGTGGACGCCGATGGCGCCGTCAACGATACCGCCCGGCGCGATTACCTGATCCGCCATCTGGTGGCGGTGCGCGACGCGATCGGCGCCGGTGCCCATATCAAAGGCTATTTCGCCTGGAGCTTGCTGGATAACTTCGAATGGTCGGAGGGTTATCTGCGCCGCTTCGGCCTGACCTATATCGACTACCCGACGCAGCGCCGC
Source organism: Duganella sp. AC237 (assembly GCF_979254035.1). NCBI lineage: Bacteria > Pseudomonadati > Pseudomonadota > Betaproteobacteria > Burkholderiales > Oxalobacteraceae > Duganella > Duganella sp. AC237. Next base: position 5,110,104 of record NZ_CEEDEW010000003.1, on the reverse strand, counting down.
ACCGTCAAGCAAAGCGGCCATTGGTACAGCGCATTCGTGCGCGGCCAGAACCAACAATAAATCAATCACGGAGACTTGCCCCGAATGAAAACACGCCATAACCACATCCTGCGCCGCGCCGTCCTGGCCTCCATGCTGGCGCTGGGCGCCCACGCCATCGCCGCTCCCGCTGCAAGCTCGCTCACCGACTGGCCTCGCATCACCAGCGCCGTCAAGCAGGACAAGGCGATGGAAGCGCGCATTGCCGGCATCGTCGCCGGCATGACCTTGGCGCAAAAGGTCGGCCAGATGACGCAGCCCGAAATCAAGTTCATCACGCCCGAGCAGGTGCGGGAGTTCTACATCGGTTCCGTCCTCAATGGCGGCGGCAGTTGGCCGCAGGGGAACAAGTACGCCACTGCGGCCGACTGGGTCAAGCTGGCGGACGCCTACTACGACGCCTCGATGGGCACAGACATGAAGGTGAAGGTGCCGGTCATCTGGGGCATCGACGCCATTCACGGCAACAGCAATATGTACGGCGCCACGCTGTTCCCGCACAATATCGGTCTCGGCGCCGCGCGCGACAAAAAGCTGATCGAGCAGATGGCGCACTCGGTCGCCAGGGCGGTGCGCGCCACCGGTATCGACTGGGTGTTCGCGCCCACGCTGGCGGTGGTACGCGACGATCGCTGGGGACGCACCTACGAGAGCTTTTCTGAGGATCCCGCCATCGTCAAGGATTACGCCGGCGCCTACGTCAAGGGCCTGCAGGGCGACTTGAAAGGCGACGGCACCGTGGTCGCCACCGCCAAGCACTTCGTCGGCGACGGCGGCACGGCCGAGGGCAAGGATCGCGGCGTCAACCAGGCCACCAAGGCCGACATGCTCAACATCCACGCGCTGGGCTACTACCCGGCGCTGGAGGCGGGCGTGCAAACGGTCATGGCCTCCTTCAACAGCTGGAACGACCTCGAAGGCGGAATCGATCAGGGCAAGATGCACGGCAGTAAAGCGCTGCTGACCGACGCGCTGAAAACCAAAATGGGCTTCGATGGCCTGATCGTCAGCGACTGGAACGGCATCGCCGAGGTGCCCGGCTGCGCCGAGGATAGCTGCGCGCAATCGATCAACGCCGGTGTCGACATGATGATGGTGCCGGAGCGCTGGAAAACCTTCATCGCCAACACCATCGCCCAGGTGGAGAAGGGCGAGATCCCGATGGCGCGTATCGACGACGCGGTCACCCGCATCCTGCGCGTGAAGCTGCGCGCCGGCCTGTTCGACGGCAAAAAGCCCTCGCAGAACCGCTACGCGGGAAAACAGGAAGCGTTGCAGGACCGCGCGCTGGCGCGCCAGGCGGTGCGCGAATCGCTGGTGCTGTTGAAGAATAATGGCGGCGTGCTGCCGCTGGCGCGCGGCAAAAAGATCCTCGTGGTGGGCAAGAGCGCCGACAGCATGGCCAACCAGTCGGGCGGCTGGTCGCTGACCTGGCAGGGCACCGACAACAAGAATAGCGACTATCCGATCGGCGACACCATCCTGGCCGGTATTCGCGACGCCGCCGGCAAGGACAATGTCACCTTCAGCGAAAACGCCACCGGTGTCGATGTCGGCAAGTTCGACGCGGTCATCGCCGTCATCGGCGAAACCCCGTACGCGGAGGGCGATGGCGACATCGGTCCATCGGGCACGTTGCGCCTGTCCGGCCGCCATCCGGAGGACCTGGCGGTGCTGAAGGCGGTGGCCGGCAAAGGCAAGCCGGTGGTGACGGTGCTGGTGGCCGGCCGTCCTTTGTACGCCAACGACATCCTCAACCTGTCGGACAGCTTCGTTTCGGCCTGGCTGCCGGGCACCGAGGGCAAGGGCGTGTCCGATGTCCTGTTCCGCAAGGCGGACGGCAAGGTCAATGTGGACTTCCGTGGCAAGCTGTCGTTCTCGTGGCCCAAGTCGGCTTGCCAGTCGCCGCTCAATGTCGGCGATGCCGGCTACGATCCGTTGTTCAAGTTCGGCTATGGTCTGACCTATTCCTCCCCGGCCGGCCAGGCGACTGTGCCGATGCTGGACGCAAGCTACTCGCCGGGCGGCTGCGGCAAGAGCATGGCCATGCCGGTGTATAGCCCTGCGGACCGCGCCACCTATGCACTCTACGTGGAAAGCGGCGGCAAGAAGACCGCGCTCGGCGCGGACCTGAACGCGGTGTTCAATCTGCCCACGGTGAAGGTCGAGACGGCGCAGGTGAACACGCAACAGGATGCAAAAAGGCTAACTTGGTCCGGTCCTGCTAAACTGTCGGCGCAATCAGGCAAGGCCATGCCGATTCCCGCGATCGCCGGCACCGACGGCGCGCTGCAATTCGATACCATCGTCACCGGCGCCCCACAAGGGAAGGCCGGCATCTGGATGGAAAACGTGGAACTCGACGCCAGCGCCGTGTTCCAGCGCATGGCCGGCAAGGGCAAACAGACGGTGAAGATACCGCTGTCGTGCTTCAGCGCCAAAGGACTGAAACCCGACGCGTTGTCCACGCCGTTCGCCATATCGGCCGATGGACCGTTCGCGGCCAGCTTCGCCAACATCCAGATCGTCGGCGGCGCGGCCAGGGACAAGGACGCGTCGGCGTGCGGCGATTTTAAGTAAAAACATAAAATATATGAGAAAGAGCTAGCATGGAACCATTATCGAAAGCTGCCGGTGTGCCGGCCAGCCCGTCGCAGGCCAAGGGCAACACCGGCCCCCTCATCATCATCACGATCCTGTTCTTTATGTGGGGTCTGTTGACGGCGTTGAACGACGTCCTGATCCCGCACCTGAAGTCGATCTACACGCTGACCTATGTGCAGGCCATGCTGGTTCAATTCTGCTTCTTCGGCGCTTACTTCATCGTTTCGCTGCCGGCCGGCGCGTTGATCAAGCGGATCGGCTACCAGAACGGCGCCGTCGCCGGCCTGACCATCGCCGCCGCCGGCTGCGCGCTGTTCTACCCTGCGTCCACCAGCGGCTACGCGCTGTTCCTGTTGGCGTTCTTCATTCTGGCGGGCGGCATCACCATCCTGCAGGTGGCGGCCAATCCTTACGTGACGATCCTGGGCGACCCGCAGACGGCATCGAGCCGCCTGACCTTGACCCAGGCCTTCAACTCGCTGGGCACCACGGTGGCGCCGACCCTGGGCGGCATGCTGATACTGGCCGGTGGCGTGATGAGCACCACCGATCTGGCCAAGCTGCCGGCCGACCAGGTGGCCGCCTACTACGCCAATCAGGCAGCCAGCGTGCAAGGCCCGTATCTGGCGCTGGCCGGCGCCCTGCTGGTGCTGGCGATCCTGTTTGCGATGGCGCGCCTGCCGAAGATCGTCGACGCCGAACAACCGGCCGCACAGGCGGCCGACGGTGGCGGCTGGAAGCAGGTGCTGCAGCATCGCCATCTGGTGCTCGGCGTGATCGGCATCTTCCTGTATGTGGGCGCGGAAGTCTGCGTCGGCAGCTTCCTGATCAACTTCATCGGCGAGCCGCACATCGCCGGCCTGCCGGAACACCAGGCGGCGCCTTACGTCAGCTACTTCTGGGGCGGCGCGATGCTGGGCCGCTTCATCGGCTTCGCCGTCATGCGTTACGTCAGCCCGGGCAAGGCCTTGGCCTTCAACTCGGCGGCGGCGTTCGCGCTGCTGCTGGTGGCGATTTTCGGCAGCGGCCATACCGCGATGTGGGCGCTGCTGGGCGTTGGCCTGTTCAACTCCATCATGTTCCCGACTATCTTCTCGATGGCGCTGAACAAACTGGGGCCGTTGACGGGGCAGGGCTCCGGCTTGCTGTGCATGGCCATCGTCGGCGGCGCGCTGGTGCCGTTCGCGCAGGGCTTCCTGGCCGATACCGTCAACCTGCAGATCTCGTTCGTTGTGCCTGCGGCGTGCTACGTCTTCGTGCTGTATTTCGGCCTGAAGTATGCCGGCATGTATGCGGATGGCGGGGCGGACAAACCGGCCGCGCGGGCCGGGCACTAGGCGAGGGCACCCATCAGCTTCTGCATCGGGCTCAATGGGATCATTGCTTCCGGTTCGTCGACTTCCAGCACGACGTCGTTGTAGGCGACGGGCCGGAGCGGTTCGATCTCGGTCGTATCCGAAAGCCGCGCTTCGTCCAGCATCTGCTGAAGCGCGGCGACATCTACCGAGTTGACCTTGGCCAGCAACGCGCCGTACTTGCGTACGTCCGCCTCGTTGGCCGCGATCTTGTCGGCGGGGCGCAGCGCGAGATTAATGCAGCCGAAAATGGCGAAGACGCCCAACAGCCATGCCGATGGCACCGTTAATTGGGCGGCGAGAGCGGCGACAGCACTGCTGCCGGCGAGCAAGCTGATCAAGGTCAGCGTGGTTTGCAGGCGCCGGTAGAAGCGGGCCGTTCGTTGGCATAGTCGCTGCGCATAACGCAGGTTGAACTGCAAATCTTCCTTGGTTTCATCCATGACTAGTTCCCTTCTTGCTTGGGACGCGGCACCGGCATCGGCGGCGGCGCGGGTTTGCGCGGCGTGCGCTTCCGCTTAGGGGCCGGGAGTGGCGGCTGGTGCGACTTCGGATCGAGGAATTTCATTGTATGCCTTTCCGCAGCCGCCACCGGCGCACGATTACATCATGCAAGCGGTTTATGTTGGCGCGTTGAGGCATGTCAGCGGGCAGAGGCCACCAGCGACAGTTGAAGATTCGGTAGCAAACGCCGGGGTCAAGTCTGACATTCGGACACGGGCTCTACCGTGCCGCGGCTTTACGGATAAGGTCGTGTATGAATGTTAGACTTGACCCCCGGGGGTTAGAGGAAGCGGTCGAGGATTTTTTTGCCGTGCTTGTCGAGCTCGCGCACGTCGCGGATCAGGTAGTGGATGCCGTGGATGTCGGAGATCAGCAGCGTGTCCACCGTCAGGCGGCGGATATCCTCTTCGCCGCGCAGCACGAATTCGGTGTCGCCGCGGTCCGTTTCCACCGTCCAGGTGCACGGCGTGGCGAAGCCGGAGACATCGACGATGCGCGAGATCTCGGGCATGAATTCACGGCCCGCCAGCTCCTCCCGCACCAGGTCTCCGATTTCCTTCGGCAGGTCTTCGATGCGGTCGATCCATGCCACTTCCTTGCCGTCGCCGCTCACCAGCGCGATGCCGTCCTCCGGCGCTTGCACCGGGAAGGCGCGCACCGCCGCCACGCCTTCGTGGACGGCGCCTTCGCCCGTGGTCAGCACCAGGCGGCCGAAGGGATTGCGTACCAGTTCAAATTTTGTCGTCGTCATGTGGGTTCTCTTATTCCTTGCGGCCGCTGTCGTCCATGTCGGTGTCGACATTGCGCGCCTGCGCCTGATACAGGCGGTAGTAAGCGCCTTCGCGCGCCATCAGCACGTCGTGCGAGCCTTCCTCCACCACCACGCCGCGGTCCAGCACCACCAGGCGGTCGGCCTTTTGCAGGGTCGACAGGCGGTGGGCGATGGCGATCGTGGTGCGGCCTTTCACCAGGTTTTCCAGCGCGCGCTGGATTTCTTTTTCGGTCTCGGAGTCGACCGAGGACGTGGCTTCGTCGAGGATCAGAATCTTCGGATCGATCAGCAGCGCGCGGGCGATCGAGATGCGTTGGCGCTCGCCGCCCGACAAACCTTGTCCCCGCTCGCCGACCATCGAGTCGTAACCCTGCGGCAGGCGCAGGATGAATTCGTGCGCGTGCGCGGCGCGGGCGGCGGCGATGATTTCCTCGCGCGTCGCATCCGGCTTGCCGTAGGCGAGGTTCTCGGCGATGGTGCCGAAGAACAGGAACGGCTCCTGCAGCACCAGGCCGATGTTGCGGCGGTAATCCGACACGGCGAACGAGCGGATGTCGACGCCGTCGAGCATGATGGCGCCTTCCGAGACGTCGTAGAAGCGGCAGATCAGATTGACCAGGGTCGATTTGCCGGAGCCCGAGTGGCCGACCAGGCCGACCATTTCGCCGGCCTTGATATCGAGGCTGATGCCGCGGTTGACGGCGCGGTTACCGTAGCGGAAACCGACTTCGCGCAGGGTGATGTTGCCGTCGACCTTGGCCAGCTTGACCGGGTTGACCGGCTCGGGCACCGACGACACGTGATCGAGGATGTCGAAGATGCGCTTGGCGGCCGACGCCGATTTCTGCGTGACCGAGACGATGCGGCTCATCGAGTCCAGACGTCCGTAGAAGCGGCTGGAGTAGGCGATGAACGCCGACAGCACACCGACCGTGATATTCCCCTTCGAGACCTGGTAAATGCCGAACACCCAGATCACCAGCAGACCGAGTTCGGTCAGGAACGATACCGTCGGCGAGAACAGCGACCAGATTTTATTCAGTTTGTCGTTGACGGCCAGGTTGTGCTGGTTGGCGGTGCGGAAGCGCGCCGCTTCGCGCGACTCCTGCGCGAACGCCTTGACCACGCGAATGCCCGGGATGGTATCGGCCAGCACGTTGGTCACTTCGCCCCACACGCGGTCGATCTTTTCAAAGCCCATGCGCAGGCGGTCGCGCACCACGTGGATCAACCAGGCGATGAACGGCAGCGGCAGCAAGGTGAAGATCGCCAGCCACGGGTCGATCGAGAACAGGATCACGCCGGTCATGATGATCATCAGGCAGTCGGACGCGAAGTCGAGCAGGTGCAGCGACAGGAACACGCAGATCCTGTCGCTCTCGCTGCCGATGCGCGACATCAGGTCGCCCGTGCGTTTGCCGCCGAAGTATTCCAGCGACAGGCGCAGAAGGTGGTCGTAGGTTTCGGTGCGCAGGTCGGCGCCGATGCGCTCCGACACCAGCGCCAGCACGTACGTCTTGGCCCAGCCCAGTATCCACGCCATCACCGCCGAGGCGACCAGGCCGGACATGTACAGCGCCACCATCGAGGTGTCGACCGGTTTGCCGTTCTGGTACGGGATCAGCACATTGTCCATCAACGGGATGGTCAGGTAGGGCGGGATCATATGTGCGCCGGTGCTCAGCAACATCAGCGAGAATCCCAGCGCGAGCTGGAATTTGTACGGCCTGGCGAAGCGCCACAGGCGGAACAGGGTCCACGTGGACGGCGGCGTGTAGATCACCTTGGTGCATACCGGGCATTCCTCCTGGTCCGGTTCCAGCGGCGCCTTGCAGCTCGGGCAGATGCTTTTTTCTTCGACGATGACCGGCACGCCGGTGGCGTGGCTATCGAGGTGCGCGGAGAACGCTTCCACCAGGCGGATCGCGTTGAGGTTCTGGCCCAAGGTGAAGCGCCACGCCGCAAGACGACCGCCCCGGCCGATCAGCTCAAGGTGGCCGACGCCGGCGTGGTCGTGGTGTTTCAGGGTCAGGTCATGCGAAAAAGGCCACGATTGCCACTGTTCCTGCCCCGGCGCGCGCGCCAGCAGGCGCGTGGCGGTGACGACGATGACACCCTTGGCGAAACGAAGTTGCTGATCCAGGTCAACCTCCAGGGCACTTACAACGTTTTCCTCTTTGGAAAGCTGTGCCTGTATCTCGGAACGCCAGCGTTCAGGAAGCTCGCCGAGGCTGGATACGTTGGAAAGTTGTTGGGTTGTCATCGTGCGGCTTACTCCGGGTCGAAAAATGGTGAAACTAGCATCGGCACTCTACAACATTCGCTTTGCCAATAAGGTGTTGCGGCTGGTATAAGTAATTATTTACGGTATTCTGTCATTGCATCAACAGTCGAGTCGGACATTTGACTCGCACCATAAATCCGGGCTTTTGTACTGGCGGCAAGTATAACGCACAGACATCCGGGTCGGTGGACGTGATGAACTTGGTCAAGCTACGGGGTGGGCCAAACAGGATTTGGCGGGAAGCGGTGGTACGGGTTTAAAATACGGTGCAGGCTGGCCACGGCTGATAACAAAGACACAAGAATAGAAACATGACCAAGAAGAAAGACATTGAAGTCCTCCGCGTAACCCATTTGCGCGGTCCCAACATCTGGACCTATCGCCCGGTGATCGAGGCGTGGCTGGATATTGGCGAACTGGAAAAGTATCCGTCGAATTTGTTGCCAGGCTTGTATGAGCGCCTCACCGCGATCCTGCCTGGCCTGATCGTCCACCGCTGCGGCGTGGGCGAGGTCGGCGGCTTCCTCGAGCGGCTGCGCGACGGCACTTATGCCGGCCACATCCTCGAACACGTGGTGCTGGAGTTGCAGAACCTGGCCGGCATGAAGACCGGTTTCGGTAAAACGCGCCAGATCGGCGAGGACACCGGCTTGTACAAGATGGCCTTCCGCACCCGCCAGGAACAGGTCGGCCGCGCCGCGCTGGAGGCGGGCCGCGACCTGCTGATGGCGATGATCGAGGACCGTCCCTACGACCTGACGACCAAAGTGGCCGAGCTGACCGACATGGTCGAGTCGCTGTGCCTGGGGCCGAGCACCGCCAACATCGTCGATGCGGCCACCGACCGCAAAATCCCGTCGATCCGTCTGACCGACGGCAACCTGGTGCAGCTGGGCCACGGCGCCGCGCAGCGCCGCATCTGGACCGCCGAAACCGAACAAACCAGCGCCATCGCCGAAGGCATCGCCAGCGACAAGGACCTGACCAAAAGCCTGCTGGCGTCGTGCGGCGTGCCGGTGCCGGAAGGTGAACTGGTCACCAGCGCCGAAGCGGCATGGTCGGCGGCCGAGGACATCGGCGTGCCGGTGGTGGTCAAGCCGTACGACGGCAACCACGGTCGCGGTGTGTCGCTCAACCTGATGACGCAGTCCGACGTGGCCAAGGCCTATCACCTGGCGGCGCAAAAGGGCGGCAGCAAGAACGTCATCGTCGAACGCTTCATCCCCGGCGACGAGCACCGCCTGCTGGTGGTGGGCAAACGCCTGATCGCCGCCGCCGGTGGCGAGTCGCTGTGGGTCACCGGCGACGGCAGGCAGAATATCCTCGAGTTGTGCAATACGCAGATCAACACCGATCCGCGCCGCGGCGAAGTCGAGGACGCGCCGCTGGGCGTGGTCAAGCCGCACGAATCGGGCGAGATCATCCTGGAGCTGGAGCGCCAGGGCATGACGTGGCAATCGGTGCCGCTGGAAGGCCAGAAAGTCTTGATCCAGCCGAACGGCAACGTCGCCACCGACGTCACCGACCGGGTGCATCCACAAGTCGCCGCGATGGCCACGCTGGCCGCGCGCGTGGTCGGCCTGGACATCGCCGGCATCGATCTGGTGGCCTCGGATATTTCGCGTCCGCTGCACGAGCAGGGCGGCGCCATCATCGAAGTCAACGCCAGCCCGGGTTTGCTGGCGCACCTGAAGCCGGCCAATGGCGAACCGCGCAACGTTGGCGCGGCGATCGTCGACCATCTGTTCGCAGAAGAGGAAAGCGGCCGCATGCCGATCGTCGGCATCACCGGCAAGCACGGTACGACCATGGCCTCGCGCCTGATCGCCTGGCTGCTGCAAATCAGCGGCAAGAAGGTCGGCCTGACTTGCGCCGATGGTTTGTTCGTCAACGGCCGACTGCTGCCGCGCGACGGCTTCAGCGACTGGGAAACCGGCGAGCGCCTGCTGCTCAACAAAAACGTCGAGGCGGCGGTGTTCGAATCGAGCGCGCGCATGATCCTGACCGAGGGCCTGGCGTACGATAAATGCGCGGTCGGCGTGGTCACCGACGTCAGCGATTTCGAGGAACTGGGCGAGTTCTATATCGACAGCGCCGACAAACTGTATGGCGTGCTGCGCACCCAGGTCGACGTGATCCTGCCGAGCGGCGTGGCGGTGCTCAACGCTGCCGACGAACAGGTGGTGGACATGGCCCGCCTGTGCGATGGCGAAGTGATTTTCTACGGCGTCGACGAGCACCTGGCGGCCATCGCCGGGCACCGCCAGGACAGCGAGCGCGTGGTGTTCCAAAGGGCTGATTGCATCGTCATGGCCAAGGGCCACGACGAGGTGGCGAGCCTGCCGCTGTCGCCGCTGGTGCCGCCGGAAGCCGTGCTGGCAGCGATCGCCGCCGGCTGGGCGCTGGGACTGACGCCGGATTTGATCGGCGCCGGCCTTCGCACCTTCGATGCGAATCCGAAGCGCACCCATCACTGATAACTTCACTGAAAGAACACGAAGATTTATGGAAGTTCAACGCACCCGTGCCCTTCGCGGCCCCAATCTCTGGAGCCATCACACGGCGGTCGAAGTCATCGTCTCCTGTCCGCCCGAGGAGCAGTCGATCGCGCTGCTGCCAGGTTTCGAGCAGCGCCTGCATGCGCGCTTCCCGGCCATCGGCGCGCTGCGCACGACCGGCCGCGCCGACGACGTGCCGCTGGCCCGCGTGCTGGAAGTGGCGATCCTGAGCCTGCAGGCGCAAGCCGGCTGCCCGGTGACCTTCAGCCGCACCAGCGCCACGCTCGACGAGGGGATCTACCAGACCGTGGTCGAATATACCGAGGAAGCGGTGGGCCGCCTGGCCGTCACGCTGGCCGAAAATCTGATCAATTCGGCCCTGGCCGACACCCCGTTCGACCTGACCGGCGCGCTGAACGAACTGCGCGACCTCGATGAGGATGTGCGCCTTGGCCCGAGCACCGGCGCCATCGTCAGCGCCGCCGTCGCCCGCGACATTCCGATCCGCCGCCTGACCGAGGGCAGCATGGTGATGTTCGGCTGGGGTTCGAAACAGCGCCGCATCCAGGCCGCCGAAATGGACAGCACCAGCGCCATCGGCGAAGCCATCGCGCAGGACAAGGAACTGACCAAGAAGCTGCTGCACGCGGCTGGCGTGCCGGTGCCCATCGGCCGCTCGGTCGAGGATGTCGAAGACGCCTGGGCCGCCGCGCAGGAGATCGGCCTGCCGGTGGTGGTCAAGCCGAAGGACGGCAACCAGGGCAAGGGCGTCACCGTCAACGTGATGACCAAGGAACAGCTGGCGCAAGCCTTCAACACCGCGCGCGAATTCCGCGACGACATCATGGTCGAGCGTTACCTGCCGGGCCACGATTTCCGCCTGCTCGTCATCGGCAACAAGTTGATCGCCGCAGCGCGCCGCGATCCGCCGCAAGTGGTCGGCGACGGTACCCACACGGTGCGTGAACTGGTCAACATCGTCAACGCCGATCCGCGCCGCGGCAGCGGCCATTCGACCTCGCTGACCAAGATCCGCTTCGACGACATCGCGCTGGCGCGCCTGGCGCTGCAGGACCTGGACGCGGACTCGATTCCGGCCAAGGGCCAGCGCGTGATCCTGCGTAACAACGCCAACCTGTCGACCGGCGGCACCGCCACCGACGTCACCGACGACGTGCACCCGGAAGTGGCGGCGCGCGCGGTCGAGGCGGCGCAGATGATCGGCCTCGATATCTGCGGCGTCGACGTGGTGTGCGAAGGCGTGCTGCAACCGTTCGACAACCAGCGCGGCGGCGTGGTCGAAGTGAACGCCGCCCCCGGCCTGCGCATGCACATCGCGCCATCGTACGGCAAGGGCCGCGCGGTCGGCGAGGCGATCGTCAACACCATGTTCGCGCCCGGCGAGAACGGCCGCATTCCCGTGGTGGCGGTCACCGGCACCAACGGCAAGACCACCACCGTGCGTTTGATCGCCCACCTGCTGACGGCCAGCGGCCTGCGCACCGGCATGACCAACACCGACGGCGTCTACATCGAAGGCCGCCAGACCGACAGCGGCGATTGCAGCGGTCCGCGCAGTGCCCGCAACGTGCTGCTGCATCCGGATGTGGACGCGGCGGTATTCGAGACCGCGCGCGGCGGCGTGTTGCGCGAAGGCCTGGCCTTCGACCGCTGCCAGGTGGCCGTGGTCACCAACATCGGCAGCGGCGACCATCTCGGTTTGAACTACATCACCACGGTCGAAGACCTGGCGGTGCTCAAGCGCGTGATCGTGCAGAACGTCTCCGAGAGCGGCTTCGCGGTGCTCAACGCGGTCGATCCGATCGTTGCCGGCATGGCCGCCACCTGCCGCGGCAAGGTGATCTTCTTCGGCGCCGATCGGGGCCACCCGGTCATCGCCACCCACCGCGCGCAGGGCAGCCGCACCGTGTACGTCGAAGACGGCCATATCGTCGCGGCCGAGGGCAAGCAGTTGAACAAGATCGCGCTGTCGCAGGTGCCGATCACCCGCAACGGCGCCATCGGCTTCCAGGTCGAAAACGTGATGGCCTCCGTGGCCGCCGCGTGGGGCGTGGGCATCAGCTGGGACGCGATCCGTCTCGGCCTGAAAACCTTCGCCAACGATTCGGACAACGCGCCGGGCCGTTTCAACGTGTTCGATTACAAGGGCGCCACCGTGATCGCCGACTACGGCCACAATCCGGACGCCATCCTGGCGCTGGTGCAGGCGGTGGAAACCATGCCGGCCAGGCGCCGTGGCGTGGTGATCTCCGGCGCCGGCGACCGCCGCGACCAGGACATCAAGCAGCAGACCGAGATCCTCGGCCGCGCCTTTGATGATGTGATCCTGTACGAAGACCAGTGCCAGCGCGGGCGGGTCGACGGCGAAGTGGTGGCGCTGCTGCGTTCGGGCCTGGCCGGCGCGCCGCGCACCTCGCACATCGAGGAGATCTACGGCGAGTTCCTGGCCATCGACACGGCGCTGGCGCGTTTGGGCGAGGGCGACCTGTGCCTGATCCTGATCGACCAGGTGGAAGATGCGCTGGCGCACATCGCCAAGCGCATCGCGGAAGCTGGCTGACTTCTAGAACCACGTAGGGCGGATTAGGCGGAACGCCGTAATCCGCCACTGCGTGCGCCGTCGAGACGCATGCATAGCGGATTACGCTTCGCTAATCCGCCCTACGTGTTTTATCTCGGATTCCCCGTCATTGGCTCCGGCTATCAAATCCATAGTTATTTATAGTTTTGAGCTATGAATTGGCCTCGTTACAATAGTCCCATACTATCAACGAGGAGCCAAAGCATGAGCCAGCCACCTATCACCACCGCATCGGGCATCTCGGTAGCCGATAACCAGAACTCCGTCAGCGCGGGCCGGCGCGGCCCGCTGTTGCTGCAGGACTTCCACCTGATCGAGAAGCTGCAGCACTTCAACCGCGAACGCATCCCCGAGCGCGTGGTGCACGCCAAGGGCTCGGGCGCCTACGGCACCTTCACCGTCACCCACGACATCACCAAATTCACCAAGGCCAAGCTGTTCTCGGCCATCGGCAAGCAAACCGAAACCTTCGTGCGCTTCTCCACCGTTGGCGGTGAGCGGGGCAGCGCCGACACCGAACGCGATCCGCGCGGCTTCGCGATGCGCTTCTACACGGAAGAGGGCAACTGGGACCTGGTCGGCAACAACACGCCGATGTTCTTCATCAAGGACGGCATCAAGTTCCCGGACTTCATCCACACCCAAAAGCGCGATCCGCAGACCAATCTGAAGTCGCCGACGATGATGTTCGACTTCTGGAGCAAGACGCCGGAAAGCCTGCACCAGGTGACGATGCTGTTCTCGGATCGCGGCACGCCGGACGGCTACCGCCACATGGACGGTTTTGGCAGCCACACCTTCAGCCTGATCAACGATGCCGGCGAGCGTGTGTACTGCAAATGGCACCTGAAGACCAGGCAAGGTATCAAGAACCTGCCAGCTGCCGAAGCGAGCCGCCTGGCCGGTGAGGACCCGGACTACGCGCAGCGCGACCTGTTCGGCGCCATCGCCGCCGGCGATTTCCCGCAGTGGGAAGTGAAGCTGCAAGTGGCCACCGAGGCCGAACTGGCCGCGTGGGAAGCGCGCACCGGCTGGAATCCGTTCGACCTGACCAAGGTATGGCCGCACAAGGACTTCCCGCTGATTCCTGTCGGCGTGTTCGAGTTGAACCGCAATCCGCTGAACTACCATGCGGAAGTGGAGCAGGCCGCGTTGTCGCCGTCGAACGTGGTGCCGGGCCTGGGCTACTCGCCGGACAAGATGCTGCAGGCACGCCTGTTCGCCTACCACGACGCCCAGTTGTACCGCGTCGGCACCAACCACCAGCATCTGCCGGTGAACGCGCCGCGCTGCCCTGTGCATAACCAGCAGCGCGACGGCGCCATGGCGATCGCCAACGGCGGTGCGGCGCAGAACTACCAGCCGGTCGAATCGAACGGCAGCAATCCGCAGGGCCTGGGCCACGGCGAACCGGCGCTGGTTCTGGACGGCGGCGCGGCGCGCTTCGACGGTCGCGGCCAGGAGGACGACTACACGCAGGCCGGTAATCTGTTCCGCCTGCTGCCGGCCGAGGAAAAGCTCAACCTGTTCAACAACATCGCCGGTCCGTTGAGCCAGGTGAACGCCGAGATCATCGCCCGCCAGCTGGGTCACTTCGACCAGGCCGATCCGGCCTACGGCGCCGGCGTGCGCGCCGCGCTCAAGGCCAAGGGCGTGAACGCCGACTGACCGGGCGCGCCGGCCTTCAACCCGCACGGCCAACCTGGGGTCGTACCCCAAGGGGTACGACCCCGCCCGGCCCTGCGGGTTTGGCTGCGTGACTGGTAAAATAGCGTCATCGGTATTCACTTATATTGGATCGACATGACCATCAAAATCAGCCAGAACTTCGACTCGGGCGCCATCGAGGTGCTGCGCGCCGACAGCGCCGCCACCATCGAACTGAATCTGCGCAAGGACTCGCACGCGGACATCCGCCAGTGGTTCCATTTCCGCCTGCAGGGCGCGCGCGGCCAGCAGGTCACGATGCGCTTCCTCAACGCCGGCCAGGCCACCTACGCCAAGGGCTACGAGAACTACCAGGCCGTGGCCAGCTACGACAGCGAGAACTGGTTCCGCGTGCCGACCACCTTCGACGGCGCCGTGATGACGATCCGCCACACGCCGGACCTCGACAGCGTCTACTACGCCTACTTCGAGCCGTATTCGTTCGAGCGCCATCTGCGTCTGCTGGGCGAAGTAGCTGAAAATCCACTGGCGCGCGTGCTCGACCTGGGCAGCACCGTCGATGGCCGCGACATGAACCTGGTCGTCGTCGGCAAGCCGGAAGCGGAAAAGAAAATCTGGTTCATCGCGCGCCAGCATCCGGGCGAATCGATGGCCGAATGGTTCATCGAAGGCTTAATCGATACGCTGCTCGACGACTCGAACCCGATCGCGCGCAAGCTGCTGCAGCGCTGCGTGTTCTACATCGTGCCGAACATGAACCCGGACGGTTCGGTGCGCGGCAACCTGCGCACCAACGCCGCCGGCGCCAACCTCAATCGCGAGTGGATGACGCCATCGGCCGAGCGCAGTCCGGAAGTGCTGTACGTGAAGCAGAAGATGCACGAGACGGGCATCGACATGTTCTTCGACATCCACGGCGACGAGGCGCTGCCGTACAACTTCGTGGCCGGTAACGAGATGCTGGAGAATTTCAGCGACGAGCGCCGCGCGAAACAGCAGGCCTTCATCGACCGCTACAAAAACGCCAGCCCGGACTTCCAGGACAAGGTCGGCTATGCGGCCAGCAAGTACAAGGAAGACATGCTGACCTTGGCGTCCAAGTATGTCGGCCACCACTTTGGCTGCCTGGCGCTGACGTTGGAGATGCCGTTCAAGGACAACGCCGACCTGCCCGATCCGCACGTGGGTTGGAACGGTGCTCGCAGCGCGGCGCTGGGCGCGGCGATCCTGCAGCCGATCCTGCTGTCGCTGGACGATTACTGATCGTGGGCGTCGAGATCGAGCGCAAGTTCCTGGTGCGCGGCGACGCGTGGAAGAGCCTTGGCGAGCCGGTGTTTTTCCGCCAGGGCTATCTGTCGTCGCACAAGGATCGGGTGGTGCGCGTGCGCATCGAGGGCGAGCGGGCGGTGATGACGATCAAGGGGCGCAACGTCGGCGCCACGCGCGGCGAGTGGGAGTACGAGATCCCGATGGCCGACGCGGTCGAGCTGCTCGACGGTTTGTGCGAGCAGCCGCTGATCGAAAAATACCGCCGCCGCATCGACTTCGCCGGCAATTTGTGGGAGGTCGATGAGTTCCTCGGCGCCAATGCCGGGCTGGTGGTGGCCGAGATCGAATTGGGCTCGGAGGATCAAGTCTTCGACAAGCCGGACTGGGTGGCGGAAGAGGTCACGGCCGACTTGCGCTACCTCAATTCAAGCCTGATTAGCCATCCGTTTTCGGCTTGGTAGCCGGCGGATTTTGGTCTAAGCTGGTGGGATGGACAGCGAAGTTTCAGCGCTCAAGGCGCATATCGATGCAATCGTGCCGACGTTAGCGACGAAGGCCGATATCGAGGTGTTGCGCGCTGAAATGCACAAGATGTCGGCCGAAGGTTACCGCTGGATGGTGGCGTCGATGATCGGCATGTTCATCGGTTTCGGCGGTTTGTATTTTGCCGCCAACAGGTCGTTCGATGCGAGGCCGGCGGCGCAAGCGGCTACCCCCACAGTGATGCAAGCGCCGCCCCAGCCGCCGGTTGTCATTTATCTCCCGCAGCCCCAAACTCAGCCGCAGTCCACAAAATAAAAAAGCCCCGAAGGGCTTTTTTATTAATGGAAATGCTCGGTGCCGCTGGGCGCGTCTTCCGGCATTTCGGCATGCGCCAATTCCCCGACCGGGTCGGCGAACAACGGCGCGCCGCAGTCGTCGCAGAACTCGGCCACATAACGCTCGGCGTGCTTCTTGATCTGCGTGATGCCGGCCGCGTTCAGGTGCGCGACGATCTCTTCCACCGGCGTGACCGGCTTCTGCACCACACCGCCCGGACCGCCTTGCAGCGGGCCTTCCGGCGGCGTGCCTTCCTCGTCTTCCTGTCCGTACAGCGGCCACACCACGCCGTAGATCACGTCCGGCGTCGAACGCTGCGTGAAGGCCACGCGGTACTCGTCGATCTGGCCGTCGGCGTTTTCCTCGCCGAAGCCGGCGATCACCGCGCGCAGCTCCGACGGTTCGACCGCCAGGGTATGCGTCAGGTAGTGCACGGCGGCGCGGATCGACACCGGACGGATCAGCTTGTCCGCCTCGCGGCAGGCCATGTAGTAGGCTTCCGGCAGCAGCAGCTCGATGCCGCAGCCGGGCAGCAGACGGGTGACCGTCGGCGTGACCTGCTCGCGCCATTGCTCCAGCGCGGTGGCGCGCTCGTTGGCGAAGTTGCTTTGATTCGACGGCATCTGCCAGCGGAACAGCGGGGCGCCTGCCGGGGCCACGACCGCCACCAGCAGGTAGCGCGTGTCGGCCAGGAACGGCGCCGTCTCCGGCACCTTGGTGTCGGCCTTGAGCACCGTGCCCTTGATGGCGGCTTGCGCCAGCTTGTGCACCTTGCCGTAGGTTTCGACGTGGCTGCGCGGCAGCTGGTCGATCGAGAACAGGGTCGGCGACATCGCCATGCGGGTGCCGTCGGCCAGCAGGTGGGCGCTGAAATGCGCCGACAAGGTTTGCAGGATGTCGGCCGGAATCGCACCCGAGGCGATGGAGAAGCGGGTCCACGCCAGGATCGGCGCGGCCACCAGCAGCACGTCGTATTGCTTGGCCACGCCGTCGGCGGTGTCGATGGTGATGCTGCTCGATTCGCTGACCGCTTCGACGCCATCCATCAGCACGTCGTAGGCGTTCAAGTCTTCCTTGAACAGCGCGTTGAGGGTGGCGTCGATGGTGTCCTGGTGACCGGTCTTGAGGAGTTTCTGGAGCTGTGCATCGAGGTTGTGTTCCCACGACCGCTCTTCAAGCCGGCTGGCCGCCTGACCGACCGCCTGGGCGTAGGTGACAAGACGCTGGCTTTCGACAGACAATTTATGGGATGAATCTTTAGATGGACGACGCATAGCGCAATAAGAGTCTTATAAAATTAGTCAAAAAAATGGATCAGTCATGCAGATGATAACCCTTATGACACGTATTGTAGTTGATTCGGTAAAAGCGGCGTTTACTTTGGCTCGACCCTGGGCACGGACGAAAAAAACGCCGGACGAATCCGGCGTTTTTCGCTACAGCAATCCGCGCGCGATTAAGCGGCCAGCAGCTGACGCAGCACGAATGGCAGAATACCGCCGTGCTTGTAGTAGTCGACTTCGATCGGGGTGTCGATACGCAGCAATACTTTGACTTCCTGGCTCGAACCGTCGGCGCGGTGGATCACCAGGGTCGCCAGCTGTTGCGGCTTGATCTCGCCTTCCAGGCCCTTCAGGTCGTAGGTTTCCTTGCCGGTGATGCCCAGCGATTCGACGCTGTCGGTGCCGATGAATTGCAGCGGCAGCACGCCCATGCCGACCAGGTTGGAGCGGTGGATACGTTCGAACGAACGCACGATCACGGCCTTCACGCCCAGCAGCTGGGTGCCCTTGGCGGCCCAGTCGCGCGACGAGCCGGTGCCGTATTCTTCACCGCCGAACACCATGGTCGGGGTGCCTTCGGCAACGTACTTCATCGCCGCGTCGTAGATCGACAGCTGTTCGCCCGATGGCTGGTGGATCGTGATGCCGCCTTCGACCGCCGAACCGTCCGCTTTTGGCGGGATCATCTTGTTCTTGATACGCACGTTGGCGAAGGTGCCGCGCATCATGATCTCGTGGTTGCCGCGACGCGAGCCGTAGGAATTGAAGTCCGCCTTCAGCACGCCGTTGGCCAGCAGCCATTTACCCGCTGGACCGTCTTCCTTGATGGAGCCGGCAGGGGAGATGTGGTCGGTGGTGATCGAGTCGCCGAACACGCCCAGGGCGCGCGCGCCTTCGATGCCGGTGGCGACCGCTTTCGGGGTCATCTCGAAGCCGTCGAAGAACGGCGGCTCGGCGATGTAGGTCGACGCCGGCCAGTTGTACACTTGGCCTTCGGTGGTCGACACGTGTTCCCACAGCTTGCCTGGGTTGCCCTTGACGTCGGCGTAGTTGGTCTTGAACACTTTCGAGTTCATCGCGAACTTCATCAGCTTGGCGATCTCTTTCGAGGTCGGCCAGATGTCGCCCAGGTACACGTCCTTGCCGTTGGTGCCCTTGCCGACCGGCTGGGTCATCAGGTCGACGGTCATGTTGCCGGCGATGGCGTAGGCCACGACCAGCGGTGGCGAGGCCAGGAAGTTCGAACGGATGTTCGGGTGAATCCGCGCTTCGAAGTTACGGTTGCCGGACAGCACGGCCGACGCGACGATGTCGTTCGAGGTGATGGCGGCGTTCAGTTCCGGGGTCAGGTCGCCGGCGTTACCGATGCAGGTGGTGCAGCCGTAGGCGGTCACGCCGAAGCCCAGTTGCTCCAGGTATGGCAGCAGGCCGGCGGCGGTCAGGTACTCGGTGACCACGCGCGAGCCGGGCGCCAGCGACGACTTGATGTGCGGCGCGACGGTCAGGCCGGCTTCGACGGCCTTCTTGGCCAGCAGGCCGGCGGCCAGCAGCACGCTCGGGTTCGAGGTGTTGGTGCACGAGGTGATCGCGGCGATCAGCACGTCGCCGTTTTTCACGTCCACGCCGTTGGTGGTGGTGTAGGTCCTGGTCAGGTCTTCCGGCTTTTTGTTGAAGCCGTTTTCGGTGGTCGGTTTCGAGAACAGTTCGGTGAAGTTGTTTTTCACGTTGCCGATTTCGATACGGTCCTGTGGACGCTTGGGGCCGGCCAAGGATGGAGTAACACTCGTGAGGTTCAGTTCCACCACGCGGGTGTAGTCGATGTCGCCGGCTTTCGATACGCCGTACATGCCCTGCGCCTTGAAGTAGGCGGCGAAGGCATCGATTTCCGCCTTGGTGCGGCCGGTGCCTTCGAAGTATTCGATGGTGGCGTCGTCGACCGGGAAGAAGCCCATCGTCGCGCCGTATTCAGGCGCCATGTTGGCGATGGTGGCGCGGTCGGTGACCGACAGGGTCTCGGTGCCTTCGCCGAAGAACTCGACGAACTTGCCGACGACTTTTTCCTTGCGCAGCAGTTCGGTGATGGTCAGCACCAGATCGGTCGCGGTGCAGCCTTCGCGCAGCACGCCGGTCAGGTTGACGCCGATGACGTCCGGGGTCAGGAAGTAGACCGGCTGGCCCAACATGCCGGCTTCGGCCTCGATGCCGCCCACGCCCCAGCCGACCACGCCGATGCCGTTGATCATGGTGGTGTGCGAGTCGGTGCCGACCAGCGAATCAGGGTAGTACACGCCGGCCGCATCTTTGTGCACGCCGCGCGCCAGGTATTCCAGGTTGACCTGGTGGACGATGCCGAAGCCCGGTGGCACCACGCCGAAGGTGTCGAACGCTTGCATGCCCCATTTCATGAACTGGTAACGCTCGTTGTTGCGCGAGAATTCCAGCTTCATGTTCAGGTCCAGCGCGCCAGGCTCGCGGAAGTGGTCGATGGTGACCGAGTGGTCGACCACCAGGTCGACAGGGACCAGCGGTTCGATCTTCTTGGCGTTGATACCCATCTTGTAGGCGACGTTGCGCATCGCGGCCAGGTCGGCCAGCAGCGGCACGCCGGTGAAGTCCTGCAGCACCACGCGGGCGACGACAAACGGGATCTCGTCGGTGCGCTCGCCGGTCGGGCTCCAGTTGGCCAGCTGCTTGATGTGCTCTTCGGTGACTTTCTTACCGTCGCAGTTGCGCAGCACGGATTCCAGCACAACACGGATCGATACCGGCAGGCGGGAGATTTTGGCGCCCAGGCTCTTCTCCAGTGCAGGCAGCGAATAGAACTTCGCCTTCTTGCCCGAAATGTTGAAATCCTTAAGCGTGTTCAGAGTGTTGCGGGACATGACCTCTCCTTCAGTGGGTATCGTCTATTTGTTGAAGTGCTACGTTGTGCAAGCGCCCGTGCCGGCGCGCCCGTTTTGGAACCGGTGTTACTGGATAACGGTCTTGACGCTGGTCGGTTCCGCGTCGGAGGTGACGACCGGCTTCAATTGTTCGGCGTTGCGGCATTCGTTGGCCAGCTGGCGGTTCAGTTTTGAATCGAGCAGCATGCCCTTGGCTGGAATGCCAATCCAGATCAGGCCGTACAATTTGTTTTCGAAGCGGTTGGCGCCGGTGGTCGTACCCACGCGCGTCAGGCGGTGCAGGCGCTTCTTCCAGCGCAGCGCGATGTGCGCCTCGTCGGTGGTGTTGGCGTAGATCGTGACTTTGTTGCCAAGTTCGCAATCGAACTCGGTGACGGCCGAATCGGTGATGGCCGGTTCGTCGGCTTCCTCGTCGGGCGCCTTCGGCACGGCTTCTTCCACTGGCTTGGCGGCCTTCTTGGTGGATTTTTTCACGGCCTTTTTGACCGGGGTTTTGGTGGTTTCCGCTGCGGCGTGGGCGCCGGCGGCGAGGGACAGCGAGGCCAGCGCGAGGCTGCAGGCCATGAATAGTTTGGAGATCGACATCAGTTTGTTTCCAGTGGGTGGTCGGCGGGGTTCATCAGCGCGGCCACCGACTCGGGCAAGCTCAGCCCGGCCAGTTTGGCGCGCTGTAAAACGGTCCAATAATATCGGTAGCTGGCGCGGTCGTGCAAGCGCCCGTTCTGGGCGATCGGCCCCCATTGCACGGCCGCCGCCTCCAGCAGGATGGCGGCCGCCTCGTTGACTTCGGAGAGGCGCGGCGTGAAGGTCTTGATGATCGGCTTGATCTGGTTCGGGTGGATGCTCCACATGCGCGTGTAGCCGAATTCGGCGGCGGCGCGCTGGGCGTCGTTGGCGGCGACGGCGGTGTCCTTGATCTCGGTGGTGACGTTATGCGACGGCACCTTGCCGTGCGCGTGGCAGGCGGCCGAGATTTCCAGCTTGGCGCGCACCACCAGCGGGTGCGTGAACTGGCCCGGCGTGCGCATGGCCGCGCCGGGAATGGCGCCGTAGTGCGACGAGATGAAGTCCATGATGCCGAACGACAGGCACTGCACTTGCGCAATGGCGGCGATGTCGTAGGCCTGGCGCAGCGCGCCGTGGGTTTCGATCAGCACGTGGATCGGCAAATCCCGGCGGCCGGCCTTGGCGGCGTGCTGGTTGATCAGCGCGATGGCGTCGCTCACTTCCTGCGCGCCGTTCACTTTCGGCAGCACCAGGTAGGCCAGGCGCTGGGCGGCGGCGCAGATGATCTCGACGTCCTGGGCGAAGAACGGGCTGCCGACATCGTGCACGCGGGCGCCGATGCGGTTGAATTTGTTGTCGTCGGAGGTCAGCAGCTCGGCCACCAGGCGCGCGTGGGCGGCCTCGTTGCCGGCGCTGGCGCCGTCCTCGCAGTCGAGCGTGATGTCGAACAGCGGGCCAAGTTCTTGTTGCAGAGCGATCGATTTACGCATCAGCTTTTCGGAGCCGGCGTAGTGGTCGCAGGCCGGCAGCAGCAGCGGCTGGCGATTGCCCTGGAATAAAACCTCGGATGGGTGCATGCGGGTGTGGTCTGGAATGGCGGTTGGCTGAATGGCTGGTGCCTCGGGTAGGGCGGGTACGTCTGACAAGGGCGGAACAGACGCCGCGCTGCTCTCGGCAGCGCGGCGGGTGCGGCGGATCGGTGGTTTAACCGGTTCCACTTAATGCACGAAGAGGATTACGGCAGCAGGTGCTTGACGCCTTCGCGCTCTTCGGTCAGTTCCTTCAGGGTCAGGTTGATGCGCTCTTGCGAGAAGGCGTCGATTTCCAGGCCCTGGACGATTTTGTATTCGCCGTTTTCGGTGGTGACAGGGAAGCCGAACATGGTGCCTTCAGGGATGCCGTACGAACCATCCGAAGGAACGCCCATGGTGGTCCACTTGCCGTTGGTGCCCAGCATCCAGTCGTGGACGTGGTCGATGGCGGCGTTGGCGGCCGACGCGGCCGACGACAGGCCGCGCGCTTCGATGATGGCGGCGCCGCGCTTGCCGACGGTTGGCAGGAACACGTTGGCGTTCCATTCCTGGTCGTTGATCAGGTCCTTTACGGCCTTGCCGCCGACGGTGGCGAAACGGTAGTCGGCGTACATGGTTGGCGAGTGGTTGCCCCACACGGTCAGCTTCTCGATGTCTTTCACGGCGGTGCCGGTCTTGGCGGCCACTTGCGACAGCGCGCGGTTGTGGTCCAGGCGCAGCATGGCGGTGAAGTTCTTGGCCGGCAGCGACGGCGCCGATTTCATGGCGATGTAGGCGTTGGTGTTGGCAGGGTTGCCGACCACCAGGACTTTAACGTTGCGCGAAGCGACGGCGTCGAGCGCCTTGCCTTGCACGGTGAAGATCTGGGCGTTCGCTTCCAGCAGGTCCTTGCGTTCCATGCCCGGGCCACGCGGACGGGCGCCGACCAGCACGGCGACGTCGACATCCTTGAAGGCGGTCATCGGGTCGGAGTGGGCGGTCATCTCGGTCAGCAGCGGGAACGCGCAGTCGTCGATTTCCATCATGACGCCCTTGAGCGCTTTTTGTGCCTTTTCGTCGGCGATTTCCAGCAGTTGCAGGATGACCGGCTGGTCTTTGCCGAGCATGTCGCCGTTGGCGATGCGGAACAGCAGAGCGTAACCGATTTGACCGGCGGCGCCGGTGACAGCAACACGCATTGGGGTTTTAGCCATGATGAATCTCCAAAGTGGGAATGAAAGTGTTCAAGTGTTCTTGATCGCGTTCTTAAATCCGGCCCGTTCCGGCCCGGGAAAACCTAATCCATAATGATACTGCAAATCCACAGCTTATAAACGCATGGCTGCGGAGTGTAGGCGCGTAACCAGCTTCTGTCAATCCTATCTTATGTCTTATATAAGACAGATAAGTTGTTGCCGGTTTTGCTGGACGGAAGTGGTCATTTGTGGTGAAATCTCGGTCTATGAATCCCGTCCCGCCCAATCCGAACAGCAGCAGCCCAGCCTCAAGTGCCGGTGGCGCAGCAGGATCGTCGGCGGGTTCGGCGACATCGTCGCCGGTCGCTTCGACGACAGGCGCTTCGGGCACGCCAGGCCTGCCGTCCGGCAGTTCGCCGACATTCTCCCCACTTTACCAGCAAATCAAGGCGCTGATAACTCAAAGCCTGCAATCGGGGGAGTGGAAACCGGGCGAATTGATCCCCAGCGAGGTCGAACTGGCCAATCGCTTCAAGGTCAGCCAGGGCACCGTGCGCAAGGCCATCGACGAGCTGGCCGCCGAGAACCTGGTCTTGCGCAAGCAGGGCAAGGGCACTTTTGTTGCCACCCACCACGAGGCGCGCGCCCATTTCCGCTTCCTCAAGCTGCTGCCCGACGAGGGCGTGCCACACTATCCTGAAAGTAAGTTCATTGAAGTCAAGCGCATGCGCGCGCCCGCCGATGTGGCGCGCCTGCTCGACCTGAAGTCCGGCGACGCCGTCATTTTCATCAAACGCGTACAATCGTTCGACAGCGTGCCGACCATCGTCGAAGAGATGTGGCTGCCCGGCGTCACGTTCAAGGGATTGACGGCCGAGCGGCTGGTCGAATACAAGGGGCCGATGTACGGGCTGTTCGAGTCGGAGTTCGGCACCCGCATGATACGGGCGACCGAGAAGATCCGCGCCGTGTGCGCCGACGCCGGCGTGGCCGCGCTGCTTCACATCGCCCTCGACACGCCGCTGCTGGCATCGGAGCGGGTGTCGTTCACGTACGGCGACAAGCCGGTGGAGCTGCGCCGGGGGCAGTATCTGACTGAACGTCACCATTACCACAATGAATTGAATTGAACTGAATCGAACCCAACGGGTGGAGCAGGAGACCCTGGGGCGCGAAAAGCGCGTCAGGTAGCGTACAACCAACCGTGCGTCACACCACGGTAGCATTGTTGCGCTGATAATACGTTGAGCTGCGGAAAGCGGCCGCCGGACTGTGTTGCAAAACACTATTTTAGTTATATGTAACAATAGATATTGGTTATCGGCGCGGAAATCGGCGAAAATCGCGGTCTAACCAATTTTTGTTTAAGCCTGAGGAGGTCTTGTTATGTCAGAAGCCGTAAGGGAAGTCCCTAAAAAAGAACGGCGGGAATTCCGTAATATCCATGTTACAGAATTGCTCAACTATCGCCAGCCCCTGGCCGCCATCGTCTCCATCTTGCACCGCATCAGCGGCGCGTTGATGTGCTTGCTGCTGCCATTCACGCTGTATTTGTTGCAAGAAAGTCTGCGTTCCGAGATTTCCTTCGCGCACTATCAAGGCTTCATCACCTACCCCCTGGTCAAACTGGTCATCCTGGCGCTGTGCTGGGGCTACTTCCACCACTTCTGCGCTGGCGTACGCCACCTGGTGATGGACACCCACATCGGCCTGGACAAGGATTCGGCGCGCAATTCGTCGGCCGCCGTGCTGGTCATCAGCCTGGTCCTGACCGCGCTGGTCGCCCTGAAACTGTTTGGAGTGTTCTGAAATGGCTAACAATAACATCGGACCGAAGCGCATGGTCGTCGGCGCGCACTACGGCATGAAAGACTGGCTGGCGCAGCGCGTGACCGCCGTCGTCATGGTGCTCTACACCGCCATCCTGCTGATCGCCTTCCTGACCGGCCAGAACTTCACCTATGAAGGCTGGGCCGCGCTGTTCGCCCAGCAATGGTTCAAATTGATTTCCGCCGTGACCCTGCTCGGCCTGTTCTATCACGCCTGGGTCGGCATGCGCGACATCTGGATGGACTACGTCAAGCACGTCGGCGTCCGCCTGACCCTGCAAATGGCCACCGTACTGTGGTTGATCGCATGTGCCGTATGGTCGGTACAGATACTCTGGAGTGTGTAATCGTGGCAGCTATTAAAACTGGAATTCCAACCCGCCGCTTTGACGCGGTAATCGTCGGCGCCGGCGGCTCCGGCATGCGCGCATCGCTGCAACTGGCCGAAGCCGGCCTGAACGTCGCGGTGCTGTCCAAAGTCTTCCCGACCCGCTCGCACACCGTGGCGGCGCAGGGCGGCATCGGCGCCTCGCTGGGCAACATGGCCGAGGACAACTGGTTCTGGCACATGTTCGACACCGTCAAGGGCGGCGACTACCTGGGCGACCAGGACGCGATCGAATTCATGTGCCGCGAAGCACCGAAGGTCGTCTACGAGCTGGAACACTTCGGCATGCCGTTCGACCGCAATCCCGACGGCACCATCTACCAGCGTCCGTTCGGCGGCCACACCGCCAACTTCGGTGAAAAAGCCGTGCAGCGCGCCTGCGCCGCGGCCGACCGCACCGGCCACGCGCTGCTCCATACGCTCTATCAACGAAACGTCCGCGCCCGCACCCACTTCTTCGTCGAATGGATGGCGCTCGACATCATCCGTGACGCCGAAGGCGATGTCGTCGGCGTGGTGGCACTGGAAATGGAAACCGGCGAAACGATGATCCTGGAAGCGAAGACCACCATCTTCGCCACCGGCGGCGCCGGCCGCATCTTCGCCGCGTCGACCAACGCCTTCATCAACACCGGCGACGGCATGGGCATGGCGGCACGCGCCGGCCTGCCGCTGCAGGACATGGAGTTCTGGCAGTTCCACCCGACCGGCGTGGCCGGCGCTGGTGTCCTCATCACCGAGGGCGTGCGCGGCGAGGGCGGTATCCTGATCAACTCCGAAGGCGAGCGTTTCATGGAGCGTTATGCGCCTACGCTGAAGGATCTGGCGCCGCGCGACTTCGTCTCGCGCTCGATGGACCAGGAAATCAAGGAAGGCCGCGGCTGCGGTCCGAACAAGGACCACGTCATGCTGGACCTGCGCCACATCGGCGCCGAGACCATCGCCAAGCGCCTGCCGTCGATTCTGGAAATCGGCCACAAGTTCGCCAACGTCGACGCGACCAAGGAACCGATTCCTGTCGTGCCGACCATCCACTACCAGATGGGCGGTATTCCAACCAACATCCACGGCCAGGTCGTCACCCCTAACGGCGATGGCACGCAAAAGATCGTCAACGGCCTGTACGCGATCGGCGAATGCGCCTGCGTCTCGGTGCACGGCGCCAACCGCCTGGGCACCAACTCGCTGCTCGACCTGGTGGTGTTCGGCCGCGCGGCCGGCAACCACGTGGTCGCGTCGAACCTGAAGCAGAAGGAAAACAAGCCGCTGCCGAAGGACGCCTCCGACTTCGCGATGGACCGCCTGAACAAGCTGGAAACCTCGACCGGCGCGGAAAAAGTGCAGAACGTCGCCAACGACATCCGCGCCACGATGCAGAAGTACTGCGGCGTGTTCCGTACCGAAGCGACCATGCAGCAGGGCGCCAAGGAAATCATGGTGCTCGACGAGCGCCGCAAGCACGTCTCGTTCAAGGACAAGTCCAAGGTGTTCAACACCGCGCGCGTCGAAGCGCTGGAACTGGACAACCTGATCGAAACGGCGAAGGCGACGATGCTGTCCGCCGTGGCCCGCAAGGAATCGCGCGGCGCCCACGCCCACGACGACTTCCCGCACCGCGACGACGACAACTGGATGAAGCACACCCTGTGGTACTCGGCAGACAACCGCCTGGAATACAAAGCGGTCGTGACCAAGCCATTGACGGTTGATACCTTCAAACCGAAACCACGTACTTTCTAAGGCAAGACCATGGCACGCACAATCAAACTGAAAATTTACCGTTACGATCCGGACCAGGACGCCAAACCGTACATGCAGGACGTGACGGTCGAGCTGAAGGACACCGACAAGATGCTGCTTGACGCCTTGCAGCGCATCAAGTCCGACGTCGACGATTCGCTGGCCCTGCGCCGCTCGTGCCGCGAAGGCGTGTGCGGTTCGGACGCGATGAACATCAACGGCAAGAACGGCCTGGCCTGCACCACCAATTTGAACGAGCTGACCGAGCCTATCGTACTGCGTCCGCTGCCAGGCCTGCCGGTGATCCGCGACCTGATCGTCGACATGACCCAGTTCTTCAAGCAGTACGATTCGATCAAGCCATACCTGATCAACGACTCGATCCGTCCCGAGAAGGAACGCCTGCAGTCGCCGACCGAACGCGAAGAACTCGACGGCCTGTACGAGTGTATCCTGTGCGCGTGCTGCTCGACGTCGTGCCCGTCGTTCTGGTGGAATCCGGACAAGTTCGTCGGCCCGGCCGGCCTGCTGCAAGCCTACCGCTTCATCGCCGACTCGCGCGACGAAGCGACCGGCCAGCGTCTGGACAACCTGGAAGACCCGTACCGCCTGTTCCGCTGCCACTCGATCATGAATTGCGTCGACGTCTGCCCCAAGGGTTTGAACCCGAACAAGGCGATCGGCAAGATCAAAGAGTTGATGGTACGCCGGGCGATCTAAAACGCTATCGCGGGCGGCCTTAGCGCCGCCCGTTTTACGTGTCCGTTCCTGTTTAGTAGTGGCGCTCCAGCACGATTGGCGCGCGCAGTGTAAAGTAGTGACCCATGACTGAACCGAACCAATCTGCGCACCAGTCCGACCCAGCCAACCGAGCGCGCCTGCGCTGGCGCTCACGCCGGGGTCTGCTGGAAAACGACATCATCCTCACCCGTTTTCTCGATGCGCATGAAACCGAATTGACCGACGAAGAAGTGGACGCGCTCACGCGGCTCCTCGATTTGTCGGACAATGCCCTGATGGATCTGGTACTGGCCCGTAAAGAGCCGGAAGGCGAAGTCGACCTGCCGCACGTGCATGCATTGCTGCAACGACTAAGACTGGCCTGAGACTACGAAGGCAACCAGAATTTTCGCGTTTTATTTACCTTCATCTCCCTAAAAAAGGAAGAGTCCATGAATATTTCTGACAACAAAGCCACCCTGTCGTTCTCCGACGGCAGCCCTTCGGTGGAATTCCCGATCTACAAGGGCACCGTGGGTCCCGACGTGATCGACATCCGCAAGCTGTACGCCGGCACCGGCAAGTTCACCTACGATCCAGGCTTCATGTCGACCGCCGCGTGCAACTCGACGATCACCTACATCGACGGCGACAAGGGCGAGCTGCTGTACCGCGGCTACCCGATCGAACAGCTGGCCGTGAACGCCGACTTCATGGAATCTTGCTACCTGCTGCTGAACGGCGAACTGCCGAACAGCGTGCAAAAGGACGAGTTCGTTGAGACCGTCACCAAGCACACCATGGTGCACGAGCAGATGCAATTCTTCTTCCGCGGCTTCCGTCGCGACGCGCACCCGATGTCGGTGCTGGTCGGCACCGTCGGCGCGCTGGCGTCGTTCTACCACGACTCGCTCGACATCAACGACGCCAAGCAGCGTGAAATCTCGGCTATCCGCCTGATCGCCAAAATGCCGACCCTGGTCGCCATGGCGTACAAGTACTCGATGGGCCAGCCGTTCATGTATCCGCGCAACGACCTGTCGTACAGCGCCAACTTCATGCGCATGATGTTCGGCAACCCGTGCGAAGAATACAAAGTCAACGACGTGCTGGTGCGCGCCCTCGACCGTATCCTGATCCTGCACGCCGACCACGAGCAGAACGCATCGACCTCGACCGTCCGTCTGGCCGGTTCGTCGGGCGCCAACCCGTTCGCCTGTATCGCCGCCGGTATCGCCTGCCTGTGGGGCCCTGCCCACGGCGGCGCCAACGAAGCCGCGCTGACCATGCTGAAGGAAATCGGCTCGGTCGAGAACATTCCTGCGTTCATCGAGCAGGTCAAGGACAAGAACTCCGGCGTCAAGCTGATGGGCTTCGGTCACCGCGTGTACAAGAACTTCGACCCGCGCGCCAAGCTGATGCGCGAAACCTGCTACGAAGTGCTGGAAGAGCTGGGCCTGCAGGACGACCCACTGTTCAAGCTGGCGATGGAACTGGAAAAGATTGCGCTGAACGACGAATACTTCGTCTCGCGCAAGCTGTACCCGAACGTCGACTTCTACTCGGGCATCGTGCAATCGGCGCTGGGTATTCCGGTGTCGCTGTTCACCGGTATCTTCGCCATGGCCCGCACCATCGGCTGGATCGCCCAGTGGAACGAAATGATCGCCGATCCGGAACAGAAAATCGGCCGTCCACGCCAGCTGTTCGTCGGTTCGACCACCCGCGACGTCAAGCCGCTGGACCAGCGCTAATTTTCGCGTTTCGCAGCGAACAAAAAACGGGCTTCGGCCCGTTTTTTTCGCCGTATCACGGCGTGAAGATGGTTTCGATCGTCTTGTCGAACAGCCGGGCGATGGCAAAGGCCAGCGGCAGGCTGGGATCGTAGCGGCCGGTCTCGATGGCGTTGACGGTTTGGCGCGAGACGGCAAGCTGGTCGGCCAGGTAGGCCTGGCTCCAGCCGCGTTCGGCGCGCAGTTCGCGGATCGTATTGTTCATCGGTCCATCTTCCAGCGACGAAACAGCCCGATCACCATCCACGCGCTGCCCATCACGCCCCACACCGCGAACATGCTCATGCGCGGATAGCCAGCGTTCTCCATGAAGCCGTACGTGAAAGTCACGGCCGCCGTGACGGCTGCGGCCAGCGCGAAGGTTTCCAGCATCACAATGCGTTGGTATTCGTCCATTCGTCCAACCTGGCGCGCGACCGCCCAGATCATCAGCAGAAATCCGATCATGGGACAGATCAGTACGGCGGTCTTGAACGGGCCAGGTTCCATGGCCGGGCCGTAGGTGACCGACGGCACCAGCAGCGCGATGTAGACGGCGATGCTGCCGAAGAGCTCGCGCAAATAACGGGTTGCAGCCTTGCATTCCCCGGCTGAATACTTCGGTTCGATCTGACTACGCATTGTGTTCTCCCATGTGTAAAGTATGCTTTACATCTTAGGACGACAGAAATTCGATGTCAAGCAAACTTTACATGTTGATGGAGCAGCGTTTAGGAGGGCTCTTGGAGCAGTTGACGGATGACGTCGACGCTGCCGTGGTCGAGGCGCAGGAATTGGACGCCGGTCTTGTAGCCCAACTCGGCATCGGGATCGCTGTAGACAACCTGGCCCATCGCTAGCACCTTATGGGCACCATCGCTCAACTGCACCTGGAACGACACCGCGCAGTATTGCGCCAGCCGGATCTGGCTGGCGGTCTGCAGGCTGACGCCGCCTTGCGACAGGTCCAGCGTGTGGGCCGGAAGGGTGGTTTCGTCGGTCATCGTCAGCGTGGCCGCATGACGGACTGGGTGGCGGCGCGTGACTCGTGGTTTCTGACTCATGGCGCAAACCTCGAATGGTGTAATGTCAATAAGACTATCAGAACTGCGTCGTGGACAGCAAGTTCTTCTCCAGCAACTGTGCGTCGCGGGGCAGGATCTGTGCGGAATTTTGCGGAGTAGTTCTTATTTCAGCTTGCGCCGGTCGGGCCGTACTACCAGCAGCCACCAGCACAGCACACCCAACGTCAATTGCGGCAGGTTGAACAGAAACTTCCCGAGGGTAGCGTCGCGGCGTTGCGGCCAAGCCGCGTCGGCGGTCTCGACGATGATGTTGGTGTGGTACAGGCAAAGTCCCAGCAGGATCAGCGCGGCCACGCCCCACAAGACGGGCAGGCTGGTGACGCGATGGCGCAGCACGGCGGCGACCGGGTAGGCCAGCACACACGCGAAGACGTACGCGAACAGGTTGGGCATCAGGTTGGCCAGGTTGGCGTACGGGAGGACGACTGGTACGGCGCAGATCGCCACGGCGAGCATGACGGCGATGACGGGGTGCGGGTGTTCGGGCCAGGAGTTGAAGCGGCTGATCATTGGGGCGGACGTGAAGGAAAAGGGCTCCATTGTAGGGGAAATGAAGAGGGCTGCGCGGCAATGGCCTCGTGCCCATGCGCTGAATGCAAAGGTCTGACCCAAGACAAACAGTCGCCGATTGGTTGAACTTTTATAGTTGAGCTCAAGTCTAACTATTTTGATCACACAAATGTGGGTGCAACCATGGACTTCCTCATTGCAGAACCATTGATGCTTAAGTACGGCATCACGCCACAGCAGATTAACGAGTTGAAAGCCCTGGCAGCGAAACTGCCGGCAGATTTTGTTGATGGGACGCGCATGCCGATTCCTAAAATGCCTGGACTAAGTACCTCAGAATCCGAGTTGTTGATGGCTCGTATGCTCGACGCGATTGCTCCGTTGCTCGGCGTTCCGGTTGAGGACCCGTACTTGTTCGATGAATTGGGTTTGCCAACTATGCAGGAGTTGATGAGAACCGCTGATCAGCGCAAGGAAGCTGCGCGACAGCGGCGTCAGGGTTTCCGGCTTGGCCCGCTCAAGCCCTCGAGGAAAGACGCATCCGCCGATGAGTCTGAGACAAATCGTGAACATGTTTAATCATGGACTTGAATTGGCTGATTGCAGTGCGCAAAGCACTCACAGTTGTGGGTGCGCTGCAGCCATTCGCGAAGCGCGCGTGCGCGCTGTTGGCTCGCCTTTTCAATATCGATGTCTGGCGGGAAGGGGAGCGGCTCCGTAACGAAGCTGATGAGCTCCGGAATATGCATGTCTATGGCAAGGTCGTCTCGGAGTACGCTCGACAGATGAAAACCTCCGGCGGCAATAATGTGGAGGTCGATGCTTTAGTGGCCGCGTTGTTGCTGGCGAGATTACGAAGTTATATGCGTGCACGCGGGATCGTAGCGCTCAGAACGCCGCGCACGGTAAAAAGGCGCAGAGCAACAACGGTCATTCCCGCTGAAGGGGGCAGGCCCGAGCTTGGGGTTCCACCGGCTTTGATAGAGCGGCGGAATGCTGAGCGTCGCGCTCAGAAAACAGGCCGGGATGACGATGGTTTCGTGTAATGGGTCGAAGCAAGTGAGACGACGTAGTGGACCGTATCTCTACTTTTCCTGATCCAGCAACGCTTGAATTTCTGCGCGCTCTTTCTTGCTGACGTGGCCGCCGCGCAAGGCGGCCAGCACCAGCGCCTTGCCGGAGCCGGAGAAGGCTTTCTGGATCAGATCTTTAAGCAGATTCGTCTGGATCGAGTCCTGCTCCTGCGCGGGCGCGTAGATGTGGGCGCGCTGACTTTCGTCCCGCGTCAGCAGGCCTTTGGTGTGCATCACTTGCAGCAGACGCAGCACGGTGGCGTAGTTCATGTCCGGCCGCGTTTCGAGCGCGGCGGCGTGCACTTGCTTGGCGGTGGCCGGACCGAGCGCGAACAGCAGGCGCAACATCTCCAACTCGGAGGCGGTCGGTTTGGGTGGGGCTACGGTGGTCATGGATGTAGAATAAAATATCTAGAACGTCTTGTCTAGTCTTGTTTGAGCGTGCGTAGTTGCGCTTCGATGTCGAAGAACAGTGGGCGTGCCGCGCTGTCCGCGTGCAGACAGGCGTCGCGTAGTTGACGAAGATGCGCCAACGCTGGCTCAGCCGCCGCCGGGGCGTCGCAGCGCTCGGCGAGTTCTTCCAGCAGGAAGCCGAAGGCCCGCACTTCGAGTCGTTGCAGCGGCAGGGCTTCAGGCGACGCGGGATCGTAGAAGGACGCCGCGCCGAAGTCGCCCAGCAAGGTGCGGCCCCGCCCGCAATGCATGATGTTGTGGCCGTACAGGTCGCCGTGCATGATGCCGCGCTCATGCAGGCGGGCGGCGGCGGAGGCGATGCCGTGGGCGATTTCCAGCGTAGACGCGAGGTCGAAGCGCTTGCCGCCATCGTAGATGTCACGCGTGCAGCTCTCCAGGCTTGGTGGCCCGGCCAGGTTGATGAATTTTGGATCGATCAGCGACATGACGAGGCCATGTGCACCGTCCGGATGGCGCTCCAGGTGGCCGAGTACCGGGATCAAATTCGGATGCGCGCCGGCGCCGATGCAGGCGGCCATCTCGCACAGCGGCGAGCCGTCGCTGGTCATGGCGCCCTTGAACAGTTTGACGGCGACGTCTTCCGTCGCGCCGTCATGCCGGTAGTCCGCGCGGTGGATCACGCCCGATGCGCCTTCGCCCAGCTTTTGTTTTAGCTCCAGCTGTTCCCAGCCGATGGCGGCGGACGGCGTGCCGGTCATCGCGACCTCGCGCTGTTCGCAGAACGGATTGCCGGCGTAAGCGAGCCAGGTCAAGCGGGGCAGGGCGGGCAGCCATGCGGGAAACTCGGTCAACTGGTTGGCGGCGATGCGCAGCAGTTCGAGCCGGTGCAGTTGCGCCATGGTGGAAGGCAGGGCGCGCAGACGGTTCCCTGCCAGCATCAGCTTTTGCAGCGCCGGACGTTCGCCGAGTTCGGCGGGCAGTTCTTCGATCAGATTATCCGTCAGCACCAGCCAGCGCAGTTTGGCAGGTAGCGAGGCGGGCGGGACCGAGCGTATCTTGTTGGCCTTGAAGCCGACCATCGTCAGGGCCTGGCATGCTCCCAGCACCGCAGACAGTTCGGTGAACTGGTTGTCGGAACAAAAGATGATGCGCAGCTTGTGCAGGCGCGGCAGATCGTCCGGCAGTGACGAGAGCGCGTTGCCGGACAAGTCGAGGATTTCCAGCGAGTCGGCCAGATCGAAGATTTCGCGCGGGAATTCGGTGAGGCCGCCGCGCATTTGCAGGCGCTGGACGCCGCTCAGGGCGCCAGCGCGCAACTGCTCTAGGGTATGCATGTCAGGTGGCGGTGAAGGTCAATGTTGAAGTTTATCACTTCACCGCCGCCCGCCGAGGGCGATTAGCCCCGGCTTACCACTTCATTTCTCCCTTGGCCACTTTGGAGCCGGTCTCGAGCGCAGCGTTCAAGCCGGCGTCCGGGTACAGTTCCTTCATGCGGGCGATTAGCGCGGCCGAGTTGGCTGCCTTGGCAGTTTCGGCTTCGAAGCGAACCAGATAGTCGCGCGTGAAGGCGACGCTGTCCGACGTCAGGGCGGCGCCCACTTTGAAGTGGCCCGGCACGACAATCGCCGGCTTGAGCGAGGCAATATGGTCGAGCGTCGCCAGCCAGTTCTTGCGCGATTCGGCACTTTGGGTGTCGGCCGTCCACACGTGCAGGCCGTTGAAGACGACCACGCCGCCAGCAATCGCCTTGATCGACGGGATCCAGACATAGCTGCGGTCCGGCGTCGCGCCGTTCAGGCCTTCGATCTTCAGCGTTTCGCCTTCCAGCTTGATGGTGTCGCCTTGCAGCGGCTGCGGCACGATGATGCTCTTGGGCGCGTTCTCTTTCAAAATAGGCGACCAGTAGGCGACTTTGGCGTCCTTCTTTTTTCGATCCCGGCGATGGTTTGCGGCGTGGCGACGATCTTGGCGTCCGGGAAGGCGGCGTGGATCACATCCAGGCCGAAGTAGAAGTCCGGGTCGCTATGGCTGACATAGACGGTGGTCAGGCGCTTGCCGCTGGCACGGATTTTCTCGACCAGCTTGATCGCTTCGCCGCGCGAGAACTGGGCGTCGATCAGCACCGCGTCCTTGGTGCCGGTCACCAGCACCGAGGCGACGGGGAAAATGGCGGCTTCGCCAGGATTGAATACGTCGAGCTTCAGCGGCGCGGCGGCGGCGCCACCGACGGTGGCTGCCAGGGCTGCGGACATCAAGGTTTGCTGGATATTGAAGGTGCGCATGATCGTCTTTCATGATGGTTAGAAGTGGACTTATCATAAATTTCTTTATCTGGCTGAAAAACAGGGTAATCTGCACTTGTTAATTGCATGGATCGAACGAATATGGATCGCATTACCGCCGCCAGGGTGTTCGTCGCCATCACCGAGCGGGGCAGCATGATCGCCGCCGCCGACGCACTGGACATGTCGCGCGCGATGGTCACGCGCTATCTGGCCGAGATGGAGGAGTGGGCCGGCGCCCGCTTACTGCACCGGAGCACGCGTCGCCTGAGCCTGACCGATGCCGGCGACGTCACGCTGGCGCGCTGCCGCAAGCTGCTGGAGCTCGCCGGCGCGATGGAAGTGGCGGCCGAGGACGACGACTCGCCGAAGGGGCTGCTGCGCATCGCCTGCTCGCCATCGCTGGCACATGCCGAGTTGGCCATGGCGGTGACCGCATTCCTCAAGCGCTATCCGCGTACCTCGGTCGATCTGCAGGGTGGCAACCGGGCGGTGAATCTGGTCGAGCAGCGCATCGACTTGGCTTTGCGCATCACCAATGCGTTGGAGCCGAACCTGATCGCGCGGCAATTGGGCCATTGCGATTCGGTGGTGTGTGCGGCCCCGTCCTATCTGGCAGAGCGCGGTGCGCCGCAGCGGGTCGAGGATCTGGTTGCCCACAACTGCCTGGCGTATACGTATTTCGGGCAGAGTCTATGGCAGTTCACGCGCAAGGACGGCGAAGAGGTAACAGTGCCGGTTAGCGGCAATTTGTCCGCCAATGACGACCATATATTGCTCAAAGCGGCGGTGGAGGGTGCGGGCATCGCTTTGCAACCGCTGTATAGCGCTGGTCCACTGATCGCTGAAGGCAAGTTGGTCGCGTTGCTGCCTGACTACAAAACGCAGCAAATGGGCATCTACGGGATTTACACGTCGCGCCAGCATATGTCGCCGGCCTTGCGAGCGATGCTCGATTTCCTGCTCAATTGGTTCTCCCACACGAGCCTTGCAGGCACGTAACTTTGGGGTTGGGAATATGTAAATATTGCTTGCGGCGCGGCTTGCCGTGCGACTTAGGTGAAAATTAATACTGGCGGTATCGGTACATAAATGGTTGTTGCGATACAATACCGGTGCTATCCTGAATGACCGTTTTTTGAACCACTGAAGAACTTTAGCCCTTCCCCACAACTTGATGTGCAATCCGCTAACCGGTCAGGCCGTGTCGCGGAAGGTTAGATTAACCCGCTAATTCCTCGCGAAGCGCGAAGAAAGGTGAGCAGCAAATGCAACAATACACGTCCAACTCCTACCTGTTTGGTGGGAACGCACCGTACGTCGAAGAACTGTACGAGGCGTATCTCAACAATCCGGGTTCCGTGCCAGATAACTGGCGCTCGTACTTCGATGCCATGCAGCACGTGCCGGCCGTCGATGGCACCAACAAGCCAGACGTCGCTCACGCCTCCGTCATCGCCTCCTTCGCGGAACGCGCTAAATCCGGTCCTATCCGCACCGTCGTGGCCTCGGCCGACGCCGAAATGGGCCGTAAACGTGTTGCAGCTACGCAACTGATCGCCGCTTACCGCTATCTGGGTTCCCGCTGGGCCAATCTGGACCCGCTGCAACGCCAGGAACGTCCTGCCATCAACGAGCTGGAGCCGAGCTTCTACGGCTTCACCGATGCGGACATGGATACCGTCTTCAACATCAGCAACACCTATTTCGGCCCTGAGACCGCGACCCTGCGCGACTTGCTGAACTACCTGCGCGACACCTACACCCGTTCGATCGGCGCAGAGTACATGTACATCTCCGACCCAACCGAAAAGCGCTGGCTGCAAGAGCGCCTGGAGTCGATCCGTTCGACCCCGAATTTCACGGCGGAAAAGAAAAAGCACATCCTGGAGCGTCTGACCGCGGCCGAAGGCCTGGAACGCTACCTGCACACCAAGTATGTGGGTCAAAAACGCTTTTCGCTCGAAGGCGGCGAGACCTTCATCGCGTCGATCGATGAGATCATCCAGCGCGCCGGCGAAAAAGGCGTGCAAGAGATCGTTATCGGCATGGCCCACCGTGGCCGTCTGAACGTGCTGGTCAACACCTTGGGCAAAGCGCCCAAGGAACTGTTCGAAGAATTCGAAGGCAAGCACGGCGACGACCTGCCAGCCGGCGACGTCAAATACCACCAAGGTTTCTCGTCCGACATCTCGACCCAGGGCGGTCCGGTTCACCTGTCGCTGGCGTTCAACCCGTCGCACCTGGAAATCGTCAACCCGGTCGTCGAAGGTTCGGTCAAGGCCCGCATGGATCGCCGCGGCGACCACCTGGGCAAGCAAGTGCTGCCAATCCTGGTGCACGGCGACGCCGCCTTCGCAGGCCAGGGCGTTGTTATGGAAACGCTGAATCTGGCGCAGACCCGCGGCTACGGCACGGGCGGCACGGTGCACATCGTCATCAACAACCAGATCGGTTTCACCACCTCCGACCCGCGCGACGCGCGTTCGACCATCTACTGCTCGGACGTCGTCAAGATGATCGAAGCGCCGGTGCTGCACGTGAACGCCGACGATCCTGAAGCCGTGGTCCTGGCTTCGCAGATCGCGATGGACTACCGTCTCGAGTTCCAGAAAGACATCGTTGTCGACATCATTTGCTACCGCAAACTGGGTCACAACGAGCAAGACACGCCAGCGCTGACCCAGCCGCTGATGTACAAGAAGATCGGCCAGCACCCAGGCACCCGCAAGCTGTACGCGGACAAGCTGGTTGCCCAGACCGTGATTCCAGCCGACGGCGGCGAACAGATGCAAGCCGCCTACCGCGACGCGATGGACGCCGGCAAGCACACTGTGGATCCGGTCATCTCGAACTTCAAGAACAAGTACGCCGTCGATTGGCTGCCGTTCCTGAACCGCAAGTGGACCGACTCGGCCGACACCGCCGTGCCGATGACCGAACTGAAACGCCTGGCCACCCGCATCACCACGGTGCCGGACGGCTTCAAAGTGCACTCGCTGGTCGAGAAAGTATTGGGCGACCGCGCAACGATGGGTCGCGGCGAACTGAACCTGGACTGGGGCATGGGCGAACACCTGGCCTACGCGTCGCTGGTCGCTTCGGGCTACGCAGTGCGCCTGACCGGTCAGGATGCCGGCCGCGGCACCTTCGTGCACCGTCACGCCGTGCTGCACGACCAGAACCGCGAGCGTTGGGACGCCGGCACCTACGTGCCGCTGCAAAACATCGCCGAAGGCCAGGCCCCGTTCACCGTCATCGACTCCGTGCTGTCGGAAGAAGCGGTGCTGGGCTTCGAATACGGTTACTCGACCGCCGAGCCAAACACGCTGACGATCTGGGAAGCCCAGTTCGGCGACTTCGTCAACGGCGCGCAAGTCGTTATCGACCAGTTCATCAGCTCCGGCGAAGTGAAGTGGGGCCGCGCTTCGGGCCTGGTCATGATGCTGCCGCACGGTTACGAAGGCCAGGGTCCTGAGCACTCGTCCGCGCGTCCTGAGCGTTTCCTGCAGCTGTGCGCAGACAACAACATGCAAGTCGTGCAGCCGACCACCGCCGCACAGATCTTCCACGTGTTGCGTCGCCAGATGGTGCGCCAGTTCCGCAAGCCACTGGTCATCCTGACCCCGAAATCGCTGCTGCGTAACAAGGAAGCCGGCTCCTCGCTGAACGAACTGGCCAAGGGCGCCTTCCAGACCGTCATCGGCGAAGTCGACGAGAAAATCGATGCCAAGAAGGTCAAGCGCGTTGTCGCTTGCTCGGGCAAGGTCTACTACGATCTGGTCAACGCACGCAAAACGCGCGGCCAGACCGACACCGCCATCATCCGTGTCGAACAGCTGTATCCGTTCCCGCACAAGTCGTTCGCTGCCGAACTGAAGAAGTTCCCGAACCTGACCGAAGTGGTGTGGGCGCAGGACGAGCCGCAGAATCAGGGCCCATGGTTCCAGATTCAGCACAACATCTTCGAGAGCATGGACGCCGGTCAGCGCCTGGCGTACGCCGGTCGCCCAGCGTCGGCGTCGCCGGCCGTCGGTTACTACGACAAGCACTACGCCCAGCAAAAAGACCTGCTGGAAACGGCGTTCTCGAAGCTCAAAGGTTTCATCCTGACGAAATAAGCGTTAAGGGGCCGCGCGCTGGGTGCGGCCTCTCCTTACCTCACATAACTAACGGAGCGCCGCCTTGCTACGCGAGATGGCGCCGCAATAACAAATATACGGAGTTTTACAATGGCACAAATCGAAGTCAAAGTTCCTCAATTGTCGGAATCGGTCGCTGAAGCAACCATGCTGACGTGGCATAAAAAAGTCGGCGACGCAGTCGCGCGCGACGAAAACCTGATCGATATCGAAACCGACAAGGTCGTTTTGGAACTGCCCGCGCCCGCAGCCGGCGTGCTGGTCAAGATCATCAAGGGCGACGGTAGCACCGTTGTCGCCGACGAACTGATCGCCGTGATCGACACCGACGCCGCAGCAGCCGCCGCCGCTCCGGTTGCCGCCGCCGCACCAGCAGCAGCGCCTGCGGCCGCCCCAGCACCAGCGGCCGCAGCCGCGACCGGTGGCAGCAAGGGCGATGTCGCCATGCCTGCAGCCGCCAAGATCCTGTCCGAAAAAGGCCTGAGCGCTGGCGATGTCGCCGGTTCGGGCAAAGACGGCCGCGTGACCAAGGGCGACGCCCTGGGCGCTTCGGCACCAGCCGCCACCCCGGCCGTCGCGCCACTGGCCGCAGCCGCCGCCAAGCCGGCCCTGCAACAGATCGCTTCGCCAAGCGTCGCCAGCCTGGGCGAGCGTCCGGAAGAGCGCGTGCCGATGAGCCGTCTGCGCGCCCGTATCGCCGAGCGTCTGCTGCAATCGCAATCGACCAACGCCATCCTGACCACGTTCAACGAAGTGAACATGGCGCCAGTAATGGACCTGCGCAACAAGTACAAAGACAAGTTCGAAAAAGAGCACGGCGTCAAGCTGGGCTTCATGTCGTTCTTCGTCAAGGCCGCCGTCGCAGCCCTGAAAAAGTACCCGATCATCAACGCCTCGGTTGACGGCAACGACATCATCTACCACGGCTACTTCGACATCGGTATCGCTGTCGGTTCGCCACGCGGCCTGGTGGTGCCTATCCTGCGCAACGCCGACCAGATGTCGATCGCCGAGATCGAAAAGAAAATCGGTGAATTCGGCGCCAAGGCCAAAGAAGGCAAGCTGACCCTGGACGACCTGACCGGCGGCACGTTCTCGATCTCGAACGGCGGCACCTTCGGTTCGATGCTGTCGACCCCGATCATCAACCCGCCACAATCGGCCATCCTGGGCGTGCACGCGACCAAGGACCGCGCTGTGGTCGAAAACGGCCAGATCGTGATCCGTCCGATGAACTACCTGGCAATGTCCTACGACCACCGCATCATCGACGGCCGCGAAGCCGTCCTGGGCCTGGTCGCCATGAAAGAAGCGCTGGAAGATCCTGCACGCCTGCTGCTGGACCTGTAATTCGCTTTTCGCCAGCGAACCCCGGAAGTTCGGGGTCGTACCCCGTACGGGGTACGACCCCAGGTTTGCGGGTCTGAACTCTTGGGAGCTGTATGAGCGTTGCTGAAGAAATCAAGCGTTTGCACGAACTGCATCAAGCCGGCGCCCTGTCGGACGCGGAATTCGCGGCCGCCAAGGCGCGCCTGCTGGAGGCCGAGCCCTACAAACCGGGCGACAACATCGGCGAAGACATCACCCGCCTGCGCCGCTCGCGCACCGACCGCTGGCTGGGCGGCGTCTGCGGCGGCCTCGGCCGCGTCTCCGGCATCGAGCCGTGGATCTGGCGCCTGTTGTTCGTGATGTTCGTGCTGACTTTTGGTTTCGGCCTGGCGATCTACATTCTGTTATGGATTTTCGTTCCAGACGAAGAACTGATTGGAAAATAAAAAATGAGTAAACAATTTGACGTAGTAGTCATCGGCGCCGGTCCCGGCGGTTATATCGCCGCCATCCGCGCCGCACAACTGGGTTTCTCCGTTGCTTGCGTGGACGCATGGGAAAATGAAAAAGGCGGCCCGGCACCGGGCGGCACCTGCACCAACGTCGGTTGCATCCCGTCGAAAGCGCTGCTGCAATCGTCGGAGCACTTCGAGCACGCCGGCCACGCGTTCAAGGATCACGGCATCGATGTCGCCGGCCTGTCGCTGAACCTGCCGCAAATGCTCAAGCGCAAAGACACCGTCGTCAAGCAGAACAACGACGGCATCCTGTTCCTGTTCAAGAAAAACAAGGTCACCTTCTTCCACGGCCGCGCCTCGTTCGCCGGCGCCGCCACCGCTGAAGGCTACCCGCTGACGATCTCGGCGCCTGCCAACGAGACCATCAACGCCAAGCAAGTCATCATCGCCACCGGTTCCAACGCGCGTGAACTGCCGGGCGCACCGTTCGACGAGCAACTGATTCTGTCGAACACCGGCGCGCTGGCGATCCAGGGCGTTCCCGCCAAGCTGGGCGTGATCGGCGCCGGCGTGATCGGCCTGGAAATGGGCTCCGTATGGCGCCGCCTGGGTTCGGAAGTGACCGTGCTCGAAGGCCTGCCAGTGTTCCTGGGCGCGGTCGATGAGCAGATCGCCAAGGAAGCCGGCAAGCTGTTCGCCAAGCAAGGCCTGTCGATCAACCTCGGTTGCAAGATCGGCGCGATCACCAAAGGCGACAACAACGTCACCGTGGTGTACGAGAACGCCAAGGGCGAATCCATCACCTCCGTGTTCGACAAGCTGATCGTGTCGATCGGCCGCACCCCGAACACCAACGGCCTGGCCGCCGACAAAGTCGGCCTGTCGCTGGACGAGCGTGGCTTCGTGGCCGTCGACGACGACTGCAAAACCAATCTGCCGGGCGTCTGGGCGATCGGTGACGTGGTGCGCGGCCCGATGCTGGCGCACAAGGCGGAAGAAGAGGGTGTTGCCGTTGCCGAGCGCATGGCTGGCCAGCATGGCCACACCAACTTC
The DNA here is from genome assembly GCF_979254035.1 of Duganella sp. AC237. NCBI lineage: Bacteria > Pseudomonadati > Pseudomonadota > Betaproteobacteria > Burkholderiales > Oxalobacteraceae > Duganella > Duganella sp. AC237. The sequence goes on along the minus strand of NZ_CEEDEW010000003.1, from coordinate 5,067,996 downwards.
AACACCATTCCTTGGGTCATCTACACCTCGCCGGAAATCGCTTGGGTTGGTCAGACCGAGCAGCAACTGAAGGCTTCGGGCGTCGCTTACAAAGCCGGCACCTTCCCGTTCCTGGCCAACGGCCGCGCTCGCGCGCTGGGCGACACTTCTGGCATGGTCAAGTTCCTGGCCGATGCGACCACCGACGAAATCCTCGGCGTGCACATCATCGGACCGATGGCCTCCGAGCTGATCTCGGAAGCGGTCGTGGCGATGGAGTTCAAGGCTTCGGCCGAAGACATCGCGCGCATCTGCCACGCGCACCCGTCGCTGTCGGAAGCGACCAAGGAAGCCGCTTTGGCTATCGATAAGCGTACCCTGAACTTCTAAGCAGTAGCTACAGGCGGACTGCGGGCGGACTGCGGTCCGCCCGTTTTTGTTTGCGCCGCCCACATAGAATCGAACACATGAACGTCGAAGAGTTTTATCAGCAAGCGCTGGAACAGCGCAATTTCAAGGCCGACGCAGCCCAGCGCCGCGCCGTCGATCGTCTGCAGTTATGCTACGACGAATGGGTCGCGTACAAGGGCCAGCGCTCGAGCACGTTCAAGCGCCTGATCAACCGTCCCGACGTGCCCAAGGGCGTCTACATGTGGGGCGGAGTGGGGCGCGGCAAGTCGTTCCTGATGGACAGCTTCTATTCGGTGGTGCCGCTGGTGCGCAAGACGCGCCTGCACTTCCACGAGTTCATGCGCGGCGTGCACCGCCAGCTGGACGAGCTGACCGGCGTCGCCAATCCGCTCGACGAAGTGGCCAAGCGCATCGCCAAGAAATACCGTTTGATCTGCTTCGACGAATTCCACATCTCCGACGTGGCCGACGCGATGATCATGTACAACCTGTTGAAGGCGCTGTTCGACAACGGCGTGTCCTTCATCATGACGTCGAACTACGATCCGAGATTGCTGTACCCGGACGGCCTGCACCGCGACCGCATCCTGCCGACCATTGAATTGTTGTACGAGAAGCTCGACGTGATGAACATCGACGCCGGCATCGACTATCGCGGCCGCGCGCTCGAGCAGGTCGATTCCTACTACACGCCGATCAACGCCGAGACCGATCAGAAGTTGCGCGACGCTTACACCAGCATCGCCGAGACGGCCGACGAGGACCCGGTCGTGCGCATCGAGGCGCGCGAAATCCGCGCCTTGCGCCGCGCCGGTTCCATCATCTGGTTCGACTTCCATACCCTGTGCGGCGGGCCGCGTTCGCAGAACGACTATCTGGAAATCGCCAGCCGCTTCCATACCGTGATATTGTCCGGGATTCCGATGATGTCGGCGTCGATGTCGTCGGAGGCGCGCCGCTTCACGTGGCTGATCGATGTATTTTACGACCAGGGCGTGAAGTTGCTGATGTCGGCCGAGGTCGAGCCGGAGGAGTTGTACACGACCGGCACCCTGGCCAACGAATTCCACCGCACGGTGTCCCGCATTGTCGAGATGCAGTCGCGCGAGTACATGGATAAGGAACAGCGGGCCGCAGCCGGTTCGCTGGCCTGATGTCACAGGAAAGAATATGAGAGCAAGTTTGAAACCGCTGGGCGACATGATCGCCATCGCCGTGCTGGCCGCCGTGGCGGCCGTGGCTGTCCCGGCCGTGGCGCAGGAGGCGACGTCGGTCGCGCCGCCGTCGCATTCGGTCGAGGAGGCCGACGCGACCCTGGCCAAGGTGGCCAGGGAACGTGACGCCGTCAACGCCGAGTACGCGGCCCGCGAGGCGGTGTGCAACGAAAAATTCTTCGTCAATAACTGCCTGGACAAGGCCAAGGAACAGCGCCGCGCCGCGCTGGCCAACCTGCGCGTGCTGGAAGTGGAAGCCGAGCATTTCAAGCGCGCCGACTCGGTGGCGCGCCGCGACGCCGACCTGGCCGAGCGCGTGCGCAAGGACAACGAAGAGTTGGCCCGGCGCGAGGCCTTGCCGCCGAAGCCGGTCAAGGATGTGGACAGCAAGCCGGAACCGGCGCCGGTGAAAGGCCGCCGCGTGGCCGAGCGCGAGGCCGATCACGCCGCGAAAATGAAACGCGAGGCGGCGGCGACGGCGGCCGGCGCCGACAAGCGCGCCGCCAACGTGGCCCGCTTCGAGCAGAAGAAGGTCGACGCCGAGCGGCGTCAGGCGGAAGTGGCCAAGCGGGTGGCCGAGACCGAGCGCAAGGTGTCCGCCAAGGTCGCTGCCGCGAAGAAGAAAGCGGATGCGGCGGCCGAAGCCGCAGCAGCGGCCGCGAAGAAGCAGCAATAGGGCAGCGCCGCCCCGGTTTGCCGGTGGCTCAACGGTTGACGGCTGCGGCGGGTGCGACCAGTTTGATGATCGCCATCGTGCAATTGTCTCCCTTGCCCTGGGCGCGCTCGGCGGCCTTGGCGATCAAGCGCTCGGCCGCCCGGCGCGGGGTGTTGCGCGCCACGGCCGCCGCCAGTTCCTGATCGGCGAAACACTGCCACAACCCATCCGAGCACAGCAAAAAAGAGTCGCCCGGCCGCAAGCCTTCATGCGTGCCCGACGTCACGAATGGCGCCTTGAAACCGTTCCCCAGCAGATTGTTGAGCAGCCTGGAACTGCGATGCGTCTTCGCCGCGTCCAGTGGTACCTTGTCGTTCTGCACCAGATGCTCGATATACGCGCTGTCATTGCTGCGTTCCACGCTGGTTTCGCCGCTAAAGCGGTACACGCGCGTTTCACCCACGTGCGCCCAAACCGCCTGACCGGCCGGCGTCAGCACCAGCAGCGCCAGCGCGCTGTGCGGTTCCGCGCTGGCGGCGATGGGATTCATTTTGATGACTTGATGGGCCTCCAGCACTATCGCGGCGAGCAACGCCTTCAGCCGGGGAATGCCGGGCACGTCGCCGGCACGGAATTCGTCGAACATATGCCGGCTCGTCAGCAGCGCTTGGTCCGGGCCGATGGCGCTGCGGTTGCCGTCGGCCAGCACCGCCAGCACATAGCCGGGCGCGTTCGGCGACGTGAACAGGGCCACGCGGTCGTTTTGCTGCGGCCCGTTGCCGATGTGCTGGGCGGTGCCGGCTTCTATTTTATAGGCGCTCATATGGTTGACACTGTATGCTGACGGAGGGCTGAGCGGCGATATCGATCATTCTGTTGGCGGCGGGGCCGCCGTAGATTAAACTATGCACCGTGTCGCAGTTTGTTTGCAATACGTGTGTTGTTTCAGTGAAACTTTTGTGTGAGTAGAGACCTAGAAATATGACTGATGTACAAGATATCCAGCGTCGTCTGATCGAACTCGACGTCGAACACCGCGATCTGGACGCGGTGATCGACATGCTCACCCTGGACGGACACCACGATCAGCTGCAATTGCGCCGCCTGAAAAAGCGCAAGCTGCAACTGAAAGACCATATCACCCTGCTGAAAATGCAACTAGTGCCGGACGTGCCGGCTTAATGTCCCGGCTTCAGCTCGTGCCTCAACTAAGTATATTTTGACCGAACACCTTCCAACGCCTGCCGACACGCACGCGCCGGTCCCCGCCGACGCCACCCCCGCTGTCGTCGGCGCGACCCCAGACCTGCCCCCCGGCAAATACGATTCCGAGGTCGAGCGACTGTTCGGCGCCGGTGGACCGCTGGGTCCGGCTGTTGGCGACTTCAAGCCGCGCCGCTCGCAGACGGAAATGGCCAAGGCGGTCGCGGCCGCGATTTCCAGCCAGACCACGTTGATCGCCGAGGCCGGCACGGGCACGGGCAAGACTTTCGCCTATCTGGTGCCGGCGTTGCTGTGGGGCGGCAAGACCATCGTCTCGACCGGGACCAAGAACTTGCAGGACCAGCTGTTCCTGCGCGATATTCCGACCGTGCGCGCCGCCTTGCAGGCGCCGGTGTCGGTCGCGCTGCTCAAAGGCCGCTCGAATTACGTCTGCCATTACCATCTCGAGCGTACCCTGCAGAACGGCCGCATGACGTCGCGCGACGACGTCGGCCATCTGCGCGAGATTTCGCGTTTCCTGAAAATGACCAGTTCCGGCGACAAGGCCGAGCTGGCGCGCGTGCCGGAAAACGCGCTGATCTGGAACCTGGTGACCTCGACCCGCGACAACTGCATGGGCGCCGAGTGCCAGTATTACCAGGATTGTTTCGTCATGAAGGCGCGCAAGGAAGCGCAGCAGGCCGACGTGGTGGTGGTCAACCACCACCTGTTCTTCGCCGACGTCGCGCTCAAGGATTCGGGCATCGCCGAACTGCTGCCGTCGGCCAATACCATCATCTTTGATGAGGCGCACCAGCTGCCGGACACCGCCACCTTGTTCTTCGGCGATACGTTTTCGACCTCGCAAATCCTGGAATTGTGCCGCGACGTGCTGGCCGAGGGCTTGTCGAACGCCCGCGACGGCGCCGATTGGGGCAAGGTCGTCACGGTGGTGGAGAAGGCCGCGCGCGACCTCAGGTTGACATTCCCGCAAGATATCGTGCGCCTGTCGCTGCCGCAGATCGCGCCGTCGAGCGACTTTTTCCCGGCGTTGCAGACGCTGAAGGACGAGCTGGACGGCATGCTGGCCGTGCTGGAAACCCAGGCGGCCCGCGCCGAAACGCTGGAACAATGTCGCCAGCGCGGCATCGAACTGGCGCAAAAATTGTCGTCCTGGAAATTCGATCCGAAGGCGCGCGTCGAAAAAGGCGAGGAGGCGGTCTTCTGGGTCGAGGCCTACGCGTCATCGTTGCAGCTGCATAAAACGCCTTTATCGATCGCGCCGATCTTCAACGGCCAGCGCGAAGGCGTGCCGCGCAGCTGGATTTTCACGTCGGCGACCTTGGCCGTGAAGAATGATTTCAGCCATTTCTCGGAACAAATGGGCCTGACGGACGAACCGTCGAAGACTTGGCCGAGCCCGTTTAATTACGAAGAGCAGGGCCTTTTATATGTGCCGCAAGGTTTGCCGGATCCAAATTCCATCGGTTATACCGACGCGGTGCTGGACCTGGCGCTGCCGGTGATCGAGGCGGCGGGCGGAAAAACTTTCCTTTTGTGCACGACTTTGCGCGCCGTGAAGCGCGCCGCCGAGCGCCTGCGCGACGAGTTCGAAAAGCGCGGCTTGCCGTATCCGCTGTTCATCCAGGGCGACAAGGGCCGCACCGAGTTGCTGGACCAATTCCGCAAGGCGGGAAATGGCGTGCTGATCGGTAGCCAGAGTTTCTGGGAAGGCGTCGACGTGCGCGGCGACGCGCTGTCCCTGGTGATTATCGACAAGCTGCCGTTCGCGCCGCCGGACGATCCGGTGCTGGCCGCGCGCATCGAGGTGATGGAAAAGCAGGGCAAAAACGGCTTCATGCACCACACCCTGCCGGAAGCGATCATCAATCTGAAGCAGGGCGCCGGCCGCCTGATCCGCGACGAAGGCGATCGCGGCGTGCTGATGCTGTGCGATCCGCGTGTGATTTCCAAGCCCTACGGCAAGCGGATTTGGCAGAGCTTGCCGTCCTTCAAACGCACCCGCGAGCAGGCGGATGCGGTCGCGTTCTTCCAAAACAAGAATACCGAAGAGTAACTTTCGGTATTTTTTCTCTTGCCCCACGCGGGCGATCAAATCGATTTTCGTAGGGCGGATTAGCGCATCGCGCGTAATCCGCCAGGCTCCGTCCGCGGCTCATGGCGGATTACGCGCTGCGCGCTAATCCGCCCTACGGTGCCGATATGTTCGGCCCGACCCTGATTTTTCTCAAAATCATGCCAGTTAATGGCATGTTCCAGCCAATAACTGGCTTTACAAGTGCTGCCGCCAACCATCGGGCTTACCGTTACGTAGCCATCTGCCAACACCGCAGCCCCGAGCCTTGCATATCGCACCCGTTTGCGTTCGCGCAAAGTGGCTGATGAGCGGATTGTTAGAGTTGGTTAAGCGCTGTTCCCCTAAGGAGCAGGATCGGAGGAGGCCATGACTATCCGCCACGGCTGTTTTTTCAGCTATGCACACGGTCAGCACGCATACATGAGCAAGTTCAAAAACGATTTGATCGACGCTCTGAAATGTTATCTGGAACCCCACTTCGACAACGAAAACGAATTGTTCGTCGACAGTGAGCAACTCGGCGGAGGCGATGACCTGGACGAAAAAATCGCCAGGGCGATGTGTGAAAGCGTTTGCATGATTGTCATCTATACACCCAAGTACGAAGCCCATGCCTATACCCGACGTGAGTTTGCAGCAATGCAACTAATTGAAAACGAACGCAAGAAATGGTACACGCTGCCCAGTCACCTGATCATCCCGGTCATCATGACCCAGCATCCCTTGAGTTTGCCGCCGCAGATTTCCGGGCCGGGCATGTACGTCGATTTTTCACGGTACACCCTGGCGAGCGGCGACTTGAAGACCAACCCGGAATTTTTGCCGGATATAAAAAAGATCGTTCTGCGGATCGCCCAGCACTACCACTACTTGAAACAGTGCACGCCGCCCGGGCATGACTGTGGTCGTTTTGTCATGCCGGACATTCCGCCCGAATGGCGCGCCATTCCTCCTCCCCACTTCCCTCGCTAAAGGTTTGTTATGGAAACCACATCATTGTCTTTGCCACCGCTCACAGCCAACGGCGAAGTGGTTACTTTCTATTCTTACAAGGGTGGGACGGGTCGCACGATGGCCTTGTCCAATCTGGCGGTATTGCTTGCAAGACAGCAAAACGCCACCACCCCGGTATTGATGATCGATTGGGACATGGAAGCGCCCGGCCTGCATCATTACTTCGAGCACGGCGACGAGCGACCCGGCGTGCTGGAATTGTTCGAAGCTTGCCGCGAGCAACTACATCGGCGCCGCAAGGGTGTCGACGTGCTCGACGACGAGGAACTGGCGCACGAAGTGCTGGCGGCGGTCGGATGGGAGCAGTACGTCAGCCGGGTCGACCAGAGCAGCCAGTTGTACCTGATGCGCGCCGGCCGTTTCGACGATAGCTACGGCGAGCGGCTGGCGGCGATGCATTGGGACGATCTGTTCGACCGCTGCCCGGCGCTGTTCCGTTGCTTCGCCGACAAGCTCTCGCGCCACTTTCGTTACGTGCTGGTCGATTCGCGCACCGGCCGCACGGACACCGCCGGCATCTGCACCACTTTGCTGCCGCGCAAACTGGTGGTGGTGTTCACGCCCAACCGCCAGAGCCTGGAAGGGGTGCAGGCGCTGGTGACCCGCGCCACGGCCTACCGGCGCAGTCATGAGGATGAACAGCGGCCGCTGCTGGTCTACCCGCTGCCGTCGCGCATCGAAATGGGCGACAGCACGCAGCGCTCCCAATGGCGGCGCGGCGACCCGCAACATCATATAGTGGGTTACCAGCCGATCTTCGAGCGGCTGATGTGCGAATGCTACGGCATGCAGCATGTGTCGCTGGACAGCTATTTCGACGAAGTCCAGCTGCAACAGACCCGCACCTTCGCCTACGGCGAGCAACTGGCGGTGCGGATGGACCAGGGCGGCGACCGTTTTTCGCTGACGCGCACCTTCGAGGCCTTCCTCGACTGGCTCGGCGCCGGCTATTTCCCGTGGCAGTCGAGCCGCGAGATCCATCTGCTGTCTGCCATCGAGGAGGCGCGCCAGGCGCTGGGGGAGGGCGGCGCCCGCGCCTTGTCGCAGCCGCTGGCGCGCGACCTCAACCTGCTGGGCGAGCTGTACCGCCGTGAAGGCAAGCTGCGCCAGGCGCTGGCCTGTTTCGAGGAAAGCCAGGGGCTGCGACAGCGGGGCATGGGCGACGACCATGTGGACACACTGGTTAGTAAAAGCAATTTGGCCGCCGTGCTGCGCCAACAGGGTCGCCTTGACGAGGCGCAGTTCCTCGAAGAGTGCGTCGTCGAGGCGCGCGAACGCCTGCTGGGGGCGGAACATCTCGACACGCTGGCCGCGCGCGCCAATCTGGCCGCCACCCTGGCCGAGCAGGGCAAGGGGGCCGAGGCGCTGGGCATCCAGGATGGCGTGCTGGATGCTTACCTGCGCATGCTCGGCTCCGAGCATCTGCTGACCCTGTCCTGCAAGGCGGCCCGCGCCGACCTGCTGTTCCAGCGCGGCGACCTCGACCAGGCCCGGCGCGAGCAGGAGCAGGTGCTCGCCAAGCGCAAGCGCTTGCTGGGCGCCGAGCACGCCGACACCCTGCGCAGCAAGACCGCGCTGGCCTGCACCTTGCTCGCGCAGAACGAGCAAGAGGAAGCGAGGGTGTTGTTCGACAAGGTCCTGCAGGCGCAGCTACGCCGGCTGGGGCCGGATCACGCGGACACCCGCAGGACCATGGAATTGCTCGACCATGTGCAACCGGGCCGCTACGGCGCGCAGCGCGGTTCGCTGCCGGACGGCGGGCGGGACGGCGGGCGAGACGATTTCGCGCCGGTGCGCGAATTGCACCAGGACGCGGCGATGCACGACTACGATGATGCGCTGGGGCTGGCGCCCAATCCGCGCGCCGCCATGTCCGTCACCAATCCGCGCCCGCGCGCCAGCGACGACCTGCTGACGCTCGACGAGCAGCTCGCCAGCGGCCGGCCGGCGTCGCGCTAGCGCAAATTTATCTGGTTGCGACCGGGTCAGGGCGCGCAGTCCGGGCGTTGCTTCAGGTAAAATCTCTGTATGAGAATCCTGATCAGTAATGACGACGGTTACCTTGCGCCGGGCATCAATGCCCTGGCCGCCGCGCTCGCGCCGATCGCCGACATCGTCGTCGTGGCGCCGGACAGCAACCGTTCGGGCTCGTCCAATTCGCTGTCGCTGGACCGGCCGTTGTCGGTGCAGCGGGCCGCCAATGGTTTCTATTTTGTCAATGGCACGCCGACCGACTGCGTGCACGTGGCGCTGACCGGCGTGCTCGACTACCGGCCCGACCTGGTCGTCTCCGGCATCAACAACGGCCCCAACATGGGCGACGACACGCTGTATTCCGGCACCGTCGCGGCCGCCACCGAGGCCTATCTGTTCGGCATTCCGGCCATCGCCTTTTCCCAGGGCGCGTTCGGCTGGGAGCACATCGACGACGCCGCCCGTCACGCGCGCGACATCATCGAGCGCTATTATGAAACGCTGCCGCGTCCGTATCTGCTCAACGTCAACATTCCCAACCGGCCCTATGCGCAGCTGACCGAGGTCGTCGCCACCCGCTTGGGCAAGCGCCACCAGTCGGAACCGGTGATCCGCTCGCAAGACCCGCGCGGCAAGGAAATTTTCTGGATCGGTCCGCCCGGCGCGACCAGGGACGCCGGCGAGGGCACCGACTTTTTTGCCTGCGCCAACGGCCGCACCTCGATCACGCCGCTGCAGGTCGATCTGACCCATAAAACGCAACTCGCGGCACTGGAAAAGGGCCTGGCATGAGCGACAAACCCCGGACCTTTCCGCTGCCGCTGTCGTCGGTAGTGGACAAGGGCGCCAAGAAGACCACCCTGTTCGCGCCGGTGGCCACGCCGCAGACGGCGACCCAGAACGCGGCGCGCCACGTGCCGCCGCAACACGGTTATCCCGGGCCGCGTCCGGTGGCGGTGCCGTCCAAGGCCCACAGCTACGCGATGGAGCGGGCCCAGCCGGTGGTGGCGCCGGCCCCGCGCCAGAACCCGCTGGTGTCGGACGCGGTGCGCCGCGCCATGGTGCAGCGGGTGGCAAAGCAGGGCGTCAAGGACAACGTCGTGCTCGGCGCGCTCGAAAGCGTGCCGCGCCATATGTTCATGGAGGAGGCGCTGGCCTCCCAAGCCTACATCGACGCCTCGCTGCCGATCGGCCACCAGCAGACCATTTCCCAACCGTATATCGTGGCCCGCATGATCGAGGTGATGCGCAACGGCGGCCAGCTCAAACGGGTGCTCGAGATCGGCACTGGTTGCGGTTATCAGGCGGCGGTGTTGTCAAGAGTGGCGCAAGAGGTTTATTCTATCGAGCGCATCAAGCCTCTGCATGAGCTCGCCAAGCACAACTTGCGGCCTCTGCGTGTGCCGAATCTACGGTTGCATTACGGAGATGGTATGCTTGGCCTGCCGCAAGCGGCGCCGTTCGATGGCATTATCCTGGCCGCGGCCGGTTTGGAGGTGCCGCAGGCATTGCTCGAACAGCTTGCCATCGGTGGCCGGCTGGTGGCGCCGGTCGGCGCCCGCGCGCAGCGTCTGGAACTGATTACACGCACCGGCAAGAAGGAATGGACCAGCGAAACGCTGGAAGATTGCCATTTCGTGCCATTGCGTCCGGGCACGGTGTGATCGCGGTGTGATCGCGGTGTGACCGTTGAGCTGTCCGCATTGCGCCCGTACGCATCAAACTGAAATTTAAGATGAGAATGACAACTAAAAGTAATGTGCTCGTACTGAGCTTGGTGCTCGCTTTTCTGAGCGCCTGCAGCACCACCCCGAACCAGGCCCCGGTGATCGACCGTCCGGTGTCGACCCCGCCAGTGAAATCCGCCACGCCGAGCGAAACGGCACAAGTGTCGCGCGACGAGCGTGGCCTGTACACGGTCAAAAAGGGCGATACCTTGATCCGCATCGCGCTCGAATACGGTCAGAACTACCGTGATCTGGTGACATGGAACAATCTGGCCAACCCGAACGACATCAAGGTCGACCAGGTGCTGCGCGTGCTGCCGCCGGACTCCGCCGGTAACGGCAGTGGCGTCGAGACGGCCGCCGTCGCCATGCCGCCGACCGACAAGACGCCGCCGCCGGCGCCGGTGGTCAAGAAGACCGGTCCGAAAGGCGAAAAGCGTCCGTACACCGACGCCACCCTGGCCGAGCTGCAACGCGCCGACAATGGCAAGGAGGTCGCCGCCAACGGCGCGGCTGCCCCTGCCACGCCGGCTGCCCCTGCGGCGCCGGTGGTGCGTCCGCCGGCGGCTCCGGCGCCCGCACCTGCTGGCGCGGCCGCCGCCGACGACGAGAAACTGAGCTGGATGTGGCCGTCCGAGGGCAAAGTCATCGCCACCTTCGACGAGGGCAAGAACAAGGGCGTCGACATCGCCGGCAAGGCCGGCCAGCACGTCGTGGCGGCAGGGGCCGGAAAAGTCATGTATGCCGGTAGCGGCATCCGTGGTTATGGTAATCTCGTTATTGTGAAGCACAGTAATAGCTTGTTGTCGGCCTACGCCCATAACCGCAGCATCGTGGTCAAGGAAGGCCAGACCGTGACCAAGGGACAAATGATTGCCGAGATGGGCGATTCGGACGCCGACTCCGTCAAGCTGCACTTTGAAATACGGCAGCAGGGCAAACCGGTGGACCCGTCAAAATTCCTGCCTAACCGCTAGCTGAGCCATGAAACATACGCCGCACGACCCAATGGATGACGACTCGGCCCCGGAAGATTTCCAGGACGAGTCGAACGATGATGAAGTCATCGACACCATGGATGGTGCGGACGGCGCCGGGGACGGCGGGCACCTGCCCGAGGCGCCGGCGGTGCTCGAGGTAGACGAACTGAAAAAGGTCCTTGCGGCCGAGCTGTCGACCGACACCACCCAGCACTACCTGAACCAGATCGGCACCCGGCCGCTGTTGACGGCGCCGCAGGAAGTGCACTACGCCACCCTGGCCAAGGCCGGCGACTTCAGCGCCCGCCAGACCATGATCGAGCACAACCTCCGATTGGTCGTGTCGATCGCCAAGCACTACATCAATCGCGGCGTGGTGCTGCTCGACATGATCGAGGAGGGCAACATCGGCCTGATGCGTGCCATCGACAAGTTCGAGCCCGAGCGCGGCTTCCGCTTCTCGACCTACGCCACCTGGTGGATACGCCAGAGCATCGAGCGCGCCATCATGAACCAGGCCCGCACCGTGCGCCTGCCGGTGCACATGGTGCGCGAACTGAATCAAATCCTGCGCGGCAAATACCATCTGGAAGCCCAGCATCACAACGGCAAGGACGCCACCGCCGAGGACATCGCCGAGCTGGTCGGGCGTCCGGTGGAGGAGGTGCAGGACATCCTGGCGCTGTCCGAGCACGCCACCTCGCTCGACGCCCCGCTCGACAACGATCCGCAATCGTCGCTGATGGACATGCTGCCCGGCGACAGCGAGGACAGTCCCGACGCCCGCGCCGAGCATCACGAAATGACGGTGCTGATGCGCGACTGGCTGACCAAGCTGCCCGACAAGCAGCGTATCGTCATCATGCGCCGCTTCGGCCTGGACAATGATGATCCCGCGACCCTGGAAACCCTGGCCGAGGAAATGGGCGTCACCCGCGAGCGCGTGCGCCAGATCCAGCAGGAAGCGCTGATCAAACTCAAACGGGCCATGGCCGCGCGCGGCGTGGTGCGCGATTCGCTGCTGTAGCCGCTGCTGTAGCCTTTTCCCTCTCCCGGTTTTCCCCACCCGCGTTCTGCTATCATATTGGCCCCGGCGCTGGCCCGGCCGCCGGTCGCCCGCCATTCTTTCTTTAAAATTAAATTTTATGCAAGATATTATCCTCGACATCAAATCGCTCGACATGGACGCCCGTGGCGTCGGCCATTTGCAGAATGAAGACGGCTCGCAGGGCAAGGTGGTGTTTGTCGAGGGCGCGCTGCCGGGTGAGAAGGTCAGTTTTTACACCTTCAAAAAGAAGAAGAACTGGGAAATGGCGCGCATGACCGAACTGCACCACGAGTCGCCGATGCGGGTCACGCCCAAGTGCAAGCATTTCGACTACTGCGGCGGCTGCTCGATGCAGCATCTGGAGCCGACCGCGCAGGTGGCCATCAAGCAGCGCGTGCTGGAAGACAACCTGCGCCACATCGGCAAGGTCAAGCCGCTGACGGTGATGCGGCCGATGTACGGCCCGACCTGGGGCTACCGCTACCGCGCGCGGCTGTCGGTGCGCCACGTGGTCAAGAAGGGCACGGTGCTGGTCGGCTTCCACGAAAAGAAGTCGGTGTTCGTCGCCGACATCGACAGCTGCGAGATCCTGCCGCGCCACGTGTCGGATCTGCTGCTGCCGCTGCGCGCGTTGATCGGCTCGCTGTCCTTGTATGACCAGGTGCCGCAGATCGAAGTGGCGATCGGCGAGGGCGTCACCGCGCTGGTGCTGCGCATCATGGCGCCGTTGACCAGGGACGATGAGATCAAGCTGAAAGCCTTCGCCGACCTGCACACGATTCAATTCTGGCTGCAAACCAAGGGGCCGGAGACGGCCGCGCCGTTCTATCCGCTGGACGACGACCTGCACTACCTGCTGCCGGAATTCGGCATCAAGATGCCGTTCAAGCCGGTCGATTTCACGCAGGTGAACCACTACATCAACCGCGTGCTGGTGGGCAAGGCGTTGCGTCTGCTGGAAGTGCAGCCGGAAGACCGCGTCGCCGATCTGTTCTGCGGCCTGGGGAATTTCACCCTGCCGCTGGCGACGCAGGCGCGCGAGGTGGTCGGCATCGAGGGCAGCACCACGTTGTCGGAGCGGGCGCTGGACAACGCCAAGGCCAACGGGCTGTCGGAGAAGACCACGTTTTACACGCGCAACCTGTTCGAGGTGACGGCCGACGATTTGATCGCGCTCGGCAAATTCGACCGCATGCTGATCGACCCGCCGCGCGATGGCGCCATGGCGCTGAGCGAGGCGCTGGTGGCGTTGAGCCAGACGCGCGCGGACCTGCTGCCGATGCGCATCGTGTATGTATCGTGCAGCCCGTCGACCCTGGCGCGCGACGCCGGCATCCTGGTCAACGCTGGCTATGTTCTCGACAAGGCCGGCGTAGTCAACATGTTCCCGCATACGTCGCACGTGGAATCGATGGCGGTGTTTAATCTGGCGTAATGTGCAGGGATGTATCGTAATGTTTATTTTGTAATGTTATTGACTTTGCCGTAGCCGTTTGCAACACTGGACTGATTCCACATAGCATCCGGAGTTGGCATGCGCCTTCTGTCCCGTCTTATCGGCATGGCTGCTTTCTGCAGCCTGCCGCTCGCCGTTTTCGCCCAAACCACCATCACCTCGTTTTCGCCAACAGGCACCGTCAAAGGCGTGCGCCAAGTGGTGGCGCGCTTCAGCGCACCCATGGTTCCGCTGGGCGATATGCGCCTGGCCGATCCCTTCACCGTCGATTGCCCGGAGCAGGGCAAGGGGCGCTGGATCGACGGTCAAAACTGGAGCTACGATTTCGACAGGGACCTGCCGGCCGGCGTGGCCTGCCGCTTCACCGTCAGGGGCGACGTCAAGGACCAGGGCGGCAAGCCGCTGTCCGGCGAGCGCGCCTTCGGTTTCGACACCGGCGGTCCCGCCATCGTCGAATCGCTGCCGTATGAAGGCAGCAACCGCATCGACGAACAGCAGATCTTCGTGCTCGGTCTCGACGCCCCGGCCAGCGACGCCACCGTCGCCGCCAACGCCTGGTGCCGCGCCGACGGCGTGCATGAAAAGATCGGCGTGCGCATCCTCGCCGGCGCCGAGCGCCAGAAGATCCTCGATTTGCGCAAGGACTTCGCCAACCGCTATCTGTCGCTGTACTTCAAGGCGCGCGGCGTGGTGTGGCGCGCGACGACGACGGTGCGCAGCAACCGGATCGAGAAGCTGCCCATCGTGGTGCTGCAATGCCAGCGGCCCTTGCCGGCGGAAGCCAACGTGGCGCTGGTGTGGGGCGCCGGCATCGCCGCCGACAGCGGCATCGTCACCGGCCAGGCGCAAACGCTGGCGTTCAAGACGCGGCCCGACTTCACCGCCAAACTCAGTTGCGAGCGGCTTGCCGTCAAGGGCGGCTGCATCCCCTTCCTGCCGCTGCAATTGCAGTTCTCCGCGCCGGTGGGCAAGGCCGATGCGTTGGCCGTCAGGGTGACCGCGCCGGGCGGTAAAGTCTTCAAGTCGCAACTGGACAAATACGATGCCAAGGCCGACGATGTCGCGCATTTGACCATCCCCGGGCCGTTCCCGGAAAACGCCAAATTGATGCTGTCGCTGCCGCCTGCGCTGAAGGACGACGCCGGCCGCCCGCTGATCAATCAACGGCGCTTCCCGATGGCGGTGCAGACCGCCGCGCAGCCGCCCCTGGTCAAGTTCCCGGCGCGCTTCGGCATCATCGAATCGAAGGGCGACCGCCTGCTGCCTGTCACCGTGCGTAATGTCGAAGCCAACGTGGCCGGCCTGAAAACCGCGATCGAAGGCGCGTCCCTGCGCGTCAACGACGCCGGCACGCAGGAGCAGCAGGACCAGCAAATCATCTCCTGGCTCAAGCGCATGAGCTATAGCGGCAGCTGGCAACCGGGCGAACTGGGTGGGGACGCCTTGTACAAGCCCCTGCTGGCCGGCGGCGCTGGCGCCACGGCAGTGCAGCGGTTCACCATGCCCAAGCCGGGCGGCCGGCAGGCCTTCGAGGTGGTCGGCATCCCGTTGCGCAAGCCGGGTTTTTACGTGGTCGAACTGGCCAGCCCGCGCTTGGGCGCGGCCTTGTCCGGCAAGCGCGAGACGGCCTACGTCAGTTCGGCCGCGCTGGTGACCAATCTGGTGGCGCACTTCAAGCGCGGCGCGCAGTCGTCGCTGGTGTGGGTGACGTCGCTCGACAAGGGCAAGCCGGTGCCGCAGGCGCAGGTGTCGGTGCGCGATTGCGCCGGCAAACAGGTGTGGCAGGGCGTCACCAACGGCGACGGCGTGGCGCGCATCCAGCAGGAGCTGGCGGAGAGCGCGTGCGAGCCGCGCGGCGGCTTCTTTGTCAGCGCGCGCAGCGGCGGCGACATGACGTTCACCTTGTCCGATTGGGATCGCGGCATCGAGAACTGGCGCTTCAACCTGCCGACCGAAGGCGAAGGGGCCGACAACGTCATCGCCGCCACGGTATTCGACCGCACTTTGCTGCGCGCCGGCGAGACGGTGCACATGAAGCACTTCCTGCGCCGCCACGTGGAGCAGGGGATTGCGCTGGTCGGCGCGAACGATAAGCTGCGCAAGCAGCGGGCCGCCTACGATACCCACCAGCTGACGGCCGAGGAGCGCAAGGCGCAGCCGTCGAGCATTTTCCTGGTCCACGAGGGTAGCGAACAACGCTACGAGTTGCCGATCGCCTGGAGTGCCAACGCCACCGCCGCCAACGACTGGGCGATTCCCGCCGACGCCAAGCAGGGTTGGTATCAGGTGATGCTGGGCGGCCGCGTGGCCGGACGCTTCCGCGTCGAGCAGTTCCGGGTGCCGACCATGAAGGCCCTGCTGCAAGGACCGAAGACGCCCGCCGTGCAGGCCACGTCGGTCGACCTGGACGTACAACTGAGCTACCTGTCCGGCGGTGGCGCCGGCGGCGCGCCGGTGCAATTGCGCACGGTGGTGCAGGACAAGCATGTGAGCTTCGAGGACTACGAGAACTTCACCTTCAGCAGCGGCGACGTCAAGCTCGGCGTCGAGCGCCAGTCGGGTGGCTTCGACGAGGACGAGGGCGTGTTCGACGAAGGCGGCGAGGGCGCCACCGAAGGCGCGGCGACCGGCTTCAAGACGCGCAACCTGACCCTGGACAAGGCCGGCGGCACCCGCGTCACGCTCGATCAGCTGCCCGCATTCACGGTTCCGCATGAACTAATGGCGGAGATGTCTTATCAGGACGCCAACGGCGAGACGCTGTCGGTGGCCACGCGCATTCCCCTGTGGCCGTCGAACTATGTGATCGGCATCCAGCCCGACGGTTGGGTGATGAGCAAGGACGCGCTCAAGTTCCAGGTGGTGGTGCTGGACTTGCAAGGCAAGCCGGTGGCCGACGCGCCGGTGTCGGTCGATTTCTTCCAGCGGAATTCGTACGCCCACCGCAGGCGCTTGATCGGCGGCTTCTACGCCTACGAGAACAGTAGCGAAGTCAAAGCCATGGGCGCCGCCTGCGACGGCCGCACCGATACCAAGGGACTGCTGATCTGCCAGGTCAAGGCGCCGGCGTCGGGTAACCTGATTCTGCGCGCGCAAACCCGCGACGGTGGACGGCACGTGGCCATGACCAACCGCGAGATGTGGGTCGCCGACGGCGACGACTGGTGGTTCAGCGCCACCGACAACGACCGCATCGACCTGCTGCCGGAGAAAAAACGCTACGAGCCGGGCGACACCGCCAGCTTCCAGGTGCGCATGCCGTTCCGCGAAGCGACCGCGCTGGTGACGGTGGAGCGCGAAGGCGTCATCGACACTTACGTGCGGCCGCTGACCGCGAGCGAGCCAGTGTTCACGATCCCGGTCAAGAAGGCGTACGCGCCGAACGTGTACGTCTCGGCGCTGGTGGTGCGCGGGCGCGTGGCGAGCGTGCAGCCGACCGCGCTGGTCGATCTGGGCAAGCCCGCCTACAAGCTGGGGATCGCGCCGCTGCGGGTGGGCTGGTCCGCCAATGAGCTGAAGGTGCAGGTAACGTCCGACAAGCAGGTCTACAAGGTGCGCGACAAGGCCGCCGTCAAAGTGAAGGTGACGCGCGCCGATGGCTCGGCGCCGCCGGCCGGCGCCGAGGTGGCGCTGGCGGCGGTCGATGTCGGCCTGCTGGAGCTGATGCCCAACGCCAGCTGGGATCTGCTGGAGACGATGATGCAGCAGCGTAGTTTGCAGGTGCAGACCGCGACCGCGCAAATGCAGGTGGTCGGCAAGCGCCACTTCGGCCGCAAGGCCGTGCCGCACGGCGGTGGCGGCGGCAAGGGCGGCGGCCGCGAACTGTTCGACACGCTGCTGTTCTGGAAGGCGCGCGTGACGCTCGACGCCAACGGCGAGGCCTCGGTGGAGGTGCCGATCAACGATTCGCTGACGGCTTTCCGCATCGTCGCCATCGCCAACGCGCAGGCCGATTTGTTCGGCACCGGCCGTACGGAAGTGCGCAGTTCGCAGGATCTGATCCTGCTATCTGGCCTGCCGGCGGTGGTGCGCGAGGGCGACCGCTTCCGCGCCGGCTTCACCCTGCGCAATACGACCGATGCCGCCGTCAAGGTCACGCTGGGGGCGACCGCCGCCGGCAAGGCGTTGGCGCAGCAGCAGGTGGCGCTGGAAGCCGGAGAAGCGCGTGACGTCGGCTGGGATTACCTGGTGCCGCTGGGCGCGCAGTCGCTGGCCTGGGACGTCAGCGCAAGCATCGCTGGTGCGGCTGATGCCCCGGCTTCGCGCGACCGCCTGAAGGTCAAGCAGAAGGTTGTGGCGGCGGTGCCGTTGCGCACCACGCAGGCGACCTTGCTCCAGCTGGATCGCAAGCAAAGCATTCCGGTCAAGCTGCCGGAGGACGCCTTGCCGGGCCGTGGCGGCGTGCAGACGCAATTCGCCACCACGCTGGGCGGCGACATGCCCGGCGTGCGCGATTACATGAGCGCCTATCCTTACCGCTGCTTCGAGCAGGTGGCGTCGCGCGCGATCGCGCTGCACGATCCCGCCATGTGGCAGTCGGCGGTTGAGACGCTGCCGGCGCATCTGGATGCGAATGGCCTGGTCAAGTATTTCGCCAGCATGCAGTCGGGCAGCGACAGCCTGACCGCCTATGTGCTCTCGGCTTCGGACGAAGCCGGCTACGAGATCCCGCCGGAGCTGAAGGCGCGCATGGAGTCCGGCCTGCTGGCCTTCGTGCAGGGTAAGGTGACGTTGTATTCGGCGCTGCCGACGGCCGATCTGGCGGTGCGCAAGATCGCCGCGCTGGAGGCGCTGTCGCGCTCCAGCGGAATCAAGGCCAGCGAGCTCGAATCGTTCACGATCGCGCCAAATTTGTGGCCGACGTCGGCCGTCATCGACTGGTATCTGATCCTGCGCCGCTCCGATAAGCTGCCGCAGCGCGCCGAACGGTTGGCCAACGCGGAGCAGATTTTGCGTTCGCGCCTGAACCTCCAGGGCACGACGATGGGCTTCTCGACCGAACGCACCGACGACTGGTGGTGGCTGATGGCGTCCGCCGACAGCAACGCCAACCGGCTGTTGCTGGCGATGGCCGACAATCCCGCCTGGCGCGACGACATGGGCCGATTGGCGCGCGGCGCCCTCGGACGGCAACGCGCCGGACGCTGGGGTACGACCGTGGCCAACGCCTGGGGCGTGCTGGCGCTGGACCGCTTCGCGCACAAGTTCGAGAGCCAGAAGGTGACCGGCACCGCCAGCGCGACCCTTGGACAGGCCAGCAAGAGCATCGCCTTTGGCGGCGACGCCAGCGGCGGCAAGGCCATGCTGCCGTGGCCGCGCGGCGGCAGCGGCAACCTGGAACTCGATCACGCCGGCACCGGCAAGCCGTGGGTGACCTTGCAGACCGTGGCGGCGGTGCCGCTCAAGGCGCCGCTGTCGAGCGGCTACAAGATCGCCAAGACCATCACGCCGGTCGAACAGGCGGTCAAGGGCGAGTGGTCGCGCGGCGATGTCTATCGGGTGCGGCTCGACCTGGAAGCGCAATCGGACATGACCTGGGTGGTGGTGGACGATCCGATCCCGGCCAGCGCCACGGTGCTCGGTTCGGGATTGGGCCGCGATTCGGCCTTGCTGGACGCGGGCAACCGCCGCACCGGCTGGGTCGAACCTGCGTTCGAGGAGCGCACCTTCGAGGGCTTCCATTCGTTCTACCAGTTCGTACCGAAGGGGAAATGGAGCGTCGAGTACACGGTGCGGCTGAATAATGCCGGTCAGTTCAATCTGCCGCCGACGCGTGTCGAAGCGATGTACAGTCCGGAGATGTTCGGCGAGTCGCCGAACGCGCCGTTGAGGGTGAAATGAAGGGTGAAGTGAGATCGATCCTGCTGGTCACGCTGGCGCTGGCCGGCGCCGCGCATGCCGCCGGTCCGCAGGCGGCGCAGACGCAGGACGTGCCGACGCCGGAGCAGGTGCGCGCCGACTACCGTTCGTCCGAGGCGGCGCTGCTGGACCGCCACGGCGAACCGGTGCAGTCGCTGCGCATCGACATGACGGTGCGCCGTCTGCCGTGGGTGGAGCTGAAGGATATCTCGCCCGCGTTGCCGGGGGCGATCTTGCAGGCGGAGGACCAGCGTTTCTATCAACACGATGGGGTGGACTGGAGTGCCGCCGCCAAGGCGGCCTGGGATAACCTGTTCCGCAGCCGTCCGCGCGGAGCGTCGACCATCACCATGCAATTGGCCGCGCTGCTGCATCCGGATCTGCGACCGAGCGCCAAGGGCCGCAGCTGGGGCCAGAAGTGGGACCAGATCAAGGCCGCGCGCCAGCTGGACGCCACCTGGAGCAAGCAGCAAATTATCGAGGCCTACCTGAACCTGGTGTCGTATCGCGGCGAGCTGCAAGGCGTTGGCGCGGCGTCGCGCATCCTGTTCGGCAAGGCGCCGTCGGGCCTGAACCAGTCCGAATCGGTGATACTCGCCAGCCTGCTGCGCGGGCCGTCGGCATCGCCCAAGACCGTCTCGCAGCGTGCCTGCGCATTGGGGCGCGAACTGAAGATGCCCGCGACCTGCAGCGACATTGAGCTGCGCATCCTGGTCGCGTTGGGGCGTCCGCAGTTGGCGGTCGATTTGCCGCCGGCGCCGCAGGTGGCGCAGCAGCTGTTGACCGGTGGCGGGCAGTCGGTCCGCAGCACCCTGGACGGGGAATTGCAGCGGTATGCGCAGACCGTCCTGCGCCAGCAATTGATGTCGCTGCAAGGTCGTAACGTCCACGATGGCGCGGTGGTGGTGCTCGACAACGCCAGCGGCGACATCCTCGCCTACGTGGGCAATGCCGGCGACGGCGAGGTCGATGGCGTGGCGGCGTTGCGGCAGGCCGGGTCGACGCTGAAACCATTTCTGTACGAACTGGCGATCGAGCGCAAATTAATCACGGCCGCCTCGCTGATGGACGACACGGCGATCGATATCTCCACGCCGTCCGGACTGTACGTTCCGCAGAATTACGACAAGGATTTCAAAGGGTATGTCAGCGTCAGGACCAGCCTTGCCAGTTCGTTGAACGTGCCGGCGGTGCGCACCTTGGTGATGACGGGACTGGAGCGCTTCCACGAGCGGCTGCGCGACGTGGGGTTGAGCAGCTTGACCGAATCGGCGGATTTCTACGGCTATTCGCTGGCGCTGGGCTCCGCCGAAGTGTCGCTGCTGGAGCTGAGCAACGCCTACCGCGTGTTGGCCAATGGCGGCATGGCGGGGCAGGTGCGGCTGTCGTTGGCCGGAGCGCCGGCGCAGGCGCAGCACCGTGTACTGGATCCGCGCGCCAGCTTCATCGTCGGCGACATTTTGGCCGACCGGGGAGCGCGCAGCCTGACCTTCGGCTTGAAAAACGAACTGGCGACGACCTTCTGGAGCGCCGTCAAGACCGGCACCAGCAAGGACATGCGCGACAACTGGTGCGTGGGTTACACGGACCGCTACACGGTCGGCGTCTGGGTCGGCAATTTCGATGGCCAGCCGATGTGGGACGTCTCCGGGGTGACGGGGGCGGCGCCGGTGTGGCGCGATGTCGTCGATTATCTGCATCGCGGCCGGCCGAGCGGAGCGCCGAAAGCGCCGACCGGCGTGGCGCGCCAGCAGATCGTGTATCAGCCGGCGCTGGAGACGGCGCGCGGCGAGTGGTTCCTGGCCGGGACGGAAAGCCCGGTCGTCGCGCTGGTCGGCGATGGGGGAGGGCGCCGAAGATACTCTACCCTGGCGATACCGGGATTATCGCGCTCGATCCGGATATCCCGAAAAGTATCGAGCGGGTGTTTTTTCACGCTCAGGGCGGGCGAGGGCTGCGATGGCGGCTGGACGGCGCGGCACTGGGTGGGGCGGATGTGGACTACGCGTGGCACCCGGTGGCCGGCCAGCACGAGCTGGCGCTGGTCGATGATGAAGGCAAAGCCGTCGCCACGAACCGGTTCCAGGTGCGCGGCAACGCCGAGCGAGAACAAACTTCCACTGTTCCACGTAGGGCGGATTAGGCGGAACGCCGTAATCCGCCATCTTTGGGCCGCTGACTGCGCACGCATGGCGGATTACGCTTCGCTAATCCGCCCTACGTGGATCCGGTGGTCATTCGTGGTCCGCGGCCCCAGCGGGGAGGCGGCCCAATAAAAAAGCCGGCACATGGCCGGCTTTTTGGGTGCTGCTAACTGACGATCTTAATCGCGGCTACCGCCGGCGATACCCAGCAGCGACAACAGGCTGGTGAAGATGTTGTACACGTCGAGGTACAAACGCAAGGTGGCGCTGATGTAGTTGGTCTCGCCGCCGTTGACGATCTGCTGCACGTCATACAGGATGTACGCGGAGAAGATCGCGATCGCCACCACCGAGATGACGATGCCCAGCGCCGGGATGTTCAGGAAGATGTTGGCCAGCGAAGCCAAAATCAGCACAATGACACCGGCGAACAGCCACGTGGCCATGCCCGAGAAATCGCGCTTGGACACCGTGGCAACCGTTGCCAGCACCGCGAACACCGACGCCGTACCGCCGAAGGCCGCCATGATCAGGAAGCCGCCGTTGGAGAAGCCCAGGATGCGCGACAACAAAGGCGTCAACATCAGACCCATGAAGAACGTGAAGCCCAGCAGCAGGGCCACGCCCACGCCGGATTCCTTATTCTTTTCAATCGCCCAGATGAAACCGAAGGCGCCGGCCAGGAACACCAGGGCCATCAGACCGCCGCCCAGCGGCAGGTGCAGGGACACGCCCAGCGCCGCGCCAAAGACGGTCGGGATCATCGACAGCGCGAGCAGCCAGTACGTATTGCGCAGCACGTTGTGCTGTACGGCACGGCGACTGCCTGCTGACAGATCGTAAGTTTTTTCCATATTAATCATAGTGCCTCCCTGAAGTGATTCGATTTACTGCTTGTTAAAAGCATAGCACGTACTAGCCAAAATACCCAAAAACATGTACCAAAAGCACTTAATCCGGGCTTAAACCCACCGATCCGCGTCAAAACGGGGATTTTTCGCCCCGGAATGGGGCGTTAGCTTGCCCGCTGACATCCTTATCTGGTGCCCTTGCTCGGAATGTGGGGTGTTCTATGGTAAAATCAAAGGTTGATTGAGCTATCAATTTTGTTTTAAACCTTTCTTTTTATTGGAGTTTTTCAAATGGCAATCGAACGCACCCTGTCGATCATCAAACCAGACGCAGTTGCAAAAAACGTTATCGGCCAAATCTACAGCCGTTTCGAAGGCGCTGGCCTGAAGATCGTTGCTGCTCAAATGAAGCAGCTGTCGCGTGAAGAGGCTGAAGGTTTCTACGCTGCGCACAAAGAGCGCGGCTTCTTCAAAGACCTGGTCGACTTCATGGTCTCGGGCCCAGTCATGATCCAGGCACTGGAAGGCGAAAACGCCGTCCTGAAAAACCGCGAACTGATGGGCGCTACCGATCCTAAGAAGGCAGAAAAAGGCACCATCCGTGCTGACTTCGCCGACTCGATCGACGCCAACGCCGTACACGGTTCCGACGCTGTCGAAGCCGCTGCAGTTGAAATTGCCTACTTCTTCGGCAAGTAATCTGCGGTAAGTAATTCGTGTAATTCCCCGTTTCCGCCTCCGCGCGGAAACGGAGCTTTTTAGAACTGTTTTGAAACTGACTATGAACGCACCTCTGACCAACTTGCTGGACTTCGATCCCGCGCAGCTCATCGCTTATTGCGCCGAGTTGGGGGAGAAGCCGTTCCGCGCCAAGCAACTGCAACGCTGGATCCATCAATTCGGCGCGTCGGATTTCGACGCCATGACCGATCTGGCCAAGTCGCTGCGCGACAAACTGAAAACCCGCGCCCACGTCACCGCGCCCGCCATCATCAGCGACCACACGTCCACCGACGGCACACGCAAATGGCTGGTCGACGTCGGCAACGGCAACGCGGTCGAAACCGTGTTCATCCCGGAAGAAAATCGTGGCACCCTGTGCATTTCCACGCAGGCCGGCTGCGCCGTCAACTGCCGTTTCTGCTCGACGGGCAAGCAGGGCTTCAGCCGCAACCTCAGCGTGGGCGAGATCATCGGCCAGCTGTGGATGGCCGAGTTCGAACTGCGCCGCACCAAGGGCATCGAGCCCGGTCCGAAAGGCGAGCGCCAGATCACCAACGTCGTCATGATGGGCATGGGCGAGCCGCTGCTGAACTTCGAGCCGACCGCCACCGCCCTCAAGCTGATGCTCGACGATAACGCCTACGGTCTGTCGCGCCGCCGCGTGACCCTGTCGACCTCCGGCGTGGTGCCGATGATGGACAAGCTGTCGCAGGAAGTGCCGGTGGCGCTGGCCGTGTCGCTGCACGCGTCCAATGACGAACTGCGCAGCAGCCTGATCCCGCTGAACAAAAAGTATCCGCTCAAGGAACTGATGGCCGCCTGCAAGCGCTATCTGGAGTTCGCCCCGCGCGACTTCATCACCTTCGAATATTGCATGCTCGACGGCGTCAACGACTCCGACGAGAACGCCCGCGAACTGATCGCGCTGGTGCAGGACCGCCAGTTCGGCGTCAACTGCAAATTCAACCTGATCCCGTTCAATCCGTTCCCGGAATCGGGCCTGCTGCGCTCGAAGAACCCGCGCATCAAGGCCTTCGCCCAGATCCTGGTCGACGCCGGCATCGTCACCACCATCCGCAAGACGCGCGGCGACGATATCGACGCCGCCTGCGGCCAGTTGGCCGGCGAAGTCCAGGACCGCACCAAGGTGGCGCAGCGGATGGAAAAGATGGCCGAGTACCAGCAAAAGTTCGGCGCCAATTTCGGCAAGATCGTGGAGATCACTTCCTGATGACGCTCCTGGCGCAGCGTAGCCGGCGGCTTGTCGCGCTCGGGTTGATCCCGGCGCTGGCGGGGACGTTGGCCGGCTGCGCCTCGGGGCCGGAACGCGGCAACAGCGGCCAGGCCGAGCTGACCACCGCGTCGGACCAGACCAGCGCCCAGCGCAAGGTCGAGATCCGCATGCAGCTGGCGGTCGGGTACTACGAGCAGGGCCAGTACCCGTTCGCGCTCGACGAGGTCAAGATGGCGCTGCTGGCCGATCCGCAGTACGCCGACGCCTATGGCATGCGCGGCCTGATTTACCAGGCCATGGGAGAGAACGGCCTGGCCGAGGATAACTTTGTCCGCGCGCGCAAACTCGCGCCGGGCAATCCGGATCTGGCCAACAATTATGGTTCTTTCCTGTGCCAGAGCGGCCGGGTGGCGGAGGCGATGCCACTGTTCGATACGGCGCTGGGCAACCGCAGCTATCGTTCGCCGGCGTCGGCCGCGAACAACGCCGGGTCCTGCGCGCTGAAGACCAAGGATTACGCCAGCGCGGAGCGTTATCTGCTGCAAGCCTTGCAGTTGACGCCCGACCTGCCGGCCACCAACGCCAATCTGGCGCGGGTATATTTTGAAAAGCGCGATTATGTGCGCGCCAATTTCTTCATTACCCGTCTGAACAAGGTGGCAAAGATGGAGAGCCTGACGGCCGATGTGCTGTGGCTCGGGATTAAGGTGCAGCATAAGGTGGGCGACAAGGGGGCTGAAGATGGTTGGGCGACGCAATTGCGCCGCCTCCACCCCGGCTCGACCGAATATGCTGCTTATCAACGTGGGGCGTTTGATGAGTGAGACAGGGATACCAATGAATTCAGAGTGGGCAGAACCGCCGAAAAAAGACCAGGGCAGCAGCAGCCTGGCCACGCCCGGAGCACAACTGGCCGCCCAGCGCGAAGCGATGGGCATGTCGGTGGAACAGATCGCCGACCAGCTCAAGCTGGCGCCGCGCCAGGTCGTCGCGCTTGAAACGGGCGACTACGCCTCCTTGCCGAACATGGCGGTGGTGCGTGGTTTCGTCCGCGCCTACGCCAAGGTCGTCAAGCTGGACCCGACGCCGCTGGTGGCGATGATCGCGGTGATCTCGCCGACCAGCCCCGAGGCCGCGCCGCCGCGCACGCAACGGGCCGCCGAGTTTTCGGAGTCACGCTTCCCGCTGATGACCGACCGTTCGTCCGGCCGTGGCGGCTGGATCGTGGGCGCCGTGGTGGTGGCCGCCGCGTTGATCGGCGGCGGTGTGTACGCCTACCAGAGCGGGTTGATCTCGACCTCGATGTTCGAGCGCGCCAGCGGTGATTCCGCCGCCAGCGCCGTGACCGAGCTGCCCAAGCCGATCGATTCGACCATGCCGCTGGAGACCACCCTGGTCAAGCCGGGCCAGGAAACGGCGCCGCTGCAGTCGCCCAACGTGCCGCTGATTTCGGTGCCGCCGCCAGGCACGTCGACCAACCCTGCCGACGCCGCGAGCGCGCCTGCGGGCAGCGCCACCGCGCCAGCTGCCGCAACGACCACCACCACCACCACGCCAGCGACCGGCGCGCCGGCCGCGCAGGTGCTGCCGCCGGCAGCCGCTCCGGCCGCCGCCACCGGCACCCAGCTGGTGCTGGAAGTGACGGCCGATTCGTGGGTGGAGATTCGCCGTCCGGGCACCAAGCCGCTGATTTCGCGCCTGGTCAAGGCCGGCAGCACCGAGACCTTCGACATCAAGGACCCGGCCCTGCTGATCGTCGGCAAACCGGATGGCGTGAAAGCGACCTTGGGCGGCGCGCCATTGGCGCTGCCACCGGTCGCCGGCGGGACGATCTCCCGCGTGAATATCAAGTAAATTGAGTCATTAATTAGCCAGCACGAGCAAACAGTCATGTCTTCTACGCAAACAGCTATTCCTTCGGGACCGTCGAACCGCCGCGCCAGCCGCAGCGTGCTGGTCGCGCACGGCCAGCGCAAGATCTGGGTCGGCGGCGACGCGCCCGTGGTGGTGCAGTCGATGACCAACACCGACACCGCCAACGCGATCGAGACGGCGATCCAGATCCGCGACCTGGCGCGCGCCGGTTCGGAGCTGGTGCGCCTGACGGTGGACCGTCCGGAGGCCGCCGAGGCGGTGCCGTACATCCGCGAGCAGTTGGACAAGATGGACGTCGACGTGCCGCTGGTGGGCGACTTCCACTACAACGGCCACACGCTGCTGAACGATTATCCGGACTGCGCCAAGGCGCTGTCGAAGTACCGCATCAATCCGGGCAACGTCGGCAAGGGCGCCAAGCGCGATACGCAGTTCGCGCAGATGATCGAAGTGGCCGCGCGCTACGACAAGCCGGTGCGCATCGGCGTCAACTGGGGCAGCCTGGATCAGGCGCTGCTGGCGCGCATCATGGACGAAAACGCCGGCCGCGCCGAGCCGTGGAGCGCGCAGGCGGTGATGTACGAGGCGCTGATCACCTCCGCCATCGAGAACGCCGTGCGCGCCGAGGAACTGGGCCTGGGCCGCGACAAGATCATCCTGTCGTGTAAAGTCTCGGGCGTGCAGGATTTGATCGCCGTCTACCGCGAGCTGGCCAAGCGCTGCGACTATCCGCTGCACCTGGGCCTGACCGAGGCCGGCATGGGCAGCAAGGGCATTGTCGCCTCGACGGCGGCGCTGTCGGTGCTGCTGCAAGAGGGCATCGGCGATACCATCCGCATCTCGCTGACGCCGGAGCCGGGCGGCGACCGCACCAAGGAAGTGGTGGTCGGCCAGGAGATTTTGCAGACCATGGGCCTGCGCAAATTCACGCCGATGGTGATCGCGTGCCCGGGTTGCGGCCGCACCACCTCGACCACCTTCCAGGAGCTGGCCGACAATATCCAGACCTATCTGCGCGACTCGATGCCGGAGTGGAAAAAGACCTATCCGGGCGTGGAGGCGATGAACGTGGCCGTCATGGGCTGCATCGTCAACGGTCCGGGCGAATCGAAGCACGCCAACATCGGCATCAGTTTGCCGGGCACCGGCGAATCGCCGGCGGCGCCGGTGTTCGTCGACGGCGCCAAGTTCGCGACCCTGCGCGGTGAGCGCATCGTCGAGGAATTCCAGGAAATCGTACTGAATTACGTCAAGAAGAACTACGGTAACTCCGTCGCAGCCGTTTAAAAAGAATTGAAGAAGATCGAAATGTCCGAAAACAAAAAAGCTGAAAAGATCACCGCCGTCAAAGGCATGAACGATATCCTGCCGACCGATTCGCATCTGTGGCAGCTGTTTGAAAACACCGCGCAATCGGTCGTGCAAAGCTACGGCTTCCAGCAGATCCGCACGCCGATCGTCGAAGACACCGCGCTGTTCAAGCGCGCCATCGGCGCCGTGACCGACATCGTCGAGAAGGAAATGTACTCGTTCACCGATTCGATGAACGGCGACGAGCTGACCCTGCGCCCGGAAGGCACGGCCGGCGCGGTGCGCGCGGTGATCGAGCACAATCTGGTCTACGAAGGCCCGAAGCGCCTGTGGTACACCGGCCCGATGTTCCGCCACGAGCGTCCGCAGCGCGGCCGCTATCGCCAGTTCTACCAGTTCGGCTGCGAAGCCGTCGGCTTCAACGGCCCGGACGTCGACGCCGAACTGATCATGATGTGCCGCCGCCTGTGGGATGACCTGGGCCTGGAAAACATCCGCCTCGAACTGAACTCGATCGGCGACGCCGAAGAGCGCGCGCGCCACCGCGTCGACCTGATCGCCTATCTGGAAAAGCACGAAGACATCCTCGACGCCGAAGCCAAGCGCCGCCTGCACACCAATCCGCTGCGCATCCTGGACACCAAGAATCCGGCGATGCAGGAGATGGTCAACGGCGCGCCGAAGCTGATGGAATACCTGGGCGAGGAATCGCTGGCCCACTTCAACGGCGTGCGCAAGATCCTCGACCACAACAACATCCCGTACGTGATCAACAACCGCCTGGTGCGCGGCCTCGATTACTACAACCGCACCGTGTTCGAATGGGTCACCGACGCACTGGGCTCGCAAGGGACCGTGTGCGCCGGCGGCCGTTACGATCCGCTGATCGCGTCGTTCGGCGGCAAGCCGACACCGGCCGTCGGTTTCGCCATGGGTATCGAACGACTGCTGGAGCTGATGAAGGAAGCCGGCGAGCCGGAACAGCCTAACCAGTGCGACGTCTACCTGGTGCACCAGGGCGAGGCCGCGCAGCTGCAAGCCTTCGTGCTGGGCGAACGTATCCGCGACGCCGGCCTGGATGTCGTCATGCACGCCTCGACCGCCAACGGTCCTGGCAGTTTCAAGACGCAGATGAAAAAGGCCGACGGCAGCGGCGCCTCGTTCGCCGTCATCATCGGCGAGGACGAAGTGGCCAACCACACCGCCACCGTCAAGGCGATGCGCGCGGAGGAGGGCGACATGCAGCAATCGACGGTGCCGTTCGACGACGCCGTCGACTTCCTGGTCGACCAGATCACCGGCAGCGGCGATCACCACCACCACGTGCACGACGAGCATTGCAATCACTAACCGGTTGCACTAAGCGACGTTTTTTAAACGCATTCATTAATCCTCTAGCAGACGAACTGACATGGCATACGATCTCGAAGAACAAGAACAACTCGCTACTCTTAAAGCTTGGTGGGAAAAATACGGCAACCTGACCTCGTGGGTGCTGATCGCCTGCCTGGCCGCCTATTCCGCCTGGGCGGGTTGGAACTACTACCAGCGCAACCAATCGAACCAGGCCTCGGCACTGTACGAAGAACTGCAAACGGCCGTGCAAGCCAAGGACAACGCCAAAGTGCTGCGCGCCGCCGGCGACATGGAATCGAAATTCGGCAGCACCACCTACGCGCCGATGGCCGCGCTGGTGGCCGCCAAGAGCAGCTTCGATGCCAACGACGTCAAGTCGGCCAAGGCGCAGCTGCAGTGGGCGATTGACCACGGCGGCGACGAATTCAAGGCCCTGGCCAAGATTCGCCTGGCCGGCATCCTGCTGGACGAAAAAGCCTATGACGAGGCGCTGAAGGCGTTGTCGGGCGACGTGGCGCCGCAATTCGCCGGCGCCATCGCCGACCGCAAGGGCGACATCCTGGCCGCGCAGAACAAGATCGCCGAAGCCCGCGCCGCCTACCAGGCCGCGCTGGACGCGACCGACAAGAAGAACCCGGGCCGCCAGCTGATCCAGCTGAAGTTCGAGGCCATCGGCGGCTCCGTGCCGGCCGACGCCAAAGACGCCAAAAGCCCCGCCTAAATAAGTCATGCCGCAAGGGCGCCACGGCGCCCGCTTAGCTCTCCAGATCAAGGTTAAAAAATGCGTATTACCGAAAAAGTTATTGCTGCAAGTGTGTTCGCGATGTTGGCCGGTTGTTCCTTGTTTGGCTCGAAAGACACCAAGAACCAGCCGGCGCCGCTGGTGGAGCTCAAGG
The DNA here is from genome assembly GCF_979254035.1 of Duganella sp. AC237. Classification (NCBI taxonomy): domain Bacteria; kingdom Pseudomonadati; phylum Pseudomonadota; class Betaproteobacteria; order Burkholderiales; family Oxalobacteraceae; genus Duganella; species Duganella sp. AC237. The sequence goes on along the minus strand of NZ_CEEDEW010000003.1, from coordinate 5,037,988 downwards.
GCGGCATGGTGCCCAAGACCGTTTGGAAGTATTCGATGAACAAGGCCGGCACCGCCGTCTTTACGCCGGCAGTTGTCGGCGAGAGCGTCTACGTGGCCGACGGCGACGGCGTGCTGGCGCGCCTGGACGCGGCCACCGGCAAGGAGGCATGGCGCATCAAGACCGGCGTCGACCTGACCGCCGGCGTGGGCAGCGACGGTGAAACCATCGTCGTCGGCGGCAAAAAAGGCGTGATCCTGGCGTATGACGCCAACGGCAAGGAACTGTGGAAGGGCCAGGCCAGCAGCGAAGTGCTGTCCTCCCCGGTGGTGGGCGGCGGCGTGGTGGTGGTGCGCAGCGTCGACAACCTGATTACCGCCTACGACGCCAAGACCGGCGCCAAAAAATGGAACGTGACGCGCACCACGCCGGCCCTGACCCTGCGCAATGCGCCGGGCATGACGATCAACGGCCCTAACGTGTACGTCGCCCAACCGGGCGGCAAACTGTTGGTGCTGGCGCTGGCCGGCGGTCTGCAGCGCTTTGAACTGGTGGTGGGCGAGCCGCGCGGCGCGACCGAACTGGAACGGGTGACCGACATCGCCGGCACCCCGGTGATCTTTGAAAAAGATGTTTGCGCCGTGTCGTACCAGGGCCGCGTGGCCTGCTTCGACGCCACCACCGGCGCGCCGCACTGGAGCAAGCCGACTTCGTCCGACGTGGGCGTGGCGGTGGACCAGCGTTTTGTATTCGTCTCCGACGACAAAGGCGAAGTTGCCGCCTATAGCCGCGAAAGCGGCGGCAACGCCTGGAAGAACGACAAGCTGTCGTATCGCCGCCTGTCGACCCCCGTGTCGTTCGGCCGCGCTGTGGCAGTCGGCGACTACCAGGGTTACGTCCACTTCCTGTCGCGGGAAGATGGTTCGTACATAGGTCGTGCCGCGACCGACGGAAGCCCGATCCAATCGGACCCCGTCATCGCCGGCGCGAATTTGATTTTTCAAACCCAATCAGGGACAGTGACCGCTCTCGCGGTCGAGTAATACAATGAAGCCGGTAATCGCACTAGTGGGTCGACCCAATGTAGGGAAATCGACCTTGTTTAATCGTCTGACCCGCTCGCGCGATGCGCTGGTGGCGGACTTGCCTGGGTTGACGCGAGATCGTCACTATGGCGAGGGCCGTGTCGGCGAACGTCCCTTCCTCGTCATCGACACGGGCGGCTTCGAGCCGGTCGCCAAGGAAGGCATCATGCATCAGATGGCCAAGCAGACCAAGCAGGCCGTGGCCGAAGCCGACATCGTCGTCTTCCTGGTCGACGGTCGCCAGGGCCTGACGCCGCATGACAAAACCATTACCGACTTCCTGCGTAAAAGCGGCCGTCCGGTCATGCTCGTCGTGAACAAGTCCGAGGGCATGCGCTACACCGCCGTCGTCGCCGACTTCTACGAGCTGGGACTGGGCGAGCCTTACTCGATCTCGTCGGCCCACGGCGACGGCGTCGCCGACCTGGTGGAGGAGGCGCTGAACCTGGCCTTCGCCCAGCGTCCGGAAGACCCGGAGGAGCTCGACAAGGCCGACCACGGCATCAAGATCGCGCTGGTGGGCCGCCCCAACGTGGGCAAGTCGACCCTGATCAACACGCTGGTCGGCGAAGAGCGCGTCATCGCTTTCGACATGCCAGGCACCACCCGCGATTCGATCGAGATTCCGTTCGAGCGCGAAGGCAAGCAGTACACCTTGATCGACACGGCCGGTATCCGCCGCCGCGGCAAGGTGTTCGAGGCGATCGAGAAGTTCTCGGTCGTTAAAACGCTGCAGTCGATCTCCGAGGCCAACGTGGTCGTGCTGATGCTCGACGCCCAGCAGGACATCTCCGAGCAGGACGCCCACATCGCCGGCTTCGTGCTGGAGACGGGCCGCGCGCTGGTGATCGCCGTCAACAAGTGGGATGGCTTGCGCACCGACGAGCGCGACGAGATCAAGATCGACATCGACCGCAAGCTCGACTTCCTGTCGTTCGCCAAGATGCACTTCATCTCGGCGTTGAAATCGCAGGGCATCGGCCCGCTGATGAAGTCGGTCGACGCAGCCTACGCCGCCGCCACGGCCAACCTGTCGACGCCGAAGCTGACCCGCGCGCTGATCGAGGCGGTGGAAAAGCAGGAGCCGCGCCGCAAGGGTTCGATCCGTCCGAAGCTGCGTTATGCGCACCAGGGCGGCATGAATCCGCCGGTGATCGTTATTCACGGCAACGCCTTGGACGCCGTCGGCGAGCCCTACAAGCGTTACCTGGAAAAACATTTCCGGGACACGTTCCAGCTGGTCGGCACGCCATTGCGCATCGAGCTGCGCACCGGTAAAAACCCGTTCTCCAAGACGCCGGCGAAGTAACAAACCCCAAGCCAAAGCAGGGGGCGTACCCCGTACGGGGTACGCCCCCGGTCCAAGCTCGGCAGTGCGGGTTTGAATAAGAAAAAAATAAGAGAATTTTGGCGCTTTTGTACGGGACTCCCCTGCAAAAATTGTCAAAACAGGTTACAGTGGCTTAGAAGCACCATTCCCGGCGTGGCGAGCGGTGTTTCAGCGGAAATCATTTGACTTTCGCTGGGCCACGTACTTGAAATCGCACTTGAAATTAAGCGTTTCGCCTCCAATTCCAACACAACAACATAAAATGGAGCTGTTATGAGCAACAAAGGGCAACTGTTACAAGACCCATTCCTCAATGCCTTGCGCAAAGAGCATGTTCCTGTCTCGATCTATCTGGTCAACGGCATCAAGCTGCAGGGCCACATTGAATCGTTCGATCAGTACGTCGTACTGCTGCGCAACACCGTTACCCAGATGGTGTACAAACACGCCATCTCCACGGTAGTGCCGGCACGCGCCGTCAATCTCAACATTGAATCCGAAGCGGAATAAGCGCTTGCATCTCGGCTTCTTTCCAACTTGCCTGACCGTCTTATGCGCGCAGCTCTAGTCGGTATCGATTTCGGTCAGGGCGACTTTGCCGCCAGCGTCGAGGAACTGCAACTGCTGGCCCGTTCAGCAGGCGCGGAGCCTGTCACGACGATCACGGCAAAGCGTTCCTCTCCTGACGCGGCGTATTTCGTTGGCAGCGGCAAGGCCGACGAGATCGGCCTTGCCGTGCTCGATCACGCCATCGAAATCGTCATCTTCAACCACGCGCTGTCGCCGGCCCAGCAACGCAACCTGGAAAAGCGCCTGCAGATCCGGGTGCTCGACCGTACCAGCCTGATCCTCGACATTTTCGCCCAGCGCGCCGCCTCCCACGAGGGCAAGCTGCAGGTGGAACTGGCGCAGCTGCAGCATCTGGCCACGCGCCTGATCCGCGGCTGGACCCACCTTGAACGGCAAAAGGGCGGTATCGGCTTGCGCGGTCCGGGTGAGACGCAGCTTGAAACCGACCGCCGATTGATCGGCGAGCGGGTCAAGGCTCTGCGCGCGCGCCTCGGCAAGCTGCGCAAGCAGCACGAAACGCAGCGCCGTTCGCGTGGACGCAGCCAGACGTTCTCGGTGTCGCTGGTCGGCTATACCAATGCCGGCAAATCGACGTTGTTCAACGCGGTGACCAAGGCCGGCGTCTATGTCGCCGACCAGTTGTTCGCCACCTTGGACACGACCTCGCGCCGCGTCTACATGGGCCAGGAAGTGGGCAACGTGGTGTTCTCGGACACGGTCGGTTTCGTACGCGAGCTGCCGCACCAGCTGGTGGCGGCGTTCCGCGCCACGCTGGAAGAGACGATCCACGCCGATTTGCTGCTGCACGTCGTCGACGCCTCGTCGCCGGTGCGCATGGAGCAGATCGAGCAGGTCAACCTGGTGCTCAAGGAGATCGGCGCCGATCATATTCCGCAGATTCTGGTGTGGAACAAGATCGACGCGGCCGGCCTGGAGCCGTCTGTGGAAAGGGATGAATATGCTAAAATTTCCCGCGTTTTCCTCAGCGCGCGCACCGGCCAGGGCGTCGATTTGCTGCGCGAGGCGGTGGTCGAATGGGCCAAGGCGGCGCCCGGCGCCAGGCTGAACCAGGCCTACCCGACAGGCGACACAGAAGAATTCGAAGAAGCGGATCTGGCGGACGACGGGGAGGCAGCCGACGGCGACGCCGACTCCATCTCCGACTCGGAAGCAGATAGCAGTCCCACCCCTAATCACGTTGGATCACACTGATGCGTGTCTCCTCAATAATGAAACGTCTTGGCCTCAAGCCGTCGCTGAACGATCCCCGCTGGGGCTCGGACAAGAAGGACGGCGAGCCGCAAGCGAACGAAGGCAAAAAGCCTGGCGAAGGCCCCCCCGACATGGAGCAGCTGTGGCGCGATTTCAATCAGCGCCTCAATAGCTTCTTCGGCCAGAAAAAAGGTCCCGACGGTCCCAATAACGGCGGTCCCGCCGGTCCAGGCGGACCGCGTCCCGATTCGGCAGGCATGCGCGCCACCGCCGGCGCGGTCGGCGTGGTGGCCTTGCTGATCTGGCTCGCCAGCGGCTCGTTCATCGTGCAGGAGGGCCAGACCGGTATCGTCTACACCTTCGGTAAAGTGAGCCACACCACCGGCTCCGGTTTCAACTGGCGCTGGCCGTATCCGTTCCAGCGCGACGAGACGGTCAAGGTCTCGCAGATGCGCATGATCGAAGTGGGCTACCGCGGCAACGTCAAGAACAAGCAGACCGGCGAATCGCTGATGCTGACCGACGACGAGAACATCATCGACATGCAGTTCGCGGTGCAGTTCAAGCTGAAGGACCCGGTCGCGTGGCTGATGAACAACCGCGATGAAGAGGAGACGGTGCGCCAGGTCGCCGAGACCTCGATCCGCGAAATCGTCGGCAAGAACAAGATGGACTTCGTGCTGTACGAGGGCCGCGACAAGGTCGCCTTCGAAACGCAGCAGCTGATGCAGGTGATCCTCGACCGCTACGCCTCCGGCGTGTTGATTTCGAACGTCACGCTGCAGGCGGTGCAGCCGCCGGAGCAGGTGCAGGGCGCCTTCGACGACGCCGTCAAGGCCGGCCAGGATCTGGAGCGCCAGAAGAATGAAGGCCAGGCCTACGCCAACGACGTCATTCCGAAGGCGCGCGGCTACGCTTCGCGTCTGCTGCAGGAGGCCGAAGCCTATCGCTCGATGGTCACCGAAAACGCCACCGGTAACGCGGCCCGCTTCAAGCAGGTGCTGACCGAGTACCAGAAGGCGCCGGGCGTGACGCGCGACCGCATGTATCTGGAAACCATGCAGCAGATTTATTCGAGCGCCAGCAAGGTGATGGTCGACGCCAAGAGCGGCAGCAATCTGCTGTATCTGCCGCTGGACAAACTGATCGCCCAGGCGGCGGCCACCGACGCCACGGCGGCGGCGGCCAAGGCGGCGACGCCACCGGCGACGGCGACGTTGCCGTCGGAAGTCATGCCATCGGTTGAAGTAACCCGCCAGCGCGATTCGCGCTCGCGCGAGTCCGGACGTGACCGGGAGGGTCGTTAATGAATCGCATAGCTAGTTCCCTCATTGCTGTTTTCGTCGCGTTGCTGTTGCTGTCGTCGATGGTGTTCGTCGTTGACCAGCGCAAGTACGCGATCGTCTTCGCGCTGGGCCAGATCAAGGAAGTCATCCGCGAGCCGGGGCTGCACTTCAAACTGCCGCCGCCGTTCCAGAACGTGCTGTATCTGGATAACCGCATCCTGACGATCGAGTCGGCCGACGCTGAGCGCTTCATCACCGCCGAGAAGATGAACATCTTGGTCGACAGCTTCGTCAAGTGGCGCATCGGCCGCAACGAAGGCCAGGCCAAGCTGTATTACGTCACCTTCGGCGGCGACGAGACCCGCGCGCGCGACCGCATGTCGGTCATCGTCAAGGCGGCGCTGAACGAGGAAATCACCAAGCACACCGTGAGCGAAGTCATTTCGGGCAAGCGCGGGCAGGTGATGGAGGCGATCCGCACCAAGGTGGTCCAGGAAGCGGCGCAGATCGGCGTCGAGATCATCGACGTGCGCCTGAAGCGTGTTGAATACGTCGAGCAGATCAACAACTCGGTGTACGAGCGCATGAAGGCCGAGCGCCTGCGCGTGGCCAACGAGCTGCGTTCGACCGGCGCCGCCGAATCGGAGAAGATCCGCGCCGACGCCGACCGTCAGCGCGCCGTGATCCTGGCCGAGGCCTATCGCGAAGCGGAAACGATGCGCGGCGAGGGCGACGCCAAGGCGTCGGCCATCTACGCCGAGGCGTTCGGCCGCAATCCGGAGTTCTACAAGTTCTATCGCAGCCTGGAAGCCTACCGCGCCACGTTCAAAAACCATGGCGACGTGATGGTGATGGATTCGAGCTCGGATTACTTCAAGTACTTCAAGAGCTCGGGCACCGGCGGCGCGCCGTCGGCACCGGCCGCGCCGAAGAAGTAAGCTGGCAGTACGCTGGTAGCAAAACGATACGCCTGTTTGACCAGCAACCGGGGAGCCTTTTGGCTCCCCGGTTCGCATCTTTTCCCCTCCCTGCAAGCATTTTCGCGTAAAATATCAGGTTCGGCCCGCCGCTTTTATGGCAGCGCCACGTTCGCCGCATTATTCGTTTTTTAATTTTTCCGTATCAGTTTCCCATGCCGAATTGGCTTTTGCCCGAGAATATCGCCGACGTTTTGCCGTCGGAAGCCCGCAAGATTGAAGAACTGCGTCGTCTGATGCTGGATAACTTCCGTCTATACGGTTACGAACTGGTCATGCCGCCGATGCTCGAGTACGTCGAATCGCTGCTGGCCGGCGCCGGCAAGGACACCGATCTGCGCACCTTCAAGCTGGTCGACCAGATCTCCGGCCGCATGCTGGGCATCCGCGCCGATATGACGACGCAGGTGGCGCGCATCGACGCCCACCTGCTGAACCGCGACTCGGTCACGCGCCTGTGCTACGTCGGCAGCGTGCTGCACACCCGTCCTTCGGGCCTGCACACCACCCGCGAGCCGCTGCAGATCGGCGCCGAGATTTATGGCCACGCCGGCCTGGAAGCGGACGCCGAGATCCTCGAGCTGTCGCTGGCCTCCCTGGCGCTGGCCGGTTTCAACGAGGTGCGGCTGGACCTGGCCCACGCCGGCGTGCTGCGCGTGATCCTCGACGGCGACGCCAACGCGGCCAGGGATGAAGCGGCGCTGTACGCGCTGCTGCGCTCCAAGGACGTGCCGGGCCTGCAGGCGATCACCGCCAGCTACGCGCCGCAGGTGCGCGAGGCCTTGCTGGCTTTGCCGAACCTGTACGGCGACATCGAAGTATTGAAGAAGGCGCGCGAGACGCTGCCCGACCTGCCGGGCATGTCCAAGGCGCTGGCCGAACTGGCCGCGCTGGCCGCGTCCGCGCTGGGCCGCGCCGAAGTGGCGATCGACCTGGCCGACCTGCGCGGCTACCAGTACGAAAGCGGCGCGATGTTCGCGCTGTATGTGCCAGGCTTGCCGAACGCGGTGGCGCGCGGCGGCCGTTACGATCACGTAGGCGAAGCTTTTGGCCGGGCGCGTCCCGCCACCGGCTTCTCGCTCGACCTGCGCGAGCTGGCGCGCCTGCTGCCCACGGCGGAACGCAAGCAGTCGATCCGCGCTCCATGGGGCAACGCGCCTGAATTGAAGGAAAAAATCGCCGAGCTGCGCAAGTCCGGCGAAGTCGTGATCCAAAGTATGCCGGGTCACAGCAGCGAGCTGGACGAGTTCGAGTGCGACCGCGCTCTGGTACTCGACGATAGTGGTAGCAACTGGATTCTTAAAAACTTAGGTTAGTGTGATGTCAAAGAAAAACGCAAAGAACGTCGTCGTCATCGGTACCCAGTGGGGCGATGAGGGCAAGGGCAAGATCGTCGACTGGTTGACCGATCATGCACAAGGTGTGGTCCGCTTCCAGGGCGGCCACAACGCCGGCCATACGCTGGTCATCGGCGGCGTCAAGACCGCGCTGCAGCTGATCCCGTCGGGCATCATGCGTCCAGGCGTGGCCTGCTACATCGGTAACGGTGTGGTGGTGTCGGTGCCGGACGTGCTGCGCGAAATCGACAAGCTGGAAAAAGTCGGCGTCGAAGTCGCGTCGCGCCTGAAAGTGTCGGACGCCGCCCCCGTGATCCTGCCTTACCACGCCGCGCTGGACCTGGCCCGTGAAGCCGCCCGCGGCGAAGCCAAGATCGGCACCACCGGCAAAGGCATCGGCCCGGCCTACGAAGACAAGGTGGCGCGCCGCGCCATCCGCGTCGCCGACCTGCTGAACGAAAAGCGCTTCGCCGAAAAGCTGGCCGAGAACCTCGACTACCACAACTTCGTGCTGGAGCACTACCTCAAGGCCCCGCGCATCGAATACCAGAAAACCCTGGACGACGCGCTGGCCTACGTGCCGCGCCTGCGCCCGATGGTGACCGACGTTTCGAGCGCGCTGTACGCCGCGCACAAGGCCGGCGCCAACCTGCTGTTCGAAGGCGCGCAAGGCTCGCTGCTGGACGTCGACCACGGCACCTATCCGTTCGTCACCTCGTCGAACTGCGTGGCCGGTAACGCCGCCGCCGGCGCGGGCGTCGGTCCGAACATGCTGCACTACATCATGGGCATCACCAAGGCCTACACCACCCGCGTCGGTTCCGGCCCGTTCCCCTCGGAGCTGCCGACCGATGCCGGCGTTGGCCACCACCTGGCGCAAGTGGGCCACGAGTTCGGCACCGTCACCGGCCGCGCACGTCGCTGCGGCTGGTTCGACGCCGCGCTGCTGCGCCGCTCGGTGCAGATCAACGGCGTCACCGGCATGTGCCTGACCAAGCTGGATGTATTGGACGGCCTGGAAACGCTCAAGCTGTGCACTGGTTACACCATCGACGGCGTGGCCGTCGACATCTTCCCGTCGGGCGCAGAGGAAGCCGCGCGCTGCGTGCCGGTCTACGAAGAAATGCCGGGTTGGACCGAAAGCACCGTCGGCGCGAAATCGCTGGCAGCGCTGCCGGCCACCGCCCGCGCCTACATCAAACGTATCGAAGAGTTGGTCGGCGTGCCGGTCGACATGGTATCGACCGGTCCTGATCGTGAAGAGACGATCGTTCTGCGTCATCCGTTCGAATAATAAGGAATTAATATGAGCGATCCGCAATCGAACGAAAAACACCTGTGGGTGTCCTGGGACGAGTACCACCGCCTGATCGAGCGCCTGGCGCTGAAGGTCCATGAATCGGGCTGGAAGTTCGACATGGTACTGTGCCTGGCGCGCGGCGGCGTGCGTCCGGGCGACGTCTTCTCGCGCATCTTCGACGTACCGCTGGCGATTCTGTCGACCAGCAGCTACCGCGAAGAAGCGGGCACCGTGCGCGGTGACCTGGACATCGCCAAGTACATGACGATGACCAAGGGCCCGTTGTCGGGCAAGATCCTGCTGGTGGACGACCTGGCCGATTCCGGCGTCACCCTGATCAAGGTGATGAAGCATTTGAAGGACAACTTCGAAGGCGTCACCGATGTGAAATCGGCCGTGATCTGGACCAAGGGCAGCTCGGCCTTCAAGCCGGACTACCAGATGGAGGAACTGCCGCACAATCCGTGGATCCACCAGCCGTTCGAGGACTACGACGGCCTGCGTCCGCATCAACTGGCGGCGTGGATCAAAAAAGGCGAAGCGGCTCAATAAGCTGTTCGACCAAGGGAGCTTCGGCTCCCTTTTTTATTCAATAAAAAAAACATATGACCCAAGACTTCTTCCAGACCTTCATTTTGCTGGTTCTCGTGACCGACCCTTTCGGGAACGTGCCGCTGTTTGCCAGCGTGCTCAATCCGGTGCCGCCGGCGCGCCGTTCGCGCATCGTGATTCGGGAATGCGCGATCGCGTTCGTGCTGCTGCTGATCTTCATGTTCTTCGGCCGTCACTTTCTGGCGGCGTTGCATCTGTCGGAAGTGGCGCTGCGCATTGGCGGCGCCGTGATCCTGCTGCTCATTTCGATCCGCATGATCTTCCCGCATCCGGACGGCGTGTTGGGCCGCACCGATGGCGGCGAGCCGTTCATCGTGCCGCTGGCGATACCGGCGCTGGCAGGTCCGTCCGCGCTGGCCACGGTGCTGCTGTTTTCCAGCGAGAGCACCGGCGAGGTGATGGTGCACGTCGCCGCGCTGGCGGCGGTGGCGGTGGTGTGGCTGCTGGTGTTCCTCAGCGCAGAGAAGCTGCAGAAGGTGCTCGGCCCGCAGGTGATGACGGCGTTCGAACGCCTCATGGGCCTGATCCTGACGGCGATGTCGGTCGAGATGCTGCTAAGTGGCATCCGGGAGTTCGTCAAGACCCTGTGAGTTTTGACGGCGGCCGCCGCGCCGTCGTCAGCGCACAACGATGTCACGTTTTCCGTAGCCCGGACTTGCCAGTTAAATTTGTCAAATATATAATTCCCATGGGAAATTCTTCGACATTTAACAATTACGCAAGCGGTGCACATCGCGGAAGGCAGGCATATGAAAAAGTTGAGTGTGAAAACGCGCATGATGGGCGGCTTCGGCATCCTGTTGGTTTTGCTCATCACCATTTCCATTCTCGGCATCGTGAGCTTGTACAAGCTGAAGGCGAGTCTGACGGAAATCGTTTATGTGAATAGCGTGCAAAGCACGCTCGCCGTGGAGCTTCGCGCCAGCCAGCAGGACCGCTTTATCGCCGTGCGCAATCTGGCGCTGCTCAACGACATGCCCTCGATGCAGCTTGAAGTGGACCGCATCCGCACGCAGGAACTGGCGTATGCCGACGCCTATCAAAAGCTGGGAAAAATCCTCGACGACGACGCCGAAACCACCGCGAAGGAGCGCTCCTTGTTCGCGTCGCTGAAAGACGTGGAGGCGGCGGCGATGCCGCTGTTTAAGCAGGCGACCGAACTCGGACTTGCCAACAAACCGGAGGAGGCGACCGCGCTGCTGATGGGCGAGCTGCGCGCCAAACAGCGCAATTGGACGGCCGTGCTGACCGAGCTGCAGGCGCTGGAAGAGCAGGTCAACCGCGACAGCGGCGAGGAGGCTTCCGGTATGGCCGAGGTCTCGAGCAAACTGATTATGGCCATGGCGCTGGCGGCGATCGCGTTCGCGCTGGCCACCGGGGTGTGGGTGGCGCGCAGCATCCTGGGTCAACTGGGCGGCGAACCGTCGCTGGCGCAGGACGTGGCGCGCCAGATCGCCGACGGCAATCTGGAGGTCCACGTGCCGCTGCAAGGCGATAGCGACAGCTTGATGGCGTCGCTCGAATCGATGCGCAAGCAGTTGAACGGCATCGTTTCGGGCATCAAGGCGTCGGCCAATTCGATCGCCGTCGCGGCGGCGGAAATCGCCGAGGGCAACGCCGACCTGTCGCAGCGCACCGAGGAACAGGCGTCGTCGCTGGAGGAAACCGCGTCCAGCATGGAGGAGTTGACGTCGACCGTGAAGCAGAACGCGCGCAACGCGCTTGACGGCGACAACCTGGTGCGCAACGCGTCCGGCATCGCTGTCGCCGGCGGCGAGGTGGTGCAGCGCGTGGTCACCAGCATGAGCGACATCTCGCGCAGCTCGACCAAGATCACCGAGATCATTGCCGTTATCGAGGGCATCGCCTTCCAGACCAACATCCTGGCGCTGAACGCCGCCGTGGAGGCGGCGCGCGCCGGTGAGCAGGGGCGCGGCTTCGCGGTGGTGGCGAGCGAGGTGCGCACGCTGGCGCAGCGCAGCGCCACGGCGGCCAAGGAGATCAAGGATTTGATCCAGGCTTCGGCCGGCTACGTGGCCGACGGCGCCGGTTTGGTGGACGAGGCGGGACGCACGATGGACGATGTGGTCAAGGCGGTGACCACGGTGCAGCACATTATCGGCGAGATCGTCACGGCGTCGAACGAGCAAAGCGCGGGCATCGAACAGGTCAACCAGGCCATCGTCCAGATGGACGCGGTGACCCAGCAAAACGCCGCGCTGGTGGAGCAGGCCACCGCCGCCGCGCAGTCGATGGCCGACCAGGCGCAAAGCCTGCGCGACGCCGTCGCCCGCTTCATCGTGGCCGACGATGGCGCCGGCGTATCGATGTCGGCGCGCCGTCCTGTCAGGCCGTCGCGCGCGTTGCCCGCGCTTGGCATGAGCCGCTAGTTGGAAGTCGAACACCGGCGGGACGGCATCGCGCCACCCGCTGCCTTCAGCCGCCCGCCGGCCCGATGCGCGCGATGGCAAACTTATAAAAAAGTCTTTACAGTGCGCGGCGAACGCGAGTAGACTTTTCAAAACACCAATGTAACCGGTTACATTTCCATTAAAGTAATCGGTTATATTTTTTGACGCTGATGTAACCGGTTACATTTCCCGAAAGCAGCAAGCATGGCGATAACGATCAAGGACGTGGCGCAGGAGGCCGGCGTGTCGGTGGCGTCGGTGTCGCGCGCGCTCAACGGCCACGCCAGCATCACCGACGATACCCGCAAACACATCCTGGCGGTGGTCAAACGGATGCGCTATATGCCGCACGTCGGCGCCCGCAGCCTGACCACCAGCTTCACCAACACCATCGGCGTGCTGCTGCCGGACCTGTACGGCGAGTTCTTTTCCGAGATCATTCGCGGCATCGACGTCGCCGCGCGCGCCCGTGGCCTGCACCTGATGGTATCGAGCCTGCACGGCGACGCCGACGAGGTGGCGCTGTCGATCCGCGCCATGCGCGGCCGCGTCGACGGTCTGCTGGTGATGTCGCCGCATGTGGACGCGGCGCTGCTGTCCGATAACCTGCCCGAAGACCTGCCGATCGTTTTGATGAGCACCGCCGCCGGCGGCACGCAATACGCTTCCATCTCGTTCGATAACTACAGCGGCGCCTACGCCATGGTGGCGCATCTGGTGGGGCGGGGCTACAGGCGCATCGCCTTCCTCGCCGGCCCGGCCGGTAACTTCGAGGCGCAGGAGCGCTTGCGCGGCTATCACGCGGCGTTGGCCGCGCTGGCGCCGAACGCGGTGGCGCAGGTGTTCGAAGGCGACTTCTCCGAGGAGTCGGGGCAGCGCGTGGCCAAGGCGCTGGCCGTCGCCGCAGACCGCCCGGACGCGCTGTTCGCGGCCAACGACATGATGGCCATCGGGGCGTTGCTGGAGCTGCGCCAGCAAGGCCTGGAGCTGCCGCGCGATATCGCGCTGGCCGGCTTCGATGATATTCGTATTGCGCGGTACGTCAGTCCGGCATTGACGACCGTTCGAGTTCCGATCGTCGATCTGGGCGTGCGGGCGTTGGAGCGCCTGCATGCGCAAATCGGTCAGTCCGGGAACACGCCGGTGAGCGCGCAGACACTGGCCGCCGAGCTGGTGGTGCGTGCTTCGACGGGAGGTAGTCAGCAAAGTTAGTAGTAGCTTCATGCCTTGGTAGTACACACAAAAAAAGTACACAAAAACAGGAGACAACCATGAACAACACCCAACGGCATACGCCGTCCCTACGCTTGTCCGCAATGGCCGCAGCATTGGCCGCAGCACTGTTGACAGCCATCCCCGCGCACGCGCAACTGAGTAGCGCGACCATTCAGGGCCAGGTCACCAGCGGCGCGGCGCCGTCGGCCGGCAACGCCGTTACCGCCACCAACCAGTCGAACGGCTACGTCTACAACACTGTCACGCGCGCCGACGGCAGCTACGTGCTGACCGGCGTCGCTCCGGGCACTTACCAGATCAAGGTCGGTGAACAAACGTCCGAACCGGTGACCGTTAGCGTCGGCCAGACCAGCCAGGTCAACCTGGCGCTGCAAAGCGGCGTGCAGCAAGTGGTGATCACCGGCTCCGCGTCGCGCCGCGATGTGGCAGGCTCCGAGGTCGGCACCTCCGTCTCGCGCGAACAGATCGAGAAGCTGCCGCAGGTCACTCGCAATTTCCTGTCCTTCGCCGATCTGGCGCCGGGCGTGCGCTTCAGTGTCGACAACAGCGGCAACGTCAAGCTGCAATCCGGGTCGCAGAACCAGGACAACGTCAACGTCTTCATCGATGGCGTCAGCCAGAAGAACAACATCCTGCGCGGTGGCGTCTCCGGCCTCGATACAAGCCGGGGTAATCCCTTCCCGCAATCGGCGATCGCCGAGTACAAGGTGATCGCGCAGAACTACAAGGCCGAATTCGACCAGGTGTCGAGCGCCGCGATCACCGCGATCACCAAATCCGGCGGCAACGAGCTGCATGGCGACGCGTTCTGGGACCACACCGGCACCAATCTCACGGCCAAGGATCCGTTCCAGAAGGAGTCGGAGCAGAAGGGTATCGGCCGGCCAAAATCTTCACAGGACCAGTACGGGATGACCTTGGGTGGTCCGATCAAGCAGGATGTGGCGCACTTCTTCATCGCCTACGAGGGCAAGAAGATCGACAGCCCGCGCCAGGTGATCGCACAGCGCACCGACTTGCTGCCCAATGCGGGCATCGTGCCATCGCTGCTGTCGCAACAGGGTTCCGCCGTATCCAAGTTCAAGGAGGATCTGTTCCTGGTGAAGGTCGACGCGCAGATCGCCAAGAACCAGCGCGTGGAAGCGACCGCGCGCATCCGGCGCGAAACCGACATGATTCCGGAGGACGTGAAGTTGAGCGTGCCGGAGAATTCCCTCAATCGCAGCAACGACGAAGACCGCCTGGACTTCAAGCATGAGTGGAGCAACGATAACTTCCTCAACGAGGCTCGCATCGGCTACGAGAAGTACAGCTGGAATCCGCATTCGAACGCCAGCACGCCGTACATCAAATACCAGGTTTCGCCCAGCAATACGGACAACAACGTCGTCGACGTGATCATTGTCGGCGGCTCGCCGAACAACCAGTTCCGCGAGCAAAGCGGCCTGCTGTTCCAGGATGATCTGACCTACACCGGCAAGAGCGGACACACGATGAAGACTGGCGTGAAGGTCAAGCACATCACCTACGATTTGTCCGGCACAGCGCGTGCCGTCGAAGTGCGTACCGAGCGAATCGACACGGTGACAGGTCTGGCTAGCCTGATCCGTTCGCAGGAGCCGATTCCTGCGAACGGCGTGGAGTTCTCCAACAACCAGTACGGTATTTACTTCCAGGACGACTGGCAGGCGACGGACAAGCTGCTGCTCAATCTCGGCATGCGCTACGACTACGAAGACAATATGCTCAACGACAGCTACGTGACGCCGGCCGACCGCGTGGCGATCTTCGGCCGGCAAGATCCCCGGGAGGGGGCGCCCGCCGGTCAAACTTATGCCCAGTCGCTCGCCAAGGGCGGCGTCAACATCGGCGACTACATCAGCACCGGCAACAGCCGCAAGGCTTTCAAGAAGGCCTTGGCGCCGCGTCTCGGACTCTCTTATGACATCAAGGGTGACCGCGCGTCCGTGCTGTTTGCAGGTTGGGGGCGGGCATACGACCGCACCATCGCCAATCACGCCCTGGACGAAGCGCAAAAGAACGCGCAGACGGGTGGCGAAATCTGGATGATCAAGAACGATCACAAAATGGCTTATACCGACCAATGGAGCTTCGGCCTGCGCCAGGCCTTGGGGATATGGAACGGCGAGGCGGGCTACACCAACTCGCGCAGCCGCAACCAGTTCAACTGGTTCGGCGGCAACCGCGATGTCAACGGTGGGTGGGGTAACGCCAGCCCGATCGATCCGCTGTTCGATTCCATTCCAGGCTATCAGACACTGGTGCTTGGCGACTTTGTCTCGCAGGCGAAAACCGAGTCGGCTTATCTGAAAATGGACAAGCCTTACACCAAGGCTTCCACCTGGAGCCTGGGCGCGACATACACCTATAGCAAGGGCGAGACCACCAACAAGGAATGGACCAACGAGATTTTCAACTGGACTTATGGGCGTTATGCCTCGGCCTGGAATCCATCAAGAGATGTCGAGCGTCACCGTCTGGTTGTCGCCGGCGTTTCCGATGGCTGGCTGCCGTGGGGGCTGATGTTATCCGGGAAGGTGACCTTGGGTTCCGGCCTGCCTTACCGCATCACCGATTGCTCGACCGGCTTCAATCAATGCGTGTCCGTCAAAGGCGATGGCGACCGGTTCCGCCAAGTGGATGTCGGGCTGTCGAAGGAGGTGGGCTTCCGCTTCGGCCGCGTGTCGCTGCGGGCCGACGTGCTCAATCTGTTCAACAGCATCAACTACGGAGGTTATGACGGCTGGGGCGGCGGTCCGGGCAATCCACAGAACCGGGTCGGGGGTGATAACAGAAATCTCGGCGTGCCCAACTCCATGGGCGGCCAGATGCGCACCCTGAAGTTCAGCGCGCGCTACGCGTTCTGAGGAGGCCCGTGTTCATGACCGTATTTTTCAAGCCTCGCGTCCTGCACGCCGCCGCCAGCTTGGCGTTCGCAGCTTCCGCCTTGTTCGGCGGCGCCGGCGGCGCGCAGGCGCGCGATGCCGCGCTGCCGCCGATGTTCGACGACCTTCAGCGCCGCACCTTCGACTTTTTCTGGGAAACCGCCAACCCGGCCAACGGCCTGGTGCCGGACCGCTATCCGACGCCGTCGTTTTCCAGCGTGGCGGCGGTCGGCTTCGGTCTGACCGCGTATCCGATCGGCGTCGAACGCGGCTACGTCACGCGCCAGCAGGCGCGCGACCGCGTGCTGGCCACGTTGCGTTTCTTCCGCGACGCGCCGCAGGGCGACGCCAAGGGCACGTCCACCAGCGGCTACAAGGGCTTCTTCTATCACTTCCTCGATATGAAGAGCGGACTGCGGCACGACAAGGTCGAGCTGTCGACCGTCGACACCGCGCTGTTCCTGGCCGGCGCGCTGTTCTGCCAATCCTATTTCGACGGCGACGATCCGGCGGAGAAGGAAATCCGCAAGCTGGCCGCCGAGATCTACGAGCGGGTCGACTGGACCTGGGCGCAAGCGCGCAAGCCGTCGATCGCGCTGGGCTGGCATCCCGAATCCGGCTTCATTCCCTACGATTGGAAGGGCTACAACGAAGCCATGCTGGTCTACGTGCTGGCGCTCGGATCGCCCACCCATCCGGTGCAGCCGGACGCCTGGAAGGCCTGGACCAGCACCTACCCGAATAGCCTTGAAGGAAAGGGCGACGCGGAGCATCTCGCGTATCCGTCGTTGTTCATCCATCAGTACAGCCACGTATGGATCGACTTCCGGGGCATCCGCGACGAGTACATGGGCAAGCGCGGATACGACTATTTCGAGAACAGCCGCCGCGCCACCTATGCGCAGCAGGCTTACGCGATCGCCAATCCCTTGCGTTGCAAGGGTTATGGCGCCAACGTCTGGGGCATCACCGCCAGCGATGGCCCGGTGGACAAGACGCTGGACTACGGCGGCATCAAGCTGCCATTCCGCACCTACACGGCGCGCGGCATCGGTGGCCTGAAACACTACGACGATTGCACCCTGGCGCCGACGGCCGCCGCGTCGTCGCTGCCGTTCGCGCCGGAGATCGTGGTGCCGGCGGTGCTGGAGATGAAAAAGCGCTACGGCGACTGGATTTATGGGCGCTACGGCTTCCTGGACGCCTTCAATCCAAGCTTTGACTACGATATCCCCGTCTCACAAGGACGCACGCTCAAAGGCAAGGGTTGGGTCGACAACGACTATCTCGGCATCGACCAGGGGCCGATCCTCGCCATGACGGAAAACTACCGCAGCGATTTTGTGTGGCGCGTGATGCGGGGCCACCCGGTGATTCGGCGCGGACTGGAACGCGCCGGCTTTACAGGTGGCTGGCTGAAACAGCCGGAGAAGGTTAGCCCGGCAACAGAGATGGCGCCCGCCCAATGATGCGAGGTTTGTCACCGCGCCAGTGCTTTTCGCACGCGATACTGCTAATGCTGGCCTGCGCCTTGCTGGCATCGTGCGCGCCGCGCAAGGAGGAGGGCGTTGTGCTGAAGTTCTGGGCCATGGGGCGCGAGGGCGAAGTCGTCACCGCGCTGATGCCGGAGTTCGAACGCACCCACCCCGGCGTGCGGGTCGAAGTCCAGCAACTGCCGTGGACCGCCGCGCACGAAAAGCTGCTGACCGCTTTCGCCGGCGACGTCATGCCCGACATTTTCCAGCTCGGGAACACGTGGGTGCCGGAGTTCGCGGTGCTGGGCGCGTTGCTGCCGCTGGACGCGCAAGTCGCCGCCTCGAAGCTGGTGACCCGGTCCGACTATTTTCCCGGCATCTGGGATACCAATATCGTCGACGGCAAGCTGTGGGGCGCGCCGTGGTATATCGACACCCGCGTGCTGTTCTACCGGCGCGATATGCTGGCACGCGCCGGCTACGCCAAGCCGCCGCAAACCTGGACCGAATGGATGAAGGCGATGAACGCCATCAAGCGCCGGGTGGGACCGGACAATTACGCGATCCTGCTGCCGAGCGATGAATTCGAGCCGTTGCTGGCGCTGGCCTTGCAGAACGATGAGCCGTTGCTGCGTGACGGTGGCCGCTATGGCAATTTCCGCAGCGCCGGTTTTCGCAGAAGCTTGCAGCTATACGCCGACATGTACGCGCAGAAGCTGGCGCCGATGAACCGCATCACCAACGTCTATCACGAATTCGGCATGGGCTACGTGTCCTTCTACATTTCCGGTCCCTGGAACATGGGCGAATTCAAACGCCGTCTGCCGGCCGATCAGCAGCAGCACTGGATGACGGCGATCTTGCCCGGGCCTTCCGGTCCGGCGGCCTCCATCGCGGGCGGTGCCAGCCTGGCGCTGTCGGCGTCGTCCAAACATCCGCGCGAAGCTTGGCAATTGATCGAGTACCTGTCCCGCACCGATACAGCTGCGCGCTTCCACGAGTTGACGGGCGACCTGCCGCCGCGCCGCAGCAACTGGAGCGCGCCGCGCCTTGCCAACGATGTCTATGCGCAGGCGTTCAGGCAGCAGTTCGAGCGTGTGAAGCCGGCACCCAAGGTGCCCGAGTGGGAACGCATCGCCACCGAAATGCGGCTGGTCGCCGAGCGCGTGACGCACGGCGAACTGACGGTCGACCAGGCGGTGGCTTCGCTCGACGCGAAGGCCGACGATATCCTGGAAAAGCGCCGCTGGATGCTGGCGCGGAAGGAGGCGCGATGAACCTGCGCCGCGCCGCCTGGTGCTTCGCCGGCCCCGCGTTGCTGGTCATCGGCGTCTTCTTCTTCCTGCCGGTGCTGGCAGCGTTGGTAATGAGCCTTACCGACTTCGATATCTACGCGCTGGCAAATCTGGACAACCTGCGCTTCGTCGGGCTGCGCAACTACGCCGAGCTGCTGCAAACGCCGCTGTTCTGGCAGGCGCTCGGCAATACGCTGTACTTCGTCGTGGTCGGCGTTCCGCTGTCGATCGCCGCCTCGCTGGGCGCGGCGTTGCTGCTGAATTCCCGTCTCACCTGGTTCAAGGGGCTGTTCCGAACCGCCTTTTTCGCGCCGGTGGTGACGTCGCTCGTGGCGGTGGCGGTGATCTGGCGCTACCTGCTGCATACGCGCTACGGCATGATCAACCATGGCCTGGATCAACTGGGCATATCGCCTGTGGATTGGCTGAACGATCCCGATTGGTCGATGCCGGCGATTATCCTGTTCGCGGTCTGGAAGAACTTCGGGTACAACATGATCATCTTCCTGGCGGGCCTGCAAAGCATTCCCGACGATCTGTACGAGGCGGCGGGTCTGGACGGCGCCGGCATATGGGGGCAGTTCCGCTTCATCACCTGGCCGATGCTCGGACCGACGATGCTGATGGTGAGTATCCTGAGCATGTCGGGCTACTTTCAGCTGTTCGCCGAGCCGTACGTGATGACGCAGGGCGGGCCGGTACAGAGTACCGTCAGCGTGCTGTATTTCATGTACGAGCAGGGTTTCAAATGGTGGAACCTGGGCTCGGCGTCGGCGGTGGCCTTCATTCTGTTCGTGATCATGTTCGGCGTCACCTTGCTGCAACTGCGCTTTGCCAAGGGAGCGGACGCATGACCGCCTTCTCCTGGAAACCGCGCGCGCTGGCGCTCAACGCCGTGATGCTGGCCGCCGGCGCGCTCACTTTGTTCCCGCTGCTATGGATGCTGTCGGTATCGCTGATGGAGCCCGGCGAATCGAGCGCGTTTCCGCTGCCTCTGGTGCCGCGCGCCGCGACCTTGCACAACTACCGCGAGCTGTTCACGCATGCCGGCATCGGCCGGTATCTGCTCAATAGTTTGCTGCTGTCGTGTGCCGCCACGGCATTGTCGCTGCTGTTTAACGTCAGCGCGGGATACGCCTTCGCCAAGCTGCAGTTCCGTGGACGCGACCGGATTTTCAAGGTCATGCTGGGCGCGTTGGTGATACCTAGTCAGGTGGCGATGCTGCCGCTGTTCCTGATGCTGAAGTATCTGGGACTGGTCAACACCTACGGCGCGGTGCTGGTGCCGGCGATGGCGGGGATCTTCGGCATTTTCCTGGTGCGTCAATACGCGCTGACGATACCCGATGCGTTGCTGGAAGCGGCGCGCATGGACGGCGCCAGCGAGTTCCGGATCTTCCGCGTGATCGTACTGCCGCTGCTAACGCCGATCCTGGTCACGTTGGGCATCTTCACCTTCCTCGGGACGTGGAACGACTTTATGTGGCCATTGATCGTGCTGACCGATAAAGATCTCTACACCTTGCCTGTGGCACTTGCATCGCTGTCGCGCGAGCACGTTCAGGATAACGAGTTGATGATGGCAGGTTCGGTGCTGACCATTGTGCCGGTGCTGCTGTTGTTCCTCGGTTTGCAGCGATACTACATCCAAGGCTTGCTGGTGGGGAGCGTAAAGGGATGAGGCTCATACACCTTTTGGCTGCGGGCCTGGTCGCCGCGCTGATGTCGGCGGCTGTCGCTTCGGAGCCGCCGCGCGTGCTCGACGATTTTTCATCTGTCGACGCGTGGCAGGCGCAGGCCTCCGACGGCGTGCGGTCCGCCGCCAGCGCCGCCGATGGCGGTTTGCGGCTTGATTTCGACTTCGCCGGTAAGGGCGGCTATGCCTTCGTGCGCCGCGCGCTGCCGCTGGAGCTGCCGGAGAACTATGAAATCTCGTTCTACGTGCGCGCCGACGCGCCGGTGAATCATTTCGAATTCAAAATGACCGACGCCAGCGGCGATAACGTCTGGTGGTTCCCGCAGCAGAATTACAGCTTCCCGAAAGAGTGGCAACTGGTGCGCATCAAGAAGCGCCAGGTGCTGTTTGCGTGGGGGCCGACGAAGGACCGGGACCTCAAACACGCCGACCGTATCGAGTTTGTGGTCAGCGCAGGCAGTGGTGGTGGCAAAGGTTCTGTCTACGTTAAACAATTGACGATGCGTGCGCTGCCGCCGGTACCGGATACGTGGCCAAAGCCGGTCGCGCAGGCTTCTTCCCACATGGCCGGCGGAGCGGCCGCGCTGGCGGTCGATGGCGATGCGGATACCAGGTGGGTTGGCACGAAGAGCAAAAGCGAGCCACAGCGCCTGACGATCGATCTTGGCTCGGAGCGCGAATTCGGCGGCTTGGTGCTGCACTGGCAGGGCCGCCGCTATGCCAGCAACTATGATATCGAACTGTCTTCGGATGGCAGACAATGGCGGTTGGCGCGCCGTGTCGTCGCGGGCAATGGGGGCGACGATCCATTGCGCCTGGCGGAGTCGGAAGCGCGATATATCCGGTTGGTGCTGCGCGACGGTCCGTCGTCGGCGTATGCGCTGGCGGAAGTCGAGCTGAAGGATCTGGCATGGGGGGCGACACCCAACCAGTTCATCGAAGGCGTGGCGCGCGGCGCCCAGCGGGGATTTTATCCACGGGGCTTCTCCGGCCAGCAGCCTTACTGGACGCTGGTGGGCGTCGATGGCGGCGGCGATCACAGCGCGCTCATTTCCGAGGATGGTGCCCTGGAGGCGAAGCAGGGCGGATATTGCGTGGAGCCCTTTGTCCGCGACGGCAATCGGCTAGTGACGTGGGCCGATGTGAAAGTGAGCCAAAGTTTGCAGGATGGCTATCTGCCCGTGCCGTCGGTACTGTGGCGGCATCCGGATTGGACGCTGTCCATCACCGCCGCCGCCGACGGCACGCCGGCTTCATCGCAACTGCTGGCAAAGTACGAGCTGAAAAACCTTGGCTCGACCACGCGGCGCATGCAGCTGGTTTTGGCGGTGCGGCCGTTCCAGGTCAACGCGCCACGCCAGTTCCTCAATACGCCGGGCGGTTTCAGCGCCATTCACGATCTGCGGTGGGATGGCAAGACGATCACAATCAACGGCGATAGCAAAATCCATCCTTTGCAAGCGCCCGCCGGCGTGGCCTTGTCGTCGTTCGATGGCGGCCTGCTGCCTGGCGCCTCTCCTGCGAAATCGGGCATGCGGAGCCTGCATGACGAAACGGGCATGGCCTCGGCGGCGATGACTTATGAGGTGGTGCTGCCGCCGCACGGAAGCGTTGTGATCGGCGCCGTGCTGCCGATGGCGGGCGGCCCGGCGGCGTTGACCATTCCTCCCGCCAGCAGAAACGCCGCCGCATGGTTGACGGAGCGTCAGGAAGCGGTGGCGGCAGGGTGGCACGACAAGCTGACTCGGGTCACACTGAAAGTGCCGGCGGCCGGTCAGCACATGGCCGACACCTTGCGCTCGTCCCTTGCGCACATGCTGATGACGCGGGAGGGAGCATCGCTGCAACCCGGCACGCGCTCCTATCGGCGCTCCTGGATACGCGATGGCGCGATGATGTCGGAGGCGCTGCTGCGGCTCGGGCAGGCCGACATCGCGGCCGACTACCTCCGTTGGTATGCGCCATACCAGTTCGACGACGGCAAAGTACCGTGCTGCGTCGACCGTCGCGGCGCCGATCCGGTACCGGAAAACGATAGTCACGGCCAGTTGATCTTCCTTGCGGCGGAGCTGTATCGCTACACGCAGGACAAGACCGCGCTTGCCGATGTGTGGCCGCGCGTCGATGCCGCCGCGCGCTACATGGAAACCTTGCGCCAGTCCGAACGCAGCGAGGCAAACCGTACGTCGGAGCGTCGCGCGTTCTATGGGTTGATGCCGGCATCCATCAGCCACGAGGGGTATTCGGAAAAGCCGATGCACTCGTACTGGGATGACTTCTGGGCTATGCGGGGCTACAAGGACGCGGTCCATATCGCCGCGGCGCTCGGGAAAACCGATGACGGGCAGCGCCTCGCGCTGGCGCGCGACGAGTTTCGGCGCGACCTCTATGCGTCGTTGGACGCGGCAACCGTTGCTCACGGCATTGACTACCTCCCCGGTGCGGTGGAACTGGGCGACTTCGATCCCACGTCGTCGACCATTGCGCTGACGCCCGGCGGCGAGCAGCAGTTCCTGCCGCCTGCCATGCTGCGGGCCACCTACGAGAAGTACTGGGACTTCTTCCTGGCCCGCCGCGATGGCCGAAAGGCGTGGGAGGACTATACGCCTTATGAACTGCGTAACGTCAGCGCCTTCGTGCGTTTGGGCTGGCGCGAGCGCGCGGCCGAGCTGCTGGATTATTTTTATGCCGACCAGCGTCCAGCAAAGTGGAACCAATGGGCGGAAGTCGTCGGCCGCAACATGCGCCAGCCGCGCTTTGTCGGCGACATGCCGCACGGCTGGATCTCGTCCGACTACATCCGCGCGGCGCTCGACTCGTTCGCCTACGAGCGGGAGGCGGATCAAGCGCTATTGCTGGCAGAAGGCGTGCCGGTGGACTGGCTGCGCGGAGAAGGCGTCGGCCTTCACGGACTGCGCACGCCGTACGGTCCGATCAGCTACAAGCTGGCTGCCGCCGCCGGCACGCTCTCTTTAACTGTCGATGCCATGCAACGTAAACCTCCCGGCGGCGTGGTCTTCACCTGGCCGTGGGATACGGCGCCCGGCGAGGCCACGCTAAACGGCAGGCCGGTGCCATGGAAAAACCGGCAGATCAAGATCGATACCCTGCCGGCGGTACTGAAAATGAATGGCGCACCGTTATAACTTCGAGATCACAAGGATCATCAAATGAGTAAATCCATCCAGTTTCCCGCCGACTTTCTGTGGGGGAGCGCGACGTCGGCGTATCAGATCGAAGGTTCGCCGCTGGCCGATGGCGCGGGGCCGAGCATCTGGCAGCGCTTCTGCGCGGTGCCGGGCAATGTGCGCGACGGCGACAACGGCGACGTCGCCTGCGACCA
Source organism: Duganella sp. AC237 (assembly GCF_979254035.1). Lineage (NCBI taxonomy): Bacteria > Pseudomonadati > Pseudomonadota > Betaproteobacteria > Burkholderiales > Oxalobacteraceae > Duganella > Duganella sp. AC237. Next base: position 5,013,938 of record NZ_CEEDEW010000003.1, on the reverse strand, counting down.
TTACAACCGCTACAAGGAGGACGTCGCGCTGATGGTGAAGCTGGGACTGAAAGCCTATCGCTTCAGTGTATCGTGGAGCCGCATCCTGCCGCAGGGGCGCGGCGCCGTGAATCAGGCCGGCCTGGACTTCTACAGCCGCCTGATCGACGAGCTGCTCGCCAACGGCATCGAGCCGATGCTCACGCTGTACCACTGGGATTTGCCCGCGGCGCTGGACGATCGGGGCGGCTGGCTCAATCCCGACATCGCCGACTGGTTCAACGACTATGCGCGGGTACTGTTCCAAGCCTTCGATGGGCGGGTCAAGTCGTGGGCCACGCTCAACGAGCCTTGGGTGGTCACCGATGGCGGCTACCTGCACGGCACCTTGGCGCCTGGCCATCGCAGCGTGCACGAGGCGGCGCTGGCCAGCCACAACCTGATGCGGGCGCACGGCAGTGCCGTCAAGGCCTATCGGGAAATGGGAAAGCATCAAATCGGCATCGTCGTCAATATCGAACCTAAGTACCCGGCCAGCCAGTCGCAGCCCGATCTCGATGCCACGCGGCGCGCGGACGCCTACATGAACCGCCAGTACCTCGATCCGATCTTTCTCGGCGCCTATCCGCCGGAGCTCAAGCAGATGTTCGGCGAGGCTTGGCCTGACTGGCCGGCCGCCGACTTCGAGTTGATCGGCCAGAAGCTGGATTTCGTCGGAATCAACTATTACACCCGCAGCGTGGTGCGCGACGAGCCCTCCAATTGGCCGCTGAAAGTGGCGCCGGTCCGCCAGACCCAGGCCACCTACACGGAGACGGGATGGGAAGTTTTCCCGCAGGGGCTGACCGATACGCTGGTCAACTTCAAACGACTGTACGGCGACACGCCGCTGTACGTGATGGAGAACGGTTCGGCGTTCTACGATCCGCCGCAGGCCGAGGGTGGGCGGGTGCACGATCCGCTGCGCGTCGATTGCCTGCGCAAGAATATGGGCGCCATCAGCGCCGCGCTGGAAGCGGGCGTCGATTTGCGGGGCTACATGGTATGGTCGCTGCTGGACAATCTGGAGTGGTCGCTGGGCTTCTCCAAGCGCTTCGGCATCATCCACGTTAATTTTGAAACGCAGCAGCGCACATTGAAAGACAGCGCCATGCTGTACGCCGATATCGTCGCCAGTAACGGCGCCTGTCTCAATCAAACAGCCGGAAAGCACCATGAATAATCGTTTAGAAAACACCTTTGCGCGTGAAACGCGACTGCTCTCCAACGGTAGCTTCACCACGCTGATCACGGGCGCCGGCGCTGGTTTCAGCCGGGTCGGCGACATGGCCTTGTCGCGCTGGAGCGGCGACCGCATCGAGTACGACGAGGGCTACTTCATCTATCTGCGCGACACCGTCAGTGGCGAGGTGTGGTCACTGGGCTTGCAGCCTGGCGGGCCGGGGGACGCGGTCAGGACTTCCGGCGGCGAGGCTGGCAGCTTCTGGATCGGCGTCTCGGCGCATGGCATCGCGGCCCACATGGAGATCGCCGTCGATCCCGCGCGCGACGTCGAACTGCGCAGCGTGGTGCTCAAGAATACCGGTTCGACCGAGCGTCATATCGAGGTGACCAGCTATCTGGAAGTGGTGTTGAATCGACAAGCGGATGAAGCCTCCCATCCGGCTTTCTCCAAATTGTTCGTGCAGACCGAGCATGACGCCGCCACAGGCGCCTTGCTGGCACGGCGCAGGCCGCGCGGCGAGGGCGATGCGGCGCTGTGGATGATACATGCCGCCGCCGGTGGCGCGGCTGCGGGCTTTGAGACCGATCGTACGCGTTTTGTTGGACGCGGACGGGAGCTGCGTTCGCCGGCCGGCATGGACGGAGAACTGTCCGGCACTGCCGGAAATGTGCTCGATCCGGCATTCAGCTTGCGCCGCGCGGTAACGCTGGCGCCGGGCGCGCACACCGGCGTGGCGTTTATCTTGGGTGCTGCGGACAGTCGCGAGAAAGCGCTCGCGTTGGCCGGCGGCCTGGAACCGGCGGATCGCGCGCCGATCAATGCCGCCCGCGCCGCCCAGCAGGCGCTGGAGCAACGACTGGGTTTGAGTTCGGACGAGGCGACCTATTTGCAGCGGTTGGCGGGTGCGATGCTGTATGGCGAGCCTGCGGTACGCGCGCCCCGCCATACCGCGCGTGAGATTGAAGCTTCCGCCGATATCGCTGCCATTGTGTCATCCTACGATCTTCCCGCCGGGCCGTTGGCTGTCGCGTGGGTCGATGGCGCCCACGACGCCAATGCAGGTTTGCTGCTGCGTGCTCGCGCTTATTGGGCCGCACACGGATGGATGGTCGATCTTTTACTGCTGGATGGTGACGGCTCTTACAAGGATGCGGAAGGCGTCCATGTGCGCAAGCCGGAAAGGTTCAAAAAGCAGGATCTCGCGTTGATCGAAATGACCGCGCTGCTGGTCGTTCGCGGCAGGATGCCGGTGCTGGATGCCGATGTCGCCCCGACCGCCGCCCAGCCGCCTGCCACGCGCACGACGGAACCGGATGGACCGGCGACGGTGCCCGGCCGCGCCGTGCTGCATCACTTCAATGGCCATGGCGGGTTCACAGATGCGGGCGACGAGTACGTCATTCGCATGGATTGGGACGCGACCAATGGATTGTGTCGTCCGCCGCTGGCCTGGACCAATGCCATCTCGAACGAGGGATTCGGTTTTCTGGTCAGCGAAAGCGGCTCCGGCTATACCTGGAGCCGCAACAGTCGCATTCACCGTTTGACACCATGGTCCAACGATCCGATACGCGATCCGCATGGCGAGGCGCTGTACCTGCGCGACGAGGACAGTGGCCAATACTGGTCACCGGTGCCCGGTCCGGCCCCGGCGCGCGCGGGATACGAGGCGGCGCACGGCTTTGGCTACACGCGCTTCAATCACTTCAGCCATGGCCTTGAGCAGGAGACGGTGATGTTCGTGCCGCGCCACGATCCGGTGAAGATCGTTCGCGTGCGGGTGACCAATCGCGACCCGGTTGCGCGCCGGGTGTCGATGTTCTCGTATCAGCGGCTGGTGCTGGGCGGTACGCCGGCCGAGAGCAGCCGTTTTGTTATCACGGAGTGGGATGCCTCGGGCGCGCTGCTGGCGACCAATCCGCTTGCCGGCCAGTTCGCCGACGGTGTTACGTTTGCCGCCGCGTTGCCGGGTGATGGCGCGACGGTGCATCACAGTGCCGACCGCGACGTCTTCATCGGCCAGCACGGCGACCTTGCCAAGCCAGCCGCACTGGCCGCCGCACGATTGGATGGCGCGTCAGGCGCTGGCCTCGACCCATGCGCCGCGTTCCAGACGACGCATGAACTGGCGCCGGGTGCGACGCTGGAATGGGTTGTGCTGCTGGGCGAGACGCGGGAGCGCGCGACCGCGCTTGAATTGGTGGGACGCTACGCCGCGCCGGGTGCGGTGCAGCGGGCATTCGACGAGATCACTGCTTTCTGGCGCCACACCGTCCGCGCGGTACAAGTGAGCACGCCGGTGCCGGCCATTGATTTGATGCAGAACGGTTGGCTGGCCTACCAGAATCTGAGTTGCCGCATTTGGGGGCGCTCGGCGTTCTACCAGTCCGGCGGCGCATTGGGCTATCGCGACCAGTTGCAGGACTCGAGTGCGATGATCTATGCCCGCCCCGACTTGACGCGTCAGCAGATCCGTATCCATGCTGCGCACCAGTTTGTCGAAGGCGATGTCCTGCACTGGTGGCATACGGCGCCAATGGAACGCGGGCTGCGCACGCGCTTCTCCGACGACCTGCTTTGGCTGCCGTACGTCGCCGCCTTCTACATCAAAACCACCGGCGACTGGAGCGTGCTCGATGAAGTCGAACCATTCCTGACCGCGCCGCTGCTGGAGGAGGGCGAGGACGAGGTCTATCTGAAACCGTCGCTGTCGGGCGAAAGTGCCGTCGTCTACGAGCATTGCTGCCGCGCGCTGGACCGCTCGCTGACGCAGGGCGCGCACGGCTTGCCGCTGATGGGCACCGGCGACTGGAACGACGGCATGAACCGCGTCGGCCGCGAAGGGCGCGGCGAAAGCGTGTGGATGGGCTTTTTCCTGTCGCGCATCATCAAAGATTTCCTGCCGATCTGCGAGCAGCGCGGCGATACCGCGCGCGTTGCCATCTACAGCGCCCACCACGATCATCTGGACCACGCGCTGAACGATGGCGGCTGGGACGGCGAATGGTATCGCCGCGCCTACTACGACAACGGTGCCGTCATCGGTTCCAAGGACAGCGACGAGTGCCAGATCGACGCGCTGGCGCAGGCGTGGGCTGTGATCTCCGAAGCGGCGCCGCCGGCACGCGCCGCGCAGGCGCTGGACGCGCTGGAGCAACGGCTGGTGTCCGAACGGGACGGCCTGATACGGCTGCTGACGCCTGCTTTCGTCAATACGCCCAACGATCCTGGCTATATCAAGGGCTATGTGGCGGGCGTGCGCGAAAACGGGGGGCAGTATACCCATGCCGCGTGCTGGGTGGTGCGGGCGATGGCCGAAGCGGGTCGTCGCGATCGCGCGGCGCGGCTGCTGGAGATGCTCAGCCCTGTGACCCATGCGCGCGACATGGCCGCGGTGGCGGTGTACCAGGTCGAACCGTATGTCATCGCGGCCGACGTCTATGGCGAGGCGCCGCACGTGGGGCGCGGCGGCTGGACCTGGTACACGGGATCGTCGGGCTGGATGTACCGGGTGGGCCTGGAGTCGGTGCTGGGTTTCAGTATCGAAGGCGGGGACACGATCGTGATGGCGCCACGCATTCCGGACGATTGGCCGGAATTCAGCATCCACCATCAGTTGCCGGATGACGGCGGCAGCTACGAAATCAAGGTGCTCAATCCCGGCCAAAGCGCCAACGATGTTGTTTCGGTGACGCTGGACGGCACGGCGCTCGCGGCCGATAACGGTGTGGCGCGCATTCCGTTGCTGCGCGATGGCGCGGTCCACCGCGTCGAACTGGTGTTGGGTTGAGGGGAAGTCATGGCAGGAGTAGAGATTCGCGGCATACGCAAGGGATTCGGCCAGCAGCCCATCTTGCGAGGCATAGCCCTGAGCATCGCCGACGGCGAGTTCGTCGTATTCGTCGGGCCGTCCGGTTGCGGCAAATCGACCTTGCTGCGCACAATCTGCGGGCTGGAAACCGCCGACGAGGGCACGGTGAGCATCGGCGGGCGTGACATGACGCACGTCACGCCTGCCGCGCGCGGCATCGCAATGGTATTTCAGAGCTACGCGCTGTATCCGCACATGACGGTATTCGACAACATGGGCTTCGCGTTGAAGATGGCGGGACTTTCGCGCGAAGAGATAAAAGCCAAGGTGGAGCAGGCTGCGGCCACGCTGCGCATCGAGCCGCTGTTGCTGCGCAAGCCCAAGGAATTGTCGGGTGGGCAGCGCCAGCGGGTGGCGATCGGCCGCGCCATCGTGCGTCAGCCGGAGGTGTTCCTGTTCGACGAACCACTGTCCAATCTCGACGCGTCGCTGCGGGTGCAGATGCGCATCGAGCTGAAAAACCTGCACCGCACCCTGCGCAGCACGATGATCTATGTAACCCATGACCAGGTCGAGGCGATGACCTTGGCCGACCGGATCGTGGTGCTGCGCGGCGGGCAAGTGGAGCAGGTCGGCGCGCCGCTGGAGCTGTATCAGAGGCCGGCCAATATGTTCGTCGCCGGCTTTCTCGGTTCGCCGGCGATGAACTTCCTGACCGGCGTGGTGGAGTTGTTGGCCGGGCAGGCGATGGCGGTGCGGCTGGCCGGCGGCGCGCTGGTGCCGATCGGCGCGCGCAAAGGTCTCGTTCCGGGATCGCCGGTGTCGCTGGGCGTGCGCGCCGAGCACATGGCCCTGGCACCCCCCGATCCGGCAGGCGGCGGCGTCGCCGGCATTCCGGTCACGGTGCAGGCGGCGGAGCTGCTCGGCGATGCCAGCTACATTTATTTGACACCGGACGGCGGCACGACCCAGTTGATCGCGAGGGTGGATGCCGAGGCGCGCTGGCAGGGCGGCCAGACCGCCATAATTCGCGTCGAGCAGGCACGGTGGCATGTCTTCGACGCGGACGGACTAGCTATTTATTGAGCCTGGATCGTGCGACTTCGCTGGCGCCGTCCGGTATCATAGGCCTTACCGATACCGATCATGGAGTTGCGAATGCGCTGTAAATTAATGCTGTCATTCCTGGTGCTGTCCTGCGCCGCCCACGCGGGCAGTTACACCGAACGCGCTGTCACGCAGGCCGTCGCCAGCGGCACGCTGTATGGCACCGAGTTGATACCGGAGGGTGGCGCCAAGGTGCCGGTGGTGCTGCTGCACTCCGGTTCCGGCCCGACGGACCGCGACGGCAATAGCGAAGCGGCTTCGCTGCTCAATAATTCACTGCGCATGCTGGCCGAATCGCTGGCGCAGCAAGGCATTGCGACGGTGCGCTACGATAAGCGCGGCGTCGCTTCCAGCGCCGGCTTGGTCAAGGAGGAATCCGATCTGCGGCTCGATAGCTATGTCGACGACGCCGTGGTGTGGGTGCGCCAACTGCGCGCCGACAAGCGGTTCTCGAAGGTGGTGATGGCGGGGCACAGCGAAGGCGCGCTGATCGCGCTGGTGGCGTGCCAGCGCGCCAAGGCGGATGCCTGCGTGTCGATCTCCGGCCCCGGCCACCCTTTGGCCGACATCCTGCGTGACCAACTCAAGCCCAAGCTGCCGCCGGCGCTGGCCGGCGCAAACGAACGCGTACTGGTCGCGCTGGAGCAGGGCAAGGCGGTGGAGGATGTGCCGCCCGAGCTGATGATGCTGTACCGGCCGTCGGTGCAGCCGTATTTGATATCGTCCTTCAAGACCGATCCGCGCAAGGCGATCGCCGCGCTGAAAATGCCGGTGCTGATCGCGCAGGGCACGACCGACATCCAGGTCGCCGTGAAGGAGGCGCAGGCGCTCTCGGAGGCCGCGCCGTCGGCCAAGCTGGTGACCATCGAGGGCATGAATCACGTGCTGAAAATGGTACCCGCCGATCCCGCTGCGCAACGGGCATCGTATAGCGATCCAAATCTGCCGCTGGCCCCGCAATTGAGCGAGGCCGTGGCGGCGTTTGTCAAACAGCGCTGACGTAACTTAGCGGTCGCGCCGTTCGACCTTGCCGTCGGTGTGGCGGGCGAAGCGCGTGGGGTCGTCGCCGTGCACCGGGGCGCCGTCCGGCCACGGCCAGCCACCGAAGCCGGTCTGCCGGTAGTCCGCGTGGGCCTGGCGGATTTCCTGTTCGCTGTTCATCACGAACGGTCCCGATTGCACCACCGGTTCGCCGATCGGCCGTCCTTGCAGGATCAGGAATTGCGCCTTGCCGGCGGCGCCATTCACCAGCAGCAAAGGCGCATCGGTGCGCAAGTCGTTGGCGCTGCGCGATGCCAGTGGCTGGCCGCCAATGCTGGCGCCTTCGCCGTCGAAATAATACAGTGCGCGTTTGGTGTCGGCGCCGCGCGCGGGCGGCAGGGTCCATTGCGCGCCGGGCTCCATCGTCACCACCCAGATCGCCAGATCGCTTTCCTCGGCGGCGGCCCAGGAATCCGGCGGCGGGGGCAGGGCATGCAGGGCCTCCACGCGACCGGCCACGCAAACCACCTCCGTCCGCGTGCCATTGGCGTCGACCACGGTTTCCCGGGGAACGTCTTCGGACCACAGCATGGTGAAGTGCGGCTCGGCGAACTTGCTGCGGGCCGGCAGGTTGAGCCAAATCTGGAACAGTTCGAGCGGATTGTCGTCCTCCGTCTTCAGCAGCGGGAACATCTCCGAGTGGACGATGCCGCGTCCCGCCGTCAGCCACTGCACATCGCCGGCGCCGAAGCGCGCCGCCGCGCCCAGCGAATCGGCGTGGTCGATCAGGCCATGTCGGACGATGGTTACCGTCTCGAAGCCGCGATGCGGGTGGCCGGGAAAGCCCGGCACCTGTTCGCCGTGGTACATGTTCCAGCCGTCGACATTCATGAAGTCCTGGCCCAGGCGGCGTCCCGCCAGCGAGGCGGCGGGACCGAACTTTCCGTCGCCCTTGGGGTAGTTGTCCACGTGGTGGACGCAAAACAGGAACGGGTCCATGGTCGCCCACGGGGAGCCCAATGGGCCGCTGCTTAAAATCGGATTCGTCATAGGTGCCAATCAGTTCGGGGTGGGCAGGGTGTCCGCGCCGGGCGCGCCGAACAGCTGCTGTTTGAGGCCATGCAGCTGGTCGCGCACCTGCGCGGCCTTTTCGAACTCCAGGTTCTTGGCGTGATCGAGCATCGCCTTCTCCAGGCGCTTGATCTCCTTGCTGATCTGCTTCTCGCTCATCGACTCGTACTTGGCCGCCTCCTGCGCTACCTGCCGGTTCTCGCGCGCGTCCTGCGGGCTATAGACGCCGTCGATCATGTCCTTGATGATCTTGCTCACGCCGCGCGGCACGATGCCGTTGGCGGCGTTGAATTCGATCTGCTTGGCGCGCCGGCGCTCAGTCTCGCCGATGGCGCGTTCCATCGAGTCTGTCATGCGGTCGGCGTACAGCAGTGCCACGCCGTTGAGGTTACGCGCGGCGCGGCCGATGGTCTGGATCAGCGAACGTTCGGAGCGCAGGAAGCCTTCCTTGTCGGCGTCCAGGATCGCCACCAGCGACACCTCCGGCAAATCGAGGCCCTCGCGCAGCAGGTTGATCCCCACCAGCACATCGAAGGTGCCGATGCGCAGGTCGCGCAGCAGCTCGACCCGCTCCACCGTCTCGATATCGCTGTGCAGGTAGCGTACCTTGATGCCATGGTCGCTCAGGAATTCGGTCAGCTGCTCGGACATGCGCTTGGTCAGCGTGGTCACCAGCACGCGCTCGTTCTTGGCGACGCGGTCGGTGATCTCGGACATCAGGTCCTCCACCTGCGAACGGGCGGGGCGCACGATGATCAGCGGATCGACCAGGCCTGTCGGCCGCACCACCTGCTCGACCACCTGGTCGGCGTGCGTGTTTTCGTAGTCGGCCGGCGTGGCGGAGACGAAGATCGTCTGCCGCATCTTCTGTTCGAATTCCTCGAACTTCAACGGGCGGTTGTCCAGCGCCGACGGCAGGCGGAAGCCGTAGTCCACCAGGTTGGTCTTGCGCGAGCGGTCGCCGTTGTACATGGCGCTCAACTGCCCGATCAACACGTGCGACTCGTCGAGGAACATCAGCGCGTCCTTCGGCAGGTAATCGACCAAAGTCGGCGGCGGCTCGCCCGGCATGGCGCCGCTCAGGTGGCGCGAGTAGTTCTCGATGCCCTTGGTGAAGCCGATTTCGGCCATCATCTCCAGATCGAAGCGGGTGCGCTGCTCGATGCGCTGTTCTTCAATCAGCTTGTTCTCTTTGCGGAAGAACTCCAGGCGGTCGCGCAGTTCGAGCTTGATGCTCTCGATCGCGCGCAGCACGGTCGAACGCGGCGTGACGTAATGCGAGCCGGGATAGACGGTGAAGCGCGGGATCTTCTGCTTGACGCGGCCCGTCAGCGGATCGAACAGCTGGATCGATTCCAGCTCGTCGCCGAACATGTCGAGTCGCACCGCCAGCTCCGCATTCTCGGCCGGGAAGATGTCGAGCGTATCGCCGCGCACGCGGAAGGTGCCGCGGCCGAAATCGACCTCGTTGCGCGTGTACTGCATCTGGATCAGGCGCGCGATGATGTCGCGCTGCGAGACGCGGTCCTTCTGGCGCAAGGTCAAAATCATCTGGTGGTATTCGTTGGGGTTACCGATACCGTAGATGGCGGACACGGTGGCGACGATGATGACGTCGCGCCGCTCCATCAGCGACTTGGTGCACGACAGGCGCATCTGCTCAATGTGCTCATTGATGGACGAATCCTTTTCGATGAACAGGTCGCGCTGCGGCACGTAGGCTTCCGGCTGATAGTAATCGTAGTACGAGACGAAGTATTCGACCGCGTTCTCGGGGAAGAACTCGCGGAACTCCGAGTACAGCTGGGCGGCCAGCGTTTTATTCGGCGCGAACACGATCGCCGGACGGCCCTTGCGGGCGATCACGTTGGCCATCGTATAGGTCTTGCCGGAGCCGGTCACGCCGAGCAAGGTCTGGAAGAACAGGCCGTCGTCGATGCCTTCGCACAGCTTGTCGATCGCCACCGGCTGGTCGCCGGCCGGCGGGAAGGGCTGGTGCAATTTGAACGGCGAATCCGGGAAGGTAATAACCGTTGCCTTAGGGGTATCTGCTACTGGTAATTCAGCCATCGTGGTCCGACCTTTGTTAAAATAATGGCCTGCCAGCGGCCTGAAGTAGTTTTTTAAGGGGCGCTGTCTACGTTCATCCGCTGCGAAACGCTTCCAATCGAATCCAATCTTATCATGACGAATCCTAGCTTGTTCAGCGCCATCGACATGGCACCACGCGACCCGATCCTGGGTATCACCGAAGCCTTCAACGCCGACCAAAACCCAGCCAAAATCAATCTGGGCGTCGGCGTTTATTATGACGACAACGGCAAAGTGCCTCTGCTGTCTTGCGTACAGAAAGCGGAAGAAATCCTGATCGCCACGCCGGCCCCGCGCACCTACCTGCCGATCGAAGGCCTGGCTGCCTATGACAAGGCGGTGCAAGAGCTGGTATTTGGCGCTGACAGCGCGGTAATTCAAGAGAAACGCGCGATCACCGTGCAAGCGATCGGCGGCACCGGCGCGCTGAAGATCGGCGCCGACTTCCTCAAGCGCTTCGCGCCCGATTCGCAGGTCTACATCAGCGATCCAAGCTGGGAGAACCACCGCGCGCTGTTCGAAAGCGCCGGCTTCACCGTCAATAACTACGCCTACTACGATGCCGCCACCCACGGCGTCGATTTCGCCGGCATGCTGGCCGCATTGAAGGCCATGCCGCGCGGCGCCATCGTGCTGCTGCACGCGTGCTGCCACAACCCGACCGGCGCCGATCTGACGTCGGCCCAGTGGGATGAAGTCATCGCGGCCGTCACCGGCGGCGGCCTGGTGCCGTTCCTCGACATGGCCTACCAGGGCTTCGGCGCCGGGATCGCCGAAGACGGCGCGGTGGTGCGCCGCTTCGCCGACGCCGGCGGTCCGCTGCTGGTGTCGAACTCGTTCTCGAAATCGTTCTCGCTGTACGGCGAGCGCGTCGGCGCGCTGAGCGTGGTCGCGGCCAGCGGCGAAGAGGCGAGCCGTCTGATGTCGCAGTTGAAGCGCGTCGTGCGCACCAACTACTCCAACCCGCCTGTGCACGGCGGCAAGGTCGTCGCCACCGTGCTGACCACGCCGGAACTGCGCCAGATGTGGGAAGACGAGCTGGCCGGCATGCGCGTGCGCATCAAGGAAATGCGCGAAGCCTTCGTCGAGAAGCTGAAGGCGAAAGCCCCCGCCCACGATTTCGCCTTCGTGCGCGACCAGGTCGGCATGTTCTCGTACTCGGGCCTGACCAAGGCGCAGGTCGAGCAACTGCGCGAACAGTCGATCTACGCGGTCGATACCGGCCGCATCTGCGTGGCGGCGTTGAATTCGCGCAATATCGACATCGTTATTGACGCCATCGCCAAAGTGCTCTAAACTCTTGCTTCTTCGGGTTGAGCAGTAGCTTGATCCGAGTGGCAACACAGAATACCGTTGTAAGTTGCGCTGTTGGAAATCTTTCTTGATGGCGCGAACGAAACAGTATAAAATGTTGCCTCTAATCCCTGATAGCTCAGTTGGTAGAGCGACGGACTGTTAATCCGCAGGTCCCTGGTTCGAGTCCAGGTCGGGGAGCCAGAATTTAAAAGCCTCATGTTTGCTTGTAACGGTGAAGATCGTTGCGATGCGACATGAGGCTTTTTCCATTGGCGCGTCCGCTTGACGGTCCTGCGCCGGCGAAAATAGTTGCTTTTTGGGCTGGGCAAATCAAAGTTGAGCGGCTATAATTCTGGCCTCAATTCCCTGATAGCTCAGTTGGTAGAGCGACGGACTGTTAATCCGCAGGTCCCTGGTTCGAGTCCAGGTCGGGGAGCCAGAACACAGCAAGATCAAAAAGCCCAGCCTTCATCGGTTGGGCTTTTTGCATTTCGTCATTGATACCGCGATGATCTAGAGCGTATTGTTGGGGTTTGTTGAGCAGCGTCAGAGGTGCAGGGGCTACGCGGACGTGCTCTGATTGACAGCCCCGAAATCGCACGCGAACATGCTTGAATGGCTGCTTCACCAGACAGGGATTTCGTCGACGCAAAGCTTGAGGCTGTAGAAAGCCGCATGGATGCCCGCGTTGCGTCCATCGATTCCGCGCTTGCTGCATTTTCCGCGTTGATGGAAGAGCGTTTACGTCACTTCGATGCCCGCATGGCGCGGATGGAGATGACGATATCGGAAATAAGATCGGAAATACGGTCGTCAATGGCCGGTCTCAAAACCACCATCATCGTCACCGCCGTTAGTGCCGTTCTCGCGATCGTCTTGGGTGTTGCCGCGTTTAACGCGACCGTTTTGTCCGCGATGGTCGCCTCGTTTGAGGCTGGAAAGAGCACCTCGGCTGCGCAAGCCGAGGTCAAAAGACAAACCGAGGAAACGGCAGTGCTGCTCAACAGAATGCGAGAGGCGCTGGATTCGAGGCAAAGGCCTAACGATGCTGGCGGTAGGTAAGCCGTTAAGACGCGCTGTTGCGACTGTCCGCAGACCTGCGGTGACCGCAGAGGCGGCCGGGTTCGGTAACGAACAGTGGCGTTGGTGCTAATGTTGTATTGTTGGCACTCACTCCTCGAGAGGTCTGGACGGATGCCTTTTTCCCGCTTGCCCAGCCACCGAAACGCAAAAAGCGTCGGCCTTCTAAATAAGTTACTGCTTCCTCCCCATTCCTCCCGGTTGCCGATTGGCGGATTTGCATTTCGGCACTGAAATTTGATGTAAATGTGTGAATCAGGTGGACGGGAATCTTGCACCTCGGCATACTCAATAGTATTGATTTTATTTCGGCTACGGAATGGAAAGATGAGGTCGCCCGCTGGCTGAGCGAGGAGGCCATGTTTCGTTAGGCGCTGCACCACGACGCGGCGCCGTCATCGACAAAAAGTAAATAGAGGTTGCCCCATGAGCGAAGAAAAGGATGTTGTGTACGGTACAGAAGATTTGTTGATGAGTTTGTGTAACTCGGTGGCCCGCGTGCTGAATGTTGCCACGCAAAGTAAAGTGAACTATTCCGGCATGGTGCAGCGGATCACGAAGACGGGTTTGAAGCCCGACATCGGTTGCTTCGTGATGTTCGACGGCGGCTTCACCGGCCTGGTGGTGTTGAATTTCGCCGCCGACACGGCAATGGAAATCTACGAGCGCTACATGCTGCACATGGGTATGCCGAAGTCCGAGCTGGCCAGTTCGCACACGTCGGACGAGGTGTCCAACATCATGGGCGAGCTGATGAACCAGATCGTCGGCGACTTCACCGGCAAGGTGCGGCGCGAGCTGCAGACCAACATCACGCAGAACCAGCCGAAGATGCTGGTGCTGACCAAGCAGGTGATGCTGAGCGTGGACACGCCGCTGGACCGTCCGGAAATGCGCCGCGTCACCTTCTATACCGAGAAGAACAACATCTTCTATCTGGAACTGGCGATCGACCGCACCGAGTTCATCAAGCTGTACGATTTCGATTCGGCCGAGCACGATCCGCAATCGCTGATCGACGACGCCTACAATACGGACAACGCGTCGACGCCGTCCCCGGTCGACGACGCCGACGACAACTCCGATCTGCTCAAGTCGCTGGGCATGTAAGTGACCGCCGGCCCCGGCGGACGCCCGCCACGGCGCCGTTTGTGGGATTTTCAACACAGTTGCTGCGTGTAGAAGATGTAAATGCTTCGTGTTTTTTCGACATCGTTGTTGCAAGGCCGCCGCAAGGCGGCCTTTTATTATTCAGTTTCATCATAGTAGCCGCCGAATTTCTAACAGTTAATTCGACTATCGATATATTCGTCTTGCAATACATGGTATCAATGGCTGAAAATACCGCCTTTCTGCAAGTCGGTGCATTCTAGACATCAATCAAGATGCGGATGCGATCCTGTTCACGCTTTCATGGCGGAGAAACGGGGCGGTCCAGTTTTGCCGAAAGCGGCGCGCAAGCGGCCCGCTTGCGCTGCAATGGTCACGTCAGATGACCGTGCGGTGTCTATGAAAGAGAGAACAGGAGACGCTGTTTTTTACTCTTTGCATTACATTTAAATCGGGAAATTGAATGATCAAATTGTCTAAGATGCACAAGCGCCTGCTGGCGTTGAGCGCCGTTATGCCTATCGGTTCCGCCTTCGCCCAAAGCGTCGCGCCCGACGCGCAACTGGAAACCGTTGTCGTGACGGCCCAGCGCCGCGCCGAGAACATCAAGGATGTGCCGGTATCGGTCACCCTGCTGAAGGACGAGAAGCTCGACGTGCTGCTGTCCGGCGGCCAGGACATCCGCCTGCTGGCAGGCAAAGTGGCATCGCTCAACGTCGAATCGTCGAACGGCCGTACCTTCCCGCGCTTCTACATCCGCGGCTACGGCAACACCGACTTCAGCACCTTCGCCTCGCAGCCCGTGTCGCTGGTGTATGACGACGTGGTGCAGGAAAACGGCATCCTCAAAGGTTTCCCGATGTTCGACATGGCCGGCGTGGAAGTGCTGCGCGGCCCGCAAGGCACCCTGTTCGGCCGCAACACCCCGGCCGGCGTGGTCAAGTTTGAATCGGCCCGCCCGAACCTGAAACAGGTCGAGGGCTACTACAGCCTGTCGTGGGCCTCGCACAACACCGTCAACCTCGAAGCGGCCGCCAACGTGCCGCTGTCGAGCGAGTGGGCGATGCGCGTATCGACCTTGCGCCAGCACCGCGACGACTTCGTCGACAACACCTTCACCGGCGCCAAAGATTCGCTGGAAGGCTACAACGAACACGCCGAGCGCGTGCAGTTCCTGTACAGCCCGAGCACCACCTTCAACGCCCTGTTCAACGTGCACGCGCGTTCGACCACCGGCAGCGCGCGCCTGTTCCGCGCCAACATCATCAAGAAGGGCACCAACGACTTCGCCGATGGCTACAGCTTCAACCAGATCAGCACCAACGGCCAGAACGCCCAGGAGCTGAGCACCAACGGCGCCAACGCCCGCCTGACCTGGGACTTGGGTTCGGTCAAGCTGTTCTCGATCACCGGCTACGAAGGCGTGGACAAGTACTACAGCCGTGGCGACATCGACGGCGGCACGCCGGCCGGCCCTGGCTTCATTCCGTTCCAGGTCGAAACCGGTGGCGGGCTGAGCGGCCTGCACCAGTACAGCCAGGAATTCCGCGTCGAATCGAAGAACGCGGGCCCGCTGAACTGGCAGACCGGCGTCTACTACTTCAAGGAAAGCGCTGACGGCTACAGCAACAACTACAACAGCACCACGGGCGCGCAAACGTCTCACCTGGCCAGCCATCAGACCAACAAGGCCGCGGCCGTGTTCGGCTCGGTGACGTACGACCTGGCCCAGGATCTGATCCTGCGCGGCGGCCTGCGCTACACCAACGACAAGAAGGACTTCTACACTGTGGAAGCCCAGAACGTGGTGCTGGCCGGCCCGCAATCGGTCGATGAGAGCAAGAGCAAAGCCAGCTGGGATCTGAGCCTGACGTACAAGGTCAACCCGGACGTGAGCACCTACGCCCGAGTGGCCACCGGCTTCCGCGCGCCGAGTATCGCCGCCGCCTCGGCATCGGTGCCGATCACCGTGGCCGATGCAGAAACCATCACCTCGTATGAAGCCGGCGTCAAGGCCGACCTGTTCAACCGCCGCGCGCGCGCCTCGTTCAGCGTCTACAACTACGAAGTGAAGAACCAGCAGCTGACCGTGGTCGGTGGTAACTCCAACGTCACCCGCCTGATCAACGCTGCCAAGACCGACGGTCGCGGCGTCGAAGCGGACTTCGAGGCGTTCATCACGCCGGCGTTCAAGGTCTCGGCTGGCGGTTCGTACAACTTCACCAAGATCAAGGACCCGAGCCTGTCCGTGGCCAAGTGCGGTTCGTGCACCGTGACCGATCCGCTCAACGCGGCCGGCCGCGTCGACATCAACGGCAACCCGCTGCCGCAGGCGCCGAAGTACATCTTGAACGCGACCGCGCGCTACAACTGGGCGCTGGAGAACGGCAACCTGTTCGTGCTGACCGATTGGTCGTATCGCAGCAAGATCAACTTCTTCCTGTACGAAGCCAAGGAATTCACCGGCAAGTCGATGGTTGAAGGCGGGCTGCGCGTGGGCTACAACTGGGATGGCGGCAAGTACGAAGTGGCCGCTTTCGCGCGCAACATCACCGACACCCAGCGCATCATCGGCGCCATCGACTTCAACAACCTGACCGGCATGGTGAACGAGCCGCGTCAGTTTGGCGTGCAGTTCAAGGGCGGTTTCTGATTTTTGCCCGCTAGCCTAGACAGCTAGAAATTGGCCGTATATAATGCGGCCTCTTTTCCCTGATAGCTCAGTTGGTAGAGCGACGGACTGTTAATCCGCAGGTCCCTGGTTCGAGTCCAGGTCGGGGAGCCAGAATTTTTAGTGTCTCAAGAACCCAGCCCTAACCGGCTGGGTTTTTGCGTTTCCGGGGCTGTTTATTTGCGTTTAGTGGGCCGTGGTGAGGCCGCCGGCACTGGCGCCTCCAGTAATCTGGTCTCGGCGAGCCGGGCCATAAATGGTAATTTGCGTACCTTCAAAGCATATGGGATAAGATTCCCTCCGCTCTTAGGAGTAGTGCATTTGATTTCCCCCCTTACGCGAGGCTAGCATGGCAAAAACCATTTATGACAAACCAACTCGGAGCCTCCTTAAAGATATGGTTAAGGATTTGGGCTTGCAGCCGGGGCAAGTCTTCACCACGACTCGCGCTATTGAATGGTTTGGTCAGCACTACCCAAAACTTCAACCAAGCAGTATCCGTGCACATCTAGTTCAAGCTGCAACGAATGATCCCAGCCGCCTTCACCATCCATCGACGAATGAGAGCGACGACGTTTTGTTCAGAGTGGCATCAGGTCAATTTAGATTGTATGAGCAAGCCAGCGATCCCGCGCCGATCCGGGAGTTGGTCAAAGGTGATGTCGCCATTGAAGAAGAGCTTGCAGATGTAAGTGAGGAAAGTGAAAGTACAGACGCTCAGCCCGGCTCTTCCGAGTTCTTGCTGGAGCGAGATCTTCAGCGTTACTTGGCCGAAAATTTGGAATGTATTGAGCCGGGACTTAAGCTGTATGAGGAAGATGGGATCAGCGGCATAGAATTCGAGGCAGGCGGGCGACGGATCGATATTCTGGCAGTCGACAAGAGCGGCGCATTGGTCGTTCTCGAGCTCAAGGTTTCTAAAGGCTATGACCGCGTTGTGGGACAATTGCTTCGCTACGTGAACTGGGTACGCCAGAATCTTGCGGGCCCCGGTCAACGTGTCAGGGGCATTATCATCTGTCGAACAATGTCTGAAGACCTGCGCCTTGCCTGCGCGAGTATTCAGGATGTCGAGCTGTACGAGTACCAACTTTCCGTCGCAGTGAAAAAGATTCAGACTCTGGACCTATTGGGCACTGCGCGATGAATTTTTACGGATTGCGGGAAACAGATTTACATTATCTGCCGGGAGAGATCAGCGGGAAGTTAGAAAATATAGGCGCAGAGTTTCAAGCACTCTTCAGTTCCGACAGTGCGCGAGGTGCTACGGGCGTAGTCTATTTTTTCTTGTCGGAGCGCCCCGTGCCAAGAGTGAAAGGTGAATCAAGGGTACTGTACATCGGCAAAACCAACGGCTCCCTTTATAAGCGGTATTTTCGATACGCCGGTAAGCTTGCCTCGGGCAGAAGTGGCAGGTTCTACGAGCATATTGTGGACATTTTCGGCCCCATAAGGATTGGGTATTTGACCTCCGCAACCCCAGAGCTGTTGGAGCGAGAACTCTTTAAAAAATACGTAATCGAACATCTCGAATATCCGCCGAAATCTAAAGTTGGTTAGTTCACAGCCCAGACTACACGCGGGGAACTGTGAATGGCGAAGTTCACCGTGATTAACGCCAGGCCGACCTGCCACTACTTGCGGAACAGCAGCTGGCCCTATAGAGCGGGGGAGTTTTTCCAGCGCGGCGAAGATGATGGTTGAGCCGAGCTCAGGCCACAGGGTTCGCTAAGCCCCTAACTCGCATTAAATCGTCGCAACGGATGCCAAGGCAGCAGCTGCACCGCTTCAGTATTGGATCCCTGCAATGGACCTTTGGTTTTTTCATTTGACGCAGATCAAACGCGGCGCCGGATCGCTTCCTATCATATTGGCTTGTTCAACCGCTATCCACAGGAGGATATTATGGCTAACAGTCTGATGCGTCTCGATCCGTTCCGCGACATCGCCCGCTTCGATCCCTTCCGCGATATGGATGAGTTGTTCCGTGACTTTTCGCCGCCGGTGTGGCGTCAGGAGCAGACCCCGCGTATGCGCATGGATGTGACCGAGACGGAGAAGGAATACACCGTCAAGGCCGAAATTCCCGGCGTGCAAAAGGAGGACATCAAGGTCGCGATCAACGGTAACCAGGTCTCGCTGACGGCGGAAATTAAAGAGGAGAAGAGCGCTGACGGTGGCGGTGCCGGTGGCACCGGCAGCGGCGGCACTTTGCGCAACGAACGCTACTACGGCCAGGTGCACCGCAGCTTTACGTTGCCGCAGGAAGTCGATGACGACCAGGCCGGTGCGCGTTATGAGAACGGCGTGTTGACGTTGACCCTGCCGAAAAAAGTCGGCACCGGCGGCAAACAGCTGACGATTCAATAACAGATTAAATAACCCCCGGCCGGAATCAATTTGCCGGCGCGCGGCAGGTGGCGTCCGATTCCCAGCGCCCGGAGCAGATGCGCGAGCGGCACAGCATGCCTTCGATCAGTCCGAGCTGCTTGCAGCGCGCCAGCAGGTCCGCCGTGCTGTCGCCCTCGCGGCGTTCAACGATGTCGCGGCTGCGTTCCGGTGCGACGGCGGCGGGCGTGCCCGCGTGCGCAACGAGCGCGGTGAGCAGTGCGACATCTGTGTCGTTGGCGGGCGCCGCCGCCTTGCCGCGTGATGCCGCAACGGCCGGCGTGACGCGCGGAGTCGCTGCGCTGGCGCTGCTGGCGCTGCTGTTGTATTTGCTGATGGCGCTGGCCGACCTTGGGTAGGCGACGCCGACCGAGGCGACACGCGCCGTTTCGGCGGTCAAGGTCGCCGGCCCGGTCGTTGGCGTGCCGGCTGCGGCGGCGGACAGCGTGTAGGCCGTCGGCCCGAGCTCGCGCGACGCCGTCGTTGTCGCCGCGATTGCTTGCGTTTCATTTCTATTTTGCGCCTGTCGCGGCGCTGGCTCGTTCACGATCGCCGCCGGCAGTTCCGCCGGATCGACGATCACTTCCCCAGGGTCCACGTGGGCGCTTTCCAACCGCGTGCGCGCCTGTATATTGTGGCCACTCCGCTCAAGCCCCGACAACGCGCGCGTGCTGCTATAGCTTGCCTTGAAACCGCCCGCTGGCGCGCTTTTCTCATGCATCAGCCATGCGATGCCGCACATTGCCAGCAGCAGCAAGCCCAAGCCCACAGTCCAACCGTCGATCGCCCAGCTGGCGGCGCGCGCCGGCTTGGACGCGGGCAGCCGCGCACCGTGTTCCAGATGCGCGAGGATGCGCTTGGCGCTATCCGTCTGACCGCCCGGCGTTCCCATCAAGTCCGGTTTTCGTTTCGATGTGTCCACAATATTCCCTTCGAATTTGATCTGGTCTTTCACGTCGATCGCCGATCGGGCCTACGATGAAACGTTAGTGACCCGGTCGCTTGCCAGTGTCCATCCAGCGGCCCGACCTTGCTTTGACGGAGCGCACCATGTTTCTCTTTTCTGTGTTGATGTTTTTCGTGTTCGCCTGTGTTGGCGCCTGGCTGTTGCTGTTTCCGGCGGGACGCGACCTGATGGCGCAGTCGGCCAGCGCGATCGGGCGCCGTCTCGAGCAGCGCTTGCGGCGCGACTATCAGCAAGGCACGCAACAGGCGTCGGCGCTGGGACGCGGCGCGCGCGGCGGCGCCGGCAGCGCATTGCGGTTCGTGCAACGGCGCTATCCGCTGATACTGGCTGCGTCCGTGCTGATGACGGTGCCGCCGTTGCTGGCGCTGATGCTCAGTGGGCGGGACATGCTGGGCGGTTATGACGGCGGCGCCCATGTCGCCAATGACCAGGTGGCCGATCTGCTGAAAGGCGAGCAACTGGTGACGCCGGCGCCGTTGCCGCCCGTGACATTCACGACGGCCGAGGTGACCTTGGTGCGGCCCATGCTCGACAGCGCCAACCGCAACTGGCAATTGCTCGACCCGGACTTTTCCCGCCGCATGCTGCTGGTGTTTCGGATCATGAAGGAGCGCCACGGTTACGACATGGCGATTCTGGAAGGCTACCGCAGCCCGGAGCGGCAGAACTCGCTGGCGGCGGCCGGGTCCAATGTCACCAACGCCAAGGCTTTCCAGAGCTATCACCAGTTTGGGCTGGCGGCCGACTGCGCGTTCCTGCGCGACGGCAAGCTGGTCATATCGGAAAAAGATCCGTGGGCGATGCGCGGCTACCGGCTGTACGGCGAGGCGGCCGAATCGGTTGGCCTGACCTGGGGTGGACGCTGGACGATGATGGATTTCGGCCACACGGAGCTGCGCGTCCCCGGCATTGTGCGCAAATAAAACAGGGCGCGGCGTTCATTGTGCCCGCTCAAGCATTCGAAACATGATTGGTGGCAACATTGATGGGTCCGCCTTCCTTTCAAGCGCAGTCGTCCAAACCCCGACCGAACCATGATGCGAAAAATTTGGCACTTCCTGACCGATACCCGTCACCTGACGATTTTTGGTTTGGCCGCGATGGCGGCGATATTCTATTTAGGCGCACAAGTGCTGGAGCTTGCGCTGATCTGGGCGCTGGGCGCGACCGCCGTGATGCTGGCGCTGGCGGGCCTGGTCTGGCTGTGGCGATGGTCGCGCGCCAGGCGGGAGTCGGAAAAGCTGGCCGACGCCATCGGCACCAGGGCCGCGACCGAGGAGGCGCCGAAAGACCAGGCGGGCGCCGAGGTCAAGGCCATCCGCGAGAGCCTGCTGAAGGCCATCGAGACGATCAAGGGTTCCAAGTTGGGCATCGTCTCCGGCACGCGCGCCTTGTACGAACTGCCTTGGTACATGATCATCGGGAATCCGGCCGCAGGCAAAAGCACGGCGATCACCAACTCCGGCCTGCAGTTTCCTTTCGCCGACGGCAAGGTGGTGCAGGGCGTTGGCGGCACCCGCAACTGCGACTGGTTCTTCACGCCGGACGGCATCCTGCTCGATACGGCCGGCCGCTACTCGGTCATGGACGAACACCGCGCCGAGTGGTTCGGCTTTCTCGATCTGCTGAAGAAGTACCGCCGCCGCGCGCCGATCAACGGCATCCTGATCGCCGTCAGCATCGCGGAACTGCGCGGCGATGATCCGGAGGCCGGCATCAAGCTCGCGCTCAGTTTGCGCAAGCGGGTGCAGGACTTGATCGAGCGGCTGGAAGTCTTTGCGCCGGTGTACGTGGTGTTCACCAAGGCCGATCTGATCGCCGGCTTCGACGAATTCTTCGCCAAGGCCGAACGCTCGGAGCGCGAGCGCGTGTGGGGCGCGACCATGCCCTACAAGCGCAACGCGACCAGCCAGCAGTTGATGGCGTTTTTCGACCAGAGCTTCCCGGAGCTGTGCGACGGTTTGAAGGAGCTTAGCCTGGCCAATATGAGCCAGCAGCGGCGCGAGCGCATGGAGCCCGGCGTGTTCACCTTTCCGTTGGAGTTCGCGACGATCAGGACGCCGCTGCGGGCGTTTCTCGCCACGCTGTTCGAGGAAAATCCATTCCAGTTCAAACCCGTGTTTCGCGGCTATTACTTCACCAGCGCGCTGCAGGAGGGCATGCCTGTCAGCGAGCAGTCGCACAGGGTCGCCAAGCGCTTCGCGCTGTCGGTGCCGGATGCGCAGGCCGTCGCCGGAGCGGGGCAATCGGGCTTCTTCCTGCAGAATCTATTTCGCAAGGTGATCTTCGCCGACAAGGACCTGGTGTCGCAGTACGCCAGCAAGCATAAGGTGCGGCGGACGTACGCCGCTTTCTTCGGCGCGGTGCTGCTACTGGGCGCGTCGCTGGGCGGGTGGAGCTGGTCCTATCTGGGCAATCGCCAGTTGGTCAGCAATGTGCAGGCCGATCTGGATAAGGTGATCAAGCTGCAGGACAAGCGGCTCGATTTGCAGTCGCGGCTCGAGGCGCTGGAGATACTGCAGGACCGCATCGAACAACTTGACAAGTACCGCGACGAGCGGCCATGGTCGCTGCGCATGGGCCTTTACCAGGGCGGGCTGCTGGAGCAGAAGCTGCGCGAGGAGTACTTCTCCGGTGCGCGGGAGGTGATGATCAAGCCGGTCGTCGCCAACCTGGAGACGCTGCTGTCCGAGATGAACACCCGCGCCGACGAATTGCAGGCGCCGGGAGCCGTCGCCGCGCAGCCGGTGGGCGAAGCCGCCGCTCCTGTGGCCCTGGCCAGCCGCCAGTTTCAGCAAGCCTCCGCCGCCAACGTGGAAGACGCTTACAACGCGCTGAAAAGCTATCTGATGCTGGTCGATAAATCGCATGCGGAACCCAGCCATCTGAACGACCAGTTGACCCGCCACTGGCGCGTGTGGCTCGAAAACCACCGTGGCGCGATGCCGCGCGAGCAGATGATCCACAGCGCCGAACGGCTGATGACCTTCTACCTGGCGCAGATCGCCGATCCGTCGTGGCCCCGCGTGGAGCCCAAGCTGGCGCTGATCGACCAGGCGCGTGAGAATCTGAAGCGCGTGGTGCGCGGCATGCCGGCGCGGGAACGCGTCTACGCCGACATCCGTGCCCGCGCCAACACCCGCTTCCCGGCGATGACGGTGGCGCGCATGGTCGGCGAGCAGGATCAGGCACTGGTCACCGGCAGTCATGCGATTGCCGGCGCCTACACCCGTGAGGCATGGGAGAAGTATGTGCAGGGCGCCTTCCGCGAGGCGGCCACGCGCGAGCTGCAAAGCGCCGACTGGGTATTGAAGACCGCCGCGCGCGACGATCTGACGCTGGAAGGCAGCCCGGAACAAATCGAGAAGGGCCTCACCGATTTGTACAAGGCCGACTACGCGCGCGAATGGCAGAAATTCGTGCAGGGCGTCACCATCGCCAATCTGAATGGTTTCGACGCCGCCGTCGTCGCCATGAACCGCTTGGGCGATCCGCAGTCGTCGCCGATATCGAAGCTGCTCACCACCATCTACCAGCAAACGTCGTGGGACAATCCGGCGGTGATGAGCACCGAGTTGAAAGAGGCGCAGTCGGGCTTCGTCAACTGGC
Organism: Duganella sp. AC237; assembly: GCF_979254035.1. Classification (NCBI taxonomy): domain Bacteria; kingdom Pseudomonadati; phylum Pseudomonadota; class Betaproteobacteria; order Burkholderiales; family Oxalobacteraceae; genus Duganella; species Duganella sp. AC237. The sequence continues at coordinate 4,990,552 of NZ_CEEDEW010000003.1, read as the reverse complement.
TCAAGAACACCGTGATGCGGCGCGGGCCGTCGCAGATCAACGTCAATCTGCAGATGGACCAGACCCGCGTCGACAGGCCGATGGGCCCCATCGGCCGCGAGTTCGCCGGCGTCGGCAAGCTGGTCGCCGCCAAGGACAAGGATGCGTCGCTGATGCGCGCCTATATGGACACCTTGTCCAAGTTGCGCAGCCGTCTGAATCAGTTGAAGAACCAGGGCGATCCCGGTCCCGGCGCGCGCCAGTTCATGCAGCAGACGCTCGAAGGCACGGGTTCGGAGCTGGCAGACGCGCTGCGCTACGTCGACGAGCAAATGCTGACCGGGATGAGCGACTCGCAGAAACAGGCGATCCGTCCCATCCTGGTGCGGCCGCTGATGCAGACTTTCGCGGTGCTGATCGTGCCTGTCGAAGCGGAGATCAACAAGACCTGGCTGGCGCAGGTCTACGAGCCGTTCCAGCAATCGCTGGCCAACAAATACCCGTTCTCGCCCAACGCCCGGATCGAAGCTGCCAGCACGGAAATCGCACAGTTCTTCGGCCCCGAAGGATTGATCGCCAAATTCGCCACCACCGCGATGGGACCCTTGGTACTGCGCCGGGGCGACGTGCTGGCGCCGCGTACCTGGGCCGATATGGGCATCAAGCTGGGCCCGCAGACGGTGGCGCGCTTCCCCGGGTGGATCGCACCGATCGGCGCCGGCGGCGTGGCTGCATCTTCGGCCGCGGCGCAAACCGTGTTCCAGCTCCAGCCGATGCCGGCGCCGGGCACCCTGGAATACACGGTTGATATCGACGGCCAGCAGATCCGCTACCGCAACACCCCGGCGCAATGGACCAATATGGTCCACCCCAGCACCCAGGGCGTCTCCGGTGCGCGCATCACGGCGGTATCGTTCGACGGCCGCAGCGTCGAAGTGCTCAACGAGCCGGGGCAGTTTGGCCTTAAACGTATGATCGACGCGGCGGCCAAGCAAAAGCGCGAAGGCGGCGTGTTCGAGCTGCGCTGGACCAGCGGCGCCATCACCGTGGCCATGGGCTTGAAGATCATCAGCAGTCCGGACGTCAAAGATAACGACAGCGCGCCGCAGGCGCAGGGCTTCCGTGGCATGCGGCTGCCCGAAACCATCGTCGGCGCCCCAGCCGCCCCCGCAGCACCCGCTATCGCGGCCACTGGAGCACTACAATGAAACGTCTTCCGCAGAATGTACGTATCGGCTATTTCGGCAAGCTCCCGTCCCGGGGCGACTTTATCAAGGCGACCAACAATCTGGCGCTGGCCAATCTGCTTGACGGCTGGCTGGCGGAGGTGATGAATCTGTTGAGCGCCGATCCGCGCTGGAAGATCAACTACGACGCCATGCGCCCGTTGCAGTTCGCCTTTGTCGGCACGCGCAGCCGGCGCGCGATCGCCGGCCATCTGGCGGCCAGCAGCGACGCCTCTCAGCGGCGCTACCCGTTCTTGAGCATGACGGCCATCGAGATCGAATCGCCGCGCACCTTCCTTGCGCTGAGCCCCGTGGTTCTGGCGCCGCTGTGGAATGAGCTGGAACAACTGGCCGCCGATGTGCTGGATGCGGCCGATCCCGATCCCGCGCTGCAGGTCCTCGCGGCCACCACCTTCGATATCGAACCCGCCGCCGCCGAACACGAAATCGCGTTCGTCGATTTCCTCGACCGCCACAACGTCGCCAGCCTGGAAGCGATGCTGGCTCGCGATTCGGCGCGCCGGATGATATTGGCCATCGGGCTGCTGCTGCAGCCGGTCCGGCGCAGCGCCGAGGCCCGGCTGGAAAAGAGCTTAGCGCTGCCGTTGCCGCAGTCGGCCCGTCAACGCCATCTGGTGGCCGCGTTCTGGCTTGATTTGATCGCACCGTTCCTGCACCAGGCGGATTTCGAACTATGTGTGTTCATGGCCGATATCCGCGAGCAGCCATCGCTGGTGATCGGCTTTGGCGGCGCCGCTCCCGAAGCGCTGCAGGCCATCATCGATCCGGCGTGCGCCGCCGACCAGCAGATCAACTTCGATTATTCCGGCTGGGTCGATGAATTGATCGCCAGCGACGCGCGGGTGCAAAAGCTGTCCGCTTATCTGGAGCAGGGCCAGTTGTCGCTGCGGTCCGTCCAGGCGCTGTTCCACGAGACTTTCGTCTGATTTCTTTCACTTCGATTCCACACAAAGAGGAGCTTTTCGATGCGCCAGCGGACCATCTGGCCGGCGGTGATGCCGGCATTGTTATCGACATCGATCTACTGTGCGGCGCAGACCCCTGCGCCGGCGACACCCAAACCCGGCCAGGTGCTGGTCAGCGGCTCGGTACCGGACGAGGCCAGCAAGGCGGCCATGCTTGCCCGCGTGCGTGAGCTGTATGGCCCCGAGCGCGTGGTCGACCAGTTGTCGATCGCACCGGTGTCGCTGCCGCCCAACTGGAACGGGTATGTGCAAAAACTGATCGGCCCCAATCTGAAGTTGATCACCAAGGGCGAAATCAAGATCGACGGCACCAACGTCACCTTGCGCGGCGAAGTCGCCAACGAGGCGCAGCGCCAGCAGATCGCCAGCGACTTCGCCACCAGCCTCAATCCCAGCTACACCGTCAACAACGGCCTGCGTGTGAGCGCGGCGGAACAGAACCTGCTGGATCAGACGCTGGCCAAGCGCATCATCGAGTTCGAGAGCGGCAAGGCGACGCTGACCGAGTCCGGAAAAGACATCCTGGACGAGATGGCGGCGGCGATGCAAAAGGTAAAAGGCAAGAAGGTGGAAGTGATCGGGCACACCGACAATGTCGGCCTGCGCGACAGCAACCTGGCCTTGAGCCACGCCCGCGCGCAGGCGGTGCGCAGCTATCTGGCCGACAGGGGTATCAGTCAGGAGATGGTGATGGTGTCGGGGCAGGGGCCGGATCGCCCGGTGGCAGAGAACAGCAGCGCCGACGGCCGCGCGCGCAACCGTCGTATCGAATTCCGCATCGCGCAGTAAAAAAAAACGCTGCCCCTCAGGGCAGCGTGATCGTCACATATGCCGGCCTTGGCGCCAGCTTGACCAGGTCCGCGTAGCCGGCCAGCGTGTTTTGCGTGTCGTGCGACAGCGAAGACTTCAACCCGATATACGCCCCCAGGCCGATCACCGAGAACAGCGCGCACAGGGCCCACAACGGTGTATTGCTGCGCAGCTTGTTGACGATTTGGTCCGGCCGCTCCGCCTGCGGCGCGAAGCCCTTGCTCTTGCCCTGGATGTGCGCGATCTCGTCGCCGAGCCGCGCGGTCATGTAGGCCAGCTTGTCGCCGGCGTCGAGCGCGTACTTGCCGCGAAAACCGATCAGCAAACACATATGGAACACCTGCAGCGCCGGCAGCCTGGCGCCGCCGGTGCTGCGCAACGCTTCCAGCCGGTCGAAGAAGTGTTCGCCGGCCAGCTGGTCGCCGAAGATCACCAGTTGCAGCGGACGGCGCTCCCACGCGAAGCGCATCGGGAACTGCGAACCCAGGATGATTTCGTCGAGCGCGGCGCAGAACGCGTACTTGGCGTCGTCGATATCCTCGCCTTGCGCGCGCAGCTTGCGGGCCTCGCTGTCGAATTCCGCCAGGTAGGCGGTGATGGTGTCGAGGAAGGCTGCCTCGCCGGGGGGCGTGCTGCCGTTCTTCAGCATGAACAGCAGGTAGAAACCTTCCTGCAGCAGATCGAGCAGGGTTTGCACGTGGCCGTAGCCCGGCTGGATCTGCCGGCGCTGGCCGCCCATCAGCGTCGGGATCGCGCGGCGTTCGACTTGGGGCGTCATGCTGTCACCGCGATCAGGTTGATGCGCAGGTCACGTATGCCGCTCGGTACGTAGATCGAGATCGACTGCGCCTTGAGCATTTGCTCATACAGCATGCCTTTGCTTTCCAGCGCAAAGTAGTAGGTATCCGGTTGAACCGGAATCGCCGCCGGCACCTGCGGCGCGTGGGTGATTTTCACCCCCGGCATGGCCGTCAGCACGCATTTCTCGACGTCGTCCGGCGCGCCGGCCTTGACGCGCAGCGGCACGATCTCCACCAGTTCCAGCGCCGACAGCGAGGCGCTGACGGCCAGGTACAGCGTGGTGCGCTGGTCGATTTTTCCTGAATCGAGCTTGCCCAGGTGGTAGCTCGGCTTTTCTTCCGACAGCGCGATGGAGAAGTATTTGGTCGAGATCACGGTGTCGAGCAGATCGCGGATGATGTCGTCGAGACCTGAGAAGCACGACGCCATGTCGTCATGACGGTAGCAGGGCAGGTGGACCAGCGAGTACTGTTTGGAGTAGGTCATCAGCGCGCCGGCCAGCGCGAGCAGCGACTCGAACAGCCGCTCCGGATGCAGCTCGGGATTGCGCACGTAGTGCATCAACGACGCGGCCGAAGTGCTGACCGTATGCAGCAGCCAGAACGACGAGACGTCGCCGGAACGGAATTCGATGACGTTGCGGCTGGGCTCGCGCATATGTCCTTGCAAGGACTGCACCTTGGCCTGCAAGGCGTCCATCAGGCGGTCCAGCATCGCCTTCAGCGCGGGGGTACTGGCGATCGACAGGCCTGGCGGGATAAACGCAGGATCGGGTTCGAAACCGCCGGTGACCAGGCGGCGCAGCCGTATCACCGGCACGCAGTCATAGGCGCCGAGCGGCTCCTGGTCGGACACCAGGCGCACCGATTTTTTCAGATAGCTGACCTCCGCGCTGACTGCGCGCGTGTACAGGTCCGGCGTTTCGCTAGTCGTTTGGCGATAACGGGCCGCGGCATGCTGTTCATCCTTTTGCGGACCGTTCGGCGCTGCGTTGCCGCCACCCGGCGCCAGCGCGGGCAGGGCGGCGTACCAGGTCACTTCCTGCAGGTTTGGCGGCAGGGAGGACAGGTCGATCGCCACCGGCAGCGGTTCGCTCGACGGCGCGTCGACGATTTCGCCATCCTGGAAGATGATGGACAGCGCTTGCAGGCGCAGGCGATCGGCCTTTAACGCGTCGTGATCCCACTCGATGCGGCGCACGCCCCACAGGTAGGGATGCAGCGCCCGCGCAGTCTGGTGCAGGCGCGCCTCGTGATACTGGTCCTGTTGCTGGAAGTGCTGTGGGCGCAGAAACACGCCTTCGCCCCACAGGACCTTGGATGGAATGCTCATGTTGACTCCTTCAGGTTATTGGCAGCGCACTGCCGCCAGAGGCTTGCCGGTTTCATTGACGGCCGTCGTTGCAAGCGCGCCCGCGCCGAGGCTCATCGCGCACGCGTGCAAACCAACGGTGATGCCGGCCTTTTCGGCATCGGCTGCGGCGAACGAGAGGCGCCAGCGCCCCTCGGCCGGCGCCTGGAACAGGGCGACGACGCCGATGAAATACGCTTCCCGCGTGACCTTTTCGACGACCTCATAACGCTGGCCGGGAATCAGCATCACTTCTTTGACCTCCAGCAGATCGTTGCCGAGTAGTTCGCGTTCGGTTTGCGCGTTGAGGAACGCGTTGAAGTTCATTTGCTGGAAGGCGGCGGTCTGGCGCAGCTTGTAAATCCGCGTCGCCAGCGCCATCGGCTGCACGCCCTTGCCGGCGTTGAGGTTCGGCGCCGCGTGAAGCCGGATCGCCACATTGCGCGGCGGCTTTTGCGCGTCGGGCAGCTCCAGCGGCTTTTGGACGCCGGCGATTTGCAGCGCCGCGCCGGCGATGGAGCCGGCCGCGCAGCCTTGTAGCGCAAGCAGTCCCGCTATCACGATCATAGTTGTTCCGTTCATGTTTTCTCCAGACGATCCATGCATTAGAACGAAAGCGGCAGGGATTGAACTTGCGGCGGCGCAAGTAATTTGGAAGGGGATGAATAATTGATTAGACGCAACTACCGCTACCACCGTTCATGAATAATGGCTCTCTCGTATCTGGTTTCGCAAACAAGGAGAGATTGATGAACATCGCAAGAACATGGTTGCCCTGCGTGGCGAGTCTGATCCTGTTGTCCGGCTGCGCGACCGACGGCGACATGGTCCGCACCAAAAAGCCGCAGGCGTCCACGCTGGAGCAGGCGCTGACCGACGCCGGCGCCGCGCTGACCGCCGGCGAAAGCGACAAGGCTCAGGGCATCCTGAAAGCCGCCGCCACCAACTACCCCGCCGACAAGGCGCCCTGGCTGCATATGGCGCAAATCAAATTCGACCGCGCCAGCTATGGCGAGGCGATCACCAACGCGCTGGAGGCGCTGCAGCGCGATCCGAACGACAAACTTGGCAACAGCATCGTCGCCGTCAGCGGCCTGCGTCTGTCGACCAAGGCGCTGTCGGACCTGAGCCGGCAAAACAATTTGAATGGCTCGCTGCGTTCGGAGGCGCAGGAACTGGCAAAACTGCTGCGCGGCAGCCTGGGCGAGGACGTTCTGGTGCCGTCGTCGGCGGCGACGCGCAAACCCGCTCCACCGAAGAAGGCCACCGTCACGGCGCCCGCCAAGACCGGCAGCCAGACCAACAGCAGCGATCCTTTCGGCGGCTTGAAGTAAGCCGCTTTCCTCGTTCCCTTTTTTGATGGAGTTCGTATGGCAAATGGTGACAGTGTCCAAAAGCGACTGGCCAAAGTGCGGCCACCACGTGTGCAGATGACGTATGACGTGGAGATCGGCGATGCGATGGAAAACAAGGAGCTACCGTTCGTGGTCGGCGTGGTCGGCGATTTCGGCGGCAACTCGGAAGTGGAGAAGAAGCGCCTGAAGGACCGCAAGTTCGTCGGCATCGACAGTGACAACTTCGACGAAGTGCTGAGCGGCGTCGAGCCGGTCGCGCGCTTCAAGGTGCCGAACCAGCTGGCCGGCGACGACACCAGCTTCAATGTGGAACTGCACTTCAAGGCGATGTCGGACTTCCGGCCCGAAGCCGTGGTGCGCCAGGTCGAACCGCTCAGTCGCCTGCTTGAAGCGCGCGGCAAGCTTGCGGACCTGCGCAACAAACTGGCCGGCAACGACAAGCTGGAGGACATCCTGAGCGAGGTCCTGAGCAGCACCGACAAGTTGGCCAAGCTAAAATCGGCCAAGCCGGCGAAGGGAGACTGACATGTCGGCACAAATCAATCCACTGCAGGAAGGCGCCGTCACGACCGAAGACGTCAACCTGCTGGACCAGATCGTCGAGCAGAGCAAGGTCGCCAAGTCGACGGTGGAACACGCGCGCGCCAAGGACATCATCTCGGAACTGGTCAGCCAGGTCCTGGACGGAACGGTGATCATGTCGAACAACCTGTCGGCGACGATCGATGCGCGCGTCGCGGAAATCGACCGGCTGATCTCCAGCCAGTTGAGCGCCATCATGCACGCGCCGGCGTTCCAGAAGCTTGAACAAAGCTGGACCGGCCTGCATTACCTGGTCCAGAATTCCAATACCGGCCAGGGCCTGAAAATCCGCATGCTCAACGCCACCAAAAGGGAATTGGTCAAGGATTTCCAGTCCGCGCTGGAATTCGACCAGAGCTCGATGTTCAAGAAGGTCTACGAAGAGGAATTCGGCACCTTCGGCGGCGCGCCCTACGCGGCGCTGCTGGGCGACTTCGAAATCTCGCGCCAGCCCGAAGACATGTACTTCGTCGAGCAGATGTCGCACGTGGCGGCGGCGTCGCACGCGCCGTTCATCGCCTCCGCCGCACCCGAGTTGTTCGGGTTGGAGACCTATGGCGATCTGGGCAAACCGCGCGACCTGTCCAAGGTGTTCGATACCGTGGAATACGCCAAGTGGAAGGCCTTCCGCGAATCGGAGGACTCACGCTACGTCGGCCTGGCGTTGCCGCGCTTCCTGGGACGCCTGCCCTTCAATCCGGTCGACGGCACCACGGTCGAGGGCTTCAACTTCGTCGAGGAAGTGGATGGCACCGATCACCAGAAGTACCTCTGGTGTAACGCCGCCTATGCCTTCGGGGCCAAGCTGACCAAGGCTTTCGACGATTTTGGCTGGTGCGCTGCGATACGCGGCGTCGAGGGTGGCGGCTTGGTCGACGACCTGCCCACGCATACCTTCAAAACCGACGATGGCGAGGTGGCGCTCAAGTGTCCGACCGAGGTGGCCATCACCGACCGGCGCGAGAAGGAATTGAGCGACCTCGGATTCATCTCGCTTGTGCACTGCAAGAACACCTCCTACGCCGCCTTCTTTGGCGCCCAGTCGGCGCAGAAGGCGAAGAAATACAGCTCGGAGGCGGCCAACGCCAACGCCGTGTTGTCGTCGCAGCTGCAGTACATCTTCGCCGTGTCGCGCATCGCCCATTACATGAAAGCCATGATGCGCGACAAAGTCGGCAGCTTCGCCTCCGCGTCGAACGTCGAGGATTTCCTCAACCGCTGGCTGATGCGCTACGTGCTGTTGGACGACAACGCCAGCCAGGAACAAAAGGCGCAGTTCCCGTTGCGCGAGGCGTCGGTCCAGGTGCACGAGGTGGCGGGGCGTCCCGGCGTGTACCGCGCCGTGTCCTTCCTGCGCCCGCATTTCCAGCTCGACGAGCTGTCCGTTTCCCTCCGACTGGTCGCGGAGCTTCCGCAGTCGACCAATAGCTAATTTTTTCACCACAACCTCAGACTGGAGCATGCAATGGCAATCGACGTCTATCTTCAAATTGAAGGCATCAAAGGCGAGTCGACCGACGACCGCCACAAGGATTGGATCGAATGTAAATCGGTGACTTTCGGCGTCGACCAGCCGAAATCGGCCACCGCGTCCACCGGTGGCGGCCACACGGCCGAGCGCTGCGAACACCGCGATATCGTTTTTTCCAAACTGGCCGACCTGTCCTCGCCGATCCTGCTGCAGACCTGTTCCGCCGGCCGCACCATTCCGAAGGCCCGGATGGAATTCATGCGGGCGGACGCCCAGGGCGAACGCGTTAAGTACTTCGAGATCGAAATCGAAAATGTGTTGATCGGCGCCGTCTCGCCGGCGGTGCACGAGGGTGACATCCTGACCGAGGAAGTGGCGCTGAAATTCTCCAAGATCAAGTGGCGTTATACGCAGCAAAAAATCACCGGCGGCGCCGGCGGCAACACCTCCGGCGGCTGGGATTTGGCCAGCAACCGCATCGTCTGACGATCCCCCCGGCGCCCGTCGTTTCGCGTTGCGGCGGCGCGCTTTTTTGGGCCAGGCCGGCCTGGCCTGGCTTTTTTTATGAGGGCATCCGATGAATGGTTTTACACCAGGCCTGCTTGACCGTCTGCTGGGCGAGCAAGGCGCCAACTCGCGCGCGGGCGATGACCTGACGCTGGAACAACTGAAGGACTCCGTCGCGCGCGACCTGGAAGACTTGCTCAACACGCGTTGCGCGATGTCCGACGAGTTATTGGAAGCATACCCGGAGTGTGCCGGCTCCATCGTCAACTACGGGTTGATCGACTTCGCCGGCATGTGCCTTAGCAGTAGCGAGGATCGCGCCCGCATTTGCGCCGCGCTGAAGACGGCGATCGAACGTCACGAACCGCGCCTGCGCAATGTGCAGGCATGGCTGGAGCGCGAAAACGGCTCCATCAACCGCGTCAGCTTCGCCATCAGCGCTACGCTGGCAGGGCTGCCGTTGACAGAGTCGGTCAACTTCGACGCGGTGCTTCAACCCTCATCCCTGCATTACTCGATCAACCGCAGCGCCCGCGGAGCCTGGACATGAATCTGAATCTCAAAACCCTGATCGGAAAGCTGAATGACACCACGCGCCTTGCCGCGACACGCGCGGCCAGCATCTGCGTGGCGCTTGGCCAGTATGAAGTGGAGGTCGAGCACCTGTTCCTGGCTCTGCTCGAGCAGGAACGCTGCGATGTGGTGCTGATCGCTCGCCAGTGCGGCGTCGGCATCGATACACTGGAGGCGGACCTGCATCATGAGGTCAGCCAGTTCAAGACCGGCAGCACGCGCACGCCGGTGTTTTCGCACCATCTGCCGCTGTTGCTGGAAAACGCTTGGCTGATCGCCTCCCTGGCGGCGCCGCAGCCGCATGGTATCCGCAGCGCGCACCTGCTGGTCGCGCTGTTGACCGACCCGGAACTGGCGCAGATCGCGCACCGCGCCTCCCCGGCGTTTGCCCGGATTCCGATCGATGAAGTCAAACATCGGCTGGATAAATATACCAGTGGCTCGCAGGAGGAAACGACCGTCGCCTCGATGGCCGGCGGCGAGGCGCTTGCGGCGGAAGCCGATGCCGCGAGTCCGAACGCTCCCCGCACGCCGGCCCTCGACCAGTACACCACAAGCCTGACGCGCGTCGCGAGCGAGGGCAAGCTGGATCCGGTGATAGGTCGCGAGACTGAAGTACGCCAGATGATCGACATCCTGCTGCGCCGCCGCCAGAACAATCCCATTCTCACCGGCGAAGCCGGCGTCGGCAAGACGGCGGTGGTGGAAGGCCTGGCCCTGCGCATCGCCGCCGGCGACGTGCCGGCCGTGCTGCGCGGCGTGGAGATACGTACGCTGGACATGGGCCTGCTGCAGGCCGGCGCCAGCGTCAAGGGCGAATTTGAAAACCGCCTGAAGAACGTCATCGACGAAGTCAAGCAAAGCCCGCACGGCATCATCCTGTTCATCGACGAGGCGCACACGATGATCGGCGCCGGCGGCGCGGCCGGACAGAACGACGCCGCCAATCTCCTGAAACCGGCCCTGGCGCGGGGCGAGTTGCGCACCATCGCCGCCACCACCTGGAGCGAATACAAAAAATACTTCGAGAAGGATGCCGCGCTGGCGCGGCGCTTCCAGGTCGTCAAGGTCGAGGAGCCGAGCGAGGAAATCGCCAGCGCCATGCTGCGCGCGATGACGCCACTGATGGAAAAGCACTTCGGCATCCGCATTCGTGACGAAGCCGTGACCGAGGCGGTGAGGCTGTCGCATCGCTATATCAGCGGCCGCCAGCTGCCCGACAAGGCCGTCAGCGTGCTCGATACGGCCTGCGCCCGCGTCGCGCTGGGGCAAAGCGGTACGCCCGCGCTGCTGGAATCGGCGGCAAAGAGCATGGAGCGCATCGACACCGAGATCAACGCCTTGCAGCGCGAAGAGGGCGGCGAGAAGAGTGCCGATGCGGCGCGTCGCCAGCGCCTGCAGAAGCTGACCGACACCCGCGCGGCGCTGGCCGGGGAGCACGCGAAGAACGGCGATCGTTGGCAGCGCGAGCAGTCGATCGTCGCCGCCATCGCGCGTCTGCGTACCGGCGGCGACGGCGCCGGCGAGATCGGCGCGTTGAAGGAGCAGCTGGCGGCGCTGCAGGGCGAGACGCCGATGGTGCCGGTGGAAGTGGATGCCGCCACCGTCGCCGCCATCGTCTCCGGCTGGACCGGGATCCCGCTGGGGAAAATGGTCAAGGATGAAATCCGCACCGTGCTCAAACTGCAGGACGCGCTGGAGGCCCGCATCCTCGGCCAGCCGGCCGCCATCGCCGCCGTGGCGCAGCGTGTGCGCACCGCGCGCGCCAACCTGGACGACCCAAACAAACCCAAAGGAGTGTTCATGTTCGTAGGCCCCTCGGGCGTCGGCAAGACGGAAACCGCTTTGGCGCTGGCCGACCTGCTGTACGGCGGCGAGCGCAAGCTCCTGACGATCAACATGAGCGAATACCAGGAGGCGCACAGCGTCTCGGGCCTCAAGGGCTCGCCGCCCGGCTACGTCGGCTACGGACAGGGCGGCGTGCTGACCGAGGCGGTGCGCCGCAATCCGTACAGCGTGGTGCTGCTGGACGAAATCGAAAAAGCCCACCCGGATGTCACGGAACTGTTCTTCCAGGTCTTCGACAAGGGCGTGATGGACGATGCCGAGGGACGCGAGATCGACTTCCGCAACACCATCATCATCGCCACGTCGAACGCCGGCTCGGCGGCTGTGATGCAGGCATGCCTGAACAAGGAAACGCCGCCGACCGTGGATGAACTGGAGCAGCTGCTGCGGCCACAACTCGTCAAACACTTCAAGCCGGCCTTTCTGGGACGGCTCAAGGTGGTGCCGTACTACCCGATCCCGGACCAGGTACTGGTGCGCATCATCGGGCTGAAACTGGACCGCATCGGCCAGCGCATCCGCGACCAGCACCACGCGGAGTTCAGCTATGACGATGCGTTGGTCGAAGCCGTGCTGGCGCGCTGCACGGAAGTCGATTCCGGCGCCCGCAATGTCGACCATATCCTGAACGGCAGCCTGCTGCCGGAGATCGCCGAGGCGGTGCTCGAGAAAATGGCGCAGGGCGCGGCTATCGCCAGGATCAAGGTCGGCGCCAGCAAGCAGGGCCAGTTCAAATACACTATCAAATAGCAAGGAGTCACCATGTTCAGCATCGCACAACTGCTGTTGCCGATTGGCGCGGATCAAATTTGCGGCGAGGACCTGTCCTTCAGCAGCGAAGTGGACGCCATCGCGCATGCGCGCACCTACGACGATCCCACCCTGGATCAGGGCGAGTGGGTGGCGGTGCTGAAGGAGGCCGACTGGCAGTTTGTCGGCAGCCGCTGCGCCGCCATGATCGAAACGAAAACCAAAGACCTGCGGCTGGCCGTCTGGCTGGCCGAGGCCCACGCCAAGACGCGCGGCCTGCGCGGCCTCGGTGACGGCTATGCTGTGCTGTCAGGGCTGTGCGAGCATTACTGGGACGGCTTGTATCCGCTGCCCGACGAAGGCGATTACGACCAACGCATCGGCAACCTGTATTGGCTGCTCACGCGCACCCTGGTGCTGGTCAGGGAGATGCCGCTGGACGATGGCGCGGCGCTGCTGCCGGATGCCCAATACTGCCTCGCCATGCTCGGTGAACTGGAGCGCGTGGTCGATCGGCGCCTGGGCGCCGACGGCCCGGGTTTTAGCGCAGCCAAAGACGCTTTGCAAACCCTGGTCACCGCCATCGCGCCAGCCGGTAGCGCGGCCTCAATGGCGATGGCCGGCGACGCCGCACCGGGCCCTGTCGGCCAAGGCGCGCCAGCGGCGCTGGGCGGGGCGGTACAGAACCGCGCCCAGGCCCTGGCGCAATTGCGTCTCGTGGCCGATTTTTTCCGCCGCACCGAGCCCCATAGTCCGGTGGCCTACCTTGCCGACAAAGCCGCCAGCTGGGGCGACATGCCGCTGCACGTCTGGCTGCGCGCCGTGGTCAAGGATCCGGGCGCCATCGCCGGCCTTGAAGAACTGTTGGGCTCCCAGCCCGGCGGCGAGTGATCGACGGGAGTATTCCCGATTTGTGGTTGTTGTAACGCAACGCTCAATCTTTCTCTCAGTGCTACAGATTTTGGCGAACAGTGCTAGCATGGGTCGTACATTCCAGATCCTTTCGCTAGGGGTTCGCCATGAACAACCTGAAAATCGGCACGCGTCTCGGCTTCGGCTTTTCGCTCATCCTGCTGTTACTGACCACGATGACCATCATCGGCATCATGCGCCTCAGTAGCGCCAGTGCGATGACCGACCATATGATCGACGTGAAGATCCGCGACCAGCGGTTGATTGCGGAATGGGGCAAGATCATCGAGGTCAATGCCGCGCGCACCTCGGGCGCCTGGATGGTTTCCGATCCGGCCGATCAGAAAAACCTGGAGGCGCTGATGGCCGCGTCGTCCGGACGGGCGACCAAGATCCAGGACCAGATCGGCGCCACCATCGAGGAAGAGGAACTCAAGCCGCTGTTCAAGCAGGTGCTGGACACGCGCAAAGTCTACACCGACGTGCGCAAGGCCGTTTTTGCCGCCAAGGCCAAGGGCGATCTGGAACTGGGCAAAAAGCTCTACGAAGGCGACCTGGCTCAAACCCGCACCAGTTATCTCGCCGCGCTGAAAACCTTCTCCGAGCGGCAGGCCGACCTGCTCGACGCCGCCGCCGTCCAGATTCGCGACCAGTACACCAGCGGCCGCACCTTGCTGGTGATGCTGGGCCTTGCCGCCATCGTCATGGGCGTCCTCGCCGCCTGGTGGATCACCCGCACGATCACACGGCCGATCAACGAGGCGGTCAAGGTCGCGGAAACCGTATCGTCCGGCGATTTGACCAGCGAAATCCAGGTGCACAGCAACGACGAGACCGGGCAGCTGATGAACGCCCTGAAAATCATGAACTCCAACCTGGTCAGCATCGTCGGCCAGGTGCGCAACGGCACCGACCTGATGGCCACCGCCTCCACCGAAATCGCCGCCGGCAATCAAGACCTGTCGTCGCGCACGGAGCAGCAAGCCAGCTCGCTGGAGGAGACGGCATCGTCGATGGAGGAATTGACGTCGACGGTGAAGTTCAACGCGGAGAATGCGCGCGAGGCCAATGCGCTGGCGATCAGCGCCGCCGAAATCGCCAGCCGTGGCGGCGCGGTGGTGGGCGAGGTGGTCAACACCATGGGCTCCATCAACGATTCGTCGCGTAAAATCGTCGAGATCATCTCGGTCATCGACGGCATCGCCTTCCAAACCAATATCCTCGCGTTGAACGCCGCGGTGGAAGCGGCGCGCGCCGGCGAGCAGGGGCGCGGCTTCGCGGTGGTGGCCTCGGAGGTGCGCAATTTGGCGCAGCGCTCGGCGTCGGCCGCCAAGGACATCAAGAGCCTGATCAACGATTCGGTCGAGAAGGTCTCGCAGGGCTCGGACCTGGTCAACAAGGCCGGGGAAACCATGAGCGAGATCGTCACCAGCATCAACCGCGTGACCCAGATCATGACGCAGATCAGCCATGCCAGCGAAGAGCAGAGCATCGGCATCGCCCAGGTCAACGATGCCATCACCCAGATGGACCAGGTGACGCAGCAGAACGCGGCGCTGGTCGAACAGGCCGCCGCGGCGGCGGAATCGATGCAGGAGCAGTCGGCCAAGCTGGCCGACGTGGTTAGCGTGTTCAAACTGGGTGGTTTGCAGCTGCCGGTGCCGGTGGCCGCGTCCAGCCGTAGCGCTCCGCGCATGCCCATACGTCCGGCGCTGCCGCCGCGCCGCGCCAAGCCAACCGCTGTAGTTGCCGTTTCCGCGCCTTCGCGCAAGGTGGCCCCGGACAGCACGCGCAAGGCGATCACCACCAACGACGCGGACGGCTGGGAAGAGTTCTAAGCAAGGCTGCGCGTCGGTACAATGGCATATGACCAGTACCGACGCCGCAACCTCCAATCCACGCAGCACCCGGGCGCAATGCCCCGCGTGTCTGCGGCCGCTGCCAACCTGCATATGCCGCTGGGTGGCGTCGGTATCGAACCAGGTGGAGGTGCTGATCCTGCAGCATCCGATGGAGGTCGCGAACGCCAAGGGCAGCGCGCGTTTGCTCCATCTGAGTTTGTCCAACAGCCGCCTGGAATGCTGCGAAGCATTCGAGCCGGATCGGTTGGGCGAGCTGCTCTCCGGCGATCGCCGCAACGTGCTGCTGTATCCGGAGACGGCCGACGACAAATCATTGGGACTGGCCACGCCGCAGGTGTTCGACCAAGATTGGCTCGGTGAACCGCAGCGATTGCGGCTGGTGGTGCTGGACGGGACCTGGCGCAAGAGCCGCAAGATGCTGTATCTGAATCCGCCGCTGCAAGCGCTGCCCCGCCTACCGCTGCGCGACACGCCGCCGTCGCATTACCTGATACGCAAGGCGCATCTGCCGGACCAGCTATCGACACTGGAGGCGACGGCGTACGCGCTGGCGCAACTGGAAAACGATCCGCGCAAATTCACTCCGTTGATCGACGCCTTCGACGGTTTCGTCGCCCAACAGGCCAGCTACGTGCGCCCCTGATCAGGCGATCAGCTTCAGGCCGGGCGGCAGCGATTCGCCCAGCATGCGTTTTTCTTCGGCCTGGTCGAGTTGCACCACCTCGCGCACCATCGCGCTCCAGTTGGCGGGAGCGCCGATCGCGGCGAGGCGCCGCAGGATCTCCGCCCGCAATGTCTCGTTGATGTCGCGGGCACGATCGCCCGTCATGCGCGCCAGATGGGCGGCCGCGAATCCGGCCGGCTCCACCTTCTTCCAGTCCAACGCCAGTATCTCGCCCAGCCACTGCTCGACGACCGCGCTGTCGACGACATCATGTGCGCTGCCGTGGAACGGCTGGCGGGCGCCGACGCGGCTCAATCCCCACAGGAAGCGCGCCTGCGCCGCTTCGGCCTTGCCGGCGTTCGCGGCGCCGGCGCGGGTCTTGTTGGCGCCTGCCTTGGCGGCCGCGCGGGTTGAGGCGTCGAGCTGCGACAGCATCCATGCGCCGATTTCGGCTTTGTAGTTGCCGGGTATGCGTTCGAGCGAGGCGCCCAGGCGCAGCATGTCCTCCTCGCTGCCGTTGACCAGCGTTTGCGGGCGCCGGCCGCGCTCCTGCGCGTCCGCCTGGACGTTGAAGGCGAAATCGTCGAGCACCCGCAACTGTGCTTCCACGCTCAAGCCGCCGGCCACGCGCCGCCACAGGGTCCACCACTCGGCGCAGACCTGGCTGTCCTTGTGGTGCTGGGCGCCGGCTTCGAACATCGCCCACAATTGTTCGATGCGCCACTCGTCGAGCGAATGGCCGAAGCCCGGACGCAGGCAGTAGCCGCTCAGATTGAGCCACGCGCGCTCGTGTTCCGACGACCGGCGGCGGCCCTTGGCGCGTTCGATCAGCGCATCGAACAAACGGCGCAGCAGCGGCGTGGCCCAGCTTTCGCGGCTGCCCAACAGGTGTTCGAGCTGCGCGCGCAGTTGCTTCACTTCCTTGACGTCGACCTGCAGCGCGCGGCTGCCGAAGATGCGGTCTATCTTGTCGATGGCCGCGTTCAGGCCCGCCGGCATCGGTGCATCCTGGTGGACGTTGGTGCCAACGTCGTCGGCCTCCGCGATGCCGGCGTCGCCGCGCAGCTGGAACTCCAGCAGCCAGCGCTGCGCGTCTTCGATCGCCACGCAGTGCACTTCCAGCGTGCCGACTTCGCTCAGCGTGGTGGCCAACTGCACTGGGATTTCCTTGCGGGCGTCGGCGGCGCCGCTGTCGCGCAGCACGGTGGCGATCGGCGGCAGCTGGACGTAGTCGTCCGGTTGCAATTCGACCAGTTCACCGGCTTGCGGCGGAGTGGCGTCCGACGTCGACGACGCCAGATGGAAGCGTACCGGGCGCCCAAGCCGCAGCGCGAAGGTGCGCTCGGCCAGCAGGATTTCGCGGTTCTCGGCGCTGCCGCGCGGCAGGATGCAAACGGCGCGGCGCGGCTTGTCGGCGCGCTGTTCATCGTCCAGCAGCAGGAAGTAGCTGCGCGGCGAGCCGCCGCCGATGACCGGCGCCTGGCCGGTTTGACCCAGTGCGTAGGCCACGCCTCCACGCGCGACGGCGACATCGGGATCGTCGTTGTTCAGAACGCGCAGCGGAGCGCCACGCCAATTCGAGAGCACTTCCTCCAAACGTCGGGCCAGGGCGTCGGCGCGGAACACGCCGCCGTTCAGCAGCAATGTATCGGGAACCGGTATCGTCGCATGATCGTCCGCAGGCAGGCCCAATGCCTCGCGGGCCGCCGCCGCGTGCTGGCGCAGGAAGCCCGCCAGATGGCGGGTGATGGCTGCGTCGCTGGCGTAGGGCAGGCCGAACTCGATGATCGCGCCGCGCCCGCGCGTGGCCGGTTCGCGCGACGGATTCAATGGGAAGAAACCGTCCACCACCAGCGCCGCCACTTCGTCGCGGATCAGCTCGGCCGAGCGGGAGCCGCCGATCAGGCGCGAGCCGGAACCGAGCAGGGTGACGGTGGCGCGCTCCGGCGCGTCCGCCGCCAGCAGCAGCTCCTTCGCCGCGCGGCAGCGCTCCGCCAGTTGCGCCAGGCGGCTCGACGACAGGCGTGGTGGCGGCGCGTCGCCACTTTGTGTAGCCGCCATGCGCGTCTCGACCAGGTGCGCCAAGGCCAGATCCATATTGTCGCCGCCGAGGATCAGGTGATTGCCCACGCCGATGCGGCTGATCCCCGGCTGGCCGTCGAGCATCCCGACCTTGATCAAACTGAAGTCGGTGGTGCCGCCGCCGACGTCGCACACCAGCAGCAGGCGCGTCTCGGCCAGATCGGCGACAAGCGTTGCACGCTGGCGGAACAGCCAATCGTAGAAGGCCGCCTGCGGCTCCTCCAGCAGGCGCAGGCTGGACAGGCCGGCCAGGCGCGCCGCTTCAAGCGTCAGTGCTCGCGCGCCTTCGTCGAAGGAGGCGGGAATCGTCAGGACGATCTGCTGCCGCTCCAGCGGATGCGAGGGAAAGCGTGTGTTCCAGGCGGCGCGCAGATGCGAAAGATAGGAGGCGCTGGCTGCCACCGGCGACACTTTGGTCACATCGGCTTCGGCACCCCATGGCAGGATGGCGGCCGTGCGGTCCACGTTCGGATGCGACAGCCAGCTCTTGGCGCTGGAGACCAGACGCCCCGGCACCTGCGCGCCAAGTTTGCGCGCCAGGCGACCGACCACCACCTGCCGCAAACCGGCCACGTCGTCCTGCAACCAGGGCAGTTGCAACTCGCCGTCCGCCAGCTCGCCCTCGGCCGGGTGGTAGCGCACCGACGGCAGCAGCGCGCCAGCGCCAACCTGGCCCGGCGCCACCAGCTGTTCGATGTCGAACAGCTGGATGTCGGCTTTGCCGGGCGCCGAATAGGCCAGCACCGTATTGGTGGTGCCAAGGTCGATGCTGACGATGTATTGACTCATGCTCAGGCGGCGATACTTTCAGTGGCGCCCGAGCGCACGTCGAACTCCACTTTCCAGCGCTGGCCGTCGTTTGCCACGGCCAGCAATTCGAGCGTGCCCGATTCGGTCGCCATCGCGTGCAGGCGCACCTGCACCACATCGCCGGCCTGACGGCCTTCCGGCGAGAGCGTGGCCTGGATCTCGTTCAACTCGATCAGTTCCTCCGGACCCCAGAAGTCCAGCAGGTCGCCGATCTGGTCTTGCCGGCGCACGGAGGAGCCGAAGAAGCGGAACTGCACCGGCTCGCCGACGACCAGGCCAAACTCCTGGTTCGGCAGTTCGATCTCGCTGCCTTCCTCCATGCCGAACGGCGCCACGCACAGCGCCTGGATCGGCGGTTCCATGCCGGGGATGGCCGGCATCGAGGACTCGATCGCCACGTAGTAGGCGCGCGCCGTGCCGCCGCGAATCCGCACGCCGCTGCCCCTGCGCACATAGCTGTAATAAGCCGCGCCGCGCGCGACCGCCAGATCCAGGTCGGCGCCGCCCAGCATGCGGGCCGGCTCCGCGCCTTCCATATACAGCCAGTCATTGAGCGTGCCCATGACGCGTTGCGCCAACAGCTCGGACTTGAACACGCCGCCGTTGAACAGCACCGCCGTCGGATGCAGGAAGGTGGCGTCGGCACTGTGCTTGCCGGCGTAGCCTTCCAGTTCGCTGGTGGCGCCGACCTGGCGTGCCAGGAACGCGGCGAGGTGTCGGGTGATGCCCGCGTCCTGCGCATACGGCAGGCCAAGCTGGGTCAGGCCCGCGCGCGTGCGCACGGCGGGACGTGCCGCCGCGTCCACCGCCGGGAAGAAGCCGTCGAGAATAAAGGTGGTCACCTCGTCACGTGTCAGCTCGGTGCGGATCGAGCCGCCGATCAGTTTCGAGCCACGGCTCGGCACCACGATAGGCCAGGTGTCGACGGTCGCATCGGCCAGCAGCTTTTCCTTGGCCGTGCGGCAGCCGTAGGTCAGCGCGCGCATTTGCCAGGCGTCGAGCTGGGTGCCGTTGGCGGCCAGCTTGCGCGCCACCAGATGGGCCAGCGCCAAATCCATATTGTCGCCGCCGAGCAGAATGTGATCGCCCACCGCGATGCGGTGCGGCTCCAGGATGCCGTCGCGTTCCAGCACGGCGATCAGCGAAAAGTCGCTGGTGCCGCCGCCGACGTCCACCACCAGGATGATGTCGCCCGGTTTGACCTCTTTGCGCCAGCGGCCTTCGCTGCCCTGGATCCAGCTATACAGGGCCGCCTGCGGCTCCTCCAGCAAGGTCAGATTGGTGTAGCCTGCCGCGCGGGCCGCGTCGGCCGTCAGTTCGCGCGCGCCCGGGTCGAAGGAGGCGGGAATCGTCACCGTCACGGCCTGTTCGCCGAACGGCGCCTCCGGGTGCGCCTGCTCCCACGCCTGGCGCAGGTGCGACAGGTAGCGGGTCGACGCCTCCAGTGGCGAGACGCGCGTGACTTCTTCCGGCGCGTCGTTCGGCAACAGGGCGCTGCGGCGGTCCACGCCCGGGTGGCTCAACCAGCTCTTGGCGCTGGAGACCAGGCGGATCGGCGTGGTGGCGCCACGGCTGCGCGCCATCTCGCCGGCCACGCCGGTTTGTTCTGCCGCCGACTGCTGCCATGGCAGGCTCAAATCGCCCGGCGCCAGTTCGTTGGCGTGCGGCAAATACAGGAAGGACGGCAGCAGCGCCAGGTCTTCCACCGTGCCTGGTGCGGTCAGTTGCGGAATCGCCAGCACGCCGTGCTGGGTTTTTTCGCCGTCGCTGGTGGTCAGGTCGACATAGGACAGCGCGCTGTGGGTGGTGCCAAGGTCGATGCCGATGGCGTAGCGTGGGTCGCTCATAATTCCACCTCCGCCGGTGCCAGGATGGCCGCGTCGTGCGCTTCGGCCAGTTTCGGCAGGCGCACGTTCGACGCGCGCCAGCCGCGATGGCTCAAGGCGCCACGGAACGGCGCCTTGCCGACCACGTTGCCGGTCAGGCGCACGGCGCTGGCGTCGAAGCCTTCCTCCAGCACCACGCGGCTGCCTTCGGCCTCGCTGCGCACCGCTTCGATGGTGAAGTGCTCGCGCAGCACCTTGCCGCAGCCTTCGTGCACCACGCGCGCGGCGGCGCCGATGTCGGCGTCCGAGTAGGCGCTCAGGTTCTCCTGGGTGAAGTCGATCAGGCGCGCTTCGCGCTGGAACAGGCCAAGCAGCTGAAGCGCGGCGTCCGGCGTGGCGACGCGCAGCGTGACCGGGGCCGGGGCAGGCACGGGAGCCGGCGCGGGGACGGGAGCAGGTGCGGAAACCGGCGCGGCGGACGGCTGCGGCTCGCCGGCGGCGATGCGCGCCAGGCGGGCGGCGTACTCGGCGTCGGACAGCGCGCGGAAGAAGGCGCCGATGGCGATCGATATCCGGCTAAAAAAAGACGGCAACGGTTGAGTCGAATTGTTCATGTTTAGCTCGCGTAGAGTGAGCCGGGCCGCTGCCTGGGGCGGCAGCCTGGCGGAATGTGGGGTGGGGGCGCGCGTGGCGCGGGGAAAGTCTTCCCCCGGAAGCCCCGCATGATACCAGTTCGGGCGCGGGCGCCAAAGGCGCGAGGGCCGCACCGTTGATTTTTCGCTTGATATGGCCATTTGGAGCGCTTAGAATACTGGATATATATACAGTATTGGCGCAGTAGTGGCGATCCCCGCCCGGCGCTCGGCCCCAGCGATCATGAACCACGACGAAAACAACCAAGAGCACGTGATGCTGCCGCCGCCTTCGCTGAAGGCGCAAAAGGGCCGTGGCGCGGTATCGAACCTGCAGGGGCGCTTCGAGGTCAACGCGCGCGAAGCCTATGACGACGGCTGGGAGCGCGAGGAAGAGGAGGCGTCGCCGTGGAAAACCCAGGTCACCGACGAATATTGTAAATCGATTTTGAGCCGGAACGCCTCGCCGGACCTGCCGTTCAGCGTCTCGCTGAACCCGTATCGCGGCTGCGAGCACGGCTGTATTTACTGTTTCGCCCGTCCCACGCACAGTTATCTCGGCCTGTCGCCCGGCATGGACTTCGAGAGCAAGATTTTCGCCAAGGTCAACGCGCCGGAAATGCTGCGGCGCGAGCTGGCCAAGGCCGGCTACGAGCCCGAATCGATCGCGCTTGGCGTCAATACGGACGCCTACCAGCCCTGCGAGCGCGAGCGCAAGCTCACGCGCCGCGTGCTGGAAGTGCTGCAGGAATGCCAGCACCCGGTTGGCCTGATCACCAAATCATCGCTGATCGAGCGGGATATCGATATCCTCTCGGCGATGGCGGCCAAGCGGCAGGCCGGCGTCGCCATCACGCTCACAACCCTGGACCCGGCCATCTCGCGCACGCTTGAACCGCGCGCGGCGGCCCCGGCGCGCCGGCTGCGCACGATCCGCACCTTGACCGACGCCGGCATTCCGGTGGCCGTCAGCGTCGCGCCCATCATTCCGTTCGTCACCGAGCCGGATATCGAGCGCCTGCTGGAAGCGGTCAAGGAAGCCGGCGCCGTTACCGCGCACTACACGGTGCTGCGGCTGCCGTGGGAGGTGGCGCCGCTGTTCCAGCAATGGCTGCAGGCGCACTTCCCGGAGCGGGCGCAGCGCGTGATGAACCGCGTGCGTGAGATGCGCGGCGGCAAAGACTACGACAGCACGTTTGGCTCCCGCATGAAAGGCGAGGGCGTGTGGGCGGAATTGATACGGCAACGCTTCAAGATCGCCACCGAGCGCCTCGGGCTGTCGGGCAAGGGCAGCCGCTTTCACAGCATGGACGCGTCGCAGTTCACCCGTCCGCTGGTGGTGCCGCCGTTGGGCGCGCGCGCCAAGCCGGCCAGTGAGGGCCAGTTGGATTTATTCTGACGGAACCGTAGGAGGAGGGGCGTTCAACGCGGCCAGGTGCCGTTCGATCTCGAAGACATGCTGATCGTGGCGGCCCAGTTCGCGCAGGGCATGCGCCAGGTGATTGAGGTAGTCGCTGTTCGGGCCGCTGGGGCCGATGGAGCGCGCGATGTGGCGCGCGATCTCCTGTTCGGACGCCTCGCCCAGGAAGGCCGTGTTGTCCGGCGTGGCAATGTAGACCAGGCCAACGACGCTGTCACTGTCACTGTCACTGCCGCTGTTACTACCGCTGTCGCCATCATCGAACGATATGGTCGTCGCCAGCCGCAAGTAGCCGTTCTTCTCGCGGTGGTCCAGGTGGGCGAACACTTCCGGCGTGACCAGGTAAGCCATGCCATGGCAAATGGCGCCCGCTTGCTCGATGATGGTGACCACGCGGCCCGGCGCTTCCGGGGTGCCGCGATGGTCATGCGAGCCTTGCCAAAAGCGGCGGGTCCAGTTGGTAATGCTGGCCGGACGGCGTTGCAGGTAGGGGAAGTCGGCCTTGTAGATCAGCGAGCCGTAGCCGAACAGCCAAACGCTGTGGTGGCCGTCAAACTGATCCATCATCTGGTTGATGGCGATGGTGTCTGCTGTCATGATCGATGCTGGTTTAGCGCCCGGCGGCTTCATTTTCGATATGCAAAATATTCATATACCGAAGCATACACACGCCGCATAGCGGGCGGTAGTGGGGAAAATGTAAGTTATCTTAAGCGAGCGGAACGTTCCACTCGTGCGCCGCGATGTACTCCCGCAGGAAGGCGACAAAACTCTCGGCCGCCGGCGACAACGCCCGCGCGTTGCGCGTATAGACAAAAAAACGACGCGTGAGCGCGGGATCGACCAGCTGACGCATCCGCAATCCATACAACTGCACCATTTTTTCCGCGTACGGCAGGCACACGGTAATCCCCAGCCGCGCATGCACCATTGCCAGCGCTGTGGTCATGAAGGTCACCTCGTTGTA
Organism: Duganella sp. AC237; assembly: GCF_979254035.1. Lineage (NCBI taxonomy): Bacteria > Pseudomonadati > Pseudomonadota > Betaproteobacteria > Burkholderiales > Oxalobacteraceae > Duganella > Duganella sp. AC237. The sequence continues at coordinate 4,967,139 of NZ_CEEDEW010000003.1, read as the reverse complement.
GGGGCTGAGCGACAGCTCGCGAAACGACACATGCATATCGCGCAGCAGCCGCTCGGTGAACTGCCCCTGCAAGGAAATGAAGGGGAAATCGTTGATGTCGGCCCAGGGGATGCGCTCGCGCGACTCCAGCGCATGCCCGGGCGGAAACACCACCACGAAGGGCATGTCGAACAGCGGCAGCGCTTCGATCTCGGTGTTGGCATCGCGCTCCGGGCCGATGCCGAAGTCGGCCTCGCCGCTGAACACGCGCGCCGACACCTGCTCGACCGGGCTGTCGGCCAGCCGCACCTGCACGTCCGGATAACGGGCGGAATAGGCGGCGATGGCCTCGGGCAGCAAGGTGCACGAGAGCATCTGCGGCGCGGCGATGCGCACGATCCCCTGCTTGAGCGCCTTGCGGCTGGCGATGTCGGCCATCGCGCGGTCCAGATCCTGCAGCATCTTCTCGAACAACGGCGTCAGTTCGCGTCCCACCTCCGACAATTGCGTCTTGCGCGTGGTACGCTCGACGACACGCACGCCGAGCATCTGCTCGAGCTCCTTGATCTGGCCGCTGAGCGCCGATTGCGTCAGGTTGAGGTGGTCCGCCGCCAGCGTGAAACTGCCGGTTTTGGCCAGGGCGACCAGTGCCCGCATTTGCCGCAAACTTGGATTCATGGGAAAACCTGATAAATAGCGGGAAAAATACTGTTTGTATGATATCTGAGATTCGCTTCTAATGTCGACAAACTGAACTGGAGGCAATTATGAAAATCGAACAAATTCACCACGGAGCTCAGGTATGAAGCTCGCCACATTAAAAGACGACAGCCGCGATGGTCGTCTGGTCGTGGTCAGCCGCGACCTGTCGCAATACCAGCTGGTGCCAAAAATATCGGCCACGCTGCAGCATGCGCTGGATCATTGGGACCTGGTCGCGGACCGGCTGGAGGCGGTGTACACCCTGCTCAACGCCGGCGACGCGGTCGACGCCAAACCGTTCGACCAGCAAGCCTGCCACTCGCCGCTGCCGCGCGCCTATCAGTGGGCGGATGGCTCGGCCTACATCAACCACGTTGAGCTGGTGCGCAAGGCGCGCAACGCCGAGGTGCCGGCGTCGTTCTACACCGACCCGCTGATGTACCAGGGCGGCTCGGACAGTTTTATCGGCCCGCGCGATCCGATCTACGCGCTGTCGGAGGAATGGGGCATCGACCTGGAGGCCGAGGTGGCCGTCATCACCGGCGACGTGCCGATGGGCGTGGGCGTGGCCGATGCCGGCAAGGCGATCCGGCTCGTCATGCTGGTCAACGACGTCTCGCTGCGCAACCTGATCCCCAATGAACTGGCCAAGGGCTTCGGCTTCTTCCAGTCCAAGGCGGCCAGCGCGTTCTCGCCGGTGGCCGTTACGCCGGACGAGTTGGGCCTCGACTGGACCGACAGCAAACTGCATCTGCCGCTGCTGGTCGACATCAACAGCAAGCCGTTCGGCAAGCCCAATGCGGGCGAAGACATGACCTTCAGCTTCGCCCAGCTGGTGGCCCACGCCGCCGCCACGCGGGAGCTGGCGGCCGGCACCATCATCGGCTCCGGCACCGTCTCCAACAAGCAGGGCGGCCTCCATGGGTCGAGCATCGACAACGGCGGCGTCGGATACTGCTGCCTGGCCGAAGTGCGCATGTATGAAACCATCGAGACCGGCAAGCCGCAAACGGGCTACCTCAAATTCGGCGACAGCGTGCGCATCGAGATGCGTGACGCGCAGGGCGCCAGCATCTTCGGTGCGATCGAGCAGACCGTCGCGCATTATGGGGAGCGTCGCCAATGAAGCTGTACACTTACTTCCGCAGTTCAGCCGCCTACCGGGTGCGGATCGCGCTCAATCTCAAGGGATTGGCGTACGAGGCGCAGCCTGTGCATCTGCTGCGCGACGGCGGACAGCATCTGGCCGACGCTTATCGCGCGGTCAATCCGTCCACGCTGCTGCCGACGCTGGAGGACGACGACGGCGCCGTCGTAGGCCAGTCGCTGGCGATACTGGAATATCTGGACGAGACGCGGCCGCAAACGCCCTTGCTGCCGGCCGATCCGGCGGGCCGCGCCCGCGTGCGCGCGTTGGCGTTGACGGTGGTGGCCGATACGCACCCGTTGGGGAATCTGCGTGTACTCAAGTACATCAAGGGCGAGATGGGGCTGACCGAGGAGGTCAAGCTGGCGTGGCATCGGCACTGGCTACGCAGCGGACTGGAGACGCTGGAAGCCCTGCTGGCCGGGGATGCGCGCACGGGTGTCTACTCGCACGGCGACACGCCGACGTTGGCAGATTGCTGTCTGGTGCCGCAGGTGTTCAACGCGCAGCGGTTCGAGGTCGATACGGCGCCTTTCCCGACCGTCATGCGCATCAACGCCGCCTGCGCCGCGCTACCCGCGTTTCAGCAAGCGCACCCGTCGCAGCAGCCGGACGCCGAGTAACGCATCTTCCAACGATTGGTCTAACGTCAAGCGGCGCGCAACGCATCGACAATCTTCATGCGCGCCGCGCGCAGCGCTGGCAGCACGCCGCCGATAAACCCCATCACCAGCGAAAACACCAGCGTCTTGACGACGATATCGGCCGTCAGCCTGAACCCGAACGCCAACTCGGAGAACGACTGAAAGTTCGTGGTCGAGAAAGAGATAAACTGCATCAGCGACGCGCACCCCAGCCCCAGCACGCCGCCCACCACCGCCAGCAGCATCGACTCCGCCAAAAACGCCGCGAGAATACTCCGCCGCTGAAATCCCAATGCCCTCAGCGTGCCGATTTCACCCACCCGGTTGGCGACCGACGCATACATCGTGATCGTCGCCCCGATCATCGCCCCGATCGAAAAGATCACCGACAAGATCAGCCCCAGCACGCTGATGAAGGTCGACAGCGCCTTCGACTGGTCCGCATAAAAAGTCTGCTCGCGCTTGGCATCAAGGGTCAGGCGTTGATCGCCCTCGATATCCTTCCTGAAACCGTCGAATAGCGACGCGCCGGCCAAGCGCAGCACGACCGCCGAATAGGCCACCCGCCGGAACGCCGGCATCAGCTGATCGGCGTCGCCCCATACCTCCGAATCGAAGCCGCTGTTCCCGGCGTCGAACAATCCCACGACCGTCCATTCGCGCTGGCCGAAGCGCAGCGTCTCGCCGATGCCGGCGCCGGCGAAGCGCCGGGCGATGCTGGCCCCGGCGATGATCTCGGACGCGCCGGGCCGGAACATGCGCCCGGCCGTCAGCCTCACTTGCGGCCGCAGCGCCAGTCCGCGCTCGCCGATGCCGCGGATGATGACGTTGGACGGCTTGGCAGAACCCCGCTTGTTGAGCGAGATGAGCACCACCGTCTCGCGCGACAGCAACGGCCGGCCGTCGGCGCCCAGCGCGATGGAAGGGTGGCTCGAGACGATGCTGGCCTGCGCCCGTTCGACGCTGCTCTGCACCTCGGTGTCGGCGCTGCGCCGTATCAGCACCACGTTGTCGTACTCGCCGGTGGTCACCAGCGTGTTGCGCAAGCCTTCGTCGAGCATCAGCACCGTCGCGAACACGAACACCACCAGCGCCAGTCCGGCGGCCGTCAGCGCCGTGGTCAGGCGGCGCGCCCACAGGTTGCGGGCGACGTAGAAGAGGGGAATCTTCATCGCATTATCATCCTATGCTCCTTAGCCCCTCGACGATGTTGACGCGGGTCGCCCGCAAGGCCGGCGCGATGGCCGCGACCAGGCCGATGGCCAGCGCCGCCAGTATCTGCTGGAGCACCGTCAACCGCGTCACCTCGAAGACCGGAAACAGGGTACCCATCACGCTCCCCAGGAAGGCGGCGAACGGAAACAGGATGACGATCCCCAGCACCGCGCCGAACAGCGACAGCAGCAGCGATTCGCCCAGGATCATCGCCGTCAGGAAGCCGGGGCCGAACCCCAGCGCCTTGAGCGTGGCGTATTCGCCCAGGCGTTCGCGCGCGCTCATGGCCATCGTGTTGGCCATCACCGCCGCGATGATCACGATCACGACGAACGACACCACGCGGATCGCCACCACGATCGCCTCCGACATCGATACGAAGCCGAGCTGGAAAGCCTTCTCCGTCTCGGTCAGCGTCTCGGCCAGCGAGTTGCTGAATTCCTTGTCGATCGCCGCCGAGATGGCGGCGGCGTTTTCCGGCTCGTCGATCCGCACCACGTACACGCCAATCTGGTTGGCGCGGCGGGGCAGGGTCTTCTTGAGCGACTCGTTGACGTAGTCCCAGTGCAGGAACAGGGTCGCCGTATTGGTCGTGCTTTGCCTGCCGTCGAAGATGCCGCGCACGACCAGCTCCCAGTCCCCCGGGTAAACCGTGCCTTTGAGCGGAATGACATCGCCGACCTTGAATCCGAATTGGTCGGCCAGCTTGCGGCCGACGAGGGCGCCCTTGCGGTCGCGCAGGAACGCCGCGCGCTGGTCGGGCGGCAGCAGGTAGTCGGGGTAGATATCCAGATAGCTGGCGCCGGAGATGGCAAACTGCGCGAAGAAGTTTTTCGGGTCCTTGTAGGTGCCCTGGAACCAGTTGGCGTAGCCCACCCCGGTCACGCCGGCAACCGCGTGGATGCGGGCCTCGTACGACAGCGGCAGCGGAAACACGAGCGACGTCTTGTTGCGCGTGACCAGCGTGGTGTTGGAGGCGCCTTCCGCCCCGGCGTACCAGGCGTCGATGACCGTTTGCAGCAGGCCGAAGGCGAAGATCGCCACCACCAGCCCGAGTATCGTCAACGACGTGCGCAGTTTGTGGCGCAGGGAGTTTTTGACGATCAGCCGCAGGGTGTACATGGTGGCGTCCTGGCGTTCAAGGTGGGTTTACGCGCGCTGTGGTTCGTCGGCGAGCAGTTCGCCTTTTTCAAGGTGTACCAGGTTGCGAGCCTGCGCCGCCGCGTGCGCGTCGTGCGTGACCATGATGATGGTTTTCCCCAGTTGCTGGTTCAGTTGCTGGAGCAACGACAGGATCTCGGTGGCCGAGTGGCGGTCAAGGTCGCCGGTCGGCTCGTCGGCCACGATCAAGGTGGGATCGCTGACGATGGCGCGGGCGATCGCCACGCGCTGCTGCTGGCCGCCGGACAGCTCGTTCGGCGTGTGGTCCATGCGGTCGGCCAGGTTGACCATCTCCAAGGTCAGCGCCACTCTTTCGCGCCGCTCGCGCCGCGACAAGGGCGTGAGCAGCAGCGGCAGTTCGACGTTCTCGAACGCGGTCAGCACCGGCATCAGGTTATAGAACTGGAAGATGAAGCCGACATTGGCGGCGCGCCAGGCGGCCAGCGCCGTCTCGCCCATGCCGGCGATATCGAGACCGGCGATGCGCAGCACGCCGCTATCCGGCTTGTCGATGCCGGCGATCAGATTGAGCAGCGTGCTTTTGCCGGAGCCGGAAGGCCCCATCAGCGCGGTGAAGGCGCCGGCCGGTATCGCCAGGCTGATATCGCGCAGCACCTCCACCACTTGGTCGCCACGGCGATAGGACTTGACCAGATGTTCGATCAATACCAGCGGCTCGCTCATTTCTTCGCCAACTTGACGGCCTGGCCGTCTTGCAGCTTGTCGTCCGGCGCCAGCACGACCTTGTCGCCCGGCTTCACGCCTTTGACCTCGACCAGTTCACCGATCTTGCGCCCTGCGGTGACCGGCACCCGTTTGACGCTGGCGCCGTCGGCGTCAAGCACGAACAGAGACGGCGTGCCGCCGCGCGTCACAATCGCCGCCGGCTGCACGGCGGTCACCGGCAGTTTGTCGGCCGGCGGAACGGCCCTCGACAGGAACGCGACCTTGGCGCTCATGTCCGGCAGCACGCGCGCATCGCGCTCGTCGAACCGCACCTTGACCAGCAAGGTCGCCTTGCTGCGGTCCATGGTCGGCACCATGCGCGAGACGGTGCCGGCGAGGCGCAGCTCCGGGAAGGCGTCGAGCAGGATTTCCGCCGGCTGGTCGACGCGGATTTTGCTCAGGTTCGATTCGGAGACGTCTGCCTCCACCTCCAGCGTGTCCATATCGGCGATGGTGACCACCGCACCCTTGCTGTCGGCGGCGGAGGAGAAGGGCGTGATATTGTCGCCGACATTGGCGCTTTTGGTCAGGATCACGCCGTCGAAGGGCGCGCGGATCACCGTCTGGTCCACAGCCACCTGCGCCGCCTGCGCGTTGGCGCGCGCCGCCGCGATGGCGGCCTGATAGCCGGAGATGCTGGCCTTGGCCTTGTTCAGGCGCGCCTGCGCGGTATCGTAGGCCGAGGCGGCGATGAATTTCTGGTTCAGCAGTTCGGCCGCGCGCTGGAAGGCCGACTGCGCGTCCTGCAATTCTGCCTGGCCTTGTTCCAGGTTGGCCTGCGCCACCTTGACATTGGCCTGTGCCTGCCCCAGCGCCGCCGCGACGTCGCGGTTTTCCAGCCGCGCGATGACCTCGTCCTTTTTCACCTGCGAGCCTTCCAGCACGCCCAGCCACTCCAGCCGCCCGGTCGCCTTGGACGACAGCGCCGCCTTGCGCTGCGCCACCACGTAGCCGGTTGCGTTGAGCAAGGTGTAGTTTTGCGCCGGATAGGTTTGCGCGACTGCAACCACCTCCACGGTCGGCTTGCCTCCGAACACGTTCATGGCGACGGCGGCCACCAGCGCCACGGCCAGTATCAGCAGCACCATCCTGCCCCAGCGCCGGCGCGTGGGCCGCAGCCCGGCCGCCGGCCCCTTGGCCTCGCGGTCGATTTTCAAACGGGAAATATCGGGAGTCGCCAATCGGTAGCCTCAGCTGTGGTTCCATCAGTCGGCCATTGCCAACTTCGCCACCAGATAGTGGGGCAAGCGCGATTGAACCGCAAGCGGCGGGCGTATCTGTGTGTTCCGGTACATACTGCAAGCCTCCGGCTGTGACAGCATAACCTTTTTCAATTGTTCGGACCTTTATGACCACCATGCCGCGCGCCCAGCGCCCGCCAGCCGCCGTCGACGCGGCCACGCTCGCCTTGCTGAACGAACTGCAGAAGGACTCGTTCGACTACTTCGTCAACGAGGTCAATCCCGCCAATGGCCTGATCCGCGACAAAACCGCCGAAGTATGGCCGGCCAGCATCGCCGCCGTCGGCATGGCGCTGACCGTTTACCCGATCGGGGTCGAGCAGGGCTTCATGGAGCGCGCCGACGCCGTGGTCCGTACCCTGACGACGTTGCGGTTCTTTGCCAACAGCGAACAGAGCGAATCGCCCCGCGCCACCGGCTACAAAGGGTTCTACTACCACTTCATCGATATGAACAGCGGCGAGCGCGCGTGGAAATGTGAGCTGTCGAGCATCGACACCGCGCTGCTGATCGCCGGCGTGCTGACGGCAGCCGAATATTTCACGCAGGATACTCCCGACGAGAACGAGATCCGCGCGCTGGCCGACATGCTGTACCGCCGCGTCGACTGGCAATGGATGCGCGGGCGGGACAATCTGATCTGCCACGGCTGGAATCCTGAGAGCGGCTTCCTGCGCTGGCACTGGGAAGGGTATGACGAGGCGTTGATCCTGTACGTGCTGGCGCTGGGTTCGCCCACCTTCCCGATCGAGCGCGACAGCTACGACGCGTGGTGCCGCAGCTATGAGTGGAAGACGGTGTACGGCATCGACTACCTGTACGCGGGCCCGCTGTTCATCCACCAGATGTCGCATGTGTGGCTGGATTTGCGCGGCATCCGGGACGACTTCATGCGCGCGCACGATTCGGACTACTTCGAGAACAGCCGGCGCGCCACATACGTGCAGCAACAATATGCGATCCAGAACCCGCTGGGCTTCCCTGAATATGGCGAATTGTGCTGGGGGATCACGGCAAGCGATGGACCGGGGCCGGTCACTCGCCGTATCGACGGGGTGCAGCGCAAATTCTGGGACTACGTCGCGCGCGGGGTGCCGTACGGCCCGGACGACGGCACCCTGGCGCCATGGGCGGTGGCGGCGTCGCTGCCGTTCGCGCCGGAAATTGTCATGCCCAGCATCATCCACTATCAGGACATGCAATTGTGCGAGGCGAATCCGTATGGCTTCAAGGCCTCGTTCTCGACCGTTTTCTCGCACGGCCGGGTTGCATGCCAGCATTGGGTCTCGCCATACCACTTCGGCATCAACGAGGGACCGACGGTGATCATGGTGGAAAACTATCTGCACGATTTCCCGTGGAACATTATGCGCGGCAATACCTATCTGCAAACCGGCTTGCGCCGCGCCGGATTCACGGGCGGGTGGCTGGACGAGGCGGCACTTAGGGCGGGTTAGCGGGCGAGGCCCGCTAACCCGCCCCGGGGGCCCATCGAAGAGGCGGCCTACTGCCGTAGGCCTTAGGAGGCGGAGCCGTAATCCGCCGTTGCATGCGTTTTCGACGGCTCATGGCGGATTACGCTTCGCTAATCCGCCCTACGGTATTGCGGTATACTTCCGCCTTTGCCCCCCCGCCGCCATTTAGTATGACGATCCCCGCTTCCATTCTCGATGCGCTCTCCCGCGCCGATGCCTCGTGGCGTCCGTTGCTGATCGACGGCCTTAACGCGATGCAGGCCGCCACGCCCGGCTACCTCGCCCAGCTCGCGGACGACCTCTACCTGCCGACCGAACAACGCCTGTTCGCCGCCTTCGCGCTGCCGCTCGATAAAGTGCGCTATGTATTAGTGGGGGAGGGGCCGTACCCGCGTGAAGACAGCGCGACCGGCGTCTGCTTCATGGACGGCGCCGTCGGCAGCCTGTGGTCGAACGAAGAGGGCGGCGGCTTGTCCAAGCCGGTCAACAAGGCCACCTCGCTGCGCAACTTCATGAAGATGCTGTTGGTGGCCGACGGGCAACTCGCCCTGGCCGACACCGGCGGCGCGGCGATGGCGGCGATTTCCAGCCTTGCGCGCAGCGGCGGCCGCACCCATATTCAAACCCTGCCCGAGATGCAGCAAAAGCTGACCGAGCAGGGTTTCCTGCTGCTGAACGCCTCGCTGGTGTTCCGCAGTCACGTGCCGCCGGTCAAGGACGCAAAAGCGTGGCTGCCGTTCTTCGAGACAGTCATGGCCGGCTTGGCGGCCGAGTCGCCGAACAAGCCCACCATGATCCTATGGGGGAAAATCGCGGAGTTGCTTCAAAAATTGCCGGTAATGAAAGATTTCCCGCAGATCACGGCCGAGCACCCGTACAACCTCAGTTTCATCGGCAATCCGGACATGCACGCGCTATTCCAGCCGATGGGCTTGCTAAAAGGCAAGTAGAAGGCAATCAAGACCGGCCGGCCGAGGGGCCTCCCGGCAAACTTTCATAAAGTTTGGTATACTTGACTAAATCGATCAACTAATCAGGCTTTCAGTTGAGCAGTGGGGTCGATATTTTAACCTAGCTGAACCGAGGTAGTGATGCGTCTGACCACCAAAGGCCGTTTTGCTGTGACTGCGATGATCGATCTGGCTTTGCGCCAAGGCAAAGGCCCGGTCACGCTCTCAGGCATCAGCCAGCGTCAGGCGATTTCGTTGTCCTATCTGGAACAGCTGTTCGGCAAATTGCGCCGCCACGAGATCGTCGAATCGATCCGCGGTCCGGGCGGCGGCTACAGCTTGGCGCGCCGGGCCGACAAGGTCACGGTGGCCGATATCATCATCGCCGTCGACGAGCCGCTGGACGCGACCCAATGCGGCGGCAAGGAAAATTGCCACGGCGCCGACGCCGCCAGCGGCGTGCGCTGCATGACCCACGAACTGTGGGCCACGCTGAACGAAAAGATGGTTGATTATCTGGATTCCGTTTCGCTGCAGGATCTGGTCGATCAACAGAAGCAAAAGAATGCTGAACAAAACGTGGTCGTGATGGTCCGTAACCACGCCGCGCTGGGCTAAGTAAGCGTTAGGCGCTTTAGCTACTAATATAGACAGAGAAAACCGGAGTTACCAGATGAACGCCCCAGAAAAAAACCTCGCCGCAGTAAAGTTCCAGACCGCCCCGCATTTCCCGATCTACATGGACTACTCGGCCACCACGCCGATCGATCCGCGCGTCGCCGATGCCATGATTCCCTACCTGCGCGAGCAGTTCGGCAATCCGGCCTCGCGCAGCCACATGTACGGCTGGACGGCTGAGAAGGCGGTCGAAGAGGCGCGCGGCCACGTCGCCGCCCTGGTCAACGCCGACCCGCGCGAAATCATCTGGACCTCCGGCGCCACCGAGTCGAACAACCTCGCCATCAAGGGCGCGGCGCAGTTCTACAAGACCAAGGGCAAGCACATCATCACCGTCAAGACCGAGCACAAGGCGGTGCTGGACACGGTGCGCGAGCTGGAACGCGTCGGCTTCGAGGCGACCTACCTGGAGCCGCAAGATAACGGCCTGATCACCATCGAGCAGCTGACCGCCGCGATCCGCCCAGACACGATTCTTGTCTCGGTCATGCTGGTCAACAACGAAATCGGCGTGATCCAGCCGATCGACGAAATCGGTACGCTGTGCCGCTCGAAGGGCATCATCTTCCACTGCGACGCCGCCCAAGCGACCGGCAAGGTCGTCATCGACCTGCAAAAAACCAAGGTCGACCTGATGACCTTCACCGCGCATAAGACCTATGGTCCCAAAGGCATCGGCGCGCTGTACGTCTGCCGCAAGCCGCGCGTGCGCATCGAAGCGCAAATGCACGGCGGCGGTCACGAGCGCGGCCTGCGTTCGGGCACCTTGCCGACCCACCAGATCGTCGGCATGGGCGAAGCGTTCCGCCTGGCCAAGGTCGAGATGGACAGCGAAATCGCGCGCATCAAGTCGCTGCGCGACCGCCTGGCCAACGGCCTGCAAGAGATCGAAGAGACCTACATCAACGGCGACATGGAGCACCGCGTGCCGCACAACCTCAACGTCAGCTTCAACTACGTCGAGGGCGAATCGCTGATCATGGCCGTCAAGGACCTGGCCGTGTCGTCGGGCTCGGCTTGCACGTCGGCCTCGCTGGAGCCGTCGTACGTGTTGCGCGCCTTGGGCCGCAGCGACGAGCTGGCGCACAGCTCCATCCGTTTCACCATCGGCCGTTTCACGACGGAAGAGGATATCGACTTCGCCATCGACCTGATGAAGTCCAAGGTACACAAACTGCGTGAACTGTCGCCGCTGTGGGACATGTTCAAAGAAGGCATCGACATCAGCTCGATCCAATGGGCAGCCCACTAATTTTAAGATCACAGGAGCATCAAAATGGCTTACTCGGAAAAAGTGTTGGACCACTACGAAAACCCACGCAACGTCGGCGCCTTCGAAAAAGGCGATGACAGCGTTGGCACCGGCATGGTCGGCGCGCCGGCCTGCGGCGACGTCATGAAACTGCAAATCAAGGTCGGCGCCGATGGCCTGATCGAAGACGCGAAATTCAAGACCTACGGCTGCGGTTCGGCCATCGCATCGAGCTCGCTGGTGACCGAATGGGTCAAGGGCAAAACGCTGGATCAAGCGCTGGCCATCAAGAACACCCAGATCGCCGAAGAACTGGCGCTGCCGCCGGTGAAGATCCACTGCTCGATCCTGGCGGAAGACGCGATCAAGGCAGCGGTTCTGGACTACCAGACCAAGCATCCAGTCGCGGCCTGACTGAACAAGTGAACTACGACGCCGTGCCCGCCCAAGCGGGAACGGTGCGGGAGAATTAAATGATCACCCTGACCGAAAAAGCAGCTAAGCACATCAACCGCTACATCGAACGTCGCGGCAAGGGCGTCGGCTTGCGTTTTGGCGTGCGCACCACCGGCTGCTCTGGCCTGGCGTACAAGCTTGAATATGTCGACGAAGTGGCGGCCGAGGACAGTGTCTTCGAATCGCACGGCGTCAAAGTGTTCGTCGATCCGAAAAGCCTGCCGTACATCGACGGCACCGAACTCGATTTCGCGCGCGAGGGGCTGAACGAAGGCTTCAAGTTCCACAACCCGAACGAAAAAGACGCATGCGGTTGCGGCGAAAGCTTCCGCATCTGATCGCCCATGCAAAATCACTTTGAGCTGTTCAATCTGCCGCAGAAGTTCGCCGTCGACACGGGGGCGCTCGACAGCGCCTACCGCGACGTGCAAAGCCGCGTCCACCCCGACAAATTCGTCAACGCGACCGACGCCGAAAAGCGCGTCGCGATGCAATGGGCCACGCGCGCCAACGAAGCCTACCAGACCCTGAAAAATCCGCAGAAGCGCGCGCAATACATGTGCGAGCTGCACGGCGTCGATTTACAGACCGAGTCCAACACGGCGATGCCGATGGCCTTCCTGATGCAGCAGATGGAATGGCGCGAAGCGCTGGGCGACGCCCGCGCCGGCAAGGATGCCGACGCGCTCGAAGCGCTCGACAAGCAACTGCGCGCCGCGCGCAAAGAGCGGCTGGCCGAGATCGAGCAGCAGATCGACGCCGACGACTACGCGCAAGCCGCGCAAGGCGTGCGCGCGCTGATGTTCCTCGAAAAATTCAAAGACGAAATAGAACACAGCTTCTCAGCGATCGAAGACAACTAACAAACTCCGGGGTCAAGTCTGTCATTCGGACACAAGCTCAGCCTTTAAACGGTGTTAGCGCCGAGGCCGTGTCCGAATGACAGACTTGACCCCCGGATTAAAGGCTTGAATCACATGGCACTTCTGCAAATTTCCGAACCGGGTATGTCGACCGCGCCGCACCAGCATCGGCTGGCGGTGGGCATCGATCTGGGCACCACCAATTCGCTGGTCGCCACCGTGCGCAACAGCATTCCAGAAGTGCTGAACGATGAGGATGGCCGTCCGCTGCTGCCGTCCGTGGTGCGCTATCTGCCGAACGGCCATGCCAATATCGGCTACAAGGCGCAGGCTGCGCAGACCACCGATCCGAAAAACACCATCGTTTCGGTCAAGCGTTTCATGGGGCGCGGCCTGGCCGATATCGCCTACGCCGAGAACATGCCCTACGATTTCCAGGATACGCCCGGCATGGTGCAGCTGAAGACGATCGCCGGCATCAAGAGCCCCGTCGAAATCTCCGCGCAGATCCTGGCCACCTTGCGCCAACGCGCGGAAGATTCGCTCGGCGACGATCTGGTCGGCGCGGTCATCACCGTGCCGGCGTATTTCGACGACGCCCAGCGCCAGGCCACCAAGGACGCCGCGCAGCTGGCCGGCATCAACGTGCTGCGTTTGCTGAGCGAGCCGACCGCCGCCGCCATCGCCTACGGCCTCGATAACGGTTCCGAAGGCATCTTCGCGGTCTACGATCTGGGTGGCGGCACCTTCGATATCTCGATCCTGAAACTGAGCAAAGGCGTGTTCGAAGTGCTGTCCACCGGCGGCGATTCCGCGCTCGGCGGCGACGATTTCGACCACCGCCTGTTCTGCTACATCCACCAGCAGGAAAAACTCGCGCCGCTGTCCGACGAGGACACCGCCATCCTGATGGTGAAGGCGCGCGAAGCCAAGGAACTGCTGTCGAACAAAAACGAGATCACCGTCGACGCGATCCTGAATTCGGGCGAGGAGGTGCATCTGAAGATCACCGCCGAGACCTTCCAGGAGATCACCAAGCACCTGATCGCCAAGACCATGAGCGCGATTAAGAAAGCGCTGCGCGACGCCGGCGTCGATGCCGACGATGTCGACGGCGTGGTGATGGTCGGCGGTGCGACGCGCATGCCGCACGTGCAGCGCGCCGTCAGCGAGTACTTCCACACCATCCCGCACGCGAACATCGATCCGGACAAGGTCGTGGCCTTGGGCGCGGCGGTGCAGGCCAATCTGTTGGCCGGCAACCGCGCGCCGGGCGACGACTGGCTGCTGCTGGACGTGATTCCGCTGTCGCTCGGCATCGAAACGATGGGTGGCCTGGTCGAGAAGATCATCCCGCGCAATTCAACGATTCCTTGCGCCCGCGCGCAGGAGTTCACCACCTTCAAAGACGGCCAGACCGCCCTGGCGGTGCACGTGCTGCAGGGCGAGCGCGAACTGGTCTCCGATTGCCGTTCGCTGGCGCGCTTCGAGCTGCGCGGCATTCCGCCGATGGTCGCCGGCGCCGCGCGTATCCGCATCACCTACCAGGTTGACGCCGACGGCTTGCTATCGGTGTCCGCACGCGAGCTGCGCTCCGGCGTCGAGGCGTCGATCACCGTCAAGCCGGCCTATGGCCTGGGCGACGACGACGTCGCGCGCATGCTGCAGGATTCGTACAAGTCGGCCGATGTCGACATGGTCGCCCGCGCGCTGCGCGAAGAGCAGGTCGAGGCCGAGCGCATCATCCTGGCCACGCAATCGGCGCTGGACGAAGACACCGCCCTGCTGTCGGACGAGGAACGCGCGTCGGTCGACGTCTTGATGAACAAGGTGCGCGACGTGATCGCCCAATCGCAGACCGGCGCCGCTGACCACGTCGCCGTCAAAGCCGCCGTCGAGGCGCTGGCCCATGGCACCGAAGAATTCGCGTCGCGCCGCATGGATCGCAGCGTGCGCAGCGCACTGGCCGGCAAGACGCTCGACCAGGTAGTTTAAGAACCCATCAGAACAGAGGTATCAAGTGCCACAAATCGTATTCCTGCCCCACGCAAAACTGTGCCCGGACGGCGCCGTCGTCGAAGCCGAAGTCGGTAAAACCCTGTGCGACATCATGCTGGAAAATGATATCCACATCGAGCACGCGTGCGAGAAGTCCTGCGCCTGCACCACCTGCCACGTGCTGGTGCGCGAAGGCTTCAATTCGCTGAGCGAAGCCAGCGAAACCGAGGAAGACCTGCTGGACAAGGCCTGGGGCCTGGAGGCCGTATCGCGCCTGTCGTGCCAGGCCGTCGTGGCGCAGGAAGACCTGGTCGTCGAAATCCCGAAATACACCATCAACCACGCCAGCGAAGGCGGACACTGATATGAAGTGGACGGACATCACCGCGATCGCGGAAGCGCTCTACGATAAGCACCCGGACATCGATCCGCTGAGTATCCGCTTCACCGATCTGCACAACTGGATCGTTCAACTCGAAGAGTTCGACGACGACCAAACGCGCGGCGGTGAAAAAGTGCTCGAGGCGGTACAGCAGGCGTGGATCGATGAAGCCCAATAATCAAAGTAAGCCAGCCAAGGCCGCGCCGGCCAAAATTGGCGCCATCGTCACCGGCGCCGACAACATGCCGGAAATCCGCGACGGCCAGACCGTCGCGCTGCTGCAGGAACTGCACATCCTGACGCGCGACGGCAAGATGAACCAGGACAGCCGCCGCAAGCTCAAACAGGTCTATCACCTGTACCAGTTCATCGAGCCGCTGCTGAAGGAAGTGCTGGCCGAGAAGGGCGACGTGTCGCTGGTCGACCACGGCGCCGGCAAGTCCTACCTCGGTTTCATCATCTACGACCTGTTCTTCAAGGCGCTGAACGACAACTCGCATATCTACGGTATCGAAACGCGCGAGGAACTGGTGTCACGCTCGCAGGAGCTGGCCAGGCAGTTCAACTTCCCGGGCATGTCGTTCCTGCCGCTGTCGGTGGCCGAATCGACCGAGTCCAAGCTGCTGCCGGACCGGATCGACATCGTCACCGCGCTCCACGCCTGCAACACGGCCACGGACGACGCCATCCAGTTCGCGTTGAAGAAGAGGGCCAAGTACATGGTGCTGGTGCCTTGCTGCCAGGCGGAGGTCGCGTCGGTGCTGAAGAAGAACAAGGGCCAGTCGCTGGGCAAGTCGGCGCTGACCGAGATCTGGCGCCATCCGATCCACACGCGCGAATTCGGCAGCCAGATCACCAATGTGCTGCGCTGCCTGCAACTGGAGGCGCATGGCTACCAGGTCAACGTGACCGAGTTGGTGGGCTGGGAGCACTCGATGAAAAATGAGCTGATCATCGCCACCTACAAAAACCTGCCGCGCCAGCGCCCCTCCGAGCGCTTGCGCGAAGTGCTTGAAACGGTCGGACTACAAGAAATGGGCAACCGCTTCTTCACCGAGCAGCTGGAAACACAATAAAACAAACGAAAGGGTGGCGGAACGATGAGTGATCTGAAAGAAAATTGGTTGGATCTTCGCAGCGACACCGTCACCCGCCCCAGCGCGGCGATGCGTGCGGCGATGCATGCGGCCGATGTCGGCGACGACGTCTACGGCGACGACCCCACCGTCAACCGCCTGCAGGAATATGCCGCCGACTTGTTCGGCTACGAGGCGGCGCTGTTCGCGCCCTCCGGCACGCAGAGCAATCTGCTGGCGTTGCTGGCCCATTGCGGTCGCGGCGACGAATACCTGGTCGGGCAGGAAGCGCATACCTACAAATATGAGGGCGGCGGCGCGGCGGTGTTGGGCAGTATCCAGCCGCAGCCGATCATCAACCAGGCCGACGGCAGCCTGGCGCTGGCCGACATCGCGGCCTACATCAAACCCGACGACATCCACTTCGCCCGCACCAAGCTGCTGGCGCTGGAGAACACCATCGGCGGCCGCGTGCTGCCGCTCGACTACCTGAAGCAGGCGACCACGCTGGCGCATGAACGCGGCCTGGCCACGCACATGGACGGCGCGCGCATCTGCAACGCGGCGGTCAGGCTGGGTGTGAGCCCGCGCGCGGCTGTGGCGGGGTTCGATTCGGTCTCGGTGTGCCTGTCCAAGGGGCTGGGCGCGCCGGTCGGTTCCATCCTGTGCGGCAGCAAGCCGCTGATCAAGGAAGCCACGCGCTGGCGCAAGATGCTGGGCGGCGGCATGCGCCAGGCCGGCATGATCGCCGCCGGCGGCTTGTATGCGCTGGAGCACAACCTCGCGCGCCTGGCCGAGGACCACGATAACGCCGCCTATTTCGCCGGCGAGCTGGCTAAGCTCAAAGGCATCCAGGTCAGCGCGCCGCAGACCAACATCTTCTACGTCGAACTCCCGGCCGACGCCTGTCGCGGCTTGAACGACGTATTGCAACTGACCCGCATCCGCGTGTCGATGTCGCCGCGCCTGCGCATCGTCACGCACATGGATGCGTCGCGCGACGATATCGATCGCGCCATTACCGTTTTTGGGGATTTTTTCGGATGACCGACAGCACCACAGATAACAGCCTTCGCCTGGCCAAGCGCCTCGCCGAGATCCTTCCCTGCTCGCGCCGCGAGGCCGAACTTTATATCGAAGGCGGCTACGTCAGCGTCGACGGCCTGTTGGTGGAGGAGGCCGGCGCGCGCGTGACCCTGGAGCAGAAGATCGAACTGGCACCCGACGCCACCTTGCTGGAGATCGTCCCGGTCACCATCCTGCTGCACAAACCGGCCGGCGCCAACGGCGGCGTGGGCAAGGACGGTTCGCCGGCCATGCACCTGCTGAACGCCGAGTCGCTGACGCGCTCCGCGCCCGGCCAGCGCTTCCTCAAGCGCCATCTGGTCAACCTGACGTTGACCACCCCTTTGGAGACCAAGGCCAGCGGCCTGCTGGTGTTCACGCAGGACTTCCGCGTCAGCCGCAAGCTGGTGGACGAGCAGGCGAAGATCGAGCAGGAGATCATCGTCGAAGTCACCGGTAACATCATGGAAAATGGTCTGGCGCTGCTCAATCACGGGCTGCCATTCAACGGCAAGCCGCTGGCGCCGAACAAGGTGAGCTGGCAGAACGAGAACCGTCTGCGCTTCGCGGTGAAGAATCCCAAGCCCGGCCAGATTGAACATGTGTGCAAACTGGTTGGCCTGGGGGTGGTGTCGATGAAGCGCATCCGCGTCGGCCGCATCGCGATGAGCAGCCTGCCGCTAGGCGAGTGGCGCTACCTGCAGGACCACGAGCGCTTCTAGCCGTACGTTGCGCACGAACGGTGCCGCTCAGGCGCCGTGCGGCGCCGGCTGATGCTGGCCGGTGTCTGGGCGCGGCCGCGCGCGCCGCTCGGCGCCTCCATGCGCCGGGCCAGCTTCGGGTTGTCCGTTGAACTCTTCCAGATCGGCCAGTTCGGCCTCGATCGGCCGCCGTATCATCAGGTTCTCCACGATGATGAGCGCCGCCGCCGGGATCACCAATAACAGGCCTACGATGATGCAGGGCGCGCCGATAAATTTGAGCCAGTCGAGCTTGAAGACGGCGTTCAGGCCGCTACATACCAGCGCCGCCAGCAACAGCATGGCTGCCACGGTACCGATGTTCGCCGAGTGCATCATATAAAACACGCGCTTCCGGTAAATCTCGATTTCCTCCTTGACGATCTCACGCCGCTTGCCTTCCAGTCCGGTGCGGAATGAATTGACCAGCTCGCGGTAGCGTGTATAGGCCGCCGAGTAGCGCTGCTGTAGCAGTTGCAGGAACAACCAGGCGGCAAACGCCAACGCGGCCGATGGTCCGACCGCCTCCATAACTTCCTTCAGTTCAAAATCCACGGTGTCACCTCAATGTCGCAATTGTTGTGGGTCAATGCGTGCGACAGGCCGTTCCTCCCGCCGCACGCGCGTTCAAGCATTAAAACGCAGCGTGGGGGAGGTGGCTATAGGACGGGCTCGTAGCGCCATGTCAGCTCGCTCCCACTGGGAGCGAGCCTGCGCGCATACGGCTGCGCTATTTGCTGCGCTTAGGGCTGGCTTGCGGCGGTGTGTGCCAAGATGAAGGCGTAGGTATCGGCCGACTCGGCATCCTGCTGGGCGCGCGTCGAGCCCATGCCGTGGCCGGCGTCGAAGTCGACGCGCAGCAGCACCGGCTTGCCGCTGGCGGTGGCCGCTTGCAGCCGCGCCGCCATCTTGGCCGGATGGAACGGCGCCACGCGCGGATCGGTCACGCCGGTCGTCAGCAGTACCGCCGGATACTTGGTGCCGTCGACCACTTGCTGGTAGCTGTCGATGCTCTTGAGCGCCTTGAAGCCGGCCGGGTCCGAGATCGCGCCCCATTCCGGTTCTTCTGCGTAGCCGTTCTGCTCGGCCACGTAGCGCAACGGGTTGTGCCAGCCCACGCCCGACACCACCGCCGCGAACAGGTCCGGACGCTCCTCCATCGCGCGGCCCATCGGGATGCCGCCGGCCGAGCGGCCGCCGATGGCCAGGTGCGCCGGCGCCGTGTACTTGTTGGCCACCAGGTCCTCGCTGACGGCGATCAGGTCGCGCCACGTGTTCGGCTTGTTTTCCAGCTTGCCGGCGCGGTGCCATTCGCGGCCGAATTCGCCGCCGCCGCGCACGTTGGCGTAGCCGATGATGGCGCCCTGGTCGGCCAGCGCCAGCGCGCGACCGGCGAACGACGGCGTGTACGCGGCCGCGCCGTAGCTGCCGTAGGCCGAGATGAAGGTTGGATTCTTGCCGTCCATCTTCAGCCCCTTTTTGTAGATCAGGCTGTAGGGGATCTGCGTGCCGTCCTTGGCCTTGGCGTAGCGGCGCTCGGTCGTGTAGGCGCTGACGTCGATCGCCGGCTTGGGGGTGATGCCGGTGTCGGCCAGCGTGCCGTCCGCGCCCACGGCCCAGATGCCGGCCGGTTCGAGCCAGCCCGACAGGATCGTCAAGGCGCCCGGCGCGTCGGCGCTCGCTTCGATCGAACGCAGCGTGCCGTCGAAGGGCAGGGCGATGTCGGTCAGCTTGCCGTCGTTGCCGAGGCGCTGCAGGCGGCTATTGCCGCCGTCCATCGAGCGGATGTACAAGCCGTCCTGCGCGCGGGCGGTGCCTTCGAGCACCAGCGTCGACTCGGCCACCGCCTCGGTCGCCGTCGCCAGCGATGGCGCCTTGGCCGAGGTTTTCAGCAGCCTTCCGCGCGGATGGCCCTTGGTCGACAGCAGGTACAGGTCGTCGCCGTGCAGCTCGACGCCGGTCACTTCGTCGTCGAAATCGGTGACCTTGGTCCACTTGGCCTTGCCCTTGAGGACGTCGGCGACCGGTGCGACATAAATGCGATGCTCCGGACGCACGTCCATCAGCAACAGCACAGCGTACCTGGAGTGCGGGGCCGTGGCGATGTATGGCGCCTGGATCTTGTCGTACTGGACGGCCGGGTCGCGGCCGCGCTGCATCAGGATTGGATCCTTGGCCGGATTGGCGCCCAGCTTATGGAAGCGTACGCGCGCGTCCAGATAGCGCTCCGGCGTGTTGACCTTGCCGGTCAGCTGGTTGTAGAAGAAGCCGGAGCTGTCGTCGAGCCAGTTCGGATTGGCGCCTTGCGTGTCGGCGATGCGTTCTTTCAAGATCGCGCCGGTGCGCACGTCCATGATCTGCAGTACCGAATCCTCGCTGCCATCCTTGGACACGCCATAGACCAGTTTGCTGCCATCGGGCGACGGCTGCCACCAGTCGAGCGAATAGTGGCTGGACTTGGTGTCGAGCTTGGTCGGATCGACCAGCACGCGCTCCTTGCCCTGGGCATCGCGCACGAACAGCTTGAAGTTGTTGGCGCCGGCCGGGCGCTGCTGGTAGAAGATGCTGTCGCCGGCCTTCTGCACTTGCGCCGGCGCGGCCACGTCGCCCGACAATTGCTGGATACGTTTGAGCAGCACATCGCGCTTGGGCAGCGCGTCGAGCACGCCGCGTGCGTGGGCGTTCTGTTGTTTCAGGAAGGGCAGCCAGTCCGGGTCCTTGTCGTTCTCCATCCACCGGTAGCGGTCGACGATGGCCTCGCCGAAGTAGGTGTCGGTGACCGGCACGACCTTGGCGACGGGGGCGGGTGGAACGGGCTTTTGCGCCAGGGCGGCGCTAGCGGTCAGGGCAAGGGCGGCCCCGTACATCAGGCGGACTAACTTGGTCATCTTATCTCCTAGTGGCGGAACGCTCATTCTGCCACAGAAGATTGCGACAATTATACCGCCGGCGCGGTCTTCTTTTTCTTTTCCGGCGGCGGCAGTTGCACCAGCCGGGTGCCGCTCAGTTTGTCGTGCAGGAATTGGCGGTCCTTGTCGAAAAACGCGGTAAGCGACCACAGCAAAATGCCGGCGCCGACCGCGCCCAGCGCCTGCCAGCGGTGCAGGTCCAGCGCCAGGCTGACGGCCAGCGCCGGCAGCACCCACATCCAGCTGAGCAGATACCGCACGGCGGCGGTTTTCGGCGGGACGTGCGCATGGCCGGGACGGACCAGCTTGAGGCGCCAGGTCTTCATCGCCAGGGTCTGGCCGTCACGGCTCCACTGGTGGACGAAATACACGCCCAGCACCAGGAAAGCCAGCGCCTGGCGCATGTGTTCGACCAGCGGCGCGTGGCTGGCGCCGGTGATCATCTCAAAAATCAGGAAGGGGAGGAACAGCACCGCGAATCCCAGCAGGCATTCGTAGACCATCGAAATCAAGCGGCGCTTGATGGTCGGCGACGGGCTACTTTGCATTGTCGGCGGCCGGCGCCGGCGGCGCGGTCACTGGTGCGGCCGCTGCGGCCGGCGCGGTCGGCACGGACGCCGGCGCCGCGGCAGGGGCGGGCGCGGAGATCACCGGCGCGATGTTCGAGGCGTTCGGCAACGGACCGCCGGTGGCCGGATCGACCCAGGGAGGATGCGCCGTCGCCGCCGGGGCGGTCGCGCCGGCGGCGGCTGCCGTGCCGGTGACCGGCGCGCCCGGCTTGATCGGTGCCGGAAGTTTCATCTTGCTTTGCGAAGGGGTCGGCAGGTTGGCCAGCTGTTTTTTGCTTGGCGACTTGGCTGCCAGCGCTTTTTTCTCTTCCTCGGACAGCTGCTGGTAGGATTCCCACTGGGTCGATTTTTGCGACGGATCGAGTTTTTGCGCGCGGGCGAAATTCTGGCGCACCTGGCGGCGCTCCTCCGGCGTCATCCGGACCCACTCGCGCATGCGTTCCTGCACGCGCAACTGTTCGTCCGGCTTCATCGACGCGTAGCGCTTGCCGATGCCCAGCCACTTTTGCTTGCGGATGGGTTCCATCGCGTCCCACTCGCCGGCCAGCGGCTCGAGCGCCTGCTGTTGCGCCGGCGTCAGGTCTTTCCACTGGATTTTCTCAGGCGGGATCTCGCCATTGCTCACGGTCAGGGGGCCGGCAGCAAGCACGGGCGTACCGGACTGGTTGCCCATCCATATCGCCCCGGCCGCTGCTACCGCTACCACCGCCGCCGCAGCGACGCCCCATTTTGCCCGACCGCTCAATGCCATGCTTATTGCTCGCTCTGGGTCAGATACGCGTTAAAACCGTGGTCCAGGTAGGCGGACAGCGGCAATTCATCGGACAGGACGGCAGCATCGAGCTCGGCCAGATCGGCGATGCGTTGCTGTTGCTCGTATTGGTAGATGCCGGCCAGGCCGGCGACCAGCACCAGCATCGGCACGGCAACCCCCATGCGGCCCAGCCAGCCGAAGCCGCGGGACAGGAAGCCGCCGGAGGTGGCCATCTCGGTCCTGGCGACGCGCACGCTCATCGGCACCTCGACGTGGGCTTTTTTGCGGGCCAGCGCCAGCTTGCGCGCCTGCGCCAGCCGGTCGGTAGTCGACGCGGGCAAATCGTCCAGCCGCTCGTTGAGCGCGTGACGTACCTTGTAGGCGAAGTTCAGTTCATCGGTATTCATAGTTTAATTCCCTTGGCTTTGAGCGACTCGGCGAGAGTGTGCGTTGCGCGTGAGCAATGCGTCTTCACGCTCCCTTCGGAACATCCCATTGCTTCGGCTGTTTCAGCCACGTCCATATCCTGCCAATAACGCATAAGGAAGGCTTCTCGTTGACGTGCCGGAAGCTTTTGTACTTCCGCATCGATGAGGGCGAGCATTTGCTGGCGTTCGACCTTGTCGGCGCTCGATTCCGAGGCCTCGGTGCCTTCCTCGGCGGCATACGATTCCAGTATATCAAAGTCATCCCCGCCTTCTCCCGACGGCGCCATGCCCGAAAACAGGCTGACCCACGTGTTGCGCACCTTTTCGCGGCGGAAGTAATCGAGGATGGTGGTCTGCAGGATGCGCTGGAACAGCATCGGCAGCTCGGCGGCCGGCTTGTCGCCGTATTTCTCGGCGAGCTTGATCATCGCGTCCTGCACGATGTCCAGGGCCGATTCGTCCTTGCGTACCGCGTAGACGGCTTGTTTGAAGGCGCGCCGCTCGACGTTTTCGAGAAAGTCGGATAATTCTTTGTCTGTGGCCATGCGTTGGGTGAGGTACTGCCGGGATCACCGGCGATAGGCGCATAATTGCTGCTGATTGTTGTTGGTATGGCTAGCTGGCGGCGATTTGCGAACTGAGCGCATGCTAGCAAAAATCGGCATTCCTTGCACCGTTTTACGTCAAAACACCGGATTTTTGCACCGCCAACAAGCTTTTTACCGCTGTTTATCCAATTTGTCCTTGCTCAAACCGGTGCGCTAGGTGTACCGTATGGGACGCTTTGAACACCCCGAAGCTTTATGGTCTTGTCGCAGCAGGCACACAACGCCGCCATCGACACGACGCGCTTTCATATGTAGGCAGTTTGCTCTAACCCGTGCCACAAGCGCGAGAGGTACGCACAACCGCTACAGAAGGATCCGGCAGAACGATATTTGCGCTGAGCACCGCTTTGCACGCCACTACGGTTGGCGGAAGAGGCTGGTGTGACCGCATGACAAAGGGAAGCTGGGCAAAGCTGTAGGGGCAGGCATACTTCGCGAGGGAAGAGCATCCGATCAATCTCCAATGGACCTTGAAAGGAATGTTTCATGAACACCGAAGCATCGTCACAACAATCTGGTGGCCAAAACGGCCAACTCACCGGCGCGGAAATACTCGTGCGCTGCCTGGCGGAAGAGGGCGTGGAACACGTCTTCGGCTATCCCGGCGGAGCCGTCCTGTATATCTACGACGCCATCTTCAAGCAAGACAAATTCCAACACGTGCTGGTGCGTCACGAGCAGGCCGCGGTCCACGCCGCCGACGCGTACTCGCGCAGTTCGAACAAGGTAGGCGTCGCGCTGGTCACGTCCGGTCCGGGCGTCACCAATGCCGTCACCGGCCTTTCCACCGCTTACATGGATTCCATTCCCATGGTCGTGATCTCGGGCCAGGTGCCTAGCCACGCCATCGGCCAGGATGCCTTTCAGGAATGCGACACGGTCGGCATTACGCGTCCCGTGGTCAAGCACAATTTCCTCGTCAAAGACGTCAAGGATTTGGCGGAAACCGTCAAGAAAGCCTTCTTCATCGCCCGCACCGGCCGTCCAGGCCCCGTGCTGGTCGACATCCCGAAGGATATCTCGATGCACAAGACGACGTACTCGTACCCGAAAGAGGTCGAGATGCGTTCGTACAAACCGGTCGACAAGGGCCACTCGGGCCAGATCCGCAAGGCCGTCCAACTGCTGTTGCAAGCTGAACGTCCGATGATCTACACCGGCGGCGGCGTGATCCTGGCCAACGCTTCGCCCGAGCTCAACAAGCTGGTCGACAAGCTCGGCTTCCCGGTCACCAACACCCTGATGGGGCTGGGCGCGTATAAAGCGTCGAGCGAGCACTTCGTCGGCATGCCCGGCATGCACGGCACCTACGAAGCGAACATGGCGATGCAGCACTGCGACGTCCTGATCGCCATCGGCGCCCGCTTCGACGACCGCGTGATCGGCAACCCGAAGCACTTCGCCTCGCATCCGCGCAAGATCATCCACGTGGACATCGATCCATCGTCGATCTCCAAGCGCGTGAAAGTCGACATCCCGATCGTCGGCAACGTCAAGGACGTGCTGATCGAATTCCTGGCGCAGCTCGACGCGACCGACGCCAAGCCGAACGCGCCCGCCGTCAAGGACTGGTGGAAGCAGATCAACGAGTGGCGCGGCAAGGACTGCCTGAAGTTCGCCACCTCGGACCTGGTCATCAAGCCGCAATCGGTGGTGCAGAAGGTGTGGGAAGTGACCAAGGGCGACGCCTTCATCACTTCCGACGTCGGCCAGCACCAGATGTGGGCCGCGCAGTACTATCCGTTCGACAAGCCCAAGCGCTGGGTCAACTCGGGCGGCCTGGGCACGATGGGCGTGGGCCTGCCGTACGCCATGGGCGTGCAGATGGCCAACCCGGACGCCACCGTCGCCTGCATCACCGGCGAAGGCTCGATCCAGATGTGCATCCAGGAGCTCGCCACCTGCAAGCAATACCATCTGACGCCGAAGATCATCATGTTGAACAACCGCTTCCTGGGCATGGTGCGCCAGTGGCAGCAGATCGACTACGGTTCGCGCTACTCCGAGTCCTATATGGATTCGCTGCCGAACTTCGAGAAGCTGGCCGAGGCCTACGGCCACGTCGGCATGCGCATCGAAAAACCGGGCGACGTCGACGGCGCGCTGCGCGACGCCTTCGGCATGAAGGACAAGCTGGTGTTCATGAACTTCATTACCGATCAATCGGAAAACGTCTGGCCGATGGTCAAAGCGGGCAAGGGGCTCTCTGAAATGCTGCTGGGTTCGGAGGACTTATAACATGCGACACATTATCTCTGTATTGCTGGAAAACGAAGCCGGTGCGCTGTCCCGCGTCGTCGGGCTGTTCTCGGCGCGCGGCTACAACATCGAAACGTTGACCGTGGCCCCGACCGAAGATCCGACCCTGTCGCGCATGACCATCGTCACCAGCGGCTCGGACGACATCATCGAGCAGATCACCAAGCACCTGAACCGCCTGATCGAGGTGGTGAAGGTGGTGGACCTGACCGAGGGTCAGCACATCGAACGCGAACTCATGCTCATCAAGGTGCGCGCGGTCGGCAAGGAACGGGAAGAGATGAAACGGACGGCGGACATCTTCCGCGGTCGCATCATCGACGTCACCGAGAAGACCTACACGATCGAACTGACTGGCGCCAAGAGCAAGCTCGACGCGTTCATCGATTCGATCGACCGCGCCTCCATCCTGGAGACGGTACGCACCGGCGGTTCCGGCATCGGACGCGGCGAACGCATCCTCAAAGTTTAATGGTACGACTCCAAAACCGTATCGCACCCCACATCAAAAATATTAAGGAATTATCATGAAAGTTTTCTACGACAAAGACGCCGACATCTCCCTGATCAAGGGCAAAAACGTTGCCATCATCGGCTACGGCTCGCAGGGCCACGCGCACGCACAGAACCTGAGCGATTCGGGCGTGAACGTCACCGTCGGCCTGCGCAAGGGCGGCGCCTCGTGGAACAAGGTTGAAAAGGCCGGTCTGAAGGTCGCCGAAGTGAACGACGCCATCAAGGCCGCCGACGTCATCATGATCTTGCTGCCGGACGAGAACATCGCCCAGGTCTACAACGAAAACGTCGCCCCGCACGCCAAGCAAGGCGCCGTGCTGGCTTTCGCCCACGGCTTCAACGTGCACTACGGCCAAGTCGTGCCACGCGCCGACCTGGACGTGATCATGGTCGCACCGAAGGCCCCGGGCCACACCGTGCGCGCCACCTACACCCAGGGTGGCGGCGTGCCGCACCTGGTCGCCGTCTACCAGGACAAGTCCGGCATCGCCCGTGACATCGCCCTGTCGTACGCCTCGGCAAACGGCGGCGGCCGCGCCGGCATCATCGAAACCAACTTCCGCGAAGAAACCGAGACCGACCTGTTCGGCGAACAAGCGGTTCTGTGCGGCGGCGCCGTCGAGCTGATCAAAGCCGGTTTCGAAACCCTGACCGAAGCTGGTTATGCTCCGGAAATGGCGTACTTCGAGTGCCTGCACGAGCTGAAACTGATCGTCGACCTGATCTATGAAGGCGGCATCGCCAACATGAACTACTCGATCTCGAACAACGCCGAATACGGCGAGTACGTGACCGGTCCGAAGGTTGTGACGTCGGCCACCAAGGACGCGATGCGCCAGTGCCTGAAGGATATCCAGACCGGCGAATACGCCAAGTCCTTCATCCTGGAAAACAAGGCCGGCGCACCGACCCTGATCTCCCGTCGCCGCCTGACCGCCGAGCATCCGATCGAAGAAGTCGGCGCGAAACTGCGCGCGATGATGCCTTGGATCGCCAAGAACAAGATGGTCGACCAGTCGAAGAACTAAGCTTTATATTCGTCATGAAAAAGCCGGCGCGAGCCGGCTTTTTTGCATTCGCGACCCGGCGACGCTTTTTTGCTGCGCCGCAGCGATTTCAGTGGACTTTTGGTTAATAGTATTTTTATAATTAGTTGCGAGATTTGAAATTTTCTCTCGTCGTGCGCGCGTGGCTTTCCGCGTCGGAAGCCGCCCGCTTTATCCACCTGATGATGGAGTAACGATGACAAAGTTTAAATATTCAACGCTGGCCGCCACCGTCGCGCTGTGCCTGCTGTCCGCCACCGCCTCCGCCGACCCTGTACGTATCACGTTCGACGCCGACGATCCGATCGGCGGGCTGGCCGAAGGCGAAACGCTGGGCAATCAATATGCCGCCTACGGCGTGACCTTCGCCCCCAATGCGTTCTCGGGTCCCGGCGGACCCTCCGGCAACTGGGCCACCAACACGGACATGACGATCGTATCGTCCGACGGCTTCGACGTTGGCGGTGTGGGTGCCCCGCCGCTGGTCAGCGGTAACGTCTTGCACAGCTATTTCGGTTGGTATTTTGAAAACGGCGACCCCAGTTTTGCCGCTAACTTTAGCCAGGGTGTGACGTCATTCAGCGTAGACTTCGCCGGCGTTTATTTCCCGGAACATGTCGCCATCTACGCCTACAACGGCTCGACCTTGCTGGGCACGGCGAGCAGCACGGTCGATACGGGCCAGTTCACGCTCAGCTTCAACAGCGCCACGCCGATCACAAGCGTTGTCATCAACAATGGCTCCTTTGAAGATTGGGTGGGGGTTGATAACATCACCTTCAACACGGCGGTGTCGGCCGTGCCGGAGCCGTCCACCTATGCCATGTTCGGCCTCGGGTTGGGCTTGCTGGGGCTGGCGGGGCGCAAGCGCGCCATCGGCGCCAAGCGGTAATTGGGCAGCGTCTTCCTTGTGCAAAAAGCCGGCGCGCGCCGGCTTTTTGCATCGCAACGCAAGATGATTCTGCGGAATTAAACCGGATCATCGTTATTTGGTTCTTTGTGAGGCATAGGCGCGTTGACGTAGACGGGCGACGAACCGCTAACTGGTTTCCTGATAACAGCGATGGCCAGCATTTCTTCGGTCAACTCGGGAATTTCCTCATACTCCTCAGGCTGGATCTCGTGGGCGTCGACGCCGGCCAGATCAGAGCCCAAGGGAGGGTGCGATACGGGATATTTCGCGTTCATTGGCTTTCCTCATACTGACTGGATCGAACGTGATCAGCATAAGGTTAGTGTAGGAAGATGAGGCGTAAACTTCAAGCGACGTCAGCAAATCGGGGCAGACGCCGCGGATGTGTAATTTTCGGTCCGGCACCGACAGCAGGCATTGATCGGTGTCACTGGAACTGAATCGAAGAAGGCTGTGGCTTGAGTCCGCGTCGATTTGGCGCTCTTCAGAAAATTACACTGACAGCGACGATGAGAGCGATCCAAAACAGCACCCCGATGAATGCGGCGGTTTCGCCGCTGAACACCACTTGCCCGTCTTCGCGCCACCACCATTCGAACGTTGTGATGTAT
Organism: Duganella sp. AC237; assembly: GCF_979254035.1. Classification (NCBI taxonomy): domain Bacteria; kingdom Pseudomonadati; phylum Pseudomonadota; class Betaproteobacteria; order Burkholderiales; family Oxalobacteraceae; genus Duganella; species Duganella sp. AC237. The sequence goes on along the minus strand of NZ_CEEDEW010000003.1, from coordinate 4,938,776 downwards.
CTCCGCGCGTTCCACTTGTCGACGCGCGCCTTGCCCAATGACAGCACCGGAATGACGACCCGGCCGGTGCCGTAGGCGAACGCTTCGATGCCTATCCGCACCAGTACTTCGCCGATGAAATCAAGCGCCATGGCTACCTCCGGATCATCGCCCTGAAGCGGGCGCGCTGATCGGCGCTCAACAGGCGGTAGGGGATGGGCATCGAGGTGTCGGCCAGCCGCACCAGATAGCCGGTGGGGTTGGGGCGAACCTCGCGCACGTCGCGCCAGCTCCAGACCGAGGTGTCGCCGGCGCCGCTTCGTGTGATCTGCTGCTCGTCGATATCAATCGCGCTCGCGGCCGCATTGCGCACGCGCAGGTAGTACCACAGCGCGCCGGCCACCGTATCGGGCAGGCGCATCCTTTTTTTGCCCGACCGGTTGCTCGCCCACCGGAAATCAAGATATTCCCGCAACTGCAGCGTGACGCTAAGGCGGATCGGCACGGCGCTATCGGCTGCCGTGCCGGCCTGGCGCGTTAGCTCAGGGATGGACATATCCTCATGCTCGATCGTGATCGTCGTCGTGTCCGGCGGTGGCAGCTTTTTCTGTTCGGCCATCTGCATGGCGACCGCTCTGCGGATGAAAGGCTTGGGGTGGCTGAACCACATGTCAGTTGTCCTCTCTCAGCTTGGATTGAGCAGCTTGTCATCGGCACCTTGCCGCTGGCCCAGCAGTACCGCGCCGACCAGTCCCAGCACGATCAACACGACGGCGATCATCTCCGCCTGCGTGGCCCTCATGCCAAGCACATCGAACACGGGATTGACGCGGATCTGTTCGATCAGGAGGCGCTCCACGCCGGCCAGTATCAGGTACACCGAAAACAGCCAACCGGTGCGGAACGGGTGCCGGCGCAGCGCCCACAGCACCACGAAGCACACCGCCGCCATCGCCGTCTCGTAGATCGGCGCCGGATACACACCGGGTGCGGCGATCACTTGGCCGAAGATGTTGTTGTCGTAGGTTTGCGCCCAGAACCACGTCGGCAGCCAGTCCGGCTTGAGCGCCATATTGGCCACCGTGCCCCAGTCGCCGTCGCCCGACACCTGACAGCCGATGCGCCCGACCGCATAGCCGATCATCATGGCCGGCGCCGCCGCATCGAGCAGCGGGCGCACCGGCAGGCGCCAGCGCCGCACGCAAACCATGCCGGCCAGGGTGCCGACAATCAGCCCGCCGAAAATACTCAGTCCCGAGCGCGTGAAGATCATGCTCAGCGGATCGGCCATGAACTGGCCCGTGTGTTCAAGGATGTGGAACAGGCGCGCACCGACCACGCCGGCGATCATCACCACCACCATGAAGTCGCTGACCACTTGTTGCGGCGGCACCTCGGCTCCCCGAACCCATGCCGCGCGGATCTTGCCTGAACGGTACAGGCGTGCCAGTTCGGCGTGGAAGCACGCTCCAGCCACCAAGGCGCCGAGCGCGACGAACAGCCCGAACGTCGCAAGCGGCAGCGGGATGTCGTAGCCGGTCAAGTCCTTGACCACATCGCCCAAAAATGGATATGACATTAGAGTCCTTCAACTTCGCGTTGATTCCCGAATTAATCTTGTCGAGATGTCATTCATGCACAGTCAATCACTCTAGCATAACTTTATGGCCCACCAGAAATGTTACAAACACTCACCATGTCTTACATGTGCCCCGGTTAAATTCGGGTAAAGTTCGCCTTGTCGTAATCTCAACTTTGGAGTCCGCAATGACCGTAATGAAAAATCTCGCCGCAGCCGCTGCCGTCTCCTTCGCGCTCGCCGCCCACGCCGCGCCGGCCGATTCGCTGCCGACCACCGGCACGCTGGTGGTGGTGCCCGCCTACGGCGAAGTCAAACACGCCAACGATCAAGTCATTGCCACCCTGGCGATCGAAGAGCAGGACAAGGACAAGGCCGCCGCCGCCTCGCGCGTCAACCAGAAGATGAAGCAGGGCCTCGACATCGTCAAGGCGGCCGATCCGCAAGCCAAGCTTAAAACCCAGGGCTACTACACCTATCCCGTGTATCCGGAAGACCGTCCGCTGCCGAACGGCCAGATGCCGAAGCAGCGCGTGCCGACCGCGTGGCGCGTGGGCCAGTACCTGGAAGTGACCACCACCAACCTCGACAAGCTGCCGAAAACCGTGGCCGCCGCCCAGAAGGTGCTGACCCTGAACGGCCTGCAGTTCGGCCTGACGCCGGAAACGACCAAAAAACTGGACGACGAGCGCATCGCCGCCACCTATAAAAACCTGAACGAGCGCATCAACTCGATCGCCAACGCCATGGGCCGCAAGGTCGGCGACGCCGTGCTCGACACGGTCGACTTCGAAGGCTCGGGCAATTACGCGCAGGAACGCGCCTCTGCGCCGGCGCCGATGATGATGCGCGCCAAGATGGCTGACAGCGTCGACGTCGCCGAACCGAGTTTCGAGCCGGGAGAAACCACCTTGCAGATGCATCTCGTCGGCAAAGTGCGCTTCAAATAAGCAAAGTTGTGCAGAATAGGGGGATGGGGCGCCATCCCCCTTTTTTATTGTCGGCTCCTCTATAATGATGGCGCAGCAAGACCACATAATGAGAATGGAACCCTATGCCGAATTTTCCCCGCCGCCGCGCTAAAAACGTCGCCGCCCAAGCCAAACTGCCCAAGACGTCGCGCTTCAGCCGTTTTGCGCGCCGCGCCAAGGGCGATGGCCTCGACAAGCCGCGTCACCGGGGAATTTACCTGCTGCCGAACGCCTTCACCACCGCCGCGCTGTTCTGCGGCTTCTACGCCATCGTCATGGCGATGAACCAGAAGTTCGAACATTCGGCCTGGGCGATTTTCATCGCCATGGTGCTCGACGGCCTGGACGGCCGCGTGGCGCGCCTGACCAACACCCAAAGCGAATTCGGCGCCCAGTACGACAGCCTGTCGGACATGGTGTCCTTCGGCGCCGCGCCGGCGCTGGTGATCTACGAATGGTCGCTGCGCGGCCTCGGCAAGCTGGGCTGGATCGCCGCCTTCGTCTACTGCGCCGGCGCCGCGCTGCGCCTGGCCCGCTTCAATACCAATATCGAGGTCGTCGACAAGCGCTTCTTCCAGGGGCTGCCGTCGCCGTCGGCCGCTGGGCTGGTGGCCGGCTTCATCCTGCTGATGGTCGACCAGGAGGTCTCCGGCCTGGAACTGGACTGGATCTCGTGGGGCGTTGCCCTCTTCGCCGGCCTGTCGATGGTGACCAATGTGCCGTTCTACAGCTTCAAGGACGTCAACTTCCGCAAGTCGGTGCCGTTCATCGCCGTGTTCCTGATCGCGCTGGTGTTTGCGCTGGTGTCGATCGACCCGCCGAAGGTGCTGTTCCCGATCTTTATCGCGTATGGCCTGTCCGGCTACGCGGTGCTGGTGTGGCGGCTTGCGAAGGGCAAGCCGGTGAGCCTGATCCAGATCGAGATCGACAGCGACGACCCGAGCGAGCGTCGCTAACCGGGACTTCAACACACGGGCGGTAGGCCCTGGGCATTTTCAAGCAACGCAGCCACAGCAACGGAGCTACTATGAACAACTCATCCAACCGCCTGATCATCTTCGACACCACCCTGCGCGACGGCGAGCAATCGCCCGGCGCCTCGATGACCAGGGACGAAAAGGTCCGCATCGCCAAGCAGCTCGAACGCCTGCGGGTGGATGTCATCGAAGCCGGCTTCGCCGCCGCCTCGCAGGGCGACTTCGAATCCATCAAGGCGATTGCCTCGGTGGTGCGCGAATCGACCATCTGCTCGCTCTCGCGCGCCAACGACCGCGATATCGCCCGCGCCGCCGAGGCGCTGGCGCCGGCCGAACGCAAACGCATCCACACCTTTATCGCCACCTCCAATCTGCATATGGAGATGAAGCTGCGCATGCTGCCCGACCAGGTGCTGGAGCAGGCCAGGAACGCGGTGCGCTTCGCCCGCCAGCACACCGACGATATCGAATTCAGCCCGGAGGACGGCAGCCGCTCGGACGAGGACTTCCTGTGCCGCGTGCTGGAGGGCGTGATCGCAGAAGGCGCGACGACGATCAACTTCCCCGACACCGTCGGCTACGCGGTGCCGGAGATCTTCGGCGAGACCATTCGCCGCCTGCGCGAGCGCATCCCCAACTCGGACAAGGCCGTGTGGTCGGTCCACTGCCACAACGACCTGGGACTGGCGGTGGCCAATTCGCTGGCCGGCGTGATGATCGGCGGCGCGCGCCAGATCGAATGCACCATCAACGGCCTTGGTGAGCGCGCCGGCAACACCGCGCTGGAGGAGGTGGTGATGGCGCTGCGCACGCGCGGCGGCTACTACAACCTGGAATGCGGCATCGACACCACGCAGATCGTGGCGGCGTCGAAGATGGTGTCGCAGATCACCGGCTTCGCGGTGCAGCCCAACAAGGCCGTGGTGGGCGCCAACGCCTTCGCGCACGCCTCGGGCATCCACCAGGACGGCATGCTCAAGTCGCGCGAGACCTACGAGATCATGCGCGCCGAGGATGTCGGCTGGGCCGCCACCAAGATCGTGCTGGGCAAGCTGTCCGGCCGCAACGCCTTCAAGCAGCGCTTGCAGGAGCTGGGCATCGACCTGGAATCGGAGGCGGAGGTCAACGCCGCCTTCATCCGCTTCAAGGAACTGGCCGACCGCAAGTCCGACATCTTCGACGAGGATATTTTGGCGCTGGTCTCGGACGGGCAGCAGTCGCAGGAACGCGAGTTCTATCGATTCTCGTCGCTGTCGCAGCAATCGAACACCGGCCAGACGCCGAGCGCCAAAGTGGTGTTCTTCATCGACGGCGAAGAGCACACCTCCGAAGGCAAGGGCGACGGCCCGGTGGACGCCACCGTCAACGCCATCGAATCGGAGGTCGGCAGCGGCGCCGAGCTGGTGCTGTTCTCGGTCAACGCCATCAGCACCGGCACCCAGTCGCAGGGCGAGGTGACGATGCGGCTGTCGAAGGAGGGCCGCATCGTCAACGGCGTCGGCGCCGATCCGGACATCATCGTCGCCTCGGCCAAGGCCTACCTGTCGGCACTGAACAAACTGCACTCGAAGATCGAGCGTGTCAACCCGCAACCATGAGGTTTTGAGTGGCAAAAGATTTTGAAAAGCGTTTTGACATCGTTGCGCTGGGCGAGGCCATGGTGGAATTCAACCAGGCCACCCAAGGTGAGCCAAACTACCGCCAGGGCTTTGGCGGCGACACGTCGAACGCGGTGATTGCCGCCAGCCGGCAGGGCGCGCGCACCGCGTATCTGACACGCGTCGGTGAAGATGCATTTGGCGGGATGCTGCTCGACTTGTGGCGTGCCGAGGGCGTCGATATCAGCGCCGTCGCGCGCGACGCCGATGCGCCCACCGGCCTGTATTTCGTTACCCACGGTCCCGATGGCCACGCGTTCAGCTATCTGCGCGCCGGCTCGGCGGCCAGCCGCATGCAGGCGCGCACGATGGATTTGAGCCTGATCGAATCGGCGCGCTGGCTGCATGTGTCGGGCATCTCGCAGGCGATATCGGCCGGCGCCTGCGACACGGTGTTCGCCGCGATCGACATTGCGCGCCGCGCGGGTGTAAAAGTGAGCTTCGATCCGAATCTGCGTCTGTCGCTGTGGCCTTTGGCGCGTGCGCGCGCCGTCATGGGCGCGACCATCGGCATGACCGATCTGTTCATGCCCAGCCTGGACGAGGCGGTGGCGCTGGCCGGCACCGACGATGTGGAGACGATGTTCGCGTGGTGCCGCGCGCAGGGTGCGCGGTCGGTGGTGTTGAAGACGGGCCCGAAGGGCGCGTGGTATGCGGAAGAGGGCGAAGCGCCGCGATTGGCCGAAGGCTATCCGGTGCAGGCGGTGGATGCGACGGGGGCGGGGGATTGTTTCGATGGCAGCCTGCTGGCGCGCCTGGCGGCTGGGGATGCGCTGGGCGACGCGGTAAGGTACGCCAACGTCAGCGCCGCGCTTTCAACGCAGGGACATGGCGCAGTGGCGCCGATACCGAGCGCCGCGCAAGTACGCGCGGCGCTGGCATAAAATGCCGGCCAGCGGCAATGCCGCCTGGCCGGGCTGACTTAGAAACGCACCTTGAGGTAGGCCGCCGGTCCGTTCAAACGAATATTCACCGCCAGATCGTCGCGTTCGCGGCGCAGGCTGATCTTCGATGCGCTGTACTCGGCCACCACGCCCACCATCGGCGTCACATACCATTCCACGCCGACGGCGCCGCCATAAATATGGCCCTGGATATTGCCGCTATTCTTCTTGATCCCGTTGGCATCCGCATACATGCGCACCTGCGGCGAGAACTGATGGCGCCAGCCCAGTTCCACCAGCGGCGCATAAGCGCTTTCATTCTCCGAATAGCGCGCATTGCCGCTAATGCCGTTCAACACCCCATTCGCGGTGCCATCGATGCGCGCGCGATAGTAGGCCGCGCCCACGCCCACGCCAAACACGTCCGCGCCGCTGCCCAGCCACCACTTATAAGCGACATTGGCCAGGTCCAGCTTCAGCTTGGCATTGAGCTTACCGTTGCCCGTCAGCGGCAAACCGTTGATGTTGGTGCTGCCGGTGAGGCTGGGGTTGTACTCTTTGTCGTAGCGGTAGTAATCGAAGTCGAAACCGTGCGAATCGCCGATCAGCACGCTCGCTTTGGCGCGCGGCAAAGTCACGTTATCGGATTTGTAGGTGCCGGTGTCGATGCGGCCATAGTTGGTGTCGCCTTCGACCTTGATGCGCGGTTCGGTGTAGAAGGCGCCGACGGAAAGGCTGGCGCGGTCCAGCGCCGGTGATGGTTCCGCCCAGGCCATCGCGGTGGCTGTGCTCAGCGCGATAAGCGTGGCTGCATAGATTGCGTGGCGTGCGGAAGGCGTACGTAAAGACATGAATTCTCCGAAGTGGGTTGCGTTTTGATATGGAGAAATCATAGCAACCGCGGGAAACATTTCACGTCGGCGCACTTCTTTGGTGCGCGTGGGACTGCTCCTACCAAGCGGGTCAGCGCAGCCAGCGCGGTTCGCGTTCCTCGTCGGGCCCGTTGACGAGGGCCTGCACCACGCCGTTGCGGTCGAACTGCACGTCCATCAGCGAGTTCCACACATCGCTTTCCTTATAGCGGTATTGCCAGACGTCGCCGTCGACGCTGTAGTAGCGCACCTGCTTGGAAGGGCGGCCGAGGATGCCCAGCACGCTGTCCTTGGTGTCGCGGCCGATTTTGATGGTGCCGAACTTGGCGTTGGTCAGCACCTGTTCGTACGAGACCAGCCGGTCATCCGGGCCGATGCGCGCCATCCAGGTGTACTGGCCCAACGGCCCCATGGCGTATTCGAGCATCGTGTCGGGTCCGTTTTTATAGACGCCGGTGGGCCGCCCCAGCTTCGATTGAACCACTTGGGCGCTGTCGCCCGGCGCCGGCGGCGGGCCGAACATCGTGGCGCAGCCGGTCAGTACGCCGCAAAAAGTTGCCATAACGAACAGTGTTTTCATGTCGCAGCTCCAAATAGAGGCGGGAAGATGACAAATTGTAGCCAAGCCGGGATACACGCGGCGCTTTTTCCGCTATACTTTCGGGTCTGGTCTTCGGACCGGTTTTTTTTGAAGTTCACGGTGTGTAGGGTTCAGACTCCGCGCACCGCATGTTAAAGGTAAATATCATGACCGTAGAAAATATCAACAAAGCCGCGATCATCGCGGACAACGCCCGTGGTCAAAAAGACACCGGCTCGCCAGAAGTGCAAGTTGCACTGCTGACCGCACGCATCAACGAACTGAACGGCCACTTCAAGGCCCACAGCAAGGATCACCACTCCCGTCGTGGTCTGATTATGATGGTTAACCGTCGTAAGAGCCTGCTGTCGTACCTGAAGGGCAAAGACGCAACCCGTTATCGCGATCTGATCGCTAAACTGGGCCTGCGTAAGTAATATTTGCGTCATCCGGCTTAATCGAAATGCCTGCGCCAGTTTGTCTGTCGCGGGCATTTTGTCATTTTCGCGGGTGAAAACTTGCTAGGCGGAACTTGGTCTTAGCAGTGCAGCATGGAATTCCTGTTTTTTTAGCAAGTGTAGCAAAGACGGCAGGTATGCCGTCTGTGGTGAGGTGAACGACAGCCCCTGAAAATCTGTCGGCAAATAGAAAGGGATTACCCATGTTTAACAAAGTTACGAAAACCTTCCAGTACGGCCAACACACCGTGACCCTGGAAACCGGCGAAATCGCTCGCCAGGCATCCGGCGCGGTGATGGTGTCGATCGAAGACACCGTCGTGCTGGCAACGGTTGTGGCACGCAAAGATGCCAAGCCAGGTCAGGATTTCTTCCCGCTGACCGTCGATTACGTCGAAAAAACCTACGCTGCCGGTAAAATCCCGGGCGGTTTCTTCAAGCGCGAAGGCCGTCCTTCGGAAAAAGAAACGTTGACCTCCCGTCTGATCGACCGTCCTATCCGTCCGCTGTTCCCTGAAGGCTACCTGAATGAAGTGCAAGTCATCATTCACGTGCTGTCGGTCAATCCTGAGATCGACCCGGACATCGCCGCCATGATCGGCGCATCGGCCGCCCTGTGCGTGTCGGGCGTGCCATTCAACGGCCCGGTCGGCGCCGCGCGCGTCGGCTACGCCAACGGCCAGTACATCCTGAACCCGACCGTCGAACAGCTGAAGACCTCGCAGATGGACCTGGTTGTCGCCGGTACCGAAACGGCCGTGCTGATGGTCGAATCGGAAGCCCAGCAGCTGTCCGAAGAAATCATGCTCGGCGCCGTCGTCTTCGGCCACACCGAAATGAAAGCGGTCATCGACGCGATCCACGAGCTGGTGCGCGACGGCGGCAAGCCGGAAGTCGAATGGGTTCCGCCAGCGAAAAACGAAGCCCTGATCGGCCGCGTGACGCATTTCGCCGCAAGCAAGATTAACGAAGCCTACCAGACCAAAGACAAGCAAGAGCGCACCGCCAAGCTCAAGGCCGCCACCAGCGAAGTGCTGGCCGACCTGTCCGCTGAAGCGGCCGCCGCCGGCGCCGCGCCGATCGATTCGGCCGAAGTGAACAACATCCTGTTCGACATCGAAGCGAAAATCGTCCGCACCCAGATCCTGGACGGCGAGCCACGCATCGACGGCCGCGACACCCGCACCGTGCGTCCGATCTCGATCCGCACCTCGGTGCTGCCGCGCACCCACGGCTCGGCCTTGTTCACCCGCGGTGAAACGCAGGCGCTGGTCGTTGCCACCCTGGGCACCGCCCGCGACAGCCAGAAGATCGACGCGCTGATGGGCGAGTTCACCGACTCGTTCATGCTGCACTACAACATGCCACCGTTCGCCACCGGCGAAACCGGCCGCGTCGGTACGCCGAAGCGCCGCGAAATCGGCCACGGCCGTCTGGCCAAGCGCGCGCTGATCGCCGCGCTGCCTGCACCGGAAGAGTTCAGCTACTCCGTGCGCCTGGTGTCGGAAATCACCGAATCGAACGGTTCGTCGTCGATGGCTTCGGTCTGCGGCGGCTGCCTGGCGCTGATGGACGCCGGCGTTCCGATGAAAGAGCACGTCGCCGGTATCGCGATGGGCTTGATCAAGGAAGGCGGCAAGTTCGCCGTGCTGTCGGACATCCTGGGCGATGAAGATCACCTGGGCGACATGGACTTCAAGGTCGCCGGTACCCGCAACGGTATCACCGCGCTGCAGATGGACATCAAGATCATGGGCATCACCAAGGAAATCATGCAAGTGGCACTGGCGCAAGCCAAGGAAGGCCGCGAGCACATCCTGGGCGAAATGCAAAAAGCCATGCCGCACGTGAAAACGGAACTGTCCGATTTCGCGCCGCGCCTGATCACCATCAAGATCAATCCTGAGAAGATCCGTGACGTCATCGGCAAGGGCGGCGCCGTCATCCGCGCGCTGACCGAAGAGACCGGCACGCAGATCGACATCAGCGACGAGGGCGTGGTCACCATCGCCTCCGTCGACGCCGCCGCCGGCCAGGAAGCCAAGCGTCGCATCGAAGAGCTGACCGCCTCGGTCGAAGTGGGCAAGACCTACGACGGCGTGGTGTTGAAGCTGCTGGACTTCGGCGCGATCGTCCAGGTCATGCCAGGTAAAGATGGTCTGCTGCACATCTCGCAAATCGCCAACGAGCGCGTCAACGCCGTTGCCGATTACCTGAAAGAAGGCCAGGCAGTGCGCGTCAAGGTTCTGGAAACCGACGACCGCGGCCGCCTGAAGCTGTCGATGAAAGCAGCCGCTGAAGAAGCGGCCGCCGCGGCGACGTAATTCCACGGATTAGTCCGCTAAAACCGCGCCCTGTGCTTGCACACGGCGCGGTTTTTTTTCGTCTTGAACTTTTGATCATGGCGCAGGTCCAACTCCAGGTGTGCGGTTGGAGGAGGTGGCATGAGCACGCTTTACGACGAAGATGTTATCGCTTGGGCCGATCAGCAGGCGGGGTTGCTGCGCTCGGGGCAGTGGGGGCGACTGGATATCGACAACATCGCCGCGGAGATCGAGGATGTGGGCAAGAGCGAAAAACGCGCGTTTTGCCATCGCATGGCGGTGCTGGTCGAGCATCTGATCAAGTGCCGCTATCAGCCGGACCGATGTGGCTCCAGCTGGATTAGAACGATCCGTGAGCAACGGGCGCAGGTGCGGAAATTACTGCGCCACACCCCCAGTCTACGCAAACTGATGACGGATCCGGACTTTGCGGAAGACGTCTGGCGCGACGCGGTGATTCTCGCCGTCAAGGAGGCCGCATTGGACGATTTGCCGGAGTTTAGCCCGTGGACACTGGACGAGGCATTGCAGGAGGATTAGCAATGGGTACGCTGTATGACGATGATGTGGTTGCCTGGGCTGAGCAGCAGGCCGCACTGATACGCACGCGCCAGTGGTCGCTGGTTGACGTCGACAACATCGCCGAGGAGATCGAGGATGTGGGCAAGAGCGACAAGCGCGCGTTGCGTAACCATATGGTGGTCTTGCTGGCGCATTTGTTGAAATGGGCCTATCAACCCGTCCGGCGCGGAGGAAGTTGGACTCGAACGATCGGCATGCAACGCTCAGCCATCGAAGATGCGCTTGAAGATAGTCCAAGCCTTCGAGGGTTGCTCGAGAACCCCGCCTGGCTGGCAACGACTTACCAGCGCGCTGTCCGGGGTGCTGAAAATGAAGCTGGGCTAAAGAATCTGCCCGCTAGGCTACCTTGGAAGCTCGGCGAGGTGATGGACTTTGACTTCGTTCCGCCGCCAGCGGCGTCGACCGCTGAATCGGGCCACAAGGGGCGATCATGAGTATCCGCTACGAAGACGACGTTGCCGCCTGGGCTGAGCGACAGGTGGCGCTGCTGCGGGCGCACCGCTGGGACCTGCTCGACGTCGAGGGTATCGCCGAGGAGATCGAGGATATGAACATCAGCCACCGGCATCAACTGGCCCATCGCATGACAAAGCTATTGGGACATTTGCTCAAGTGGCGGTATCAGCCGGCCCGACGCGGCGCCAGCTGGGAATGCACCATCCGCAATCAGCGCGACCGGATTGCCAAGCTACTTCATCGCATGCCAAGCCTCAGGCGCTTGTTTGGTAGCGAAGAGTGGCTGGTCGATGTGTGGGAGGACGCGCTTGAACTTGCCGTCCACGAGGCGCATCTGGAAATCGCCGATTTACCGGCTGCGATGCCCTGGAGCGTTGAGCAGGTGTTGTCGCAAGATTATCTGCCCGAGACGAACTAATGGCTGACTGATCGGCAGTTTGAAAATGAGCAATTGATATGAGGACAACGTCATCGCATGGGCTGAGCAGCAAGCCTCGCTTCTTCGCGCTATGGTGCGAGTTGGCCGCCATAAGCCTGCGAACGCCTGGCCGGATCGCCGAATGCTTCATTTTGGAATCAGCCAGCCACTGTCGGTTCGCTCGCGGTTCCGGTATCATTCGGCATGAATAAGATTTCTTCCCATCCTTTTGTCATTGGTGTCGCCGGCGGAAGCGGCAGTGGCAAGTCAACAGTATCCCAGCAAGTGCTCGCGTCGTTCGGCGCCGAGATGGTCTCGGTTGTCATGCAGGACGACTACTACTGCGACCAATCCCATCTCACACCAGAAGTCCGCCGCCAGCAGAACTATGACCATCCCCAGGCCTTCGACTGGCCTTTGCTGGTGCAGCACGTCAAAGCCTTGCGTAATGGCGAAGCGATCGAGATGCCCGAGTATGACTTCACGCAGGACAATCGCTCCAACCGGACCATTCCAGTCAAACCGGCCCCGGTCATCGTTGTCGAGGGCCTGTTCGCCTTGTATGACGCGGACTTGCGCAAAATGATGTCGCTGAAGATTTTTGTCGACACCGCCTCCGACGTGCGCTTCATCCGCCGCCTGCAAAGGGATATCAACGAACGCGGCCGCTCGGTCGAAAGCGTCGTCGGCCAGTATCTGGAGACTGTGCGCCCAATGCACAAGCAATTCATCGAGCCAACCAAACGTCACGCCGATGTCATTATTCCGCATGGCGCAAACGGTCCCGCCATCGATGTGATCACCACCAAGGTGGCCAGCGTCATCGGCCAGCTGAAGCGGTCCTGAGTCGAACAGAGCAGCAAGCCTCGCTTCTTCGCGCCGGTCGATGTTCCCAACTGGATATCGACAACATCGGCGCCCGAACAGCGGCGCGTCACGAATTACTTGCCGTCGTATGTCACACGGAAAATGCGTCCGCCGAAGTCATCAGATACCAGCATCGAGCCGTCGGCCAGGGTGACCACATCGACCGGGCGCGCCACGACTTGCTCTCCGCGCAAGAAGCCATCAATGAACGCCGTATCGCTGACAACCTTGCTGTCATATAAGGTAATCAAGCGCACGCTGTAACCGCTTTTGGTGGTGCGGTTCCACGAGCCGTGCTCGGCGATATAAACGCTGTTGCGGTAGGCCTCCGGGAATTGCTTGCCAGTGTAGAACGTCAAGCCCAGCGGCGCCACGTGCGGCCCCAGCTTGGCGACCGGCTCGATAAATTCCTCGCAGCTGCGGCCCTTGGCGAAAGCCGGGTCCGGCACCACGCCGCCGTGGCAGTACGGGAAGCCGAAATGCAGGCCGGCCTTGGGCGCGATGTTGAGCTCGCATGATGGCGTGTTGTCGCCCATTTCGTCGCGGCCGTTATCGGTGAACCACAGCGCCTTGGTCGTGGGATGGAAAGCGAAGCCGACCGTATTGCGGATGCCGCGCGCATACTCCTCCAGCCCGCTGCCGTCGGCGTTCATGCGGTAGATCTTGGCGTGCTTGGTGTCGTCGGTATCGCAAATGTTGCAGGGCGCGCCCACTGGAATATACAACTTGCCATCCGGACCGGCCTTGATGACCTTTTCGCCATGCCATTTGTCGTTCGGCAGATCGACCTTGACCACTTCGTACGACGGCTTTTGCGCGTAGCGCTTGTCGATATTGTCGAAGCGGATCACACGGCTGATCTCGCCGACGTACAGCGCGCCGTTGAGCAGGGTGACGCCGATCGGATTTTCAAGCCCGGAGGCGATCGTGACCACCTCTGCGCTCTGCTTGTCACCGCGCGGCACCAGTGCATACACCTTGCCGGCCTTGCGCGAGCCGACATAAACGATGCCGCTGTCGGACACGGCCATGCTGCGCGCCGCGTCGACCTGGCTGGCGTAGACGCTGATGCTGAAACCTTTGGGCAGCTTGAAGCCGCTCAGGTCGATGCCGTCGGGAGCGGGGGCGGCCTTGGCGGCAGCCAAAGTGGTCGCGGCGGCTGCAAGGATCGGTTTATTGGCGCCGGCGGCGATATAGTCTGCCAACAGCGCGATCTGCGGCGCACTCAGCGCGGGCGACCAGGCCGGCATATTCTTTTCCGGAACGCCCTTGCTGATCACCTTGATCAGGTTGGCTTTGGTCGGCTCGCCGTGCAGCCAGGTGTGCTTGCCCAGGGTCGGACCGATGCCGCCCTCCATCTTGACGCCATGGCAGGAGGCGCAATTGGCCTGATATAGTTTTTCAGCGGCCACAGACGGTGCTGCGGCGTTAGAAGCGAAAGAGGTGAAGGCCAGAGTGATAGCGGCGGCGGGAAATGCGATCTTTTTCATAGTTATCCCAGGGTCAACGAAGCCGTATTGTGCCATTTAATTGCGTGTTGAACGTCATCGGAGTCATCAATCCTGCCCTGACAATGGCAACGCTATCGTCGGCGCTTAAGCTTAGTTAGCATCAAACCGTTCGGGTGAATTCCGCACTATCGTCGAATGAATCGTTTGTAAATCCTCGTCAGGTGGGGTATTTTTATTATGATTCGTTCCTTCGCGAGTAGGGACACGGAAAAGCTGTTTACGAGCAGAACTGTGCTGCGCCTGCGCCACATCGAGAAGGTGGCGCGACGAAAACTGTTGATGATTGACGCCGCGACGACCTTGAACGAGCTAGGCTCCGTACCTGGTAATCGACTTGAAACTCTAGGCGGCAGGCGGCTTGGCCAACACAGCATTCGGATCAACGATCAGTGGCGTATTTGCTTTCGATGGCGTAATGGCGATGTCTACGATCTTGAGATCGTCGACTATCATTAGGAGCAGGTAATGGATACCAGAGCAGAGGAAATTCACCCTGGCGAAATTTTAAGCGAGGAGTTTATGCGACCTCTCGGTCTGACAGAGATAGCGTTGGCATCGGAGCTGGACATGCCCGTTGCCCAACTCAACGCTCTAATCTCCGGGACAAGTCCTGTCACCGAGCGCGTGGCTAATAGTCTGGCCACGTATTTCAAAGTATCCGCCCGATTTTGGTTGAATCTTCAGGCCGATTACGACGCCCGGGTCGCAAAAGACTCGCTACAGCTGGATTAGCGCAATTTCAGCGTCGGGCCACGCGCCGGCGCGGCGTCCAACTTGAACACGCTGACCAACTGCGCCAGATGACCAGACTGGCCTTGCAAGGCATCGGCCGCAGCGGCCGCCTGTTCCACCAGCGCCGCGTTTTGCTGCGTCACCCCGTCCATCTCGACGATGGCCTGGTTGATCTGCTCGATGCCGGCTTCCTGCTCGCCGCTGGCGGTGGCGATCTGTCCCATGATGTCGCTCACGCGTTGCACGCTGGCGACGATTTCGGTCATCGTGTCGCCGGCCTGTCCCACCAGCTTGGCGCCGTCGTCGATCTTGCCGACCGAGTCGCCGATCAGCTGCTTGATGTCCTTGGCGGCGCTGGCCGAACGCTGCGCCAGGTTGCGCACTTCCGACGCCACCACCGCAAAGCCACGGCCTTGCTCGCCGGCGCGCGCCGCTTCCACTGCCGCGTTCAGCGCCAGAATGTTGGTCTGGAAAGCGATGCCGTCGATCACGCCGATGATGTCGACGATGCGGCGCGACGAGGCGCTGATCGAATCCATCGTTGTTACGACCTCGGCCACCACGCCGCCGCCGCGCACCGCCACCGAGGCGGCGCTGGCCGCCAGCTGGTTGGCCTGGCGCGCGTAGTCGGTGTTTTGCTTGACGGTCGAGGTCAGCTCTTCCATCGACGAGGCGGTCTCCTCCAGCGAGCCGGCCTGCTGCTCGGTGCGGGTCGACAAGTCCATATTGCCGCTGGCGATCTCGTTCGACGCGGTGGCGACGGCGTCGGTGGTATTGCGCACTTCGCCGACAATGGCGGCCAGCCGGTCGCGCATCGCGGCAATGCTGAACAGCAGGCTGGAGCGGTCATTGGCGCGCAGCGCCACATCCACCGTCAAATCGCCGGCGGCGATGCGGTCGGTGATGCTGGCAGCGTAATCGGGCTCGCCGCCGAGCTGGGTCAGCAGCGAGCGCGTGATCAGCCAGCCCAGCAGCAGCGCCACGGCGATCGAGGCCACTGACAGGGTCAGAATGGTGATGACGGCCGCTTCGCTGCGCCGCTGTATGCCGTTGCCGATCTCATCGATGGAGGCTTTCTGGCGCTCGGCGAGCGCCTCGATGCTGCCCACGTAGGCATCGCCCGAGGGCACGAATTTTTGCGCGATGATGGCGTTGGCCTGCTCGATGTCGCCCTGCGCCTTGGCGTCGAACGCCGCCTTGCGGTGGCCTTGGTAGATCGCGCGGTTTTCCAGCGCTTTGGCGAACAACTCTTTGGCGCGCGCATCGATCAGCAGCTTGCCGATTTGCTCCTGCGCGCCGCCCACCCGCTGGGACGCGCGGGCGATGCCGTCTTCGAAGAACTTTTGCGTCTCCGGGTCGCTGGTCTTGGCGGCGGCCTGCGCGCGCTGCACGTTCGCTTCGATGATACCTTTCCATTCCGTGACCAGGCGCTCGGTCTGGAGCTGTTGCTCGAGCAGGTTGGTGGTGTCGGCGGCGATGCTGCGGATGGTCAGTTCACTGGCCACGGAGATCGTCAGCAACAGCAATAAGGCGGCGCCGAAGCCCACCGCCAGCCGCTTGCCGACCTTCATCTTGGAAAAAATCATTTGTGCTTCCTTACATTAAAGCAGGTCCTTGCGACCAATTTACAACAGGTTCAACATTTTATTATTGACAACACCTGTTTCTCAGACGTAATTTTACACGTTATTTGTGCGGGACGTACCTACGTAGTTTCACGTGCGCTTGCGTAGCAGCGTGGTGGAGGCAGGAGGGAGGGGAAATGGCGGAAGGCAGTAGGAGTCGAACTTACAGGAGAGCGTCTGACGCCCCCCACCGGGTTTGAAGCCCGGCCCCATCACCGGATGAGATTGCCTTCCGTGGTGCGTTATCGGCGCTGTCGTCGTTATTGCGCGCTGAACGACCAAGCCGCGTTGGGCCTGATCAGGTGGACGTTGCCGACGCGCCGAGTATAGCCGACACGATCGAAGAACTCCAAGATTTGAATCGCGCGCTTGCGTCCCAGCCCGGTGGCGTCGCGGAACGACGAGGCTTGCACTTCAGGCAAGGTCGCCACCAACTCCGCCAGCTCGGCCAGCGGTGCCGGATGGTAGAACAGATCCGGCACCAGCTGGCTGATTTCCCCGGTCTTCGACAGTTTAAGCAGCAGACGCCGCACCTCGGCCTCCGGTAACCCGTGCTGGCGCTCCAGATCGCGCACCCATGGCGGATCGAAGCGGCCCGCGTGCAAGGACACCAGCAGCGGTTGGACCAGCGTTTGTTCGGCCTCGCTCAGTTCCACGCTGTGGCTGGGCAGATGCAGGCTGCGGCCGCGCTGCCTGATTTGCCCGGCGCCGGTCAGCGCCTCGACCAGGCGGCTCCACAGCCGGTCCTCCATCTCCGGCGCGACGATGCGCTTGAGGCGCCATAGCTCCGGTCCCGCCTCGTCGGGCGCACGCGCGTGGAATTCGGACAGGCCGGCGAGGATGCGCGCCTCGAGCGCCGTCACTTCGGCCGCCGCGATCAGCAGCGCGTCGCCGCCGGACAGCGCCACTTCGACGGTTCCCGGCGGCGCCACGATCTCGCTCGCCGGCAGTTGCGACAGCCGCACCAGCATCGACATGCGCAGACCGAGGGGGCTGCGCGCCAGCAGGGCGCCGATGCCGCCGGCGCTGCGGTCTTGATCGTGATCCCGATCCCGATCCCGATCCCGATCCCGATCCCGATCCCGATCGTGATTGCGATCGATGAAATCGGCCAGCGCCTGCAGCCAGTCCAGCCGCGCTGCGCTGCGCCGCTTGCGCGCCGGTCCGAAGGGATCGAGCACCACGCCGCCGCCGATGGTGGCGGTGGCCTGGGCGTTGCGGACCACGAAGCGGTCGCCCGGCACCGCGTGCACCGGCGCGTCGAGCACCAGCTGCGCGCGGCCTGTGCCGCCCGGCGCCAGCGTCTCGCCGTCCAGCGGCACGATGTTGGCCACATGGTGCGCCGCGCCCAAATGCAGATGCAGCGGCGACCATGGCTTCAGGGTGACGCCGCTATCCGGCGTCAACGTCAGTTCGACGTCGATGCGCTCGGAGCACGCCGCGAGGTCCGGCGCGACGATCCAGCTGCCCCGCGCTATCTCGTCCTTCGATACGCCGCTCAGGTTGAGCGCCAGGCGCTGGCCGGCGCGGCCGATGTCGGCGGCGCGGTTTTGCGCGTGGATGCTGCGCACCCGCATCTGCCGCTCGCCCGGCGCCAGTTGCAGCGTGTCGCCCACGCGCACGCTGCCCGCCAGCGCGGTGCCGGTGACGATGGTGCCCTGGCCGGACAAGGTGAACACGCGGTCGACGCCGAGGCGGAACAGGCGGCGTTCATCGCCGGCCGGCAGCGCCGTCGCCAGCGTCGCCAGATGCGCCAGCAGCGCCTTCACGCCGGCGTCGCCTGCGCTGGTGGCGTTGGTGCGGAAGATTTGCGCACCAGCGAAATCGGTGTTCGCCAGCAGCGCCTCGATGTCGGCTTCAACGCGCGCCAGTTGCTGCGCGTCGGCGCGATCGATCTTGGTCAATGCCACCGCGCCCCGCCGCACGCCAAGCAACCGCAAAATGGCCAGATGCTCCAGCGTCTGCGGCATGATGCCGTCGTCGGCGGCGATCACCAGCAGCGCGGCGTCGATGCCGGTGACGCCGGCCGCCATCGTGCGGATGAATTTTTCGTGACCGGGGACGTCGATGACGCCGAGGATGTCGCCATTGGCCAGCGGCGCGTAGGCGTATCCCAGCTCAATGGAAATGCCGCGCGCCTTTTCTTCCTTCAGGCGGTCGGTGTCGACGCCCGTCAGCGCGCGCGTGAGCGTGGTTTTCCCATGGTCGATGTGACCTGCCGTGCCGACGATCATGCGGGCGTGTGCCTCAACAGAGGCAGTTGTTCTGTAAAGCGCTGCTGCTGGTGGTGGTCCAGGCAGCGCAGGTCGAGCCACAACGCGTCCTGCGAGACGCGGCCGATCACCGGCAGCGGCAGCGCGCGCAGGCGCTGTTCGAGCACGCCCAGCGCGTTGCCGGTGCGGACCGTCGGCGCGGCGCGCACCACCAAGCCGTGGCTGTGCAGCTGGTCGACGGGCAGGGCGCCGCTGCCGATCTGGCTCATCATCGCTTCCGCGCTCACCGTGTAGCCCGCGCCCAGCGCGTCCTGCAACAGCGGCAGAATGGACTGCGCCTGTTCGCGCATGGCGGCGGCGGGACGCGTCAGCAGCTTCAGGGTGGTCAGGCGCTCCGGCAGCAGGTCCGGCGCGCGGTACAAGGCCAGCACCGGCTCCAGCGCGGCCAACGTCAGTTTGCCGACGCGCAGCGCGCGCTTGAGCGGATTCTTTTTGATCTGCGCGATCAGGTCCGCGCGGCCGACGATGATGCCGCACTGCGGACCGCCCAGCAGCTTGTCGCCGCTGAACGTCACCAGGTCGGCGCCGCCGGCGATGGTTTCGCGCACCGTGGTCTCGTGCGGCAGGCCGTATTGTTCGAGATCCACCAGGGTGCCGCTGCCCAGGTCCACGGCGGTCGGGATATTGTGCTTGCGCGCCAGTGGCGCCAGTTCCGGCAGTTCCACGCTTTTGGTGAAGCCGGTGATCGCGTAGTTACTGCAATGGACCTTCATCATCAGCGCGGTCTGCGGGCCGGCCGCTTCGGCGTAGTCCTTCAGGTGCGTGCGGTTGGTGCTGCCCACTTCGCGCAGCACCGCGCCGGCGCGCGTCATGATGTCGGGGATGCGGAAGGCGCCGCCGATTTCCACCAGCTCGCCGCGCGAGACGATCACCTCGCGGCCCTGCGCCAGGGTGTTCAGCATCAGCAGGACGGCGGCGGCGTTGTTGTTGACGATGGTCGCCGCTTCGGCGCCGGTCAGTTCCAGCAGCAGTTCCTCGACCAGGTTGTCGCGGTCGCCGCGCTTGCCGGTGTCGATGTCCCATTCCAGGTTCATCGGCCAGCGCAGCGCCTCGGCCACGGCCTGCACGGCGCTGTCGGGCAGCAGCGCGCGTCCCAGATTGGTGTGCAGGACGGTGCCGGTCAGGTTGAAGACTGGACGCAGCGGCGAGCGGTTGGACTCGCGCAGGCGCGCCGCGAGCATCGTCAACAGCATGGGAATGGAGGTGTCGGTGGTGGCCGGCGCGTGGCCGGAACCATCGCGCGCCGCCAGCAGCAGGCCGCGCAACTCGGCCAGCAGCGCGCGCGCCGCCTCCGTCGTTTGCGCGCGGCCGTATTCGGCGACCAGCGCCTCGCAGCCGGCATCCGACAGGATCAGATGCACGGCCGGCAGGTGGATCGCGCCGGCAGGCTTCACCGGATTGGCGGGGCCGTTCATGCGGCGTTGAACCACAGCAGCGGGTTGCCGCTGGCGCGGGCGTAGCCGGCCTCGCCGACCAGCAGATCCAGGGTCAGGCTGGCCAGATCGTCGGCCAGCGGTTCGACGTTGAAGTCGTGCTCCTGGTTGAAGATCTTGCGGTAGGTTTTGCAGTCCTCGCAGGTCTCGGCACGCGCCACCTTGCTTGGGTCGTTGGCCTTGTTGATCGGCGCGGAGTCGCTCGCCACCACGTCTGCCTTGTCCTCGGCCGTCTCCAGGCTTTGGTAGGCGATCTTGGAGGTGTGCTCGCAACATGAGCACTTGACCCGCACCATGTGCCATTCGCTGGCGCAGGCGCTGCAATGCAGGTAGCGATAGCCTTGCGACTGCCCGCCGATGCGGATCACGCTGGCCACGGGGTGCGAGCCGCACACGGGGCACAAGGTGTTGGTCACCAGCGGCTGCACCGCCGGCGAGTCGAGCTGGCTGGCGCGCATCGCCCACACCACCTGCAGCGCGGCGGCGACAAACGGTGCGTGCAGCGGATCGACGCCTTCGGTCACTTCGGCCAGCACGGCGTCGGCGCAGCCTTCCAGTTGGGCGGCATCGAGCTCGCGCAGCTGCGCCAGCACGCCGGCCATCTGCGGCTGCTCTTTCGCCAGCGGTTGGAGTTGGTCGAGGAGGGCGGCGAATACGGCGCGCCACGAGGCGGGACGGGCGCCGCTGACCGGCAGCGGCGGCATATTGTGATCGAGCGACAGTGCTATCTCCGCAGCGTCGGGCAGGGCGAAAGTTTCGGCCGGCAGCGACGCCGCGACGGCGGCCTGCGCGTCGACCAGCGCCGCCATCAGTTGCAGGTAGCCTTGCATCGATTCGGCGACGGGAATTCCGGTGATTTCATTGTTTGCCAGCTGGCGCAGACGGGCGGCGCGCGCGGTGAACAGACTGCGTGCTTGCGGCAGCAGCAGGCGCGGTATGGCATTGTGATCGAGCGATTCGATTTCGCCCGGTTCAAGCAGACGTTGTACCAAAAGATGTCTCCCAGTTTGCCGGCGGCGCTTTTGATCTCGGCCGCCGGCTTGGGAACTATTTTAATCCCAAATTGATAAATCAATCGCGCGGCTTGTTTGTGCTCCGCGCGACTTCCTCGAACCAGCGCGGATGGTGCTTGCGCGCCCACCCGTAGGTGACCGTGCCGCGCACCATCGCGCCGATGGAACCCTTGATCCAGAAGCCTGCGTAGATGTGAACCACTATTGAGCAAATGATCACAAAAGCGCAGAACGCATGCAGCAACGCGGCAAAGCGCACCACGTCGATCGGGAAGTAGAACGCGAAGTACGCGCGCCAGATCACGATACCCGACAACAGCAGGCCAAGCATGCAAAGGATCAGCACATAGAACAGCACTTTCTGGCCGGCGTTGTAGCGGCCGACCGGAGGCAGCTTTTCTTCGCGGTTGCTCACCACGTCGCCGGCCTGCTTGAGCCACTGCGTGTCGCCTTTTTCAAAGCGGTTGTGGTGCCAGAAGCGCACCACCAGCAGCGCGAACGAGGCGAACATCAGTATCCCGAAGAAGGGATGCAGGATGCGCGTCCATTGGCCGCCGCCGAGGAACACCGCCATCCACGCCGTCGCCGGATGGAACATGGCCAGGCCGGACACCGTCAGCACGATAAAGCAGATGGCGGTGACCCAGTGGTTGCTGCGTTCATTCGGCGTGTAGCGCTCGATCAGCGGATTGCCGTCCTTGTCGCGCAACGGTTTGTTTTCAGGTGTGCTCATTTCTGTTCTCCCTGATCCGGTTGGCCTCATGCAAAGCCTCGGCTTCCTCGTCCCTGCTGACCTCATTCGGACCGACGCGCGAATAGTGGAACCATCCCGCCAGCGCCGTCGCGGCGATGCCGGCCAGCGCGAGGGGCTTGGTCAAGCCCTTCCACAAACCGACCATCGGGCTGATGCTCGGATTCTGCTTCAGCCCATGGTACAACGGCGCCTTGTCGGCGTGGTGCAGCACGTACATCACGTGCGTGCCGCCGACACCGGCCGGATCATACAGGCCGGCGTTGGCGTAACCGCGCGACTTCAGGTCCTCGATGCGATCGGCCGCATGCACCTTCATGTCTTCCTTGGTACCGAAGACGATGGCGCCGGTCGGGCAGGTCTTGACGCAGGCCGGCTCCTGGCCGACGGCCACGCGGTCCGAGCACAAAGTGCACTTGTAGGCGCGGTCGTCCTTCTTGGAGATGCGGGGCACATCGAACGGGCACCCGGCGACGCAGTAGCCGCAGCCGATGCAGTTCTCCTGATGGAAATCCACAATGCCGTTGGTGTACTGGACGATGGCGCCCGGGGCCGGACAGGCCTTCAGGCAGCCCGGGTCCTCGCAGTGCATACAGCCGTCCTTGCGGATCAGCCATTCGAGGTTGCCGTCGTTACTCTCATACTCCGAGAAGCGCATCACGGTCCAGGATTGCGGCGTCAGGTCGAGCGGGTTGTCGTACACGCCGGTGGTTTCGCCGACGTCGTCGCGCAAGTCGTTCCATTCCATGCAGGCGGTCTGGCATGCCTTGCAGCCGATGCACTTCGAGACGTCGATCAGCTTGGCCACGGTGCCCGTGGCAGGCGTGCGCGCCACCGGCGTCTGCACCGTGGTGGCCGACATTCGTTTGATATCAAGTGATTGTAAAGCCATGTTTTATTCTCCTCGGGCCGTCATGCTTTTTCCACTTTCACCAGGAACGACTTGAATTCCGGTGTCTGTGAATTGCCGTCTCCAACCGTCGGCGTCAGGGTGTTAATCAGGTAGCCCGGTTTGGTGACTCCCTTGAACCCGAAGTGAATCGGCAGCCCGACCTGGTGGGTCTTTTTGCCGTCGATGGTCAATGCCTTGATACGCTTGGTCACCACGGCCTTCGCCACGATGTGTCCGCGCTTGGAACTGACTTTGACACGGTCGCCGTGCGTCACGCCGATCTCCTTGCCGAGGTCTTCGCCGATTTCGACGAATTGCTCCGGCTGGATGATCGCGTTCAGTCGCGCGTGCTTGGTCCAGTAGTGGAAGTGCTCCGTCAGACGGTAGCTGGTCGCCACGTGTGGATACTCGTTCGCCTTGCCCAGCTTCGCCCTGTCGCCCGGGAACATGCGGCCGGCCGGATTGCTGGTGGCGCGCGGGTTATTCGGATGCATCGGGTTGTGGCCGATCGGCGTCTCGAATGGCTCGTAGTGCTCGGGGAACGGACCTTCGGCCATGGCGTCGCGCGAGTAGAAGCGCGCCACACCCTCGGCCAGCATGATGAAGGGACCCATGCCGTTTTCCGGCGGTTCGTCGGCCTTGAAGTCCGGTACGTCCGCGCCGGCCCAATTGGTGCCATTCCAGCCGATCAGCTTACGGGTCGGATCGAACGGTTTGCCCTTGGTGTCGCACGAGGCGCGGTTGTACAGCACGCGGCGGTTGGCCGGCCAGGCCCAGGCCCAGTTCAGCGTGTTGCCGATGCCGGTCGGGTCGCTGTTGTCGCGGCGTCCCATCTGGTTGCCGGCGGCGGTCCAGGAACCGGCGAAGATCCAGCATCCGCAGGCGGTGCTGCCGTCGTCGCGCAGTTGCGCGAAGCCGGCCAGCTGCTCGTTCTTCTTCAGGATGACTTTCGTCGGGTCCTTCGGATCGGTGAGTTCCTTGAGCGCCTTGCCGTTGAACTCCATCGCGATTTCCTCCGGCTGCGGGCTCAGAGGCTGGGCGTAGTTCCACGTCAGGTTGACGATCGGGTCGGGGAATTTGCCGCCGTCGGTCTGGTACATCTTCCTGATGCGCATGAAGATGCCGGACATGATCTCCAGATCGCTCTTGGTCTGGCCGGGGCCTTCGGCGCCTTGCCAGTGCCACTGCAGCACCCGCGAGGAGCTCACCAGCGAGCCGCGTTCCTCGGCGAAGCAGGTGGTCGGCAGGCGGAACACCTCGGTCATGATCTTGGTCGGATCGACCTGGTGGAACTCGCCGAACGGACGCCAGAATTCCGCCGTTTCCACGGCCAGGGGATCCATCACCACCAGGTACTTCAGCTTCGACAGCGACTCCGTGATCTTCTGCTTGTCCGGCGCCGACGCCAGGATGTTGAAGCCCTGGCAGATGTAGCCGTTCATTTTCCCCTGATGCATAAGCTCGAAGGCCTGCATCATGTCGTACGGCTTGTCGAGCTTCGGCAGGTAGTCGAACGCGTAGTTGTTTTCCTCGGTGGCGGCGTCGCCCCACCAGGCCTTCATGAAGGAGACCAGGAACTTCTTGGCGTTGCTGTAGTAGCTAAGCTGGTTCGGACGCAAAGGCTTGAGCGCCCGCTTGGCCGTATAGGCTTCCCAATCCTGTTCCGCCTCGCCGGGCAGGGTCAGGTAACCGGGCAGCATATTGGTCAGCAGACCCAGGTCGGTCAGGCCCTGGATGTTGGAGTGGCCGCGCAGCGCGTTCATGCCGCCGCCGGCGATACCGATATTCCCCAGCAGGAGCTGCACCATCGCGCCGGTGCGCAGGGTTTGCGCGCCGGTCGAGTGCTGGGTCCAGCCCAGGGCGTACAGGATGGTCGCGGCGCGTCCGGGGACTGCCGTCGACGCCAGCATCTCGGCGACCTTGTGGAATTTCTCCGGCGGCACGCCGCAGGCTTTCTCCACCATCTCCGGGGTGTAGCGCGAGTAGTGCTTCTTCATCAGCTGGTACACGCAGCGCGGATGCTCGAGCGTCGGATCGATCTTGGCGTAGCCGTCGTCGCCCATCTCGTAGTTCCAGCTGCTCTTGTCCGCGTACTTGCCGGTCGCCTCGTCGTAGCCCGAATACAGGCCGTCGGTGAAGGAGAAGTCCTCGCGGACGATGAACGGCATGTCCGTGTAATTGCGGACGTACTCGTGCTGGATTTTGTCGTTCGTGAGCAGGTAATTAATGACCGCGCCCAGGAATACGATGTCCGAGCCGGTGCGGGTAGGGACGTAATAGTCGGCTACCGAGGCGGTTCGGGTAAAGCGCGGATCGACCACGACCAGCTTGGCGCCGCGATGCGCCTTCGCTTCCGTGACCCATTTGAATCCGCAAGGGTGTGCTTCAGCGGCGTTTCCGCCCATGACCAGGATGACATCCGCGTTCTTGATGTCTACCCAGTGATTCGTCATCGCACCACGTCCAAATGTCGAGGCAAGACCTGCCACCGTCGGACCGTGTCATACACGTGCTTGATTGTCGAATGCCAGCATGCCCAGACTGCGCATGGTTTTATGGGTTAAGTAGCCTACTTCGTTGGAGCCGGCCGACGCGCACAGCATGCCGGTCGTGGTCCATCGGTTGACGGTTTTGCCGTCGGCGCTCTTCTCGATGAAGTTGGCGTCGCGGTCTGCCTTCATCAACTTGGCGATGCGCGTGAGCGCGTCATCCCAGGCGATCGGGCTCCATTCCGTCGCACCCGGGGCGCGGTATTCCGGCACCATCAAGCGATTCGGCGAGTGGATAAAGTCGATCAGGCTTGCGCCTTTTGGACACAGCGTGCCGCGGTTGACCGGGTGGTCGGCATCGCCTTCGATGTGGATGATTTTGGCGGTGGCGTTTTTGGCGCCGTCGCCCAAACCGTACATCAGGATTCCGCAGCCTACGGAGCAGTAGGGGCAGGTGTTGCGGGTTTCGGTGCTGCGCGCCAGCTTGTACTGCCGGACTTCGGCCAGGGCCGTTGCCGGCGCAAAGCCGAGGAGCGCGATGCTCGAACCCGCGATGGTTGCGCCAGTCACCCGAAGGAACTGTCGCCTGGACATCTGGTTCATGGAAAGCCTCTCAGTTGGAACAAAGACTTTCCGAGTGTAGCACCGGAAAAACATTTATGTTCGCACTGACACGGGTCAAATGTTGGGTTAACGCCAGTGCCG
Source organism: Duganella sp. AC237 (assembly GCF_979254035.1). Lineage (NCBI taxonomy): Bacteria > Pseudomonadati > Pseudomonadota > Betaproteobacteria > Burkholderiales > Oxalobacteraceae > Duganella > Duganella sp. AC237. The sequence continues at coordinate 4,912,747 of NZ_CEEDEW010000003.1, read as the reverse complement.
CACTTTTGATATAGCTCAAAGAATAATGTTTTAACGGCTTGTTGAAGGAAGATGATTAATTTGCTACGACATGCGTCGGATCGCGCCGTGCCGGCGTATCCGACTCACGTGTCAATAAGCTAACGCGGCTCAAGCGCCGACAGTCGACGGCAGCAGCGCTTCGATCGCCGCCAGCGACGGCGGCGAGGCGCCGGCCGCCAGGCAGGCTGCCGCGCCGGCGGCCACTGCGAAGCGCAGGTGCTCCAGCGGCACGCGTTCGGCGTGGTGCATCATGCTGTACGCCAGCGCGGCGATGCTGGCGTCACCCGCGCCGACCGAATCGATCACGGTGATGCGCGGCGCCGGCAGCGCCCATTCCTCGCCGCCGATGTGCAGCGAGGCGCCGTCGCCGCCCTTGGTGTACAGATAGGTCGCACCCGGATTCCAGCTGCGTAGCGTGGCGAACGCGGTCTCGATGTCGTCGGTGCGGAACAGGCCCGCCAGATCCTCTTCCGATACCTTGACCACGTCGGCGAGCGCCGTCATGCGGCGCAAGGTGGCGTCATAGCGCTCGTCCATCAGCAGCCGGTAGTTCGGATCGAAGCTGATGCGCACGCCGTCCAGTTTGAGCTGTTCGGCCAGCGCCACCAGCTTGCCGGCCAAAGGCTGGCGCGCCAGGCTGATGCCGCCGAAGTGCACCCATTTGCAGTGCGCGCGCCAGCCTTCCGGCAGCAGCGAGGCGTCGAAGTGCAGGTCGGCGCTGTCGTCGCCGACGAAGAAGTAGGCCGGTGGATCGGTGCGGTGCACGATCGCCAGCAGCGGCGATTTCGTGTAGCGCTGCAGGAAGCGCATGTCGAGGTTGGCCGCGACGCTGGCGCCGTGCAGCGCGTCGCCGAAGACGTCGATGCTGATGGCGCCGGCGAACGCGGTCGGCACCTCCAGCTTCGCCATCGTGCGCGCCACGTTCCAGGTCGAACCGCCGACCTGGCTAAGCCAGCGCTGTGGATTCGGCTGGTCGCCGTCCTGCACGATCATGTCGGTCAGCGCTTCGCCCGCCGCGACAAACAAAGGAAAAGTCGCCATCTCAATCCTTCTTCAATACGTTCAGCACTTCGTAGCAGGCGCCCATGGTGTGGTAATCCACTTTGCCGGCCGGGCTTTTCTCGTCCGTCAGCTTGCTGTTGTCGGCGCCGAGGATGCGGTACCACGCGCCGTATTGGTGATCGACGAAATGCTCCCAGCTATAGGCCCAGATCTTGTCGTACCAGGTCCAGTAGCTTGCCTCGCCGGTGCGGGCTCCCAGCAGGGCGGCGGTGGCCAGGCTCTCGGCCTGCACCCAGAAGTATTTGAGATCGTCGCAGATGCTGTCGTCCGGCCCGAAGCCGTAGTAAATGCCGCCGTGCTGCGCGTCCCACGCCTTGTCCATCGCCGCGTTGAATAGCTCCACGGCGCGCGGCAGCAGCCAGTCCTTGCCGCCTTCCAGCTGGTCGCCGTGACGTTCCAGCAGCAGCAGCAGCTTGGCCCATTCGGTCAGGTGGCCCGGCTGGTAACCCCACGGACGGAAGATATTACTTTTGTCGTGGCGGTTGTATTCGGTGTCGACCGACCAGTCGGCGTGATAGTGTTCCCAAATCAGATTGTCCGCCAGTGCGGCCTGGCGTTGCGTGATGTTGCGTGCCAGCGTTTCGGCGCGCAGCAGGAAGGCGCGCTCGCCGGTCGCTTCGAAGGCTGCGATCAGCGCCTCGCAGGCGTGCATGTTGGCGTTTTGGCCGCGATAGGCGTCCAAGATCGACCAGTCGGCGCTGGCCTCGTCGGCGTACAGGCCGTATTTGGCGTCCCAGAAGCGTTGTTCCATCAACGCGAAGGTTTCGTCGATCCATGCGCGGGCTTCGGTTTCGCCGGCCATCAACGCGTGGCTGTAGGCGAGCAGCACGAAGGCCAGGCCGTAACAGTGGTTGGTGCCGTCGGTGACGCGGCCTTCGCCGTTGTTCCAGTCCAGCTGCCACGCATAGCCGCCGGTTGCCGGGTTGCGGTGGGCGGCGCGCAGGAAGGCCAGGCCGTGGCGCAGGCGCTGCTGGTCTGCCGCCTCGCCGAACTGGCGCCACGCCATCGCGTGCGTGAAAATGAAGCGCGTGCTGCTGACCAGATGGCGCGTGTGGCTATCGTAGACGGTGCCGTCATCCTTGTAGAAGTGATAGAAGCCGCCGCTCGAGTCCACGCAACGGCTGTCGTAGAACTGGCGGGTATGGCGGATGTGGTTCAGCAGCGTTGCGCGGGATCGAAAATCTGGTACCATCATTGGGTCCGTTGTTGGTTCGTTGTTGGTTGATAGGCAGGGCGCTTTTTACGGCTGCCCGGTGTTATATTTTCAGGCGCGCGCAGGCCCCGCATCGGCGCGGCGCCAATGCCGATTGTTGCGCGATCTTCCTCGATCTGGCTGGATTCAGGCGGCGGCCACGCTGCCTCCTTTGCCCTGCGGCTTCTGCACCCGCCAGCCGTCGAACACCGTGCTGGCCCGTACCACCAGTTCCACCGGTGCGATTTTCTCGACCGGCTCGTTATGCGGGCCATTCAACAGCATCTCAACACCCAGCGCGCCGAGCGCCTTCTTATCGATGCGCAGCGTCGTCAAGGGGCGATGTCCCAGCACGGCGGTCGAAATATCGTCGAAACCGACGATGGCGATATCGTGCGGGACCTTCAATCCCCTGGCCAGGCAGCAGCGCATCGCCACCAGCGCGGCGCTGTCGTTGTAGCAGAATACGGCGTCGGGCGGATGGGGCAGGGCGAGCAACTGCTCCATCGCCTCCCATGCGCCGGTTTCCAGGTCGACGCCGTCCGGCAGGCCCGCATCCAGGCGCGGGTCCGCCAGGATGCCCTCTTCGAACAGCGCCTGGCGGTAGCCGCGTGCCCGTTCGCGAATACTGTAATGCGACAGCGGACCTGAGATGAAGCCGACCCGCGTGCGACCGGTGTCGATCAGGTGTTTGGTCGCCAGGTAGCCACCCATCATATTGTCCGGGTTGACCGAGCTGTAACCGCGCAGCTTCATGTCGATCAGCACCAGCTGCTTGCCGGTCGAGCGCAGGGCGCTCAGTGTTTCGGGCTCGAAGAAGCCGGCGCAGACGATACCGTCCGGCGCATGCATGCGTATCTGGTCGATCAATCCATCGGCCGGGCCGACCGCCATGAACGACAGCACAATGCCCTGCTTGCGGCAGGCTTCCTCGGCGCCGTGCAGCACCGGCGAGTAGAAAGGGCTGCTCGAGGCGGTGTTGTGCTGGCGGTGCAGCAGGAACGTCAGGCGGCGCAAGCGCTTCGGGCGCAGTTTGCAAAAGTCGTAACCGAGGTTGCGCGCCGCCTCCAGCACCATCTGGCGCGTGGCCTCGGTCAATCCCGGTTCGTTTTTCAGTGCGCGTGAAATGGTCCCCGCCGACACGCCGGCCACGCGTGCGATATCGCGTATCGTCACTCCGGTGGTCGCCGCGCTATTTGTGGAATCGCCCATCTCAGTCTCCAAATCTCTCATGAACCGGCTCGCGGCGGTGCCGTCGGCGGGTTTCTGGTATGGATGCAGTCTTGCATAATCGTCCAGCCACGGTCAAACGACACGTCGACTTTCCCGAAAAGTTTAGCGCAATTTACTAAACACGCGGTTTTTAGCCGTACGCTGCAGCGCAACACGCCGTATCGCCTGGCATCGCGTGTTTAGTGAAGGCGGCTAAACTGCGCCCCAAATGCGCTTGCTATTTGACCCTTGGCCGTTGCCGATGCAGAATCTTTTCATTAATATAAAAACCATCCAAGAGGAGACAGCTGATGGAGCACGTTGCACCGGCGACTTTGAGTACCCACGACCCTGCGCGTCAGGGAGGGAGCAACACCTTCCCGATGATGATCATCACGCTGCTGTTCTTTATGTGGGGTTTGATAACCTCGCTGAACGATGTCCTGATTCCCCACCTTAAATCGATTTATACGCTGACGTACGTGCAGGCGATGCTGGTGCAGTTCTGCTTCTTCGGCGCTTACTTCATCGTCTCGCTCCCCGCCGGTATGTTGATCAAGCGCCTGGGCTACCAGCGCGGCGCGGTCGCCGGTTTGGTGGTGGCCGCCATCGGCTGCGCCATGTTCTATCCCGCCTCGATGGGCGGCTACGCGCTGTTCCTCCTGGCCTTGTTCGTCCTCGCCGGCGGCATCACCATCCTGCAGGTCTCCGCCAATCCCTACGTTGCGGCGCTGGGCGCGCCGGCCACCGCGTCGAGCCGCCTGACGTTGACGCAGGCGTTTAATTCGCTCGGCACCGCGATCGCTCCGGCGCTGGGTGGTTTCCTGATCCTGTCCGAAGGCGTTCCCGCCGTCGCCAACATCGTCAAGACCAAGGCCGAGGAAGCCGCCACAGTGCAGGGACCATACCTGGTGCTGGCTGCCACCTTGCTGGCCATCGCCATCCTGTTCGCGCTGGTGCGCCTGCCGAAGATCGTCGATGCCGAGGAAGCCGGCGCCTACACGCTGGATAAGAAAGTGACATCGCACCGCCACCTGGTGCTGGGCGCGATCGGCATCTTCCTGTACGTCGGCGGAGAGGTCAGCATCGGCAGCTTCCTGATCAACTTCCTGGGCGAGTCCAACATCGCCGGCATGTCGCACGGCGCGGCCGCCAATTACGTGAGCTTCTACTGGCTTGGCGCCATGATCGGCCGTTTCATCGGTTTCGGCGTGATGCGCTACGTTAGCCCGGGCAAGGCGCTGGCGTTCAACTCCGCCGCCTCCATCGTGCTGCTGCTGACGGCGATCTTCTCGCACGGCGCGCTTGCCATGTGGGCCGTTATCGCGGTCGGCCTGTTCAATTCCATCATGTTCCCGACCATCTTCAGCATGGCGCTGTACAAGCTCGGTCCCCTGACCAGCCAGGGTTCGGGCATCCTGTGCATGGCCATCGTCGGGGGCGCGCTGGTGCCGTTCGCGCAAGGCCTGCTGGCCGACACCATCGGCCTGCAGCTGTCGTTCTTCGTGCCGGCGGCCTGCTATACCTTTATCCTCTACTACGGCCTGAAATATGCCGGTATGTATTCCAGCCGTTGATTTTTGATTTCGCCTTCTATAATAAAGAGAGACAGCCATGAATTCCGAACTCAATCTGCGTCCGCTGGCCATCGCGCTGGCGGTGGCCGCAACGCTTGCCGCCGCCACCATCGTCACCGTGGCGACCGCGCTGCCGTCCTACGCCGCCGGACAAGAGGCCAACGGGCCTGCCGAACCGGCATCCAAGCCCTGGCTGGACAAGTCGCTGGGTGCCGACAAGCGCGCCAGGCTGGCGCTGGAGGCCATGACCCAGCAGGAAAAACTGAACTGGGTGCTGGGTTACTTCGGCGCCGACTTCGTCCCCAACAAGACCAAGAAGCATCCGGCCGCGCTGCCTTTCTCGGCCGGCTACATTCCGGGAGTCCCGCGTTTGGGCCTGCCGGCGCTGTTCGAGACCGACGCCGGTCTGGGCGTGGCCACGCAACTGAGCAAAAACCCGCGCGAGCGCACCTCGCTGCCTTCCGGTCTGGCCACCACCGCCACCTGGAACCGCGACCTGGCCTACCAGGGCGGCGCCATGATCGGCCGCGAGGCGCGCGCCTCCGGCTTCAACGTGATGCTGGCCGGCGGCGTGAACCTGCTGCGCGAGCCGCGCAACGGCCGTAACTTCGAATACGCCGGCGAAGACCCGCTGCTGGCCGGCACCATGGTGGCGCAGCAGATCAAGGGCATCCAGTCGAACAACTTGATCGCGACGATGAAGCACTTCGCCGTCAACAACCAGGAGACCGGCCGCTTCGTGCTCGACGCCCGCCTGGACGACGCCAGCAACCGCATGTCCGATCTGCTGGCGTTCCAGTTCGTGCTCGAACAGTCCAATCCCGGCTCGGTCATGTGCTCGTACAATCGCCTGAACGGCGTCTACGCCTGCGAAAACGACTACCTGCTCAACCAGGTGCTGAAGAAGGACTGGGGCTTCAAGGGCTATGTGATGTCCGACTGGGGCGCCGTCCACAGCACCGTGGAATCGGCCAACAGCGGCCTGGATCAACACTCCGGCTGGGAGTTCGACAAGTCGGCCTACTTCGGCGGCGCGCTGGAGGAGGCGGTTGAAAACGGCCACGTGCCGCAGGCGCGCCTGGACAACATGGCGTACCGCATCCTGTGGGCGATGTTCGACAAGGGCGTGGTCGATAATCCAGTCAAGGAAGGCGGCGCCATCGATTTCGACGCGCACAAGCAGGTGAGCCAGGCCGACGCGGAAGAGGGCATCGTGCTGCTGAAGAACACCAGCAGCGTGCTGCCGCTCAAGGCCGGCGCCAAAAAGATCGTCGTTATCGGCGCCCACTCGGATGTCGGCGTGCTGGCTGGCGGCGGCTCGTCGCTGGTGTATCCGGTCGGCGGCAATCCGGTGCCGGGCATCGAACCGACCATCTGGCCCGGTCCCGTGGTGTACCACCCGTCGTCGCCGCTGAAGGCGATCAAGGCCCGCGCCGGCGGCGCCAAGGTGGTCTACAACGACGGCAAGGATGCCGCCGCGGCGGCTAAGGAAGCGGCCGACGCCGATGTCGTCATCGTCTTCGCGCAGCAGTGGGTGGGCGAGGCGCTCGATGCCGTGTCGCTGTCGCTGCCGGACAACCAGGATGCGCTGATCGCCGCCGTCGCCAAGGCCAATCCGAAAACCGTGGTGGTGCTGGAGACCTCCGGTCCGGTGCTGATGCCGTGGGTCGACCAGACCGCCGCCGTGGTGCAGGCCTGGTACGCCGGCAGCGGCGGTGGCGAGGCGATCGCCCGCGTGCTGTACGGCGAGGTCAATCCGTCCGGCCACCTGCCGACCACCTTCCCGGTCTCGGAAAGCCAGCTGCCGCGTCCAAAGCTCGATGGCGATCCGAAGAAGGACCGCGAGCGCTTCACCGTCAATTATCACGAAGGCGCGGCGGTCGGCTACAAGTGGTTCGACGCCAAGGGCCTCAAGCCGCTGTTCCCCTTCGGTCATGGCTTGTCGTACACGCAGTTCTCGTATTCCGGCCTGGCGGCCAGCCAGAAGGACGGCAAGCTGCAACTGAGCTTCAAGGTCACCAACACCGGCGCCGTCAAGGGCAAAGACGTACCGCAGGTGTACGTATCGCCGGTAGGTGTCAAGTGGGAAGCGCCGAAGCGCCTGGCCGGCTGGGACAAGGTCGAACTGGCGCCGGGCGAGAGCAAGGACGTCAGCGTGACGGTCGATCCGCGCCTGCTGGCCATGTATGACGGCAAATCGAAGACCTGGCGTGTCGCCAGCGGCGGCTACAAGGTATTGCTGGCGCATGACGCGGGTGATGCCAAGGCCGCCAGCATCACCGTGCAGCTACCGAAGCAGACTTTGAACGTCGCAGGCAAGCCAACCAAGTAACCTCCATAAAAAGAAAGAACGAGACATGAAACAACTTTACAAATTCTGCGCGACGGCGTTGATGATCAGCGCTTGCGGCATCGTGTCCGCCGCCGATGGCGCGTCTGTCAGCAAGGGCGATTTCGTCACCGCCAAGAAGACCCACTTCGCGCGCAAGGGCCAGGCCTATTACATTGTCGGCGCCAATTTCTGGTACGGCGGCTATCTCGGCGCGCCAAAAGGCGTGGGCGAGCGCGCCCGCCTGTTGAAGGAACTCGATAGCATGCGCGCGATCGGCATCAACAACCTGCGCGTGCTGGCCGTCTCCGAGAAAACCGATATGAAAAGCGCCGTCAGTCCGGCGACCACCGCCAAGCCGGGCGAGTACGACGAGAACCTGTTGGTCGGCCTGGACTTCCTGATGGCCGAAGCGGCCAAGCGCGATATGACGGTGGTGCTTTACCTGAATAACTTCTGGCAGTGGTCGGGCGGTATGACGCAGTATCTGAACTGGTTCGAAGGCACGCCGGCGCTTGACCCGAACGTTACCAAGGACTACGACGACTATATGAAGAAGAACGCGCGTTTCTACGTCAACGCAGCCGCGCAAAAAGAATACCGCAACGTGATCCAGAAGATCGTCAAGCGCGTCAACACCATCACCGGCAAGCCGTACTCGGAAGACCCGATCCTGATGTCGTGGCAGCTGGCCAACGAGCCTCGCCCAGGCAACGGCAACGCCACGCCTGAAGAGAAAAGGCCTACATCAAGTGGATCGACGAAACCGCTGGCTACATCCATAGCCTGGACAAGAACCACATGGTCAGCAGCGGCAGCGAAGGCCTGGCCGGTTCCGCCCAGGACGCGCAGCTGTTCCTCGATTCGCACCGCACCAAGAACATCGACTACCTGACCTACCACCTGTGGCCGAAAAACTGGGGCTGGTTCGATTCCAAGGACCCAACCGGCTCGTGGGACGGCGCCATCGCCAAGAGCCGCAACTACCTGACTTCGCACATCGACCTGGCCAGGAAGCTCGACAAGCCTATCGTGCTGGAGGAATTCGGCCTCGATCGTGACGGCGCCTCGTTCAGTATCAAGGCCACGACCAAGATCCGCGACCGCTTCTACCGCGAAGTATTCGACTTCGTCTACGATGGGGCCAAGAAGGGCGATCCGATCGCCGGCTTCAATTTCTGGGCCTGGGGCGGTGCCGGGCGCGCGGCCAACGCGGATTACTGGTGGAAGCCGGGTAACGACTTCGTCGGCGATCCACCGCAGGAAGAGCAGGGCCTGTACTCGGTGTTCGACTCGGACACCAGCTCGCTCAAGCTGATCAAGGAATACGCCGACAAACTCAATTCCATCAAACGCTAAGGGGCCGCACATGAAACGTATCATGCCAAGCATGTTGGCGCTGGCTGCCTGCGCCTTCGGTTTCAACGCCCACGCCCAGAAGTTCGACGGGGTGGCCGACACGCCGCAGATGGGTTGGAACAGCTGGAATACCTTCGCCTGCGATATCAACGAGCAGCTGATCAAGGAAACCGCCGATGCGATGGTCAAAAATGGCTTGAAGGACGCCGGCTATCAGTATGTGAACATCGACGATTGCTGGCACGGCAAGCGTGACGAGACGGGCGTTATCCATCCGGACAAGGAGCGCTTCCCGTCCGGTATGAAGGCGCTGGCCGATTATGTCCACAGCAAAGGCCTCAAGATCGGCATCTATTCGGACGTTGGCGCCACCACTTGCGGCGGGCGTCCCGGCAGCCGTGGCTACGAATACCAGGATGCGCGAACCTACGCCTCCTGGGGCATCGACTACATCAAGTACGACTGGTGCGACAGCAAGGGCTTGAACGCGGTTGGCGCCTATACCACCATGCGCGACGCCATCCGCGCCGCCGGCCGGCCGATGTTATTCAGCATTTGCGAATGGGGCGACAACAAGCCCTGGGAATGGGCCAAGGACGTCGGCCACTCGTGGCGCACCACCGGCGACATCCACATGTGTTTCGATTGCGAATTCAGCGAGGCATCGTACTCGCGTTGGGGCGTGCTGCAGATCCTCGACAAGCAGGCGGGCCTTCGCGTGCATGCCGGTCCGGGTCACTGGAACGATATGGACATGCTGGAAGTGGGCCGTGGCTTCACCGAAGACGAGGACCGCACGCACTTCGCTGCCTGGTCGATGCTGGCGTCGCCGCTCATCCTCGGCAACGACGTGCGCAAGATGTCCGAGGCCACGAAACGCATCCTGACCAACAAGGCGGTGATCTCGATTAACCAGGACAAGCTGGGTATCCAGGCGTGGCGCTTCCTGCAGTCCGGCCAGTTGGAGTATTGGGCCAAGCCGCTGGCCAACGACGAGTGGGCTGTGATGATCCTGAACCGCAGCGACGAGGCCAAGCCGGTGACGTACCAGTGGTCCAGCTCCCGCATCAACGACGATGCGAACAAGCGCGTGCTCGATACCACCAAGACGGTCTTCAACTGGACCGACGCCTTCACCGGCAAGACCGGCGACACCGGCAAAAAACTGGAGAGCAAACTCGCTCCGCATGGCGTGATCGTTTTGCGGCTGAAGGCACGGAGCTGAAATGAAGCGCACGATGACTGTGGCGGCGTTGGCCGCGATGATGTGGTCCGGCGCCCAAGCCGGCGACCAGTGGGGGCCCTATAATGCCGAATTCCCGGCCGCCAGCGATGGCTTGCTGAAGAAGGTCAAGCAGGCCGATATCTTCTCGTCGTCGATGGCGGGCAGGGTGCAGCCGTTCGGTTTGAGCGGCTGGTTCAAACCGTCGGAGCCGGCGCCCGGCCGCACCCTGATCGCGGGTGTCGCCGGCGCGCAGGCGGGGCCCGGCTGGTTCGTGTGCAGTGTGGACGGCGCATTCGCTTTTTGCGGCTATGGCCTGGAAGTGGTCTCGCCGCTGAAGCTCGCGTCGAACGCCTGGGTGCACCTGGCCGTCAGCTACGACGGCAAACAAGTCACCTTGTACGCCAACGGCAGCGCCGTCGCCCGGCAGGACGCGGTGCTCAAAGCCGAGGACTTCACGCCCGCCCCGGTCACGGACCTTGCACAGACCATGCCGGTCGACGACTTCGGCGCCCGGATTTCGCTGGGCCCGCGCAGCAAGGCCGCGACAGGCTACGCCGGGCGGATCGCCGGTTTCACCGTCACCGCCACGGCGCTGGACGAGGGCGCGATACGCGCGACGGCGGCCGCGCAGCCGAACGATGCACTGATCAATTTCGAATCCGGTAGTCCATCGTGGCCGATACAGGTAAGGCAGATGTACGGCCAGGTCGCGCCGCAGGACCCGTGGACCTTGCCAAAATCCGGTTCGCCGCTCCAGGAGCCGAAAGCCAAGCCGGCCTATGGCGGTCCGGCGCTGGTGCAGAAGGATGCCAATTTGTGGACCATCAAGTCGTGGAAGCTGCAGGCCGCGCCCGAGATAAGCGCCAAGCCGGAGCACATTTCGTCGGCCGGCTTCGATGCCGCCGGCTGGTATCAAACCACCACGCCAGGCACGGTGTTGACCACGCTGGTCGATCGCGGCGTCTATCCGGATCCCGATTACGGCCTCAATAACATGGCCATTCCGGAATCGCTGAACAAACAGGATTACTGGTATCGCACCTTGTTCCAGCCACCCGCGGGCTTCAAACAGGGGCAGCGTTTGTTCGTCACCTTCAAGGGCGTGAACTACGAGGCGGAAGTCTGGATCAATGGCCGCAAACTCGGTGGCATGAAGGGCGCCTTCGTGCGCGGCACCTTCGACATCAGCCCTTATCTGAAGCTCAGGGGCGAGAACGTCATCGCGGTCAAGGTCTCGCCGCCGCCGCATCCCGGCCTGCCGCAGGAAGAGTCGATTGCGGCCGGCGCCGGCGAAAACGGCGGCACTTTGGCGCAGGATGGCCCGACCTTCATCGCGTCCGAGGGTTGGGACTGGATTCCATCGGTCCGCGACCGCAACACCGGCTTGTGGCAGGACGTGGAGCTGCATGCCACGCGCGACTTTAAACTGGGCGACGCCCAGGTGATCACCGCGTTGCCGAGGGCCGACAACAGCGTGGCCGACGTCAGCATCGAAGTGCCGGTCTCGAACTTGTCGAAGTCGGCGCAGCGGGTGACCGTACGCGCGACGATCTCGCGCCGTGACGGTGGCATGAAGCCTGTCCAGGTGAGCAAGACCGTCAGCCTGGCGCCGGGGGAGCACGGCGTGCGTTTCACGCCGGCCGATTTCGCCGCGCTCAAGCTGAAGAATCCAAAACTGTGGTGGCCAAACGGCTATGGCGCGCCGGATCTGCATGAACTCAAGCTCGAGGCGCTGCAGGGCACGCAGTTGTCGGACCAGGCCAGCACCCGCTTCGGGGTGCGCGCGGTGACGTACGAACTGTCGCTGGTCGACCAGAGCGGCCATCTGCGCCGCGTGGAAGCCGATTTCACCAAGGGCCGTGAACTGGGCGTGCGCATCACCGACGGTCGCCACCAGTCCATCAAAAAGCTTTCGGATAACAATTGGGCCACGGGCCTGCGGCCGGAGGCGGAAGGCACGGCTGCCATCCGTCCGCTGGAGGAAACCACGCTCAGTCCCTTCCTGGTCATCAAGGTCAATGGCGTACGCATCGCGGCGCGCGGCGGCAACTGGGGCACGGAAGACTGGCGCAAACGCATCGACCGCGATCGGCTGGAGCCTTATTTCCGCCTGCACCGGGACGCCAACGTCAACATCATCCGCAACTGGGTGGGGCAGAACACCGAGGAGAGCTTCTTCGAACTGGCCGACGAATACGGCCTGATGGTGTTGAACGACTTCTGGGCCTCGACCCAGGATTACAACCTGGAGCCGCAGGACGTCAACCTGTTCATGGAAAACGCGCGCGATGTGGTCAAGCGCTACCGCAACCATCCGTCGGTGATCATGTGGTTCGGCCGTAATGAGGGCGTGCCGCAGCCCGTGCTGAACGAGGCGCTGGAGGCGATGATCTATCAACTCGACGGCACCCGCTGGTACAGCGGCAGTTCGAACCGCGTCAACCTTCAGAACAGCGGCCCGTATAACTACCAGACGCCTGCCAGCTACTTCACCGAGCACGCCAAAGGCTTCTCTGTTGAAGTGGGCACGCCGTCGTTCCCCACGATCGAGGCGATCAAGGCGGCGGTGCCGTCGACCGACCAGTGGCCGTTGAGCGACACCGTCACGTATCACGACTGGCACCCTGACGGCAACGGCAGCGTCAAGAGCTTCAACGCGGCGATGGCGACCGGTTACGGCGCCCCTGAGTCGTTGGTGGACTTCGAACGCAAGGCCCAGTTGCTGAATTACGAAAGCCACCGCGCCATCTTCGAAGGCATGAACGCTGGCCTGTGGCGCCAGCACAGCGGTCGCATGCTGTGGATGACGCAGCCGGCCTGGCCGAGCACCATGTGGCAGATTCTCAGCCACGACTACGATACGCACGGCGCTTTCTACGGCGTGAAGAGCGCGGCGGAGCCGGTCCACGTGCAAATGAACCTGCCCGATTATCGGCTCATGGTGATCAACAACCCGGCCGCCTCGTTGAATGGCGCCACGCTGTCGTACGCAGCCTACGACGTCCAGGGCAAGCTGCTGGCCGGCGGCGACAAGCCGGTGACGGTGGCGCCGGTGAGTACGTCGGAACCCATCGACGCCGGCATCGGCGCCTTGCTGGCGCAGTACAAGCTGATCGTGCTCAAACTGGTGCTCAAGGACGCTGATGGCAAAGTGTTGTCGCAGAATGCCTATTGGCCAAGCAGCACGCTGGCCGGCCAACAGGGCTTGAACCAGCTGGCGACGGTGCCGCTGGAGCTGGCCGCGCGCTGGACCAGCGCGGCCGTGCGGGGCGAACGGCAGTTGGAGGTTACAATGCGCAACGGCGGCGAAGTGCCTGCCCTGAGCGGTAAACTGACCTTGTTCAATGCGGACGGCGAAAGGATACTGCCGGTGTATTTTTCGGATAATTATGTAGCGCTGATGCCGGGCGAGAGCCGCACCGTGACCGTCACGTTCAAGAGCCAGGGCGCGGTGCGCCTGGATCTGCGTGGCTGGAACGTGGCGTCGCAATCGCTGCAGGTAAGCGCGCAATGAAAGGATTCAAGATGAAGAAGTCGCTGATCTCCGCAGTCGTCGCCGCCGGCCTGCTGGCCTTGTCCAGCGCCCCGAGTTACGCCGATGCGGCCCTGAGCCCCTCCGCTTGCAGCACCACGCCGGCGCCGCGCAAAATCGAGTATCCGTGGATGTCGGTGGCGCGCTGGCACCAGATGTTCAACGAGGATGTCGCGGTGGCCGATGCCGGCAACGTCGATCTGCTGTTTGTCGGCGACTCCATCACCGAAGGCTGGAACCAGCAGATCTGGGACAAGTCCTTCGGCGCATGGAAGGCGGCCAATTTCGGCATCGGCGGCGACCACACCGGCAACGTGCTTTGGCGGCTAGACAACGGCCACGCCGAAAAGCTGCATCCCAAGCTGGTCGTGCTGACAATCGGCGTGAACAATTTCTTCCACTGTAATGCCGCCCCGGACGACGTGTTCGAAGGCGTGCAGGCGGTTGTCAAGAAGCTGCGCGCGCTGTACCCGGACGCGAAGATCCTGCTCAACGCCGTGCTGCCCTACGAGCAGTCGGCGCAGAGCCCGAAGCGGCAGCAGATCATTGAGTTGAACCGCAAGATAGCGACGCTGGGTGATGGCAAAACCATCATTTTCAAGGATTACGGTGCGCGCTTCCTGCTGTCGAACGGCGACATGTCGCCCGAGGTGATGGGCGACTTCCTGCACCCGACGCCCAAGGGGTACCAGATCTGGTCCGACGCGATGCTGCCGGACATACAAAAGCTGATGAAGTAATCAGTGGTGCAGGGCGTCGTCGGGCACTATCTCCAGCCGCACGCCGTGGCCCTGCCAGTATAAGCTGGCATCGCGGCCGGCCGTCAGCGAGATGCGGTGGCGGCCCGCGCGCAGCCCGATCACCGCACTGACGTGCTGCATGCGGTTGCCGGGTGTGTTGCAGACCTGACCTTCGACAGTGCGGTCGTCGAACAGCACCGTGTCGCCGATCCGCAGCCGCGCCCCATCCCGTGCCATCACGGTGAAGACATAGCCGCCATCGGCTGGAATGCTGATAAACCCTTCGCGGCTGCCGTCTTGAGCCGGTCCCAATCCCCGCGCACCCCCAGGTGATGCCAATGGCGCCAGGATTTTGGTGGCCAGCACCACCGGCCGCGCCATCGTGTCGCTGCGGCCCTGCGCGTCCGTTACGACCAGCTGCACCCGGAAGCGCCCCGACCCATCGAGCATGGTGCCGAGCGTATCGCCGAACACGTGATCGACCACAGCACCACTGGCGCGGCTGCCGTCGCCGAACAACCATTGATAGCGGACGATGCGCCCCTTCGCGGTGGACGCCGACCCATCGAAGCGCACCGCCCGTCCCGCGGACAGTAGCCCTTTTGTGTAAGAGAAGTCGGCCTGTGGACCGGACGTGGGTGGCCATGCCGTGGGCGCCGCTCCCGGCGGCTGGAGCAATTGCAACTGCCTGTCGTTGCGGATGCGGCGATCGCCGAAGACGATGTTTTCAAAGCTGATGCCGCTGACGTCACCAGAGCTCGTCGATGGCACCAGCGGCGCGCGGTCCACTGAACGTATGTTACGGAAGCGGATATTGCGCACTTTGGCGTTCGGCAGGGACGACTGGCGCAGCTGGGCCAGCGAGTACCAGCTCTCCAGGCGCAGATTTTCGAACAGATAGTTCTCATGGATACCCTGGCCACCGGGGTCGGTCCAGAACTCGGCCAGCGCGAACGGCACATAGCAGCTTCCCATGCCCATGTGGATCACGTCACTGTCGCGCAAGGTGACCTCGCCGCTGTTGAAGATTTTGTTTTGCCAGCCCACCCGCATGATATTGGATATGCTGGTCGACAGCACGCATCCCTCGATCAGGATGTTGCGCACATCCTTGCCGGGGATCGCGGCATCCTTGTCGTAAAAACCGGTGTTGCCGTAGATGGCGAAGATATCGTCGGAACAGCGGAAGAAGCAGTCGCGCACCACGGTGTCGCCGCAACCCAGCCAGTCGATGCCATCCTGGTTGGCGTTGCCGCCCGTGCCGCCGATGACTTTGATGTTCTCGAACAGGACCTTCTTCGAGCCTTCCAGCTGGATCATCCAGGTCCGGCTGCGCACTAGAACAGTGATGTTGCGCACCTTGATATTGCGGGCGTTGTGCAAGGTGATTCCATGCCAGTTCGGACGATGCATCCAGCCCTCGTCGTCGTTCGGGTTTTGCGGGCCGTCGTGCAGGACCACGCCCTGTCCCAGCACCGTGCAGTTCTCGACATCCCAAAAATTGAGGCTGCCCACGACGATGGCGCCCTTGGCCAGATAGATCGTTTCGCCCGATTTGACGTGAATGTCCTCGCCGTGTATGCCTGGAGCGAAATGGCGGACACCCGGTGTGCCCGCCGCCGGCGCGTCGCGCTCCGGTTCGTTCCCGAACAGGAACAGGATCTCGGCGGCGGCGAAATAGTCGCCGGGCCGCGAGATCGCCAACTTCTCGGGCTTGTCGAGACGGAAACTGATGCTGCTGCCCTCGCGTTCGGGGCGTATCCCGTGGCGCGAAGGCAGCACCTCGACCCCCTTGTCCCAAAAATCGTCTTTGACGGCGGTGATCTTCACCGTCACCGGCCGCTCGATATCGATGTTGACGAAGCTGTAGTTGGCCGCTCCGTGCAGAACCTCCACCGGCTCTCCATCGATTGACACGCTGAAGCTGCGCGAGAGCGTCGTGGGTGCGGCCGTGACGGCGTGCGCCGAGCGGACTCTCACGCCGGCTGCGACAGCGCCCGATATTTTTACGAATGATCTGCGGTCCATTATGTCTCCTTTTTTTTTGCGATTATGCGGCCGGCATGCAAAACTCAGGTATGCGACGGGGCGGCGTCTCTTAGTTTCATGAGGTTTAGTAATGCGCGCGCAACAAGCGCCGCAGCGGCTAAACTGCTGCTCGAACGCGGTCGTGGTTTGACCGCCTGCGGCGACAGATCCACAATCGCGCGATCATCATATGGAGACATCATGGACCGAAGAGTATTGCCGACGCGTGTGATTCCGCTTTCCCTCCTGGCGGTCTTCTGCCTGTCGGTGCCGATGGCCGGCGCGGCGTCGATATCCGCCGCCGATTCCCACGTCGCCCGCATGGGCCGCACGGCCATCAACGCCGACGGCGTGGTGCGGTTCGGCTATCCGGGCGTTAGTTTTTACGTCAACTT
This sequence comes from Duganella sp. AC237, assembly GCF_979254035.1. Lineage (NCBI taxonomy): Bacteria > Pseudomonadati > Pseudomonadota > Betaproteobacteria > Burkholderiales > Oxalobacteraceae > Duganella > Duganella sp. AC237. The sequence goes on along the minus strand of NZ_CEEDEW010000003.1, from coordinate 4,896,075 downwards.
CGAGGGCACGCGCCTCAGCGTCGAGGCGGAGGCGAGCGGCGAGAACAGTTATCTGGACGTGATCGTCGACGGCGTCGCGCGCAAAGTGCGGCTGGCGGCCGGCAGGCAGACCGTTACGCTGGTCGACGGCGCCGCGGCCGGCAATCACGCGGTCGAAATCGTCAACCGGTCCGAGACCTGGCATGGCACCGCCGCGCTGCTGCGCTTCGACACCGACGGTATATGGAACGCCGCACCCGTCCTCCCGCGACGAAAAATGCTGATACTGGGCGATTCCGTCACTTGCGGTGAGGCGATCGACCGCGTGGCAGGAGCGAAGAAGGATCCGTCCTGGTGGAACGCGCGTTCCTCGTACGGCATGCTGATGGCGCGCGGGTTGAGCGCGCAGGTGCAGCTGGTCTGCTACGGCGGACGAGGCTTGATCCGCACATGGGACAACAAGACCGACGAACTGAATCTGCCGGACTATTATCAGTTGGCGATCCCGGACCGGAAAACGCCGGCACGCTGGAACCAGCGGGATTACCGGCCCGATGTGATACTCAGTGTGATCGGGACCAACGATTTCAATGGCGGGATTCCGGACCGCGAGCAATATGTGGGCACCTATGTGCGGTTCGTGCGGACGTTACTGAAAGATCATCCGCAGGCGCGGATCGTGTTGACCGAGGGCGGTTTGGTGACCGGCGAGAAGAGGGCGGCGCTGATCGAATATATCGCCGAGACGGTAAAGCGGGTGGGGGATAAACAGGTGCGCGCGATCGCGTCGAAGCCCTATTCGGGCGATGCGGATGACGGGCATCCGACCAGGGAGCAGACCGTCAATATCGCCAACGATTTGCTACCCCAGGTACGTTCCATCATGAATTGGTGAGTGTTTGGGCCGCCGACGGATCTTGGCGGATTACGCTGCGCTAATCCGCCCTACGTGTCTCCGTCTTAACTGGCATGTGATAAACCGAGGAGACACGTAGGGCGGATTAGGCGGAACGCCGTAATCCGCCAAACGCCTTAGTAGCTCGCGCCGACCCGGAACCCGAACATGCGAGGCTGTACGAAATTGGCCTCCATGAAGCCACCAAACACCGAATTGCCGCTCAACTTCGCATGGCTGTTCGAGATGTTGCGAACATATAGCTCCGCGTGCCATTTGTCTTCCGGCGCTTCCAGCCGCACCGACGCATCGCCCATCGCATAGGCCTTCTGATAACGGCCGATGTGCGCGAACTCCGAATTGAGCATGTCGAAGTAAGCCTTGTCGCGCCAGTTCACCTTCACGTACGGGATCACCTTGTAGCCGTTTTCAAACCCGAACTCCTGCGAGAAGTTGATGTTGAACTGGTACTTCGGCGTGTTCGGCAGGTGGTTGCCGTCGATGTTGGCCAGGCGGCGGCCCAGCAAGGTCTTGTCCGGACCGTTGTAGGCGGTCGGGCATGCCGGCAGGCCCAGCTCCACGCGCACGTCGCACTGATAGTCGTCGCTGTACGAGTTGTAGTCGTGGATGCTGGAGTTGATGAACGCGAAACCGCCGCCGATACGCCCGCCGCGCCATGGCTTGTAGTCCCATTCCAGTTCCAGGCCCGGGATATTCACTTTACCGACGTTGATGGTGCGCCAGCCTTCATACACGTCGCACTTCGGCTGGTCGGCCGGGCAGGGCAGGCCTGCCGAAGGAATGATCTGGTTGATGAAGTAGGTGCCTGTGACCTGCATGTCCTTGTACTTCATGAAGAACGCGGTGGCCGAAAGGCTCAAACGGTTGTCCAGGAATTTGCCCTTGAAGCCCAGTTCATAGTTGGTGACGGTCTCCGGCTCGTAAGGCAGGAAGGTCTCCACGCCGGGTTTGCCGTCGGCGCACAGGCGGTAGTTGCAGCTGTCGGTCTTGTCGGCGAAGCCGCCGGCCTTGTAGCCGGTCGACACGGAGGCGTACACCATCTTGTTGTTGTCCAGTTGCTTTTGCAGGCCGGCGCGCCACGTCACTTTTTTCCATTCCTGTTTATGGTCGTTCGAGGTAGGCGCGCCGTACAGGTGGTATGCCGCCACGCTGCCGCCCATTGCCGGCGTCAGGTCGGTGCCGTCGTGGACGCGGAAGCCTGGCGTGCCGGGCGTGCCTTGCGAATACAGGCCGTTGTAGTAGGCCGAGTTGCCGATCCAGTTGGCGCCATAGACCTTGCCGCCCTTGTCCTCTTTGCTGTCGATGCTATAGCGCGCGCCGAGGGTACCCGTCCACGTCGGGATGAACTTCCAGTCGGCTTGGGCGAAGACCGCCTTGGCGTCGACCTGGCGGTTAGGCTGGTTATACAGCACGCTGCCGACATCGCCGTACGGCTTCTGGATGGTGTTGGTCTGCTCGTAGTCGATGCGGTTACGCTCGTGCATCCAGAACAAGCCGCCGACGTACTGCACATTGCCGAGTTGCTGCTTCAACTGCGCCTCGTGCACGGTCGACAGGTAGCGCGAATCGAGCGTGCGGTGGAAGGAGTCGGTCAGCGGCCACGTGCCCCAGTTGCCATCGGCCGAATTCGGATACGCGCCATTGATCTGGAACGGCGCCGCGTGCTGCATGCCCAGGTCGTCGTCGGTGATTTGCGAGCGGGTCTGGTCGGCGACCTGGAAGGTGTAGTCGAAGTTGGTGTGGTCGTTGATGTTCCAGTTGATCCCCGTGCGCAGCGTCTTGATACTCAGGTCGTTCTGTCCGGGGACGTTGACGTTGATGTCCCACTTGCCCTGTCCGGGGCCGCAGGCGTAGCGGGTGCCGGCGGTGGCGTCGCAATCGCGGAAGGTGGCGCCGCCGGCGCCGGAATCCTGGAACTGCTCGTACGACGCCTTGGCCGTGATGTCCTTGTTGATCTTCAGGAGACCGGTCAGGCGGCCGGCCCATTCGTCCTGGTTGGTGTAGTAGTCGCTCGGGCCGATCACGCGGTTGAAGCGCTGGTCGACATCCGGCTTGCCGTTCGGGACCCAGCCCAGGGCCGGCGCGTTCGCTTCGCTCAGATCGCGCGTCTGGTTGGCGTAGCCATCGCGCTTGACCTTCATGAACGTCGCGCGCAACGCCAGCGCGTCGTTGACGACGATGTTCTGCACCACCGAGATCTGCTTTTTGCGGTAGTTGCCGATGTCGATATCGGCCCTGCCGTAGTTGCCCGTCCAATCCGGCTTGGCTGGAATCACGTTGACGCTGCCGCCGGTTGAGTTACGGCCGAACAGCGTGCCTTGCGGGCCGCGCAGCACCTCGACCTGTTCCAGGTCGAACATCAGCGCCTGCGCGCCTTGTGGACGCGGCGAGTACATGCCGTCGACGTGGAAGCCGACCGCCGGGTCGCCGGTCTCGGTGAAGTTGGTGGAGGTGATGCCGCGTATGGTGATCTGGACGGCCGAATCCTCGCCGGTGTTTTCGATCACGACGTTGGGCATCTCGCCGCTCAGGTCCGACAGGCTGGTGGCGCCCTTGCGCGTCAGTTGCTCCTGGCTGAGCGCCGCGACCGCGAGCGGGGTGCGCAGCAGCGAGGTGGAGTAGCGGGTCGCGGTGACGCGCACTTCCTGGATCTGGTCCGGATTCGCCGACGAAGCGGCGGGTGCTGCGGTCTGGGCCTCGGCGGTGGCTGCGGTCGCGGTGTCGGTCTGGGCCTGGGCACTCAACGTCATGAACGAACAAGCGCTGGCAACGGCCAAGCTCATGAGAGTACGTCTTGCGGGGTGCAACATTGTCTGTCTCCTCGATGTTTTTGGAATTATGGAAAGCGCCAGCGCCGCAGGTTGTCGGATACGGCTTAGCGTCCTGGCAATCCGGAGTATCGATCCGGAAATTTCGAGGGTCAAATGAAACTAAATTTGAAACCGATGTTTAACAAACTTTACTAAACAAACAATATTTTGGTGTTTTTTGGTTACCGTGGCTGTGAAGACACAAGGCTGTAATTTCCCAAACTGTTTTGTAAAGATTTGCAAGCTTGCATTGCTTAGCGACGCGGCGCGGAAGGGGCGGAGCGTTGGCTTTGTAAAGAAATGTAAGCGGTCTCACCGATGGAAAATGCCATTTTCTAATAAAAACAACGGCTTAGCGATGATTGAGGCAGCGCTGGTATGACTGGTATTGCACTGGTAGCATGACTCATCGATAACTTGGGGGAGCCCCATGCAAATGAGTGTGAACACAACGGAACAGCGGCCCCGCGACTCGTCGCGAACGGTATTGGTCGGCATGCTGTTCGTAGGCCTGCTGTTCTTCATTCTCGGCTTCGTCACCTGGCTGAACGGATCGCTGGTGCCCTTCCTCAAGATCGTCTGCGGCCTGAACAACTTCCAGGCGTTGTGGGTCACGTTCGCGTTCTACATCGCCTACACGGTGATGGCGCTGCCGGCCGCCGTCGTGCTGGGCCGGATCGGCTACAAAAAGGGCATGACCCTCGGACTGGGCATCATGGGCGCCGGCGCCTTGCTGTTCATTCCGGCGGCGCGCAGCACGCATTACGAGCTGTTCCTGGCGGCGCTGTTCACGCTGGCCACCGGCATGACCTTGATGCAGACGGCCATCAATCCCTACATCGTCCAGATCGGCGACCGCGACAGCGCGGCCATGCGCATCAGCATCATGGGCCTTTTCAACAAGGGCGCCGGCGTGGTCGTGCCGCTCGTGTTCAGCTCGCTGATGCTGGCCGATATCGACAGCTTCTCGCACACCGCGCTCGCCACCCTGGAGCCGGCCGCGCGCGACGCCATGCGCGCCACGCTGGCCGAGCGGCTGGTGTTCCCCTACGCCTGCATGGCCGCCGTGCTGTTCGTCATCATGGTGTTCATCCATTTTTCCAATCTGCGCGACATTCCGCCCGAAGCTGACGACGCCGCCGCCAACGTCGAGCGCACCGGCGTACTGCAATTCCCGCAGTTGGTACTGGGCGCGCTGGCCCTGTTCGGCTACGTCGGCGTCGAGGTGATCGCCGGCGACACCATCGGCCTGTACGGCCACGAACTGAACGTCGCCAACTTCGGCGTGCTCACGTCCTACACGATGGTGTGCATGGTGCTCGGCTACATCGTTGGTGTAGTGGCGATCCCGCGCTACCTGTCGCAGAAGGGCGCGCTGCTGTTGTCGGCGCTGCTCGGTCTGGCGCTGACGATCGGTGTCGCCACCGGCTCCATCCAGTCGAGCGGCATCGCCCAGGTGCTGCTGGGCTGGTCCGGCGTGCCGCTGGTGCCGGATACCGTCATGTGCCTGGCGCTGCTGGGACTGGCCAACGCGCTGGTGTGGCCGGCCATCTGGCCGCTGGCCCTGCAAGGCCTGGGGCGCTACACCGCCGCAGGTTCGGCCGTGCTGGTGATGGCCATCTCCGGCGGCGCCGTGCTGCCGCTGCTGTATGGCCGCCTGTCCGATGCATCCGGTCCGCAAGCGGGCTACTGGCTGATGCTGCCTTGCTACGCGATGATTCTGTGGTACGCCGCGAGCGGCCACAAAATCCGCAACTGGCGTGGCGCTGGAAGTGTGTGAAAACGGTATATCGAAGCGGTTCCTTTTTTGAGTAGAAACAGGAGAATCAAATAATGACGACCACCACCAAGCCGCTGTTGAAGAAGAAGCTGTTACCCAAGCTGATCGTGCTGGCGCTGGCAAGCGCTTTCGCACCGCATTTGTACGCCGCCGCCGCTGACCAGGCGGTGGCGCAGGCCGCCGAGGCCGCGCCGGCGGGCGATCCGGCCGTGGTCGAGGTCAAGGGCATCCGCGAACGGCTCAAGCGCAATCTGGCCGAGAAGCGCGACTCGGGAAATGTGATCGACACGGTGACGGCGGAGGAAGTGGGCAAGTTCCCGGACAAGAACGTGGCCGACTCGCTGCAGCGCGTGCCCGGCATTTCGGTCGACCGCACCTGGGGCGAGGGCCGCGATATCTTCGTGCGCGGCACCGACAAGAACCTGAACTTGACGCAGCTGAACGGCCAGGCCGTGGCTTCGGGCTACTGGTGGAAAAACGATTCGCAAAGCCGTGGCTTCAACTACGACATCCTGGCCTCGGAGCTGGTCGGCAGCATCGACGTCTATAAAAGCCCGTCGCCCGACCTGGACGAGGGCAGCATCGGTGGCCTGGTCAACGTCAAGACCCGCAAGCCGTTCCAGCTGAAGCCTTTCGTGGCGCAGGTGTCGGCGGAAGCGACCTACAGCGAACTGCCGAAGAAAACCGATCCGCAGTTCTCCGGCCTGCTCAGCTGGACCAACGAACAGAAAACTTTCGGCGCGCTGGTCGCCGTGAGCCAGCAAAAGCGCACGATGCGCCGCGACGGCCTGGAAAACTTCACCGACACGACCAAGTACAACATCGTCGACCAGAACGGCGCGGTCACGCCGGGCGCCTACGCGTCGTGGGGCGGCGGCACGCCGATCTTCCGCCAGGACCGCGAACGCACCACCGGCAACATCACCCTGCAGGCGCGCCCGAACGCCAACACGGACATCTCGCTGAACTACATGAACTCCGACATGAGCATGGACAACAGCAACCAGAACTACCTGTGGCAAGCGGGTGGCCTGGTGGACGCCAAGGGCAATATCGCCGTCACCGATCCGCGCTTCATTACCACCTCGGACGGCACCAAGGCGCTGGTGGGCGGCACCGTGGGTCCGACCAACGGCGTATCGTTCGAGCCGATCTTCCGCCAGTCCTATGTCAAATCGCAGGTGCTGGACCTGGAAGGCACCTACGATGGCGACAACTGGAAGTTCCACGGCCAGGCCGGCACCACCAAAGGCTCCGGCGGCAGCGACCATGACCGCAATTTCTGGTTCACCGGGAATACGCGCGCCACCTTCAACCTGGCGCCCGACACGTACGAGATCAAATACCTGGATATGAATCCGCTCGATCCGACCAAACTGACCTTGCAAAGCACGCGCGACTGGATACGCCGCATGGAGACCAAGGAGAACTACGCCCAGGGCGATCTGACGATAGACCTGGATAACGCCTTCTTCAAATCGATCAAGGTCGGCGTCAAGCTGCGCGACACCAAGGTGCAGAACCGCCGCACCATCGGCACCAATGGTCCCGGCAATCCTGGCTGGGAAACGCTGACATTGGCCGACCTGTCGACCGGGCCGTCGCCGCTGATCTCGCAGGAGGCGGCCAGCGCCGGCTCGCTGACGCAGTACGCCTGGGTCGATGACGGGCTGGCGTCGTCGCGGGGCTTCGCGATGTTCGACAAGGGCATGGTCTACGCCGAGGCGAAGGGCGAGTACTACCGCATCAAGGAGAAGATCTACGCCACCTATGTCCGCGCCGATTTCGCGGTGGGGCAGTGGCGTGGCGACTTCGGCGCGCGCCTGGTCAAGACCGACCAGACCTCTGAAGCCTACCAGGACCTGAACGGCAACGGCAACTACGTGTTGGGCAGCGTCTCGCGCACCTACAACGATGTGCTGCCCAGCCTTAACGCGGTCTACTCGGTGAACAAGGATTTGCTGGTGCGCGGCGCCGTGGCGCGGGTGATGGCGCGTAATACCTACAGCGATTTGAGCGCCAGCACGGAAGTCAGCGGCACCACCAACGCCGCCACCGCCGGCAATCCTTTCCTCAAACCTTACCACGCCAACCAGGCGGAGATCGGCGCCGAGTGGTACTACGCCGACGCCTCGCTGCTGTCGGCGACGCTGTTCGCCAAGAAGCTCGATACCTTCGTCTACACGCAAAGCGCGCTGGAAAACGTCGGCGGCGTCACCCGCTCGGTCACGCGGCCATACAACGCCGGCAGCGGACAGACCGTCAACGGCCTGGAACTCCAGTGGCAGCAGGTGTTCGGCAGCGGCTTTGGCGCCGTCGTCAACTACACCTTCACCGACGCCAAGACCGGCGCCAACGCCAACGGCCAGAAGCTCAATGTGATCGGTAACTCGCGCAACCAGGCCAATGTCAGCGGCTTCTTCGAAAAGGGCGGTTACAGCGCGCGGCTGTCTTACAACTACCGATCCAAATCCTACGGCGGCCTGAATGAGGGCGGCCAGGATGTCACCAGCGCCTACGGCCAGTGGGACGCGTCGGCCAGCTGGGACGTGACGCCTAAAATCAGCTTGTACCTGACGGCGGTGAATATCGGGAATGAACTGATACGCACCAATACCACCGACGGCCTGCCGGTTGGCGTGTACGAGAATGGCGCCCGGTATAGTGTCGGTATCAAGGCCAAGTTTTAACAATTATCGTCACCCAGGGGAGTGGAATGCTGAATCGGAAAACGGCCGGCGGTATCGGACTGGCGTCACTGTTGTTGATGACGGCGATGCCGGGCACTTTGGCGCGGGCGGCGGATGCCCCGCAATCGGGCAAGCCGGCCGTGACGAGGGAGCAGGCGCAGACTGCGGGTGCCGTCGCCGGGGGCAAGTTGCGCTTGCGCTGGGAGCTTGAGCGCAATGAGTTCACTCCGAAGGCGCCGGGCGGCATCACGCATGCGCGGTTCATCCTCACCAATCTGGATGCGCATCCGCTTCCGACCCAAGGCTGGTCGCTTTACTTCAACTGCATGGACGGTGTCGCAACCGGGCCGCTGGCAGGTAATCTGACGGTGGAAAAGGTCGCGGGCGGCTTGTACCGCATCCGTCCCGCCCCTGGGTTTGCAGGCGTGGCGCCGGGGCAGACGTTGAATGTGCCGTACATTCATCCGAACCTGGTGATCAAGCTGGCGAAGGCGCCGGCCGGCCCGTATCTCGTCTACGACAACGCACCCGAGGTGGGACAAAATATCACGGACTACGAGCTGCTGCCTGTCGATCGCCACGAACAACTCGACAAGGGAAATAGCGGCGCCAAGGGCGTCGTCACGCCGCAGGACACTTATCGCCGCAACGCCAATGCCGATCTGTTGCCAGTGGAGGCGCTGCCGCCGTTGTTCCCGACGCCGCTGCGGCTGGAGCAGGGCCAAGGCAGGTTGCGGGTGGCGGCGCAGCCGAAACTGGTCGCGCCGGCGACATTGAAAACCGAGGCCGCCTTTGCGCACGCCCTGTTTTCGTCGGCCTTGCCTGCTGCCGTTACTGGCGCAGGCGCTGGCGGGCCTGAACTGCGCCTGAGCGTCGGTGCGGTTGCCGGTCAAACTTCGCCGGAGGCCTACAGCCTGACCATCAAGGCGGATAGCGGCATCGCCATCGTCGGCAACAGCGCGGCAGGCGTGGCCTACGGATTGCAATCGCTGCGCGACCTGATGCCGTTGCCTGGCGCCGGCGGCATCGATCTGCCGGAGTTGACCGTCTTCGACGCGCCACGTTTTCCGTATCGCGGTTTCCAGTTGGACGTCAGCCGCAACTTCCACACAAAACAGACCGTGTTCAAGCTGCTGGACCTGATGGCGCGCTACAAGCTCAATACCTTCCACTTCCACCTGACCGACGACGAAGGCTGGCGGCTGGAGATCGCCGGCCTGCCGGAGCTGACCGGCATCGGCGCGGTGCGGGGCCACAGTGCCAGGCCGGGCCTGCGCCTGCAACCGGCCTACGGCTCCGGCGCCAATCCGGACAACGCCACCGGCACCGGCTACTACACCCGCGCCGACTACATCGAGATACTGCGCTACGCGGCGGCGCGGCACATCGACGTGATTCCAGAGATCGAGATGCCGGGCCATGCCCGCGCGGCGGTGCAGGCGATGGAGGCGCGCTATCATCGCCTCAAGGCCGCCGGCAACCGCGACGCGGCGAAATACCTTCTGAACGACTTCGAGGACAAATCCGTCTACAGCTCGCCCCAGCATTACAACGACCATGTGATCAATCCCGGGCTCGAATCGAGCTTCACCTTCATCGAACATGTGGTTGGCCAGGTCGCCGAGCTGCACCGCCAGGCCGGCGTCAAGCTGCGCACCATCCACGTCGGCGGCGACGAACTGCCTCACGGCGCATGGGAGAAATCGCCGGCCAGCCTGGCGGTCATGAAACAGAAAAAGCTGGAGACCGTCGCCGATCTGTGGGACTACTTCTACGACCGCGTCGACGTCATCCTGCGCAAGCAAGGGCTGTTCGCCTCCGGTTGGGAGGAGATGGCCGCGCGCGCCACCATGCTGCGTGGGCAGCACAAGCTGATTCCGAACCCCCGCTTTACACAGCGCGGCTTCAGCGCCTACGTCTGGAACAACACCGAGGGCGCCGAGGACTTTGCCTATCGTTTGGCCAACGCCGGCTACGACATCGTGCTGGCGCCGGTCACCAAGATGTATATGGACATGGCCTACAACCCCAATCCCGAGGAGCCGGGCGTCAACTGGGGCGACTACGTCGAGCTGGATACGGTGTACGACTTCATCCCGCTGGACTACCTGAAGAACGCCGCCAAGCCGCAGCCCGGCAAGGATGCGCTGACCGATTACGGCAAGCGCCGCGTGCGTGGGCTGGAAGCGACTTTATTCACCGAGACGGTGCCGACTCCGGACCGCATCGACTATCTGGTCATGCCGCGATTGCTGGCGATGGCCGAACGCTCGTGGGCGCCGGACCCCGCCTGGGCCACGGAAAACGATCCGGACAAAGCCGCCGTGCTGCACCGCGCCGCATGGTCGGGGTTTGTCAATACGCTGAGCCAGCGCGTGCTGCCGCGTCTCGACCTGGAAAAAACGGGCGTCAATTACCGCATCGCGCCTCCCGGACTGCTGGTCGAGGGCGGCCGGGTGCTGGTCAACCACGTCCTGCCGGGCATCCAGATGCGCTATACCGTTAACGGGGCGTCGCCGGACGCCAACAGCAAACCGGTGACGGGACCGATAGCGGAGAAGGGCGTCATCCAGGTCGCCGCCTTCGACCGCAACGGCCGGGCGGGGCTGGCGGCGCGCGTGGAAAACCGCTAAATCACCGGGTTGACGATCCGTCCCCGGTGGCGATCATCTCCGCTATAATCATCCCACTGTTTTTTCAGGATGATGAGTGATAGCGTCGATGGAAAAAGTACTCCCGCCCCGGTTAGGCCGGTTACGATTTCGTTCGAGCGCGCGCCGCGCACCCGCCATCCGCGCATTCACGTTCGGCCTGTTCGCGACGATGGCCGGCGCCGCCAGTTGCGGTCCCTTGCCGCCGATGCCGCAGGTTTCGCCGGGCCCACCATCGGCGCAAGCCCCCGCCAACACCTTGCAAGTGCTGCACTGGTGGACCTCCGCCAGCGAGCGCAAGGCGGCGGACTTGCTGGCCGCGCGCATGGCCGACGAAGGACTGGCGTGGAAGGACGCCGCCATTCCCGGCGGCGCCGGCATCGGCGCCGGCAAGGTGCTCAAGGGCCGCGTGCTGGCCGGCGACGCGCCGCAGGTCACGCAGATCATCGGCGCCTCGGTCGCCGAATGGGCCCAACTGGGACTGCTGCTCGACATCGACAGCGTCGCCAGCGCCGGCGACTGGAAAGGCTTCATGTTCCCAACGGTCCAAAAGTTGATCCAGCACCGCGGCCATGTGGTGGCGGCGCCGCTCGGCATCCACCGCGTCAACACCTTGTACTACAACCGCGCACTGTTCGCCCGGCTCAAACTTGCGCCGCCGCGCACCTGGGCCGAATTCGAGGCGACCGCGCGCAAGCTCAAAGCCGCCGGGGTGGCGCCGCTGGCGCAGAGCACCGAGTCGTGGCAGGTGGCGGCGCTGTTCGAGAATCTGGTGCTGGCCGAGAGCGGGCCGGAGTTCTATCGCGAGCTGCTGGTCAAGCGCAGCCCGGCCGCCGCCGCCGACCGCCGTACCGCCGAGGCGCTGGAACGGCTGCGCATCGTCAAGGGGTGGATCGGCCGCGAGATGGAGGAGCGGCCCTGGCCCGAGGTGGTGCGCTATTTCGCGCGCGGCGAGGCGGGCATGATGATCATGGGCGACTGGGCCAAGCCGGAGCTGGCCGAACGCGGCATGGCGCTGGACGAGGACTACGGCTGCGCCGCCGCCCCGGGAACGGCCAGGTATCACCTCTACAGCGTCGACACGCTGACCATGTTCGCCGGCGACCAGCGCCACGTTCCGTCGCAGGAGAAGATGGCGCGGCTGCTGGTATCGCCGTCGGTGCAGGCCGATTTCAACGCGCTCAAAGGCGCGGTCCCGGTGCGGCGCGACGCCGACCCGGCGCGCATGGACGGCTGCGCGCGCGCCTCGTGGACCATCTTCGCGCAGGGGACGGCGGTGCAGGCTCCGAGCCTGGTGCACCGCATGGCCTCCGACGAGGCCAGCCGCGACGCCATCATCGCCGAGGTGCACCGCTATTTTCTCGACGACAGGGCCACGCCGGCGGAGGCGCAGCGCCGTCTCGGCGCGCTGTTCCGACTGTTCAACCTCAGAAGCCAAGGAGCCCCCGGTGCGTAAGATACTGATCGTGGATGATGACCAAAAAACCCGCGTGCTGCTCAAGACCTATCTGGAGAAGAACCAGTACGAGGTGATTTTGTCGCACAACGGCGAGAGCTTCCTGGCCGAGCTGCACGCGCACGGCGACGAGCTGTCGCTGGTGATCCTCGACGTCATGCTGCCGGACACCGACGGCTTCGCGCTGTGCAAGCAGGTGCGCCAGCGCTCCAACGTCGCCATCATCATGCTCACCGCCAGCTCCGACGAAACGGACCGCATCGTCGGCCTGGAACTGGGCGCCGACGACTACATCGCCAAGCCATACAGCCCGCGCGAGCTGCTGGCGCGCATCAAGGCCATCCTGCGCCGCAGCGCGGCCGAGCCGCCATCGGCGCGTTACTACCGGTTTGTCGGGTTTACGCTGGACCTGAAGGAGCGCAAGGTGGTGGACCGCGACGGCAATCCGGTGGTGCTGACCGGGCTCGATTTCCAGCTGCTCAAATACTTCGCCGAGCATCCGGGCGTGATCCTCGACCGCGGCGTGTTGTGCGAGGAGACGCGCGGGCGCGATGCCGGCCCGCTGGACCGCTCGCTCGACGTCCAGATCAGCCGCCTGCGGCTGCGGCTCAACGACGACGGCAAGCAGCCGGCCCTGATCAAGACGGTGCGCGGCGCCGGCTACGTGTTCTCGGCCGATGTCAGCGTCTCGCATGCCTAGACGCCTGCCCGCACTGTTGGACAAGCTCCTGCCGCAATCGCTGCTGGGGCGACTGACCCTGGTGATGGTGGCGGGACTGCTGGTGACGCAGCTGGCCGCCAGCATGATCTGGGCCACCCAACTGCGCGCCAAGTCCCAGGTGGAGGCGCAATCGGCGTCGCAGTACGTGGCGCACAGCGCGTCCGGCGCGATCCGGTTCTTCCGCAGCCTGCCGGCCAACTACCGCCTGCTGCTGATCCAGCAATTGCGCGAGATGGGTGGCACGCGCTTTTTCGTCAATCTCAATCGGGCCTACGTGCCGGTGACGCAGATCGCCGAGCATCCGCTGGCGCGCAGCGTCATTGACACCGTCGGTGCGACGCTCAAGAACGATCTGCCGCATTCCCCCGCCTTCCGCCTGGCGTTCGCGTGGCCGGATCAACTGGTGGTGTCGGAAAACGACGTTCACCTGAGCGACCTGCCGGACGCCTGGGTGCAGCACATCCTGCTGCTGCAGCCGGACCCCGCGCCCATCCTGGTCATCCAGACCGAGATCGAACCTGGCAACTGGCTGTACATGGCGGCGCTGATGCCCAATCCGTATTTTTTGAGCACTAACGATCCGCTGGCGTGGGACCGGCTTGCGCTGCAAGGGCTGTCGCTGGCGGCCGTGCTGCTGCTATGCCTTTTGGTGGTGCGCTGGATCACGCGGCCGCTGGCGGCGCTGTCGGAAGCCGCCGCCGCCTTCGGCAACGGCCAGGACGACCGCGCGACGCCGCTGCCGGAGACGGGCAGCCGTGAATTCATCAACACCGCGCGCGCCTTCAGCGCCATGCGCGAACGCATCCAGCGCTACATCGAGGACCGCGACCGCCTGTTCATCTCGATCTCGCACGATTTGCGCACCCCGATCACGCGCCTCAAGCTGCGTTCCGAACTGCTCGACGACGAAGCACTGCGCAACGAATTCGAGGAGGACCTCGATGAACTGGACATGATGGTCAAGGGCGCGCTGCAATGCGTGAAGGACAGCGACATCCACGAGAACCCGGCCGAGGTCAAGCTGGACGCCTTGCTGGGACGCCTGGTGCGCAGCGCGCGGCTGGCCGGGCACGAGGTGGGCTATCGCGACAGCGGGCTGTCGGTGCGCGCCAAGCCGCTGGCGCTCAAGCGGGCCATCGGCAACCTGCTCGACAACGCGCTGTTCTACGGCGACCGCGCCGAGATCGACGTGCGCGGCGCGCCTGGCGCGGTGGCCATCACCGTGCGCGATCACGGTCCGGGCGTGCCGGAGGAGGCCTTCGCCAGCCTGTTCCAGCCCTATGTGCGGCTCGAGCACGGCCGCGAGCAGAACGACGGCGGCATGGGCCTGGGGCTGGGCATCGCCCGCAGCATCATCGAAGCGCACGGCGGCGAGCTGATACTGGAAAACCACCCGGAAGGCGGCCTGAACGCGACCATCCGCCTGCCGGCCTGAGCAACGCCAGGCGCCCACCGTCGCCCATTCCCTATTTTCGACGCCCGGTCGCCGTTTTGTGCAGTTCATCGCAATCCGGGCCGGCGGCGCGCCAGCGATTGATATAGTCGCCATCCACATCATGGGCGGTTGGCGGCCGCCGCTATTGTTGCTATATTCGCCACTATCAGCTTGCTTAAAAAATACCAGAGGATTGAAATGATGACGAAGCTTTTCCAGTTTGGCCTCCTGTTTGCCGCGCTCTGTTCGCTGTTTGCCCGCGCCAGCGCCGCCGAGGAGAGCGAAACGCGCGTCGTGACAATCGACGCGCGCGTTGTGCGCGTCAAGCTCGACGGCGTGATCGACGTCAAGATGCGCCAGGGCGACACGCCGTCGCTGCGCATCACCGGAGACAAGCGCGACATGGATAAGTTGAACGCGGCGCAAACCGGCGACACCTTGTACCTGGACAGCAACAGCGGCCGTGGCGTCAAAGTGGGACGGTCCAGCACGCGCGCCGAGCTGACCCTGCCAAGTTTGCGCCAGGTGATCTGCGAGGGCGTCGGCACCACCGACATCAGCGGCTTCAGCGGGGACGAGCTGGAGTTGACAATGGACGGCGCCGGCAACATGAAGGCGGTGGTCGACTACAAGGTTCTCAAGGCCAATCTGGGCGGCGTCGGCAAGATGCACCTGCTGCTAGGCGAGAACGAGAGCGTCGAGCTCGACTTGCGCGGCGCCGGCTACATCACCCTTGGCGGGCGAAGTAAATTGCTCAAGGCCACGTTGGGCGGGTTGGGCGGACTCAACGCGCAGCAGTTCCAGGCGGAGTCGGTCAACGTCGACCTCAGCGGCCTGGGCAACGCCACCGTTCATGCCAAGACCAGCGCCACATTGAACCTGAGCGGCCTTGGATCGGTCATCGTCTATGGCAAGCCCCTGAACCGCAACGTCACCGTTGACGGCCTGGGCAAGGTAAGTTGGAAATAAGACCAAATAAACGTACCCACTTATACGCGACATGAAAAAATTCATACTAGCGATAGGTCTCGCACTTGCTCTGCAACAGAGTGCGATGGCTGGATTCGCCGAAGGCGCCACCGCCTACAACAACAAAAACTACGCGGCGGCTTTAAAAGAGATCGCCCCGCTGGCCAAGGCCGGCAACGCGGACGCCCAGCACCTGTTGGGTTTGATGTACTACATGGGCCGTGGCGTCAAGCAGGACTACAAGCAGGCGCTGAGCTGGCACCGCAAGGCGGCGCTGCAAGGCAAGGCCGACGCGCAATACGTGGTCGGCGCCATGTACTACACCGGCAACGCCGTGATCCAGGACCACAAGCAGGCGGTCGGCTGGTTCCGCAAGGCGGCCGAGCAGGGGCATCCGGACGCGCAGCAGGTCATGGGGCTGATGTACCGTTACCAGATGGCGGGCATGCCGCAGGACAACGTGATCGCCTACATGCTATGGAACCTGGCGGCGGCCAAGGGCTCGGCCAACGCCGCCGAGCAGCGTTCGGCCGTGGTCAAGCACATGACGCAGGAGCAGCTGGAAGAAGGGCAAGCGTTGTCGGCCGCCTGGAAGCCTAACACGCCGCTGCCGACCAAATCGCGCACCGGCGGCGGATAGTTGTCAAAACAACCCCGGAGCAAACAACGGAGTGGCGTCTGGCGTACAATCGCGGTTTTGTCCGGAGATGCCCGATGCGCGCGATTGAAATCACCCAGCCCGGCCCGGCCGATGTGCTGAAACTGTGCGAACGCCCGATGCCTGTCGTGAAGGCGGGCGAGGTGCTGATCAAGGTCCACGCGGCCGGGGTTAATCGTCCGGACGTGTTCCAGCGCACGGGTAATTACGCGCCGCCGCCGGGCGCTTCCGATCTGCCGGGCCTGGAAGTGGCCGGCGAGATCGTCGACGGCGACCTCGATTACACCACCCTCGACATCGGCGACCAGGTCTGCGCGCTGGTGCAGGGCGGCGGCTACGCCGAATACGTCGTCGCGCCGGTGGCGCAGTGCCTGCCGATCCCCAAGGGCTGGAGCATGCTGGAGGCCGCGTCCATCCCCGAGAACTATTTCACCGTGTGGAGCAATGTCTTCGACCGCGCCCAGCTGAGCGCCGGCGAGACGCTGCTGGTGCAGGGCGGCACCTCCGGCATCGGCGTGGCGGCGATCCAGCTGGCGTCGGCCATGGGCCACCGCGTGTTCGCCACCGCCGGCAGCGACGACAAGACCGCCGCCTGCGTCAAGCTGGGCGCCGAACGCGGCATCAATTACAAGACCGAGGACTTCGTTGAAATTGTCAAATCGCTGACCAACGACCGGGGCGTCGATGTGATCCTGGATATGGTCGGCGGCGATTACGTGCCGCGCGAGATCGCCGCGCTGGCCGACGATGGCCGCATCGCGCTGATCGCCACCTTGGGCGGCGGCAAGGCGACCGTCGATCTGGGCCAGGTGTTGCGCCGCCGACTCACCATCACCGGCTCGACCCTGCGTCCGCGCTCGGTGGAGTTCAAGGGCGCGATCGCCAGGAACCTGCTGAAAAAGGTGTGGCCGATCATGGCGGCCGGAAAAATCAAGCCGGTGATCCATACGGTGTTTCCGCTGGAGCAGGCCGCCGCCGCACATGCGTTGATGGAGAGTAGCAGCCATGTCGGTAAGATCATGTTGCAAGTAATTTAAGGACCTTGCTTGGTGTTTTTGCAATTTCCACCGGCCCCGCGCCGCCGGCTGGTTTGACCCGCCCCCTGCCTCGCGTTAAAATAGCGGGTTATTGAATTTTAGGCTACTATGCGACGCAAACTCGTCATCGGCAATTGGAAAATGAACGGCAATCGCGCCGCCAACACGGCATTGTTGTCCGGCGTCGTCGCCGGCCTCAAGGACGATGGCGTCCTGCGCGCCGATTGCGCCGTCTGCGTGCCGGCCCCTTACCTGGCCCAGTGCCAGGCCGAGTTGCAAGGTACCCCGGTCGCCTGGGGTGGACAAGACCTGTCGGTCCACGCCAGCGGCGCCTATACGGGTGAGGTGGCGGCCGGTATGCTGGTCGATTTCGCTTCCACCTACGTGCTGTGCGGTCATTCCGAGCGTCGCGCCTACCACAACGAAAGCAGCGAACTGGTGGCGCAGAAGGCCCTCGCGGCGCTGGCGGCCGGCCTGACCCCGGTCATTTGCTTCGGCGAGACGCTGGAGCAGCGCGAAGCGGGCACCACCGAGTCGGTCATCTGCGGCCAACTGCAGGCGGCGCTCGACGTGATCCCGGCGGGCGAACTGACCAAGGTCGTGCTGGCATATGAGCCGGTCTGGGCGATCGGCACCGGCAAGACGGCCACGCCGCAAATCGCGCAAGACGCCCACCGCTTCCTGCGCGCGCGCCTGGAACAAAAGAACGCCGAGGCGGCGGCCACCGTGCAGATCCTGTACGGCGGCAGCATGAAGCCGGAAAACGCGAAAGAATTGATGGCGCAGCCCGATATCGACGGCGGCCTGATTGGCGGCGCCGCGCTGAAGGCGGTGGATTTCCTTGGAATCGTCCACGCGGTCTAAAAGGCGCGGCCCAAGTGTTGCGTAACTGCCGCACTGGTAATCGGGTGGTAACCACGCGATGGTAAAAAAAGCCTGTTGCTAGCTTTATGTTGATGGCTTAGAGGCAGGCGCGAAACAAAACGATACAAAACTATTTAATCTTTGAATGGAATAACATGAGCAGCTTCTTCAACCTGGTAGTCATCGTGCAAGTCGTTTCGGCCATCGCCATTATCGGCCTGGTCTTGCTGCAGCACGGCAAAGGCGCCGACATGGGCGCGGCCTTCGGTTCGGGGGCTTCGGGCAGCCTGTTCGGCGCGACCGGTTCGTCGAACTTCATGTCGAAGGCGACCGGCATTGCCGCGGCGATCTTCTTCAGCGCCACCTTGGCGCTCGCCTATATCTCGACCCAGAGCCACAGTACGGTCAGCGGCGGCGTAATGGACAAGGCACTGCCAGCGGCGCCAGCCCCGGCGCCGGCAACCGGCGCGGCGGCGATCCCGACCGCACCGGCAGCCGCGCCGGCAGCTCCGGCCGCACCTGCTCCAGCCGCGCCTGCTCCAGCCGCACCGGCGCCGGCAGGTCCTGCAGGATCGATCCCGAAGTAATATAATTATGGTCGGAATGGCGCGGCGCACCATCGGCCGCGCGACATCTGCCAGTTCTTTCGGCAGAAGTTACGGTAGTTTTAGAAGTGACTCCGGTTACCCCGGCCGGAAATTCAATCGGGTGATCAAAGAAGTAAAGATTTATCGTTTTTCTCCTTGTTTTACCGCAATACGCATTAACAACAGCGTGAAAACAAAGTAGAATAGCGGCCTTATGCCGACGTGGTGAAATTGGTAGACACGCTATCTTGAGGGGGTAGTGGCGAAAGCTGTACGAGTTCGAGTCTCGTCGTCGGCACCAGAAATATATAGAGGCCAGCAAGGGATAGTGTGTACCTGAGCTGGCTTTTTTACGAGGATGTGTCGTTCGATCCTGGTCTAAGTTGTACGATTGGGGCGAACGTTAAGAGAGCACCGCAGAACACCGCAAGTCCTCGCAGTCCCTAACCGATCGTTCAATTTAAGCTCATCAATCGTGAACCTCGAAAATTATCTCCCCGTTCTGTTGTTTATCCTCGTCGGTCTCGGCGTAGGGATCCTTCCCCAGGTGTTGGGCCATGTACTCGGTCCGAACAAGCCTGACGCGGCAAAACTCTCCCCGTATGAATGCGGCTTCGAAGCGTTCGAAGACGCGCGCATGAAATTCGACGTGCGTTACTACCTCGTCGCTATCCTCTTTATTTTGTTCGATCTGGAAACGGCATTCTTCTTCCCATGGGGCGTCTCCGTGCGCGAACTGGGCTGGAACGGGTTCCTGGTGATGATGAGTTTCATCGCTGAATTCGTCGTCGGTTTTTGGTATATCTGGAAGAAAGGTGCCCTTGATTGGGAATAAGCCATGGCTATTGAAGGCGTATTAAACGAAGGTTTCATCACCACCTCGGCCGACAAGCTGATCAACTGGGCGCGCACGGGTTCGATGTTCCCGATGACGTTCGGTCTGGCTTGCTGCGCGGTCGAAATGATGCACGTGGGCGCTGCCCGTTACGACATGGACCGCTTCGGCGTGGTGTTCCGTCCATCGCCACGTCAATCCGACGTGATGATCGTGGCCGGCACGCTGTGCAACAAGATGGCGCCGGCGCTGCGCAAGGTCTACGACCAGATGCCGGAACCGCGCTGGGTCATCTCGATGGGCTCGTGCGCCAACGGCGGCGGCTACTACCACTACTCGTACTCCGTGGTGCGCGGTTGCGACCGCATCGTGCCGGTGGATGTCTACGTGCCGGGCTGTCCGCCAACGGCCGAGGCCCTGCTGTACGGCATCATGCAGCTGCAAAACAAGATCAAGCGCACCAACACGATCGCACGCTAAACGAGGCCGCTTCAGAAGATGACTACACAATTAGAACAACTGCAAACCGCCCTCGGCACTGCCCTGGGCGATCGCGTTAGTATCGCCGTCGCGCTGGGTGAGGTCACCTTGACCGTCAAGTCCGCCGACTACTACGGCGTGATGCAAACGCTGCGCGACGACAAGTCGCTCGGCTTCGAGCAACTGATCGACCTGGCCGGCGTTGACTACCTGAACTACGGCGACGGCGCCTGGGACGGCCTGCGTTTCGCGGTCGTCGTGCACCTGCTGTCGATCCAGCACAACTGGCGCGTGCGCGTGCGCGCGTTCTGCTCGGACGACGAAATGCCGCTGCTGCCGTCGCTGGTGCCGCTGTGGCGCGCCGTCAACTGGTACGAGCGCGAAGCGTTCGACATGTTCGGCATCCTGTTCGAAGGCCACAACGACTTGCGCCGCATCCTCACCGACTACGGCTTCATCGGCCATCCGTTCCGCAAGGACTTCCCGGTGTCGGGCTATGTCGAAATGCGCTACGACCCCGAGCAGAAGCGCGTGATCTATCAGCCGGTCACCATCGAGCCGCGTGAAAACGTGCCGCGCGTGATCCGCGAAGAAAATTACGGGAAGTAAAAAATGGCTGAAATTAAGAACTACACCCTGAACTTCGGTCCGCAACACCCGGCCGCGCACGGCGTTTTGCGCCTGGTGCTGGAGCTGGACGGCGAAGTGATCCAGCGCGCCGACCCGCACATCGGCCTGCTGCACCGTGGCACCGAGAAGCTGGCGGAGCAGAAGACCTACCTGCAGTCGGTGCCGTACATGGACCGTCTGGATTACGTCTCGATGATGTGCAACGAGCACGCCTACGTGATGGCCATCGAGAAGCTGCTGGGCCTGGAAGTGCCGCTGCGCGCGCAATATATCCGCGTGATGTTCGACGAGATCACCCGTATCCTGAACCACCTGATGTGGCTGGGCGCGCACGCGCTCGACGTCGGTGCGATGGGTCCGTTCCTGTACGCATTCCGCGACCGCGAAGACCTGTTCGACTGCTACGAAGCGGTGTCGGGCGCGCGCATGCACGCGGCCTACTACCGTCCGGGCGGCGTGTACCGCGACTTGCCGGACTCGATGCCGCAGCACAAGCCGTCGATCATCCGTTCGGACAAGGCTATCGCCAACCTGAACGAGAACCGCCAGGGCTCGCTGCTGGACTTCATCGAAGACTTCACCCGCCGTTTCCCGACCTATGTCGACGAATACGAAACGCTGCTGACCGACAACCGTATCTGGAAACAGCGGACCGTCGGCATCGGCGTGGTCGCGCCGGAAGACGCGCTGGCGATGGGCTTCACCGGCGCCATGCTGCGCGGTTCGGGCATCCAGTGGGATCTGCGCAAGCACCAGCCGTACGAAGTGTACGACCTGATGGACTTCGATATTCCGATCGGCACCAACGGCGACTGCTACGACCGCTACCTGGTCCGCGTCGAGGAATTGCGCCAGTCGAACAAGATCATCAAACAGTGCGTAGAATGGCTGCGCAACAATCCAGGTCCGGTCATCACCAGCAATCATAAAGTCGCGCCTCCGGGCCGCGTCGACATGAAGACCAACATGGAATCGCTGATTCACCACTTCAAGCTGTTCACCGAGGGCTTCCACGTGCCGCCGGGCGAAGCGTACAGCGCGGTGGAGCATCCGAAGGGCGAGTTCGGCATCTATCTGCTGTCGGACGGCGCCAACAAGCCATACCGTATGAAGCTGCGCGCTCCCGATTACGCCCACCTGCAGGCGCTCGACGAAATGGCGCGTGGACACATGATTGCCGACGCCGTGACCATCATCGGTACGCAAGACATCGTGTTCGGCAGTATTGACCGCTAAAAGGTAAAAGTATGTTGTTATCAGAGCAGTGCTTAAAAAAAATCGATCGCGAGTTGGCCAAGTACCCGGCCGACCAGCGCCAGTCGGCCGTGATGGCCGCGCTGGCCCACGCCCAGGTTGAACTGGGCTGGATCTCGCCCGAAACCATGCAGGAACTGGCCGACTACATCCAGATGCCGGCGATCGCCGTGCAGGAAGTGGCCACTTTCTACAATATGTACAACCTGAAGCCGGTCGGCACGCACAAGATCACCGTGTGCACCAACCTGCCATGCGCGCTGTCGGGCGGGGAGCGCGCCGCGCACCACCTGAAGCAAAAGCTGGGCATCGACTACCGCGACACCACCGCCGACGGCAAGTTCACGTTGATGGAAGGCGAGTGCATGGGCGCCTGCGGCGACGCACCGGTGATGCTGGTGAATAACCATCGCATGTGCAGCTTCATGTCGAACGACAAAATCGACGGTCTCGTCGAGGAACTAAGCGGGAACACTACGAAATGACGTCACTCCACAATCGTCACATCGACCCTGTCATTCTGGCCGGCCTGGACGGCAAAAACTGGCATCTGGAAGATTACGTCAAGCGCGGCGGCTACAGCGCCCTGCGCAAGATTCTCGAAGAGAAAATCACCCCGGAACAAATCATCGCCGACCTCAAAGCGTCGTCGTTGCGCGGCCGTGGCGGCGCGGGTTTCCCTACCGGCTTGAAGTGGAGCTTCATGCCGCGCCAGTTCCCGGGCCAGAAGTACCTGGTCTGTAACTCGGATGAAGGCGAGCCTGGCACGTTCAAGGACCGCGACATCATGCGTTACAACCCGCATGCATTGATCGAGGGCATGGCCATCGGCGCTTACGCCATGGGCATCACGGTGGGCTACAACTACATCCACGGCGAGATCTTCGAAGTCTATACGCAGTTCGAGGACGCGCTGGAAGAGGCGCGCGCCGCCGGCTTCCTGGGTGACAAGATCATGGGCAGCGAGTTCAGCTTCCAGCTGCACGCGCACCACGGTTATGGCGCCTACATCTGCGGCGAAGAAACCGCGCTGCTGGAGTCGTTGGAAGGCAAGAAGGGCCAGCCGCGCTTCAAGCCGCCTTTCCCGGCCTCGTTCGGCCTGTACGGCAAGCCGACCACCATCAACAACACCGAGACCTTCGCCGCCGTCCCGTTCATTCTGAACATGGGCCCGGAAAAGTACCTCGGCATGGGTCGTCCGAACAACGGCGGTTCGAAGATCTTCTCGATCTCGGGCGACGTTGAACTGCCGGGCAACTACGAAGTCCCGCTGGGCACGCCGTTCGCCAAACTGCTGGAACTGGCAGGCGGCATGCGCGGCGGCAAAAAGATCAAGGCCGTCATCCCTGGCGGCTCGTCCGCGCCGGTGATCCGTGGCGAACTGATGATGAACACCGACCTGGACTACGACTCGATCGCCAAGGCTGGTTCGATGCTCGGTTCGGGCGCCGTCATCGTCATGGACGAGACCCGTTGCATGGTCAAGGCGATGGAACGCCTGGCGTACTTCTACTTTGAAGAGTCGTGCGGCCAGTGCACCCCTTGCCGCGAAGGCACGGGCTGGATGTACCGCATGATCCACCGCATCGAAAACGGCCAGGGCCGTCCGTCGGACCTGGACGTGCTGAACTCGATCTGCGACAACATCCAGGGCCGCACCATTTGCGCGCTGGGCGACGCGGCGGCCATGCCGATGCGCGCGTTCATCAAGCAATTCCGCGAAGAATTTGAATATCACGTCGAGCACAAGCATTGCTTAGTGCCCGCTTACATCTAAGCTGCGTCAGGTAACGATCACCATGGTTGAAATCGAAATAGACGGCAAAAAAGTCGAAGTCCCTGCTGGTAGCATGGTGATGGACGCCGCCAACAAATTGGGAACCTACATTCCGCACTTCTGCTATCACAAGAAATTGTCGATCGCCGCGAACTGCCGCATGTGTCTCGTCGAAGTGGAGAAGGCGCCTAAGCCTTTGCCAGCATGCGCTACGCCGGTCTCGGCCGGCATGATCGTGCGCTCCGCGTCGGACAAGGCCGTGCAGGCACAGAAGTCCGTGATGGAATTCCTGCTGATTAACCACCCGCTCGACTGCCCGATCTGCGATCAGGGCGGCGAATGCCAGCTGCAGGATTTGGCTGTCGGCTACGGCAAGGGCGATTCGCGCTACGAGGAAGACAAGCGCGTCGTCGTGCCGAAGGACGCCGGTCCGCTGGTGTCGATGCAAGAGATGGCGCGCTGCATCCAGTGCACCCGCTGCGTGCGTTTCGGCCAGGAAGTGGCCGGCGTCATGGAGCTGGGCATGATCGGCCGTGGCGAGCACTCGGAAATCACCGCGTTCGTCGGCCAGACCGTCAACTCGGAAATGTCGGGCAACATGATCGACCTGTGCCCGGTTGGCGCGCTGACGTCGAAGCCGTTCCGCTACAGCGCCCGGTCGTGGGAACTGTCGCGCCGCAAATCGGTGTCGATGCACGACGGCCTGGGTTCGAACCTGATCGTTCAGGTCAAGAACGGCAAGGTCATGCGCGTGCTGCCGCTGGAAAACGACGCCGTCAACGAGTGCTGGATCTCGGACAAAGACCGTTTCGCCTACGAAGGCCTGAACACCGATGACCGTCTGACCCAGCCGATGCTGAAGCAGGGCGGCGAATGGAAAGAAGTGAGCTGGCAGACCGCGCTGGAATACGTGGCGCACGGCCTGAAAAACATCAAGCACGAACACGGTGACAAGGCGCTGGCTTCGCTGGCGACGCCGCATTCGACCCTGGAAGAACTGCACCTGCTGCAAAAGCTGACCCGCGCCATGGGCTCGGACAGCGTCGACACGCGTCTGCGCCACAGCGATTTCTCGCTGGGCGACGTGACCCCTTGGCTGGGCATGAGCATCACCGAATTCGGCGCGTTGAACCGCGCCTTCGTGATCGGCTCCTTCCTGCGCAAGGATCACCCGCTGCTGGCGACCCGCCTGCGTTCGTCGGTGAAGAATGGCGCCAAGCTGTCGATCCTGAACGCGACCGACGACGACCTGTTGATGAAAGTGGCGAACAAGATGATCGCCGCGCCGTCGGAGTGGCTGTCGGCACTGTCGCAAGTGGTGGTGGCTGTCGCCAAGGCCAAGGAAGTGTCGGCGCCAGCCGGCTTCGAAGGCATCGAGGCGTCGGACGCCGCAACCGCGATCGCCGCGTCGCTGGTATCGGGCGAGAACAAAGGCGTCTTCCTGGGTAACGCGGCAACGCAGCACCCGCAAGCCGCCGCGCTGCACGCCGCCGCGCAATGGATCGCCGAACAAACCGGCGCCAAACTGGGCTACCTGACCGAAGCCGCCAACACCGTCGGCGCCTACCTGGTCAACGCCAACGGTGCCACCGCTCCGGCCTTCACCGAACCTAAGCAAGCTTACATCCTGCTCAACGTCGAGCCGGAACTGGACGCCTACAACCCGCAAGCCGCCGTCGCCGCGCTGAAAAAAGCCGAGATGGTTGTCGTCATGTCCGCCTACAAGCATGGCATGGACTACGCCGACGTGCTGCTGCCGGTGTCGCCATTCAGCGAAACCTCGGGCACCTTCGTCAACTGCGAAGGCCGTCCGCAAAGCTTCAACGGCACCGTCAAGCCGCTGCTGGAAACCCGCCCTGCGTGGAAAGTGCTGCGCGTGCTGGGTAACATCCTCGGCTTGGCCGGTTTCGACTACGACACCTCGGAAGCGATCCGCGACGAAGTGGTGGGCGCCGATTTCGCCGCCCGCTTGAACAACACGAGCAAGCAAACCGTCGTGGCGTCCAACTTCGCCGGTTCGATCGAGACCACCGGTACCGAGCGTATCGCCGACGTGCCGATCTACTTCGCCGACGCCGTTGTGCGCCGCGCCGAGTCGCTGCAGAAGATGGCCGATTCGGCTGCGCCTAAAGCGTACCTGTCGACCGTTCTGGCGCAGCAGCTGGGCGTCGCCGCCGGCGACACCGTCAAGGTCACGCAAGGTTCGGGCAGCGCCATCCTGGTCGCCGCCGTCGATGCAAGCCTGCCAGCGAACGCCGTGCGCGTCGCGGCTGCGCATCCATCGACCGCCGCACTGGGTGGCATGTTCGGTCCTATCACCGTTGAAAAAGCAGGGGAGGGTAAATAATGGCTCTGCCTGAATTCGTCACCACGTTGTATGACCTGGGCGCCACCAGCCCGATCGCGCCGGTGTGGCCGATCGTCTGGACGATGATCAAGATCGTTCTGGTGCTGCTGCCGCTGATGGGCCTTGTCGCCTACCTGACCTTGTGGGAACGTAAGTTCATCGGCTGGATTCAAATCCGCGTCGGTCCGAACCGCGTCGGTCCTATGGGCTTGCTGCAGCCGATCGCCGATGCGCTCAAGCTGCTGTTCAAAGAGATCATCATGCCGGCCAAGGCCAACCCAGGCCTGTTCGTCATCGGTCCGATCATGACCATCATGCCGGCGCTGGCCGCATGGTCGGTGGTGCCATTCGGTCCGGAAGCGGTGCTGGCCAACGTCAACGCCGCCTTGCTGCTGCTGATGGCGATCACCTCGATGGAAGTCTACGGCATCATCATCGCCGGCTGGGCTTCGAACTCGAAGTACTCGTTCATGGGCGCGATGCGCGCCTCGGCGCAGATGATTTCCTACGAAATCCCGATGGGCTTCGTATTCGTCGTGATCCTGATGGTTTCGGGCTCGCTGAACTTCGGCGACATCGTCGCCATGCAGCAGCGCGGCATGATGGCCGACCAGGGGCTGAACATCCTGTCGTGGAACTGGCTGCCGTTGCTGCCGCTGTTCGTCGTCTACCTGACGTCCGGCCTGGCCGAAGCGAACCGCCATCCGTTCGACGTGGTCGAAGGCGAGTCCGAGATCGTCGCCGGTCACATGGTCGAGTACTCGGGCATGGCCTACGCCATGTTCATGCTGGCCGAATACGCCAACATGATCCTGATCGCGACCATCGGTTCGATCATGTTCCTGGGCGGCTGGTCCGCACCGTTTGCCTTCCTCGAATTCTGGGGCGGTTTCGGCGGCTTCTTCTGGCTGTTCGCCAAGGCGTTCTTCCTGGTGTCGGTCTTCATCTGGGTGCGCGGTACCTTCCCACGCTACCGCTATGATCAGATCATGCGTCTGGGCTGGAAAGTGTTCATTCCTCTGACGCTGGTGTACCTGGTGTTCGTGGCCGGCTGGATGCAGACATCCTGGAATATCTGGAAGTAAGGACGAGAGAAAATGGAACGATTAAAAGACTTCTTCGGCAGCTTCATGCTGGCCGAATTGATCAAAGGGATGGCGCTGACGGGCAAGTACATGTTCTCGCGCAAAATCACCGTGCAGTACCCGGAAGAGAAGACGCCGATGTCGCCGCGCTTCCGCGGCCTGCACGCGCTGCGCCGCTATCCAAACGGCGAAGAACGCTGCATCGCCTGCAAACTGTGCGAAGCGGTGTGCCCGGCGATGGCCATCACCATCGAATCGGAACAGCGTGACGACGGTTCGCGTCGCACCACGCGTTACGACATCGATCTGACCAAGTGCATCTTCTGCGGTTTCTGCGAAGAGTCCTGCCCGGTCGATTCGATCGTCGAGACGCACGTGCTGGAGTACCACGGCGAGAAGCGCGGTGATTTGTACTACACCAAAGAGATGCTGCTGGCCGTTGGCGATCGCTATGAAAACCAGATCGCCGAAGCCCGCGCAGCCGACGCTCCTTACCGCTGACGACAGGCGGGCCATGGTGAAGTTTGCCGGTCCGCCGCACAGTGGTGCCGATAATAAAACTGTACGTCTCTTGGGTTAGTTATGGAATTTAAAACTGCTTTGTTCTACGCCTTCTCAGCCATCATGGTATTGGCTGCGACGCGCGTTATCACGGCCCGCAATCCGGTGCACGCAGCGCTGTTCCTGGTGCTGGCGTTCTTCTCGGCCGCCGGCATCTGGATGCTGCTCGAAGCCGAGTTCCTGGCCATCGTGCTGGTGCTGGTCTACGTCGGCGCCGTCATGGTGCTGTTCCTGTTCGTGGTCATGATGCTCGACATCGACACCGACAAGATGCGCGAAAACTTCTGGGGCTACCTGCCGATCGCGTCGTTCGTCGGCGTCATCATCGTGCTGGAAATGGCCGCCGTGCTGTGGCGCTCCTTCCTGTCGTTCGACCAGCAGGCCGTCAGCGCCGGCAACATCGGCGGCACCAAGGAACTCGGTATCCTGATCTTCACCAAATATGTCTACGGCTTTGAAATCGCAGCGGCGATCCTGCTGGTCGCGATTGTCGCGGCAGTGGCGCTGACCCTGCGCAAGCGTAAGGACACCAAACATTTCGACCCGGCAGACGCTGTCCGCGTCAAGCGCAACGACCGTCTGAAGATCGTCAAGATCGACGCGGTGCGTCCACGCGTGGACGTGGCGCCAGCCGCCGGTTCGGCCGAAGCAAAGGAGACACCATGACTTTATCGCTTGCTCACTACCTCGTTCTTGGCGCGATCCTGTTCGCGATCTCGATCGTGGGTATTTTCTTGAATCGCAAGAACATCATTATTCTGCTGATGGCCATCGAATTGATGCTGCTGGCGGTGAACATGAACTTCATCGCGTTCTCCCACTATCTGGGCGACGCGGCCGGGCAGATCTTCGTTTTCTTCATCCTGACCGTGGCGGCTGCCGAATCGGCAATCGGCCTCGCGATTCTGGTGGTGATGTTCCGTAACCTGGACACCATCAATGTGGAAGACCTGGATAGCCTTAAGGGTTAATCCCGCGGCTTTAGTTCTAATCTCGAAAAATAACGATTAAGGTTCATCATGGCGGGTACTCTTCTTAACCCTAACCTCCTGCTAGCCGTACCACTGGCGCCGCTGGCCGGCGCTGCGGTGGCGGGTTTGTTAGGAACCAAATTCTTTGGCAACGTTGTGGGTCGCAAGACTTCGCACACCGCGACCATCCTCGGCGTGCTCGTCGCGCTGATCCTGTCGGTGATGACGCTGAACGACGTGCTTAACGGCTCGACGTTCAACGGCACCATCTACCACTGGATGACGGTGGCGGGCGTGAAGTTCGAAGTCGGCTTCCAGATCGATTCGCTGTCGGCGATGATGATGTGCGTGGTGACCTTCGTGTCGCTGATGGTGCACATCTACACCATCGGCTACATGGCGGAAGACGAGGGCTATAACCGCTTCTTCGCCTACATTTCGCTGTTCACGTTCTCGATGCTGATGCTGGTCATGGCCAACAACTTCCTGCAGCTGTTCTTCGGCTGGGAAGCGGTGGGCCTGGTCTCGTACCTGCTGATCGGCTTCTGGTACACCCGCCCAACGGCGATCGTGGCCAACATGAAGGCGTTCCTGGTCAATCGCGTCGGCGACTTCGGTTTCATCCTCGGTATCGGCCTGCTGCTGGCCTACGCCGGCACCATGAACTACCAGGAAGTCTTCGCCAAGAAGGAAGCGCTGGCGATGCTGACGCTGCCGGGCACCGACTGGATGCTGCTGACCGTCGCCTGTATCTGCCTGTTCATCGGCGCGATGGGTAAATCGGCGCAGTTCCCGCTGCACGTCTGGCTGCCTGACTCGATGGAAGGCCCAACCCCGATCTCGGCACTGATCCACGCCGCGACGATGGTTACCGCCGGTATCTTCATGGTGTCGCGCATGTCGCCGCTGTTCGAACTGTCGGACACCGCGCTGTCGTTCATCCTGGTCATCGGCTCGATCACCGCGCTGTTCATGGGCTTCCTGGGCATCATCCAGAACGACATCAAGCGCGTGGTCGCTTACTCGACGCTGTCGCAGCTGGGCTACATGACCGTGGCACTGGGTTCGTCGGCGTACTCGGTGGCCGTGTTCCACCTGATGACCCACGCGTTCTTCAAAGCGCTGCTGTTCCTTGGCGCCGGTTCGGTCATCATCGGTATGCACCACGACCAAGATATTCGTAACATGGGTGGCCTGCGCAAGTACATGCCGATCACCTGGATCACGTCCTTGCTCGGTTCCCTGGCGCTGATCGGTACGCCGTTCTTCTCCGGCTTCTACTCGAAGGATTCGATCATCGAAGCGGTGCACGAGACCACGATCTGGGGTTCGGGCTTCGCCAACTTCGCCGTGCTGGCGGGTGTGTTCGTGACCGCGTTCTACTCGTTCCGCATGTACTTCCTGGTCTTCCACGGCAAGGAGCGTTTCGGCCAGGCCCACGCCCATGGTCACCACGATGCGCACCATGCGCACGATGCGCATGCGCCTAAAGCCGCCCATGGCGCCGATCCGGCCGCACAAGGCCACGATTCGGACGCGCACCACGAAGAGGAAGAGGACGACCACGCGCACCACGGCCTGGAGCCGGGTCAGAAGCCGCATGAATCGCCATTCGTGGTCTGGTTCCCGCTGGTGATGCTGGCTATCCCGTCGGTGTTGATCGGTTACTTCACGATCGAGCCTATGCTGCACGGTGGCTTCTTCAAGGACGTCATCTTCATCGGTGAAAACCACAAGGCGATGGAAATCCTGGGCGAAGAGTTCCACGGTCCGCTGGCCATGGCGATCCACTCGCTGACGTCGCTGCCACTGTGGCTGGCGATTGCCGGTGTCGCTACCGCCTACTACTGCTACATGATCAATCCACGCGTACCGGCCTGGTTCTTCGCCAAGTTCAAGGCGATCCACACGCTGTTGGACAACAAGTACTACATGGACAAGTTCAACGAAGTGGTGTTCGCCGGCGGCGCGCGCTTGCTGGGTAACGGCCTGTGGAACGTCGGCGACAAGACCCTGATCGACGGCCTGCTGGTCAACGGCAGCGCCAAGGTCGTGAACTGGTTCTCGAAGCTGACGCGTTTGGGGCAGACGGGTTACATCTACCACTACGCTTTCGTCATGATCCTGGGCATTCTGGGGTTCCTGGTCTACTTCCTGCCGTTTTGGCACGCTTAATTAGCTGATACGCAAAGAGATAACGATAACCATGATGCAGTCAACTATATCTACCTTACCTCCGTACCTGAGCCTGGCGATCTGGCTTCCGATCGTGTTCGGCCTTCTGGTGTTAGCCGTCGGCCGTGACACCAACGCGGCGCTGGTCCGTGTCGGCTCGCTGATCGGCGCGATCGTCAGCTTTGCCGCGACCATCCCGCTGATCACGAACTTCAACAACGCCGCCCACGGCATGCAGTTCGTCGAAAAATCGCCTTGGATCGAGACGTTCAACATCTACTACTCGCTGGGCATCGACGGCCTGTCGCTGTGGTTCGTGCCGCTGACGGCATTCATCACCGTCATCGTCGTGATCTCGGCCTGGCAGGTGATCCAGAAGCGCGTCGCGCAGTACATGGGCGCCTTCCTGATCCTGTCCGGCCTGATGATCGGCGTATTCTGCGCGATGGACGGCCTGCTGTTCTACTTCTTCTTTGAAGCGACCCTGATCCCGATGTACATCATCATCGGCGTGTGGGGTGGTGAGAACCGCGTGTACGCATCGTTCAAGTTCTTCCTCTACACCTTCTTCGGCTCCTTGCTGACCTTGGTCGCGATCATCTACCTGTACCGCGTCACGGGTACCTTCGACATCCTGACCTGGCACCTGACGCCGTTGACGATGCGAGAGCAGATCTTCATCTTCATCGCCTTCTTCATGGCCTTCGCCGTCAAGGTCCCGATGTTCCCGGTCCACACCTGGCTGCCGGACGTCCACGTCGAAGCGCCAACCGGCGGTTCCGCCGTGCTGGCCGCGATCATGCTGAAGCTGGGCGCCTACGGTTTCCTGCGCTTCTCGCTGCCGATCACCCCGGACGCGTCGCACTACCTGTCGGGCTTCGTGATCACCCTGTCGCTGATCGCCGTGATTTACGTCGGCCTGGTCGCACTGGTACAGAAGGACATGAAAAAGCTGGTCGCCTACTCGTCGATCGCGCACATGGGCTTTGTCACCCTGGGCTTCTTCATCTTCAACGCCATCGGCGTGCAGGGCGCGATCGTGCAAATGATCTCGCACGGCTTCATCTCCGGCGCGATGTTCCTGTGTATCGGCGTGCTGTATGACCAGGCCCACTCGCGTCAGATCGCCGACTACGGTGGTGTCGTCAACAAGATGCCGAAGTTCGCCGCGCTGTTCATCTTCTTCTCGATGGCCAACTGCGGTCTGCCTGCGACTTCCGGCTTCGTCGGCGAGTTCATGGTGATCCTGGGCGCCGTGCAGTACAACTTCTGGATCGGTTTGCTGGCCGCGACCGCGCTGATCTTCGGCGCCGCGTACTCGCTGTGGATGGCCAAGCGCGTCATCTTCGGTAAAGTGACCAACCACCATGTGGCCGCGCTGGTCGATGTCAATGGCCGCGAATTCCTGATGCTGGGTATTCTGGCGATCGCTGTGCTGGTCATGGGTCTGTACCCTGCGCCGTTCACGGACACGATGCAAACCTCGGTCGCCGACCTGCTGACGCATGTCGCAAAAAGCAAGCTGCCTTAAGAAAAACGGAAACGTATAAATGATTACACCTACTTCACAAGAGGCGTTCAATCTCGCACCGGCGTATGCCGAGGTGACGTTGATCATAGGCGCCTCGCTACTCCTGCTGGTGGACATGTTCCTGTCCGAGTCCAAGCGGTCGATCACCTACGTGCTGTCGCTGGTGATACTGGCGATTTTGGCCGGCATCACCTTCGGCGACTTCAGCGCCGGCACCACCGCGTACACCTTCCATGGCATGTACGTCAACGATCCGATGGCCAACCTGCTCAAGCTGGCCACCTACGTGGCGGTGGCGCTGACGCTGGTGTATTCGCGCCAGTACGTCACGCAGCGCGGCATGATGAGCGGTAACCTGGGCGGCGAATTCTACGTCCTGGCGCTGTTCGCGATGCTGGGCCAGATGGTCATGATCTCGGGTTCGAACTTCCTGACGATCTACCTGGGCGTCGAACTGATGTCGCTGTCGCTGTACGCGCTGGTCGCGCTGCGCCGCGATAACCACAAGGCCACCGAAGCGGCGATGAAGTACTTCATCCTTGGCGCGCTGGCCTCCGGTTTCCTGTTGTACGGCATCTCGATGCTTTACGGCGCCACCGGCACGCTGGAAATCAGCAAAGTGGCCGCCGCCGTCGCAGCGGGCACCATCAAGCCGACCATCCTGGTGTTCGGTATCGTTTTCCTGGTCGCCGGTTTGGCATTCAAACTTGGCGCGGTGCCGTTCCACATGTGGGTACCGGACGTCTACGAAGGTTCGCCAACGGCAGTGACCCTGCTGCTGGGCGGCGCGCCGAAGATCGCCACCTTCGCGATCTGCATCCGCCTGCTGGTGGAGGGCCTGCTGCCGATGGCGTTCGACTGGCAGCAGATGCTGATGGTCCTGGCCGTGCTGTCGCTGGCCATCGGTAACCTGACCGCTATCGCCCAGACGAACCTGAAGCGCATGCTGGCTTATTCGACCATCGCGCAAATCGGTTTCGTTCTGCTTGGCCTGCTGGCCGGCGTGGTCGGCACCACCGACCGCACCGGCATCGCCGCAGCTTACAGCTCGTCGATGTACTACATCCTCACGTACGTGCTGACCACCGTCGGCAGCTTCGGTCTGTTGATGCTGTTGTCGCGTGCCGGCTTCGAAGCTGAAAACCTGAACGACTTCAAGGGCCTGAGCAAGCGCAGTGGCTGGTTCGCGGTCGTCATGACGATTTTGATGTTCTCGCTGGCCGGCGTGCCGCCGATGATGGGCTTTGCCGCCAAGTTCTCGGTGCTGAGCGCCGTGCTGGGTACGGGCCAGATCTGGCTGACCGTGGTCGCGGTGATGTTCTCGCTGATCGGCGCGTTCTACTACCTGCGCATCGTTAAACTGATGTGGTTCGACGAGCCGACCGACACGTCGCCTATCGTCGCCCATGGCGACATGAAGTTTGTCCTGAGCCTGAATGGTCTGGCCATCGTGGTCCTGGGCATCCTGCCAGGTCCGCTGCTGGCGATGTGCGTGAAGGCCATGCAAGCGACCCTCGCCACCTGATGGATGTATCCGTCGCAAGCTGGTTGGTGATCGCGATAGCCATCGCGGCCGCCAACCTGCCTTTTTCAACGACAAGGTATTCGCCCTGATTCCGGCCACGTGGCGGCGCAAGCCGCTGATCGTGCGGCTGATCGAAATGGCGGCGCTGTACCTTGTCGTTGGCTTCCTCGGCTTCGCCCTGGAAGGCCGCATCGGCACCCGCTTCCCCCAGACCTGGGAGTTTTACGCGATCTCCGGCTGCTTGTTCCTGGTTTTCGGCTTCCCCGGATTCATCGCGCGCTACCTGCGCAAGCACCGCGACTGATACACTAGCGGCTTCAATCAAGGAGCCGACATGTCGACACTGACAGAAACCCGCATCGACGGTGCATTGGTCTACGACGGCCACTTCCTCAAAGTCCAACGCGACACCATAGAACTCCCCGACGGCAAACGCACCGGCCGCGAATACATCCTGCATCCCGGAGCGGTCGTGATTTTGCCGCTGCTCGACGACGGCAAGGTGCTGCTCGAGCGCCAGTACCGCTATCCGCTGCACGACGTGTTCATCGAATTCCCGGCCGGGAAAATCGATCCGGGCGAAGATCCGCTGGCCAGCGCCAAACGCGAGCTGGAAGAAGAAACCGGCTACACCGCCACCGACTGGCAGTTCGTCAGCAAGATCCACAACGCCATCGCCTATTCGGACGAACATCTGGACCTGTATCTGGCGCGCGGCTTGACGCTGGGCGAGCAAAAGCTGGATGACGGCGAGTTCCTCGAACTGTTCACCGCAACTATCGACGAATTGCTGCAATGGGTGCGTGAAGGTAAAGTCACCGACGTCAAAACCATCATCGGCGCTTTCTGGCTCGACAAGCTGCGCGCCGGCGACTGGAAGCTGGACTAAAGACATGAAGCCGTCGGCGCTGATCCTGTTGTGCTGCGGCGCCGGCGCCGGCGCCGGCGTTACCCAGGCGGCAGAGCGCACGCCGTTCCAGATCCGCTGCGAGGACACGATCAGCAAAACCATCTCGGTGCTATCGACGAAGACCAATGGCTTCACGATCAACAACCAGCTGCCTTACCGCGCGTTGACGCTAAAAACCGGCAGCATCGACGGCCGTAGCGAAACCCTGGGCCTGACCGTCACGCGCGCGCAGTATGCCGCTACGATGGGCGGGCCGATTTTGCAGGATAAGGTCAGTGGCTACGAATGCGTGGCGCCGCGCGTGGAGATCAAATTGAACTACTCGCCGGTGCTGATTTATGTCGGCAACGAGTTCGTGCCCGGCAGCTGCGGCTACAACACGATCCTCGAGCATGAACAGCGCCACCTTAAAGCCTACATGGACAATCTGGCGCGGGTCGAAAAGGTGGTGCGCGATGCGCTGAACCGCCGCTTCGAAGGCAAGCCGTTGTACGCGCCCTCCGGCACCGCGCAATCGGCGCTGCAGCACGAGATCAACAGCCAGTGGATGCCGTTTATTCAGGCCGAATTCGACAAAGGCAAGTCGGAGCAGGCTAAAATCGATACCCCCGCCGAATACGCGCGCCTGGCCGCCACCTGCAACGGCGAGATCCGGGAAATCGTTCAGCGCAGGCGCAGAAGATAAAGAAGATGACAGCACATACTCAACCCCCGCGCTACTTTGCGCTGCTGCCCGCCGCCGGCGTCGGCGCGCGCATGGTGGCGGATGGACCGAAACAATACCTGACCGTCAGCGGCAAGCCGATGCTGCGCCACGCCGTCGACGCCTTCCGCGCCAGCGATCTGGTGGCGCACACCTACGTCGTCGTCAGCGCGGCGGACGGCCAGATCGACGCCGTGCTGCCACCGGACCTGGATGGTGTCACGGTGCTGCGCTGCGGCGGCGCCACGCGCATGGACACGGTGCTCAACGCCTTGCGCGCGCTGGACGGCGTTGTCGCGGACGCGGATCTGATCATGGTGCACGACGCAGCGCGTCCCGGCCTGACACCGGCCTTGATCGCCAAACTGATTGAAGGAGTTGGCGACTATGCCGCCGGCGGCCTGCTGGCGCTGCCCGTGGTCGACACGGTCAAGCGCAAGGCGGGCGCCGACGTCGCCACCGTGCCGCGCGACGGCCTGTGGCTGGCGCAGACGCCGCAGATGTTCAGCTACGCGCTGCTGCTGCGGGCGCTGGGCGAAGCGCCCGACGCCAACGCCATCACCGACGACGCCAGCGCCGTCGAGATGCTGGGCATGTCGCCACGCCTGATCGAAGGCCACCCACGAAATTTGAAAGTCACGCTGCCAGCCGACATCCGCATCGCCGAGATGTATCTGGCCGCCGACGAATAACCAAGGAATCTATATGAAAAAACTCCCGTTCCGCATCGGCCAGGGCTACGACTGCCATGCTTTGGTGGAAGGCCGCAAGCTGATCATCGGCGGCGTCGACATCCCGCACCACGTCGGCCTGCTGGGCCATTCGGACGCCGACGTGCTGCTGCATGCGATCACCGATTCGATCCTGGGTGCGGCCGCGCTGGGCGACATCGGCAAGCATTTTCCGGATACGGACGTGCAGTTCAAGGGCGCCGATTCGCGCACCTTGCTGAAGGAAGCCGCGCGCCGCGTGGTGGCTACCGGCTACAGCATCGGCAACGTCGATTGCACCATCATCGCCCAGCGTCCGAAGATGGCGCCGCATATCCAGTCCATGCGCGCGAACATCGCCGAAGATCTGGGCCTGGACATCAGCCAGGTCAACGTCAAGGCCAAGACCAACGAGAAGCTGGGTTATCTGGGCCGGGAAGAGGGCATCGCGGCCGAATCGATCGCGATGTTGATTGCCGCATAAGCATGCCGGGTTAGCGCGCCAGCAGTCCCGCAATGGCCTCGTCCAGTGTGACGACGCCCTTGCGCGGCGTTCCTTCAAAGGCGATCCAGCCTTCGTTGAACCCGTCCAGCATCAGCATGCGTGGAACGGGATTCTTCATACCTTGAGAAACGAATAGCTCTGCCCACGTATCGCGCGGCACTGCATGCGCTTTGACGTCGGTGCCAAGCAACCTGGCGAAGCTTGCCGCGATATCGGCTGGGCTGATGTGCCCCGGACCTTCCAGCTCCACCACGCGCAGCCCGCTCCAGGTTTGCCGCAGCAGCTCTTGCGCCACCCTCGAGATATCCGCGCAGGCGACCATCGGCACGGGGCGGTCGAGCGGTTGCAGGAAACTGGCTATGTCGCCGCTCGCACGGGCGGACGCCACGTCCCACAGGCTGTTCTCGATAAACCATGCCGCCCGCAGGAAGGCGACGGGCAAATCCAGCGCGCCCAATTCCTGTTCAGGGTAGCCGTCGGACGGATCGAAGGTCGGCGGCAGCAGTACGAATACCGCTTCCGCGCCCGTGAAGGCTTGCGTCAGCGCAGCAGCGTCATTGACGTCGGCCAGCGCCACTTCAGCGCCGCGCGCAGCCCAGGCTTCGCCTTTGGCCGCGTCGCGCACCACGGCGCGCAATGGCAACCCCGCTGCCAATAGTTGATGGCCCAGCGCCGAGCCGACCTGCCCCGTGATACCGGTGATTGCATACATGGTGTTCTCCTTTGAAAATCGATAAGGAGAATTTTGATGCAAACCGGCCCATACTCCGATAGCATGGGATGCATATCATTAATGACTGCGCGGCATATATGGTTTTTGACGAACGGGTGGTGAACGGCATGCGGGTGCTGGCCGCGATCGTGGACAGCGGCAGTTTTGTGCGCGCGGGCGAGGCGCTCGAGATGTCGCAATCGGGCGTTAGCCGTGCCATTGCGCGGCTGGAGTCGCGTCTCAATATCCGGCTGTTTGACCGCACCACGCGCAAGGTCTCGCTCACCGATGAGGGGCGCCGCTTCTACGCGCAGATCGGCCCATTGCTGGAGGGACTGGAGGAGGCGGTGGTGTCGGCGGGAGAAGGGGCGGTGGCCGTGCGCGGCAAGCTGCGTGTGAACGCCGATCCGCTGTTGGCGCGCCTGCTGCTTGGCCCGAGGCTTGGCGATTTTTTAAAGCGGCACCCGGAGCTTGAATTGGACCTTTACGCCCGTGACCAGATCGGCGACATGGTCGGCGACGGCGTCGACCTGGCCATTCGACTCGGCCAGCCCCAGACCTCGTCACTGATCGCCCGCAAGCTGATGGACACGCGCGTGCTCACCGTCGCCACGCCTGCCTACCTGCGCAAACATGGCGTGCCGAAGAAGCCGTCGGACTTGGAGAGCACGGACCATACCTGCATCCACTTCCGCAATCCGGCAACGGGCAGGCCTTTTGACTGGGAGTTTCATCGTGGAGGTAAGGTCACCCGCGTGCAGCCGCATAGCCAGGTCACCCTCAACGACGCCGGCATCATGGAGAGTGTGCTGCTGTCAGGCTACGGCCTGGCGCAGGTCATCGATATCGCCGTGGAGCCGCTGCTGCGCTTCGGCGCGCTGACGCCGGTGCTCGCGGCATGGCCGGATGAACGTTTTCCGCTGTACGCGCTGTACCCATCGCGCCAGCATCCGCCGGCCAAGACGCGGGCGTTTCTGGAGTTCTTTCAGTCGCTTTTAGCGTGATGTGGGAAGGGGCGGTGAATCCATGGTCTTACTGATCTCCTCGTAAAACAGTGTCGCATCGCTCTTCAGTACGGCAATCGCCGTCTCTCGGGATACCGTTGGATAATTGCTCAGAAAATCATCCATGGTTTTTCCTTCGAGCAGATAGTCGAACATGCGCTTGACTGGTACTAGCGTGTTTTTAAACACCGGCATCCCACCGAGAATGTCGGGTTCCATCTGTACCAAAGGTGTGATCGATTTCATGAAGGCCAGAACCTCGGGGTCATAAGGATCGCTGGATGATCTACGTGGCGGAATGATGCGACCTCTAAATCGATGAACTGGTTTTGTGAAGTACCGTGGATCATATTCTGGACAGTCTTCGTCGATTTCGATCTCGTCGTCATGGTTTGGCATCACTTCGATCCAACTGATGGGCTCGTCGTATGAAGTCTCGTTTTTCTCGGCGAGTTGCCCATCTAAAAGAGATGACTCGTATTTCATCGTTTTGCTCCGTGTATGTAATTGAAACCACGTTGCCATGCAAATAGCCCAATGCATTGTATCGACGCTCACTGTAGCTAAAACGGGTGTCTTCCGTTGTGTAGCAGTCTTCCTCCAACACAGCGGGCGCATCAGCAAAATCCAGCCCGTGCTTGTGCAAGTTGCTTTTGCGTTTGGCCTCGTCCCAAGTGTAGGTGGTCATGTTCAGTGTAGTAGCTTGAGGATATCCTTCAAGCGGCACTGAATAAAAAAAACCAGGCTGCCAGGACGTCTCTCGACATCCTGCGCCCGGCTTTCTCATCGGTCCTTCGACCGGATCAATGGTGTGTGTTTAAGGTCATGCTTGCGGAAAACGATCTGCTACCATGGCGGTTTTTCAGCAAGGATGACCATGGCGCGCGATATATATGCTTACCGGCAGGTGGCGGTGCACTCGGTGCAGCGCGGGGGCGCGGTTGAAATTCATCCGGTGCCGGGGCAGGCGTTTTCACCCGAGCTGGCGGTGCAGTGCTCGCGGCGGATCAGCGACACGTCCTTGTATCCGTTGGGGACTTGCTTTTTGCTGGATGCCAAGTTGACTGATCGTCAGGGGGGCACGCCGTATCTTTTCGCTTGGCACGGCGATGACATCAAGGTGTTGTCGGCCAAGGAGACCAAGGCCTTTTTGGCAGAGTTCAGGCGTGGCAGGATTTAGGTGGGAATGCATGCGCCGCCGACGGCGCATGCATGGCGGATTACGCGCTGCGCGCTAATCCGCCCTACGTGTTTCCTGATTTTCGCATCGGCATGTGGTCAGGGCACGGCGTGAAGTTTGCCTGACGGCTTGCCGTCGTCCTCGCCCCATTTGGCGATCACCGCCGCCATCGCCACGGCGAACACGCCGCCCACCACCATCGCGCTCGATACGCCCAGATGGTCGACCGCTACGCCGCCGACCAGCGCGCCGCTGGCCAGCGAGATCTGCGCGGTGGCGACGAACACGGCGCCGCCGCTTTCCATCGCATCCGGCGCGGCGCGGAACATCCACGTCTGCACCGAGATCGGCATCATGCCGAAGGCCAGGCCCCAGATCACGATCAGCGCCGTGGCGCCCAGCAGCGAGGTACCGATCAGCGGCAGCGCGGCTGCCGA
Organism: Duganella sp. AC237; assembly: GCF_979254035.1. NCBI lineage: Bacteria > Pseudomonadati > Pseudomonadota > Betaproteobacteria > Burkholderiales > Oxalobacteraceae > Duganella > Duganella sp. AC237. The sequence continues at coordinate 4,856,190 of NZ_CEEDEW010000003.1, read as the reverse complement.
CAGACCCATCACCAGGCCGGTGACGATCATCGACATGCGCACGCTGCGCGCCACCGTCCATCCGCCGATCAGGTTGCCGACGAAGCCGGCCGCGCCATAGGTCAGCAGCAGGGCGCTGATGGTGGTCGCGTTCAGGTCGACAACCTGGCTCAGGAATGGCGTGACATAGGTGTAGGCGGCGAACTGGCCGATGAAGATCAGCAAGGTGGCCAGCATGCCGAGACGCGCCTTCTTGACGCGCAGCAGCGCCGGCAGTTGCGCGAAGGTCAGCGACTGCGTCGTCGGCAGCCGCGGCAGCAGCCACATTTGCGTCAGCAGCACCAGCACGGCGACCGCACCGGCCGCATGGAAGGCCACGCGCCAGCCGACCAGTTCACCGATCAGCGCGCCGGCCGGTACGCCCGCCACCGTGCCCAGCGAGATGCCGGCGAAGATGATCGAGGTCGCCCGCGTCGCATATTCGGGCGGCACCAGCCGGTTGCCCAGCGCACCGCCGATGGCCCAGAAGCCGCCGACGCCAATGCCGAGCAGGGCGCGGCCGATCAGAATCACGATGAACGAATCCGACAACGCCACCATCAGATTGGAAACGATCAGGGTGGCCGTCAGCCCCCAGATTACATAGCGGCGGTCGGTCTTGCCGACGCCGATGGTCACCAGAATGGCGGCAAACGCGGCCACGATGCCGGGGATGGTGACCATCATGCCGGCCATGCCTTCGGTGACCTTCAGCTCGGCGGCGATCGACGGCAGCAGGCCGACCGGCAGGAATTCCGTCGTCACGAGCGCGAACGAGCCGACGGCGACAGAGAGCACGGCCAGCCAGGCGGCGCGGGTGGGGGCGGTGGCGGCCGGCAGCGACGCCGACGCCTCGCCAGCAGGCGGCAAGGCCTGTGCGGTGGAGGTAGATTGCATGGAATAGTCCCAGGGTGAAGTAAAAATGCTTGAGTTTTTTACTGATCGGTTCATAATGACGGTTGGAGATCACGTTGTCAATATAATTTTTAACCGATCGGTATGAAAGAATCTACTGCAGCAGCCCGCAAGACGGGCCGTCCGCGCACGTTCGATGCTGAAACCGCGCTGGACAAAGCGATGAAGGTGTTCTGGGAGAAGGGTTACGAGGGTAGCTCGCTGCCGGAATTGACCGAAGCCATGGGCATGAACCGCCCCAGCTTGTACGCCGTGTTCGGCAACAAGGAAAACCTGTTCCGCCTGGCGCTGGACCGGTATGGGGCGACGCACGACCCGCTGTTCAACGCGGCGTTGAAGGAGCCGACGGCGCGCGCCGTGGTTGAGCATTTCTTGCGGGGCAATGCCGATGCGCAGACCGAGACCGACAAGCCGCACGGCTGCCTGGTGATCAACGGCGCGCTGGCGTGCAGCGACGATGCGCTGCCTATCCGTAATTCACTGATCGAGCGCCGGGCGGCGAGCGAGGAAAAGCTGCGCGAGCGTTTCGAGCGGGCCAAGGTCGATGGCGATTTGCCGGCCGACAGCTGCTCGGGGCAGATGGCGCGCTATGTGATGACGGTGTCGAACGGCATGGCAGTGCAAGCCGCCGCCGGTGCGACACGCGAACAGTTGCAGGGCGTGGTCGATCAGGTGTTGCGCGGTTGGCCGTGATGCCAGCGTTTAACCCGCACAGCGGCATACATGGGGTCGTACCCGATGGGTACGACCCCGCCTTACCGGGTTACTGATTGGCTCACTCGGCGCTGGCGTCATCGTCGTCATCGTCCGTTTCGTCCACGCCGTCCTTGACGCCGCGCACCCGCGCAGCATCGGTGTCGGCCTTGAGCCCGGCCGCGTTGCTCATGAACTGGTCGACGCTGCGGTCGGGGCTGCGTTTGACTTCCGGCGGCAACAACACCGACATGTAGAGCTCGTCCGACAAGCGGCCCGTCCCTTGCAGGTTGGCCATCAGCATCAGGCCGGCGCCGACCAGCATCATGATCGTGGCGGTGGTGGCGAACTGCCTCGTCAAATGCGGCTTGATCGTCTTCAGGTGGAAGAACAGCATGCCGCAGACGATCGCCAGGCTGACCAGGTTGCCATAGCGCGTGAACGCTTCGGCCGACCACGCATACGCCATGGTGCTGCTGGCCGCGCGCCAGATGCCCACCGCCGCCAGGCCGCTGCCCAGGATGAACAGGTGCCGGCCCATGCGCGCGTGGCTGCCGAACAGGCGGTTGGCCAGCGCCCACACGCCGCTCCACAGCAAGCCCGCGGCCAGGCTGGATGCAAGCACCAGCAGATAACGGATCAGGGCAAACGGTTCGACATCGGACAGCCACGTTTCCAGACAGCTGAAGACGGCAATCAGTACCAGGCCGATGGTGGCCGGCGTCGCGCCTTCCCAGCCGTGCATGGTGGTGTCGGCGATTTCGGCCGGCACCGGGAAGTCGGCGGCGCGGATGCGTAGGCGCGTGTGGCCGAGGCGCACGACCGTGTCGCCGCCCAGCACCACATCGGTCTGGCGTTTGCCGCGCGCGTAGGTGCCGTTCTTGCTGCCGAGGTCGCGCAACACCAGCTTTTCCCGCGCGTCATCGAGGTCGACGATGGCATGCGCGGCGGCGCTGTGGGCGTCGTCGAGGATGACGTCGTTGTCGTAGCTGCGTCCCAGGCGGATCGGCAAAGTATCGGCCTTGTGCCGGTGCAGCACGTCGCCGTTGCGGGCGAGGATTTCCACGAAGTAGGGGGCCATCATTGCGCGCCTCCCGTGACCGGCTTGGCCGGCGGCGGGGCGGGGATAGGCGCCTTGCCGGCGGCTCCGCTGGCCGGCGTCGTCGTCGACGGCTTGCCCGACGCTTTCACGGCCGGAGCGCGCGCGGGCACAGGCGCGCCCGCCGACGCCAGCGACAGCGATTCGAGGAATACGCGCGACACGCGCATGCCGTTGTCGTACGAAACGCCGCGCGCATCCAATCGGCTTTGCAGGCTCATCAACCCTTGATCGGTGGTGGCCGTCAACAGCGCGAAGTCGTACAGGCCGGCGAATTTGCGGTAGGCGCGCACGCACAGCACGGCACGCAGCGGCAGGGTCTTGTTCTTGACGAACTCTTCGGTACAGTTGGGGCCGGTCAGGCGGGTGTCCTTGTTGCTGCCGAAGTGCTCGTTCTTGAACGAGGCGCTGGCCAGCTGCGCGAAGCGCAGCTTGTCGAGGCCGGCGCTACGGATGAACTGGTGGCGGATGCTGAGCTGCCCGGTTTGCAGCGAACCGCTGACGAAGATTGCCGACTCCATCGCGCAACTGGCGTCGTCGACCGTGAACGGCTTGTCGGCCTTGACGTTGGAGCGGCCCCAGCAGCGCATCTGCTCCGATTCGCGCACCGGCACCTGGTACGGTCCCATCGGTTTCAGACTAAGCGGGCTAGACAGCAATTGATCGACCATCGCGCGCTGATGGCTGAGCAGCTGGCCGGCCACCACCGACGTGAAATCGGCCGGCGCCTTGGCTTGTTGCTCGACCTTGCGCAGCAGGTCCTGGGCGAAGCGGGCCGGCACCAGGAAGCTGACCAACTCGCCATCGAGCCGCTTGGAGACGTTGACGCCGGCCACCGAGCCGTCGACCGTCACGCTGGGGCCGCCGCTCATGCCGGAGTTGATCGGGCCGGTAAACATCAGCTGGTCGTAGAAGCTGCGGGCGATGACGCCGTTGTAGGCGCCCTCGGAAATGGCGAAGCCCAGATCGAGCGGATTGCCCATTGAGTACAAATACTGGCCCTGCGTCAGGCGCGCCAGCTGGTCCGGCATCTTGAAGAAGCCGGTGCCGTTGCGGTTGACGCGCAGCACCGCCAGATCGTGCAACACGTCGACCGCCAGCAGCTCCACATTGCCGCGCTGGCCGCTGGTGTCGACCCATTCGCCGACGTAGGTGTCCGGATCGAGCGCGAACTGCGACACCACGTGGTAGTTGGTAACGACGAGGTTGCTGGTGCCGATCAAAAAGCCCGAGCCAACGGAAGACTGCGTGCGGCCGCTTTTCAGCAGCGAGCGCACCTGCAGTATGTCGTTCTTGGCCGACGCATATAAATGCTGGGCCGCGCTCGACGGCGGCGGCAGCGGCGCGGTATCTGCCGCCGCAGTGCCGGCAGCAGACGGGGCGGCCGAATCAGGCGGGGCGGGCGGGGACGCCTGCGCGGCCGGTAGCTGCTTGCCCTTGGCCGGCGTGGTGGCGGTCGTTGCAGTGGTGGTCGCTGCCGTCGCGGTCGTGGGCGCTGCTGCGGTGGCCGCGTTGGCGGCGGCTGCCAGCGTCGGCGCAGCGGGGGGCGAGGTGGTAGAGGTAGCCAGCGCGCCAGCGCAGGCCCCGGTCAAGGCGATGGATGTGGCAAGCGCTGTGAATTTCATGCAAACCTTAGACTTATTCTATCGGCAACCTCAGAGCGCGCCATCTTCCACTGCGGCGGGCGTCAAAGGCGTCATCATATGGCCCAGCTTGGCAGCTTTGGTGTTCAGATAATGCTGGTTGAACGCATTGCGGTTGACGAGCAGTGGTACGCGCTCGGCCACCTCGATGCCAAGTTTGGTCATGGCATCAATCTTACGCGGATTATTGGTCATCAGGCGCAGGCTTTTAACGTCGAACTGGGCCAGCATCGGCTTGACCAGCCCGTAGGTGCGCTGGTCCGGTTTGAAGCCCAGTTGTTCGTTGGCCTGGACGGTGTCGGCGCCGGCCTCTTGCAGGCGATAGGCGCGGATCTTGTTGATCAGGCCGATACCGCGGCCTTCCTGGCGCAGGTACAGCAGCACGCCGCGGCCTTCGGCGGCGATCTTCTTGAGCGCGCCTTCCAGCTGGGCGCCGCAATCGCAACGTTGCGAGAACAACACGTCGCCGGTCAGGCACTCGGAGTGCACGCGCGCCAGCACCGGCTCGCCGTCGCCGATATCGCCCAGCACCATGGCCAGATGTTCCTTGCCGGTGGCCTTTTCGACAAAGGCGTGCAAGGTGAACTGTGCCCAGGGCGTCGGCAGGGCGCACGAAGTCATGTAGTCCAATTCGTCTTTTGCCGGTGTTTCCGCGCTCTGCAACATAGCTATGCTCTTCAAATATTGATGATGTAATAAAGTAAAAAAGGCGCGCCGGGCTGTTCGAACAGACCCGGCGCGCCCTTCATCATACCAAAACTGGCGAAAAATTATTTTAGGCCAGCCTTTCCCATGGGGAAGGGTTAATTTGGTAAATCAAACATCAGCACTTCGGCATCGGTTGCCTGTTCCAGCGTCACAAGGTTTTCCTCGGTCAGCTTGAGAGCGTCACCACCTTTGAGCGCGGTGCCGTTCACGGTCACGTCGCCCCGGATCACATGGACATAGGCGATGCGGCCTTTGCCCAGCTCGTGTTTCAGGTTGTCGCCGGCAGCCATGATCGTCGCATAGATCGCGGCATCCTGATGCACCAGCACCGAGCCTTCGCGGCCATCGTTCGAAGCGATCAGTCGCAGCTGGCCTTGTTTGCTCTCCGGCGTGAAGTGCTTTTCCTCGTAGCTTGGAGGAATGCCGGCCTGACCTGGCTGGATCCAGATTTGCAGGAAGTGCACCTGGTCCTTTTGCGAACCGTTGAACTCGCTGTGACGCACGCCGGTGCCGGCGCTCATGCGTTGAACGTCGCCGTAATGCAGCACCGAACCGGTACCCATGCTGTCTTTATGCTCCAGCGCGCCGCTCAGCACGTACGAAATGATCTCCATGTCGCGGTGGCCGTGGGTGCCGAAGCCCTGGCCGGCTTCGACCTGGTCTTCGTTGATCACCAGCAGCGGGCCGAAACCGACGTGTTTCGGATCATGGTAGCTGCCGAACGAGAAGCTGTGGCGGGAATTCAACCAGCCGTGATTTGCCAGACCGCGTTCTTCACTTTTACGAATTTGCAACATGATGAGCTCCGTTTCTTCGATTGTTTTCAAGGTTGTGTTCAGCTGATGTGCGATAATTTTGAAAGACATTTCGTTATCGCCGCATCCATGAATCACAGTATAGACCCCGCATTCCGGATTAAAAAACGGAAAATTTACCCATCTACTATCGAAAAAATCGAATGCTCAGATTAAGCCTCGAAGCGCTGCAAATCGTCGACGCCATCGACCGTCGCGGATCGTTCTCGGCCGCCGGCAAGGAGTTGCACCGCGTACCGTCGACCATCTCTTATACGGTCGGCAAACTGGAGGATGACCTGGGCGTCCAGGTGTTCGAGCGCAACGGCCCGCGCGTGGTCCTGACGGCGGCCGGCGTCGAACTGTTGAAAGAAGGGCGCTACCTGCTCAAGGCCGCGCAGGACCTGGAGCACCGGGTACGGCGCGTGGCGTCCGGCTGGGAGACCGAGTTGGCGGTGGGCATGGATTCGATGTTCTCGCCCTGCATGTTCTTGGAGGACATCAACGCCTTCTACGAGGTCGCCCAGCAAACCCGGCTGCGCGTGGTGAAGGAGACGTTGTCCGGCGCCTGGGAGGCGCTGCTGGACCGCCGCGCCGACCTGCTGGTGGGCGTGGCCGGCGACGGTCCGGCCGGCGGCGGCTATGTCTCCGAGCCGATCGGCAAGGTCGAGTTCGTCTTTGCGGTGGCGCCGTCGCACCCGCTGGCCGCCGTCGACGGCGCGCTCGGCCGCGTGCATTTACAACAATACCGGGCCGTCAGCGTTGCCGATTCCGCGCGCCAGCTGGCGCCGCGCACCGTCGGCCTGCTGCTGGGGCAGGATACCCTGACTGTGCCGGACATGAAAACCAAGCTGCAATTCCAGCTGGCCGGCACCGGCTTCGGTTTCCTGCCGGAGCCGTGCGCGCGCGCCGCCATCGACGCCGGCCTGCTGGTGGAAAAACAGGTGGAGGAGCCGAAGCCGGCCGAAACCTTCTACCTGGCCTGGCGCAGCGGCGAGCACGGCGCCGCGCTGAACTGGTGGATCGCCCGCATGCGCCAGCCGGGCCTGTTCGAGCGCTTGCTGCGTCATTTACCCCACCACACGCAATCCGTTTGATGCAGAACAGGAAACCGTGGGCGAAAGCGTCACTCGGCGTGACAATGTTGACCGAGGCCAACTGTTTCGGAGTACCATAGCAGCATAACTGACTGTTTTTGCTGGATCATGTATGACCGCCCTGATTGCCATCCCGCCTGTATTCCTGCACCCGCTGGCCGACCGCAACGGTCAGCCCGGCGCGCTGCTGTTTGACGCCGGCGTTTTTGAGCAACCCGATCAGTCCGACCAGCCGCCCGCGTTGCCGGATGCCATCGTCGATGTGTTGCGCGACGTGGCGGGCGGCAGCATGGGGTGTTTCTACCGCGCCGGCCTGAGCGCCGCCCTCGGCACATTGCTGGACCAGGCGGGCTGGAAAAAAATGCCCGTCGAGAAGCTGCACCGCGCCGACGCTGAACTTGGCAGCGCCTTGCCGTCCAGCGTGGCGTGGATCGAGGGCGAATGGTTCCTGGCGCCGCCGTCCAAGCCGGTGGGCAGCCAGGTCGCCTCGCGCGCGCTGGCGCTGCAACTGGTGCAACTGGTGTCGGCCGACGCCGACACCCACGAGATCGAAGCGCTGCTGCGCCAGGACCCGACCCTGTCGTATCACCTGCTGCGGCTGGTCAATTCGCTGGGCATGGGCGCCGGCCGCCGCGTCACCAGTTTTTCGCAGGCGATCCTGATCCTGGGGCGTTCGCAGCTGCGGCGCTGGCTCAACCTGATGCTGTTCTCGTCGCGCGAGGGCGACCAGCGCTCGCCGATGCTGCTGGCGCGCGTGGCGGTGCGGGCGCGTGCAATGGAATTGCTGGCGCGGGACGCCGGCCTGGGCAAGGCGCAGCAGGAGCAAGCGTTCATGGTCGGCATGTTCTCGCTGCTGGGCGTGCTGTTCGGCCTGTCGCTGCCCGAGGTGCTCAAGCCGTTGACGATGAGCGAGGCCGTGCAACAGGCGCTGCTGGCGCACGAGGGCGAGTTGGGCGAGCTGCTGGGCGTGGTGGAGGCGGCCGAACGCGACGATCACGCCGCGCTGGCCGGGCGTCTGCAAGCGCTGCAGATCGACACCGGCAATTTCAACCAGGTCGCCGCCGACGCGTATTTATGGATGCAGACGGTCGCATCCGGCAAGGCGGGCAAACCCAATGTTTGACGCGATAGAGCGTTGTCTGGCGCTGAGCCAGCGGGCCCGCGGCGAGCAGGGCGAGGCGCTGGCGCTCACGCTGGCGAGCCTGGAGGCGGCGCTGGTCGAGACGCGCGCGGCGATGGCGCCGTCGGTCGATGCCGACGACCACGCGGTGCTGGAACTGGACCTGACCGGCTACCTGACGGCCTGGAGCCCTGGCGCGGCGCAGATGTTCGGCTACAGCGCCGACGAAGCGCTGGGCCAGCACGTGCTGTTCCTGTACGCCGAGGATGACGACGACGGCGCCATCGCCGAGCTCAGCGTCGAAAACGGCGGCGAGCCGGGCGGCGAGGCCGGCGCCACCGCCGAGGTGCGCCGCCGCAAGAAAAACGGCGAGATCATCTGGGTGCGCATGCACATTTTCCTGCGCCACGACGACAGCGGCGAGCCGGTCGGCATGCTGGTGCGGCTCGCCGGGGTGGGCGAGGCGCTGTCGGCGGCCGACAAGATCACCTTGCATGCGCGCATCATCGAGGATAGCGACCAGGGCGTGCTGATCACCGATGCCAACGAGCGCATCGTCTCGATCAACTCGTCCTTCACGCGCATCACCGGCTACACGCCGGAGGAATCGATCGGCAAGACGCCGGACCTGCTGCGCTCGGGCGTGCACGACGCCGAGTTCCGCGCCAAGGTGCGCGCGGCGATGCAGGGCGCCGGCCCCTGGCGCGGCGAGATCATCGGCAAACGCAAGAACGGCGAATTGTTCCCGCAATCGGTGACGATCAGCGTGGTGCGCGACGGACGCGGCAAGATCAGCCACACGTTCTCGCTGTTCTCCGACATCAGCGAACACAAGGACGCGCAGGCGCGCATGCAGCGCATGGCCAACTACGACACGCTGACCGGCCTGCCCAACCTGTGCTTGCTGACGCAGCTGGTCGGCCAGGCGATGACCGAGAACCGCCGCTCGCAGGAGTACGGCGCCATGCTGGTGATTGAAATCACCCGCGTCGGCGCCATCAGCGACACGCTCGGCAACGACGTCGGCAACGAGCTGCTGTGCGAGATCGGGCGTCTGTTCCGCTCGGTGCTGCGCGAGGCCGACGTGCTGGCGCGGCTCGACGGCCACAAGTTCGCCGTCGCGCTGCTGCACATCGAAAAACGCGAACACGCCGCCATCGTCGCGCAAAAGCTGCTGGCGGCGCTGGCCGCGCCGATCCGTATCGACGTCCACAGCCTGCAGGTGGGCGCGCATATCGGCATCACCGTCTACACCGAGGACGGCACCGACGTGCCGACCTTGATCCGCTACGCAGACGTCGCCATGAACAAGGCGGCGCAGAACATCGAGGCCGACTTCCTGTTCTACAGCGAGGAAATGAACCAGCGCGCCAAGGAGCATTTGCGCCTTGAGAGCGAGCTGCGCCAGGCGCTCGTCAACGACGAGCTGTTGCTGTACTACCAGCCGAAGGTGAGCCTGCGCAGCGGCCGCATCGTCGGCGCCGAGGCCCTGCTGCGCTGGCGCCATCCGGTGCGCGGGCTGGTTTCGCCGGGCGTATTCATTCCGGTGGCCGAGGAGAGCGGGCTGATACTCGACCTTGGCACCTGGGTGCTGGAGCAGGCCTGCCGCCAGATCCGCGACTGGCGCGAGGACAATCTTATTATGCCGCCGGTCGCCGTCAACCTGTCGGCGCGGCAGTTCGACAGCCAGCTGCCGCAGCGCATCGCGGCGGTGCTGGAGCGCTACGGCGTGCAGCCGGACCAGATCAACCTGGAAATCACCGAGAGCCTGCTGGTGCGCGGCACCGACAACGTCATCGCCATCATGAACGAGCTGGTGGCGATGGGCATGTCGCTGGCGCTGGACGACTTCGGCACCGGCTATTCGAGCCTGGCCTACCTGAAGAAATTCCCTATCAGCACCTTGAAGATCGACCGCTCCTTCGTGGTCGGCTTGCCATATGAAGAAAACGATTGCGCCATCGCGCGCGCGATCGTGACGATGGCGCAGCAACTGCGCCAGGAAATCGTCGCCGAGGGCGTGGAAACGGTCGAGCAGATGAGTTTCCTGCGCGAGCTGGGCTGCGACCAGTTGCAGGGCTACCTGTTCAGCCAGCCGGTGCCGGCGGTGGAATTCGCCGCGATGTTACGCGAAGGCAAGCGATTGGCGTTCGGCACGCGGGCCTAGCCCACTGTCGCGCACCTGAGACACGGCGAGTTGGCACGTTTTTAATAAAGGTGCCAAAATCGGACTGCTATTTTGGCAAGCTGGCTCACTATTCTTCAGGAGACTTCTATGCAAAAACGTACATTTCTGATGCGCGCCACCGCCGCCGTCGCTTTCGCGGGGCTGGCCCTGGGCGGATGCACGACCACCACCACCGATGCCAAGTCCGATCCGGCCGCCGTCAAGACCGAGATCGAGCGCGGCTCCTATGATACCCTGGAGCGGCTGTACAAGGAGGTCAAGGGTTCGCGCGAGCTGGTGCGCAAGGCCAATGGCGTGCTGGTGTTCCCCCGCGTGTTGGCGGCGGGGCTGGTGGTGGGCGGCGAATATGGGCGCGGCGTGCTGCGCGCGGGCGGGCAGACGGCCGACTACTACAGCATGACGTCGGTGTCGGTCGGTTTCCAGGCCGGCGCGCAGTCGAAGGCCGTGGTGATGTTGTTCATGACCCGGGAAGCGCTGGATAAATTCCGCAATAGCAAAGGCTGGACGGCGGGTGTGGATGGTTCGGTGGCGCTGCTCAAGGTGGGCGCCAATGGCGAGATCGACACCACCACCGCTACCGGCCCGGTGCAGGCGCTGGTGCTGACCAACGCGGGACTGATGGCCAACCTCAGCCTGGAAGGCACCAAGGTCACCAAGCTGGCGCTGTAACGGGATTGTTTATAAATCCCACGCGGGGCGGATATGTGGGCCTTGCCCGCTAATCCACCCGCACGGAAAACGCTGGCTCTTCGCGCCCGTACCGGCTACGCTTGCGGTTTTCATGACTACGAGGAACACGATGAGCCGTAACATCCTGGACGAAGCCCACATCCATCCCGCCATCCGCGCACCCATCAGCGACTATCGCCGCGACCTCATCGCCGAAGTCCAGGCCGCCATCGCCGCCAACAGCGTCGTCGTGGTTGGCATGGGGCTCAATCCTTTTCCCCGCAAAGCCCGCCAGATCCTCGACGCCAACGGCACCCCGTACCAATACCTCAGCTACGGCAATTACTTCTCCGAATGGCGCCCGCGCACCGCGTTGAAGATGTGGACCGGCTGGCCGACCTTTCCGATGATCTTCGTCAAGGGCGTGCTGATCGGCGGCGCCACCGACCTGCAACGCCTTATCAAGAGCGGCGAGTTCGCGACGATGGTGGCTTGATGCTGACCTTGCCGCTACGTTTGCAGCCCGGCGACGATCTGCGCGGCGCGGTGGTCGCGGCCTTGCTGGCCAGCGGCCACCAGGCCGGCTTCGTGCTGCAAGGGATCGGCAGCCTGAGCGTGGCGCAACTGCGCTACGCCGGACAGCCGCAAGCGACCGCGCTGCACGGCGACCTGGAAATCCTGACCCTGGCCGGCTCGATCGCGCCGGACGGCGCCCACCTGCACATGTCGGTATCCGACGCGCGCGGGCAGGTGTCCGGCGGGCATGTCGCCCCCGGCTGCGTGGTGCGCACCACGGCCGAATTGCTGCTGGCCTTGCTGCCGGAGCGGCGTTTCACGCGCGAACACGACCCGCTCACCGGTTACCCGGAACTGACAATCGACTAGTCGGGATCGACCTCGTCGTTGATCTTCTCGGTCAACGCCCGCAATTGTTCCGGCACCGCATCCAAGTGGTAGCGCACGGTGTGGGCCTGCCGGCCCTCGTCGACCTCCAGGTCGTACTGGAAATCCCAGGACTTCGGCTCGCTCTTGACCAGCTTTTCCGGCAACGCGAAAAAGTCGCAGGCCTGCACCAGCTGCTGCATTTGCTCGGCCTGCTCATTCGGCAGCTGCGCCAGATCGATGGTGCGCGTTTGCGCCCCGGCCGGTCCGGCGAAGCCGCCTGTACATCGCAAAGTCATCCGCATCGTGCTTCCTTTCAAATCACACCGACCAGCTTCCACGCGGCCCGCACGGTGTGTTGTTCCTTCGAATCGGCCCCATACAGCAGCTCGGCGGACTGCATCGTCGCCTTGGCCATGTCCGCAAAGCTCGCGTTGGACGTCAGCAAGGACAGCGACTTGTACCAGATCGGCCCGGCCTTGTCCCAGGAGTTGCCCTTGAGCGCGATGCAGGCCGCGTAGAAGGCGTGGTTGGGAATGCCCGAGTTGGTATGGACGTCGCCGTCCTCGATATAACCGGCCATCGTTTTAGGTTGGTCATCGCCGGACCAGGTAAGTTCCTTGTTGCCCGGATCGGCCATCGAACGCAGGGCCTTGCCTACGGTTGGTCCCATGATGCCGGCGCCGATCAGCCAGTCGGCCTGGTCGCTGCTCTGCTTGAGTTTCCATTGCTTGACCATGCTGCCGAACACGTCGGAGATGGATTCGTTGAGCGCGCCGCTCTGGTCCTCGTAGACCAGGCCGCCGGGCACGGCGTTCTGCGTCAGGCCGTGGGTCAGCTCGTGGGCGATAACGTCGATGGCGCCGGTGAAGCCCATGAACAGTTTGCCGTCGCCGTCGCCGTAGACCATTTGCTGGCCGTTCCAGAAAGCGTTGTTGAAATTCTTTTGATAGTGGACGGTCGAATCGAGCCGCACGCCCTTGTCGTCGATGGAATTGCGCTTCAACACCTCGAACAAGAAATCGTAGGTGGCGCCGGCGCCGTCGTAGGCCTGGTTGACGGTCGCGTCGCTGCTGGCCTTGGCCCCTTCGCCGCGCACCAGCTTGCCGGGCAGGGCGCTCTTGTTCCTGGCGTCGTAGACGGTGCGGCGTTTTTCGCCGGTGGTGGTGATGCCGAAGGCGGCGGTCGTCGGCGTCGCGACCGAGCGCTGGCCGCGCAAATGCGCCGACAGCTCGGCCTGGTCCAGGAGCAGGCAGCGCTCGTGTTCATCGGTCGTCTTGTCGGCCAGCAGGCGCAGCATTTTCGATGAAATGATGAAGCAAGTACAGCGATACGGGTGGTGCGCCATGGGCAATCTCCTCTGTGAGCGATAAATGACTTTATACACGGAATCCAAATTGTCCGATGTCACCTATTGCAACGGAGAAGGCACTGACGTCAGCGCCGCAGCGGATCGAGCAGGGCGCGCAAATCGTTATGGTCTAGCTCGTACATCAACGCGATCAGCGTCCCCAGTTCGCCGGACGGAAAGCCCTCGCGCGCGAACCAGCCGAGGTAATGGTCGGGCAGGTCGGCGATCTTGCGCCCCTTATATTTACCGTAAGGCATTTCACGCGTCAGCAACAGCGCGAGCTTTTCTGAATTCATTTCGGAAAGGATGGAGGAAGTCGGCAGCCCGCCATCATAAATCACTCCGGGGTCAGGTCCACCATTTCTACACGAGCTCAAGCTATACGGACTTATATTTGCGCCACAAGCAAATATCTTCTACCCTTTCGTGTCTTTTTCTCAGCAGCGAAACCCCGGATACTGCGTGACATTAACTTTTAAGGAGTGAAGTCATGCCACTTGCCTTGCTGGCGCTGACCATCAGCGCATTCGCCATCGGCACCACCGAATTTGTCATCGTCGGCCTGTTGCCAACCATCGCCGCCGATCTGGGCGTGAACCTGCCGTCGGCCGGCCTGCTGGTCAGCCTGTACGCGCTGGGCGTCGCCGTCGGCGCGCCGGTGCTGACCGCGCTCACCGGCAAGCTGCCGCGCAAGACGCTGCTGGTATCGCTGATGGTGCTGTTCACGGCCGGCAATCTGCTGGCCTGGAAAGCGCCCAGCTACGAATCGCTGGTGATCGCCCGCATCCTGACCGGCCTGGCGCACGGCGTGTTCTTCTCGATCGGCTCGACCATCGCCACCTCGCTGGTGCCGAAGGAAAAGGCCGCCAGCGCGATCGCCATCATGTTCACCGGCCTCACGGTGGCGTTGGTGACCGGCGTGCCGCTCGGCACCTTCATCGGCCAGCATTTCGGCTGGCGCGAAACCTTCCTGGCGGTCTCGGCGCTGGGTGTGGTCGCGTTCATCGGCAGCCTGCTGTTCGTGCCGTCGACGATCCAGCACAGCAAGCCTGCCTCGCTGCTGCAGCAGGTCAAGGTGCTCGGCGAGCCGCGCCTGCTGCTGGTGTACGCGATGACCGCCGTCGGCTACGGCGGCACCTTTATCGCCTTCACCTATCTGGCGCCGATTCTGCAGGAGATCTCCGGCTTCAGCGCCGGCGCGGTGGGGCTGGTGATGCTGGTGTACGGCGTCTCGGTCGCGGTGGGCAACATCTGGGGCGGCAAGCTGGCCGATACACGCGGACCGATCGGCGCGCTCAAGATCATCTTCCTGGGCTTGGCCGCCGTGCTGCTGGTGGTCACGTTCGTGGCGCCGTTCAAATGGCTGATGCTGGCGACGGTGCTGGTGTGGGGCGCCTTTGCCTTCGGCAACGTGGCCGGATTGCAAGTGTATGTGGTGCAGCAAGCCGAGCACTTCACGCCGCGCGCGGTGGATGTCGCCTCCGGCCTGAACATTGCCGCCTTTAATTTGGGCATCGCGGGCGGCGCCTGGGGTGGCGGCTTGATCGTCGAACACGCCGGGCTGGTGCACACCGGCTGGATCGGCGCGCTGGTGGTGCTGGGCGCCTTCGGCCTGACCGTGCTCAGCGGCCGCCTCGACCGGCTCAATCCGCACCAACAAGCGGCGGGCGAAGCCAAGCGCGCCCGCGTCGCCGCCCACTAATACTCTGTGGATACTCCGGGGTCAGGTCCGCCAATTCTACACGTGCTGGTCCGTATGAGCGCTATTACGCAGAGCTCGTGTAGCAATGGCGGACCTGACCCCGGATCTGTTTTACAATGTTTTTTTCCATTGACGGCAGACCCGCCCACATTTCATGGCTCATCTTCATCCTACCGGCTGGCAAGAGATGGCCGTCACCGGCACCGCCGCCCGCGAGATCGAGACGCTGACCTATCTCGACGCCACGCTCGCCAGCGCTCCCTATCGCATCTATCACGGCGTCCACTGGACCAATGTCGAGAACGGTTTCTCGGCGTACGGCGAGATCGACTTCATCATCGTCGCCCCCAACGGGCGCATGCTGCTGATCGAGCAGAAGTCCGGTTTCCTCAACGAGACGCAGGAGGGCCTGGTCCGCAACTATGAAGGCAAACCGCGCAAGGTGGCCAACCACATCATGCGTTCGATCAAGGGCTTGACCGAGCGCTTCGGCGGCGAGGTCTCCATCGATTACCTGCTGTACTGCCCCGACTACACCGTACGCAACGCGAATCTGGCCGGCATCGATCCGCGCCACATCATCGACGCCACCAGCAAGGACCGCCTGGCGCAAGTGGTGCGCGACATCCTGCCCATCACCGATCCCAAGCCCGGCGAACAATTCGACAAGGTCACGCGCTTCCTCGGCAACATGCTGAGCCTGCGGCCCGATCCCAGTTCGATGATCGGCAACGCCGCGCAAATGGTCGCGCGGCTGTCCGGCGGCCTGGCGACCTGGGCGCGGCGGCTGGAGTTTACGCCGTTCCGTCTGCACGTGGTGGGCACCGCCGGCAGCGGCAAAACGCAGCTGGCGCTGGCCGAATATTCCGCCGCCATCGATGCCGGCCTGTCGCCGCTGTACGTCTGCTACAACCGGCCGCTGGCCGACCATATCGAACGCCTGGTGCCGCCCGGCGGCAAGGTCGCCAGTTTCCACATGCTCAGCGACGCCTTCATGCGTGCCCAGGACCAGGTGCCCGAGTACGGCGCCCCCGGCGTGTGGGAAGAGATCGAGGCGAAGATGACGGCCTCGCCGCTGCCCGGCGAGTGGCGCTACGACGTGGTGATCGTCGACGAGGGCCAGGATTTTTCGCCGGCCTGGCGCGATATCCTGCTGCGCATGCTCAAGGACGACGGCCGGGCGATCTGGCTCGAGGACCCCAACCAGAACCTGTATGGCCGCGCGATGGTGCCGCTGCCGGGCTGGGTCACGCTGCATTCGAACACCAATTACCGCAGCCCGCGCCAGATCGTCGATATGCTGGCCTCGATCGGCGCGACCACCTCGCCGGTGGAGGCGGGCAGCCCGTTCAAGGGCGCCGATATCGAGGAGTTGATGTATCCGGAAGGCGATACCGAGGCGATGCTGGCGCAAACCCGCAAGGCCGTCACCTTGTGCCTGGGCGCCGGCTTCGCGCGCCAGGATATCGCCATCGCCTCGTTCCGCGGGCGCGAAAAGTCGGCCATCCTCAATCTGGACAAACTGAGCGATGCCCACACCTTGAAGTCGTTCACCGGCGTGTATGACTTGTTCGGCAACCCCGAGTACCGCGAAGGGGGCTTGCTGGCCGAGTCGGTCTACCGCTTCAAGGGCCAGTCGGCCCCGGCGGTGATTTTCACCGAGATCGACTTCGCCGAGATCGACGACCGGGTGCTGCGCAAGCTGTTCGTCGGCATGACGCGCGCCAGGCTGAAGCTGGTGCTGGTGCTCAGCGAGCGCGCCGGGCAGCAGTTGCTCGACCGGATGTGACCCGCCCCCGCGCTCAGGCGGAGCGCGGCCGCGCCGGATTGCCCATCACCGTCACGCCCGGCGCCACGTCGCGCGTGACCACGCTGCCGGCGCCGATCAGCGCGTCGTCGCCGATGGTCACACCAGGCATGATCAGCGCGCCCGCGCCTATCCACACATTGCGGCCGATGCGGATCGGACGCCCGAACTCCAGCCCTTGCGCCCGCAGCGCCGGCTCGCGCGGGTGGTCGGCGGTGAGGATTTGCACGCCAGGGCCGATTTGCGTCATGTCGCCGATCTCGACTTGCACCACGTCCAGGATCACGCAGTTGAAGTTTAAAAACACGCCGTTGCCGACCTTGATGTTGTAGCCATAGTCGACGTGGAACGGCGGGCGGATCACCACGCCTTCGCCGACGCCGCCGAGGCGCTCGACCAGCACGTCACGGTGCTGCGCGGGCGTCAAGCCAACGCTGCGGTTGTAGCGTTCCATCCAGTCGCGCGCTGCCGCTTGGTCGGCCTGAATCTCGGCGTCGGCGGCGTTGTAGAAGTCGCCAGCCAGCATTTTCTGTTTTTGCGTTTGTTCCAATTTCGTATCCTTTATGCATAAACGTGCATGAACGTGCACTAACGTGGATGCGAAGATACGCCAATCCCATCTTCAATGCAACGGTTTTACGCACATTCGGCGCATTGGAAGGCGACGATTGTCGATTGTTTATGCACGTTTGTGCGTGTTATCATGACGCATGAACCCAATTCTCCCTCTTGAACGGCGCGCCGCCATCGCCCAGCGGCTGGCCGATGGCCAAACGGTTTCCGCCGCCTTGCTGGCGGCCGAATTCGCCGTCTCCGAAGATGCCGTGCGGCGTGATCTGCGCGCGCTGGCGGCGGAGGGACTGTGCCAGCGCATCTATGGCGGCGCCATGCCGACCTCGGCGGCGGCACAGCCGATCGCGGTCAGAAAACAGACCGCGCAGCGTCAGAAGGCGGCGCTGGCGCGCGCGGCGGCGGCCACGGTCGAGCCCGGACAGCTGATTTTTCTCGACTGCGGCAGCACCAACCTGCTCATCGTCGAGTTTCTGAGGGACGGCCTGGACTTGACGGTGGCCACGAATTCCATCGACATCGCCGCCGCCGTGCTCAAGCGCGCCGATCTGCGGCTGATCCTGGTCGGCGGCGTGGTTACGCCGGCGCTGGGCGGCAGCGTCGACGCCGGCGCCATCGCCACCGTGTCGGGCATGAATATCGACCGCCTGTTCCTCGGCGCGTGCGCGATCGCCGCGTCCACCGGCGTCAGCGCCTTCGACCCGGCCGACGCCCAGTTCAAGCGGGCGCTGGTCGCCGCCAGCGCCAGGATCACGGTGCTGGCCACCAACGAAAAGCTCGGCACCAGCGCGCCGTTCCGCGTGGCGCACATCAACGGCATCAGCGGCTTCATCCTCGAGCATGATGTGACCGACGCGGCGCTCCAGCCGCTGCTGGAAGCGGATGCCGTGGTGTCCAGAGCGGGACCATGGGAAGCGGCGTGATTCGCCAGCCTGCGTAAGGTCCCGCACGGGGAAGAGGGCCGGGGTGTATATTGGCGGCGATTTGAATTACTTGCCGCTGGATAATCCTTATGTCTGCTGTCACGCTGTTTTGCCTGGTTTTCGCTTACTTCGCCTTATTGCTGGCGGTCGCCTGGCGCACCTCCCGCAACGCTACCAACGACAGTTTCTTTATCGGTAATAAAAGCAGCAACTGGATGCTGGTGGCGTTCGGCATGGTCGGCACAACCCTGAGCGGCGTCACCTTCGTCAGCGTGCCCGGCGCCGTGGGGCGCGACGGGTTCGGCTATTTGCAGGTGATCCTCGGCTACGTGCTCGGCTATATCGCCGTCGCCACCATCCTGCTGCCGCTGTACTACCGCCTCAAGCTGACCTCGATCTATCACTACCTCGATGTCCGGCTCGGCAAGCGCTCATATCAGAGCGGCGCCGCGTTTTTCATCCTGTCGCGCACCTTGAGCGCGTCCGCTCGGCTCTATCTGGTTGTCAACATCCTGCAGATCACCATCCTCGACAACCTGGGCGTGCCATTTTGGCTGACCACCCTGGTGATCCTGGGCATGATCTTGCTGTACACCTACGAGGGCGGCGTAAAAACCATCGTCTGGACCGACACCTTGCAAACCACCGGCATGGTGCTGGGGCTGGTGGTCTGCGTCGGCTGGCTGTTGCACGCCATGAACCTCAGCCTGCCCGAGAGCCTGGCGCGCATGCAGGCCCAGGGCCTGACCCACGTGATCACGACGTCGGTCGACAGTCCCGCCTATTTCTGGAAACAGGTGCTGGCCGGCTTCTTCATCGTGCTGGCGATGACCGGCATGGACCAGGAGATCATGCAGAAGAATATCTCCGTCAAGACCTTGCGCGACTCGCAAAAGAACATGCTGATGCTAACGGTGATCCTGTCCACCGTGCTGGTGCTGTTCATGTTCCTCGGCGGCCTGCTGTACCTGTACGCGCCGACGGTGGGGCTGACGGCCAGCGGCGACAAGATCTTCCCGGCGGTGGTAATGGGCCACATGCCGGCGGCGCTGCAACTGATTTTCTTCATCGGCCTGGTCTCGGCGCTGTTCCCCAGCGCGGACGGGGCGATGACCGCGCTGACATCCACCTTTTGCATCGATATCCTCGGCGTGCAGCGCCGCACCGATCTGGCCGAAGCGGCCAAGGTACGATGGCGTCATCGCGTCCATCTGGGCTTCTGCGCGCTGTTCCTGTTGCTGGTGCTGATGTTCAAATGGATAGACAACGCCAGCATGGTGGGACTGGTGCTGAAGCTGACCGGCTATACCTACGGTCCGTTGCTGGGCCTGTTCGCCTTCGGCATCCTGACGCGCCGCGCGGTGCACGACCGCTGGGTGCCGCTGGTGGCACTGGCCGGTCCCGCGCTGTGTTACATCGTTGACGTCAATCAGAAATTACTATTTGGTAACTATCGTTTGGGCTTGGAATTGCTTATCATGAACGGTTTGCTGGTGTTTGGAGGCTTGCTCCTTATTTCCGTACCGGGACAGCGCAGGCCGCATGAAGTATGATCTTGTAAATTACGCAATCACTTGGAGTATCAATGGCCCGATCACCGTTTTCCTATATTCGTAGCGGCTTCGCTTTCTTCTGGCGGGCGCTCGACGCCGGCCGCCGCACGATTCTGAACCTGCTGTTCCTGGCGTTGCTGATCGCGCTGGCCTACGCCATCTTCGGCGGCGGCTTCAAACCGCTGGGACCGAAGACCACCCTGGTGCTGGACCTGAAAGGGCAACTGGTCGAACAGTCCAGCGTCAGCGCGCGCGAGGCGCTGGTCACCAGCGCGCGCGGCGGCGAAACGCTGAAGATGATCCAGCTGCGCGACGTGCTTACGGTGCTCGACACGGCCGCCAAGGATCCGTCGATCGGCGCCGCCGTGCTGCTGACCGACGAAATGGAAGGCGGCGGCCAGGCCATGCTGCGCGAAGTGGCGGCGGGCCTAGATCGCTTCAAGGCGTCCGGCAAGAAGGTGGTGGCCTGGGGTTCCAGCTACGACCAGCGCCAGTATCTGCTGGCCGCCCATGCCAACGAGGTCTATATGCACCCGATGGGCATGGTGCTGATGGAGGGCTTCGGCCGCTATCGCAACTACTACCGCGACGCCCTCGATAAAGTCGGCGTGACGGTCAACCTGCTGCGCGTGGGCACCTACAAGAGCTTCGGAGAGCCGTATATCGCCAACGGCCCGTCGCAGGCGGCCAGCGAGGCTGAGTCGTATCTGAACACCGCGCTGTGGACGTCCTACACCAACGACGTCGAGAAGGCGCGCAAGATGCCGCAGGGTCAGATCATGAAGACCATCAACGACCTGCCGGCGCAGGTGGTCGCGGTCAACGGCGACCTGGCCAAGCTGTCGCTGGCGGCCAAGCTGGTCGACGGCCTGAAAACCCGCGATGAAATCCGCCAGATGATGATCAATCGCGGCGCGCTGGACCTCGACGGCAAGAGCTTCCGCCAGGTCGGCTTCGACGAATACCTGGCGCGCGCGCCGCACAAGCTGACCGGCGACGCCGTCGGCGTGATCGTGGCGCAGGGCGAGATCAGCGACGGCACCGCCGGTCCCGGCGCCATCGGCGGCGATTCGACCTCCAAACTGATACGCGCGGCGCGCGAGGACAACGGCATCAAGGCCATCGTGCTGCGGGTCGATTCGCCCGGCGGCAGCGCCTTCGCCTCGGAGCTGATCCGCCGCGAGCTGGAATTGACCCGCGCCGCCGGCAAGCCGGTGGTGGTCTCGATGGGCAACGTGGCCGCTTCCGGTGGTTACTGGATGTCGATGGCGTCCGACGAGGTGATCGCCGACGCCAACACCATCACCGGTTCGATCGGCGTGTTCGCCATCCTGCCGACCGCCGACAAGGTGATCGACAAGCTGGGCATCCACACCGCCGGCCAGCCGACCACCTGGCTGGGCGACGCGGGCAATCCATTGCGTCCGCTCGATCCGCGCTTCGCGCAGGTCATCCAGGGCAGCATCAACCATATCTACGCCGAGTTCACGACCCGCGCGGCCAAGGCGCGCAAGACGACGCCGGAGAAAATCGACGCGGTGGCGCAGGGCCGTGTATGGACCGGCGCCCAGGCCAAGGAGCGCGGGTTGGTCGATACGCTGGGCAGCTACAACGATGCGTTGAAGTCGGCGGCCAAGCGCGCCAGCCTTGGCGGCGATTTCCGCGTGGTGTATATCGAGCGTGAAACCAGCAAGTTCGATCGCATTGTCGATATGCTGGGCGGTTCGGCGGCGCAGGCGGTGGCCAAGGCGATCAGCCGGCAGGTGAATCTGGGCGTGGCGGCCAGCACCGGTTTGCCGCCTGGCGCGGCGACCGGCATTGCCAAGGATCTGGGTTGGTTGTCCGAATTGACGGCGTCGCGCAAGCCGTTCACCGCGATCACGCATTGCCTGTGCGAGTCGCCATAATTGATTGACGTTGTCGGCGGCGCTTGTGCGGGCCGCCGACGTTTTATGCGCTATTCTTTATGCTTTACCCGATGCCAGCGGTAACGTGATCTTGAAACCGCTCCGCCCATCGGCCATCAACACGCAACGCGCCTCGCCGCCATGGCGGCGCGCGATCTGCCGCACCAGCGCCAATCCAAGCCCCGCGCCACTGTTGTCCCGCGTATTGCGGCGGCGATAAAACGGCTCGAACACGCGTTCGAATTCCGCTTCCGGCACGCCCGGTCCGTTATCCCACACCGTCAGCCTGGCCGTGCCGCCGTCATTGGCGATGCTCACATTCGCCGGCGGCTTGCCGTGCCGGTGCGCGTTCTCCAGCAGATTGCGCAACAAGCGTCGCAGCAGGCGCGGATCGCCCTGCATCACCGCCGATTCCCCATCGAGCACCGCTTCGTCGTAGCGCGCGCATTCCTCCGCCGCCAGTGCCAGCAGGTCGATTTCCTCCAGGGTGGTGTCGTCGACCACGGCCCCCAGCCGGCTGGCCAGCAGGATTTCGTCGAGCAGTTCATTGAGTTCGGCGATGTCCTGTTCCAGGCCGGCGCGGCGCTTGGCGTCGACGCCGTCCTTGATCAGCTCCAGCGCCAGGCGGATGCGCGCCAGCGGCGTGCGCAATTCGTGCGAGGCGTTGGCCAGCAGCGTCTTGTGGGCGCCGACCAGCTGCTCGATCTGGTCGGCGGCGCGGTTGAAGCTGAGCGCCAGTCGCGCCACTTCGTCCTTGCCCTCGACCTGGACGCGGGCCTTCAGATCGCCGGCGCCCAGCAAGTCCACCCCGTGCTGCAGGCGCTCGAGCCGTTTGGTCAGCCCGCGCACCAGTGGAAAGGCGGCGATGCCCAGTCCCACCGCCAGCAGCATCAGCGCGTTGTTGAGCATTCCCCTTGGGCGCGCGAAGCCCAGCGGCTCGCTCGACAGCAGCTTGCGGCCGTCGGGCAGCCGCACAAACGATTCCGGCGGCGGTCCGGTGATGCCGCGCTGGCGCCAGTGGCGCGCCGGGATCTGCTCGCCGACCACCGCCAGCGCCCTCCAGTCGCGGGTGTAGAGCGTCATGTGCGCGTTCAGGCCCCTGGCCACGTTCTCCAGCGCCGCCTGCTGCTGAGCGCGCGGCGCGTCCGGCGGCGCCAGCACGTTCTGCATCACCCGCGACAAGGTGACGTTGGAGCGCTCCAGCGGCCCGCCGCTGCGGCTCCACACCTGCTTCACCGCCAGCGAGAACAGCAACAGGATGATCAGGATCGCCGCGTAGAAGCGCAGGTACAGGCGCGGCAGCCCGACGCCGATGCCGAAGTTCGGGCGCTTCATCAATCCTGCACCTTGGCGAACAGGTAGCCGGCGCCGCGCACGGTAATGATGCGGCGCGGTTTTTTGGGGTCGTCCTCGACGGCGGCGCGGATGCGCGACATGTGGACGTCGATCGAGCGGTCGAACGCTTCGATCGGCTCGCCCTTGAGCAGTTCCATCAGGCTGTCGCGCGAGAGCACGCGCCCGGCGTGGCGCGCCAGCACCAGCAGCAGGTCGAACTGGTAGGCGGTCAGTTCGCAGGGCACGCCGTCGATCCGGGCGGAATGCGAATCGGGATCGATCTCCAGCCGGCCGAAGCGCAGGAATTCGCCTCGCCCGAGCGTTCCCGCCCCGCGCGGCGCACTGTCCAGATGGCCGAGATCGACCCGGCGGCGCAGAATGGCGCGCAGGCGCGCCAGCAGCTCGCGTGGCTCGAAAGGCTTGGGCAGGTAGTCGTCGGCGCCCATTTCCAGGCCGACGATGCGGTCGATGGCGTCGCCGCGCGCGGTCAGCATCAGCACCGGCACGTCCGAGACGGCGCGCGCCTGGCGGCAGACCTCCAGGCCGTCCATATCGGGCAGCATCAGGTCCAGCACCACGGCGTCGACCTCGCCGGCGCCGATGTGGCCGACGGCCGTGCGGCCATTGGGCGCGTGGGTGACGCGGAAGCCGGATTGGCTCAGGTATTCGGTGAGCATCTCGGCCAGGCGGGGATCGTCCTCCACCAGCAGTATGCGGTCGTTTGTCGTATTCATGCGGTTCATTCTACGGACAGGCGCGCGGCTTCACAAGGTTGGGCACCCGCCGCCATGTACCAGGTCTCAAAGGTGCAAGTGTGCTGTTTCAGCATGTCGCGGGAATGTCAAACCCGTAAAGAAATGTAAAGCGGGATGAACACTTCGTGGGGAAATCGTCTGTTTTGTAGCGAGTTTGTAACCCGGGGTTGCGGGCCCCTGACAGGCAAGGGTGCATATGCTAGAGTCCACGCATCAACCGCCATGGTGTTTTTGCCATGGACACGCAAGCCTCTAAAAGGATAACAATGGATTCGCAAGCCACGCCGACTCAGAACGTCAACCCACCGAAGCGCAGCCGCCGCAGTAAAGTCGTCGGCGGCGTGATCGCTGTCGCCGCGATGGCGGCGCTGGGCGGCCTGGCATGGTATCTGACCCACCAGCCGGCGCCGACGACGGCCGGCGGGCCGCCGGGTGCCGGCGGTCCGGGAGGCCCCGGCGGGCCCGGTGGCCCGGGAGCGGGCGGCGGCCGGCGCGGCGCGCCCGCAACCACGGTTGGCGTGGCGACGGCGCTCAAGGTCGATATTCCGGTGACCCTCGATGCGCTGGGCACCGTGACCGCCGCCGCCACCACCACCGTGCGGCCGCAGGTATCGGGCATTTTGCAGAAGGTGCTGTTCAAGGAAGGCCAGATGGTCAAGGCCGGCCAGGTGCTGGCGCAGATCGATCCGCGCCAGTTCGAGATGGCGCTGCTGCAGGCCAGCGGCCAGCGCCAGCGCGACGAGGCGCAGCTGGAAAACGCCAAACTGACGCTCCAGCGCTATCAAACGCTGCTCAAGCAGGACTCGATCGCCCGCCAGGACGTCGATACGCAGGCGGCGCTGGTCAAGCAGCTCGAAGGCACGGTCATGACCGACCGCGCCGCCGAGGGCACGGCCAAGCTCAATCTGGGCTACACCAAGGTGATCGCGCCGATTACGGGCCGGGTCGGCCTGCGCGTGGTCGATATCGGTAACCTGGTCGGCTCCGGCGACGCCACCGGCATCGCCGTGATCACCCAGCTGTCGCCGATCGACGTGGAATTCTCGATTCCGCAGGACAGCGTGCCGGGCGTGATGCAGCGCGTGAACGAGGGCGCCGCGCTGCCGGCGCTGGCGCTGGACCGCACCCGCACCAATACCCTCGACAGCGGCAAGTTCGCGGCGATGGACAACCAGGTCGATACGCAAACCGGCACCGTCAAGGCCAAGGCGCGCTTCGACAACGCCAAGTCGAACCTGTTCCCGAGCCAGTTCGTCAACGTGCGCCTGGAGCTGCGCACCATCAAGGACGCCATCATGGTGCCGGTGAACGCCGTGCGCCATGGCACCAAGGGCGATTTCGTCTGGGTGCTCAAGGACGACAAGAGCGTGACCATGCGCAGCATCACGCGCGGCGAGGCGACTGTCGACAGGGTGCAGATCGCCAGCGGCCTGCAAGCGGGCGAGCAGGTGATCACCGAGGGCGCCGACCGCCTCAAGGAAGGCGCCAAGGTGACTTTGCCGGGCGCCGGGGGCGGTCGCCGCGCGCATGGCGCTGGTGCTGCCGGTTCCGCCGCGGGCACGCCGGCCGCCGCCGACGCCGCGTCGGCGCCGCCCGCCGAGCGCCGCCACCGTAAAGAACAGGGCGCGGCACAATAATGAGTCCATCCGCTCCATTTATCCAGCGGCCGGTGGCGACCTCGCTGCTGATGCTGGCGATCGTGCTGGCCGGCCTGGTCGGCTTCAAGTTCCTGCCGCTGTCGGCGCTGCCGCAGGTCGACTTCCCCACCATCCAGGTGCAAACGCTGTACCCGGGCGGCAGTCCGGAGGTGATGGGGCAGACCGTGACGGCGCCGCTGGAACGCCAGTTCGGCCAGATGGCGGGCCTGCAGCGCATGAGCTCCACCAGCGCCGCCGGCGTCTCCATCATCACGCTGCAATTCGGCCTGGGCCAGACGCTGGAGGTGGCCGAGCAGGAAGTGCAGGCTGCGATCAACGCCGGCTCCTCGTTGCTGCCGACCGATTTGCCGGCGCCGCCGATCTACGCCAAGGTCAATCCGGCCGACGCGCCGGTGCTGACCTTGGCCATCACTTCCGACACGATGCCACTGACCGAGGTGCAAAATATCGTCAACACGCGCCTGGCGCTGAAGATCAGTCAGGTCTCCGGCGTCGGCCTGGTGACGCTCAGCGGCGGCCAGCGTCCGGCGGTGCGGATCCAGGCCGACACCAACGCGCTGGCGTCCTATGGCCTGGGCCTGGACACCTTGCGCACGGCGATCACCGCCGCCAACGCCAACGGCGCCAAGGGCAGTTTCGACGGCCCGACCCGCGCTTATACCATCAACGCCAACGACCAGCTGGTGGCCGCCAAGGACTACCAGAACCTGATCCTGGCGTACAAGAACGGCGCCCCGGTGCGCCTGGCCGACGTGGCGCAGGTGGTCGACAGCGCGGAAAACGTGCAGCTGGGCGCGTGGTCCGGCAACAAGCAGGCCATCATCCTCAACGTGCAGCGCCAGCCTGGCGCCAACGTCATCGCCACCGTCGACGCCATCAAGGCCCGCCTGCCGGAGCTGGAGGCCGGCCTGCCCGGCGCCATGAAGCTGGAGGTGCTGAGCGACCGCACCACCGGCATCCGCGCCTCGGTCACCCACGTCGGCATGGAGCTGGTGCTGGCGGTGCTGCTGGTGGTGCTGGTGATCTTCGCCTTCCTGCATAGCATCCGCGCCACCGTGATCGCCAGCTTGTCGGTGCCGATCTCGCTGATCGGCACCTGCGGCATCATGTATCTGCTCGGGTATAGCCTGAACAACCTGTCGCTGATGGCGCTGACCATTGCCACCGGCTTCGTGGTCGACGATGCGATCGTCATGATCGAGAATATCGCCCGCTACATCGAGGAGGGCGAGACGCCGATGGCAGCCTCGCTCAAGGGCGCCAAGCAGATCGGCTTCACCATCATCTCGCTGACTGTGTCGCTGATCGCGGTGCTGATACCGCTGCTGTTCATGGGCGACGTGGTGGGCCGGCTGTTCCGCGAGTTCGCGATGGCGCTGGCGATCACGATCCTGATCTCCGCCGTGGTGTCGTTGACCCTGGTGCCGATGATGTCGGCGCGCTGGCTGAAGGGCCACGGGGAAGAGCAGCCGAGCCGTTTCGCCGTGCGCTTCCAGCAGTTCTTCGACTGGGTGATCGGCCATTACGACCGCGCGCTGATCTGGGTGCTCAAACACAGCGGCCTGACCTTGCTGGTGGCGCTGGCCACCTTGCTGTTGACGGTGCTGCTGTACGTGGTGATCCCTAAAGGACTGTTCCCGACCCAGGACACCGGCCAGTTGCAGGCGCGCCTGGAAACCGGCAAGGCCGTTTCCTACGCCAGGATGGCCGAGCTGCAGCAGCAGGCCGCCCGCCTGGTGCTGGAAGACCCGGACGTGGCGACGCTCAGTTCCGTGGTCGGCGTCGACGCCGCCAACAACACCATGCTCCATACCGGCAGCATGCTGATCAACCTGAAGCGCGAGCGCACCGGCAACCAGCAGGAAACCATGGAGCGCCTGCGCAACCGCGTGGCGACGATCCCAGGCCTGACCTTGTATTTGCAGCCGACCCAGGATTTGACCATCGACGCCGAAACCGGGCCGACCCAGTTCCGCGTGTCGATCGAAGGCGCCGACAACGCCTCCGTCAACGAGTGGGCCACCAGGCTGGCCGAGCAGATGCGCACCAAGAAGGAGCTGCGCAACGTCGTCTCGGACGTCGGCGCCAGCGCCAACGCCGCCTACATCACCGTCGACCGCGATACCGCCTCGCGCCTGTCGGTCACCGCCGCCTCGATCGACGATGCGCTGTACAGCGCCTTCGGCCAGCGCATCGTCTCGACCATTTTCACCGAGACCAACCAGTACCGCGTAATCCTGGAGGCGAAAAGCGACGACATCACAACGCCGCAGGACCTGGGCAACCTGCAACTGCGCACCGGTTCCGGCAAATCGACGCCGCTGTCGGCGCTGGCGACCATCAGCGAGCGCGCGGCGCCTTTGCAGGTGACGCACGTGGCGCAGTATCCGGCCACCACCCTGGGTTTCGATACCGCGCCGGGCGTCTCCCTTGGCACGGCGGTCGACAGCATCAAGCAGGCCGCCGCCGAGATCAAGTTCCCGCCGTCGGTGACGTTGACCTTCCTCGGCGCGTCCGGCGCCTACCAGGCCTCGCTGTCCAACCAGCTTTGGCTGATCCTGGCGGCGGTGGTGTGCGTCTACATCGTGCTGGGCGTGCTGTATGAAAGCTATGTGCACCCGCTGACGATTTTGTCGACGTTGCCGTCGGCCGGCGTCGGCGCCTTGCTGGCGCTGTGGATCAGCGGCCAGGATCTGGGCGTGATCGGCATCATCGGCATCATTCTGCTGATCGGCATCGTCAAGAAGAATGCGATCATGATGATCGACTTCGCCATCGAGGCCGAACGCGAGGGCGGAAAGCCGCCGCGCGAGGCGATCCACCAGGCCGCGCTGCTGCGCTTCCGTCCCATTCTGATGACGACCCTGGCCGCGCTGTTCGCCGCCGTGCCGCTGATGCTGGGCTGGGGCGAGGGCGCCGAATTGCGCCGCCCACTGGGCCTGGCGATCTTCGGCGGATTGATCGTCAGCCAGCTTCTGACCCTGTTTACGACGCCGGTGATCTACCTGGGCTTCGATAGCCTGGCGCGCCGCTTCGGCGGCGGCAAGCCGAATGCGCCGGCGGCCAAACCGGCGCCCGCCGAAGGTGGTGCGCTGTGAACCTGTCGTCGCCCTTCGTTAAACGGCCGATCGCCACCGTCCTGCTTACGATCGGCATCGCGCTGGCCGGCATCGGCGCGTTCTTCGTGCTGCCGGTGGCGCCGCTGCCGCAGGTCGATTTCCCCATCATCACGGTCAACGCCAACCTGCCGGGCGCCAGCCCGTCGACCATGGCCAGCAGCGTCTCGACCCCGCTCGAGCGCCATCTGGGCGTGATCGCGGGCGTCAATGAAATGACGTCCAGTTCCAGCACCAGCTCCGCCAATATCACCTTGCAGTTCGATTTGAACCGCAACGTCGACGCCGTGGCGCGCGAGGTGCAGGCGGCGATCAACGCCAGTCGCGTCGACCTGCCGGCCACCTTGCGCAGCAATCCGACCTACCGCAAGGCCAACACTTCCGGCTCGCCGGTGATGATCCTGGCGCTGACGTCCAAAACGCGCACGCCGGGCCAGATTTACGATGCCGTTTCCAACACCGTGCTGCAACGCCTGTCCCAGGTGACCGGCGTCGGCGACGTGGAACTGGGCGGCGGCTCGCTGCCGGCGGTGCGCGTCGAACTCAATCCCTATGCGCTGAACCGCTACGGCCTGTCGATGGAGGATGTGCGCGCGGCGATCCAGGCCACCAACGCCAACCGCCCGCGCGGCGCGCTGCAAGGTCAGGGCCGCCGCCTGCAGATCTACACCGAGTCGGCCAACGCCAGCGGCGGGCGCAACGCCAGGGACTATCAGGACCTGGTGGTCGGATGGCGCAACGAGACGGCGATCCGCCTCAAGGACGTGGCCGAGGTGGTCGACGGGGTCGAGGACGTGAACAATCTGGGCCTGTTCAACGGCCAGCCGGCGATCGTCGTGCTGATCCGGCCGCAGGCGGGCGCCAACGTGATCGAGACGGTCGACAGCGTGCGCGCGCAGCTGCCCGCGCTGCAGGCGCAGATGCCGCCCGACGTCAACGTCGCCATCGCCAGCGATAGCACCAACTCGATCCGCTCGTCGCTGCACGAGATCGAGGTCACTTTGATCATTTCGATCCTGCTCGTCGTGCTGGTGGTGAGCGTCTTCCTGCGCAACCTGCGCGCCACCATCGTGCCGGCTGTGGCGACGGTGGTGTCGCTGCTGGGCACCTTCTGCGTGATGTACCTGCTCGGCTTCAGCCTGAACAACCTGTCGCTGATGGCGCTGACCGTGGCCACCGGCTTTGTCGTCGACGATGCGATCGTGGTGCTGGAAAACACCCAGCGCCATATCGAGGCCGGCATGGACCGCCTGTCGGCGGCGCTGCTCGGCGCGCGCGAGGTGGGCTTTACGGTGCTGTCGATCAGCCTCTCGCTGATCGCGGTGTTCATTCCGCTGCTGTTCATGGGCGGCCAGTTCGGGGCGCTGTTCAAGGAGTTCGCCATCACCCTGTCGGCGGCCGTGATGATTTCGCTGGTGATTTCGCTGACCACCACGCCGATGATGTGCGCCTGGCTGCTCAAGCCGGACCAGCATGGCAAGCCGCCGGGCCGCGTGGCGCGCTTTTTCGAGGCCGGCTTCGACCGGGTCCTCAAAGGCTACGAACATAGCCTGGACTGGGCGCTGTCGAGCGTCTGGCTGGTGATGCTCAGCCTCGTGTTCGTGATCGGCCTGAATGTCTATCTGTTCGCGGCCATTCCCAAGGGCGGCTTTCCGCAACAGGACACGGGCCAGATCAGCGGCGGCATCCGCGCCGACCAGAGCATTTCGTTCCAGGCCATGCAGGGCAAACTGCGCCAGCTGGTGAACATCATCAAGGACGATCCCGATGTCGCCACCGTGGTCGGCTTCACCGGCGGGCGGCGCGCCGGCGGCGGCTTCATGTTCATCAACCTGAAGCCGGCCAGCGAACGCACCGTGGCGGGCAACGCCGTCATCGCGCGCCTGAGGCCCAAGCTGGCCAGGGTGACGGGCGTGACTTTGTTCCTCAGTCCCGTGCAGGATTTGCGCGCGGGCGGACGCTCGGCCAACGCCAACAACCAGTACACGCTCAAAAGCGACAACGAAGCCGATTTGAAGAAATGGGCCACCCGTCTGGCGGACGCGATGAAGGCCAGGAAGTCGATGGTCGATGTCGACAGCGACCAGGCGGAAAACGGCGTCGAAACCTTCGTCACCGTCGACAAGGACAGCGCCTCGCGGCTGGGCGTGTCGGCCAAGGATATCGACAACGCCTTGTACAACAGCTTCGGGCAGCGCCAGGTGGCGACCATCTACGGTGAGGTGAACCAGTACCACGTCATCATGGAGGTGGCGCGCGACTACAGCAGGAGCCCGGAATCGCTGAAGGACGTCTATGTGCCGTCGAAGGGTTTGCCGGCGCCCACGGCCAGTAACCCGAGCGGCGCGCCGACGGTCGCCGCGACGGCGACGACAACGGCCGGCGCGACCACCGCCGGCGCCGGCGCCAGCACGGCCACCGCCGCCAACGTCGCCGCGCCGGCGGTCCGGGACGCATCGTCCGGTTCCGCGCTGAGCACCACGGCCACCACCATGGTGCCGCTGTCGGCGA
The DNA here is from genome assembly GCF_979254035.1 of Duganella sp. AC237. Lineage (NCBI taxonomy): Bacteria > Pseudomonadati > Pseudomonadota > Betaproteobacteria > Burkholderiales > Oxalobacteraceae > Duganella > Duganella sp. AC237. The sequence goes on along the minus strand of NZ_CEEDEW010000003.1, from coordinate 4,825,176 downwards.
TGGCCAGGTTCGCGGAAAGCTCGACGGCGACGTCGATCAACCACCAGGACGGCGAGCTGGCGACGACCATCGCCTTCAACCTGGCCGACGGCGCCAGCTTGTCCGACGCCTCCGCCGACATCGCGGCGGCGGAGGCGGAGATCGGCATGCCGAACAATGTGCGCGGCAGCTTCGCCGGCGCCGCCAAGACGGCGCAGGACAGCAACAAGTCGCTGCCGCTGCTGATCCTGGCCGCCATCGTGGTGATCTACATCGTGCTCGGCATCCTGTACGAAAGCCTGGTCCATCCGGTGACCGTGCTCACCACCTTGCCGTCGGCGGGCGTGGGCGCGGTGCTGGCGCTGCTGATCTTCAAGATGGAGTTCTCGACCATCGCCCTGATCGGCATCTTCCTGTTGATCGGCATCGTCAAGAAGAACGCCATCCTGATCATCGACTTCGCACTGGAGGCGGAGCGCTCGCGCGGCCTGTCGCCGCTCGAAGCGGTGCGCGAAGCCTGCCTGCTGCGCTTCCGTCCCATCCTGATGACGACACTGGCCGCCGCCCTGGGCGCGCTGCCGCTGGCGATCGGCTTCGGCGAGGGCTCGGAGCTGCGCCGGCCGCTGGGCGTGGCCATCATCGGTGGCCTGATCGCCAGCCAGTTGCTGACGCTCCTGACCACGCCGGTGGTCTACATCCTGATGGACAAGCTGCGCCGCCGCGGCCCGTCCGAAGAACAATTAAGCAAAATTCACAGCGACCCGTCGCCGAGCACACCATGAGCACATACGCACCAACCATCATCCGTCCGGCGCCGCGCCATCGCGCCATCGCGCTGGCCGTCCTGACCCTGGCCGCGCTGGCGACCGCCGGCTGCGCCGTCGGTCCGGCCTACAAGCTGCCGGAGACGCCGTCGCCGGCGGCCTTCAAGGAAACCGCCACCGATGCCGAGAAGGCAGCCGCCGGATGGACCGCCGCCGCGCCGGCCGACACGCTCGAACGCGGGCCGTGGTGGCAGTTGTTCGGCGACCCGTTGCTGAACCAGCTGGCCGACAGCATCGAGGTCTCGAACCAGAATGTCGCCATCGCCGCCGCCAACTACGCGCAGGCGCGGGCGCTGGTCGGCGAGCAGCGCGCCGCGCTGTTCCCGGCGGTCGATTTGAACGGCAGCGCCACCCGCTCCGGTGGCGGCGGCAACACCCAGAACATCAGCCAGTACCGCGCCAACATCGGCGGCAGCTGGGAGCCGGATATCTGGGGCAGGCTGCGCGCCGGCACCAACAGCGCCCAGGCCAGCCTGCAGGCCAGCGCCGCCGACCTGGCGGCCGCCCGCTTGTCCGCACAGGGCGAGCTGGCCACCAATTACTTCCTGCTGCGCCAGGCCGACGCCGAAAAAGCGCTGCTCGACGCCACCACCGAGGGCTACGAGCGCGTGCTGCAGATCACGCAGAACCGTTTCGACGCCGGCGTCACCACCAAGTCGGACCTTCTGCAGGCGCAAACCCAGTTGGCCAACGCCCGCATCGACCAGGTCACGCTGGTGCAGCAGCGCGCCACGCTCGAACACGCGATCGCGGTCCTGCTGGGCAAGGCCGCCAGCGATTTCGCGCTGGCGCCGGCGCCGTGGAATGTGACGGTGCCCGACGTGCCGGCGGGCGTGCCTTCGACCTTGCTGCAGCGCCGTCCGGACATCGCCTCGGCCGAGCGCTCGGTGGCCGCCGCCAACGAGCAAATCGGCATCGCGCGCGCCGCCTATTTCCCCAGCCTGAACCTGACCGGCTCCTACGGCTTCGGCTCGAACGCGGCATCGGGCCTGTTCAACGCCTCCAACAGCCTGTGGTCGCTGGGACTGTCGGCGGCGCAGACGCTGTTCGACGCCGGCGCCACCAGGGCCCGCGTGGCCGGCGCCGAAGCCTCGCGCGACGCCGCCATCGCCCGCTACCGCCAGACGGTGCTGACCGCGTTCGCCGACGTCGAAAACCAGCTGTCGGCCACCAGGGCGCTGGCGCAGCAGCAGGACTTGCGCAGGATCGCCTCCGAGGCGGCCGACCAGGTGGAGGTGCAGATGCTGAACCGCTACCGCGCCGGCCAGGTAGGCTACACCGATGTGGTGACCGCGCAGACCACGGCGCTGAACGCGCGCCGCGCGCTGGTGCAATCGCAGGCCGACCGCCAGACCACGGCGATCGCATTGATCCAGTCGCTGGGCGGCGGCTGGCATTCCGCAAGCGACTAAGGCGGTGGAGGGGCGCGCCCGCTTGGTTTTTGGGCGCGACCTTTGTATAATCATCTGGCAAGATGTAGACAAAAACCACATTCCCTGCTGCCCGCATCCTTTGTTGTGTAGCAGGCGGCGGGGCCCGACGGTTGGTTTAATGCCACGATGACGAAACGCCCGCTTTCCAACGCCCCAACCCCGCCGCTCGCTGTCGTCGATAGCGCGCCGGTGCGTTCGTCCGTCGCGCCGGTGACGGTGGTGGGCATCGGCGCCTCGGCCGGCGGCCTCGATCCGATCTGCGAGTTCTTCGTGGCGGTGGCATCCTCCAGCGGCCTGGCCTACGTGGTGGTGCAGCATCTCGACCCGGTACAAAAGGGCATGTTGCCCGAATTGCTGCAGCGGGTGACGCCGATGAAAGTGCTCGAGGTGACCGACGCCATGCCGGTCGAAGCGGACCATGTCTACGTGATTCCGCCCGACCGCGACCTTGGCTTCGACGATGGCCGGTTCGCCGTGCTGCCATCTTCGGGACAACGCGGCTTTCGCTTGCCGATCGATAGCTTTTTCCGCGCGCTGGCCGAACATGGCCGCGAGCGCGCGGTCGGCATCGTCCTTTCCGGCATGGGCGTGGACGGCACCCAGGGGCTGGCGGCGATCCGCGATAACGGCGGCCTGACCATGGCGCAGCCGCCCGGGTCGGCCCGTTTCGATCCGATGCCGCGCAGCGCCGTCGACGCCGAGGTGGTCGACATCGTCGCGCCGCCTGCGGAGATGCCGGCGCATATCGCCGAATGGCGCGGCGGGCACGAAGGCGGCTTGCCGGCGCAGGCGTCGGCACAGCGCGAGGCCCTGCAGCAGTTGTTCCAGCTGCTGCTCAAACAAACCGGCGCCAACTTCTCCGACTATAAACTGAGCACCGTCATGCGCCGCATCGAGCGCCGCATAAAGCTGTGCCAGTGCGCCTCGTTGGGCGCCTACGTTGGCCACATGGCCGCCAATCCGGCCGAAGTCGAGCTGCTATTCAAGGAACTGCTGATCGGCGTGACCAGCTTTTTCCGCGATCCCAAGGTGTGGGAATACCTGATGGCGAGCGCGCTGCCGCAACTGCTGGCGGAACACCCCGACGGCGCCGCCTTCAAAGCGTGGGTGCCGGCCTGCTCGACCGGGCAGGAGGCGTATTCGCTGGCGATCGCGTTCAACGAGGTGCTCGAACGGCTGCGGCCCGCGGCGCGCTACACGCTGCAAATTTTCGCCACCGACCTTGACGAAGACGCCATCGACCGCGCGCGCCAGGGCGTCTTCAACGCCGCCATCGAGGCCGACGTCTCGAGCGAACTGCTGCAGCGCTACTTCATGCCGGCCGAGAAGGGCGGCTACCGGATCCGCAAGGACGTGCGCAACACGATCATTTTCGCGTGCCAAAACGTCATTTCCGATCCGCCGTTCACCAAGCTCGATATCCTTTGCTGCCGCAACCTGCTGATTTATTTCACCGCCAAGCTGCAGGAACAACTGATCCCGCTGTTCCACTACGCGCTCAAGACCGGCGGCCTGCTGATGCTCGGCAGCGCCGACACGCCCGGCCACTTCAACGAACTATTCGCGCCGATGACCGGCGCCGGCCGCATCTACCGGCGGCTGGACGCTTCCACCCACCGCGTGGCCAACTACTTCCCCACGCGTGTCAACAGCGTGTCGATTCCTTCTGTTAGCGAGCCTATCAACCCATCCATGAACGGAAATCTTCAAACCCAGGTCGAGCAGCTGCTGCTGAAGAAGCACGCGCCGGCCGCCGTGCTGCTCAACGTCCATGGCGATATCCTGTACATCCATGGCCGCACCGGCGCCTACCTGGAGCCGGCCGCCGGCAAGGCCAATTGGAACATCCACGCGATGGCGCGCGACAGCCTGCGCCACGAACTGACCGACCTGCTCAAACGCGCCTCGCAGAGCGAAGAGATGATTGCCGTGCGCGGCCTGATTCAGCGCGACGCGGCCGGAAAACCGTCGCAGGCGCTGGACCTGACGGCGGAGGCGATGCCCGATTCGGGACCGCTGTCTGGCACCGTCATGCTAACCTTCTCCACCTTGCCGCTGCCGCCGGAAAAGCGCCGCTCGCGCTCCGCCAACCCGCAGGTGCTGGAGCTGGAGCAGCAACTGGCGCAGGCGCGCCTGGAGATCCAGGCGGTGCGCGACGAGATGCAGGCCTCGCGCGAGGAGCTGAAGTCGGCCAACGAGGAGCTGCAGTCGACCAACGAGGAGCTGCAATCGACCAACGAGGAGCTGACCACCTCCAAGGAGGAGATGCAGTCGCTGAACGAGGAACTGTACACCGTCAACGCCGAGCTGCAGTCGAAGGTGGACGATCTGTCGCTGGTCAACGGCGACATGAAAAATCTGCTCAATAGCACCGACGTGGCGACCATTTTCCTCGACAACAAGCTGCGCATCCGCCGCTTCACAGACCAGACCACCCAGATCTACAAGCTGATACCGAGCGACGTGCAGCGGCCGCTGGGCGACATCGTCAACGACCTGCAGTATCCGGAGCTGGAGGCCGACGCGCAGGAAGTGCTGCGCACGCTGGTGTTCTGCGAAAAGCAGATCCCCACGCGCAGCGGCGGCTGGTACACGGTGCGCATCATGCCGTATCGGACGGTGGAAAACGTGATCGACGGCGTGGTGGTCACCTTCATCAACATCACCGAATCGAAACTGCTGGAGGCGCAGCTGCGTTCCATGCAAAAAGGTCCTGGGCCGGCATGAACAAGCGCCAGCGCCCCGAACTTGATCCCGACCGGCTACGCTATGTGGCCGAGCAGGCGGTTGCGGCGCTGGCCAAGACCGGCCGTCCGCCGCCCGCCGACGCCGACAGCGAGACGCTCAAGCGCTGGCACGAGCTGCAGGTGAGCCAGATCGAGCTCGATATGCAGAACGTGGCGCTGGCCGAGGTCCAGACCGAGCGCGATCTGGCCGAGGCGGCGCGCGAGCATTACGCGGCCTTGTACGACCAGGCGCCGGCCGGTTACCTGTCGCTCAATCCCGAAGGCCGCATCACGCGCGCCAACCACGCCGCCGGCGATTTGCTGGGTTGCCGCCGCGAGGAGCTGCCCGGCCGGTCGTTCGAGCAGTTCGTGGCGCCGCAGGCGCAGGCCGGCCTGCGCCGGTTCCTGGCCGAGCTGCTGGTGAGCGGGCGGCGCGGGGTGCTGGAGGTGCCGCTGTTTGCCGCACAACGAGGCGACGCGCAGCGCCGGGTGCACATCGAGGCCAATCTGGACACCGGCGCGCGTAAGTGCCGCATGATCCTGACCGATATCGGCAGCGCAGATGCCCGCGAGACCGCGCGCCGCCGTGCCTTCCAGGTGATCGACAGCATGGGCGAGGGTGTGATGGTGTGCGACGTCGAAAAGCGCATCGTCTCCGTCAATCCCGCCTTCACCGCGCTCACCGGGTATCCGGTGGAGGAGGCGCTGGGCCGCGATCCGCGCTTCCTGGGCCGGCCCGGCGCCCATCCCGTGGGTTACCACGCGGAGGCGATGCGTTGCCTGTGCACCTATGGGAAATGGCAGGGCGAGGTGTTCAACCGCCGGCGCGACGGCGTCCCTTACGTCGCTGCGATGTCGTTGACGGTTATCCGGAACGAGGACGGGGCCATCAGCCATTTCATTGGTGTGTTCTCCGACATTACGGCGCGCCAGCGCGCCGAGGCCGACCTGCTGAAACTGTCGCGCGAGCTCGATGGGCGCGTGGCGGCGCGCACCGCCGAGCTGACCGAGGCGAACCGGCTGCTGATGCTGGAGGTGGCCGAGCGCAAACGCACCGAAGCCGCGCTGCACGAATCGCGCGACCAGCTGCGCAAACTTGCCGAGCACCTGGAGACGGTCAAGGAGGATGAACGCAAGCGCATCGCCCGCGACATCCACGACGAACTGGGACAGAACCTGCTGGCGCTGCGCATCGACATTTCCATGCTTAGCGCCCGCACCGGCGAGCGGCACGCGCGCCTGCACCGGCGCGTCAACGGGGTGCTCGAGAATATCGACACGACGATCCGCAATGTGCGCGGCATCATGAACGAATTGCGCCCCGCAGTGCTGGACCTGGGCCTGCAGGCGGCGATGGAGTGGCAGGCCGCCGAATTCCGCAAGCGCAGCGGCATGACCTGCGCGCTCACCTTGCCCGACGAGGCGACCTTCGCGACGATCACGTCGGACATGGCGATCGTGCTGTTCCGCGGCATGCAGGAAGCGCTGAGCAATGTGCGCCGCCACGCCCACGCCAGCCATGTCGACATCGAACTGGCGGTGCGCGGCGGGCGCCTGGTCTTCAATGTGGCCGATAACGGCATCGGCATCGCGCCGCACCAGCGGGCCAAGAGCGAGTCCTTCGGCTTGATCGGCATGGCGCAGCGGGTGGCTGCGCTGGGCGGCAGCTTCGAGATCGGCCAGTATGTGCCGGACGGCGGCTGCAAGCTGACCTTGGGCTTCGACCTGCCGGAGGAAAGCGGTGCCGGTTAGCTGCGCTGGTGGCGGCGCCGGATGCGCAAAAAGCATTTTCAGCCATCCGCATAAGGAATATACTGCCGGACTCAATCAGGGGCTTTTATCTTGTTAAAATATCTAGTGCTGCCGGCCGCTATCCTCGGCGCGGCGGCGGCTCACGCCGACGAAGGGCAGTGGCAGCCATACCAATTGCCGCAGCTGAAATCCGAACTACAACGTATCGGCATCACCATCCCGGCCGAAAAGCTGGCCGACCTGTCGAAGCATCCGATGAGCGCCATTGTCGCGCTGCCGGGGTGTTCGGCGTCGTTCGTGTCCGACGCCGGCCTGGTGGTCACGAACCACCACTGCGCTTATGGCGCCATTCAGCGCAACGCGACGCCGGAGCACAACTACATCGTCGATGGCTTCCTGGCCAGGACCCGCGCGCAAGAGCTGCCGGGTGGCCCGAATTCGCTGGTGTACGTGACTGACAAGGTGGAAAACGTCACCGCCCGCGTGCTCAAAGGCGTGACGTCGTCGATGAGCGGCAAGCAGCGCCACGATGCGGTGGACAAAGCCGTCAAGGCGCTGATCGCCGAATGCGAAAGCGACAAGAGCTACCGCTGCTCGGTGCCGGCCTTCCATCGCGGGCTGGAATACTACCGCATCCGCCAGATGATGATACGCGACGTGCGCCTGGTCTACGCGCCGCCCGACATGATCGGCAACTACGGCGGCGACGTCGATAACTACGAATGGCCGCGCCATACTGGCGACTTCGCGTTCCTGCGCGCCTACGTGGGCAAGGACGGCCGTCCGGCCGATCCGTCGCCGGACAACGTACCCTATCGGTCGAAGGATTTCCTGGTGCTGTCGGCCGAGGGACTGAAGAACGGCGACCCGGTGCTGCTGGCCGGCTATCCGGGCCGCACCAGCCGCTACAAGCTGCCGTCGGAAATCCGCGCCGCGCGCGATGTCGGCTATCCGGCACGCGTGGCCGAAATTCAGGCCGATCTCGACGTCATCGCCGCCGCCACCAAGGGCAGCCCTGCTGCCGAAGTGCGCTACGCCAGCGTCGCCAAAGGCCTGAACAACGTGATGAAGAAATCGCAGGGCCTGATGGACGGCTTCGCGCGCAAGGACATCGCCGCCGTCAAGGACGTGCAGGACGCGGAGTTCCGCGCCTGGTACGCGGCGCAGAAGGACGTGTCGAAAACGCTGCCGGCCGAACTGGACGCGGTGATCGCGGCCGATATCGCTTTGAGCGACGAGGAATTCGGCTACAGCGTCGCCACCACCGGCGATCTGCTGAAAAGCGCCAATACGCTGCACCGCCTTGCGCTGGAAAGCGCGAAGCCGGACGCCGAACGCGAAACCGGCTTCCAGCAGCGCGACGCCACCTTCATCAAGGCGCGCCTGAACCGTCTGGAGCAGTCGTACGTGGCCGAGGTGGACCAGGCGCGTTTCGTGGCGTCGCTGCGGCGCTACGCCAAACTGCCCAAGTCCATGCATGTGGCGGGCCTCGATCCGCTGCTGCCTGCGCCGGAGGCGGTGCCGGCGATGTATGCGAAGACGCGGCTGGGCGACACCGCCACGCGGCTGGCGTGGATCGGCAAGGACGCCGCCGCCGTCAAGGCCTCGGATGACCCGTTCATGCAACTGGCGGCGAAGCTGGACGACGCGGCGCAGTCGCTCAAGGAGCGCCGCAAGGAACTGGACGGCAATCTGGAGCGCGTGATCCCGCGCTATATGGCGGCCGTCATCGCGTGGAAGAAATCGCAGGGCAAGCCGGTTTACCCGGATGCCAATGGCACCTTGCGCGTGACCTACGGCACCGTGGCGCCTTACTCGCCGCGCGACGGCATCAGCAAGGGGCCGTTCACCACCGTCGAAGGCATCGTCGAGAAGCATACCGGCAAGGATCCGTTCAACGCGCCGCAAAGGCAGCTCGACGCCATCAAGGCCAAGCGCTACGGGCGGTTCAAGGATCCCATCCTCGGCACCGTGCCGGTCGACTTTTTGAGCAGCGCCGATACCACCGGCGGCAATTCCGGTTCGGCGGTGATGAACCGCAGGGGCGAATTGATCGGCCTGAACTTCGATTCGACCTACGAGTCGATCACCAAGGACTGGTACTTCGACCCCGCCATCACCCGCGCTATCCATCTGGATATCCGGTATATGCTGTGGGTGATGAGCGAAGTCGATCACGCCGACAACGTGCTCCAAGAGATGACGATCAAATATCCGGCGAAAAAATAATGCACGAATTATCGGTTCTGTTGGGGTACCTGAATTTGCCGCTGCATCTGGCGGTATTCGCCACGACCCCGTTGGAACTGGTGTCGTTCATCCTGGCGGTGGCCACGGTGTGGCTCAACATCCGCCAGAGCCATTGGGCCTGGCTGTTCGCCATCATCTCGTCGGCCACCTACGGGCTGGTGTTCTACGGCTCGCGGCTGTACGGCGACATGGGGCTGCAACTGGTGTTCATCAGCGTTTCGTTTTACGGCTGGTACCAGTGGTTGCACGGGGATGAACGCCACGAACGGCTGGCGGTCACCGCGCTCGACGCGCGCGGCCGCTGGATCGCCGTGGCGGCGTGGCTGGCGGGCTTTGTGCTGCTGGCGTGGTTCCTCAAGACCTATACCGATACCGACGTGCCGCGCTCCGATGGCTTCCTGACCGCCGGCAGCCTGGTCGGACAGCTGCTGCTGTCGCGCAAGAAGATCGAGAACTGGCACGTCTGGATCGTTGTCGATGTACTGTACGTCGGGCTGTATTTGCACAAGCACTTGATGCTGACGGCGATCTTGTACGCCGTCTTCGTCGGCATGGCGGTGGTCGGCCTGCGCACCTGGCAGCAGTCGGCCGGCATGGGGACGGGCGGTGGCGATAAAGGCGACGAGACCGGCGGCCGCAGGCTGGTGCTCGAATGACATCGGCGGGGTTGCCGCAACGCGTGGCGATATTGGGGCCGGCTTCTTCGGGCAAGACCACCTTGGCGGCCGCTTTGGCCGAGCGCCATGGGACGGTTTGGGTGCCGGAGTATTTGCGCGAGTTCGTCGATGTGGAGGGACGGGTGCCGGTGGCTGCGGACCAGTTTTATATCGCCAGTACGCAGCGTGAACGCGAGAACGCGTCGGCGCAACAGGCGTACAAGTATCTGTTCTGCGACACGGCGCCGCTGATGACGGCGATCTACAGCCGTCATTATTTTGGCGGCATCGATGACCAGTTGGCGCGGCTGGCCGACGAGCACCAGCGCGACTATGCGCTCACGGTGGTGACCGCGCCCGATATTCCATGGGTCGCCGATGGTTTGCAGCGCGATTGCGAAGAAGTCAGCGTGATCATCAACCGAATGTTGATGGAGGAGTTGGCGGCGCGCCGGATACCTTATGTGCTGGTAGCCGGCGATCCGCAGCAGCGGTTGGCGCAGGTGGAGCGCTTGTTGAGCGCGACGCGGTAATCCGCCATCGCCGATCCACCTGCGGCTATAGGCGTTACAGGTCGAACTGGGCCGACACGCGGAACGTGCGCGAAGCCCCCGGCATCAAATATCCACCCAGATCCTGCGTCACATCGCGCCAGTAGAACTTGTCCAGCGCATTGTTTACGCTGGCGCGCAAGGTCGTCGATACACCGCCGATGCGCGTGGCATACGACGCCCCCAAGTTCAGCACGTGGTAGCTTGGCACGAACACCTGGTTTTCCGGATCGAACGCCTTCTTGCCCGAGTACTGCCAGTTCGCGTTCAGCTTCAGGCCTTCAATCTGCGGCACCGCGTAATCCGCATACACCGACGATTTGAAAGCGGCGACGTTGGTCACGCGCTTGTCGTCCAAACTGGCCAAGCCCGTATCGCTTTGCCGGGTATTGAGCGCGGTGGCCGAAACGCCGACCGTCAGCTCGCGCGTGGCGCGGCCGTTCAACGCCATTTCCAGACCGCGGTTCTGGGCTTCGCCATTACGCACGAAGAACCTCTGCGCATCGGTGTATTCCAGGCCTTTGCGAATCTCGAACAGCGCGATAGTGGCGCTCAGGTCCGGCCGGATGTCGGCCTTGATACCGACTTCCACCTGCCTGGACTTCGACGGCGTCAGCGCCAGGCCTTCGTTTTCGGTCTGCATCGGCGCGATGCCACCAAGCTCCAGACCCTGCGCGTACGAGGTGTAGAGCGAGACGTTGGGACGCAGGCTGTACACCAGCGCCACATTCGGTAGCCAGAAACCAACGTCGGTATTCGCATCCGGCAGCATGACATTCTTGTCGTTGGGTCCCACGTACTCCACGCGTCTGACTTGAACATAGCGTGCGCCGGCGTGCAGCTTGAGCTGCGCATTCAAACTGACGATGTCCTGCGCGAACAACGAGCGCTCGTTGCCGTGGCGGCGTTCGAAGGCGGGGGAGTTGACATCGCCGCCCACCGGCGCAACCACTACCGGCCGGTAGATGTTGCTACGGCCTGATTCCGTGTAAATGTAATCGCCCCATTTTTCGCTGTTCTTCTGGAACGACGCGCCGCCGGTGAATTCATGCGCCAGCGCGCCGGTGGCGAAGCGGCCCTGCACCAGCGCCTGCACCGTCAGCGGCGATTTCTTCTCGCCCAGGCTGACGTAGTTATAGACGTCGTAGTCACCGTTGGCGCAGTAGCCGGGGTAGAAATTGGGACCGCAGCCATAAGGGAAGGCGGTGTAGTCGTCGCGCTTGAAGTGGTGCTGGTTGGCGCTGACCGTGGTGCTCCAGTCGGACGAGAACTTGTATTCGAAGCGCGCGCCGATGTTGCTGGTGGTGGTTTCCACCGGACGGCTCCACGGTTGATTGTTCAGCATCGTGTCGGCGTCGACCACCGGCAAGGTGGTATTGTCCAACAGCTGGAAGCCCGGCGCGGTCAGTTGGGACTTGCGCTGGTAGTCGGCGTCGATCTGCAGCAGCGCCCGCGGCGAGATGCGCCAGTCGAAGGCGGCGGAGACGAACTTGCGGTTGCCGTCCGCACCCTTGATATAGGAGCGCAGGCGCTCGCCGGCGACATTGACGCGGTAGCCGAAACGGTCGTCCTCGAAACGCCCGCCGACATCGACGGCGCCGTACAGGGTGCCGCGCTCGCGCGCCTCCAGAACGACGGTGCGCACCGGGGTGTCGGTCGGCCGCTTGGTGACGTAGTTTACGATGCCGCCCGGCGCCGAGACGCCGGCCTGCAGGCCGGACAGGCCTTTGAGCACTTCCAGGCGCTCCTTGTTCTCCAGCGGGATCTGGGTGTCGCCGGGGATGACCATGCCATCCTTGCGATAGCTCGACGCGTTGTCGAGCTTGAAGCCGCGGATCGAGAACTGCTCGGCATAGCCGACGGCGTTGTACGAGTCGCTCAGGCTGGCGTCGAATTTGGCGGCGTCGGTGGTCGAGCGGATTTGCAGGTCCAGCATCTGTTGCGACGTCAACACGCTGACCGAAGCCGGCGTTTCGAGCAGTGGGGCGTTGCCGAAGCCGGCGACCGAGGCGGTGTTGGCGCGCACTTTGGTGGCGCTGACGATAACTTCCGGCATGGACTGCTCAGCGGCGGCCTCGGCAGCGTCAGTGGCGAAGGGGGTGTCGGCAGCGATGGCGGCGCCGGAAAATGCGTGGAACACCGCCAAGGCGATGACCGAAACTGCGAAATGTGGTGTGGACATGTCTGCTCTCTACTTGTTCTCGGCTGGAAGCCGCGAGGAGAGCCATCAAAGGAGGGGAGAACTACTTTGCGCTTTCCTTCGCTGGCATTATCCAGATCAGGTACGAAGGGTATCTCTCACCCGGAACAAAATGCCCAGGACCCCTAGCGAGCCGGCAGTGTATCACACTCGTTACGGTGGCCGGCGCGCGCGCAGTGGCGTGCGACACAATTTGCGGCGCGCCGATACACTTTGGATTTGCGCCGCACGGCGCCAATGAAGCAGTCACAGCATATGTGGAGGCGGCGGTATGTCCTGTTCGTCAGTGCATTTCGGCGCCACTTTGCTGGTTCGTGCTAGCGAAAGGAGTGGAATGAGGCAGTCGTATCATGAAGGAAGCTGGTTTGCGGTGCCGTTGCTCGACGGTGGCTACGGCTGGGGGCTCGTCGCGCGCTTGTCGCCGGGCAGCAAGATCATGCTGGCCTATCTGTTCGGGCCCAAGCTCGACAGGATACCGTCGATCGAAGAACTCAACACCCTGCAGCCGCAGGACGCCGTCAAGGTGCTGCGCGTGGGCGACATGGCGCTGGCCAGCGGTCATTGGCGCGTGCTGGGCGAGGCGGTGGACTGGAATCCGGCGCTGTGGCCGATGCCGCAGTTCCTGCGCCGCGCCGACGCGCTGAAGCGGGCCTGGCGCGTGACCTATTCCGACAACGATCCAAGCCGTTCCGAGCGGGAAGAATCAGTGCCCTACGATACGCCCGGCCTGGAGGCCGATTCGCTGTACGGCTACGGTTCCACCGAGTTGTTGCTGACCAAGCTACTGGAGTCGCGCGAGCATCCGATCAACCGGAGCAACTGACGTTCCACGCGGCGTATTCGCCACGGTGCTTGCGCACGGCGACCGTGGCGACAGTGTCGCGGTCGCTTTCAAACACCAGTCCGAACATCACCGGCGCGCCCGCCATCGCGGCCGCCGGTTTCAGCGCGGCCAGCCGGAAGGTCAGGGCGCGTTGCCGCGCGCAGCCGGAGTTGCCGGCAAACAGCAGACGCGCGCGCAGTAGCAGCTCGCGGTGCTGCCACAGCAAGGCCACCGCATCGGCCTGCGGCACTGCCTGATCCATCAATACCGTATATCTGGCCGCGTGGCATGGAACGTTGGGTTGCGCCAGCCATACATACCATTGCGGCGCCTCGGCGGCGTCGCTCCAGCGTTCGCCGCTTGGTTTGGCGGCGTCGTAGACAAAGCTGGAGCGGATCTGGCGGCACAGCTCCGGCGCCGAGCGGCGCGGCGCGGAGTCGACGCGGGCGATCACGTGCCATGGCTTGCCGCGCTGGCGTTCGATCTCGAACGCGGGGGCGAACAGCGGCGCGGCGCCCCACGGCCGTTGCGGTTGCGCCGCGTTGCGGGCGCGGAAGAAATCATCGAAGGATTCCCGCTCCTCGGCCGTCGGCGCGCGTTGTTCGATACGCGGCTTGGCTGCCTTGTCAGGCCCGGAGCCGGTGCCGGCTTTCAAGGGCGCCGCCGCGCCGGCGCTCGGCGCGGCCAGCAACGCCGATAAAAACGCGCTCGCAAAAATGGTCAGCCGGGTCATACCGCCTTCATCGCGATCTGGATCACCAGGCCGCCGCCTTCCCGGTTGCTCAAGGTTAGCTCGGCGCCGTGTCGCAGCAGCACGCGGTCGACGATCGCCAGTCCCAGTCCGGCGCCGTTGGCCTGGCCGCGCGCGGCGTCGAGCCGGGTGAAGGGCTTGAGCAGTTGTTCGATCTGGTCGTCCGGCACGCCGCAGCCATGGTCCCCCACCTCGATGACGACGCGCCTGGACGCGCCCGCGCCTTTAACGGCGCATTGGATGTCGATCTCGGTGATGTCGGTGTCCGGTGTCTTGCCATAGCGGCGCGCGTTTTCGACCAGGTTGTTGAAAACGCGTTTCAGGTCCGTGCCGTTGCCCATCACATGGGCGTCGGCGGCGATGTCGGTGGTCACGCGCACGTCCTGCAAACGTCCGGCTTCGTGCGCGGTATCGGCCAGCAGTTCGCTGATGTCGACGTTGGTGAAGCTCGACGCCTCGGTCGGTTTGGCGTAGTCGAGGAACTGGCCGATGATGGCGTCCATCTGGCCGATGTCGGACTGGATGCCTTCGCGCGCCTCGGTCGACAGATTGGCCATTTCCACTTCGAGCTGCATGCGCGCCAGCGGCGTGCGCAAATCGTGCGAGATGCCGGCCAGGATCACGGCGCGGTCGGATTCGACCTGCTGCAGCTGGTCGACCATCTGGTTGAAGCTGCGGTTGGCCTCCATGATTTCGGCCGGGCCGCTTTCCGGCAGCGGGTCCGGCCGCTTGCCCTGCGCGAAGGCGCGGGTGGCCTTGGTCAGGCGCCGCAACGGCAGGTTGATCAGGCTGGAGATGAAGGCCGCGCCAAGCAGCGACACCACCGACACCACGCTGGCCCAGCCTAGCCACTGGATGCCGGTCAGTCCGCGTATGCGTTCGCGTTCGAGCATCAGCCAGTATTGGTCGTCATCGATCTTGAAGCTGACCCAGAAGCCGGAGACGCCGTTCACCTTGGCCGAGAAGCGCGTGTCCGCGCCAAGCTTGGCCTTGACCAGTTTTTGGATGTCGGGCATCAGCGCGTTCTTCGGCGGCGGTTCGACCTTGTCGTCCTCCTCCAGCGGGAACACGCGGATGCCCTCGTTCGACACCAGGTCGAACAGCAGCTCGCGCCGCAGTTCGGGCGCGGAATGGGTGAGGGCGGCGTGGGTGATGGTGACGACCGAGATCACCTGCGCGGAGATCTGCTGTACCTGCGGCTCGTGCTGCACCACGCTGATCATGCCGACCCACGCGGTCATGCTGGTGGTCGTCAAGGCGCCGAGCAGGAAGAAGGTGCGCCAGAAAAGGCCGCTTTTCATGCTGGCCAGCCGAAAAGCGAAACGGAACTTCGAAAGAGACTTCATGCGCATCTTCGCGGTTGTCGCGACTTAGCGCGGCTGCCCCTCCGGGATGAACACATAGCCCAGGCCCCAGACGGTCTGGATGTACAGCGGGCTCGATGGATCGGGTTCGATCAGTTTGCGCAGGCGCGAAATCTGCACGTCCAGGCTGCGGTCGAACACTTCGTATTCGCGCCCGCGCGCCAGTTCCATCAGCTTCTCGCGCGACAGCGGCTGGCGCGCATGGCGGGCGAATACTTTAAGCACCGAAAACTCGCCGGTGGTCAGCGGCACCGTCTCGCCGTTTTTCTTCAGCGTGCGCGTGCCGAGGTCCAGGACGAACTGGCCGAATTCGAACGATTGCGGCGTTTCCGACGGCGCGCCGGGGATTTCGTCCGGACCGCGGCGGCGCAGCACGGCGCCGATGCGGGCCACCAGTTCGCGCGGGTTGAACGGTTTCGGAAGATAGTCGTCGGCGCCCATTTCGAGGCCGACGATACGGTCCACGTCCTCGCCTTTGGCGGTCAGCATGATGATCGGCGTCTGGTCGCCGGCGCCGCGCAGGCGGCGGCAAATCGACAAGCCGTCCTCGCCGGGCAGCATCAGGTCCAGCACCAGCAGGTCGTAGCGCTCGCGCAGCCACAGCTTGTTCATGGCGGTCGCGCTTTCGGCGGTGAAGACGTTGAAGCCCTGTTCGGTCAAGTAGCGCCGCAGCAGATCGCGCAGACGAACGTCGTCGTCCACTACCATGATCTTGGCTTGATGGCCATGCTGGTTGGCGGAGTTGTTGCCGGATTCAGTCGTTGTGCTAGTCATTTGCTCTGTCAGAATTGTCTTATTGATGTTGCTATGGTAACGTCATATCCGCTTTGCGAAAACGTCTGTGACGACCCATTACAAAGTGTTACAAACTTTACCCAATTGGTCTTACCCCCTCGGTTAAAGCATCATACACTTCAAGCACGGATTCAGCTTTTAGGAACATCATGTTCATCGATCACAAAAAAATACACGCGGCAGCAAGCGCATCTTTTTGCGTTCGATCCTCCATGGGTTCGTTATTGCTGTGCTGCGGTTTGTTGGGAGTGGGGCACGCCTATGCCGAGCCCGGTGACGGGCCGCGACGAGATGATAATCGTCCTCAGCAGGTGCAAATCCAGCGCCAGGCCGAGCCGCGCCAAGCCGATTCGCGCCAGGCCGACCAGCAGCGCCAGGCGGAGCAGCGCAATAACTATGAGGCACGTGCGGAAGAGCAACGCCGCGCCATGCAGGAAGCCAGCCGCAACGCCGAGATGAACCGTCGCGTCGGCCGCCTGACGCCCGACGAGCGTCGCGATCTGCGCCGCCAAATCAACGAAGTGGGCCAGGATATTTACGCCAATCCGCCACGCCGCTAAGCATCGGCCGGGATCGCACCGGCCGTGCTCCATTTCTTCCTGCCTTCCTTGGTTTTTCCTCCGTCCGCACGCGTCCGCCGCGCTGTTCAGGCTCTTTTGACGCGAAAAATAGCAAATCGCTATTGATGTGTGACAATAACATTACAGTTGTAGAGCTTTTACCACGAATATCGCTATCTTTTTCTTTGTCTGTGTGTAATATTAATTAATTGCACGCAACGCCCTTCGGCCGCGTGACGCCTGGAGGAAAATCGTGGTTCAAGACGTTGCGCCCGCAGCGCCCTTTCCCGTTGACGAGCCATCGGCTCCCGACGCCGGCCTGCCTGTTGGTTTGGTCCGCAGAGCCGACGGCGTTTATATCGATGTCGGCCTGCCGCAGCCGGCGCTGATCGCCGCGATGAATCAGGTATTCCGCAGCGGTTATTACCTGCCGGGCCTCAATTATCCGCTGATGATCAAGGCGCTGTACGGCGTCGGCCCCGATCTGGGCGCGGCGCAGGCGGTGCGCCTGTGCGACGACGTGCGCCTGTTCGACCCGCTGCGCGTGCCGTTGTATAAAAATCCCAAGATGGGGCACGGCTACGCCGAATACTACTTCGAGCCGCTGTATCTGGACGAGGAGGTGCTCCCCGACGGCACCGTGATCCCGGAGCGCCAGACCCGCCTGGACGTCGACGAATTCGTCGCCGACATGTGGGGCAAGGGCATACGGTTCGGTATCGAGGTGGCGGCGGTGGTGTCGGCGATGGCGGCCGCCAAGCCGGATCGCATCACCTTCGCCACCGATCTGGAACCGGAGCCGGGACAGAACGCGACCGTGATGGAGGTGTCGTCCGATCTGCACCGCAGCGACGCCCCCAAGGCGCGCGCCGACGGCCGCATCGATCTGCAAAGCTTCCAGAACCGCTTCCCCCAAATCAAGGCGAATGTCAGGCTGCTGAAAAAGGTGCCGGCGGTGCCCGGCCAGCCGGGTTTCGATCTGTCCGGACGCATGACGGCGCCGGAACCGCCGCAGGACCTGACCTTGCGCTTCTATGCCGGCGACGGCACCGAGGCGCAAACCCTGGAGGATGGCGAATATCTGGTGTCCACCCGCGAGGGCTTCTTGAGCGTGGATGCGAAGTCCAACCGCATTTCCATCACCGATAAAATCGTCAGCCTGGAAGGCGTTAGCGGACGGACCACGGGCAACCTGCAGCTGGCGGGCGCCTACGAGGAATACGGCGACGTGCAGGAGCAGCGCGACGTCACCGGCGGCGACATCACGGTGCACGGCAACGTCTACGGCAATATCCATTCGCGCGGCGGCGTCGTGGTGCTGGACCAGAACCTGGTGAGCGGCAGCGTGCAGAACGCGCTCGGCTCGATCAGCATCGCCGGCGTGGCGTCGAATTCGGTGATCCACACCAGCGGCGGCGCGATCACGATAGCGCGCGCCGAGAATTGCGTTATCTCGGGCAGCAGCGTCAGGATCGACGAGGCCTCCAATTGCGAGATCATCGGCGACGAGGTGGTGATCTCGGTGGCCGAGGGCTGCGCCGTGGCCGGCCGCAACGTGGAAATCGAAAGCGCCGGGCCGCGCCGCCGCACCGAGATGCTCATCCACGTGCTGGTGCGCGACGTCAAGCGGTTCGACGAGGAGATCGCCGAACTCGATGCGCGCGTGGCCGATTTCGCGCAGATCATCCTTACCGCCGAGCAGGAAGTCGCGCGCATCGCCGCGCTGCCCGACGTGCGCCGCTATCTGGCGCTGGCGGTCAAGCTGCGCACCCAGGAGCTGACCTTGACGCCGGAGCAGGGCCAGTTCCTGCGCAAGATCGCCGGCGCGGTGGCGACCGAGATCCAGGCGATCGAGCAGTTGAAGAAGGAGATCCAGGCCGCCCAGACGCAGCAAACGCTGTTGCGGGACCGGCTGGCGCGGGTGATCGAGCAGAAGGTGGCGGCGGCCGGCGTGGCGCGCTGCGGCCTACACATGGTCAGCGGCGAGACCACGGTGCGCACCATGCCTTTCGCGGCAGACGGTGCGTCGTTGACGCTGCTGTCCCCCAAGGAGATCAAGCAGCGGCTGCGCGGCACGCCGAACGGCGGCGAGATGCTGTTCTGCGACAGCGCCGGATCGCTCGATTGGCACCTCGACCCGCGCGCGCGCAGCCCGGCGGAATAGGGCCGGCTGGCCGGCGCCCTTGCGCGTAGCAACGCGCGCGCACAATCCCGTGCGTTCATGCTAATCTACAAATAATATTAAAAAAGTGAAGGGGCGCCGGCTCCGACGTACATCTTTGTGGGGACTACCGTGTCAGACGACGCAACGACGCTGGAACAAACTGCGGAAGGTGATTTGCCCGCGGCGATCGTCAAGCGTGATGACGGCGTCTATTTCGATGCCGAGGCGACGGCGGTATCCTGCGTCGCCGCCGTCAGCCAGGTTTTCCTCGGCGGCGCCTACTTCGCGGGCCTCGACTACGCCGTCTTCACCAGAATGCTGTACAACTGCGGTCCCGAGCTGCCGGCCAACCTGGCCGGCAAGTCGCTGCTGCGCTTCGCCGACAGCATCGAGCCGTTCCACACCGTGCGCCGCGCCCTGTACAAGACCGTCAAGGTCATCGCCGGCGAGGCGGAATACTATTTCGAGCCGGTGTTCTTCGAGATTCCCGATATGCCGCCGCAACCGGCGCGCCTGAAGTTCGATGAATTCGTCGCCGACATGTGGGGCAAGGGCATCCGTTTCGGTATCGACGCGCCGGCCGTGCGCGACGTCATCGTCACCGGGCGCCTGGCGCGCATCATCGTCGCGCGGAGGCTCAACGTCGTGCCGGGGCGCGACGCTACCATCGTGGAAGTATCGCGCGATATCCACCGCAGCAACGCGCCGCGCGAGACGCCGGACGGCAAGCTCGATCTGCAGACCTTCCAGAACCGCTTCCCGCAGGTCAAACCCAACGTCAAGCTGCTGCGCAAGGTGCCGCGCACGCCAGGTGTGCGTGGTGTCGAATTGTCCGGCGCGGTGCTGGAACCGCCGGTGCCGCGCGATATCGAACTGACCTCCGTGGCCGGCGCCGGCACGGTGATTGAAAACCTGCGCGACGGCGAGTACCTGGTGTCGGCGGTCGAGGGATTCCTCAGCGTGGAACCGGGCAGCAAGCGCATCTCGATCGGCCCGAAGATCATCAGCCGGGAAGGGGTGAGCGCGCGCACCACCGGCAACCTGCAACTGACCGGCGAGTACGAGGAATTCGGCGACGTGCAGGACCAACGCTCGGTCGATGGCGGCAACATCACCATCCACGGCAACGTCTTCGGCAATATCAGCTCGCGCGGCGGCGACATCGTCCTGAACCGCAACCTGATGGGCGGCACCGCCGTCAACGCCGACGGCGCGATCCGCGTGAAGGGCGTGGCGTCGGGCGCCGTGCTGCAGACCAAACGGGGCGAGGTGTCGCTGGCGCGCGCCGAGAGCTGCATCATCTCCGGCACGCGGGTGGTGATCGGCGAGGCAAGCAACTGCGAGATCATGGCCGACGAGGTGATCATCAAGGTGGCCGAGGGCTGCGCGATCGCCGCGCGCAAGATCGAGATCATTCACGCCGGCCCGCGCAAGCAAAGCGAGATGCTGCTGTACACGCTGGTGCCGGACATGACTAAGTTCGACAGCAAAATCGCCGAGCTGCTGCCGAAGGTGTCGCACGCGCTGCGCGATGCCGAGCAACGCAAGGCGGAAATGGACGCTATCACCGGCCAGCCGGAGGTGCGCAATTATCTGAACCTTGCGACCCGGGTGCGCAAGCGCGAGGTGATACTGACAACGGAGCAGGAGCCGCTGTTCCACAAGATGGCGACGACGGTGGGACCGTCGCTGCGCGCGGTCGCCAGGATCTCGCTGGCGATCAAGGCCGCGCTAGCGCAGCAGGAACAGGCGCAGGAAGAGGTCAACCAGGTGCAGCGCGAGAAAAACGCGTTGATGAACGGCTCGCGCTGCACCGTCCACATGCTGACCGGGGACGTATTGGCGCGGACCATGAGTTTCGTGCCGGACGGCCCGCCGCCCTACGACCGGCCGGCGAAGGAACTGAAAGCCAAGGTACGCGGCGCCGACGCCGGCATGACGAAAATCTTTTTTGGCCATGTAGGCCCGATCAACTGGGCGCCGCAAGCCGACTGACGCTCAAACCCGCCGCAGCGCTGCGACCAGCTCACGCACGTGAACCGGCAAGGCCGCATGATCGCGCACGCAGATCAGCAGCTTGCGATCCGCCCAATCGTCGTTCAACGCCACCACCCGCAGCGCATCCAAATCCGCGCTACGCCGCGCCGCCATCTCCGGCAGTATCGCCACACCGGCGCCGCTGGCAACCATGCGGCAAACCGCCTCGAAGCTGCGCAACCTAATCTTGCAATGCATCTTGCGCCCCAGCCGCGACGCCTGCTCGGCCGCGTACTGCTGCAAAGCGCTGTCGCCCGCCAAGCCGATGAAATCCTGATCCAGCGCATCGGCGAACAGCACGCCGCGCGGTTTACCGCGCCCTTTGCCGATCCGCTGGGCCAGCGGATGTTTGCGCGCCATCACCAGCACCAGGGGATCGTCACGGAACGGCAAGGTTTGCAGCGCCGCGCTGTCGACGGCATCGGTGAAAATGCCGATATCGGCGGCGCCGTCGGTGACGGCCCGCACGATGTCGCGGCTGAGCCTTTCCTCCAGATCGATGCTCAAGTGCGGGTGGCCGGACAGGAAGCCGGCCAGCGCCTCCGGCAGGAATTCGGTCATGGCCGAGGTATTGCACAGCAGCCGCACCTGCCTTTTCAGGCCCGACCCGAATTGGGCGAGGTCTGCGCGCATGTCGTCCAGTTGGCGGGCGATGGCGCGCGCGTGATGCAGCAGCGCGCGTCCGGCCTCGGTTGGCTCGGCGCCGCGCCGTCCGCGCTCGAGCAGCGCCAGGTTCAAGCTTTCCTCCATGCCGTGTATGCGGGCGCTGGCCGAAGGCAGCGACAGGTGCGCCAGCTTGGCGCCGGCGGTGATGCTGCCGCTTTCTGCGATGTGGACGAACAATTTAAGGTCGATCAGGTCGAAGCGCATGGTTCAGCCTACGGATAATGTGAAGTCACGCTAAGTATATTCCACATTCCCAGGCAAGCCGCCGGAGTGCAGAATAGCCCCCATGAATACATCGACAGTTTTTATCGCATTGGTTTTTGTGCTGGCCGGCTTGGTGAAAGGCGTCACGGGAATGGGCCTGCCGACGGTGGCGATGGCCTTGTTGACATTGACGCTGCCGCCGCTGGAAGCGGCGGCGCTGCTCATCGTGCCTTCGGCTGTGACGAATGTATGGCAGCTGGCCACCGGGCCGGCGCTGTATCCGCTCTGGCTGCGCATGCGGACCTTGCTGGTGGCCGTTTGCGTGGGTACGGCGGCGGGCGGATGGCTGCTGTCGTCGCCACCGCCTCCGGAAGACTTTGTCGCTTCCGGCGCGGCGGGCATGTCCAGCGGCGCCTGGGCCTCGGTGGTGCTCGGAATGGCGCTGGCGGCCTACGGCGCGCTGGGTTTGAGCGGCTGGCGCGGACGCGTGGCGCCGCGCGCCGAGCCGTGGGCCGGGCCGCTGGCCGGTGCCGCCACGGGTGTGCTGGCCGGCATAACGGGAGTCTTCGTCATGCCGGTCGCTCCCTATCTGCAAGCGCTCAACCTGGAAAAGGACGATCTGGTGCAGGCGCTGGGATTGGCCTTCACCGTATCGACCTTGGCGCTGGCCGTGGTGTTGACCTGCCGCGGAAACTGGCAGGTGTCGGCCGCAGGGGGATCGGTGCTGGCGCTGCTGCCCGCCGGCGCGGGCATGCTGCTGGGGCAGTGGCTGCGGGACCGCATGCCGGCTGCGGTATTTCGGCGTTGCTTTTTTATTTGCCTGCTGGCGCTCGGCGCCCACCAATGCCTGCGCGTGGCTATAGGGTGACTTTGCCGCGCAGCTGTTTGCGCTCGCCGTCCCTGGTTTTTCCATCCAGCCGGCGGCGCTGCGAGCCGCGCGTCGGCTTGGTGGCGCGCCGCACGGTGGGCAGCACCGCGATGCTGTCGACCAGTTCCTGAAGGCGTCGCAGGGCGTCCTCCTTGTTGGCCTCCTGGCTGCGCGACTGCTGCGCCTTCAGCACCACCACGCCGTCCTTAGTGATGCGGCTGTCGCGCATGGCCAGCAGGCGCTCCTTGATATGCTCGGGCAGCGAAGACGCTACGATATTAAAACGCAGGTGCACCGCGCTGGAGACCTTGTTGACGTTTTGTCCCCCCGGTCCCTGCGCGCGGATCGCACTGAGCTCCACGTCATTCATATCTATTAAATTCGTCATTGGATTGGTCGCGCTCTTTGTCTCATTGTAGCAAACGGCCGCCGGCCGCCGGGCTAACGTTGATGCCAATCAATCCCGCACCAGAAGCGCGCGGTTAGGATGATTCATGCCTGTTACCGCACGTCAATAGACGAAAGGATGATCATGATTCTCTCGAAGATGCAAGCCCTGAATGCCAACGCCATGAACAACGGCGCGCGCTCGACCGACACCGGAGCGCAGCAGTATCTCGTGTTCCGGCTCGGCGGCCTGGATTATGCGCTGGACTTTAGCAAGGTGCAGGAACTGCGTCCGCTGAAGGAGCTGGAACGCTTCGCCTCGGACGGCGAGATTATCAGCGGCGTGGCCGTGTCGCGCGGCGTGATCATGCCCATCGTCGATATGCGCATTGCTTTCGGCCCGCGTCCGCCGGCGCACGATCCGCTGACGGATGTGATCATCCTCAAACTGTCGACCTGCGTGATGGGGATGGTGGTCGATGGCGTGACCGATATCGTGTCGTTGACGCTTGACGAGCTGCTGCCGATACCCGGCACCGGCACCGTCGCGGGCGGCGGCACGGCCCCGCCGGTGGATTACCTGCTGGGCCTCGGAGAGGTCGACGGGCGCCGCCTGATCGTGGTCGACATCGACAGGCTGATGTCGATCCGCAAAGTGCCGGTGGGCGCCCGCCAGGCCGCCTGAAGCTCGCGGTCAGGGATTGATCAGGCCAGCGCTTCGAGCTGCTCCTGCAATTCCAGCCATTCCGCTTCCAGCTGGCCCAAGTCCTTGGTGAAGAAGCTTTGATCGGCCAGCAGCTGTTTCAGCTTGGCCTTGTTGGCCGCTTCGTAGATCGAAGACTCGCCCAACTTGGCATCCACCTCGGCTTTTTGCGCGCTGCGCTTGGCGATTTGATCGTCCAGGCGTTTGATCTTTTGCTCCAGCGGCTTGCGCAGCGCGGCCAGGCGCTGACGATCCTCGGCCTGCTGGCGCTTCTGGTCCTTGCTGGCGGCCGGCGCCGCGGCTGCCGTTGGCGCGGCCACCGGCGAAACCACCGGGAAGTCCGTCTTGTTGGCCTTGCCGGCGGCGGGTAGCACGTCGGTGCCTTTCCCCAGCTTGGTCTTGAACAGCCAATCCTTGTAGTCGTCCAAATCGCCGTCGAACGGCTGCAGCTTGCCGTCGGCGACGATGATGAATTCGTCGGTGGTGGCGCGCAGCAGGTGGCGATCGTGGGATACCACGACCAGGGTGCCTTCGAACTGCGCCAGCGCTTCGGTCAGCGCCTCGCGCGTTTCCAGGTCCAGGTGGTTGGTCGGTTCATCGAGCAGCAGCAGGTTGGGGCGCTGCCAAACGATCAGCGCCAGCGCCAGGCGGGCCTTTTCGCCGCCGGAGAACGGCGCGATCGAGCTGGTCACCATGGTGCCCGGGAAGTTGAAGCCGCCCAGGAAGTTGCGCAGTTCCTGTTCGCGCACGGTCGGGGCGATCTTGGCCAGGTGCCACAGCGGCGATTCGTCGTGGCGCAGCATCTCCACCTGGTGCTGGGCGAAGTAGCCGATGTTAAGGCCCTTGCCGATGGTGGCGTCGCCGGTCAGCGGCGCCAGTTCGCCGGCGATGGTCTTGATCAAGGTCGATTTACCGGCGCCGTTCACGCCCAGCAGGCCGATACGCTGGCCGATCTGCAGCGAGAACTTGATGTTGTTGACGATCGTTTTGTGCGTGATGTCGCCGGTCGCTTCGTCTTCGATCTTGTAGCCGGCGTTGACGTCTTCCATCACCAGCAGCGGATTCGGAGCACTCAGCGGCTCGCGGAACTCGAACGAGAATTCGGCGGCGGCGCGCAGCGGCGCCAGTTCTTCCATCTTGGCCAGCGCCTTCATGCGGCTCTGCGCCTGGCGGGCCTTGGAAGCCTGCGCCTTGAAGCGGTTGACGAACGATTCCAGGTGGGCGCGCTTGCGCTGCTGCTTTTCCAGCGCGCCGGCGGCCAGGATCATCTGCGCCGCGCGCTGACGTTCGAACGACGAGTAGTTGCCCGAGTAGCGTTTCAGCTTGCGCTCGTCGATATGCACCACCACGTTGACCACTTCGTCGAGGAAGTCGCGATCGTGGGAGATGATCAGCAGGGTGCCGGCATAGCGTTTGAGCCAGTCTTCCAGCCAGATGATCGCGTCCAGGTCCAAGTGGTTGGTCGGTTCATCGAGCAGCAGCA
>NZ_CEEDEW010000002.1:0-1569 GCF_979254035.1 Duganella sp. AC237 | reverse complement strand
CAATGGTGGCCAGCTTCTGGCTGTTAGCAGTCGCCATGCGAACTATTCCACTCGGAACTGCCTACACAATCTGGACGGGAATAGGAGCTGTAGGCGCTTTTCTTGTCGGAATCGCATTTTTGGCTGAACCGGTTAATGCAGCGAGAATCATTGCTGCGATCCTCATTGTTTCAGGGTTGGTGTTAATGAAACTATCCAGCGCCTGACATCGAGGTTATTAATGATGGGTCTCGTTACTGGCCTTATTAACCTCTCAAATTATGAGGTCAGGGACTCCAAGTCGACAGACGACGAAATGCACTTCCAGGTGGACGCACCCGATCCCATCGCGTGCGAGAAATGTGGCGTGCAGGGTGAAATCGTGCGGTTCGGCAAGCGTGATGTTCCTTATCGTGATTTGCCCATCCACGGCAAGCGGGTCACCCTCTGGGTGGTTCGTCGCCGGTACACCTGCCGGGCCTGCAAGACCTCCTTCAGGCCCCAGCTACCGGAGATGGTGGACGGCTTCCGCATGACGCGGCGGCTGCATGAGTACGTGGAGAAAGAATCCTTCAACCACCCCTACACCTTCGTGGCGGCGCAGACTGGCCTGGACGAGAAGACGGTACGCGACATCTTCAGCGCTCGCGCCGAGTTCCTGGGGCGCTGGCACCGATTCGAGACGCCTCGCATTCTGGGTATAGACGAGCTGTACCTGAACAAGCGCTACCGCTGCATTCTGACCAACATCGAGGAGAGAACCCTGCTCGACCTGCTGACCACCCGCCGGCAGGACTTGGTGACCAACTACCTGATGAAGCTGAAAGACCGGCAGAAGGTCGAGATCGTCAGCATGGACATGTGGAACCCCTACCGTACGGCGGTCAAGACGGTGCTACCACAGGCCCGTATCGTGGTCGATAAATTCCATGTGGTGCGCATGGCCAATGATGCCTTGGAGAAGGTGCGCAAGGGCCTAAGAAAGGAGCTGAAACCCTCCCAGAGCCGAACCCTCAAGGGAGACCGGAAAATCCTGCTGAAACGCGCTCACGAAGTCTCAGACCGAGAGCGGCTGATCATGGAGACCTGGACAGGCGCATTCCCGCAACTGCTGGCCGCCTACGAGCACAAGGAGCACTTCTACGGCATCTGGGATGCCATCACGCGCTCCCAGGCAGAAGCCGCCCTGGACGAGTGGATAGCCACCGTCCCGAAAGGCCAGAAGGAAATCTGGAGCGATCTGGTCAGAGCGGTGGGCAACTGGCGCGAAGAGATCATGACCTACTTCGAGACGGATATGCCCGTCACCAATGCTTACACGGAATCCATCAACCGACTGGCCAAGGACAAGAACCGTGAAGGGCGTGGTTACTCCTTCGAGGTGATGCGGGCACGAATGCTCTACACCACGAAGCACAAGAAGAAGGCCTCAACTGCGAAGGTCTCTCCATTCTACAAGAAAACCATCTGTTACGGACTGTCGGATTTCGCAGAGGAACTCAATTACGGGGTCGATCTATCAACCATCTGAGGGTGGTATAAGGTTGGTGGGGTGAAGGAGCCCCATCAACCATTAAATCCGGCATACCC
>NZ_CEEDEW010000001.1:0-61520 GCF_979254035.1 Duganella sp. AC237 | reverse complement strand
AAGGGAGGCTGATCAACCATATTCTCCGGTGAGAAAGTGGGAATTACAGGCTGCCAGCAAAGGAGATATCAACCAGATATTCCGGTTACCCTAAAATACGCAGATCACCCACTCACTCGACAAGCATGGCGTGTTTGCCTGATGATTCGGGTCCGCACGTCGGCCACTCCACGCCACCTCGCCTTGACCAGGAGCCTTGTACCTTGAGTTCGCAGAAAACCGTGACCGTTACACCGCCCAACTTCCCCCTCACTGGCAAGGTCGCGCCCCCCGGCTCCAAATCCATTACCAACCGTGCTCTGTTGCTCGCGGCACTGGCCAAGGGCACCAGCCGTTTGAGCGGCGCGCTCAAAAGCGATGACACACGCCATATGTCGGTCGCCCTGCGGCAGATGGGCGTCACCATCGACGAGCCGGACGACACCACCTTTGTCGTCACCAGCCAAGGCTCGCTGCAATTGCCGGCCCAGCCGTTGTTCCTCGGCAACGCCGGCACCGCCATGCGCTTTCTCACGGCTGCCGTCGCCACCGTGCAAGGCACCGTGGTACTGGACGGTGACGAGTACATGCAAAAACGCCCGATCGGCCCGCTGCTGGCCACCCTGGGCCAGAACGGCATCCAGGTCGACAGCCCCACCGGTTGCCCACCGGTAACGGTGCATGGCGCGGGCAAGGTCCAGGCCAGGCGTTTTGAGATTGACGGAGGCTTGTCCAGCCAGTACGTATCGGCCCTGCTGATGCTGGCGGCGTGCGGCGAAGCACCGATTGAAGTGGCGCTGACCGGCAAGGACATCGGCGCCCGTGGCTATGTGGACCTGACCCTCGATTGCATGCGTGCGTTCGGGGCCCAGGTAGACATCGTGGACGACACCACCTGGCGCGTGGCCCCCACGGGCTATACCGCCCATGATTACCTGATCGAACCCGACGCTTCCGCCGCCACTTACCTGTGGGCCGCAGAAGTACTGACCGGTGGCCGTATCGATATTGGTGTAGCCGCGCAGGATTTCACCCAGCCCGACGCCAAGGCACAGGCCGTGATCGCGCAATTCCCGAACATGCAGGCCACGGTGGTGGGTTCACAAATGCAGGATGCGATCCCGACCCTGGCGGTGCTCGCCGCATTCAACAATACCCCGGTGCGCTTCACTGAACTGGCGAACCTGCGCGTCAAGGAATGTGACCGCGTGCAGGCGCTGCACGATGGCCTCAACGAAATTCGCCCGGGCCTGGCGACCATCGAAGGTGATGACCTGCTGGTTGCCAGCGACCCCGCTTTGGCTGGCACCGCCTGCACCGCACTGATCGATACCCACGCCGACCATCGCATCGCCATGTGCTTTGCCCTGGCCGGGCTGAAAGTCTCGGGCATTCGCATCCAAGACCCTGATTGCGTAGCCAAGACCTACCCTGACTACTGGAAAGCGCTGGCCAGCCTGGGCGTTCACTTGAGCTACTGACACACAAACCTGTGGGAGCGAGCTTGCTCGCGAAAAACGTTAACCAAAACGCGTGTTTGCTGAATGAATGCGGCGCCTGTGAGTTTTTCGCGAGCAAGCTCGCTCCTACAACTGAACCTTGCCGGGAGCGTCAATGACCCTTCGCCAACCCTGCCCACCCGGCGCCTGTGTCTGCAACCGTGAACAACTGCTGGAAGCTCCCGGCGCTGATCTGCGCATTCTGCAACTGACGCGACAGCAGGAAAAAATCCTGCTGGAGCGCCTGGAAAACCTCAAGAGCCTGCAAGACCTCGAACACTTGCAACGGCGGATGTACGACCAACTCGGCATCCGCGTCCACATCGCGCCCGGGCATACCGAGGTCAAAAGCATGCGCGGGATCCAGATCGTCATCGACGAACTGCCGGGCATGTGCCGCAAGACCCGCCAGTCGATCCCCGCCTCCATTCGCCGTGGCCTGGAGAAAAACCCAGAGATTGCCTACCGCTTGCTCGACGCCCACGACCTGTTTCGCGACGCTTGAATTATCCCGCGATGGCCTCACGCTCAAACAACCCCTGCCCCACGGTCCGGGCCTTGTGCAAATGCGCCTGGGCCGTGCCACTTTCCGAGTCCAACAACAACTCGGAAGTGAGTACCCGCGCCCCGCAATAATCAAAGATGCCGTAGTCGATCTGGGTATTCATGGCCTTGGCATAACCGTGTCGATCGAAGGCGCTTTCGTCAGCCGCCCCCAGGGCCAGCACATGTACGTGCAAATGCCTGAGTTTCTTCTGCACCGGTGTATCGGGGCCGTAATCAATCGCCCAGCCATTGACGAATACGCGGTCGACCCAACCCTTGAGCAACGCTGGCATTGACCACCAGTAGATGGGGAACGCCAGCACCAGCGCGTCGGCGCGGTCTATGCGGGCCTGTTCGGCCTGCACGTCGGCTGGCGGCGTCGCCCGAGTACGGTGCACCCGATGGTCGGCGATGGTGTAGCGTGGATCGAACCCTTCAGCGGCAAGGTCGGCTATTTCAAAGGTGTGGCCAGAGGCGGTCAAGCCCGCGCCCACCTCGGCGGCCACACTGTGGGTGAGAGATTGCGGGTCGTGATGAGCAACTACGATCAGTGCGTGCATGACTTTGACTCCATTTGAGCTTAATCTACTTTTAGTAAGTTACGTCGAATAAGTTACTTTTGGTATATAAGCATGTCAAGCAGTGAATCCCCTGCCCCACGTCGTCGTTTGTCCCGTGAAGATCGCCTGCGCCAGTTACTCGACGTGGCCTGGCAATTAGTGCGTGACGAAGGCACCGACGCCCTGACTCTGGGCCGCCTGGCCGAGCTGGCGGGCGTCACCAAACCAGTGGTTTACGACCACTTCGCTACACGCGCAGGGTTGCTGGCCGCGCTGTATGCAGACTTCGACGCGCGCCAGGACCAGGTATTTGCCGATGCCATCGCCACCAGCAAGGCGACCCTTGAGGACCGCGCGTGGGTTATCGCGTCGTCGTATGTCGATTGTGTGTTGTTGCAAGGTCGGGAAATACCCGGGGTGATTGCCGCCTTGAGCGGTTCGCCGGAGTTGGAAGCATCCAAGCGCGAATACGAGGCGATCTTTCTCGATAAATGGGGTATCCGGATTTAATGGTTGATGGGGCTCCTTCACCCCACCAACCTTATACCACCCTCAGATGGTTGATAGATCGACCCCGTAATTGAGTTCCTCTGCGAAATCCGACAGTCCGTAACAGATGGTTTTCTTGTAGAATGGAGAGACCTTCGCAGTTGAGGCCTTCTTCTTGTGCTTCGTGGTGTAGAGCATTCGTGCCCGCATCACCTCGAAGGAGTAACCACGCCCTTCACGGTTCTTGTCCTTGGCCAGTCGGTTGATGGATTCCGTGTAAGCATTGGTGACGGGCATATCCGTCTCGAAGTAGGTCATGATCTCTTCGCGCCAGTTGCCCACCGCTCTGACCAGATCGCTCCAGATTTCCTTCTGGCCTTTCGGGACGGTGGCTATCCACTCGTCCAGGGCGGCTTCTGCCTGGGAGCGCGTGATGGCATCCCAGATGCCGTAGAAGTGCTCCTTGTGCTCGTAGGCGGCCAGCAGTTGCGGGAATGCGCCTGTCCAGGTCTCCATGATCAGCCGCTCTCGGTCTGAGACTTCGTGAGCGCGTTTCAGCAGGATTTTCCGGTCTCCCTTGAGGGTTCGGCTCTGGGAGGGTTTCAGCTCCTTTCTTAGGCCCTTGCGCACCTTCTCCAAGGCATCATTGGCCATGCGCACCACATGGAATTTATCGACCACGATACGGGCCTGTGGTAGCACCGTCTTGACCGCCGTACGGTAGGGGTTCCACATGTCCATGCTGACGATCTCGACCTTCTGCCGGTCTTTCAGCTTCATCAGGTAGTTGGTCACCAAGTCCTGCCGGCGGGTGGTCAGCAGGTCGAGCAGGGTTCTCTCCTCGATGTTGGTCAGAATGCAGCGGTAGCGCTTGTTCAGGTACAGCTCGTCTATACCCAGAATGCGAGGCGTCTCGAATCGGTGCCAGCGCCCCAGGAACTCGGCGCGAGCGCTGAAGATGTCGCGTACCGTCTTCTCGTCCAGGCCAGTCTGCGCCGCCACGAAGGTGTAGGGGTGGTTGAAGGATTCTTTCTCCACGTACTCATGCAGCCGCCGCGTCATGCGGAAGCCGTCCACCATCTCCGGTAGCTGGGGCCTGAAGGAGGTCTTGCAGGCCCGGCAGGTGTACCGGCGACGAACCACCCAGAGGGTGACCCGCTTGCCGTGGATGGGCAAATCACGATAAGGAACATCACGCTTGCCGAACCGCACGATTTCACCCTGCACGCCACATTTCTCGCACGCGATGGGATCGGGTGCGTCCACCTGGAAGTGCATTTCGTCGTCTGTCGACTTGGAGTCCCTGACCTCATAATTTGAGAGGTTAATAAGGCCAGTAACGAGACCCATCATTAATAACCTCGATGTCAGGCGCTGGATAGTTTCATTAACACCAACCCTGAAACAATGAGGATCGCAGCAATGATTCTCGCTGCATTAACCGGTTCAGCCAAAAATGCGATTCCGACAAGAAAAGCGCCTACAGCTCCTATTCCCGTCCAGATTGTGTAGGCAGTTCCGAGTGGAATAGTTCGCATGGCGACTGCTAACAGCCAGAAGCTGGCCACCATTGTAGAAATCGTGATGATCGATGGTAAGAGCCGACTGAAGCCATGAGATTGCTTCATTGTGTAAGCCCACACAATCTCAAGGACACCGGCAACGAGAAGATATACCCAAGGCATTGACCCCTCCGAAATATAACGGGGCCAGGTCGTCCTGGTCATTACTTCCCAAGGTGGGGGAGGTCGTCCTCCTATAGATGGACTGATACTAACCCGCGAAGGGAGGCTGATCAACCATATTCTCCGGTGAGAAAGTGGGAATTACAGGCTGCCAGCAAAGGAGATATCAACCAGATATTCCGGTTACCCCAAAAAAACAGTCATAACAAGCCATGAAAACCGCCACTGCGCCGTTACCACCGCTGCGTTCGGTCAAGGTTCTGGACCAGTTGCGTGAGCGCATACGCTACTTGCATTACAGCTTACGAACCGAACAGGCTTATGTCCACTGGGTTCGTGCCTTCATCCGTTTCCACGGTGTGCGTCACCCGGCAACCTTGGGCAGCAGCGAAGTCGAGGCATTTCTGTCCTGGCTGGCGAACGAGCGCAAGGTTTCGGTCTCCACGCATCGTCAGGCATTGGCGGCCTTGCTGTTCTTCTACGGCAAGGTGCTGTGCACGGATCTGCCCTGGCTTCAGGAGATCGGAAGACCTCGGCCGTCGCGGCGCTTGCCGGTGGTGCTGACCCCGGATGAAGTGGTTCGCATCCTCGGTTTTCTGGAAGGCGAGCATCGTTTGTTCGCCCAGCTTCTGTATGGAACGGGCATGCGGATCAGTGAGGGTTTGCAACTGCGGGTCAAGGATCTGGATTTCGATCACGGCACGATCATCGTGCGGGAGGGCAAGGGCTCCAAGGATCGGGCCTTGATGTTACCCGAGAGCTTGGCACCCAGCCTGCGCGAGCAGCTGTCGCGTGCACGGGCATGGTGGCTGAAGGACCAGGCCGAGGGCCGCAGCGGCGTTGCGCTTCCCGACGCCCTTGAGCGGAAGTATCCGCGCGCCGGGCATTCCTGGCCGTGGTTCTGGGTTTTTGCGCAGCACACGCATTCGACCGATCCACGGAGCGGTGTCGTGCGTCGCCATCACATGTATGACCAGACCTTTCAGCGCGCCTTCAAACGTGCCGTAGAACAAGCAGGCATCACGAAGCCCGCCACACCGCACACCCTCCGCCACTCGTTCGCGACGGCCTTGCTCCGCAGCGGTTACGACATTCGAACCGTGCAGGATCTGCTCGGCCATTCCGACGTCTCTACGACGATGATTTACACGCATGTGCTGAAAGTTGGCGGTGCCGGAGTGCGCTCACCGCTTGATGCGCTGCCGCCCCTCACTAGTGAGAGGTAGGGCAGCGCAAGTCAATCCTGGCGGATTCACTACCCCTGCGCGAAGGCCATCGGTGCCGCATCGAACGGCCGGTTGCGGAAAGTCCTCCCTGCGTCCGCTGATGGCCGGCAGCAGCCCGTCGTTGCCTGATGGATCCAACCCCTCCGCTGCTATAGTGCAGTCGGCTTCTGACGTTCAGTGCAGCCGTCTTCTGAAAACGACATTGGGTATCACCATGCGTTACGGCGGTTTCCTGGCTGTGGCGGGCATGAGCGCTGGTATCGCTCTAGCATCAGGCATGTGGTGGCATCTGTCGCGTTTCCCCGCTTACCGCGACCAGCTAAAGGGCCTATCGTTAATTAGTGTGTGCTTTGTGTCTGGATTAGCTATGGACAGCAATCTGACCTACTTGCTATGGGGGATCGGATTGCCGATGGAAATAGGAACGGTGAAGGCTGGAAAGATGGCTGAGGTGTACTGGCTTCCACCGCTCACGCTGCTGTATGCTGTATTTGGTTATGCTGTTCTGACTTACCTTGCCAAAAAGAAGAGTTGATTTTTTTGGTGACAAACATAGCGCACCAGGTAGGCGGCGCCGTCACCAAGCAGCCGGGATTAATTTTAGAGGCTCAAATATGAATTCAGATTTCGACCATGATGGCGACCCGATCACGATGACGGCACACGATAAGGCACTGGTGGCGGCTGAAATCATTGACATCGACTCGGAGCTGGCTCATTGCGACAACGACGCTTTGCGTGTCGAGTTGACACGCCAGCGCCGCCATCTTGCGGCAGAAGTCACGGCAGGTCGCCGCCTACCGCTGTCGGACACGGATGGAGCATAAGCGATGGCTCTATATTTTTTTCTTTTCGCTGCGTTTGCCTTAGTCGTGTCAATGCTTCTGCTGGCCTACGCGCTGAGAATTTCGCGGACGCGAAAATATGGCAGCCTCGGGGCGAGTCCCAAAACCCGCTTTGTCTCTATAGGGGCAACACGGCAGGGTAAGCCAACTTGGAGCAAAGACACGGCCTTGTTGCGAGAAATTCTTAAGCACGAACGCGAGCGTCATACCGAATAAAGAATGGTGAGTCGCGTTGCTCTTTTACAGTGTCGTCTTGTGCGACGTATTTTCAATTTTCCGGATATTTTTGACCTTTATCAAATAGGTAATATTGCTAAATAGAATTCTTTAGAATGCAATGTAACTAAATTTCTTGAGAGAGGATTCAAAATGGCACGGTTTAATATAGCTGTCTTGGTAGCGTTGGCACTGGCTGGGGGCAACGCCGCCGCGCAATCTACTGGAACTTTGAGCGCGAAGGCTGGATACAACCAGTTTTTCCCGCAGGTGAAGAGTGGCGATATAACCGGGGTGCCCGGTGCTAAAGTCGATGTGGGCGACGGCGGCGCGCCGTTCGCCAGCGCGGCCTATATGTTCAACGATAGCGTGTCGGCCGAGCTGGCTTTTGGGGTGCCGCCTAAGCTGGACATCGACGGTCGCGGCACCATCGAACAAGCCGGTAAGATTGCCGATGCTAAGGTGTGGTCGCCCATCTTGATGTTCCAGTACCGGTTCGGCCGTCCTGATTCGGCTTTCCGCCCGTATGTCGGACTGGGCGGAACGTACGTCAAATTCAGCAGCGTGACCACAACGCCTATTTTGAGTATGCTGACCAATCCAGGCGGTAAGACGACGGCGGCGATAGACAATGCTTGGGGTGCGGTGGCCCAAATTGGCGCTACATACAGCATTGAAAAGAATTGGTTTATCGACTGCTCTATTGTGCCCATGCGGGTTAAGACTACAGCTCACCTTTCAACCGGCCAATCGGTCAACGTGAAGGTGAATCCAGTCTTGGTCAATATCGCTGTGGGTTACAGGTTTTGATGATTAATTAACTGGACAGACTATGCAGGTTGCAAGAATTTATCAACGTGTCAGCACGGCCGACCAAGACTTGACGCGACAAGCGGCTATTGAGGCGGCCGCTACGGCGGCCGGCTTCTACATCGCTGGCGTCTACCGTGAAAAGGCTTCCGGCGCGCGCGCCGACCGGCCCGAGCTGCTGCGCATGATCGCTGACCTGCGGCCCGGCGATGTGGTCATCGCGGAGAGCATCGACCGCATCAGCCGGTTGCCGCTGGAGGAGGCTGAAAAGCTGGTCGCCTCGATCAAAGCAACTGGGGCCAAGCTATCGGTGCCGGGGATCGTGGACCTGTCGGACATCGCCGCCGCGTCCGATGGCGTCGCCAAGATCGTGCTGGAGTCTGTCCAGAATATGTTGCTTCGCCTCGCGCTACAAATGGCGAGGGATGAGTACGAACAGCGCCGCGAGCGGCAACGTCAAGGTGTGACGCTGGCTAAGATCGATGGCAAATACAAGGGCCGCAAAACCGATACGACGACCCATGAGCGCATTGTCACCTTGCGCGAAGCAAAAAAAACGATCGCTGAGACTGCGCGACTTGCGGGCTGTTCCCACAGCCAAGTCAAGCGGGTATGGGCAATGCACCAAGCTCAGACGGCGTAGACCTTCGGTAGCTCGTCCCATCGTGTGGTGTAGCACGGAGTCTTATTCTCCGACTTCATCGCCCATCGCTGCACCAATCCGGCCGAGCCTATGTGCAGAGCATCGCGACCGAATCGCTGATTCAGCGCATCGAGCGTCGCCATAACACGTGTCGATTGCTCTCGGGACGGCTGGGGATCGAATAGCGTGCCTTGGCTTATTGTATTGGCGCGCAAGTCCATCAGCATAACCCCCGCTTTCTTGTACTGAAATCCCTCGCGGTAGATGAGGGCCAGACCTTGCAACGCAGCGGCCGCCAATATACGGTTGTCGTCTGTCGGCTCGATCAGCGGCACGGTCAAGCCATTGCTGTACTGTGGGTCTTGTTCGCGGAATGGGTTGGTATGCACAAACACATGCACCGCACCGCAGAGCGAGCGTTGTCCGCGCAGCTTTTCGGCCGCCCTGGCGATATAGGTCGACACCGCTTCTTCAAGCTCCATGAGACTTACAGCCATTGTGCCGAACGACTTGGAGGACACGATTTCTTTGCGCGGCGGCGCTATCTCTTCCAGCGCAAGGCATGACAGGCCGCGCAGTTCCTGACAAGTGCGCTCCATCACCACCCCGAATCGAGCGCGAATGTCTCGCGGCGAGGCGTCTTTCAGATCCTGCACCGTGTTGATGCCCATATCGGCCAGCTTGGCAGCTATCCGGCGTCCCACTCCCCATACTTCGCCCACGTCGATACGCAAGAACAGCCAACGCATACGGGCGGCCGACATCGTAGTCAGGTCGCATACGCTATCGAACAGCGGGAATTTCTTTGCGATGTGGTTGGCTAGTTTGGCTTGCGTCTTCGACGCGCCCACACCCACGCACACCGGCAAGGAAGTCCATTGAAGGATGCGCTGCCGTATTTCTTGTCCCATCGCGGTAGGGCTGTCCCAAAGCCCGCCCATGCCGTTCAACGACAGGAAGGACTCATCTATCGAGTACACCTCTACGTGCGGGCTGTAGGTGCGCAGGATGGTCATGATTCGATTGCTCATGTCCCCATAAAGGCAGTAGTTCGAGCTTAGTCCAATAATGCCGTGCTGGCGGGCCAAGTCCTTCATCTGAAACCACGGAGTGCCCATCTTGACGCCCAGGGCTTTAACCTCGTTAGAGCGCGCTACAGCGCATCCGTCGTTGTTAGACAGCACGACTACCGGCCGCCCTTGCAGCTTTGGGTTAAAGGCCCGTTCGCAACTGACGTACATATTGTTCACGTCCACCAGTGCAAAGATTTGTTGGTGCGGGTCCGACATTTCACACCCTGTATTTTCTGATGACGGCAG
Organism: Duganella sp. AC237; assembly: GCF_979254035.1. Lineage (NCBI taxonomy): Bacteria > Pseudomonadati > Pseudomonadota > Betaproteobacteria > Burkholderiales > Oxalobacteraceae > Duganella > Duganella sp. AC237. The sequence continues at coordinate 51,703 of NZ_CEEDEW010000001.1, read as the reverse complement.
ACACCACGCCCCATACTTGCAATTCCTGCCCTTCGATTAGCCTGATAGGCTCATAGGCGCTGTTCTCCGGGTGCAACTCGATCACGCCTTGTCGCTTATGCAGCCGCTTGAGTGTGTAGTCTCCATCGATGACCGCCAACACGTAATGTCCGTGAATAGGCGTCACGGACCGGTCCACGAGAACGATATCGCCGCCTAGAATTCCGATGCCCGACATGCTGTCCCCCACGACTTCAAAGAAGAACGAAGCTTCTTTGTGCTGTATCAAAAAGGCATTCAGGTCCAAGCCTTTTTCTACGTAATCAGCGGCCGGGGAGGGGAATCCAGCCGATAGCTTGTGTTGCAGCAAGGGCCGGGTGCTGGGTTGCAGATCGAGCGCCGGGGCGAGGATCGCGCAGGGCGGCGACTGGTCTGCAAAGGGGGAGGGGAGGGAATGGTTCATTTTCTTAAATCCAATTACTGTGTTTTTGTACAGTATCGGCAGTATAGCGCCGCAAGTCCAGCGCTGGAAGGGCGGGCGTGGTTTATGTGTGAGCCGCCGCCCGCTCTGATCGCCAGATCGTTTAAGAACTAAAAGCAACTTCTGGGGCTTTTTTTCGCGTACGCGAAAAAACCGGGATGCCCGTTCCGGAGCGCGGTCGCTTACGCTCCCTTGGTCGCTGCGCGACTGGGCGATGAAGCCGCCCACCCCTCCAGGCCACGCCTAGCCAACCCCAACCCCAACCCCAACCCCAACCCCAACCCCAACCCCAACCCCAACCCCAACCCCAACCCCAACCCCAACCCCAACCCCAACCCCGCACTGTACGTACTTGGTGACGCCGCGGTGCTCCTGCAGGAGTTGGCCAGTCACCAAAAAGCGCAACGGTGAAGCGGCTTTTCTTGGTGACGCCGGCGCGCACCAGGTCCGCGATCGTTGTCACCAAAAACGATTGGTGACGCCAGGCCGTCGCCGGCGCCGCGACCGTGTCACCAAACCCGCGATTCGATCCCTCGACGTTCCGGGCCTGTCGCATCGGGGCTGGCCGGGGTCGGCCCGGCCAAACCCGCCCCTACATGCTCCAGCGTGGCAGGGGGTGCCGTCCTTCGGCGGCATCCCGACATTCGTCGGGACTTGAGCCGCCCCCGTTTGCTTTGCTCATCCGTTCTTAAAACCGGCTTGGCAGTACCGGGGTAGGGGGCGGCCAGCGGCAGGGAAGGGGGGCGGGTGGTCTCGTATGGCTCATATGTTGGCTATTCAAACTAGCTATCGTTATTGATTTTTCGATTAACAAAAATGTGTCTAAAAGACAGCATTGACAACTGTAATCGGTTGTCAAAAGGGTTGTCATGAACTATAATAATTACATGGTGGACGAAACGATTCACCAGCAAAAAAACAGTAATTCGTCAACGTAAGTAACCGGAGATTTAAGAATGAACATTAATGCTAAAAGTTTCTGGCTTGGATTTATTACGGCAGCAATCATCATCCTGCCGACTGTGGTTGTCTTGTTCTACAAGCTCGATCAAATGTTCGATCTTCATTAAGTTCACGGCCCCGGTTAAGGCCGGGGCCAATCGGAAACCTCACTTTCAAGGAGAATCAAAATGGCCTCAGTCAACAAAGTAATCATCGTCGGCAACCTCGGTCGCAATCCAGATATCCGCTACTTGCCAAGCGGCGATGCTATCGCCAATATCGCGGTAGCGACCAGCTACCAGCACAAGGACCGTAATACCGGCGAACAGAAGGAGATAACCGAGTGGCACCGTATTACTTTCTTCGGCCGCCTTGCCGAAATCGTCGGCCAGTATCTGAAAAAGGGCTCGTCGGTCTACGTGGAAGGCCGCTTGCAAACGCGCAAGTACGTTAAGGATGGCGTGGATCACTACGCAACCGATATCATCGCGGAGCAAATGCAAATGCTGGGCGGCCCGGCCGGTGCTAACCGCGACGCCAGCCAGCAACAAGCAGACAGCCAGCAGGAAACCCCGGCCAGCGCTCCAGCCGCGCCAGCCGCGACGCCAGCGCCCGCAGCGGCCGCGCCTAAAGGCAAGAACAAACCGCGTGCAGCACCGCAGCCTGAAGGCGCAGAGCGTGACTCTGATATTCCGTTCTAATCAGGTGCTTGTCATGCTGGTATTTTCCCAGCATGACAAGCAAAATGTGTTGCCATTGGTAGGGCGAGACTATAATTGCCCCCGGATAATGATGCTAAATCAGTCAACGTACAGAAATTAAGAGGCTCCTATGAGTATCCTTGCTGTGACAAACCAGAAAAGTGTCGGTAAAACGACCATTGTGTTCAACTTGACCCACAGGGCCGCCGACGCCGACAAGAGCGTTTTGATTGTGTCACTCGATGCACAGGGCAGCCTTGAACTGGTCTTGCCCAAGGCTGACGAGTCGCAGACGAATTTGATGGCCTACGAACTTTTCGAAGAAGAGTTGCCATCGACGCCGCTCGAATATCTGACCGATAAAGTCGCTTTCGTGCGCGCCCGCGATCCTAGGATGTTCGACCTGGACACGAAGGGCGAGGACTACGTCAAACGGTTCAGGAAGAACTTGCGCAAGCTCGCCAAGGACTTCGATTTTTGCATCATCGACACCCCTGGCCGCATTTGCATGCCGCTGACCGCCAGCATGGCCGCCGCCGATGTGGTGCTGTGCCCTACATCGATGGGTCTGTTCGAGCTGGACGCGCTGTCCCAGCTTTGGAAGTTCATCCAGTCCATCAAAAAGGGCGGCACCAATCCGCAATTGCGCTTGTTGGGCATTCTTCCGAGCCTCATCAACACCAAGAGCAAGGACGAGTTGAAAGGGCTGGACCAGCTGCGCCAGAGTTTCGGCAAGGCCGTGTTGCCTATGCAATTGTCGCGCAATGCAGCCGTCCACAAGTCGATCATCAACCGCCGCCCGGTTTGGCAGAATACCAACGGACAGGGCCACCGCAACGCCGCCGCAGAGTGGAAACACGTGTGCGATTTTGTTCTGACGAACATGGGAGTATTGAAATGAAAAAGAATTCTTTGTCGGCCAAGACTGCGGCCCCGAAAGTGACCGGCAACGCCTTCGCCGGTATGAGCGACGTGTTGAGCGCTGGATTTGGCGACATCATCAATGAAAGCGAATACAACGTCGCAGTGCTCAAGCTGACTGACATCTACGTCAGCCCTCAGATTCGTGAGGAAATGGAGGACGAAGAAAATACGATGGCCGAAATGCAAGCGAGCGTTGAGGAGCACGGCGTTTTCCAAACCGTACTAGTGCGGCCGATGGAGAACGGTCCAGCACCTTACGAACTTGTGGCTGGTGGACGGCGGTATAAGGGATCGGAGCTAGCAGGAAAATTGGATATTCCGGCTCTCATCAAAAAGATGACGGACGCCGAAAAGGCCACCATCCAGATGCAGGAGAACATCCAGCGCAAGAACCTGACCCAGTTGGAACTTGCTAAAAGCATTCAGAAGGATTTAGACCAACTGGGCAGCGTCGAGGCAGTATTGGCGAAGCATAAGAAAGGCCGCGCTTGGCTCTCGCAAATCACTGGTTTGCTCAAGCTGCCTGAGCAAGCGAAACGTCTTGTCACTGAGAGAATCAGCGCCGATCTGGACGTGATTAACAGCGTGAAGGTGATCGAGAAGCACGACCCGGACGCCGCGAAAGAACTGGTAGACGACCTGAAACAGTCGAAAGGCAAGAAAGACTCGCGCAAGCAGGTAGCCGAAGTTAAAGCCAAGGTAAAGCCAAAAGCGGAGAAGGGCGAGAAGGCCAAACAGGTGACGGCCGCCGACAAGACCGAGGACATTTTCGCGTCCGCGAAAATCGATGCCCCGATCCCGCAACAGCCGGAAGAACCTGAGCTGGACGACCGACCCGGCCCGGCGCTGGCACCGTGGGATATTCTGACCAACGCTTACAGCCTGATCTACGAAAGCGGGGCCAATCCGAAAATGTTCATGGAAACGCTGGCGCCAGAGGATCGGGCGAACGCAAAGGATTGGCTGGAATCGATGTTCAAGGCGGGCCGCGCATGCAAAACCCTTTCGCAATCCATTATGAAGGGATTGCGGGATCACACCTTTGCGGAGGAAGGACCGGGCGCATTCGCCATGATCGCTTTCTTGCAAGGAGCAGATATCGAAGTGGAAACCTTCAACGCGATTGATATACTAGGCCAAGTTAAGAAGTAGCCGAAATAGGGCGGGGCGCTAACGTCCCGCCCTCAATGATTTTGAGGGTAGATTATGGCAAGAGAAAAACTTCGGCGCATGACCGCAGCCGACTTTGATTCAGTCCGACCGCTATTGAAAAACGTCAGCGATGACCGAGCCGCCGCCGCAAGGGCGGCGCTTGTCGATGGGGAAACGCTTGCAGTGATAGCGCAGCGGCATGGGTGCAGCCGTTCAGCGGTTAACGGAGCCGTAGGGACGTTTTGGAACCGATTGGAGGAATACCACGAGGCGCAGCGCGCAGCGGCCCATGCGGGCCTTCTGGTGCCTCCAGGCTGGGAAGTAGTGACGCTGGTAGCGCCGAGCGCACTGGTAACGAAATTTCGCGCCGAAATCGCGTTGGCGGCCGCCGACGAGCACAAACCCGCCTCAGCATAAAAAAACCCGGCCACGCCTAAGCGCACCGGGTATCAAGTCAACGTAAGCCGAATCGAAAAGACCCCGACTTAACGGGGCAGATTGTAACACACCGCCTTACCTCCCAAGACCGTCGCCAGTCCCGCCGCCTTCCGCATACCGCCCCACTGACGGCCGGTTTTCCAATGCGTGCGGAAAGCAAACGGGGGCGGCTCAAGTCCCGACGAATGTCGGGATGCCGCCGAAGGACGGCACCCCCTGTCACGCTGGAGCATGTAGGGGCGGTTTGGCCGGGCCAACCCCGGCCAGCCCCGATGCGACAGGCCCGGAGCGGCGAGGGATCGAAACGTTACCGGTTTAGCGCGATGACCAGCCACCACGCCCAAACGAACACCAGAATAAAACCAAAGAACGGTATGTGTGCCCATCGCATGAACAGAATCGATAGCAGACCCCGGCCAGCCTTGGCAGCAATGGTTTTGAGTATAGACATAGCAAGCCTCCTTTTGGATTGGTCACAGATCCAGCCAAACCTGGCGCGCCGGCTGTCACCAAACGGCGCTACTTGGCGAATTGGTCGTCAAACGTCTTGTTTCGTTCAGTGGCGACATTTTTTTCGCTGCGGTCGAGGGCCAAGTAACCGACCACGGATGACAGCAACACGACGATGATTACTATGATTGGCATTTTGCGCATGATGGTTTCCTTTGAGTGCAATAGTTATTGCATGTAGTGCATGTATAACAATAGTGTGCTTCCCGCCACGATACCACCAATCACCGCATGCACAGTTGCGGTAATCCATCGCCCCATCTTTTGTTCTCTCGCTTCTTCACTGGCGACAGCCAGTTCGTCGGCTGCTGCCGATATTCTCGATACAGCCTGTTTGACTTCAACATGCATGGCTTCCATTATTTCAGCCCTTGCGTTTGTCGCTGCCTGTAATGCCGCCGCTTTGTGTTGGATATTCGCCCGCTCAACCAGATTGTTAGATGCCGACACCATGCCGTTACGCAGTTCAACCATTTTGCCAATGCGTTCGTCCAGTTCGGCATTGTTGTTATCTTGAACAACTTTAAATGCCGCGATGCTTTCCTCAAGCATCGCTTCATTTAACGCCACTAACGTAAATATCGGGTCCGTGGCGTCAACACGAACGCCGGTTTTCTCGAAGATCGCCGTTCGCAGCTTCTGAATATCCATTACCATTCCACCGTATCAAGCTTTTTGTAAATGTCACCAATTACCGTTTTGAGGCGACTACGTTCCAGAACGTTAAAATTATGGTTGTCCAGTACTTCGCTCAACGTCAATCGCAGTTTTTGCATGCGTTTGATATCATCGCCGAAGGTGTCAGAGTTGCGACCTTGCATCAGCACTACCCCGCGAACATTATCGGCATTTTTTACAAATATGTCCGACTGTACGAAGTTTTCAGTAGTTCCCCAGCTCGCATTCTCGTTCAACCAAATCACCATTGGGCAAGAGGTTTGTTTCGCCAGCGATACAAACCCCGACATGGTATCTTTCAGGTTATCCCCACCACCGATGATGGTATGGATGTACACCGTTTTCCCCGATTCTTGCAGCAGGTCAATAAAGCTGTTTTCCATCAAATAGGACATTAGCGGCGAGAAGGTGTTAGCCCCGTTGTCGATGACAATATTCTTGTCATCTTCCGCGAGTATATCTAGCAACATCTTGTCGAACATTTTGCGGTTGATGGTACGGTCTTCGTTCATGACATCGACCGGCTGCACGTTCAACGCCTTATAAGCGGCAAGCGTAGCGTTTTCTTGATCGGTATCGAAACACTTCAATGTGCCCGGAAACTTCTCCTGTATATATTGTGCAATGATTGTTGACACCAACGTTTTACCGATGCCGCCTTTACCTTGCAATACAAAGTGAACAGTATTTTTCATAGTTTATTCCGTTTGTTTTCCTGATTTGTCATGTTTAAATAAGGTAGAGCGCGCATCTTCTTTCTGTTCTGCTAAACGCCTTTGAAGTTTAGCGGCCTGTGATTCGTTTATGTTCTTGCCGATGTCTTCAACGGTTTGCTTATCGGCATTGGTTGAAGTTATCGGTTGTGAAATCTTTTTTGCAAATCGTCGTACGGCTTCTCGCGATACGACAACATTATTCTCTGCTAGCCATTGGCGTATTTGATCGTCAGTGTATCCTTTGGCTTTCAGCGCACCTATTTGTTGCTCGTATTGTTTAAGCCGGGAAACCTTTTTGCCCGGCTGGACCTTGCTCACGAATTCGTCGATGTCCATGTTGTTTTGTGTTTCCGTTTTGTTGTTACTTGGTATCCGGCCAGCGTGCCGGTGGCACTGGTCTTTGCAACCGTTTGCAACCTCCGTGCAACTATAATATGTCGCTTTGCTCTGTAATGCAACCGAAAGCTACCGAATGCAACTCAGATGCGTGCTTCTCTTGGCAGAGTTGGCCTCTGCCAAGGCACGACAGATATGAATACAAAACTCTTCGAGTTTGGTATCATATCCGTGCCAAAGGGGTGATCCCCTTTGAAACCCCAGCGCCTCCGGCGCAGGGAGCGCCCAGGGGCGCGGGCATTAACGCGACGCGTTGTACTGTTCCAGGGGGAAGCATGGCAAGACCAACTAAAAACAAAGACGCTCTCACCGAGCCTTACTCATTTCGCTTGAGTAAGGCTGAGTCTGCTGTTCTTGCTGATAAGATCAGCCGGTCAAATATGAAGGCTTCCGATTTTCTTCGTGACTGTGTACTAACAAACAAGACGGTAGTGGTTGCAAAACAGAGTGCCAGCCTTGAGAAGAAACGCATGCAGTTCCTTTTCAATAAGACCAGCAATAATATGAACCAGATTGCCCATGTGCTTAACGGTGCGAACGCGGCAGGGAAACTATCCGCCCCGCTCTGCCGGAACGCCATAGCCGATCTGGAAGCCATCGCCAAATATTTAAGATCGGCTCTCCATCATGTTGATTAGAATTAGCGGCGGAAAAGAAGGCATCAAGGAATACTTGGAGAACGGTCACAAGCAAGGCCGTGAGTTCTCCCGTGATGAATTGGACGAACGCGTAATACTGGCTGGCGACTTAGATTTCACAGATCACATCATCAATGACCTCGAAACGGATGGAGAGCGTTACTTGCATATCACGCTCTCGTTCAAGGAGGATGTCGTGTCACGTGCGGATATGGAAAACATTGTTCGTGATTTTGAGAAATTCGCATTTGCAGCTTTTGACCGCGATGAGTATAGCTTTTACGCTGAAGCGCACATTCCAAAAATTAAGAGCTATGTAAGTCAGAAAACTGGGGAAACCGTAGAGCGCAAGCCGCATATCCATTTTGTCATTCCCAAGACAAATATGTTGAGCGGTGGCGCTTTGAATCCTTTCGGGTTGGTTGAGTACAACGAGCGTTTTATCGATGCTTTTCAAGAACACGTAAACAACAAGTATGGCTTAGCCAGCCCTAAAGATAACCGTCGCATTGAATTCACCGATGCTTCCGACATGATTAATCGTTATAAAGACGATGAGTTTTTAGGGAATAACCGGGACTTGAAGAAGGAAATATTAGACCGTGTGATTGATCGAAACATCACCAGTTACGAAGGCTTCAAAGCCTTGCTTAGAGATTTTGGTGATACAAGGACGCGCAATGGCGGTAAGGACAGCGAGTATCAGAACGTCAAACCATCCGACAATGCGAAAGGCGTCAATCTCAAGGAGTACGTGTTTTCCCGCGAATTTATAGAATTGAGCAGGGATGATAAGCGTGCCAGTCTCTCCGCCGAAGTAACACGCAAGTATGAGGTTTCGGGCATCGAAAGAATGGACAGTTCCATCATTCGGGATGGCTTGGAAGAATGGTTCTCGCGCCGCTCTTTAGAGGTTAAATATCTCAATAGCGGAAATTCAAAGCTTTATCAGCAATACAAGGAATCTGATGCTGAAGGCAAGCATCAAATCTTATCCGATCAGGCAAACAAGTTTTATGCCAAATATAAGGAGCCTCACCATGAGTCAGAAGGATTCAGAAGAAACCCATTCGACCAAACCTACGGATTCAAGCAATCCGAACTGGGACGAGACGGACGGGATCACGGACCCGGCTCACCCGGAGCCGTCGAACGCGGCCCAGGGCGAGAACCCGCCATCGATGGAAGACCTGATGTCCCAGTTCGAGGAATTGCCGTACGGGGAACCGGCACCCCAGCCCACGGCCACGAAACCGCCGAAGTCGGGCGGGGCGAAGGCCAAGAGCAAGGCCAAGCCCAAGGAACAAGCGCAGAACGAGAATTCATTCGACTCCAACTCGCGTTTGCCGCAGGTAGGCACCATGACCCTTTCTCGCATCCCCGAGTCGCGTCGGCCCGATCCATCGACGGTTTGCGAACATTGTCCGGCGTCGATGTGGTTGGCTTCCCCCGAGGAAGTCAAATGCTACTGCCGGATCATGCACCTAGTCAGTTGGTCGACCACGGCACCGGTCCCATTGACGGACTGCGACGGCATCGCGATAGCGAGCGCGGCGGCGGAGTCGTAAGGCCGACCGGGCGTCTGACCGATTCCCGGATCAGTCAGCACGGCCGCGATCTGCGCGAACGCGATCAGATCGAGGTCAGTAACGAAATCGAAGAGTTCCGGCAAATAAGGCTTTACCTCGATGCTCACCGATTGCTGGCGGACCTGTCCCAGTCGCACGGTCTAATTCTGGACAAATACGAGGTCATCAAAGCGCCCGATGGGAGCGCTCGTATCATTTGCGGCAACCGCAAGTTGAATGTGTCGGACTTCCTGACGCGGGAAATGCGCCTGTCGTGGACCGACGCGGCTGCGACCCTTCGCGACTCCTACGGACGGCAGGAGGGAATGGAGCCAGTGCGGGGGCCACGGTTGGCGCCATCGTCGGCGCTTTGGCGGCAGTTCCAGAACGAGCGCAAGCGGCTCGGCGGCCAGCGCGCATTGTGGACAAAACAGTTCGCCAGCGAGAAATCGCGCCGGGACGCACTCAAGCACGAACGTGCCCACAATAAGCGCGCCAGCGGCCTTGTAACGCCGATGCAGCGCAAAGCGCAGGACTCTGTAGCCAAGATGGCTTACGTGGCCGCTGAGCGCGATCTGGACGCCTCTATTCGCATCGAGCGCAAGCACCTCAGCAAGCCTGTCACGGAGCAGTACAGGGAATTTTTGCGTGATCTGGCCGGAACCGGGCACGGACCGGCGCTGGCCGAGCTGCGGCGCATGGCGAAGCACCAGCCAGCCCAGGAGCCGCTAGCTGGCGGCTCCATATCTGCGGCCGAAGGCCACCGCGAGGAAAACGGCATCTTCTACAAGGGCCGGGATGTGAAATACCGCGTCCACATCAACGGCGATGTGGTGTATTCGTTGGGCGGCCGCGCCATCATCGAGGATCGGGGTTCCAAGCTGATGATGTTGCAGACAGACCGATTTGCGGTTGAAGCTGGTTTAAGGCTGGCGGAAGCCAAGTTCGGCAGCATCATGATCGTGTCCGGTCCGAAGGAATTCAGAGAGCGCGCCGCTATGGTGGCCGCCGAAGCCGGGCTGAAAGTCACGTTCCAAGACAAGGGGCTGGAGAAGATCAGGGAGCAGCGAGCAGCCGTTATCGCTTCCGAACGCGCCGACAAAGCCTACCACCGCAAGCTGGGACAAGATTACAAACCGCAAGCGCCGTTGCCGACAAGCGCTAGTACGGTCAAATCCCCAGTTGCGCCCTCGCCCGACCGGGGACCGGTACGGGACGATCCGAGCAAGAAGCAAGAGCGGGAGAGGTGATTTGGGTACACCTGGCAGCTCCTGCAGGAGCTGGCCAGTCACCAAACGCCTAAGCCGTGATGACACGATCCGCCGATCGATGCGCGTCGGCTGTCACCAAGTTTCGCGTCCGCGAAAACGCCGACTTACGGACAATAAAAAACCCTGCGTGAGCAGGGCTGATGTGGTGACAGATCCTGTGACCAGGTGCGCGTATTCTGTCACCATCATTGTGACTGTATGTTCCTCCAATGGGTTCAGTTAATAAATTCGTTTGTGTCGCCATCGTCGTTCGGCCGCGTCTGGTCCTCGAATCCCAAGAGGATGTCGCCGTCATCGTCGGACTTGACCTCGACCGCGCCGGTGTCTTCGTTGAACGAAACCACCCTGCCCGCAATTTCAGTAAAGCGGTCTATTAAAAAGTAAATCCTGTCCCCTTCTTTCATACGAACACCTTTCCGATGATTTGGTGACACGATCGCGGCGCCGGCGCGCCAATCGTGTCACCAATGGTTTGCTACTGGGGCGCGTTAGCGAGCATGCTTTCGAGCCGGGTAATTTCAGCGCGCAAGGCGATGGCGGGCGCACGCTTAGCGTCGAAGTCTGCTTTCTCGGCTTGGCAATGCCCTGCTTCGACCGCACCTTGTTGCGCGATGCAACTTTCCAACACTTGACGAGCCGCCACGCTTTGCTGAGTTTGCGTGTTGTAGACCGGCGTCAGTGATTCAAGCGCCGCTTGAATTTGCTCCTTTGGCGGCAAAGCGGACTGCGCGCCCTGCTGGGTATCCTCGCTATCCTCGCCCGCCTGTTGTTGTGCGGCCTCGTTGCGCTCGCTCTCAGTTAGCGATTGTTCGGCTTTACTCTGCGCATCGCCCTCTTGAACGTCAGGACAAAGTTTGAGGAAATTTTTGCGCGCCTGTAGGGTTTTCCAAGGTTTTGTGAACACGATGCTGAAATATTTTTTGAGTGACGGCGTGCATTCATGCGGCGGTTGGCCGGTCGATAAACACAAGGTTGCCTCGCAAGCAAGCGAAGCCATAGCGCTTAAGTTCTGCGCATGGGCTGACTGCAAGCCCAAGGAGAATGTGACGACAGCCAGAGTGGCGGCCATACGTTTCAATTTCATGGTTAATCTTTCATAAAGGTTGTGCGTAGTGGATGTTGGTGACGCCGGCAGCGCCAGGTGCGCGCCATCGTGTCACCAAGATTTTCGCGGCCGCGAAATTATCGGCTGCGAACCTGCTCTTGTTTTACGCCCCGATCACGCGTTTGTTCTGGCACTGGCTTCTCAACTGATCGAACCGACACCTTGGGGGCAGGCACCTGCGCAAGATTTACAGTGCCGTTATTGATGCCTTCGGTCAGGCTTGAAATGATCTTCTGGCGTTCACTTTCCGGGTACTTGGCAATTTGCTTGCTTAGCACCTTGGCAATACCGTCCACCTTCAGTTTCTCGTCGCTCGTCATCGACCGTTCCACCTTGAGTTCAACCGGCTTGACTTCCCACTTGTTACGGAAGGCGTCGATGGATTCCTTGCCCACGATCCGGCCGTTATCATCGAGCTTGTTCCGGTCAACAACCACATCCTCGCTGCCTTTGCGCGTCAAGGTAACGGAGTCGCCCTTCTTGACGGCTGCGTCACTGATGGCCCGTTCCAAGTCCTTGCCCCAAATGACCTTTTCGCCGCTCGCGGTTTCGAGCTTGACGAAGTAATTGTCGTTTTCCTTGGGGTTGAAGTTGAACTTGGCCGGGCCGTGATCCAGCAGCTTGCCGGTTTGGCGGTCGTCGCGCGCGACATCGTGCGCCGGATCGGTCGCTGTGACGGACGGCGTCCCCGGCTTCTCAGTTTTGGGCGCTGGCTTTGCTGGCGCTTCCGTCGCGACTTCCGGCGTGGCTCGCTCGCGGCCAACAACAACCTCGACGCTGTTGCCGGTCTTTTCGGGCGCGCCAGCGATGGCTGGCTTGTCGCTGGTCATGCCGCGTTCGCGTTTCAGTTGTTCGAGCTGCTCCAGGTCGCGCTCGTTCGGTTTGTAGTTCTTCGTCTCCATGCCACGCGCCGAGGCTTCCAGCCAAGCGATCTGCTTGAAATTGTCGGTGCCCTTCAACTCCAGCGTGCCCCAGTTCTTGGCGGCCGCCACGGCGATCATGTCGGCAATCACAGCCCTGTCTTCAACCGGTGTAGATAGCTTTTTGCCGTGATCTTCAAACCGCAGCGCATCCGTGGATTTATCCATGAATTTGCCGTCCTTGACCTTGTAGCTGCCGATCACCGTTTCAGGTAACGCGTAATCAGTCTTGCTGAGGATGATCTTGCGACCCTTTTCATCCACAACCGCTGCCGCGTCCGTGCCCGGTTCCTGTTTGTCGGACGCCGATTGCGGTTTTGGGGCGTCTAGAGTCGCCGTAGCCCCTTTTTTTTCTGATGAGACGGGGGTTGTGGCCTCCGCTTCCTTCGAAGCGCTGGGGGGCTGTTTTGAAGGCTCTTGCTGGTCCTTCATCTTGGACGATTGGCGCGCTTCATATGCCTTGCTATCGATAGGCAGCTTGTCATAGAAGCTCGGTAGCACGTTCTCGCCCAGGCTCTTTACAAAGGTGCCATCCGGGGCGGTGGCGGGCTGGATCACGCGGCCGATATCGACGTTTTTGTCGATGTTGGATTTGGCGTGGACCACATGGGGATTCGCCTTTTCGTTGACCAGTATGTCGGAGCCGTTCGCTTGAAGCTTGTTGGCTTCCTTCATGATCTTCTGGAAGTCGGCACCCTCGTAGCTCAGCGTGTACGCCTTCTCGTCCGATGCCTTGGTAGACAATTGCATCACCGTCTGCGGTTTGGTGTTCTCAACCTCTTTGGCAATTGGTGTTACCTCAATGCTGTTCATAGTGACTCCTTGGATTAAGCGGCTTGCGCCATAGTGTTTTCTTCGTCATGCGCTGCTTTTGCTTCAAATGCCGCAAAGTCGAAACCGATGGCAGCGCCGATAGCGTCAAGAATTTCTTGGCTATTCACGATGTCGTCAGCTTCGGTCGTTGCAAGTTCATCGAGCGTCAAAGCCCGATCACGGTGGACGGTCTTCACGATGCGCAGGACCGGCACTTTCGGCGTCGGCAAATTCATGCGATCTGCAAAGACCGGATCGTTGTAGTAGATGACCTTGTCGGCCAAAATTGGCTTGGTATTTTTCTTGAGGACGATGACTTTGCCGAAGCCCAGCTCGCGCAGTTCCTGCGGCAGCATCAACGCCCGTTTCTGATCGGACTCGTTGGTGCCCTGCCCTGCTTTGCCGGGCTGACGCGAACGGCTCTTGTTCTTGAGCGTGTAGTAGCCCAGCAGTTCCGAGTACTCCTTCGCGTCTTTCAAGTCGTCGGGCTGGTACAGCAGCTTGGTAGTGCAGTTGCTCAGCAGCGTGTCGGCCCCTTCCTTGCCGTAGCCGTCCTCATCCCCTGCGATCTGCGAATTGTTCTGATACACCAGCGCGAGACGCATATTGAAGGCCGCCATGATGGCTATGGACTTGCGGATGATGGTGATCCGCCCCAGCGCCGTAAACTCATCCATCAACATCAGGCATTGGTATTTGAGTGACGGATCGTCTTCAGGCAGGGTTTTGGTGTTGAGATTAATCGCCAGCGAGAAGAAGATATTCATCAGTACCGAATAGCGCACCAAGTCTTCGGCGGTCATGCCGATGTAGATAGACATTTTTTTACGGCGTACCTCGCGTAAGTCGAAGTCGTTGCCGCTGGTGGCTGCGGACAGAACAGGATCGCGGAAGATTTTTAACGGCTCCAAGAACGTACCCAGGATGTCGCCTTGCGCCTTCTCCGAGAGGGTCGAGTACCCACGCAGGGCATCGACGCATTCAACCGACAGGCGAGGGTGCGGACTGTCGCTGGCCTCACGTGCGCGAATGGTCGATTCGATCCACTTGCTCAATCCTTCACCGCTGGCCGGAGTCGCCAGCCGCAACAGGTTTGGCATGGTGAAATCTTCATCCGGCGTTTCCATCATGTACAAGCACAAACCCAAGAACAGAGTTTGGGCGTTACCCGTGAAGAATCGATCCTTTTCGCTCTTGATCGGGAACCACATCACCGCTTGATTTTGCAGGTCGCTGATGCGATGCTCGTATTCGTCGCGTACGTAGAACAAGGGATTGAAGCGGTGCGACTCAAAGTTTTGTTGCCCTGGAGCGAACAGATAGCAAGCCTGTCCCCACAAAGCGCGGAAACCGGCAGTGATGCGCCAGTTCTCCAGCTTCAGATCGAGGTTGATAATCGAGTGGGCATAAAAAAGGAGATTGGGGATCACGAACCCGACCCCCTTGCCGCCTTGGGTCGCGGAGGCGAGGCTCAAAAATTCCTTACCGTAGTACAGCAGGAACTTGCCACCCTTCTTAGCCAATACGAGAGCGGGCCACGGACTATTAGGCTTGCCGGTAAGTCCCGAACGGCGAATTTCCCCCCAGTTCGCCCAACGCTGATTACCGTGAAGCGCGACGGCCGGGCCGCTGAACATGATGAACATGAACAGCCCGAGCGGCAGCACCGGCACCGCGACGGCTGCGCCGATGCCGCCCATTAGCGCCCGCTTAACTTTAGGGATATGGTGGTACGCATCCCAGTAATCGCGCAACGACATCAATGTCATCGTGTCTGCCGGGATTTTCTGGAAATGCGCAAACAATCGGCCGCCGACATACAAGCCGGTCACGCTCAGGCCCACGAGGAACACCAAGCCAATCACCGCCAAAATCAGATACTTGCCGGTTTTAGACATCTTTATCTCCCCTCATCATTTTTGCTTTGCGAACAGGGTCGAAATAGAGCTGCGTCATCTTGGTGTGCTCGAACTGGGCGACTACATCGAGCGAGCAAGTCACATCGCGCACAATGTGGTCCCAGTCGAGCCTTAGCCCCACTTCCGATTGCTTAATTAGCGTTGCGATCCGCTGGAATGTCCCAAGGGGATCATTGGCGTGCGCAGTCGTCAGCGAGCCGGGATGACCAGTGTTCAGCGCGGCGATGTAATCGAAAGCCTCGTCGCCTCGCAACTCAGTCAGAAAAATGCGGTCAGGCTTCATGCGCATGCAGTTTTTTAACTGCTGCTTGGGCGTGACGAAATCGCCGTAGAACAGATGCACTTTGTTCCAGTGAAGCGGCAAATCCAATTCGTGCGTGTCCTCGATGGTGATGATGCACGTATTGGCCGGCACCAAGTCCGCGAGCGCCTTCATGAACGTGGTTTTGCCGCTTCCGGTGCCGCCGGAAAGACAAATGTTCAGCTTGTACTTGATGCACAGATGGAAAAAGAGCTTCATGTCGCGGGCATGCTTGGCCGCTAGTAGCTCAAGCTCGAATTTCTGCAAGTGAACGTCGCTGGGCACTTGCCTGAACGTGGACACGTCCTGGAAGTTGTTGAGTCGGCCGGTTTTAACATAGTCATCGATGGTGAAACGCTCGCTGTTGGCGATACGGAAAACCATTGCCACAGTGTCGCGCTCGCAAGCAGGGTGGATGACGATCTGGCCGCGCTGACCGTCTGGCAAGCGCACATTCTTGATGGGCGATTGCGCATCGAGCGCAGTCCCGCCGTTGAAGATCGAAGCGGCGTTAGCCAACTCGCGAAGAATTTGCAGATTGCATTCGGGCACCGGATAGGCTTTCCAGCCCTCGGACGATTCCGTGATGACGGTCCCCGGCTGGTTGACCCGCACATCGGTGACGCCTGGTATCTCAAAGAAGCGTTGCAAACCTGACTGTTTGAGCTTTTCCCTGACGGTCACGCTGCGGTCATACCCACCCTTCGATTCAAGGGCACGTTCTGAAGGTGTTACCGGAGGCTTCGGTTTCGACAGGGTAGCGGTTTTCGCGTCCGCGAAAATATGTGTTCGGGCGGATGCCAGCTCAACGGGGGCGCGCTGCTGTGAGCCCTCCCCGCGTCCTTGCGTGTACCCTTCGGCCAATTGAGCATTGCCGTTGAGATTATTTACGGGCGAGTTCATATACCCCCCTGAAATCTATATCGCGCAACACTAGGATGTCGTTGACGATACCTTGATTGACGTATCCGGTTGGCGGGATGTTGATGGTATTTTCAAGCGTTTTCGAGGCCAGATCCTGACCGGCCGTGGACGTGGTGCTGAACTGGATTGTCCCGCCACCGTCCTTGGCACGGTTAGACAACGCTTGCCCTGCGTCACCTATCAGGCTGAGCAACACAGCGCCACCGAAACGCTGACTCAAATGATTGTCTACATCCGCAGGAATCCCAGCGCGACCAAGCGGATCGGTTGCCATGGAATTGACATCGGCGAACACGCCGTACGGCGTGTCGATCCTAGACCAGACAACGCCCATGCGCGCTTGCCCCTGCACCATCGCTTCCCGGCGCTCGCCAAAAGCTACGCTACCGCGCTCGATCAGGACGACCTTGCCGTCCGACGACCAGACGTCATTTGATATAACGCACTTCACCGCGCCAGCATGTTCGCTGGTCATAGCGGTGATAGTTCCGCAGGGGATCGACGTTTCGCGGTGAAGTAACATCGTCAGATCGGGCCGCTGACCAGCCTTACCAGCCAATAACGCAGATGGCTTTACTTTGTCGTCCAAGCCGTTGCGTGCAGCGTCGGCAGGAGCCGCAGCGACCGAGCGCACCGCGCCGGACACGCTTGAGGAAGTAGCACGACGGCTGCCATCGTCGCCCAACACGTTGGCGCCGCCGCTAGCGCCTGTCACCAGCACCTCGCCATCCAACTGCCGCTGTTCCCGCGTCATGACCGGCGCTGCCTTTGCTCCACCACCGGCAGAGCTTCCGCCTCCGCGAGCCGCGTTAGCCCCGGCCGCTCCCTGCCCCGCCCCAGCTGAAGCCCTGGCCCCGGTTGGCTCGACGGCGATGGCGTCTGCTGGCGTCACCAGATGGCCTGTAGCGGCGTTTGCTGTCGGAGTCACCGCCGCCTGTGCTGACGTGGCTGCTTCAACCTCTTCCTGCTTCTCTATGCGCGCCTTGGCGGCGCGTATGTCGGCTGGGGCAGCAGAAGACAGCGCGGCGGCTTTCGGGCGCGCCTTGGCCTTCTCAGCGACCGCTTCACGTTTGTTATTTTCGAGCTGCTTCATGAACATCGAAAGCCCTACCACGGCGATAATGATCGCCAGCAGCAGCACTCCGGCCGTGATTAGGCGCGTCACGTTATTTTTCTTTTTCCCGACCGTCAGATCGGGAATGTCGCGGTCGATTGGTTCTTCAGGCGCGGCGGTTGTCATCGAATTCATAGCGGGTCCTTTAACATGCGGACGGCATTAGGTACGCTAGTACCCAGCACGTTGTTTTTTCCATCGGGGTTGAAACTGTCATTGCGGATCGCCATGACAGCCGCGCCGTAGCGCAGAACGAAATTAGCCGCTACATCGTGGACGATCACGGTTGCGGTCTGCGGGTCCATGTGGAAGTTCGTCATGGACTCTTCGCCATCGGGCAGCAACTTGAACACGACGGGAAGCGGACGCGCAGAATCGAAGCGCATGTAGGTAAAGCGGCCGTCGTCCTCAACGGAGCTTGGCGCAAGTGATTCGTCGCCCTGCTTCATGTAGTTGCGATTGCGCGCTTGCGGGGGACCGGCCGCGATCACAGCCGCTTCGATCTTTTGCAGCCGTTCGTTGACCATCTTTGCCCGTTGTGCCGCTTCTTGGGCCGCCTTCAGCTCAGTATCGGGATACTTGAAGCGCAGGATGTTTGTCACCGCCGCGCCCGACTTGGCGGGAACCGAGATAATCTCGAAGGCGTAGGTACGCTTGGTCGTCACCACCAACAGCTTAGTGTCAGGCTTGACGCTTTTAGGCTTGAGCATGATATTTCGGCCCTTTGGCCCTACCGACCACGCCTTGCCGTCGCCCATACCCATCAATCCCTCGTCTGTGTCAACGATGCGTTCGTCTTCCTCGAACTGGATCAACGTTGGTTCGCCCACACTGGTATAGATCGGCACAACGCGGTGGAAGTCATAAGCCTCCACGCGTATGCGTGGATCGCCCTGGGGGGCGGCCAGCGATTGACCAGCGGCCAGCGCTATCGCTAGCGCGGAAATGATGCGTCGGTTCATTGCGTCACCTCCGCAGCAGCAGCGTCATTGTTCACCGCCGAGTTTTTGGTTACGTCACGTTCGGGGGTGAAGCTGGTCACCTTGAACCCTGGCACGTTAATGCCACGGTCCTTGTCATCCTTTGGCGCATCCAGGTATTCACGAGCGATGGTGGCTTGGAAATATTCGGTATGGGGCTTTTCCTGACCGTTCAGCGGAATAAACCGCTTCTCATAGGAGACGAGCGCTACATTGCCAACCCATGAAATCGTGCCCGCTTTCGCAATGATCCTCATATTGTTTTTGTATTTATTCACCGGCGATTTGACGTTCGCGGTGCCGGGGTCCATATACTCCTTGTAGCGCTTGCCCTCTTCCGCCGACGATAACTCCAGGGTAGCGTCGTAGAAGTCTTGGATAGTCTCCCAGTCGTAGGACTCCCGGTAGTGGATGTACTGCTTCAAGTAGTACAAGTCTGTGGCCTTGGGCAGCGCGATTTTGCCGTTGCTCAGCGCCCGGAGTTGCACAATCTCGCCAACGTTTTCCTTCAACATCCACACCACCGGAGGATTTGGCTTGTGCGTGAACATATTGATACCCGCCGCAGCAATGGCGACACCGGCCAGCACCATTGCGCCAGTCGCCACGCGCCATGCGATCTTTTTCGAATCACGCTCGGCAACGCGCTTGGATTTCTCGAAGTCCAGCGCCTGCTCCAGATACCATTCGCTCAACTGATCCATCGTCATCGTGCCCTTCACTTCGCGAGCCGACGCGTCCTTACCCGTCTTGCGGGCACCAAAGTTTTTTAAGATTGCTAGCATGGTTATTGCCCCTTTTGCGTCGATGGTTGATTAACTGGCGTCCAGTCGCCCGTTGGCTGGGGCGGCTTGGGAGGCGTGCTGCTGCAGCCGGTAGCAAGGACTACACAGGCGATGATTGCGATAATTTTTTGCATGGTGTACTCACTTTTTTTCAGGGGACATGGAGCCGCCTTGCGGCGAATTTTTTGGGGACATGCTGCCGCCCGTTGCCGGGGTCTTTCCCTTGAAACTGGGCATCTTCGGCATGCCGGGAATCTTGCGTACCATCGTGGAGATACCGATCCCGCCCGCAAGTGCTGCGGCGATAGCAGGGAAATTGAGCGACACGAATATCATCACGAACGACAGCAGCGAAATATTGAACACGGACGAAATGGTCAGCCCGGTCGGTATCTGCGTGGTCATCAACGCAATCTCGATCTGCGCGCCAAACGAAAACAGCATGGTTAAGAAGGCGTAGTTCAATACCTGCGCAGTCCAGTTCTTAAACAGGTCACGCGTGGCGGGGAAAAGGGCGGCGGCGATAAACAGGGGGCCGACCGCCACCAGCACTCCCAGGGCGACCTTGGCAAGAATGATGTAGGCGATCGCTATCGCCATGAATACGCCGCCGAACACGGCGACGCTGACAATCGCCATCAGGGCGAAGAGACTCTGCTTGATGCCATCGGCAGCCGTATACATCAAAATGAAGGCATCTATGAAGGCGTTCGCCATCGTATCGAGCGCCGCTGGGGCGTTGTATCCGGGCGGGCCAGCGACTGACGCCAGATCATCACCAAGGCCGATGACGAAGGGAGCTACGTATAGTTGGTAGGTGCTGATGTTTAAGCCGTAAGTGATGATCGCAGCCCATCCGATCATCCGGTAAAACCAGTCCTGCATATCATCGAGGATGTCGGCGTTGCCGCGCATGTACGAATACACGATCAACAGCACGTACAGACCGAAGGCCGTGGAAACAATCGGCGAAATGAGCGCAATCATTTTCGCCGTTCCGTTGACCAAGACAGCGGTCACGGCTGTATCGAAATAGTTGTAGACGTAGGTAAAAGGTGTAATGGTGGCCATGATATTGGGACTGGCGTCCCACTCCGATCTTCATGTTGAAGTTGTGGGCGGGCCGGACAAGACAGCCCGCCCGGTCCTGCTTTATTGAGCGAACGCAGTATCAAATTCCCGCGCCCGTTGTTGATCGGCAAGCTGCTTTTCGGCCGCTTGCAATTGCACGAGCAGGTTCAGGCGGACCTGCTCGTTCTGGATCATCGCTTGCTCTGCCGCCATGCGGTTAGCCAGATCGGCGGCACCTTTGGCGTCCTGCTGCGCGTTGGCTTCGACCATCAAAGCGTTGATGTTGGCGAGCCGTGCTTCGGTCGCCTTGTACGCTTCCATCGTCATCGCCTTGTTGGCAACCATTACGTCTTGCTGACGCTTGCGGCCGCCAATCGCGGTACTGTCGAAACCCTCGTTTGAATAAATGGTGCTCGCCCGGCCGGTGATGCTGGGATAGGAGCCGGTCTGCAATTGGTTGTAAATACCGGCCCATTCCTCGGGCAAGTAACTACGCAAAGCCGGGTTGTTCATGATTTGCCCGAGATTGCGCAAACCGGTCATGGCCTTGTACTGATTTTGTAGCCCTTGAATCTGAGACACCATTTGCTGGTATTGCTTGGTCCACTGCGCAATCGTCTGGACTTGATTGACAATGGCGGGCACATCGACCAGCACAGAAACGGGAATCCCTGCGAAGGACGGGGTGGAAGCTGCGAACAACATCACCGCCGCCACCCTCGCCTGTTTGAAAATTTTCATGTGAAACTCCTTTTGTTTTTCGCGTCCGCGAAAATATGATTGGCGGCGGGGACAAGGGATTTTTCGCGGACGCGAAAATATTGGTTCCGCCGCCTGTTGCGTCTACGCGAGGGCGTGGGCTTGTTTTTTGCCTTTGCGCTGCATCTGGAACTCAGGCATCCAGACATCCGGGTCGGTGCCAACCCGTGACACGATTTCATTGAAAATGGCGATGTTTTCCGTATTGCTGGACAAGACAGAAATCTGGTCGTCCATCCCATACAGGTCGAGCTTGGCAAAACAGCTTTGATTACCCTGCTTGATGAGGAACGTGCGCGAATCGACATCGAGCGCCTTGAGCTTGTCGAATTCCTTGCGCGTCAGTCCCACACGCTGATAGCTGTCGAACTCGGCAGATGGGTTTGGCAGGAGCAACTTGGTAGGCGTCTGGTCGCGGATCGCCGCGAAGATAGGCGAGTTGATCGCGTCTTCGGGCGACTGCGACGCCATAACCATGAATTCATCGCGCTTCCGGCCAGTCTTTAGCACGTCAAACATCATTTTTTGCGTGCTAGGGTAGGACGCCGGGACATAGAATTCTTCGATAACCGTAGCAAGCAAACCGCCCTTCTTCTGCATCATGTTCTTGAGGTGGAAGAGATATGCCAGCACCGGTTCGGTAGGCTTGTAATTCTCGCGTAAGAAGTCGGAGACATCGAAACCCACCATACGTTCGTTGATGAGGCCCATGTTGTCCGCGACGTTATCCAGCGCCCAGGCGAATTCGCCATCGGCCGCTTCGCACCATTTGGCAAGGCGCTGCGGCAGTGAGTTGCCCCCACCGGTCGGGATGTTCTCCAGCAAACGGCTGAATCGGCGGTGCTGGATATCAAGACTCATGACGGCATCGACTGCCACCTTGATCTGATTGCCCTCTTCGTCCGTGACCTTGCCGTCATGGTCTTCGGCGCATGTGCGAACCAAGCCGTACAGGAACTGGCGGTTCCCCGGCGTATCCGGCAGTTGGAAAGGGGCCAAGCCGGTACGCTCACCGGCTTTGAGAGAGAAATAGATGCCGCCGAGAGCGGCGATAAATATTTTCAGACCTTCGTCTTTATCCAGCGCGAAAATCTTGGTGTCGAAGCGCTCCATAAAGCCGATCAGGGTCGTTTCGACCGTTGTCTTACCGGCGCCGGTAGCACCCAAAATCAGCGTGTGCCCGGCGATCTTCTCACCGACATTGTTCTCGCCTTCTTTTGTGTGATGGAAATTGAAGCTGTATAGCGACGACGATATTGATTGCAATGGAATGACGGCCGATCCATCGCCCAGGGGGTTGCCCTCCGATTTGCCAGTCGAGTAGTTGTGCATGCCGAAACCCGCAGCTAGGTTGCGGGTGGACTTCAGCATTGGCCGTGGCTTGTTTTTCGCGCCCGGCACATGGGTAAAATATGTATAGGGGGCCGAGAGTGCGGCCTTCAAGAATTTCGCGCCGCACTCGCCTAGCAGTGTGGACGTCACCATCGTGCCGTTGTCCACCGCCTTTTTTTTGGTCTGGCCGAACACTGTCAGAACGCAATGGTATTCACCAAAAGCAAGTTCGCCGGAACTCAAATAGCCAAGCGCAGATTGCAGTTCCTCAAGCTGATGCGTGGCCTTGTCTTTGACCGACTGGAGCTTGTTGATCTGCGCGCTGATGGCTTTCTGTGCCTGTAACAGCCCCATGCACTGAAACGACTGTGTAAGGGTGAATTCAGCGGGCAGCGACAGTACTTTGTCGAACATGCCCCACTTGGTCTCATCGGGAAAACCCTTCATATCGTAATTCGTGGCGTACCGGGTTTCATTTGGCCCGCGAATCTCGTGAAGGTCGAAGCCCCAGTGGTGCCACGAACTGGGGATCATCTCGCTTGCTGGGTCAGAAAACACCGGTTGCTGTTCCTTGAAGCCGTTTATGAGCGAACCGAGGAATTCGAAGTTGTGCGAGAACAGCACGTTGTTTGACACATACGTGGTCAGATATTCAGGATCGTAGGCACTCAGGCCCTTAATAACCTGTTCGCCCAACTCCTCCAGTTCTAACGCGCCCTCTTCAATATCGTCGTGCTTCAATAGCAGGGATATATAGAAATTGTTTTCGTAATAGCTACCGCGATCAAAGCGTTGCAGGTACAGTTTGGCGAACTCGCGCATGAAAGCGGATTTGAACTGAAACTTGCTCTCGAAGGAGACTTCTTCGCGCTTCAACGTAGTCCAAATGGCGAGCCGGTTCCCCTTCTCCTTCCCCATCGAGGCAAGAATGCGGTTGCGGCTGTCAAAGCGGTTGACGATCACGTCGTCAGCCAGCGACTCGAAAGGCATGCCGGTCAGCTTGATGACCAAAAGCGCCTTGTCGTCGGTATAGCTGACGACATGGCGCTTCACATGCCGGTCGATTTTCGGCAAACGGTCTTCGACAGACGGCTGGTTATTTAGGATGGCGCTTGTAGACATTTTTTCTCCGTCCGAATCGGATAGGTGAGAGGGTGAAGGTGTTGCCAAAAAGCTTGGCGTTTCTTCGCGACAAGCGGCACCGGAATTCGAGAACGGCAATCCGCAACGCTTGGTCGTCGTTCGTGCTGATCTGTTTGATGAACAAAAGAACAGGCACGCCGACGACCGCGAAGAAAATGCCCCCTACCCCGATGATTGCAGCGGCGATGACGGCTAAAACTATGCTCACCAACGACACCATAATCAGAGCCACAAGCGGAATGCCCCATACCATCGCCACGCGTGAAAGCGCATTGAACGAGGGGTACACCGCTTGCTGTTCAGGAGGCTTTTCCATGCTTATGCCCAGATGGCGTAGGCCCAGCCGGCCAGCGTGACACCAGCGCCGCACACAGCGGTTTTCATGACGGCTTGGCCGAAGTCGCCCCACTGGATTTTGTCGGTGGCGAGCTGCGCGCCCTTCGCGCCCAGGTACACGGCCGCCAAAATTCCGAGAACGACGAAGAACCAGATTTTGAAGTCGTCAATGGCTGTATCACCGGCAGACAAACCAGCGGCGCTGGCGTAGGTCGAAACGGTGATGGCGGCCAGAGCGATTGCGAATTTAAGCTTTTTCATGGGAATACCTTTAAGTAGAATGGTTGGTTTTTAAAACTCTTGGAACACATCCCAGGTCGCGGGTCGCGGCCCTTCGTTTGCTACGGGATTCGATACTTCATCAGACTGTTTTGCGACTGGATCTCCTTGCGGTGGCGCTTTCCGCGCAGTCTTCGCGGCTACGGGAACCGGCTGAACTACAGCCTTGAATCCGTCCGGTTCGAGGTGTGCAAAGACCTTTTCAACGTAACTAGGTTTGTTTCCCTCCCTTTTTTGGCCGGTACTGAAATTGCCGCTGTAGTAGCAGGACAGCGCGGCCTTGGTTGCTAAAATGCCTTCACCCAGCTTGGCGACGGCCCGGTTGTTGCACTCGTCAAAAATCGATGACCCTACGAGTGCGTTCTTCTTCGGGTCAAAAACGGTTTCATGTGTCAGACCGTACTTGGCGAGGTTGGCCTGATTGACTTGGCGGCAACCCATGCTGTAGTTGTAGCCAAGCGCTTTGAGGTTCAGCGCGGTCGCCACGGCCTCACTTTTATTGCGGGGTTGGCGTACAAGTCGGCCGCCAACGACGCCTATGGCGTATGGGTTGAAGGACGACTCGACAGCCACCTGCGCGCGCTCAAGGGGTGCAGCGGCGTAGCGCATACAGTCGTTCGGCGGCATGAAGTCAGCCATTACACCCCCTCACCAGCTCTGCGACCGGCACCCGGCAAAGCCGCCAACCGCCTACTTCGATGTACACGTCACTCGCTGCCGCGCAGTTGTCTTGCACGAAAGTGATCGCCCCTATCAGGTTCCGCCATACCTTCAACTCGCCGCGTGATGTAGCGATCTGCTGAGAATCCTGCCCTTCGAACTTCACCGCCACAGCCCACACGCCCGCTCCCGCTTCATGCACCGTCACGACATAACCGCCAGTCATGGCGGTAGCTAGGACGGCAAGGTATTGCTTGGTCAACCGTGTCATCCGGCATTGCTGCTTCGGCAGATCGTTCATATTCTTAGCAATTCGTGAATTTGATTTAGTTTATACGAAAAAACAGACAAAACGCGAATTTGTTTGAAAAAAGTAGGTTTTGTATTTTTTCCGCTCGTTTCGTGCTAGTGCCGTATTGTTGATTGCCACCTATGCAATCCCAAATGGGGCAAAATATTAGGTGGATCGGCTGAGGTCGATGTACCATGGAAGGTTTTTTTAATTGCAACAATGGGAAAAGTGCCACCATGCAAGAGTTGATGATGAGAAAGGCTTACGATCTGGTGATCGACGCCCGGTCGGAGCGCGAATTCGCGGAAGACCACATTCCCGGCGCTGTGAATCTGCCAGTCGTGAATAACGAGGAATATGCGGAGGTCGGAACGTTGCACCGCACGGATAAGATGGGCGCGTACCGGATCGGCGTGAAATACTCGCTCGTCAACATCGCCCGACACGTCCAGCAAGTGATATCCGGCTACCCGGACGATGCGCGAATTCTGGTGTACTGCTTCCGGGGCGGGAAACGCAGCAAGCTATGGGCCGACGCACTCGACACCATTGGCTACAAGGTCGAAAAGCTTAAAGGCGGGTGGAAGGGTTATCGCCGCTGGGTAAACGAGCAGCTTACCGAGGTGCCATTGCACTTTCAGTACAACGTGCTGAGCGGCCCGACAGGCGGAGGGAAAACGAGGCTTCTGCATGCCCTTGAGGAAATAGGCGCGCAGGTTCTTGACCTTGAAGCTATTGCCCGGCACAGAGGGTCGGTGCTAGGTGCGCTCCCTGACGGTACGCCGCAGCCCACGCAAAAATATTTCGACAGTTTGCTGCTTGAAAAGTTGTCGTCATTCGACCCCGAACGCACGATATGGCTCGAAGCGGAAAGCAAAAAGATCGGCAATGTTCAACTGCCCGATGCATTGCTGGAGGCAATGCGCAAGGGACGAACGTATCAGGTTGTGGCCGATATGCCCCAACGCGTCAAACTCTGGCGTGAGGACTACCGGCATTTCGAGGAAGACCCAATGTTCATGCTTGAGCGACTGCTGTACTTGCGGCCGCTAATTGGCGGGGAAGAATTCGCGGCTTGGGAGAACATGGCGAAAGAAAGGAAAATGCCTGAGCTATTCGAGCGTTTGATGGTCAAACATTACGATCCGGCTTACCGGCGCTCGGTGCTACGCAACTATCCAGATATCGATAAATCGCCAATTGTCGAGATACATGATGTTTCGCCGGAAGCGCTGCGGAAGGTAGCGAAGACGTTATTGTTGCCTTGACGATTTTCGCGGACGCGAAAAAAATCGCCCTCGTAGGTTGGTGACAAAATCGCGGCGCCGGCGGCGGGCATCTGTCACCATTTGACTTTGGTGACAGCGAACGCGAACCAGGTCCTTGTATTTGTCGCCAAACAATATGCTCTGGCGTCGTGGGTGTTGGTGACTGGCCATCGGCTCCAGGAATGCACTGGCGTCACCAATCGGCCGGCGATTAGGCGGCGAGCAAATGCGTGTAGTACGGACGTTCCTTATCTTCGAGCATTGCATCGTAGACATCGGCTGCGTCGGCCGGGGCTGACAACCAGCCTTCAAAGTTCCCAGCTTTGAGCGGGACCGGGCATCGATCATGGCCCGCGTCGGACACCTCTAGCGGCGGCTCATCAGTGATGAGAGCAAATGACAACAGATCGGGCTCACCTTTGCCGGTCCAATGCGACCAAAGGCTCGCCAAAGCCATTGGCTCGCCGCCCTCGGGAACAAACTTGAGGATAACGTTCTGTTCGGCCTCGCCCTCTGCCAGCTCGCGCCGCTCCAACCTGTGCAGCTTCACGTTCTCGTAAAAGGCTCCCGCCATCACCACCGCATGCGTATGACCAAACAAACCCTTCCAGAAGCCTTTCAGGCTGTCTCGACGGGCATTGTAGGTGCCGGGGTACTTGGTGTCATAGAATGCTGGTTTGCCCGCTGGGCGGCATTGGAACCGCATAGGGCGCACCAGCAGCTTGCCGTCAGCGTCCATCGTTAGCACCGGGCAATAGTAACCGGCGAAAATACGCTCGTCGCGATCCTTCGGTTCCGTACGTTCAAGGTCGTCAAGCTTTCGCACGAAGTCGGCTATCTTCTTCGTTGCAATACGCTGGTCCTCGCTAGCTTTTTTTGTCGTCTTGCTGGTCAAGCTGCGCTCAGCATCAGCCAACCTGCGGCGCTGGGCGAATAATTGCTCTTGCAACAGCGGTATTTGCTGGGTGTCGTATGCGCGAACCAGCTCCTGACACTTTGCTTCGTCCTCGCACTCGGGGGCCGCAAGCTTGAAGGCATCTGTCATCCCCTTCGGGACTGAGATTTTCTCGCCGTTTTGCCGACGAATAAATAATTGCAAAAAAGCCTTGAAATCGACTTGCGCGCCGTAGGCTCGCTGATAGCTGCGGTAACTGGACCAAACCTGAGCTGAATAACACATCGCGCCTCCCGGTTGCTGCGCTGTAAATCACGCGCTCTCAGAAGTATAAGCCGGGTCGTGCCCAATCGTCGCCTTGGTGACAGATCCACGCGCCAGGCAGCTGGGGATTGACACCAAGTTTTTCGCGGACGCGAAAATTACCCTTTGCGAAGCATCTGGGCTATGCGGGCCGCTCCAATACAATCACCATCGTGCATCAATTCCTCTTGCGATTGGAAGGCTTCACGCCACCCTTTCAGCCGCGCTTTCATTACGCGGTCAAATAGCGGAGGGACCAACGCCAAAACGAACATCACAGGGTAGGAGGCGGGGAGGGTAAGCGCCCCCCTTGGCAGGGTCAATTTGTAGAACGGCTGGCGCTGATCGAGGTGGTGTTGACCGTGATAGGCATGATTTAGGGTAACGCACGCTTGCATCCAGCAGCCATCCTCCCAAGCAAAACCAAAGTCTTGCAGTTCTGGCGTATACCGTTGCGACAATCCCCAATGCTGCAAATATGTGATGGCTTGGATGGAAAACGCAGCCCCGACTACTTCGGCTGCATAGAAGACAAGTCCTTGCCATCCTGCCACGCTATAGAAAGCGGCCGCTATGGCGGCCGGGATGAAAACACGCCTCAGCAGTCGATTGGAAGTCCAGGGCAGCTCCAACCGCTTCAAGCGGGATGTTTCATATTCCCATGCGTCTCCGAAGGTTCCGGCGTAGCGCGTTAGAGCATAGTGATAAACCGACTGCCCCGGTTTGGCCGCGTCGCCCCCGATGAAATGCCCGGTTCTGGCGTGGTGACTAGCATGTTCCTCCGGGAAGTGGAAATAGCCTATCGACGCATCGAGCAGGACCCCTAGCGTGCGATCCAGTCGGCCTCCGGCGTGGACCAACTCATGTGCAACAGCAGTGTTCAGCGACACCACTATCCAAAATGCCAAGCCTACCCCGACATATTCCAGGGACGTGAGTGATTGGCTACCAAGCAACCAAATAGTCCAAGGCAGCAGCACTAACCACGCGCCGAAATATAGCCGGGGTACGCTTCGTAGATAAGCGAGAAGACGAGGGGAGGGAGCAGTGTTCGCGGGTGACTCGTCGTTGCCTACATATATACGCGCCACCGGCAGCGCGACGAAGAAAAATAAAACCGCGAGCCAGGGGAAGCCTACCAAGACGCCTATGACAAATAACAACTGCGGCAACAACGCCAACACGTACCCGGCGTTTTTGATGTTCCTGCTACCTATGGACATATTTTCCCCATTGACCCGTTGGCATCGCGATCAGTACCGCCTATTCGAGTATTCCTACAGCCTCGGCGTGTCTGACAGCTTGTTCTATTTTATCAACGTCAAATTTTTCTTTAATCGTGTTGAGTTTCTTGTAAACAGCAGCGAGCTTTATATCGTAGATAGCAGCAATCTCGCAAGCAACTTTCCCCTTGCGCGCTAGCTGTAGCATTTCAACGTCAGTTTCAAGCAAGCTATATTTGCGCATCGCCTGTTGGCGTAAACGGGCATTCCACCACAAAAGCAACTCGGTCCCTAGGGCACCATACTGGACGCGCTTACGCATGAACTGCGGTTCAGCTATGTCTTCAGGCTCATCTGAACCCACGTACAGCAACCCCATACGCTTACCCGAACCCATCGATGTGTGCGTCGGGATGACCAAGCCGCTCCGAAAGCCCAGCTCGGCCGACGCTCGCATCATTTCCGCCTGTCCGCTAGTTTGTACTTTGATTTTAGACCCTAGAATCGGCGCACTGTTCGAGCGCGCATAGTCGAAAAAAGGGTCATTCATGGCCCACATACGCTTGCTGTACAACTTACACAACTCGGGACTGCACCCGATAAAGTACCGAAGACTCTCATTATTGTCACAGAAGACTGTCGGCAACAGCGTGGTATAGACAAACCACTGTCCACCCAACAACTCAACCACATCTTTGACCAGCGCTGCGGCTTCAACTTCCGTAGTGCAATAAGACAAATCTGCGATGGCGTCCATAACATCATAGACTTCGTGCATGATACCCATAGGTAATCCTTTCATATCCGCCGTTTTGCCTTACGAATCTATATAGAGATTGGTTGCATCGGCCGAACGGTCAGACAAGGGTTTATAGGTACGGTTCCCTTCCAAGAGGCAAATAATGCATAACACTTTGTCAGGACGAATGTTTATCTATATGCGATAACTGAATATCAATCGTCCTCCTCAAGGACTCCAAGGTCATTAAAAGAGCTGCCACAAGAACCGCAAGCTGAAAGTGCTACTGCTTCCCATGTCGGCGCCGTCTTATAGGCGAAGACAGTCTCGGCGGTACACTTTGGACACTCTTGTATCAAAATATGGAATGGCTTGTCGCATGATTCACATTTAAAATCGTGTAACTCATTCGCGGCTAATAGTTCCATCTCGTCAATGTAATGATGTGCGCAATGCGGGCATTCGAACTTGATATCACTCATGTGTTAGCTCCTACGGACAAAAGTCCAGTCTTCAATAGCAATTTCAACATTCTTACAATCGGGGCAAGTGTCTTGGACAAAAGAGACAGCATCAGCTAGATTGCGCCACGTTTTTAAATCACCTCGGCTAGTGAAAACGTCAAAACATCTATCAGGATCACGTATTTTGATAGCGATTTGCCACAGTCCAGCAGTAGGCGATTTAATCTCAACAGAGTAATTTCCGCGATTAGTTTCAGCTATCACCAATACTTCTTGTTTATTCAGACCCATTTTGATTGTTTTTTTAAGTTGCTGCCGCCAGAGAGCAGGATGGAGCATTTTACCGTATCGTTTGTAAAAATCTGGTTTTGCTCATTCTTAACCAACAAAAATCCTAAAGCAACATCTGGGGCTTTTTTTCGCGTACGCGAAAAAACCGGGATGCCCATTCCGGAGCGCGGTCGCTTACGCTCCCTTGGTCGCTGCGCGACTGGGCGATGAAGCCGCCCACCCCTCCAGGCCACGCCTAGCCAACCCCAACCCCAACCTGTGCATACTTGGTGACGCCGCGGTGCTCCTGCAGGAGTTGGCCAGTCACCAAAACGCGGCATGAGGCGCGGCGTTGAAGTGTTTTCTTGGTGACGCCGGCGCGCACCAGGTCCGCGATCGCTGTCACCAAAAATCGATTGGTGACGCCAGGCCGTCGCCGGCGCCGCGATCGTGTCACCAAACCCCACGATTCGATCCCTCGACGTTCCGGGCCTGTCGCATCGGGGCTGGCCGGGGTCGGCCCGGCCAAACCCGCCCCTACATGCTCCAGCGTGGCAGGGGGTGCCGTCCTTCGGCGGCATCCCGACATTCGTCGGGACTTGAGCCGCCCCCGTTTGCTTTGCTCATCCGTTCTTAAAACCGGCTTGGCAGTACCGGGGTAGAGGGCGGCCAGCGGCAGGGAAGGGGGGCGGGTGGTCTCGCATGGCTCATATATTGGCTATTTATATTGGCTATTGCTTTGTCAATTTCAATTTAAATAAATGTAGGACATTAATTCTTTATGACAACCTGAAAGGGTTGTCAAAGGTGTTGTCATGAACTATAATAATTACATGGTGAACGAAACGAGTCACCTGTTAAAAAACCTAAATCAATGTCAACGTAACCTAAAGGAAATGACCATGTTAGCTACCAAATTTGCCCGCAACCTGTCGATGATCCGCTCGGTAACGCCCCTGAGCAACGACCAGATCATGCGCGTCGCACCGTCGATCTTTGCTGTCGAAAAGCACACCAGCCGTTCAGACCGCTACACCTACATTCCAACCAGCATTGTGCTGGAGCGCTTGCGCAAAGAGGGCTTTTCGCCGTTCATGGCGTGCCAATCGAAACCACGCGATGCATCGAAACGCGAACACACAAAACACATGCTGCGCCTGCGCCACGAAAGCCAGATCGTCAGCAAGGAAGCCAACGAAATCGTCCTGCTGAATTCCCACGACGGCACCAGCAGCTATCAAATGCTTGCGGGTAAATTCCGCTTTGTGTGCGCAAACGGTCTGGTTTGGGGCGACACCACAAGCGACGTTCGCATCCGTCACAAAGGCGACATCGTTGACAACGTGATCGAAGGCGCTTTCCGCGTGCTGGAAGACTTCGAGCTGCTGGACGGCCAGATCGACGGCATGAAGTCGTTGACGTTGAGCGAAGGCGGGCAACTTGCCTTTGCCCGTGCAGCGCTGGCCCTGAAATACGATACCGACGTTGCCCCGGCCCCAGTTACCGAACGCCAGATTTTGACCCCGAGGCGCATCGAGGACCAAGGCAGCGACATTTGGAGCACCTTCAACCGCGTGCAGGAACACATGATCGACGGCGGTCTGCGCGGTCGTAACGCAACCGGCCGCCGCATGGAAACCCGGCCAGTGACCGGCATCGATACCAACATCAAGTTGAATCGCGCTCTGTGGGTTCTGGCCGAGGAAATGCGCAAGCTGACCGCCTAACCGGAATGCGTTAAAGGAGGAAGGGCGCAAGCCCTTCCCCTCCAAATCAACAGGAATCGTACGATGAAACCCAACGATACGAAGTTAGCAGCAGCGCCGGTACAAACGATTTACGTGGGCGAGGAATTGACCCGCTGCCCAAGCTGCCGCACCCGAACCGAATTGCTCGCGATGTGCGCCGCCAATGTGCGCCGCGAAGGTTGCCCGACATGCGGCCAGCAATTCGATGTGGTGGATGACGACGAGGATTGAGCCAGCGTGCGGCAACAGGGGCACATCATGACATCGAAGATCAAGTTTTTTTCTCAGCAGCATAAGAAGCGCGCCCGCTCTACGGCAAAACGCCTGAAAGCGATGATGAAGAAATACCGCCGTGATCCCGCCGACAATTTCGGCGTCTTGAGCGAGGCGGCCGCTCTGGCGGTTAAGGCTTCGTACTATCTGCGGGAAGCCGAAGCGGCAGGGCGGATCATTCTCACGGACCACGGCGAGCGCCGACAGGTTTTTTTGAACAGCATGCACGTTTGACCGACGCACACTAGGAGAACGAAATGTCTACCTTACACGTCCCACCACTAGCGCAGGTCGAGCAAATGATAGGCGAGTGCCTAATCACGCTACCAAGCGGCACCGTTACGGAAGCACGACGAGATGAAGTCATCGCGGCATGCGCCGGGCCGGTCATGTTGCTGATCGAAGCGGTGCGCTTGTCCGGTGCCGCTGGGCCTGATTGCGAGGCAGTGCTTATCTGCTGCATCCGCCGTCTGTACGCTCAGGCCGAGGATGCGCGCCGCGTCGACCACTTCGCCAACCTGATGACCAAATTGAACCAGTTCCGCGAAGGCCCCACAAGCCCATAAAATTGGTGACACTCGAAGCGCCTGGCGCAGCTGGATCTGTCACCATTCTACTAAGTGAGACAAATATGACTAAGCCTATGAAAATCGTTACCACTGTTGCCGCCGTCGCCGCAACCCTGCCGGATATGATCGGCAAACTGGACACCGAGCTGAAGGAATTGGCGGCACAGATGGCCGTCTTGAAGAAAGCCGGGTTGATCTACGCAAATCCGCATATGAAGGACGGAAAGTACCTTGTCCTGCTGTACCCCTCGCAAGCTGGCGACAAGCGAGTCCGCGAGTATGTCGGCAAAGACCCGCAGAAGGTCAAGGAGGCGCTAGAGGCAATCGAACGCGCTAAGGAGCATGACGAACTGGGCCGCCAGCACGAACGGCTAGAGCAGGTCTTAGCGCAAGGCCACCGCAGTTTGCAAGAGGCTGCGCGTATTTTGTCCACCCGCAAGCTGTACTAACCCGGTTAACGATATAAGGAGGCGCTATGTATAAATCAGAAACACAACCTGTAAGCCCATACCATACTGCACGGGAGTGCGGCCGGTTCGTCGCCATTGCGGCCGCTACCCTCATCGGTGGAGGTGCGGCGTTGGGCAAAGTGATGGAGGAATACGACGCCATCGCGGCCGCCCTTAGTTACGCATGGGTGACGGCGTGGACGGCATTTGTGTGGACGATTACTGTTGGCGGTAGTTTTTGGGGCAGTGTGACAGTGGCCGGGGTAGCGATGGCCGCCGTCGCTTGGTCAAAATGTGTGCGCGCGAAACTGACAGCCGGGCAGGGGGCACGCCCTTTGTTTGTGACGTGCATCATTCTCAATTGGGCAGGCACCGTAATATTAGCGATTCTGGCAATAAAATTGTTTGGCACGGATGCCGTTACGTCATACCAAACTACGGCTAGGTACATTGTCAACGCTGGCGTCATACTCCGATTTCTCGTGTTCTCTCATGAAATGATGGATCGATACTTGCCCCCCGTTGAACAAACCAATTCCCAACGGCAGCATCGGGACGCCCTATCGGTGGAAAAACGCTTAGCGTTTGCCGCTCGCCTCAAAGAGTGGGGACTGCGACAATGGGAGCGTGAGCGCGTGATGGCCGTCTTCAATGTACACGGCGAAGCGGCAGCGATTGAGGCTGCACGGAGCCACAGCAAGAACATACCAGAGTGACCCCTGGACTTGACTGTTGATTACATCCCTGATGAGAACGATATGAGCAAAGTACCTTTTTACAAGCGCTATTTAACCCCGTTAGTTTATAAGAAATGGTTCGACCCAACGATAGCTGTGGTTCTTGTTGTAATCGTTGGTTCTATTATCTGCTACAAGCTGGATCAACATGAGCAAATGAACAACCGTGAATGGGCTGCGGGCGTTGCGAAAGTGAACAAGTATCAGGATGTGGTCGTACCCCGACTGTTCAAGTCATGGTCGGAAAATGTCGTCCGCAAGGATGGTTCTATAGAGCGCTGGGCGGGCATGAACTCAGAGATAGTTTTTATTGATTATGTGCCATCTTGCCGGAAGTTTTCTGAACGGGAGCCGGTCCCTTGCTGGACAGTGTATGCAAAGACCAAAGGCACAGCGCGTTATTTCACAGTTGATGCCGAGGTCAATCAAAACTGGAGCATCAAATTTGTGCCACAGCACAAGGAAATTACCCTACAGTCAGTGGTAGCTAAAGCTGTTCAGTTGGGGCGGGACGATGTTGTAAAGCGGCTATCCGTTGCAAAGACAGACGCCTAGCCTGGGGGCGTTGGCCGGGACTGCTCCCGGCCAACTTCTCTGCGAACCATTCGATACCGGTGGCAAGGTGCCAACTGGTTTCCAAATCAACGTAATGCTGAATATGCCCGATTTTCGCGGGCGCGAAAATGCACTGAGAGACAAACCGATGACTGCGATTGAAGACGACGATAAAGCACCCAGCGCCGCTGATGACGTCAATGATAGCGTTTCCGAACCAACGTTAATCGAGAAGGCTAACGCGCTGGCGGCAAAGGCGTTGGCGCAGCCCAAAAAGCGCCGCGCCACCAAGAAGCTGACACCGCGAGCATTCGACAATATCCAGCTGAATTTATTCCGCGATTATCTTGTCAATAACGACGACGAGCGTTCCCAGCTGAGTAACACGTTTGACCTATGGGACAGCGTACCCAAGTATTCGGTATCGCGCCAAACAATGAGCAAGATGCGTAGCACTGACGGCAACCTCAAGTTGTTGAAACATGATTTTCACTACCGGGGAAAAAAATTCCGTGCTGTGATCCAGCCCGCCAAAATCGAGGTGCCCAATGCTACGGGCGAACTAGTGGAAATGGATTTCTATCCAAGTGCGAATGAAGAGTTGATCGAGGACGCTTTGCGGAAGATCGCTACCGATCAGCAGCAAGGTTTTTTCGACAAGGATGACTATCGCAGCGGCGTCATGTTCTCGTTGCATGCGCTGCGCGAGGAATTGAAGCGCCGGGGCCATGCGCGCTCGTTTCAAGAAATCATGCTCAGCTTGCGCATCATGGCAAAGAGCAACATAGAAATCATCGACACCAGCGAGACAGGCGAGGGCGTAGCCCTTAGCAACTACCTACCCGCGCTGGCCGGTGTGACACGTGCGGATCTAAACGCCGACGCGAATGCAAAGTGGGTCGCGCAATTTCACCCGCTTGTCACGCGCAGCATTGACGAACTGACATACCGCCAATTTAATTATCACAAGATGATGTCTCATGACACCCAGTTGGCGCGCTGGCTACACCGGTCAATCGTGTTGAAGTTCACCTTTGCGCAACTGGGGCGATCTTTTGAAATGCGTTTCTCGACCATCAAACGCGATAGCGCAATGTTCACAGGATACGCAGAGGGTTCGACACGGCTCGCAGTGAAGGCGCTGGACGATGCGTTTGCTGAACTAACACCGCACATCATTTTGCTGATCGATAAAAAGATCGTGCGAGGCGACCGCAACAAAATTCTGGATGTCATTTACACGTTCTCGCCGTCGCATGAGTTTGTCAAATCCGTCAAGGCAGCAAACAAACGCATCAACATAGCGGAAGAACGACTCGGCCGCCCTGTTAGGGGCATCGCTTAAAGGTAGGTTCTACTTACACATCGAATCGTGGTGACGCGATCGCGCCGGCGCCGGCATTACGCTGTCACCAAATTGGCGACAGCAGCCGCTCTCCTGGACGGCGTCCCAGTCACCAAGACAATACAAAGTTCGGTGACTGGCCAACTCCTGCAGCGACTTTTCTTTGTCCCAAATGCCCGGCGATACCGGTAGGTTTGGTTACAGGAGTCGGGAAGTGGCGGCACCATTTGCCAAGCAGGTAGGTTTGGCTTACAGGTGACGCCATTGGACCGCCCCATCGAGCACGTGATAGGTTGCCGTTTTGGTAGGTTTAGCTTACGCATAGGTAGGGATAGATTACAGGTGGCGGGATATCGCCGTAGGTTTAGCTTACGGTTCCAGGTAGGTTTAGCTAACGAGTCATTTTTTTGTGGATTTTCAGAGACTTATCCACAGGCAGCGCGGTAGGCATAGCTTACAGTTCGCGGAAAGGCAGGTAGGTTTAGCTTACGGGTAAGAGAAAACACGGTAGGTTTAACTTACAGTACGGCAGCCGCCGTGATCGCAAGCTCCAAAATCACCGTTTCAGGCATATAGGGGATGTCCTAAAAAGAGGTGCCATGGTAGGTTTTACTTACGCTTCCGCAGCGCAAGTTATTGATTTGCAAGCCCTTATAGGCCGTTTTTTCGGCCCTAGCCTTTTCAGCCTTTCCTTTATCCTTCTTTAGCCGTTTAAAAGAGGAGCGCGGGGTAGTAAAAATAGGCCCCCATCCTTCAGATGGGAGGCAGAACCGCCCGCAAGCGGGCTGGACGACCCCCATAGAATAACTACAAAACCAGCGCCGCAAGCGGCGACGTTAACCCCAGAAAAACCAGTACGCAACCGACAACGGTACGCTCGGTCTAAGCGGCCCGACCGGTGCGATAAACCCGCCCCAGTCGCCCTGGCCTTACGGCCATCCCTACGGGACGCTAAGACCCGGATAAATCACGCCCGCCCGGTCGCAAACCCCGCGACCGGCCGCCCGCTCAACCGGGCTGGTGTGCCAGCCTCGCAGCAAACGATATTGACAAAATGAATTCAGCAAAAGACGTCTACAGGAAGAGGGGTCGCTTGGCCGCTGGTGCTACAGGGCTCTCAGCGGGCCGCCACGCGTCGTTTGCTTACCACCGTGGGGCGATGGGTATGGTGACTTCAAATAATCGCTCTACGGGCCTGTATTGATAGGGTTTTCCGAGGACTGAGACAGCGCCTTGCACGCAGCCGGATTTCCGCGTATTCTTCAAATGATTAACTCTGAATACAATCAATAACGACTGCGGATAAGATGGCAAAAGCCCCCTATATTGAAGAACACCGACTGAAGCACATGCTAAAAGTTGCGGCTGTAAGTGGCGAGCTACCAGTGCGCAATGTCGCGCTGCTGATGTGCGTGTACGGCACCGGCATGATGCTGACCGAACTGGCCCGGTTGCCCCTGCGTGCATACCTGAAGGCCGATGGCTCCGTGCTGGATGAATCCGCAGTGCCTGCGGAGATTGCGTACAACGGCAGCGAGCGCCCACTGTACTGGTCCAACGTCAAGCTTGTTGCAGCCATCGACAAGTACCTCGCCTATCGCGTGGAACACCACCATCGCGTCACGACTCGCAAGGCCGCATACAGAAGCTTGGACCCGGACGCGTCGATATTTCTCACCGATGAAGGCGAGCCGTACAAGCTGACACAGAGGCGCACCGGCACGGGCGCAATCAGCTATTCGTGCGACAGTCTCAGCCAGCTTTTCCGCAAGCTGCACTTGCAGGCGGGCGTCGAGGGCGCGAGCGCGATGTCCGGTCGGCGCACGTTTGCTGTTCGCCTGAACAACAACAATATCGACCTCAAGCACATCAAGGTTTTGCTGGGCTTGAAGACGCTACAGGCCACTAAGGCGCTGATTGATGCTGACCCGGTAAGGCTGGGCAAGATCGCAGCGAGCGTGTTCTGATGCCGAAGAGCCAGCTTACGCAGCAGGAGTTTTTGCGGGACGCCATGCACCGCCTCGGTATGACGCGGGACGAATTCGCCCAGCGGATCGCAGTCAAACGTAAGACGCTGGATAACTGGCTGCTGCCGCCCAGCGAATCAGCGCGAGGCATGCCGGATATGGCGTGGAAGTTCATTCAAGAGATTTTGGACCGGGAAGTAAAAAGCGCTTGACTACCCCCATTGAGGGTATATAATGATCTACATGGAAGCGCAATCCAGCGCGGCGAAATGGGAGAAGAAATGAACGTCGAACAAAAAGGCCGTCTTATCTGGGCAATCATCGCGCACCTGAAATTTCATGCTCGGGAGCAGAAGAAAGCCTTTGACGAAGGCGACACGTTCTTTTCGTTGGCCTTTAAATCCGATGACGACTTGCAGCGCATTGCACGCCTCACTGGCGTCTAACCGAGAAGGAAAATATTGTGATCGACGTCCCTGACCAATATCGAAAGCAGTACCTGGAAGGCGAGCAGGCCGCGTTCGATGAGGAACCGCATTCATGCCGTTATGCGGTCGGATCGGAAGAGGCGTATTGGTGGAATCGCGGTTACGAGACCGGCGAAGATTTGAACGAAGAACTGGCGCAGTAGCGCCCAAGGAAAACGCATGAAAAACAAATCAATCGCCTCCCTGTTCGTTGATGCGCCCCAGCCTGCACCCGCGCCGGTCAAGCCGTCCCGGTGGGTTCCATTGGCGCAGCAGTACGGTATGTCTGTAGATTTCGGGGTGCAGTGTGTAAGCGTTGTCGGCGCGGATGTGATCGAATTTTGGGGCGATTGCTTTACTCACCAGGATGTTGGCGCGGCTGTGCTGGAAGTGGCCGGCTCGATGAAAAAAATGGCCAAGCCAGATTTCAGCAGCGACGCATTCAACAAACAGGCCGAGCGCGAGATTTTGCGCAGTGGTTTGATCGGTCCTCGCGACCGCAACTAGAGCAGACCGGAAAATACCCTGACCGTCGATAACCGTAACCCGGAGGATTCATGTTAAAGCGAAGCACGAAAGTTATGTGGATGGGTATCCCGCTGACTTGGCTTATTTTTATGACAGAAGCAAAGATGCTATTAGGCGAACTCTTGTTTTATGGGATCATAATTCTAGGGTTCGTGATGTTTCTGGCGGGCATTGTGCTCATGATCTTTGATCGTGAATTTAGTGGCGAATAGCTCCTACAAACTTCCGCCGGTTATCAAGAAACTGTGGGCCACCGCGTTAGCAAACCGTCTTAGCCGCATAGAAAACTTCGCTGACGCGAAAAAGGAAATCATGTCTCATTCAAAAGCACTCTTGGGTTCCGCCATATTCATCATCGCCGTGATGGGCGTCATGAGTTACATATTCAGCTTACAACCGACCGACAAAGATGCACAGACAATGATCGCTTTGTACAGGTGCAAGCCCACGAATGAATTCGTGGGCAAGGATGCCGATCGATTGTATCTGTGCGCCAACGGTATCAAGTACAAATACGAAGCCTTCAGGCAGTTTGCATACCAACAAAAGAAGGCATCCTAAAGGACCGAGGAAACTACTGCGGGGCGATCAACTGGTTCCGCCAGGGCCGCAAGTTCATGCGCGGCACTCTCCCTTAGTAGGCCGAGAAATCCTGCGCCGGCTGGCGCGCCGAGCTAGTCGGACACTAGCGCAACGCAGTTAAATTTCGCGGACGCGAAAAGGAGGATGCGATGTCTCGACTAGTAAAAATGGGGAAAAATGAGCTATTGGGTTTTGCTTTGATAGTAGTGCTTGACTTCATAGTCTGTTGGTTCCTGTCATTTAAAATGGGTTGGAGGGTACTGCATTTCGATTCGAACGATTCGTTCCTAATTAGCTTGCTGGTGTCTGCATTCGTTCTCGTTACCGTAGCTGGTGGGATGGACGCATATAGCAAGATAACAAGTTCAAAGCCCGAAAAATCCGGTCGATAAAAGTCTAAGGAAAATTTCCATGAACATACTTCAAGCATTGTGCGGTGTTGGCCTCTGTGCCCTGGTCGTAGCGAATGTTTTGCGAAATCGACCCAACGTCGCTGCGGTTATTGCAGTTATCGGGGTGGCGGGTTGGGTAGTCGCATCTAAACTGTAACAAGGGAGAATCCCCCTTGGAGTCAAACGAAGGTTTAGCAGCTAAATTTAGCAGACGCGAAACAAGGAAGATAGTATTAAAGGATCGTTTTTGATTTGTGCATTCTTGCGGGACTTCAAATACTCGCAGTAGAGTAAACCTGCGCTTTGGCGCCCGCCACCTGGACGGTCTCCGGGATGAGGAAAAAGCATGATGAGCAGACAAATAAATAACCAAAGTTCCGAAAGAATTTCGTTTCTTGAGTTCGCCTTGTTGTTCGCCAGTTTGGGGGTTTTTCTATTTTTCGTTGGCGGGATAGCGTATATGACAGGCAGTCTGCCGTCAGAACTAGATTCTCCCCTATTTCCGTATTTCATTTTCATTTGTGGTGCGGTTAGTGTTGCCATCTTACTAGGAGTCGCGATTTCTTCGCCCACAACCAACCCTCGTGGAAGTAACTAAGCAGCAAACTTAATAGGGAAAATGCCATGTGGATCGGAATTTTTGTAGTGGTTGCTGTCGTCATCTGTTGTTTGGCCTGGGCTGTGACCAGCGATTTTGGGGGTAAAAGGTATCCCTTGTCATTCCGTGTTAAACGCGGATCGACGGAAGCCTATGAGGTAGCCGGTCTCGTCCAAGTAACTGACTTTTTAAGTGGTCGCGGATTGGTCGCGGGTTCGCCTGAATGGGAAGCCGCGCTCGCTGGTAACCCCATTGACGTCGATGGGGTTTCGGTGCATTTCATACCCGTTGGCCACCGCGTTAGCAAACCGTCTTAACCGAGAGGAAAATCAGCGTGGTCACAACGGACGAATCGACAGCGCTAGATGCCATCAAGGACGCGCTAAAAGCGCGCCAGCGCGCACGCGAGTTAAGCGAGCGTGTTGGGTACGGAAGCTTGGTCGTCGGCCCGCTGGTGGACGCGCAGCGCGAGGCGCAATATGCTCTCGATACTGCACTAGGCCGGAACTAAGGATAAACATGCCAGGAACGACTGACATAGCGATTTTTAGAATCGCCCTCAAAGAAGCGGAAGACGAACTTCACCAGCTCGGCCAAAAGCTCGCAAATCATGGCTTGGGGAATAGCACCGTCGCAAAGTCACTGGATGTAGTGCGCATTGCGCTATACGGTTCTGATGGCGCTGGGAATGGATTGGAGTCCTTTGACCAAGCATGTTCGACGTTACGTGCTCTAAGGACCATAGAAACCGAGCTACCGGATAACAAGGTTAAATAGAATAGCCAAAATGTGTCTAGCCAAGTTAAATCGACTCAGGTATTTTTAGCCATCCCTTAATCAGATGGCTAAATTAGGTATACCCTTAATGGCTAGTTGATAGTTAGTTAATGTTGGTATAATTTGTTTTATTCTCCTACTTCTCAAAGATTGATGATGTTGCCACCTCTCACTGTAGGCCGCAGGATCGCAGCGGCTGTAGGCATTTTTTTCGGTATGTCAGCTTTGGGTGGCCTGATGTTGGGTGTCATTTTCAGAAGACGACGGCACCAACTGACTGGGTTTGGCACCTGTTGTGCAGACGGTTCCTGGCAGCCAATATCAGTAGTCCTCTGCACCAATCTCGTCTATGCTCAATACTCCTGTGCACGAAAGTGAGGTCAGGGTATGGCGTCAGATACACTCGGAATTACCGAGCGAGGGGTGGCTACCCTGCCCAGCGAGGCATGGGAGATGGCCAAGCTCAGAACGGACATCATCGGACCGCTGGCGGCGCTCGAAATCGTCGGCCATCAGGCCGCCGATGCCGCTGCTCACTCATTGGGCTTGTCTCGGCGACAGGTGTACGTCCTGATCCGCCGCGCTCGGCAAGGCACCGGACTTGTGACGGACCTCGCGCCAAATCAGTCAAGCGGTGGCAAAGGCGCGGGCCGTTTGCCAGAACCGGTCGAGCGCATCATTCGCGAGCTGCTGCAAAAGCGTTTCTTGACCAAGCAGAAGCCCAGCCTGGCGGCGCTCCACCGCGAAGTCACACAGGCTTGCAAGGCACAAAAGCTGCGGGTTCCCGCGCGCAACACCGTAGCCTTGCGGATTGCCTGCCTCGATCCTCTCAAAACCACTCGCCGCCGAGAAGGCCAAGATGTCTCCCGCGACCTGCAAGGTGCCGGTGGCGTCCCGCGGGCAATCACCGTGCCGTTGGAGCAGGTGCAGATCGACCACACCGTCATCGACCTGATCGTGGTCGATGAGCGCGACCGGCAACCGATTGGCCGCCCGTACCTGACCATCGCCATCGACGGATTCACTCGCTGCGTGCTCGGTATGGTCGTCACACTGGAAGCCCCATCCGCCGTTTCGGTCGGCCTGTGCCTCGCGCATGTTGCCTGTGACAAGCGCCCTTGGTTGGAAGGGCTGAACGTGGAGATGGATTGGCCGATGAGCGGCAAGCCTAGCTTGCTCTACCTAGACAACGCGGCCGAGTTCAAAAGCGAGGCCTTGCGCCGTGGCTGCGAGCAACATGGTATCCGGTTGGACT
Organism: Duganella sp. AC237; assembly: GCF_979254035.1. Taxonomy (NCBI): domain Bacteria; kingdom Pseudomonadati; phylum Pseudomonadota; class Betaproteobacteria; order Burkholderiales; family Oxalobacteraceae; genus Duganella; species Duganella sp. AC237. The sequence continues at coordinate 9,172 of NZ_CEEDEW010000001.1, read as the reverse complement.
ATCGTCCGCCCGGGCAGCCGCACTACGGCGGCACCGTGGAACGGATTATCGGCACGGTGATGCAAATGATCCACGACGAATTGCCGGGAACGACATTCTCCAATCCCGACCAGCGCGGGGACTACGATTCCGAAAACAAGGCAGCCCTGACGTTGCGTGAACTGGAGCGCTGGCTCACATTGGCGGTCGGCACCTATCACGGCTCCGTACACAACGGACTGCTCCAACCGCCGGCCGCGCGCTGGATCGAGGCCGTGGCGCGTGCCGACGCACCGGCCATCATCACCCGCGCCACCGCTTTCCTGGTCGATTTCCTGCCCATCATTCGCCGCACGCTGACGCGCACCGGATTTGTCATTGACCACATCCACTACTACGCCGATGCGCTGAAGCCGTGGATCGCACGGCGTGGCCGCTTGCCTGCTTTCCTGATCCGGCGTGACCCGCGCGACATCAGCCGCATCTGGGTGCTGGAACCGGAGGGGCAGCACTATCTGGAAATCCCCTACCGGACCTTGTCGCATCCGGCGGTCACCCTCTGGGAGCAACGGCAGGCGCTGGCAAAATTGCGGCAACAAGGGCGTGAACAGGTAGATGAGTCGGCGCTGTTCCGCATAATCGGCCAGATGCGCGAGATCGTGACCACCGCGCAAAAGGCCACGCGCAAGGCGCGACGTGATGCAGATCGGCGCCAGCACCTCAAAGCGTCAGCTCATCTGGACAAGCCCGTTCCGCCGAAAACGGACATTGCTGACCCGCAGGCAGACAACCTGCCACCGGCGAAACCGTTCGACGAAATCGAGGAGTGGTAGCTGTGGACGAATATCCCATCATCGACGTATCCCACCTGTTGCCAGTAGCGCAAGGACTGGCCCGGCTACCGGCGGACGAACGCATCCAGCGCATTCGGGCAGATCGCTGGATCGGCTATCCGCGAGCGGTCGAGGCGCTGAACCGGCTGGAAACCCTGCATGCGTGGCCGAACAAGCAACGTATGCCTAATCTGCTGCTGGTTGGCCCCACCAACAACGGCAAGTCGATGATCATCGAGAAATTCCGGCGCGCTCATCCGGCCAGCGCCGATGCCGACCAGGAGCACATGCCGGTGCTGGTTGTGCAGATGCCGTCCGAACCGTCGGTGATCCGCTTCTACGTCGCGCTGCTCGCGGCGATGGGTGCGCCATTGCGTCCGCGCCCACGGCTGCCGGAAATGGAACAATTAGCGTTGGCACTGCTACGTAAGGTTGGCGTGCGCATGCTGGTGATCGACGAGCTACACAACGTCCTGGCCGGCAACAGCGTCAACCGCCGGGAATTCCTCAATCTGCTGCGATTCCTAGGCAACGAGCTGCGTATCCCGCTGGTCGGAGTCGGTACGCGCGACGCCTACCTGGCCATCCGCTCGGATGACCAGTTGGAAAACCGGTTCGAGCCGATGATGCTGCCTGTATGGGAGGCCAACGACGATTGCTGCTCATTGCTGGCCAGCTTCGCCGCTTCGCTTCCGTTGCGACGATCTTCCGCGATTGCCACGCCGGACATGGCGCGCTACCTGCTCACGCGCAGCGAGGGCACCATCGGCGAGCTGTCTCACCTGCTAATGGCGGCCGCTGTTGCCGCCGTAGAGAGTGGCGAGGAAACGATCAACCACCGCACGCTCAGCATGGCGGATTACATCGGCCCTAGCGAGCGGCGACGCCAGTTCGAGCGAGAGCTGATGTGAAATCGACACCACGCTGGCCGCTGCATCCGGCACCCATAGAAGGCGAAGCTCTGTCCTCATGGATTAACCGCGTCGCCCTTTGCTACCAGATGGATGTGCATGACCTGCTGGAACACGACCTCGGCCACGGCCAGGTCGATGATCTGGATACTGTGCCACCGCTGTCGCTGCTGACGGCACTTTCCCAACGAAGCGGCATCAAGCTGGGCCAGCTGCGCTGCATGAGTGTCGCCGGTTGGGCGCCGTGGCTGCTCGATAGTCTCGACGACCGGCTTTCGGCCGCTCTAGAAACCTATGTGTTCCAGTTCTCGGTATTACTACCGAAGCGCAACAGAAAGACCAGATCGATCACGAGCTGGCGCGCGTGGTTGCCCAGCCAGCCGATCCGCCGGGCGTGCCGGCTCTGCCTGAACGATCCAGCGAATCGGGCCGTACTGCTCGTTTGGAAATTGCCTCTGACATTGAGCTGTCCACTGCATGGTTGCTGGCTGGAATCCTATTGGGGCGTGCCAGGACGCTTTCTCGGCTGGGAGAGCGCCGACGCTGCGCCGCGCACGGCCTGCGACGCGATTGCGGCGATGGATCGGCGCACCTGGCAAGCCCTCACAATGGGGTATGTGGAATTGCCGCGCCGCCGAATTCATGCCGGTCTCTGGTTCCGGCTGCTGCGCACGCTCCTTGATGAACTGAATACCCCACTTTCGCAGTGCGGAACCTGCTCCGGGAGTATCCACTATGTCTGGGAACGCTGCGGCCATCCGCTGCGCGCCGGGCAAAGCCTGTGGCGTCCCTACGAAATTCTGAACCCAGCGATACAGTTGCAGATGCTGGAGGCGGCGGCCACCGCCATTGACCTGATCGAATCGAAGGTGTTGAGACCGCGCGGGGAACAAGCAGCACTGTTCTTGCCGGAGCCGCAAACCGGATTCACCAACGGTCTGTCCGCGAAGGAGCCCAAGCAGGAACCCGTGAACTACTGGCAGGAGATGATCAAGGCGATCAACGAAGCGGTCGCCGAGGCGCGACACAATCCGGAGACGGCCCGTTTTTTGTTCGCGCTGGCCGCTTATGGGCAGCAAGATCCCGAGTCTTTGGATCGCTTGCGTGTCACGTTGGCCAGGGAGGGCATTCCTTCAGAATTTCTGTCACATCATGAACCTGATGGACCCTTTACATGTCGTAGAATAAATGACGCGTTAAGTGACTAATTTTGACGCCCTGATCGTTTGGGCGCACACTGTCACATAATCGAACGTATACGTGACGGGTGAAAAGGTGCTGATCGGCTACATGCGGGTATCGAAGGCGGACGGATCCCAGTCCACCAATTTGCAACGCGATGCGCTCATCGCCGCTGGTGTGAGCCTTGCGCACCTTTACGAGGATCTGGCCTCGGGCAGGCGCGATGATCGCCCAGGGTTGGCTGCTTGCCTGAAGGCGCTTCGTGAAGGGGACACGCTGATCGTGTGGAAGCTCGATCGGCTTGGCCGTGATCTGCGCCACCTGATCAACACCGTGCACGACCTAACTGCGCGTAGCGTGGGCCTGAAGGTCCTGACCGGTCACGGTGCGGCGGTCGACACGACGACTGCCGCCGGCAAGCTTGTGTTCGGTATTTTTGCCGCGCTGGCCGAGTTCGAGCGTGAGTTGATTTCCGAGCGAACAGTCGCTGGACTTATCTCGGCGCGCGCTCGCGGCAGGAAGGGGGGCGCCCCTTCAAGATGACCGCCGCCAAGCTACGCCTGGCGATGGCCAGCATGGGGCAACCGGAAACCAAGGTGGGCGATCTCTGCGAAGAACTCGGGATTACCCGGCAGACGCTCTACCGGCACGTGTCGCCCAAGGGCGAACTGCGGCCAGACGGCGTAAAGCTGCTCTCCCTCGGTTCAGCCGCATAAATGGAGGCGACCTGGAACGGGGCGCTGTTCAGTGCGGCAACGATCCGATTACCGGTGTCGACCCAGAGCAGCCGTAGAGCTTTTGGGAAAGCTGTCGTTCAACGCTTAGTTAATGGGCAGTTTGTAAGTTGCGCTTGCGATAAACTTTCCGCAATGATTCACCAAATGCGCGACTTACGAACTGTCCCAGCGCACGCAGTGCGCGAATTCAACGCCTTGTTGTAAGCTGGACGTTAGTTGTTGCTACAAAGTGCAAACTCTTACGAAAACCGCACCCAATTATTTTGTTCAACGCGCGGACTTGATGGAGCTGTAGCCAAGCGCGATTCACTTTAATTCAATTTCAATTTTTACTAACACTCGGCGAATTTAGCATGCCAGTGAAACCTACGTGAACTTTCAGCACTCGACCACAGGTTAGACCGGACGGCAGGTGATGTAATAGAAACTGCAAACGCTTTTCTTCACAACACCAACCAAGTGCGATAACAAAACTAAAATATTACCTTACAACGCCAAGTTCAGCCGCAGTTTGTAAGTTGGTTTTTTGTGGGTACTTTTGCGTAGCAAAACCACAAAAAAGCAACTTACAAACTGTCGAGCGCACGAAGTGCGCGGTGCTGGAACGACTTGTTATAGCCGCTCTTGGGATTTGACAGTACGCAAAAAGTTTTCAACATCTTGCTTATAATTATCTTGAACATAACCATTTTCACAATTAGCGTGAACATAACCGCCATATTGCATGCCCAGATAACGAAAAGTGTCTTTTAATGAGCCAAGAAACGAGCTATCAGCATCGGCGCTAATTGAAGTACATACAATATAAGCTGTTTTTCCGCGCAACCGTCTGCCTATATCCTTTAACTCATCTAAGTCCAAAAAATCAGATGTTCTGTCAATAAAGGTCTTCATTTGAGCACTGGGGCTATACCAATACACAGGTGTTACAAAAATGATTTTTTCGTACCCAAGAAGTTTATGTATTACTGGAAGAAAATCATCGCCAATATTCTTGTGATCGTAGTCATAGGGCGTTATATTTTTTTCAGAAATATCAACCACCTCCATTCCAAGCTCACCCGCTATCCAGTCAATAAATTTTCCTGTATTCCCATTACGTCTTGCACTCGCAAAGACTGCTATTACATTACTCAATTGGAACTCCTTTTAAAGCTATAACGCTTAGTTAATGGGCAGTTTGTAAGTTGCGCTTGCGATAAACTTTCCGCAATGATTCACCAAATGCGCGACTTACGAACTGTCCCAGCGCACGCAGTGCGCGAATTCAACGCCTTGTTGTAAGCTGGACGTTAGTTGTTGCTACAAAGTGCAAACTCTTACGAAAACCGCACCCAATTATTTTGTTCAACGCGCGGACTTGATGGAGCTGTAGCCAAGCGCGATTCACTTTAATTCAATTTCAATTTTTACTAACACTCGGCGAATTTAGCATGCCAGTGAAACCTACGTGAACTTTCAGCACTCGACCACAGGTTAGACCGGACGGCAGGTGATGTAATAGAAACTGCAAACGCTTTTCTTCACAACACCAACCAAGTGCGATAACAAAACTAAAATATTACCTTACAACTTTGTTTTAGGGCGACTGCCCTGCTGCGTAACATCGTTGCTGCTCCATAACATCAAACATCGACCCACGGCGTAACGCGCTTGCTGCTTGGATGCCCGAGGCATAGACTGTACAAAAAAAGGGTATCCGGATTTAATGGTTGATGGGGCTCCTTCACCCCACCAACCTTATACCACCCTCAGATGGTTGATAGATCGACCCCGTAATTGAGTTCCTCTGCGAAATCCGACAGTCCGTAACAGATGGTTTTCTTGTAGAATGGAGAGACCTTCGCAGTTGAGGCCTTCTTCTTGTGCTTCGTGGTGTAGAGCATTCGTGCCCGCATCACCTCGAAGGAGTAACCACGCCCTTCACGGTTCTTGTCCTTGGCCAGTCGGTTGATGGATTCCGTGTAAGCATTGGTGACGGGCATATCCGTCTCGAAGTAGGTCATGATCTCTTCGCGCCAGTTGCCCACCGCTCTGACCAGATCGCTCCAGATTTCCTTCTGGCCTTTCGGGACGGTGGCTATCCACTCGTCCAGGGCGGCTTCTGCCTGGGAGCGCGTGATGGCATCCCAGATGCCGTAGAAGTGCTCCTTGTGCTCGTAGGCGGCCAGCAGTTGCGGGAATGCGCCTGTCCAGGTCTCCATGATCAGCCGCTCTCGGTCTGAGACTTCGTGAGCGCGTTTCAGCAGGATTTTCCGGTCTCCCTTGAGGGTTCGGCTCTGGGAGGGTTTCAGCTCCTTTCTTAGGCCCTTGCGCACCTTCTCCAAGGCATCATTGGCCATGCGCACCACATGGAATTTATCGACCACGATACGGGCCTGTGGTAGCACCGTCTTGACCGCCGTACGGTAGGGGTTCCACATGTCCATGCTGACGATCTCGACCTTCTGCCGGTCTTTCAGCTTCATCAGGTAGTTGGTCACCAAGTCCTGCCGGCGGGTGGTCAGCAGGTCGAGCAGGGTTCTCTCCTCGATGTTGGTCAGAATGCAGCGGTAGCGCTTGTTCAGGTACAGCTCGTCTATACCCAGAATGCGAGGCGTCTCGAATCGGTGCCAGCGCCCCAGGAACTCGGCGCGAGCGCTGAAGATGTCGCGTACCGTCTTCTCGTCCAGGCCAGTCTGCGCCGCCACGAAGGTGTAGGGGTGGTTGAAGGATTCTTTCTCCACGTACTCATGCAGCCGCCGCGTCATGCGGAAGCCGTCCACCATCTCCGGTAGCTGGGGCCTGAAGGAGGTCTTGCAGGCCCGGCAGGTGTACCGGCGACGAACCACCCAGAGGGTGACCCGCTTGCCGTGGATGGGCAAATCACGATAAGGAACATCACGCTTGCCGAACCGCACGATTTCACCCTGCACGCCACATTTCTCGCACGCGATGGGATCGGGTGCGTCCACCTGGAAGTGCATTTCGTCGTCTGTCGACTTGGAGTCCCTGACCTCATAATTTGAGAGGTTAATAAGGCCAGTAACGAGACCCATCATTAATAACCTCGATGTCAGGCGCTGGATAGTTTCATTAACACCAACCCTGAAACAATGAGGATCGCAGCAATGATTCTCGCTGCATTAACCGGTTCAGCCAAAAATGCGATTCCGACAAGAAAAGCGCCTACAGCTCCTATTCCCGTCCAGATTGTGTAGGCAGTTCCGAGTGGAATAGTTCGCATGGCGACTGCTAACAGCCAGAAGCTGGCCACCATTGTAGAAATCGTGATGATCGATGGTAAGAGCCGACTGAAGCCATGAGATTGCTTCATTGTGTAAGCCCACACAATCTCAAGGACACCGGCAACGAGAAGATATACCCAAGGCATTGACCCCTCCGAAATATAACGGGGCCAGGTCGTCCTGGTCATTACTTCCCAAGGTGGGGGAGGTCGTCCTCCTATAGATGGACTGATACTAACCCGCGAAGGGTGTCAGCAGCGGTTGTAAACTGATACAAGCAGCGATTGAAAACTGATACACCGTTTTGAGATGATGGCTGCTTTGCGGAGCGGCCTTGAAACCCAACGAGGTATACGTGGAAATTCAGTTATTGAGTAAGCATGGGTTGAGTCTGCGGCGCATCGCCGCCGAGGTGGGCTGCGCGGTGAACACGGTGCGGCGGCACTTGGCACTAGAGGCAGTCCCGAAGTACGAGCGCAAGGTCAAGCGCCCTACGAAGCTGGCGGCGCACGAGAGCTATCTGCGCGAGCGCCAGACGGCAGCGCAGCCGAATTGGATACCGGCCAGCGTCTTGCACCGCGAGATTGTCGAGCGTGGCTACCAAGGTGGTCTCAGCCAGTTGCGTACGTTCATGCGCTCGTTGCGTCCGGCGCTGCCGGTCGAGCCCGAGGTGCGCTTCGAGACGGCGATGGGCGAGCAGTTGCAGGTCGACTGGGTCGAGTTCCGCAAAGGCAGCGCGCCGCTGCACGCGTTCTGCGCCACGATGGGCTACAGCCGCGCCAGCTACGTCGAATTCGTCAGCGACATGAAGGTGGCCACGCTGATCGGTTGCCACGAGCGCGCCTTTGCCGCGTTCGGCGGCGTGCCGCGCAAGGTCCTGTACGACAACATGAAGACGGTGGTGATCGAGCGCGACGTGTACGGCGACGGCCAGCACCGCTACCATGCCGGGTTCCTGGACTTTGCCAAGCACAGCGGCTTCATCATCAAGCTGTGCCAGCCGTACCGGGCCAAAACCAAGGGCAAGGTCGAGCGCTTCAACGGCTACCTGCGCCGTTCGTTTTACGTGCCGTTGGCGAGCCGCCTTGCCCAGAGCGGTTTGCAGCTCGACGTCGTGACGGCGAACGCCGAGGTGGCGCGGTGGCTGCGCGAGGTGGCCAACGCGCGGGTGCACGGCACGACGCAGGAGCAGCCGGTGGTGCGGATGGCGTTGGAAGTGCCGCACTTGCAGCAACTGGCGCCGCCGTGGCGTGGCGACGTGGCCGCCGCGCGGCCGCAGCTGGCCGAACCGGAGACGCCGCTACCGCGACCTGCCATCGTGGCCGAGCGGATCGCCGAAGCAGCGCCGGCGCAGCACCCGTTGGCGGTCTATGAGCAGTTGCTGATGAACGTCAAGCAAGGGGTGGCGGCATGAACCTGCAATATGAACGGATCGCCCAGATGTGCGAAGCGCTCAAGCTGTCTTTTGTCGCACAGGGCTACGGCGCAGCGGCCCAGCAGGCGGCCAAGGACGAGATAGCCTACAGCGACTTCCTGGAGGGACTGCTGCGCGAGGAAATGGCGGGACGGACGGTGCGCAAGCAGAGCATGATGACGCGCTTGGCCGGCTTCCCGGCGATCAAAACGCTGGAGCAGTTCAACTACGACTTCGCCAAGGGCGTCAAGCGCAGCCAGGTCGAGGAACTGGCCGGATTGGGCTTCATCGAGCGCAACGAAAACGTGGTGCTCGTCGGCCCCAGCGGCGTTGGCAAGACACACCTGGCGATGGCGTTGGGGTACAAGGCCACGCAGGCCGGCATCAAGACGCGCTTCATGACGGCGTCCGATTTGCTCCTGACGCTAACGACGGCGCACGCGCAAAACAGCTTGAAGACGGTGATGCACCGGGCCATCAAGACGTACAGGCTGCTGATTATTGACGAAATCGGCTACCTGCCGATGAACCGCGAACAAGCCAACCTGTTCTTCCAGGTGATCGCGGCGCTGTACGAAAAAGGCAGCCTGATCGTGACAAGCAATCTGCCGTTCGGGCAATGGGACGCGACGTTTGCGCAGGACGCAACGCTGACGGCAGCGCTGCTGGACCGCTTGCTGCACCACGCCCATATCGTGCCCATAGCTGGCGAAAGTTACCGGCTGAAGCATCAGCGACAAGCAGGAATTGTGCAGAGTATCAGGGGCGACCAGGCTGCTTGACCGGGCTACGAAAAGAGGAAAAATCCAGCGCGTGCTGGTGAAGGAGGTGTATCAGTTTTAAATCGCTGCGAGCGCCAAAACTGTATCAGTTTTCAATCGCTGTTGAC